>JAJQEI010000048.1 GCA_021201755.1 Ruminococcus sp. | reverse complement strand
GCGACGGCGAAATCACGATGCAGGATGCATACCTGATTCAAATGTATGCGGCAAATGTTGCTGCCGGAAAAGACGTGACTTGGGACGACCTGATTGGCTGAAAAAACGAATTCTTATAAAGGAATAAAATAAAGGATGATGAATTTTTGATTCGTCATCAACAACCCCAACTTATAAGAAAGGACTGATTTTTTATGAAAAAAACTAAAATTTTCGCAATGACGCTTGCGGCTGTTTTATGTGCAGAAGTCGCTTCTTTTTCCGGTTTTTCAGCTGATGCACTTGCAAGCTTTTGCTACGATTTGGAGTTTCTTGAAGATTATTCTGATTATACTTTTGTTACGTATACCGGCGGTTGGACGGGAACGGGCTATCGCCCTCGTGTAATTTACCAAAAAATCGGAGATGGTTATACAGACATTATTAGTGCAGATTTGCTTGAAGCCAACATTACAACGCTAAAAATTAGCGAAGACGGCTTGGAAATTTATCAAGAAATTTATACTACGTACGAAGCCGAACTGGATTTTGAATATTACAGTGAGAGTGAATTGGAAAGCTTATCCGAAGAGGATGACACACAGGTGTACAGCATTCATATGTATGATAAGCCAATCACGGAAACAATTTCTACAGAACCAGTTGATTTTACAGAAAAGTATGATACTTTGACTGCAATGTGTAGTGATTTGGAAGATGCTGGTGTTCTTGTTTCGGCACAATATATTGGTGGCTTGTGGACATGGAGTCCTGGTGGTTCTGACCAGACGTTCACAATCACTGGTGTGCCGGAAGACGAAATGGAACAGATGCAGGAAATTGTCTCTGCTTATGACGATGATGCTGTTGTGACGGCTGACGGCACAACTTATACCATTAAATCGGTTGAAGACTATACTGCTTACAATGCTCTCGGGAATGCATTGCGTACTGCTTATCCGGATGCTTATGTGGATGGATATCTCATTATTGCAGAGGAGGCAAACGAACTGCAAACCGCCTCTATCGACCTCCTCGCCAAAGAAATCACCCTCTACGGCGACATGGACGGCGACGAAGAAATCACGGTACAAGACGCATATACTTGTATGTGTGCTTTTGCGGAGGCGTCCGCTGGAAATGACGACGGCTTGACCGATAGCCAGAGAACCGCTGCCGACGTAGACGGCGACGGCGAAATCACGATGCAGGATGCATACCTGATTCAAATGTATGCGGCAAACGTTGCTGCCGGAAAAGACGTGACTTGGGACGACCTGATCGGTTGAAAAAACGAATCCTTATAAAGGAATAAAAATAAAGGATGATGAATTTTTGATTCGTCATCCTTTTTGCTTATCCGACTATTTGTTTCGCCACAGCGACCGTGTCCATGGCATCCTTTGCATAAAAATCTGCGCCGATTTTTTCCGCATAATCTGCCGTCAAAACAGCACCGCCTACAACAACTTTACAATTCGGACAGGCGGCTTTCACCAGCTGTATCGTTTCCTCCATTGCTCCCAGCGTCGTGGTCATTAGTGCCGACAGTCCCACGAGTTTGACGCCGTGTTCTTTTGCTGTATCCGCTACTAATTGACAGGGGACATCTCTGCCCAAGTCCAGAACGGTATACCCGTAATTTTCCAGAAGCACACGGACAATATTTTTTCCAATGTCGTGAATATCTCCTTTGACTGTTGCCAATACGATTTCTCCACGGCTGACTGGAGCTGCATTGCGCTGAATCATGGTCGTTTTGATGACCTCGAACGCCGCCTGTGCCACGCCAGCCGCCTGAATCAGCTGCGGCAAGAAAATTTTTCCCTGTTCGAATAACTTCCCCGCTTCGTCCAATGCCGGAATCAGCTGCTTATTCACCAAATCCATAGGGTCTGTATGTTCCAGCAGCTGTGCCGTAATTTTTGCTCCCTCGCTTTTCAGTCCGTGGGACATGGCATAGGGAAGATCCAGCGTCTCTGCATTCGTTTCCTGTTTTTTCGTTGGAGCGGTGTTCGGGTCGCCTGTATAAGCCGCTACAAATTCCGTACAGTTTTTATCATATCCTTGCAGAAGACGATACGCACGTACCGCTTCTGTCATGCTAGCGATATTCGGGTTGATAATGGGTAAATCCAGACCGTTTTCCATTGCCATCGTCAAAAATGTGCGAGTGACTGCTTCTCGATTCGGTAATCCAAAAGAAATGTTTGACACACCCAAAACGGTTTTCAATCCCAGTTCTGTCTTGACACGATGCAGTGCATCCAATGTTTCTCGTGCGCCCTCCTGTTCCGCCGAGGCAGTTAGAGTTAAACAGTCAATATACACGTCTCGTTTTGGAATGCCCAAAGCCAAGGCACGTTCTAAAATGCGTTTCGCAATGGCAAACCGATCTTCTGCCTTTGGCGGAATGCCGTTTTCGTCCAATGTCAACCCTACGACAGCTGCACCATACTTTTTTACCAGCGGCAGAATATTTTGCAGGGACGCCTCTTCTCCGTTGACGGAGTTGACAATCGGTTTGCCGTTGTATACACGCAGAGCTGCTTCTAATACTGCTGGAATTGTAGAGTCTAGTTGCAGCGGTGTACCGCCGATGGATTGGAGTGCTTTCACCGTGCGAACCATCATATTCTTTTCATCGATGCCTGGCATTCCCACGTTGACATCTAACAAATCTGCGCCTGCGTCTACCTGTTGAACCGCCTGGTCGAGGATATAGTCCATGTCGTTTTCTTGGAGTGCCAATTTCAATCGCTTTTTTCCAGTGGGGTTGATGCGTTCACCAATGATGCGTGGCTGATCAATTTCTACTACCTCTGAAGTCGAGCAGACAGCCGCTGGAATATGCGGGTGATGTTTCGGAATCTCACATTGCTCCAGTGCTGCGTATGCGGCTTTCAGATGCTCCGGCGTCGTACCACAGCATCCACCGTAAATTTGCACGCCCAGTCTGGAAAAGCGAACCATTGCCTTTGCGAAATCCTCTGGTTTCACAAGATATGCACCAGTAACCGGATCCGGAAGTCCAGCGTTCGGTTTTACAATCAGGGGAAGCGTCGTCCATTTCGCCATTTCTTCCACAATCGGGAACAATTCTTCTGGACCTAGGGAACAGTTTACGCCTATGGCGTCCGCTCCCAATCCCTCCAGCATCATTGCTGCCGATGCCACCGTACAGCCGGTGAACGTCCGCAGATTTGGTTCAAATGTCATGGTACAGAATACCGGCTTATCGGAATGTTCTTTTGCCGCAAGCAATGCCGCCTTTGTTTCGTATAGATTGGTCATGGTTTCTATGACAATGAGATCCGCCTCCTGTGCCGCCTCGATTTCCTCTTGAAAAATAGCATAAGCTTCTTCAAACGTCAATGTCCCCAGTGGTTCCAACAGCTGTCCAATCGGACCGATATCCAGCGCAATTTTGCATCTTCCGCCGCTTGCCACTTTGGCACAGTGGATTCCGGCTGAAATCAATTCCTGTACAGAATAACCAGATTTCGCCATTTTGTGTCGATTTGCGCCAAAGGTATTGGCATAGAGGATATCTGCACCCACGTCGGCGAATTGGCGTTGCACGGAAATAATCCGTTCCGGCTCGGTGATATTGTACACTTCTGGCAAAGTACCGACGGGCATCCCGCTTTTTTGGAGCATAGAACCCATGCCACCGTCTAAACGAATCCAGCTGCGGTTTGGAAATAATGAAGAAAGCATAGAAAAGTCCGCCTTTCATAAAAGTAGGAATATTTCGACATATTATCGAATGTACATCGCCCTTTATGAGAACGTCTGTCTCACAAAGGGCGCTTCGTTTCAGAAGTTCATATTTTCTTGTTCTTCTGCTGACAGGGCTTTGGACAGTGTCACTGCGAAAACATCGTTCGAAGAGGAGCTTTTTACGAAATAGTTCGTGATTTCTGCCAGATGATAAATTCCGTTGTCTCCACGCTGCCTTGTGATAACTTGACGTGTGTGCTCGCCCCTTGCGTAAGCATCTAGTTGCGATTGGATGAGAAATGTATTCATAAACTTTTCTTGGTCGTCTGGATGTATGGTTTTTGCGGTGTGTTCAATTAACTCGTGATAGACGCCGGTAGACGAATAGGATCGATTGGTGAAATTTTCATACGCCATGACATAATAGTTGTCTTTTGACAAATTGCATATAATCACCAAGGGATAACACATGAATATGTCGTTCAGCAACAGCTGTGTCATTCGGCTTGTCGGTTGTGTCATGAGAATATCTTTCGAATTTTCGCTGTCAGAATTTCGCAAAAGCTTTTCATAGTCTTCTTCTTTCATAGGCTTTGCGAAATAATATCCCTGAACGATATTACAGCCACAGGTACGCAGGAAATTGAGTTGTTCTTTCGTCTCCACGCCCTCTGTGACGGTTAATAGCTTGAGCCGCTGTGCAAAGCTGAAGATGGATTCTAGAATCACACATTCCTTTTCATCCTCACAATTTTTGCTGAGCAGAGATTTATCGATTTTCAAAATATTTGCAGAGACATCTTTTACAAAACTCAAAGAGGAAAGTCCGCTTCCAAAGTCGTCGATTGCAACATCAAAACCCGCTTCTCGAATGGCATGGATAAACTGGATAATATCCGTTCCCGTTTCTGCCAAAGCCGATTCGGTAATCTCCACTTCAATCAGATGGTGGGGCAGTTCGAATTGATCTACAATGGTGCAAAGCTTATCGACATAATTCTTTTCATATGTATGCATACGAGAAAAATTAACCGACACTGGAACCGGCTGGATGTCATCGTCTAGCTGTTGCCGCTGGAATACACAGATACATTCTAAAATATACCAATCCAATCGAGTAATTAACATACTTTTTTCTAGTAATGGTACAAATTGTATTGGTGGAATTAGCTTGTCATCGTCTCCCATCCATCTGGCGAGTGCTTCCGCACCGACAATTTTTCCGGTAATTGCATCATATTTGGGTTGATAATAAGCCAGAATTTTTCCGGTGGAAATTGCCTCTTCCAGTGCTTCACCAATATTTTCTGCTGTCCAAGTAGCTTTTGCCATTTTTAATTCCTCCTTATATATATATATATATTTGTCTGTCATCGTAATCACATGGCACAAGATATGCCTTGCTGTCGATATGCACAAGATTCACGCATGGAACAGGTGGTGCAGCCACGGGTGCCTTTTTGGAGCGACGTTTTCGATAGACCAATGATTGCCGTCACGGATTTACGGGGAATGAGGATACATTCCGGCGTGACCGTCAGACCGATTCGTTTTCCGGCGTCGAGCATTGTGAGTAATTCTGTTTGTATATGCAGTGGTAAGTCTCCATATCCCGGGCTAAATCGCCATGTAAAGTACCACTGCGACAGCTGTGCATGAAATATCTGTTCCGCTTTCTGACAAACCTGTTCAATTCCGGCACTTGCCAGTGCATCGATTGCCAATGCTCGGGTTAAATCCTGTACTTGTGTACGCTGAATGAGCGTGTCCGTCTGAGCAGAGAGCGTTGCCGCCATGAGAATCACTTTTTCGCAGTCTTGTAATAGCTTTGCAATATCCTTCCCTGCCAACGGCAGTTTTTCTGCAAAAAGACCGTTTTCCGTCTTTACCAGCGGTACTACCCGAAACGTCATTTTCGGTTGTGCCGTCTGGCGCACGAGTGTTTCGCATTCTTCCATCAGTACCTGCATGTCTTTATCTGGTTTACCACGCCACCCCATATAGCGAAGTGCCTCCGCCTTGTCTATACTAGTTAAAGAAATACTCAGCATATGGGAGCAGCTCTGAGAATGCCGCTGACGGCTTCTGTGATTTTTCTTGCGACGTAGGAATTATTCATCGTGTATACATGAATGCCGTCCACACCGTCGGTAATCAAATCTACTATTTGTTCTACAGCGTAAGCAATTCCTGCGTCACGAAGAGCCTCCGGCTGATCTTCAAAACGCTGTACCAGCTTAGTAAATTTTCGTGGGAGGCTTGCACCGCACATGGTTACCATTCGTTCAATCTGTTTGCGGTTTGTCACTGGCATAATTCCCGCTTCGATGGGGACATTTACGCCAGCCCGTTGTGCCTGATAGCGAAAATCACGGAACATCTCGTTGTCGAAAAACAGCTGTGTAATCAAGTGTGTCGCTCCTGCATCCACTTTCTCTTTCAAATGCTGGATGTCAACGTCCAGATTCGGCGCACTGGGGTGACATTCCGGATAACAAGCTGCACCAATGTCGAAATCACCTTTTTCTTGGATATAGGCGATTAGCTCGCTTGCGTGGGAGAAATCTTCCGGCACTGGAGTATCCGGTACAATATCGCCACGCAGTGCCAGTACATTTTCAATACCAGCGTCTTGCAACTCGTTCAAAATATTGTCTATCTCTTCTTTGGTTCGATGGATACACGGTACGTGTGCCATGGGCAATACGTCGTATTCCTCTTTTAAGCGACGTGCAATGGCAATAGCGTTCGTCCCGTTTCCGCTGCCGCCTGCTCCCAGGGTAACGCTGATAAAATCCGGATGTAAATCTTGTAGTGCCTCCAGCGTGGAATAAATCGTCTCCACAGGAGAGGTCTTTTTCGGTGGGAAAATTTCAAACGAAAATACCATTCGATCCCGAAATAAATTTGTAATTTTCATAAAGTGTTCCTCTGTTTCTACATATTAAAAGAAATTTCTTTTGTAATTCATTATACCACATCGTATAAAAATGGTGTCATATTGTTTTAAGATAAGAGACTATGTTCATCTGGAATGACTTATGAAATGCTCCAATCGATTTCCGGTAATCCTCGTTCCCGAAGGAACGCATTTGCCTTGGAAAAGTGTTTATAGCCAAAAAAGCCGTGATAAGCGGATAAAGGGCTTGGATGTGCAGCAGTCAGAACAAGATGTTGGGGATGTTGAATCAGCGTTTGTTTTGACTTGGCGTTGTTGCCCCATAGCATGAATACGACAGGTTCCTCCCGTTGATCTAACAAGCGAATTACGTCATCGGTGAACTGCTCCCAGCCTTTTCCACGGTGTGATCCTGCTTGACCGGCACGTACTGTCAAGACCATGTTCAAGAGAAGTACGCCATGCTTTGCCCAGTTTGTGAGTTCTCCATGTTTTCCAGTGTTATCGATTCCCACGTCGTCTTTAATTTCTTTAAAGATGTTGACGAGCGATGGCGGTGGCTGTATGCCTTGACGGACGGAAAAGCAAAGTCCATGTGCCTGATTTGGACCATGGTAAGGGTCTTGCCCCAAAATTACTGCACGCACGTCGTGATAGGCAGTATATTTCATTGCATTATAAATATCGTATATTCCCGGATAAATTGTCTGCGTGCGATATTCCACGAGTAGAAATTGTCGCAGAGATTGATAATATTCCTTTGTGAATTCTCCCGACAGGATTTCGTCCCAATCGTTTCCAAAATAAACCATTTGAATGCCCCTTCTGTATCAATTGATATCAATTGAGAACTGTTTATAATCAAAAAATATTATAACATATATCGTTGAAAATTGCAATAGGCAAATGTAAATATTTGGCGAATTTTTTCGGGAGACGCAAGAGAAGCCAGAAGAAAATTTGAAAACTTACACATAAGTTCGTATTTGGCTATTGACTTATTTGAAAAAATGCGGTATAATATTTAATGATTGTCGATCGGTGTATCAACTGACGACATACTCGAATCGAAGTTTGTTTCGGAACAGGGGCCTCCTGCAAAAGCTGCTTTTGCCTGCCGTCGCCCACGTGATTTGCACGGATGCCGTTTTGCTTTTGAAATGACAAGAATATTCGAAATATTATGCGGCATATTCTTTAGGATTGTTTTCCGCTGCGGGTCATGCAGCATGGGGAATATTTTTCCTAAATACATGAACCGCAGCACAGGAGGCTAAATCGTGAGAAAAGTGAAAAAACCCGTTTTCTTTATCGTTTTTGCCATCATTGCACTGTTTGCTGTCAGCACGATTACTGGACTCGATTACCAATACGGTGATATTGTACACACATATATTAATGGTGTGGATGATATTCGACTGGGAATCGATATTCAAGGCGGCGTAGACGTGACGTTTGAACCGGCAGATGATGTAGAGGCAACGGAAGAACAAATGGATGCGGCATTGGAGACGATCAAACTACGTCTGACCAACTTAAACATCACAGACAGCGAAACGTATGTGGATTATAAGGGCAGTCGGATTATCGTCCGATTCCCGTGGCAGGCCGGCGAAACGGAATTCGATCCGGAAGAGGCGGTCAAAGAATTAGGCGAAACGGCAGAACTGACGTTCCGAGAGGGGAGCGACACGACGACGGATGACGATGGAAATACTGTGGCAGCCGGCGATATTATCCTAAGCGGTTCTGACGTAGAAGAAGCAGGCATAGGTGCAACACAAGACGAAACGACAGGCAAAATTGAGTACATGGTTACGCTGAGTCTGACGGACGATAGCGCAGAAAAGTTCTATGAGGCGACATCCGAACTTTATGAAGAGAGCGGAACGATTTCTATCTGGATGGATGATACGATGATTTCTGCACCGACGGTAAGTGCTGTTATTTCCGACGGCGAAGCGACCATTACCGGTGATTTTACGTATGAAGAGGCAAAGGAACTGGCAGATAAAATCAATTCCGGTACGCTTCCGTTTTCATTGGAAACTACGAGCTTTAAGACCATTTCTTCGACGATGGGCGAAGGGGCATTAGATGCAATGGTACTGGCTGTAATTATCGTATTGGCGTGCATTATCATCTATATGATTCTATCTTATCGGTTACTTGGCGTTGTATCCGCCATTGCCCTGATCGGTCAGGTTGCAGGCATGATTGCTGCTGTGTCCGGCTGGTTTGGCTTTATGGACAGTTCCACACTGACCATTCCTGGTATCGCCGGTATTATCCTATCTATTGGTATGGGCGTTGATGCGAATATCATTACTGGTGAACGGATTCGGGAAGAGCTGCGTAAAGGAAAAACACTGGATACCGCATTGCGTTCCGGTTATCATAGAGCGTTCAGTGCAATTTTAGACGGAAACTTAACCGGTATCTTGGTGGCAATTGTCCTGATGGGTGCATTTGGCGCACCGGACGGCTTCTTGGTAAAAATCTTTAACAATACAATCTTCTACTTCTTCAGCGCAACGACAGAGGGCGTTATCTATTCCTTCGGTTTCACGCTGTTGACAGGATTGATTATGAACTTTATTATGGGTGTATTTGCAGCAAGACTGATGACATTCTCTCTGTCAAACTTCAAGTGCTTCCAGAAAAAATCGCTATATGGAGGTGGACGCAGTGTCAAAGCAAACAAAAACGCTGAATGAACCGAATGAGTCAAAACAGCAGTCAAAGTATAAAAACTTAGATGTAAAAGTTCGAGACTTTATCGGAAAGAGCAAGTTTTTCTTTATTCTGTCGCTGGTATTGATTGTGCTGTCCATTTTATCCACGTTTACCGGTGTAGATATTGCACTGGAATTTAAGGGCGGTACGATTATCACTTATAGTTATGTCGGCGATGTAGACATTTCTACCGTAGAGGATACCGTCGAAGAATTGATCGGCTCCGGCGTTACGGTACAACAGGGCGATAGCTTAGACAGCGATACCCACACACTGACGTTGTCGTTCAGTTCGAACGATGGCTTGACCATTGAGATGCAGTCGGACGTAACCGACGCAGTGACCGCACTTTATCCGAATAACGAGGTTACGCTGGTGGACTCGAACGATGTTGATGCATCTTCCGGTTCAGAATTCTTCACAAAGTGTATTGTAGCAGCCATTTTTGCCGCACTGATTCTGATTATTTATATTGCATTGCGATTCAAACAAATTAGCGGTTGGTCTGCTGGTGTCTGCGCCGTATTGGGATTGCTCTCCACGCTGATTGTCACCTATGGTGGTGTTGTCCTCATGAGATTTGAGATTGACTCCAACTTTATGGCAGTTATCCTGACGCTGCTTGGTTATTCCATCAATGACACGATTGTCATTTATGACAGAATCCGTGAAAATCAGACGATTCTCCCTGGGACACCGATCACAGACCTTGTCAACATCAGTAACTCTCAGTCAATTCGACGTACGTTGCAGACTTCTGTTACCACATTCTTTGCGATGATCGTGGTAACCGTTGTTGCACTGGTTTCCGGCTTAGATTCGATTCGGAGCTTCTCCGTGCCGATGATGGTTGGTATTATGATGGGTACGTATAATTCCCTTTGCTTCGTGCCGGCTCTGTGGGTATGGTGGCAGAAACGCCGTGGCGTTACGACTTTGCAGCCGGTGAAAAAGAAGAAAAAAGCTGTAGTATAAAGTATAAAAAATTCAGAAGCATAAAGAAAAACTGCTATATGGGAGATCTCCCATATAGCGGTTTTTTTAGAGACTTTTTTACTCTGTATACGGAATGGGCGGAATGAGACTGACGAGGAATTTTAAGAGAATGAGCACATCATTGGAATCGACATAACCGTCGCCATTACAGTCGCCTGCGAGCATCACAATCTCGTTAAATTCAACCATACCGGAACAATACTTATTTAACAGTATGGTGTCTGAAAGCGTCACCGCTCCGTCTAGTGTCACATCTCCCACGGTATAGAGTAAGCGATTTGCACCAAAACCGGAGGTTGTTGTCGTCGTAGTCGTCATTGTGGATATTGTTGCGGATTCGGTGGTTGTCTCTGTGGGCAATGTTGTGGTTTCTGTTGTTATCGTTTCTGTAGTAGTTGTGGTAGTGGTGGTGGACGTTGTACTTGTGGTGGTTGTTGGTTCTGTTTCTGTGCCTGAATCACCGCTTAGCGTATAGTATAAATCCGAAATATAGGAGGCGTCCACACCCTTAATGCGGACACTAGTCGACGAACTTTCCAGCTCGTATGTATCTGTCACAGAGCCGGTACCGAGAATAGACATACTGGCAGAAGAGCCGTGGGTATAGGTGACATACGTGTAGCTGACGCCCGCATCATCGGACACCGTATAGTGCAGCGTCATGACTTGTCCGACAGAGCCGCTCACACGAAAGGAAATGTATTGATAGCTTTCGCCATAATCATCCGTAGCGTCTATCAAAGAAAAGTCCAGATAAATTTTGTCCTCCGGCGTGGTTGTGTTTGCTGTAATATCCGTGGTTTCTGTGGAATTGGTGTCGGTTGTTGCCGTAGTGGTGGTCTCCGTCGTCGTACCGCCATCCAGATCGAAAAATGTTACGTCATAGGATACGGCCTCCGGCAGTCCATCGATTTCGACATGATAGATATCGCCGTCGGCAATATTTTCGATACCGTTCGGCTGGAATATGACGCAGCCAGGTTGTCCATAGCCATAGTTGTCAACATAAAGGGTACCATCTGTGGTACTGTTTTCCGAAAGCGTCCACGTTTCCCCCGTCGGATTCCCGTGTCAAAGTGACAACTACATCTGAGGAATTAGAAATGGATTCACTATAGGAATACGTCCACACGTCGTCAGCTTCAAAATAATCTGTGGGTATTGTCTGTGCGGGCCAAGCGACGCCAGTTGCACTAGAAGAACCGCTGCCGTCAAACACATACATGGATGTATATATCCCCACTTCGCCGAAGCCGGTTTTTCCCATGCTGGGATTTAGACACCATCTTCTATGTCCCATGCTCTCCAAATTTTCTCCCATATATCCGAATAGCGTAGCGGTTAAGGAATAAAATCCTGCACCGAGGTTACAACTGCTTGCACCTGCATAACAAAGCTCGTAAAGCTCGTCGGACATATCAGACGGTTGGGAAGGAGTATGAGTGAGTTTTCTGTTTATCGCATTGATAAATGCTCCCGCCTGTGCCAATTCGCCATAGGAGTCGTCCAAGCTAACCTCTTTCAGTCCCGCAATATAGCGAACACAGTTCAGTGCATTTAATGCACTTTCCTTCGTTTCGTCACTTAGCGTGCCGATGGCGTAGGGAGAAGAGGTGCTTGGTTCTTCCGCATAAGATGCACCGTTGTAGGTGTACGGGTGCGAATCGAGATAATCGATAATTTTCGATTGGGTGTGCGTGGCAACCATCGTGCCGGAGACAGCGGCGGCTGTGACCGGCAGTGGTGAAGAAGAAAAGGACATCAAGTTTATACCGAAACCGGCTGTAAAAATCGCCGCTGTCATACAAGCTGTCGTTCGTTTGAAAGCATATTTTTTCATGGACATCAACCTCCTATTATACCTGTTATAAGGATATTTGTGGTGAAAATCACCGTACATTTTTAGTATAGCATATGTTTCACAGAAATTCAAGTATAAATGGAGAAAATTTGTGAAAAAATATCAAAGAGCAGAAAAAATCCCGCTTGAAATCATACGATTTCATCGGGACTTTTTTATATGAAAGAATTATTCTACTGTGGATTCATAGGAGTATTCATCGAGCTTCGATGCCACACAATCGCTGAACATACTTTCCTTGCTGGTATAGCCGTCTTGTTCAATACCTACAGCTTCTTCATAATAAAAACTCATTTCGTCATTACATATATAGGATGTAACCTCCACGCCGTGCCATGTTGGATAATCATAAACGCTCAAATCGACGGAACGAGTACCATCATCTAATAGAAGAACGTTCTCGAACTTGACATAATAGTAATAGCTGAATGTTCCCGCATCACCTTCAGAGTAACCTGTCCAGTCACCGTTTATCTGATAAATGAGGTAAATTTCATTTTGCAGGGAATTGGATTCATAGCCCTCTTTTGTGGTCAGGAAATAATAGCCCAAGAGATCTGCACCATTGAAAATTTCGCCGTTTTCGGAATCCCACTGACTGGAAATATTGGCGGGAATGACATCTTGTGCTTGTGTGTCCATTTTCGTCAGCATATCTTCCGGAATGTCAGAAAGTGCTGTCGCATAGCTCGCCAGTCCCTCTACAGTGTAGGTCTGTTCTGTAGCCGTGGGTGCCATGCCTTTGCTCAGGCAATATCCTTCTAAATCATAATTGTTAGCCCAACTGGAGTAAGATACTGTTACTGTAACAGTGTCGCCGTTGGAAAGACCGGAGCTTGTGTCTAATTCAAAATCCAGATCCAAACCGGAACCGCCGGAGACTTTTTCAATGCTTGCAGATCCATTTGGTGCATAGCCGGAAAATGTAACGGTGATATCATCGAACGGGTCGAACTCTTCTACCTCGTCCAGACCTTTTACTGTAAATGTGGTGGATTCAGACTCCAGCTTCAACTTATACTCATCCAAAACATCTTCGTCCACGTCTACTGAAACCGTCACCGTGTCGCCATTGGATAGGTCTTCCGTTGGTTCACAGCTGAAGACGATTGCGTCTTCAATTTCGAGGCGTTCTTTGTTACTCAAGTGTTCGTCTATTTCGTCTTCGATTTCGTCCAGCCAATCGTCCTCATAAAAAGTGGCTGTGCCATAGCCGTCATAGCCGGAAAATTCCAAGGAAACCTCCGAAAAAATGTCTACTTTCGTACTGCCGCAGCCAGTTAAAATGCCGCTGAGTCCTGCCAGCATACTGCTGACTACAATTGCCGATAAAATTCTTTTTGTTTGCATAATTTTCTCCCTTACCTTACTCCATCTTTGCTCCGCAGTGACCACAAAAAGGTTCTCCCACTTTTACCTTTTCGCCGCATTTGGGGCAAACGCTTTCCTTTGCCGTTGTGACAGGCTGTTCCGTTACAGTTTCGTTTTGTTCCACAAGAACAGCGACGCCATATTTTTTCTTGAGCATACTGCCAAGAATGAACAAACCAACGAGTACGACAGCAAAAACGAACAGGACAATCAACGCCTGATTTCGGGCAGAAGTAAATACTTCGATAATTTCGTCCATGTCGTAATAATCGCCTTCGTAATAGATAAATCCGCCTGCATCTTTCGCTTTCGATATTGTAATTTGGTCACTGCAGGCAACGAGTGCGGTCAGCAGAATCGCCAAAATGGAAAGAACCTTTCCAACGATGATTGCAATTCTGATACCGATAGGCGTTTTATTTACCTTTTTCATGATGTAATGTTTTCCTCTCTGATATTTCGGCGCGCACCATTTGAAGTATATCAAAACTGTGTGATAAAAAAAAAAAAAAAAAAAAAAAAAAAAAAAAAAAAAAAAAAAAAAAAA
>JAJQEI010000045.1:127139-143256 GCA_021201755.1 Ruminococcus sp. | reverse complement strand
CTCATGGGTATATTGCAGCACCTGTGGTTTCAGATCATATGCTTCGAATGAGAAACCATCTCTGTGAAGTGTGTTGTTGAATGTAGGATAAAATTGTTTGTTTAAATGAGCAAAAAAGCATTTACACAGCTAAGATTTTTACTGATAATACAATGCCGGTTCGATTTTTTCTGTAAACACTTGTCTTTTTAATTCTGACATGATATAATAAGTGTAGAAAACGCAGTTGCATCATTATTTCATCATAAAGTCAACTGCTAGCTTAAATAAAGTTATCGTTTTTTACATTTTGTAAAAAAGCAGTATTAAAGGTATACGAAAAAACACACAACTGCGTGAATTTTTGGACTTATAACATTTCAGTCTTTGCGGGATCGAGACTTGTAATAGCAATCATATCATAACTTCACTATCAAATTATAATTATTGATTTTCCTACATATGGTTAATTTCTTTTTTTAAAAAAGATAAACCGAGAAAAGATAACAGAGGATCGGCATATGAAAGATTATCTTACCATTGGCGAGTTTGCAAAATTACGTGGTGTTAATATTAATTCGCTACTTTATTATGAAAAAATAGGCATTCTCTTTCCAGCCTATGTTGACCCACAGAGTAAATATCGCTATTATGCACCGGAACAACTTTCTACCTTAGACATTATTTTACTATGTATCAACTTAAACATTCCTCTAAAAGCATTAAAGCAATATCAGGACGTAAATGCTTTTTGGCAAAAGAAAATGCTGGAAGATGGCAAACGCATTGCAAAAGAAAAAATCAAAAAGTTAGAAACGGATTTGAAGAAAATTGAATATACATTAAAATGCCAGGAAGAACAAGATCAATACAATGCTCATAAAGGCATTTATCAAAGGAAAATATCTACTCGCTTTTTTATTGTAGAAGAATATTTGGGTGAATTCACAAATATTGCACAATTCGGACGCATTTCCACCCAATTATTTGATTATGCAGAAAGCAAAGGATTTTCGGTTGTCTTACCATCTGGGTTTATGTTTTTCATGGACGAAGAAAAAATCAGACAATTCCTTTTTTACGACGTACTTCCATCAGAGAAAAAAACGAAAAAATCATTGAAATTCCGGCGGGGGACTATGCTTGTCTGCAAGTTAAGTTTGAACCGAATATAAACCATGCTGCTTTTATTTGCAAACAGTTTGGCACTTCAAAAAAACGTATTGCTATTGTATCTAATTTAATTTAGGATAAATTACAAATCAACAGTAGATACAACGAAATACAGGTATTTAAATGGATATGCAATACCGGATAGTCTCTCGAAAGCAACCATCCGTTAGAAAAAATCCTACACTTCATTTTTAACTGGGAAAATATTTTTTCAATTCATTTTGAGTAGGATCATAGCGAGGAAAAATGCTGTGCCATCTGCAAATGGTCCTGCCCAAAGCGAACCTGTTACACCTATGATCTGTGAAAATACTACCATGCCAAGGGGTACCAACAAAATCTGTTTCACAAAAGTATTGACAGACGCCTGTATCGGCTTACCAACAGATTGAAAGAAAATACTTGTACAAGTTTGAAAGCCATTAACAAGACAGAGCATCAAATAAATGCGCAGACATTTTACAGCGAATTCATTGTACAATTCCGTTTCAGCACTGAAAAGCGAAACTAATGCCATAGGGCAAACTTGGAAAAGCATTGTCGTAATCAATAAAAATATGGTACCTATTAACACTGAAATCCAAACGGTAAATAATGGTTATAAATGGTATCTTCATCATAAGGGAGGCGAGTATCATAGGTGGTATGGTAATCAAGAGTATGTCATAAATTGGAAAAGTGATGGCTATGAAATAAAAAATTATCGAGATGCAAGTGGAAAACTACTATCTCGTCCTCAAAATACACAATATAATTTTTCCAAAGCTTTAACTTGGTCAAAAATTACATCTTCTATCTTTAGCGCAAGATTCTCTGAGAACGGATTTTTATTTGATGATGCTGCTGCAATTTGCTATCATAAGAATGAAGATGAATTACTTTGGACGCTAGGTTTTTTAAATTCAAAATGCTGCCAAAATATTTTGAATGTTTTAAATCCGACTATTAATATTCAAATAGGCGATATTGGGAATCTTCCAATATTGCATGATGAAACACGAAAAGACATTATAACGAATATTGTCGAAGAAAATATCACCCTCTCCAAAACCGATTGGGATAGCTTTGAGACGAGTTGGGATTTTCGGGGGCATCCGCTGATTTGAAGGGAAACCTCTTCACCACCAGCCTACGGCTGGAGGTCCCCCTTTGCCCTGCCCTTTTGTCACTGCGTGACATTTCCACACACTGTGGGGAATCACCCTTTTAGGGGAGGCTCTCCGATCTCTTTCTTTCTAAAATTCTGACCTCTTCCAGAGGGAGAAACGTCATGACAAATTTGTCTGCAATTTCCGGCATTTTATTTTAAAAATGCTTATTATTATAACAGTTAATTCTCAAACTTTCTAAAATAAACGCTAATTTTCACATGATTTCTATTGATTTTTATCGTTCAATATGTTATAATAAAAAATATTTTGATCGATTTTATCGGTAAGCTGTGAAGCGGAGGAAAATGACAAATGAAACGAAAAACAATTGGTGTCTGTGTCACAGGATATGATTGGGAATACGAAACCAGAATTGTTGACGGAATTTATCACAAATGCCAAGAAAATGGTATAAATGTATTAGTCTTTGCATCTCTAATGCGAAAACCAGAACTGAATCATGGAGAGGTTCTCCCAAATACTATCATTCGAGGAGAAACGGAAATTTTTCATCTTATCAATTATGACTTATTGGATGGATTGATTTTGATTGGTAATTCCTTTTTAGATCCCTCTATCATTCCTAAGATCGCAAAAATGGCACGTCTCCACAATGTACCTATTGTCAATGTGAATGATACAAACCATGAAGTAGAGCTGAATATTCATTTGAGCGATAAAACCGCCATGGAATCCATCATGCAACATTTGGTGGAAGAACATGGATTTACAAAAATCGATTTTATTGGCGGATTCCCCGGGAATCTTCAAACAGAGGAACGCTTGAAAGCATACAAGAAAGTCTTGACTGAACATCATATTCCAGTAAAAGAAAGCCGTATTGGATATGGTCGATTTTGGAAAGAAGCGGCAGATTGCACCGAAACTTTTCTGAAAACGGACGGTATACCGGATGCCATCGTTTGTGCGAGCGACACCATGGCAATTTTCTGTATGGACTATCTAAAAGAACATGGTTACTGTATCCCAGAAGATGTAGTAGTTACTGGTTTTGATGGAATTCAAGATGGTTTACGCTATACGCCTACTTTGACGACGATTCGCCATGCTTTTTCCGAATCGGGTAAAACAGTAGAATTAATTGAATCCGTTTGGAACGGAGAAACCCCACTGCATATTACCTATATTAACTCCGTTCTGGAAAAAAGACAATCTTGTGGCTGCATACCGATTAACGATGAGGAAAGCAATAACTATTGTGAGGATACATATAGTACGCAACACATTTTTTTGGGATTTAATAATTATATTTTCCAAATGAACACCAAATTTGCAAGTGCAAGAAATTCTGAAGAACTTTACCTAGATACACGCCGTGGTGCGGAAATTTTTCACTTCAAAAAGTTTTATGTTTGTATTTGTTCTAACTTGGAAAAAAATAGCGGTAAAATTGATAAAGATAATATTCGTGGCAGCTATACCGGAATTGCTCTACAGATGGTATCTATGGTACAGTATGGACACAATGTTAAAATTGGAACAATTTTTCCTACAGAACAGTTGTTACCAGTAGATTTTTTGCACGGGGAAAAGCCTGTTTTTTATGGCTTCTTTCCACTATATTTTCAAAACCAATTTTTGGGATATTTGGCGTATGAGCCGACCAAAACGCATGGGATAGGTGATTTTTTTGCAACATGGGTTATGTCCATTTCTAATAACGCCGGCAGCTTTTATATGAAACACGAGCTGGAAAATATTGTAGATGAACTGGAAAATCTCTATATGCAAGATCCGCTTACTAGACTGTATAATCGGCGAAGTATGCTGTGGTTTGGCTACAATCTGGCAGATCGTGCCCAACAAAATGGCGATTGGATTACAGTAGTCTGTGCAGATCTAGACGGTTTGAAACCAATCAACGACAAATATGGTCACGAATCCGGCGATAACGCCATCAAACAAGCCGCTTCCGCCATTCGTTCCGCAATGCCAGAAAATAGCATTTGCATTCGTACCGGTGGTGACGAGTATTGTATCATCCTCTCTCATAAAGAAGAACATGATATTGACGGCTATATTGCGAAAATTGATACGCTTCTACAAAATTACAACAGAGAAAGCGGTCTCCCCTATCAAATCAATTGCAGCTACGGATTTTATAGTGTCTCCTCGGAAAACCTGACTTCCATCGATGCGATGATGAAAAAAGCTGATGAACGAATGTATCAAGTAAAAATACGGAAACATACCAATTGGTAATAAGGAGACGCTATGTTATGATGTTATTATTATGTTATTTTATTTTGTATTTGATTATTTTTCTGTTTGGTGCAGTTATCGGTAGCTTTTTAAACGTATGCATCTACCGTATGCCGAAAGAGGAATCTACTGTTCGAGTACGATCACACTGCATGAGTTGTGGTACGCAGCTACTCAAAAGAGACTTAATCCCCATTTTTAGTTGGATACGTTTAAAAGGAAAGTGTCGCAGCTGCGGTGCAAAAATTTCTTTCCGCTATACACTGGTGGAGGGTCTGAACGCTATTCTTTATGTACTGATATTTGCGTGGTACGGTTTATTGGATGACCCTATTCGTGCAATTCTCGTGTGCCTATTGTTTTCAGCACTGATGATAGTGTTCTTTATGGATCTAGATACACAGCTAATCAATATCTTCGTAGTAGGATTCATTGGGTTATTAGGTGCTAGTATGACAGTTTACGATTGGATTGACAACAGAAACTGGATCTCACATATATTAGGAGCTGTTATAGCTTTTGCACCACTGATACTATTGGTAATCGTAACGCAAGAGCGTGCCATGGGCAGTGGAGATGCTTGGCTAATGTTGGCGGCAGGATTATTTTTAGGACTAAAAGCAGCAATTGTTGCGTTATTTTTCGGACTCGTGCTTGGATCGATTTTCGGCATGATCCAAAAAGTACGTACTAGTAATTCGCAGTTTGCATTCGGTCCATACTTAGCACTAGGTACTGCGATTTCCATCTTCTGTGGCGAAGCAATTGCAAACGGATATTTAGAAATTTGTGGATTTTAAATTAAGTAGCAAAACACCTCTGTCACTCAAAGTAAACTGCACCTGTCTATGAAACCATGTAGTATAATAAAAAAAGGAAATTCTCAAAAAAATTTCAAAATCCCTTGACAAACCAGAAAAACTGTGCTATAATAAATAACTGTGACGGTTTTGTCACACATAGTAAAGAATTCTTGAGGCACTACTGTCGGAGCATGACCGATGGGCTGCTTTGGAAATAATTTTGTTTTTGGAGGTGAGTCCACATGAAAGAAGGTATCCATCCGACATTTGAAAAGACCACGATTACTTGCCACTGCGGTAATGTAATGGAAACGATGTCCACTAAGAAAGATATCAAAGTGGAAATCTGTGCAAAGTGTCACTCGTTCTTCACCGGTAAACAGAAGCTGGTAGATACTGGCGGACGTGTTGATCGCTTTAAAAAGCGGTTTAATTTGGACTGAAAAGACAGTACAGAGTCATAAAAATTTTACGAGAGGGACGTGCGATTGGACTACATATATTCGCACGTCTTTTTCCATCAAGAAAGGGATGTTATGACAGAATATCGCACGATTGTTTCTCCGTCAAGTGCTACGCTGTTAGAAAAAAAATCAGAATTTATTGCCCAGTTGTCGCCGATTCAAACGCAGGAAGAGGCACTGGCGTTTTTAGAAAATATTCGACGGCAGCACCGAAAAGCACGCCATAACGTTTACGCTTATCGCCTGCGAAAGGATAATGCTTCACGCTATTCTGACGACGGTGAACCTCAGGGCACAGCAGGCATACCGATATTAGATGTGCTGCAAAAACAAGGATTGACAGATATTTGTTGCGTTGTCACACGTTATTTCGGAGGCATTCTGTTGGGTGCAAACGGATTAGTACGTGCTTACTCCCATAGCACTGCTATGGCAGTAGAAAATGCACGAATCTGTATCATGTATCCATGCTATTCGGTGACAATCCAAATGGACTATACCCAATATGGTAAAGTTTTTTATCTTTTATCGAAAGCCAATGAAGATTTAGAGATTCAGAATACCATATTTACGGATCAAGTAAAAATTTCTCTTCAAATAAAAGAAAGCACTTGGCAAGCACTCAATCACGATCTTATGGAGCAAACCAGCGGTCAAATTCAAATTGAAACCGGTGCATTAAAGTACGTAGACTTCTCCGAAAAATAAAATTTTTTTGCAAAAAAAAGGAGTTTCCAGACAAATTTGCGTATATATTATTAGAGGTCAATCAAATAATCATACATCCTCAAAAATAAACGATCAAATCGAAACGGAGGCGAAACAATGACCATTCGAGAACAATTGGAACAACGAGAGTTAAAATTTTTAAGTGAAGATGCCTGCCCAAATTTGGGACATGGTCATAGACAGCGTTCTGAAGCACCTTGTCCTTACCGCACGGGATTTCAACGGGATCGAGATCGTATTTTACATTGTAATTCTTTTCGCAGACTGAAACGAAAAACACAGGTTTTTTTGTCGCCAGTGGGCGACCACTATCGTACAAGACTGACCCACACGCTGGAAGTCTCGCAAATTGCACGAACGATTTCCAGAGCAATGAATCTAAACGAAGACTTGACCGAGGCAATCGCACTGGGACACGATCTGGGGCACTCCCCTTTCGGACATAGTGGTGAATCGATTTTAAATAAAATCTGTCCCCATGGATACCGCCACTATGAACAGAGTTTACGTGTAGTAGACTATATTGAAAAGGAAGGCGCAGGATTGAATCTCACCGACGAAGTACGCAACGGGATTCTTTGCCATACCAACGCCATTGCGGATACGAAAGAAGGAAACGTGGTGCGAGTAGCAGACCGTATCGCATATATGAATCATGACATTGAAGATGCCATTCGTGCGGAAATTTTAAAAGAATCCGACTTACCAAAAGATGTCACGGATATATTAGGAAATTCAAAAACACAACGTATTACTTCCCTAGTAGGAGATGTTATTGCCCACGGCACAAAAGAAATTGGCATGACTCCAGAAATACAGGAAAAACACGATAAACTACATACATTTTTATTTGAACGAGTCTATTATAATCCAGTCGCTAAACAAGAAGAACAAAAGGCAAAACACCTGATTGAATCGCTTTATGATTACTTTATTTCCCATCCAGACGCATTGCCGGAACAGTATCAGAACATCTGCCAGACAACAGACGCTGACAGAGCAGTTTGCGATTACATTTCCGGTATGAGCGATAGTTATGCCGTCTCCCTTTACCAAGAATTATTTGTCCCAAAAGGCTGGCGGTGATAGAATGGCTTTTAGTGATGAATTTTTAGAACTGCTTCGTAACACCTGTACCATGGAGTCCGTAGCGTCTGATTATGTTTCGCTGAAGCGTTCTGGTAGAAATTACGTGTGCAACTGTCCTTTCCACTCAGAAAAGTCGCCTTCCTGCACGATTTTCCCAGATACGCAAAGCTTCTATTGCTTCGGCTGTGGTGTAGGCGGAGATGTGATTATGTGGATTCGCCATATCGAAACCATGGAATTTCCTGAAGCAGTGCGGTTCTTAGCGGAAAAAGCCGGACTTGAAATTCCTACAGACCGAGAAGCGCAACAACAGGTAGCATATCGAAAGCAATTGATGGCTGCTAACCGAGAAGCGGCAAATTTCTATTATCTCAATCTGGTCAAAGGTACAGACAAGCGTGGATTGCAATATTTTATAAATCGTGGCTTAAAACCAGAAACTATCCGAAAATATGGCTTGGGATTTGCTTCGGACAACTGGACGAGTCTTACACAACATCTATTGCAAAAGGGGTTTACTGAGCAAGAGTTACTAGATGCAGATCTGGCACGTCGATCTACACGCACTGATAACGGGAAACTCTATGATACTTTCCGTAATCGTGTAATATTTCCGATTGTGAATTTGAAAGGTAACATCATTGCTTTCGGAGGCAGAGTTCTTGACGACAGCAAACCAAAATATCTGAACACCTCCGATACGAGATATTTCGATAAAAGCCAAAATCTTTTTTCCCTAAATTTCGCAAAGGATTCAGATTCCACTCAAATTATACTGGCAGAGGGCTACATGGATGTAATTGCAATTAACCAAGCCGGTTTTTCTAACGTAGTAGCATCTCTTGGCACTTCTATTACCGATGGACAGGCACATCTACTACAACGACATGCTAGAGAAATCATTATCGCCTATGACAACGATGCTGCTGGACAAATTGCCACAAGGCGTGCAGTACGTCGATTTGAAGCAGTGGGATTACCTACAAAAATTTTGCATCTCCATAATGTAAAAGATCCAGACGAGTACATTCGAAAATTTGGCACAGATCGATTTCGCTTGCTTTTGGAACAGTCAGAAGAAGCCATCGAATTTCTCGTGAATCAGTGTGAAAATGGCATTGATTTCGATTCTCCTACGGATAAAGCGAAATACCTAGACAAAGTGGTATCTGTACTATCGGATTATCAAAACACTATGTTACAAGAAATCTATGCTGGAAAAGCAGCGGAAAAGTGTGGTATCCGAACAGAAACAATTATGGAGCAGATTCGGAAAAACATTCGAAAAAATCAGCATATCGAAAAAAAGAAAGAGACAGCTGCTATGATTGAACACACTGTTCGTCCTGACCCCAAAAATCCACGGATGGATTTAAGAGAAAATCGTTCAGAAGAGATGCTGCTGTGCTATCTCTTGGCACACCCTGAAGATATCAATTGGGTATCAAGTGAAATCACACCTACACACTTTACCTCAGAGTTATATCAAAAAGTCTACAATGCTTTTCTGGAAAACGGAAAATATACTTCTCTATCTACGTTAGGAAACGGTTTAACGACGGAGGAAATGGGCAAAATAACCGGTATTCAGGCGAAACGCAGTGAAATGCCACCGATTACACGTAACGAAGCAAAGGACTGTATTCAAGCTCTACTACAGCCCAAAAAAAAGGCAGTGGAAACTGATGCAGATTTACTTGCTCGTGTACAGGCAAAGCAAAAACATACCAATATATAAATGAGAAAGGAAGTTTATGCGATGGAACCCAAAAGAGTAACCATTGATGCTTTAATGGAACAAGGAAAAACCAACGGAAAACTGACCACAAAAGAAATTACAGATGTTTTAGACGAATTAGATTTTGATACAGACCAACTAAATTCTATTATTAGCAGCTGCGAGCAACTGAATATTGAAATCATCGACGATATCACAGTGGAAGATGAAACTCTGAAAGAGGGAGAAACTAAATTAGTAGACAATTTAGAAATGACACTTTCTACAGAGGGCATCTCCATTGACGATCCGGTTAAAATTTATCTCAAAGAAATTGGACGAGTGCCGCTGCTATCTGCCGAAGAAGAAACAGAATTGGCACAGCGAATGTCACAGGGTGATAAACAAGCAAAAAAACGACTGTCTGAAGCAAATCTGCGTTTGGTGGTTAGCATTGCAAAAAAATATGTGGGACGAGGTATGCAGTTTCTTGACCTAATTCAAGAGGGAAACCTAGGTCTTCTCAAAGCAGTAGAAAAATTCGACTATACCAAGGGATTTAAATTTTCCACTTATGCTACATGGTGGATTCGTCAGGCAATCACACGGGCAATTGCTGACCAAGCTCGTACTATTCGAATTCCAGTACACATGGTGGAAACAATTTCAAAAGTAAAAAAGACTTCAAGTCAACTGCTTCACGAAACAGGGCACGACCCATCTGCCGAGGAAATTGCCGCAAAACTAGATATGGCACCGGAACGAGTATGTGAAATTATGCGAATTGCTCAAGATCCGGTCTCTCTGGAAACACCGATCGGCGAAGAAGAGGACAGCCATTTAAGCGATTTTATTCCTGATGATGATGCTCCTGCTCCTGTAGATGCCGTATCGCTTATGCTCCTGAAAGAACAACTAGATGAGGTTCTCGCAACCTTGACCGATCGAGAAGCAAAGGTACTACGTCTGCGTTTTGGATTGGAGGACGGGCGTTCTCGAACGTTAGAAGAAGTGGGCAAAGAGTTCAATGTCACCCGAGAGCGCATTCGCCAAATTGAGGCAAAAGCACTACGTAAGCTTCGCCATCCTAACCGCAGCAAAAAGGTAAAAGATTTTTTAAATTAAGTATGTAAACGCAGTTCGCTTGCACCATCCTGCGTCAAACAAAACTAGGGCAAATAATGGTGCAGTTGTCGTCAAATATGACAGCTGCATTTTTATCGCAATATCGAGAGGAGATTTCGTTATGTATCATTTAAAAACTTCTGCCACTTTCGACAGTGCTCACTTTCTCAGTGGATATCAAGGAAAATGCGCCAATCTACATGGACACACCTGGCGAATTGATGTGGAAATCGCATCAGAGCAGCTGGAATGGGAGGGAGAAAAGCGAGGAATGCTTCTGGATTTCAATGACTTGAAAAAAATTGTAAAGAATCTGGCAGACAGCTTTGATCATACGCTTATCTATGAAGAAAATACTTTGCAAAATACAACTGTCGAGGCACTTTCTGCGGAAGGATTTCACCTTACCACCGTTCCTTTTCGTCCGACAGCAGAATGCTTCGCTAAACATTTTTACACAAATCTCAAAGATAGTGGCTTGCCGATATATCGAATAACTGTCTACGAGACACCGAACAATTGTGCTACATACAGGAAGGAAAATTAAATATGGCATTTTCGATTGTAGAGAAATTTGTTAGCCTAAACGGAGAGGGTGTGCGTGCAGGAGAACTCGCCGTGTTCTTACGGTTTCAAGGATGCAATCTAGACTGCAGCTTTTGTGATACTAAATGGGCAAAGAAAGCAGATACACCTACGGATTCTTTGACCACGGAAGAATTGGTTGCCTACGTACAGGGAACTGGCGTTCGCAATGTGACACTGACCGGTGGTGAGCCACTATTGCAAGAGGGCATCGAAGAATTGATTATTGCACTGGGTGCATTGGGATATCGGGTGGAAATTGAGACAAACGGTAGTATTTCACTTATAAAATTTGCAAAATTATCTTTTCGTCCAAGTTTTACCATGGACTACAAACTACCAATAAGTGGTATGGAAAACACCATGGACACCGAAAACTTCAAGTTACTCCACGCCAAGGACACAGTAAAATTCGTCATCGGCAACGTGAATGATCTCGATCGTGCAACACAAATCATTCACGAAAATGCACTCACCGCTCGCTGCAACGTCTATTTCAGTCCGGTACACGGCGAGATAAAACCTGCAAAAATTGCGGAATACATGAAGGATAAAAAGTTAAATGGCGTACGCCTACAATTGCAATTGCACAAATATATCTGGGATGTAGATCAACGAGGAGTGTGAGCAAATGTGGATACAAAATCAATAGAGACATACGTACGAGGTATTTTAGAAGCAATTGGAGAAGATCCCGATCGAGAGGGACTTTTAGAGACACCCTCCCGTGTAGCACGAATGTGTGAAGAGGTATTTCAAGGAATTGGCTACACTAACCATGAAATTGCACAAATGTTTGGAAAAACTTTTTCCTTGCCTAATCCGAAACAGTGCAGCCAAACAATTGTCATGAAAAATATTCAAGTGTTCAGCTACTGCGAACATCATATGGCACTCATGTATGATATGTACGCAAATATGGCGTACATCCCCAAAAATCGAGTTTTGGGATTGAGCAAGCTGGCTCGAATTTGCGATATGGCATCCAAACGACTACAATTGCAAGAACGCTTGGGACAGGATATTGCAGAAATTCTTATGGAAGCTGCTGACACGCCGGACGTGGGCGTAATTATCACCGGATCGCACAGTTGCATGATTGCACGTGGCATTCGTAATGTTCCAGCACGTACCACAACGCAGACTTTCTATGGTGCGTTTCAAACCGACTCGAATTTACAACATTTACTCGATTCCGATAGGAGGTAACTATGAAAGCATTGGTATTATGCAGCGGTGGCTTAGACAGCACCACTTGTTTGGGACTTGCTGTGAAAAAATACGGCGCATCGGAAGTACTCGCACTCTCTGTATTCTATGGACAAAAGCACAAAAAAGAATTAGAGGCAGCGAAAGCTGTCGTAGAATATTACGGTATTACTTGGAAACAGCTGGATTTGTCAATTCTCTTTGCAGATTCAAACTGTTCTCTGCTACAAGGATCCACTCAGTCCATTCCCAAAGAGAGCTATGCGGATCAGCTCGCTAGGACGAATGGTAGTCCTGTTTCTACTTATGTTCCTTTCCGAAACGGACTCTTTCTCTCCAGCGCAGCTAGTATTGCGTTATCTAATGGCTGTGAGGTCATCTACTACGGTGCTCACAGCGATGATGCTGCTGGCAATGCCTATCCTGATTGTAGCGATGCTTTTCAAAAAGCAATGAATGATGCGCTATACATCGGCAGTGGCGAGCAATTGCACTTAGAAGCACCTTTTATCCATGCTACCAAGGCGGAAGTAGTGAAACAGGGGTTGGCATATCATGTTCCATACGACCTGACGTGGAGCTGCTATGAGGGCAACGAAAAACCTTGTGGTGTCTGCGGTACTTGTCGAGACAGAGCTGCAGCTTTTGCGGCAAATGGCGTACCGGATCCTGCTCTTAAACAGAAGGTTTGAATTATGCTTAGAAAAGAAACCGAAACCGGCAACATTTCTCTTTTGGGAAATCAGCATACAACGTATCCTACCGATTATGCACCAAACGTTTTAGAGACATTCCCCAATAAGCATCTGAACCGAGATTATTTCGTCAAATTCAATTGTCCAGAGTTTACGAGCCTTTGTCCCATCACCGGTCAACCAGACTTTGCCACATTGTATATTTCCTACGTTCCACGTAAAAAAATGGTGGAAAGCAAATCGTTGAAGCTTTATCTGTTTAGCTTTCGCAACCGTGGCGATTTTCATGAGGATTGCGTAAATATTATTATGAATGACCTGATTGCACTCATGGATCCTGTGTATATTGAAGTATGGGGCAAATTCTTGCCACGAGGCGGCATTTCCATCGACCCCTATTGCAACTACGGAAAGCCCGGAACAAAGTGGGTAAATGTCGCTTGGGAACGATTGACCCACCATGACCTGTATCCAGAAGAGATTAACAACCGATAAAAGAGTCCCTATGCAGAAAATAGAACTGCATAGGGTTAATATAAACAATTATCCTATAATTCCCACTGCACCACAAATCAGAACGAGAATACCAATCACGATGCGATACCAACCGAACACCGTAAAATCGTGTTTTTTGATGTAATTCATTAAGAATCGAATCACAAGGATCGATACAAAAAAGGCGGAAACCATACCCACCAGTAAAATTGCAAACTCCATACCAGTAAAAGAGAAGCCAAACTTGACAATTTTCAATAGACTTGCACCAAACATCACCGGTATTGCCAAAAAAAATGTAAACTCTGCCGCCGTAGTGCGGGAAACGCCAATCAACAATGCACCTACAATTGTTGCACCGGAACGAGATGTTCCCGGGAAAATCGCCGCAATCAATTGAAACATTCCAATCCAGAAAACAGTATTGTACTTTAAAGATGCAATGCTATTCATCTTTGCCGAAATTTTTCGATGACAATTCCAATGTTCAATGACAATAAATGCAATACCAAACAAGATAAGCATAATTGCCACCACCCACGCATTATAAAAATGCGCATTGAACCAATCGTCAAATAATAAGCCTACCACTGCCGCTGGGAGACAAGCTACAATGACTTTACACCACATTTGCAACACATCTTTTTTTACATTTGCACCAAATCCACTTTGTGCCATTGGCTTTGGGTTACTTTTCTTTCCGAACGGCCAGAGCTTTTTCCAATAAATTACCACGACTGCCAGAATTGCCCCCAATTGTATTACTACGTCAAACATTTCCTTAAAATCTTCTGATGCATCAAGCTTGATAAATTCATCCAGTAAAATCAAATGACCGGTGCTACTAATTGGCAACCATTCCGTGATGCCTTCAACGATACCAAAGAGGAGTGCCTTTAAAAGTTCAATCATGCCTATAAATTCTTTCTGTGATTATAATATACTATTTTCAATTTCTTTAATTTTATTGTATCATATTTCCACCACCTCGTCAATGATATTTTTCATTTTTTTGCAAAAAATATCAGTTAGATTATTCTGCGTTATACCTTATTAAAGAAAATATTATTTTAAGTTAAACGCAAAATTATTTTAAGCTTTCTTCAATATTAGAAGATTATAATAAAATAAAAGAGTTATTGTACGAAACGCCCTGTGATTTTATGCAGTTTCTGCATAAAAATATATTTTCATGCAATACAATGCAAATCTACGAAAGGCACATAATTCTTGTGAGAAAGGTAAAAAATATGAAACGAAAAGCTCTACTCGCTTGTTTCCTTAGCGCATTGCTTGCAGCTTTACCAAGCTGCAATGGTTTATCAAGTACTAGTGATACAACCGAAATTGTAGAGGTTGCTGATACCGAAACGCAAGCAGAGATCGAGTCTCAGCTTAATCTAGCGAACAACTCTGAAGTTACTTGGTCATACAGTTCCGACAACGGTGCATGGGTAATGTCCATTGTATCGGCTGTTGCCTATCCGGAATTGGAAGATTATCAAGGCGCTTCTGTGGCAGTACCTAGTGCATACGTGAAAGGCGTCGACACAGACAACGACGGCGTAGAAGATATCACTGCCGACAACTATTCAGAAGCTGTCAACGGTGTCTTGGTTTTCGACTATGATGCATCTGTCACCTCTGAAAACGGACAAGTTTATACAGCATCTACTGCACCGGTGATTATCAATACAGGAGCAGCTGGCTATTCCGCACAGGAAAATCAACTTGCTTCCACCTCCAATTGCGTAAACGGCTATATCAATGTATCATGTGGCAATCGTGGAAAACAATCTACTGCAACAGACTCAGACGGCAACACCTACTATACCGGCGATGCACCAGATTGTCTCGTCGACCAGAAAAACGCCATTCGTTTTGTGAAATATAATATTCTCTTGGGTAATCTTCCAGGAAGTGTAGACTATTTTGTTTCAACTGGTGGTTCAGGTGGTGGTGCCCATGCTACAATGGTTGCGGCAATGTCCAACCATTCAGATTTTTACGACTATGAAGCATCGCAAGGCGCAGTCAGCGTATACGAATGCACTGATGGCACTTATAGTACCACCGTCACCATAGACGGCACAGATTATGAAATTTCCGATGGCATATGGGGGTGTATTGCCTATTCGGCGATTACTTCTCTAGCCGAAGCGGATATGGCAATTGCGTTCGAGTATTATCTGGACACAGACTACAGCTTTAATACAGATTTTCAGGCACAGTTAGCAGAATATCTCTCTGATGAATATATGACTTATATCAACGACCAGAACCTCACTGTGGAAGAATCCGCTGTCGGATTCGATTTGAACGAAGACGGCGATACAGACGACACGATAGAACTGCAAATCGAGTATGATGCCGAAAAGTATGCGGACACCAATGGTTATGGTGGAACGTACCTCACACTATACTTGGACGAATTTGTTTCCAATTTGCAGTGGTACGTAGATAATCTAGATTATGCCGACGGCTGGACGTGGTTTGATACCGATGGAAATGCTATGTCCGATGAAGCGGTTGCCGCAATGACAACTGAAGAAAAGGCGGAAGCATTCGTCGAGGACAGATATGCACAGGGCAATAGTAGTAACGAAATGGGCGGTATGGACGGTATGCCAGGTGGTGGTAACGCCGACGGTCTACCAGACGGCGAAGCACCAGACGATAT
>JAJQEI010000045.1:1297-127039 GCA_021201755.1 Ruminococcus sp. | reverse complement strand
TGCCAGGTGGTGGTAACGCCGACGGTCTACCAGACGGCGAAGCACCAGACGATATAGCTGATGGCGAAAGTGCTGACGGTCTACCAAATGGTGAAGCACCTGACGATATAGCTGATGGCGACCTACCTGATAGAGACGGCACGGACGACGATGTCACCTCCGGAATGGGCGATGAGGTCGGCACGCCTGATGCAGGAACGACACAGGGCGTTGGCAGCAGCGTTGATTCAGAAAATTATAGCAGCTTTGATGAAATGCTCGAAGCCTATGAAACAGATATTGCTGCAATAGAAGCAGGTGACGAATTCGGTAACAATCAAGTGGAACTGTACGATCCGCTCAACTATATCGGTGCAGAAGACACGGAGAACCCTACTTGGGTACGAATTCTCATGGGTGCGTCTGAGGGGGATATGTCCATGTTCTCCTCGCTGAATCTGGAAATTGCATGGCTGAACGCTGGAACGAATATCAACATTGAATGGCAGTGGGACGGCAGTCACGTTCCGTCGGAAATTCTAGGCGAATCTCTGTCACTCTACCTAGACAAAATGTACGGCGAATATGTAGACGGTGCAGTCGAGGTAACAAAGCCTGAAGCGGAAACTCAGACCAGCAATGGCACGGCGACAACAGCTAGCGGAACAGATTTAAGCAGCTGGGTTTCGATTACGGATGGAAATGTTTCATTCAGCCTAGCAGATGCCGTATCTTATCGTACCGCAGGCGCAAGCAAGGCAATGCCTGGATTTGATGTCATCGACTATGGACAGGAAACCTACGAATTTGGTGATTCGGAAAACGATGCACGACACTTTGACAAGTATGTGTTAAACGTTTTACAAGAAAATACGGACACATTAAGCGAGTTATTCCAATCCAACACATAAATTGACCATATGACTATATAATGATATATCCCAAAAAAAAAGGACATCGCTTTTGCGGTGTCCTTTTTATGACGTTATCACAAGTAGTTCGGCAACCCACTCCATGTTTTCTATATGAAACGAACGTAACACGGGTGTTTCCCCTTGTAGGGATAAAATGAGATAGTGCGCTGTAATATCATAAGCAAGTCGCCTGTCCTCCAGCGAGGGAATAGCAGCCGATTCTGGATGAGAATGCCAATTACCTAACAGTTTTCGTTCCTGTCGGCGTATATCCTTGACAGCAGCAAATTGTGCTTTCGGCTCAATGGTAAAATGCACACGAGAATGTTCCGCATTGGGAAGCAAGTACACTTTTTCAATCCACACGTCCTCCCCCACTTCCCGACCGGCGATTAAACCGCACGCCTCTTCGGGCAGCAGCTGCTTCGCATAGGCAGTCATTTTTTCAAAGTCCAGCCTTTTTATAAAAATCATACGCCATTACATCCGGTACACGCCTCATCTCTTGGCGTTATAATCGTTGGATTCGTGCCGCAAACAGCACAGTCTGCCCTGTGAGACGGCAGCTTCACTTTTCGAAATTCCATTTTCAGTGCATCGTATGTCAAGAGATAACCGACAAGCAGCTCCCCCTCCCTTAGGAGAAATTTGATTGCCTCCATCGCCTGTAAGCTGCCAATCACGCCACATACCGCCCCCATAACACCCACCTGCCGACAAGTAAGCGCAGCGGCAGTAGGCGGCGGCGTTTGAAAGATGCAGCGATAACAGGGACCACGCTCCGGCACGTAGGTCATCAGCTGCCCTTGAAAGCGAAGAATTCCGCCGTAAGAAAAGGGCTTTTGAGCAATGACACAGGCATCGTTTATCAAAAATTTCGCTTGAAAATTGTCCGTCGCATCAATAATAAAATCATAGTCCGCCAGAATTTCCATAATATTCCGACTGTTCACCATCGTATGATACGTTCGCACCGTAATATCCGGATTCAGCTCCGTCATCTTCTCCCATGCGGAGTCCACCTTCGACCTGCCCACATCGCCGGTGGTGTGGAGAATCTGCCGCTGTAGGTTGGACAAATCGACTGCGTCTCCATCTACGATACCAATCGTCCCGACGCCAGCCGCCGCCAGATAGAGTGCCGCAGGCGAGCCAAGTCCCCCTGCGCCGATAATTAGGACTTTTCCCTGTGTCAGCTTTTCCTGTCCCCGTGCGCCCACTTCCGTCAAGAGAAGATTTCGTGCATAACGGCTTCGCTGTTCATTCGTGAATTCCATACGCTTCCTCCTTTTCCACGATTATATCATATTTTCCCTATCAAGTCAATAGGTTTTTTCGAAAAAGTCAAATCGCAAAAAAAGCAACCGCTGGGAGAGCGGTTGCTTAGAAATGAATCTAGGAAGGTTCATTATTTTCAATACTATCTGCCTCACCCAAACTATATTCCTCTTCAATTTTTTTTGTTGTCTCAGCTGTGGTTGTAGTTTCTGTTATAGCTTTGGTTGTTTTCAGTGTGTTTTTGACGGTGACAGTGGTGGTTGTTGTAGTGGTTGTGGTTTGTTCCGTGGTGGTTGTCATTAACTCAATTGTATTTCCTGTATTAGACAACATAATGGCTGTCACCTGATAAACTCCTTCCGTATTCGTTGACATAACATACATAGAATATTTCTCATCAGTTTTTTCGTCATACTCCATGACAAGATAATAACCATTATCAGCATAGTCATCACATAAGTAAAAATAATGATTATCAATCTCACTTCCGTTTTCCTCTACCTTAAACTTCTTGCCTGTTGTATTGGTTTCTTTAACATATTTCAAATTATATGGAATGTTATTAATTCTAATAGTTGTATACGGATTACTTTCATCTGCATTTACATTAAAGTCATCTTTTTTACTATAACATTCATCTACTAATTTTAGCATAATCTCTTTATTATTCAATGTAAGTGTCACATCACCTACACAAATAGAAACATTATTACCATTATCACCAAAATTTTGATTATTTTTAACTGTATTAAAAAATTCAGATATATTTACTGCATTTTCCGAAGAATCACCATATATCATATTTTTTAACGCTGAACTTGAGCAACCATAATTATAGGAATTAATTTCACCCTCAGACCACTTAAAAACATCAGAAGATAGAATTTCATTATCAGAAGCATTCGCTTCGTAAGTTTCCAATGTCACTTCTGTTGTAGTACTTTCGCTTGTTGTCACTGTCGTAACACTTGATAAATCTTCCTGTATTTCTGACCCTTCCGTCGTAGAACTAACTTCTCTTTCCGCCGTTTCCGTTCCATCTGCCGGTTGAAGCGCAACCAAAAGTACTACCGTCAAAACCAAAACCACGACTGCAACCGCTCCGCCGATAATCGCCGATTTTTTCCAAGATGATTCCTCTGGTGGCAGATCGAAATCGTTTGGCTTGTCTTTGTCATGCTCATCCGAATCTTTCTGTGGAATATCCGAGTCATGCTTTTTCGCATAATCAATTTCCTCTAGAAATTTGTCATAAAGCAAATCGCCAGACAAAATTTCGTGTATCTCATCCGGAACACTTGATTCACGATACTTCAATTCATAGCCGCATTTTCCACAGCACTTATTACTTGAATTTTGTATCTCTTCTCCGCAGTTATCACAAAACATACTTCATTCCCCCTATCGAAATACCCTCGAGAATGGATACGATTTTATTGACAAAACGATATGATTTATCACCCGATTCCATTCCAATCCACTATTTTGACCAGTTGCGTTATTATAGCTGCCATATTGCGACACCAGAACCGCAGTGACAACCAATGCTCCCATCAAAACGATAATCGCTACTACCAAGAATATTTCCATTTTCTTGTTTCTGTGCGGACGCTTCTTTTCACATTCATAACAATCGTTCCGAGAATCGTGATTTTCCATGCCGCACTTCTTACAAGTCCAAACGACAACTTCTTTTTTATCGTCGTTAGGGCAGGCACACTTGGTACAAGCCACTACGCTCGCAGCATTCGTGGTGTGACATACTGGGCACTGCCATTCTTCTGGCGACGGTGGCGGAGGTGGTGTGAGCGGCGGCGTCTTTTTTGGCTCCGGCTTTTTTCCACATTCTAATCCGCACTTGGCACAAACTCGCATCATTTCCGGATTGCTCGTACCACAACCCAAACACTTCCATCTTTTCGTCGCTTTTGCACTCTGTGCCGAACTGCAATAGGGACAAAATGCCGCACCCTTGGGAATATCCTTGCCACAAGCTTTATTGATACACTTCGTTTTGGTAGGATCTACCGGTTTTGGCTTTTCGAAGTGACAAATGATACATTCTACCGACTTATCCTCATTTGTCGTTTCGCATCTTGTACATTTCCATATATCCATTCCTCTCTTCTTACCCAAGCCGATTCGGTCGATTCCAAGAATCTGCCGTTCTGGCGTCCCGAAATCGTTTCCGACGATTTCTCGTCGAGAACAGAGTGGACTCAATCCAACAGAGCTGCTGCAAGACATCCAACGCCGTCGGACGTTTTTCTACATCTGCAACTAGCATTTTTTGGATAAGTTCACTATACTCCGGTAAAATCTGTACGTCAATTTTAATCTTTGCCTCCTGCCGTACGGCTTCGCCTACACAGCTATATGTTTCTGTGTCATATTCCGGCAGCTTACCGCACAGAATTTGGTGAAACAAAATTCCCAGCGCAAACACATCCGATTTTGGTGTGATTGCACCCATGCTGTCTGTGACCATATAATCAATCATCTCTGGCGAAAAATACACCTGATCCCCCGTCAATTCATCTGACGGTGGCAGATTTGTGGACAAGAAGCTTGCATCAAAATCGATAATCTTCACAGTAAAATAGCCATCCACCGTATCCTTAAGCAATAGATTATCCGGCTTCATGTCCGAATGCACAACGTTATGTTCTGCCAGACGAGACAGCTCATAGGACAATATTTTTAGTAAAATATGTCGCTGTTCCGCACTTCGCTGATAAATATTTTCAAAGTGGATATCCGTGGCGTCAATTTTCTCCGTCACCAAATAAAAACAACTACCACTTCGGAAAAAGTCAATCGGCTGTACCAAATTCCCACCTGAGCTTTGAATGACCGCTTGATACACTTGAGAGTGCATATCGTACCAATCGTTACACTTTTGAATACGCTGCTCTTTCAATCGCTCAGACATTTTCGAATCTTTATCGGGATATTTCGGGGAAAGGAATTCTTTTATAAAAAAAGTTTTTCCATAACGCTCCGCATACCCCCAACGACAGTTGCCGCCATCGGTCGCTTTAAGTGTTTCCCGAATCAAATAGCCATTGACTTCATACGAATCCATGTTTGCCATTTTTTCATCACCACCGTTTATTTTTCTCCATTCTCACGATAATAGGCACTTTTATATGTATTCCATATTTTCCGTAACTGCTCAATTCTGTCTGGTTGTTTGGGGTCTATAGCATCGATTTGATTCATAATACCTTTTATATCACTGTAACGATTGCTGAAGTGTTTGCCTACAGCTTTAAAATTTTCAAATCCAAACAGCCCGATCGCCAGAACATAGTCATCACCTGCAATTTCATCCAAACGACTCTTTAGCATCGCTTTCCACTCTGCGGGTGTCTTTGCACTATTCAGCGTGTCTAGAATTAGAAATTCAAACTCCATAGATGTTTGAAAATATGAAAACGCACCGTCCGTAGCACTAATTAACATTGCGGGGAGATTTCGCCATCTCTTCAATTCTAATACCCGATAGTGAAGCTTAAATTCTTTCTCCCCATTTACCATATTCGTCATGATTCCATCATCAATCAGATTCTGGAAAGCATCGTCTACATTGGCGTTGATGTCATCCACTGTAATTTGACATAACCCACCCTGATCCAAAAAATAACCACGGGAATCCCCTGCCCAAATGAATTCACACTTCAAACTATCAGCACCATTTTCTTCCGTCACAATTAAACTCATAGTTGTAGGAAATGCTTTGTTAAATGAGCTGTGAACGCTCATATCCGCACCGCCATTATAATTTTGTTGGATTTTTTGTAGCGTATGAAATAAATTATTCTGCAACTACTGTACACTTTTGTTGTCATACAGCTGCAGGCGATCATCACAGAGAAACGCCTTTGTTTGCGCAGCTGTTGCACGAGATCCAACCCACGCACCAGTTCGACCTTTCAATTGTGGATAACGTCGGCTACCCGAACCACCACAACCATCAAATGCCCCAATATAACATTGATCCCTGTACAGACCAGAATGATTTCCAACGATATATGCATCCTCGCCCCGATTGGAAATAACCTCATTGGAAACAACAATCGGCTTGGACGTTGAAAATAATTTCATATTTTTCCCTACTTTCTTCGAAAAAACATACCGCAAAATGCATTCGGTGGAAATCCTAGCATTTTGCGGTATATTCTCACCACATCAAATATGACAATGCTGTCTTAGCCAACCGAATTTGCAATCTGTGCAATAATCAGATCATAGCTTGTTTCCTGCAAGCCTTCACCCGCATTGGAAGGATAATAAATTACATTATCCCACTCTCTGGCGATTTCGTCCCAACCAGACGTATGTTCCGGTGCATACAATAACAATCGCTTACTTTGGAAAGACATACACCCCATTTGTTCATTATACCACATATCTGTCAAATCCATAAAATTTTTCGGCATATTCTTAGGATAATACGGTGATTTTGCGCCAAAACCTAGTTCATGTGCAGACGCATCCGTCCACATCACAATAATCTGTCGATTTTTCATTCCGCCGTTGCACACACCATCGGTGTTCCATTCGGATTCCATTGCATATGCCAGAGCTTCTAAGCCGTCCTCTGGTTCGTCACCACCACCAAAGACCTCAATGCCTCGAATGGTTCTCGCCAGATCCTCGTTATCTCTCGGTAATTCAAAGAAACGTGATTCTAACATTGCATATTCGCCATCTGCCAGATAATCTCAAAAAGAAATCACCTTAATTCGCATCCGATCAATCTTTTTATTTTTCGATTCCATGACACGCATTAAATCATCGTATAAGTGAATTGCCTGATCCTTTACCATATCAATTACCGGTCTCATGCTTGCCGTAGAATCAATACAAAATACAATATCTACTGCATAAGTAATGCCAAAATTTGTAGCCATTTTTCCTACCTCCAAATCATTCCCGACTGCGGAACGTAATATCACGCATTTCATTGCTTGCCGGTTTCAAATTATCATGTGATACCTTAGAATCGATCGGATCAACCTTGCCACCCTTATTTGAACAGCGTTTACAACGGTCACCCACATAAGTCTCCTTACAGGTAGGACAAACACGAATCAGTCCGCAACTTGGACAAATATCATCATCCACCATTGCACCACAACCCGGACAACGCTGCAAGGAATCCGATGGCTTTTGATAGCCGCAATTACTACAACGCCCATTGGAATCCAGAAACAGACCACATTTTGGACAACGTTCCAAAAGATTACTAAACGAATGAGAACAATTGGTGCAGAACTGATAGTCCTCATCGAGCCAGATTCCACAGTTTGGACATTGCTTTTGTGGTTTTTTGGGCTTTGGCTGTTCCAGAGGTGTTCCACACGCCGTACAAAACATCTCGTTCGATACAATTGGCATATGACAGGACGGGCAGAGCTTCTTTTCGCAAGACATACAAGTATTGGTTCCTGGGTCAACCGGTCCGTTGCAATAGCCACAATGGACAATACCGTCTCCTCTCGAAGCAGATCCAAAATTCGGTTTCATAGAGATGGTAGACGCACCACCTGCTGAAATTGGTGTGCCGCACTCCACGCAGAACACACTGCCCGATTCTAACGCTGCGCCACAGTTCGTACAAACGCCACTTGAAATCGGTGTGCCACACTCCACACAGAACGCACTACCCGGTTCTAACGCTGCATCACATTTTGTACAAACGCCACTGCCGAAAGACGCACCGCCACCTAAAATTGGTGTGCTACACTCCACGCAAAACGCACTGCCCGGCTCTAACGCTGCACCACAGCTCACACATCTTGGCATTTTTACTCATCCCTTTTCTGTTTCATTTTCAGTATAATATGCAGAACAAACTGCTAAGGTTGCAGCACCTTCCGAGTACCAGTTGCCATCGTACTTATATGCATAATCAAAATCATAAGTCTCGTTTCCAATGATATAATCCGCCGATACCAGTTTTGCCTTTGAAATGTCATTTAAATCGAATTCGCTCCAAACAACATACGCATCATCTTCATATGCTTCAAGTTCATTTATAACAGTATCCACTTTACAGTTTGATACATCAATATTCTGCATAGATGCACTTTCTATTTCCAAATACGTCAAATATAATTCTATGTCTTCTTCCAATTCACCTTCGGAAATACTATACATATTTTCAATATCTTTAACTATATCTTCGGGCAAACAGTCTAATACTTTACTGCCATTTTGTTCATCAAAAGCTTCAATACAAAGCTTCACTGCTTCCTTCGGTGCAATATCGGGAATATCCTGAATTAAAACTCGAGTGACTGCGCCAACAATTACCATCAAAACCACAGCTGAAATGGTTGCTTTTTTAGACTTTTTCTTGGAGCAGTTTCTTTTTGTAGATATGGAAGACACATCCTCTGGTGTTGATGTCCCCTGTGTTTGAGATTCTTGAAAAGAAGAGACTTCATTTGTGTACTGCACATTTTTCGGTTTTTGATTAGGTGCAATCAAAACATTTTCCGTCCCACACTTCGGGCAAAACCTGCCAGTCGTGATGAGATACCCACATTTTTTACAATACATACCCAAAATCCTCTATATTTCCTTTAATTATGAATATAGATACGAAGCATAAATAACACTAAGAGCTGCATCACTAGAATACCAATCGCCATCATATTTATAAGCATATTCTTTGCCAGTCTCATTCATACTATCACTATCGCTTTTCATTTTAATTTTACACGTGAGTTTCTTGAATGCTTTAATATTATCAACATCAAATGCATCGTAATCGATCATATCATTGTTTTCATATAGCTCAAAATTATCCACAATATCATCGACATCTGCTTCATCCATTGCCTCATAATACAATTCCACCGCTTTTTTCGGTCCACTCTTTGCGACGGAATTGCCAATGATGCAAATCAAAATAATGACCACAACCAAAACAGCAACGCCTGCCAGAATCAGTGGCAGCATCTTATTGATTTTCTTACCTGTATTCACGCCAGATATGTTAGCATAACCGTTTCCACCGGCTACAGGAGTATTGTCCGTTCCACATTTTGGGCAAAAAGTTCCTTTTGGAATGGAACTTCCGCAATTTTTACAAAACATATTATGTCACCTCCAAAGAATTAATACCAATACGCTGCAACAAGAACATCACTTACTGCCGAATAGCAATACCATCTTCCTCCATATTTAAATGCAATTTCAGAGCCTTCGCCATCATCATCTTCATCATCCGTATAAACCTCATAATCATACTTCACAGTACTTGCAGCTTTTATCTTATCTGGTTCAAATTTATCGTAATCAAAAGCATCACCATCATCCTCATCGATTTCTTCGATAAAATCATCCAGCTTGCTATCGCCGTATTTCTTTACCTTTGTTATATCAATTTTAATTTTGTCAACGTCATCGTAATAATCATCGTAATAATCATCAAGATAGTCTTCCACTGCGTCTTTCAATTCGCCGTTAGAAAGATCATATTCATCCTTAATATCCGAAAGAATATCATTCGGCACACAATCCAGCAATTTACTCGCACTCTGTTTTTCAAAGGCTTTATAATACTGTTTCACCGCCGACTTTGCGCTGCCGTTTCCTTGACGGAGGGCGTTTCCAACTAGGCAAATAAGCAGCACAACCACCACCAAAATGGCAACTAGGCTAATGAGCATTGTCAAATTATTCTTCTTCTTTGGTGTAGGAACTGGAGTCACAGGTGTGCCATAGGGTGTGGTCGTTCCACCAAAGGTGGACGTACCGCTGCTGTTGTCTGTGCCGCATTTCGGGCAGAATGTACCATTCGTGATTTCGTTCCCGCAATTCTTACAAAACATTTTCGTTTCATCCAAAATTTTTCATTTCTGTGACGGCGAATCTGGTCACAAAAAAGCCATGAAAAATCTTTTCCATTTCATCATGGCTCTTTTTTGACCAGCATTTCATAAATTATGAAAATACTGGTAGATTTTTATCAATCGTTTGAAATTACTTCTTCAGCTTCTTTGCTTTTCTGCGCTATACTTCAGCCAATGCAACCGCAGCCATTGTGACAATTCCAACTGGGGTTAAGGCATCGCCGGTGGTGTCGCCGGTGACGGAAGATCCTTCTTGCAAGCCAGATGATGTAGAATTCGCTTCGTTACTAGTCGTTCCGGTCCCCACCACAATATATGGTGTATACGTCACACTCCCACTCGCACTGCTCGTAGCATCCTCGTCACTGCCGCTATCACTGCTACTATCACTATCACTGCTGCTGTCGCTGTCAGTCGTCGTATTATCTGTGTTGTCTTCAGTTGTAGTATCATCTATGTTGTCTTCAGTTGTAGTTGTATTGGCTGTAGTATCTTCTGTAGTGGTTTCCTCTACTATAGAAGATTCATCCGCTTCTACTGTGTCAACATCTACAACTGCCCCATCATCAGCAACAATAACAGCTGATGCGCCTTCGTCTAATACGGCAATATCTTCCGCAGAAGCGGGTGTTGCGGCTGCTGCACCGAGTGCTAAAATTACGGCACTTGCTGCAGCCAGAGATAACATTTTTTTCATTTTAAAACATTCCTTTCGTATAATTCGGATCTTCCCGAATCTTTTATTATTCACTCATAATAATCTTATGAGGTAATAAACATAATTTTAAAATTCAATCAAAACTTCATCGCAGAAGATTCAACAATTTCTGCTTCATTATCTTCGACAGAATAAGAACCGCTCTCAGCCACAGTCGCCGTTGTTGTACCAGATGTTGTTGTAGTAGTTTCATTAGAATCCTCAGGCGAAACAACAAGTACAATCCAATAACATTTTCGTTTCTGCGTATCATAATATAATCCAATTCCCACTTCCTGCCCTGTCTCCAACAATTCCGTTTGCATATTATCTTTAGTCATCGATTTATAAACATCTGCTAATGTATACGCATCTTGCCAAAATGCACAGACCCAAACACCAAACTCTGACGAGTAATAATCAAGCATATTTTCTCTAACTTTCTGCACATAAGAATCCGTATTTGCTGCGGAAACATCTAAATCGCCATCTTCTTTCACAGTTGCGTTTTCTACTGCATATTCCACAATATCTTGTGCAATCATATCCAAGTCATTATTAGAAGCCAAATCAGAAAGTTCATTCTCTTTACATATTTGATTGATTGAAATGACTGCCTGATCTTTCTCGTACTCATATCCTCTTTCTGTTAAGGCATCAATATCATAATCTGGGTCATATAATTCCAAATTTTTCGCATAATAAATGAATACTGCCCCTTCATTTCCAGATTCACTGGAAAAATAAAGGTTATTTTCTTCCTGTTTTTTCAATCCACTCTTCCAGACAAGCTGCAATTCTTTCATCGCACTCTGTCATGACATCTTCATCATTTTTAAATTCACTTTCTGAATTTTTAAAATTATACAACACTGTATATGCTTCAGAATATTCTCCATATGAGATATGTTCTTCTGCTTCGTCGAATGCGTGCGCTTTATAATCTTCTCGAACCAATTCAATTTGTTCCTGTGCTTTATCGTAATAGAGTTTATCTACATTTTCGTCAATCGCACGAAGCCGAGTTAATGCGCTGGCGTAATCTTCTTCTTCCCAATCTGTCAATGCTTGCGCATAATTCTCCCGAGATGTATGCAACTTATCCAATCTTTCGTCATACAGCGTATAACTTTCTTTTAGCTTTTCACTTTCTAACGGTTCAAACGTCTCAAGGTCGCTTTTAGCGGTTTCGTAATCGGTGGTTTCAATGTAATAATCATCGTAAATCTGTTGATAAATGTCTTCCAGCATCGACTTAACCGTCGTCAGGTCACTTCCGGAGAAGTTCCCGTCGTTGATATAATCTACCGCTTCGGCGTAATTCCCGTCATCGAGTAAATCTTCCAGTTGTTTCATCGGGCGGAAGAAAAACAGCAACAGACAAACAACACCCACAATCAGAATAAAGGCAGCAGCCGACAAAATGCCAATCAAAGGTCTTCTGTCAACTTTTTTCACAACAGTAGTTTCGCCGCCTGTTACCGCTCCCCCACCGTCGGTAGAACCGTAACTGCCGGAAAAATCGTTCACATCCGAAGCTCCTGTTCCACCGGATGTATTTTCGCCGCCAAAGTTCGTCCCGTTGTTGACCGGCATTGTATTGGTATAGTTGAATTGACCCGATTCGTCTGGGTTTCTGGGAATATTATTTCCTGTAAATTGTCCCGATTCGTTCGGATTTTTGGGAATATTGTTTCTTGTAAATTGCCCCGATTCGTCCGTGTTTCTGGGAATATTGTTTCCTGCGAATTGCCCCGATTCGTCCAGATTTTTGGGTACTGTTGCATTTGGTTGTAAATTATTGCTAACGTGCAGTCCGCTTTGTCCGTTTGGCTTGCCATTCGCCAATCCCGTAGCAGCTTGGCAATACGGGCAAAACTTCGCCGTATCTGGAATATCTTTGTTACATTTGATGCACTTCATATAACGTTCCTCCAAACCCTTTTCTCAAAACGGTTGATCCCAATAAATCCATTCGACCCCATATCTTAGAAATCCCAATAAGGAAAGCCTATTGGAATTGAAATTCCGTTGCATATATCCACATAAAAAAAGAGTGATAATCAAAACTTTTTATGAATTTTTTTGGAATTTCACACACAACTCCCACCAAATACACAAAAAAGAGCTGTTTCTGAATGGAAAAACAGCTCTTCTCTGTCAATTATAATTTTTACAATATCGCTTAGCCGGTATAAGGCAGCGCATCAATCAATTGCACCTGGAATTTCAACAATGTCAAAGCATCATCAGAATCCAGACTGCCGTTTCCGTTGCAGTCTGAATTTGCGAGAGCTTCACTGTTCAGCGTTACTATTGTTGCAATTGCTTTGTTCAGCATTACTACGTCAGCCAATCCAACAGTACCATCCAAGTTTACATCACCACAAAGCGTTGCGATAAATGTAGTAGACTCGGTCGTCGTTTCCTCTGTAGTAGACTCCGTTGTCTCCGTTTCAGAAACAGTCGTTGTCTCTGTCGTGGTTTCTTCGGTTACATCAGAGGATTCCGTCGTGGATTCTTCTGTTGTGGACTCTGTGGTAGATTCTGTGGTAGATTCCGTTGTCGTTTCTGTGGTTGTTTCAGTCGTCGTTTCAGTCGTATCCTCGGTAAACTCCGTCGTTGTATCTCCCGTATCCGTCAAAATATAGGCTGCCGTCAGTGTCACCAACGAGGTGTCCACCGCACTGCCACTGCCGTCATTTGCCCACCAGATCTGTACTTGACCGCTAGTCTGTTCCTGTGCAACTGCCACGATGGTTGCAATCAGATGATCCTCATCTGTCACTTCACTTGTACCATTATTATAAGTGATATTAAATATGTTGTCAGTTATCAGGACAACTGCTGTGTCACCAGTCATATCCATCTCCATATTAAAGCTTACCCAATAATCCGTGCCATCCACATTAACAGAAATGCCGACGCAGCCATTTGCATAGGTAACAGAATCATCTGCCTCCAAAATCAGGTAAACCACATCACCAATTGCTTGGTCAAAGCTAATGGTATAATTGCCACTGCTGCTCTTAACGGTAGCAAATTCTGCACCTTCGATATCTGGCAGTGTAGTCGTGGTAGATTCCGTCGTTGTCTTTGAAGTCGTTGTCTCCGTTTCCCATGTCACAGTTGTACCTAAAGCTTGGAAGTCGCTGTACATCTCTTTGAATTCACTCAGTGTCAAGACCAGATCACTCTGATAAGTCTCTATCAACGTATTCGGATCGTTATAGCTAGAACTCATCAAATGATCGCCATACCACGGCATGAAATACAGCCAATATGCACCTTCGTCTGTCATATTTTCTACAGATGGAATGGTGTCATTCTCCATCATTGCAATCATTTTGGTGTTGTCATACATCGAAATCAACGAATAGAATGTGGAAGAAATCGCACTTTCATTCGGTGTCGCAGTACCGGTTGTCCAATCGTATGCATTGTACTTATCGTAGCCGATGATATCAACATAATCTCTGCCCGGATAAAATTCTGCGGATTCATCTGAGTATGTATAACTATTAAATTCCCAAATCAAGTTATGAATGCCATATTCTTCAGTCAGCAGCGTGTAGAGATATTGATACAATTCTACATATATTTCTGCTCCCTCTTTTGACCACCAGAACCATGCTCCAGAACCATCTGAACCGCCATTGCCCTCTGCCTCGTGGAACGGACGGAATAGAAGTGGTACACCAGCATCCTGAAGCTCAAGAAGCTGTTCCACCAAATTATCCACTGCTAGAAGGAAGTACTCATATTCCTTTGTGCCCTCAATCATAACATTTGCTGTCACGAAGTCAGTTTCTTCAGAATAAGTTGTCTGATCAAAGCTCATGGTTGAACCTACGGTATAAGAATCCATTGAAACCGGTACATTCAAGTGCCAGCTTGCAGTTGCAATACCGCCTTCATTATTCACCCAGTTGATAATACGATCGGTTACGCCATCGTCCCAAGCATACAGTGGGCAATTATTACCGAAGTCAAAGCCACGGATAACCGGCAGCTCGCCCGTCAAATCTTCAATATAATCAAATTCATCGTCACGGGACGTACCATAGTATTCTTGTTGACCGGAAATGACATACTCACCATAAACAGAAGACAGGAATTCCATTAGCTTTTGTGTTTCTTCAGTTGCTTCAGAGTCGCAACAACTTGTATCACTAGCGGTAACTTCCGGTAAATCTGCTTCATAAATATAGACATAGTCAACATAAACCCAGCCCCAGCTGCACTGTACACCAATTTCGTTGTCACCGGCGGAAAGCTTCACTGTTCCGGCAGTAACCTCTGCAATTTCATCCGCACTTGTTGCAGCACACTGGAATGACCCTTGGTTGACGTCATTCACCATCAAATATTCGGTTTTTGCGCCATACTGCGAATTAAAGCCAATTACAATGTCATACATACCGGTTGTTTCAACCGGTATCGTAACAGTTGCTTCTTCACCGCCATTTTCGAAGAAGATATAATACCCACCGGATGCCGCATCTGCCGCCGTCAGTGTTCCCGTATAATCACCGTCTTCGAATTCATACTTCGTGCTGCTGTCCGCAGACGATGCGATCGTGCTGCTGAAAGCAGCTGCATTGATTGCCAACGTCCCTACAAGTGCAATCGTCAGCAATTTTTTTGGAATATGTTTCATAATAAGCCTCCTTAAGATCGTAAAACTATACTTAATGTACCACATTTTTTCGCTGCTGTCAATAGTTTTATTGCAAATTTCACAATTTTTTACAATTTCTTCAATGTAACACCTGTACGTCCTCTTTTTTATTGAAAAAAACATGACCACCGCCATCGCAATAATAATAAGGTAGCCAATAATACTCATCCAATCCGGTATTTGTTGAAAGAAAATATAATCAAGTGCTGCTGCAAAGAGAATTTGGACGTAATCATAAACAGAAATCTCCTTCGCTGGAGCATAACAATACACCGAAGTAATGCCAAACTGTCCACCAGTTGCAGAAAGACCTGCCAAAAGTAAAAATATCAGTTGATGCCACATCATTGGCGTATAAGAAAACAGCAAATAGGGCAATGTAATTACACACGAGAACATCGAGAAGAAAAAAACGATATATGCCTTATTTTCGCCAATTTGTCCCAAACGACGAACCATAGTATAAGCCACGCCGGCACCAATTCCTCCTAAAAGTCCAATCAATGATGGAAACAGATTCGCATTCAAAAAACTCGGTTTTACTACAAATAAACTTCCCACCAATGCCCCTATTACGATAAGACCTTGCTTCCAGCAGAGTCTTTCCCGAAGTAAAATCCAGGAACAGAGAATCGCAAAAAAGGGTGACATTTTATTGAGAATCGAAGCATCTGACAGTGCTAAATGGTCAATGGCATAAAAGTTACAGAGAATTCCCACTGTATCTGCGACTGCACGAATTACAAGATAAGGCAATGCGCCTTTTGTCGGACGAAAAATAGCGAGCCGCTTATTTTTTTCAGATTCAGATTTTGGTTGACGCAATAACATAAATAGTGCAAATAAAAGTGCCACGAAATTGCGAAAAAAAACTCTTCTGTAAAAAAGGTAAATCACCGGAAAGCCGGACAAATGCATTCATCCAAGCAAAGGAAAATGCAGATAAAATCATACAAAATGTTCCTTTTTGACGATTAGTCAACACAAATTTTTTCATGAAATGAACCTCCTTTTATAATATAAAATAAATAGTTGAAAACTCCTTAATAATGCGTTATAATAGTTATAAGTAGTTATATTAATAGTATAGCACTTTTGGCTACATTTATAAAGCACATAAAAACACATAAAAAGCGGAGGTATCACTCAATGAAACTCGAACCCATTGTGCATATCGAAAACGACTTCTACGAAAAATTCGGCATTCTTCGTCAAAGTGGTATAGTCCCCTTGCCATCCAAAATCTACTTCAAACCAGAATATCGAGTTATCGAAGCTTTCCGAGGACTAGAAGGATACTCCCATATATGGCTTATCTGGGAGTTTTCCAAAGCCATTCGTGAAAACTGGTCGCCTACAGTTCGTCAGCCACGACTGGGCGGAAACCGTCGAATGGGAATCTTTTCCACACGTTCTCCCTTCCGCCCAAACCCAATCGGACTGTCTGTAGTAAAGCTCGATGAGATCTGTCTACACGGAAATTATGCGCCATATCTTCTCGTGTCAGGTGCAGATTTAATGAATGGTACACCAATCTACGACATCAAACCCTATCTTCCTCACATCGATAGTATCCCTGTGGCTAAAGGTGGTTTTTCAGAAACAACAGCAAATTATCGCTTAAACGTCGTCTTTCCAGACACATTACAAAAGCAAATTCCAGTGCATTTACAAGTGGGGCTTATCGAACTTTTGGCACAAGACCCTCGCCCCTCCTATCAACACGACTCGAAACGCATTTACGGCTTCACCTTTGGCGAATGGGAAATCCGTTTTTCTGTAGACAACAACGTTTTAACTGTATGTAAGGTAAAACATAACGAATAATGGATAATAGCCAATGGAAGATTCAAAAAATTTATAAAAATACCCCTTGTTATTTACTTATTATTCTGGTATAATAATTATGGATGATCCCTTTTTGCATATTACAAATACCATCTCAAATCAACCGAAAGGAGGAACTATGGCAAAAGAAACCATGGAGCGAATTGCTGCAACGGAAAAGCAGGCGGCTGAAATTGAATCCGCAGCAAAAAAACAAGCTGATGTGATCCGCAAACAGGCACGGGAAGAGGCGGAAACGATACGCCATAAGGCAAAAGATTCTGCCAAACAACAAATAGCTGCTCGTATCGCCGAGGCAGAAAAAATCGCAAAGCTCCAACAGGAACACACCGCCACTTCTGCCAATGAGAAAGCTGCACAGCTTCGTGCCGACGCCGAAACACGGATGCAGACAGCTATACAAGCGGTATTCCAAACGTTGGGACAGCCTTAAAGCAAATCCAAAAAAGTAGGTGATGAAACTTGAAAGTACCCATGTGCCATATTACCATATACGGCAACAAAAAAGACCGTAAAGCCGTTCTGGAATATTTACAGAGACAACAAATTTTGGACATTTCACAACCCAATCCCAACGAGGTGGAACAAGGATTTTCTCAGATAAGCACCGGCGAGGCACAATCTGAATTTCTGCGCCAGCGAAATCAAGGAGAACGTGCATTGGCAATCTTACAAAAATACGCACCTGAATCCACAGGGCTTTTCTCCTCGCTAAAGGGGCGTAAGCCTTTATCCACGCAACTGTATTACCAATTTGTAGATGATATTCCAGAAATGCAACACATTGCACAAGAACTGATTTCCCGTTCTGATGAAATTACTGAAAAACAAAATGCTATCGTCCACTGCAAATCCGTTCTAGAGGAACTGCAGCCTTGGCTAACACTGGATGTTCCGATGGAATGGGACTCCACCACTGGAAACGGCAGAGTAAAAAGCTGTGTCGGTATAGCAGGCGTTTTTACGGAACAGCTTTCTGAGACGGAGATTCTCAGTCGCTATGATGCGGCTGCAAACACACAGGATGGCGAAGCACCTGCCATCTCAATCGAAGTCATAGATGCACAGCCACAACAAACCTGCGTTTGGCTAGTGTGTCGCAACGAGGATGCAGCGCACTGTGAAACACTTCTGCATTCCATCGGATTTTCTCGTCCAAAAATTGCATTTTCCCATATTCCAAAAGAAATGCAGCAAATACAAGAAAAACAAATTGCGCAGCTAGAACAAGAGATACAGGAGTTAGAAAAAGAAATCATCCTCTACCGTGGCACACGTAACGCCATGAAATTCCTCATCGACTACTTCGATATGCGCACCGACAAATATCAGGTACTCAGTGAACTCCACCAGCGAAACCACATCTTTGCTTTAAGTGGTTACGTACCGGAGGAATCAGTTCCCGATCTAACAGCACAACTTGAACACGTTTACCATACGGCAGTAGAAATTGAACCAGAATCCGCTATGGAAGAACCACCGATACTATTGCGAAATCCTGTGCTGGCACAGCCCGTTGAAGGGATTGTCCGTACTTTTGCTATGCCACGAAAAAGTGAAATTGATCCCACTACAATTATGTCCATTTTTTACTATATCTTTTTCGGCTTGATGTTCTCAGATGCTGGATACGGTCTTGTCATGGTACTGAGTTGCGGTATTGCTCTCAGAAAGTTCCGCAACATGGAAGAATCTATGCGTAAATCCCTAAAAATGTTTCTTCTTTGTGGCATCTCTACCATGTTTTGGGGTATCATGTTCGGCAGCTACTTCGGCGATGCTGTGTCAGTAATTTCTTCTACCTTTTTTAATCATGAAATCAGTATTCCGCCAGTATGGTTTGAACCGGTTAACAATCCCATGAAAATGCTTATGTTTAGCTTTTTATTTGGCATAATCCACCTATTCACTGGTCTGGGCATTTCTCTTTACCAATATCTTAAACGAAAGGATTATGCGTCTGCATTTTCCGACTGTATCTGCTGGTTTATGCTGGTCGGTGGTGGCATTGTCTATTTGTTCCATGTTGATATGTTCTTGGAAATGGCAAGTATTTCTGCCAAACTCCCCACTTGGGCAGCAAACATTGCAGCAGTAATTGCCGGAATCGGTGCACTGGGAATCGTCCTCACCACATCCCGTTTCGGTGGCATCGGAAAACGACTGGCAAAAGGCTTATACTCCCTCTATAACATCACGGGCTGGCTCAGCGACATCTTGTCTTATTCCAGACTACTTGCACTGGGATTGGCGACCGGTGTTATTGCAACAGTGTTTAACAAAATGGGCAGTATGTTTGGTGGCGGCATCGTAGGTGCAATCTTGTTCATCTTAGTGTTTCTCATTGGACACGCTTTGAATATTGGCGTCAATCTATTAGGTGCGTACGTGCATACCAATCGATTGCAATTCGTAGAATTCTTCAGTAAATTCTACGAGGGTGGCGGACGAGAATTCAAACCCTTTGCTGCAAACACCCGATATTATAAATTCCAACATGAACCATCAGAGGTTCGCACGAATGAAAATTAAGGAGGTTATTCTAATGGATAATTTAGGAATTGTATTTGCACTGCTTGGAGCAGCGGTTGCTTCGCTATTTAGCGGAATTGGCTCTGCTATTGGTGTCGGCAAGGCTGGCCAGGCAGCAGCCGGTGTTGTCACCGAGGATCCTTCGAAATTCTCAAAAGTTTTGATCATGCAGCTACTGCCTGGTACCCAAGGCATCTATGGCTTGTTGATTGCATTTATTACGCTGAGTCAAGTGGGAATCCTAGGTGGCGATGCTGATGTAACACCTGCAAAAGGTCTGCTTTACCTTGCCGCTTGTCTACCAATTGCATTCGTTGGACTGTTTTCAGCAATTAGTCAAGGAAAAGCTGCAGCTTCCGGTATTATGATGATCGCAAAAAAACCTGACCAAATGAGCAAAGGCATGATCTTTGCCGCAATGGTAGAAACCTATGCCATCTTGGCATTGCTAGTATCCATTCTGGCAATCTTCGGTGTATCGGCTCTGTAAGGCGGCAGCTATGAACGGACTGGAACAAATTTTAGAAGGCATTCTGGCGGATGCGAATCAAGTCGCATCAAAAACATTGGATGAAGCAGAACAATATGCGACACAGGTGCGAGCTATTGCAGAATCAGATGCAGCGACAATGCAAAAAGATGCTGCATCTCAAGCCGATGCAGCATACCATCGAGTGTTGGTACGACAATCTTCTGCAAATGATGTATTAACTCGCAGAATTTTACTACAGGAAAAGCAAAAGTGTATCACAACTGCACTAAATAAGGCATATCAAACAATTCTGGAGATGTCCGACACAGCATATTTTAACTTCTTGGAAACGATTCTACAAGCGTATGCCAGTGACATAAGTGGCGAACTGCAATTAAATGCAACCGACTTAGCACGTGTGACACCTGATTTTAAAAAGGCGATAAAAAAGCATAATCTGACACTTTCAAAAACGCCGATCAAAATCGACAGCGGTTTTTTGCTTCGATACGGTGAAATCACGGAAAACTGTTCTATACAAGAACTATTCCGTGTGGGAAAAGATCGCTTACAAGATGTGGTACGTGCCGTGTTATTTCCACAGGAGAACGCCGATGAAAGAAAATAACTATGCCTATAGCGTTGCACGAGTACGCTCCAAAGAGGCATTTTTGCTTAAGCGTACCGACCTAGAACAAATGCTCACAGCGGACAGCTACACCGTCGTCTTGCGAACACTACGAGATAAAGGCTACAACAATGGCGATTCATCGGAAAAAAGCGGATCACTGGTACAGGATGCAACGGAGGAATTGTGGAAATTTCTTGAAGAAGTGGCAGATGACACGCTGCTATCATTTTTACAGTTGCCTCAGGATTATCACAACATCAAGGTTTCTGTTAAAGCCACTTTTATAGAACAGGATCCTACACTATTTTTGCTCCCACACGGCACAATAGCTGGCGAAAAAATTGCAAATTGTATCCGACAGCGTGACTATAGTGAGTTGCCAAAATCTCTTGCAGAAACGGCAGAGGAATCACTCCGCTTGCTCTATCGATTGCAGAACAGACAGGTATGTGAAATGCACATCGACCGTGCAAAGCTACGTGCTTTGGAAGATACAGCAAAACAATCGGATGACACATTTTTACAGGACAGTGCAGCATTGACAGCAGATCTCTCCAACTGGAAAATTGCATTGCGCTGCGCTATGATGCATAAGTCAGAGGAATTTTTGCACTATGCACTATACGACGGTGGTACACTTTACCTAGACAGCCTTGTAAAAAAAGCAGCATCTGGCATAGAGGCTCTGGTAGAATTATTAGAACAAACCGGAAAAAGCGACGGTGCAGAAGCCATGAAACAATCAGCAGCTGCTTTTGAAACATGGTGTGATAATCAATATATGGATTTTCTGGAACAGGCAAAATTTGAAAGCTTTACTTCTGCACCAATTTTAGCGTATTTCAATGCGAAACAGACAGAACTACGTGCAGTGTCACTAATTCTTTCCGGCAAGCAAAATCATATTCATGATCATCTGATACGAGAGAGGGTGCGGCGTCTTTATGTCTAAAACGTATAAAATCGCAGCAGTTGGCGACCGAGATTCGGTCTACGGCTTTGCAGCATTGGGGCTAGACACCTATTTTATAGGAAATGGTAACGATGCCACAGCGTGTATTCAGCGTTTGGCAAAAGAAAAAACGGCAGTGATATATCTGACTGAGCCATTGGCGGAGGCAATACCGGAGGTATTAGAAAAATATCGAGAAAAAGCCACTCCGGCAATCATTCCGATTCCTAGCGTATCTGGAAGCACCGGCTACGGACGCCGAGTCATTCAAGAAGCAATGATCAAAGCCGTAGGAACGGATTTAACGAAATAATAGTGAGGTGAAAAATTCGATGAAGAATGGAACTATTCAAAAAGTTGCAGGACCATTGGTCATTGCAAAAGACATGAAAGATGCAAATATGTTCGATGTGGTGCGTGTTTCAAAAGAACGTCTCATCGGCGAAATCATTGAAATTCACGACGATTTGGCATCTATTCAGGTTTATGAAGAAACTTCCGGTCTGGGACGTGGAGAAGATGTCGTTTCCACTGGAATGCCTCTTTCAGCAGAACTGGGTCCCGGATTAATCGGCAGTATCTTCGATGGAATTCAACGACCACTGGATGATATTATGAAACTGTCAGGCAATAACTTAGCCCGTGGCGTGGAAGTTCCATCACTAAAGCGAGAAAAACTGTGGGAATTTCAACCTTGTGTGCAGGTGGACGACGTACTGAAGGGTGGTGATGTCATCGGTACTGTACAAGAAACAACACTGGTGATGCAAAAAATTCTTGTACCGCCTAATATCTCCGGTACGGTTACAGAAATCAAACATGGCAACTTTCATGTGGATGATACCGTATGTGTCTTACAGGATGATGAAAAACAATATCAGCTGTCCTTGATGCAAATGTGGCCGGTACGGCGTGGCAGACCATATGACCATAAATTGTCGCCAGATATGCCATTGATAACTGGACAACGAGTCATAGATACCCTGTTTCCTTTGGCAAAGGGAGGCGTTGCTGCTGTTCCCGGACCTTTTGGAAGCGGTAAAACGGTGGTGCAACATCAGCTTGCAAAATGGGCAGAAGCTGACATTGTGGTATATATTGGATGTGGCGAACGTGGCAACGAAATGACCGACGTATTAAACGAATTTCCCGAATTGGTTGACCCGAAAACAGGAAAATCCTTGATGGAACGAACGGTACTCATCGCTAACACATCAGATATGCCAGTTGCGGCTCGTGAAGCGTCTATTTATACAGGTATTACAATCGCAGAATACTTCCGAGATATGGGTTATTCTGTTGCACTGATGGCAGATTCTACTTCTCGCTGGGCAGAGGCACTACGTGAAATGTCTGGCCGTTTGGAAGAAATGCCCGGTGAAGAAGGCTATCCGGCTTATCTCGGTTCTCGTTTGGCACAGTTCTACGAGCGTGCCGGCAGAGTTGTCGGACTGAATGGTGAAGAGGGTGCATTGACAGTAATTGGTGCTGTATCGCCTCCTGGCGGTGACATTTCAGAGCCGGTATCGCAAGCAACTCTTCGTATTGTCAAGGTGTTTTGGGGCTTGGATTCTGATTTGGCGTATAAGCGGCATTTTCCGGCGATTAATTGGCTTAACTCCTATTCATTATATACGGACATGATTGAAAACTGGTTTGTAGAAAACATTGCACCGGATTGGATGGAGCTACGTGCAAGAATGATGTTACTCTTACAAGAAGAAGCGGAACTGGATGAAATGGTAAAGATGATAGGAATGGATGCGTTGTCACCGGGTGATCGTATGAAGCTGGAAGCAGCACGCTCGATTCGGGAAGACTATCTCCACCAAAATGCATTCCACGAAATCGACACCTACACACCACCAGAAAAACAATATCTCATGATGAAACTGATTCTGCAATATTATGATTTGAGCCGTGCAGCATTGGATCAGGGAGCGGAAATCGAATCTCTAGCGTCACTACCGGCAAGAGAGGATATTGGACGCTTTAAGTATACAGAAATTAGCGAAATCGACACACACTATGCCCAGATTGCACAACAGCTAGAAGCACAGACTGCTGCACTAATCGATCGGAGGGATGGATAATGCCAAGAGAATATCGTACCATTGAAGAAGTCGCAGGACCTTTGATGCTGGTGCGTGACGTAGAGAGTGTCACTTACAATGAGCTCGGTGAAATTCAATTGAAAAACGGCGAAAAACGACGCTGCAAAGTTTTAGAAGTAGATGGATCGAATGCATTGGTACAACTGTTTGAAAATGCTGCCGGCATTAACCCTGCCACTTCCAGCGTTCGCTTTACAGGACGTACCATGGAATTGGGCGTATCGCCAGATATGCTGTCTCGTGTTTTTGATGGACTGGGAAATCCTATTGACACCGGTCCAGAATTGATTCCAGAAAAGCGGATGGACATCAATGGTTTGCCAATGAATCCAGCTGCACGAAACTATCCGCAGGAATTTATTCAGACGGGAATTTCTGCCATTGACGGTCTGAACACACTGGTACGTGGACAAAAGCTGCCGATTTTTTCGGCATCTGGTTTGCCACATGCACAGCTTGCAGCACAAATTGCACGACAAGCAAAGGTTCGTGGCACTGATGAGCCATTTGCAGTTGTATTTGCAGCTTTGGGAATCACCTACGAGGAAGCAGATTATTTTATCCAATCCTTCCGTGAAACAGGTGCAATTGACCGAACTGTGCTGTTTATCAACCTTGCAAACGACCCCGCAGTAGAACGAATCGCAACGCCTCGTATGGCACTCACTGCAGCAGAATATTTGGCATTTGATTTGGATATGCACGTACTTGTTATTATGACAGATATTACCAACTATGCCGATGCACTGCGTGAAGTATCTGCTGCACGAAAAGAAGTTCCAAGCCGCCGTGGTTACCCGGGATATATGTATACAGATTTGGCGCAGATGTACGAACGTGCTGGACGACAACGTGGAAAAAAAGGGTCAATTACCATGATTCCGATTTTAACTATGCCAGAGGATGACAAAACACACCCGATTCCTGACTTGACTGGATATATCACCGAAGGACAGATTATCCTTTCACGTGAACTGTACCGTAAAAATATTACGCCACCGATTGACGTATTGCCATCCCTATCTCGTCTGAAAGACAAGGGCATTGGTAAAGGCAAAACTCGTGAAGATCATGCTGATACCTTAAATCAACTATTCTCCGCTTATGCAAGAGGAAAAGACGCCAAAGAACTGATGGTAATTTTGGGAGAAGCAGCACTTACCGAAACTGACAAAAAATACGCTGAATTTGCTGACGCATTTGAAAAGGAATATGTTTCACAGGGATACGATACTAACCGTGAAATCGAAGAAACTCTGGATATTGGATGGAAACTACTACGAATTTTACCACGAGCAGAACTAAAACGTATCAAAGAAAGCTATCTTGAAAAGTATTACAAGGCATCACAAGATGATGATGAGGGGGATATCTCATGACGGCAACACAAGTCAACCCCACTCGAATGGAACTGTCACGACTGAAAAAAAAGTTGACCACTGCTCGACGTGGGCACAAGCTATTGAAAGACAAACGTGATGAGCTGATGCGACAATTCCTAGAACTTGTACGAGAAAATCAGATGTTGCGCCAAAAAGTAGAGAAAGGTATTGCAAAAGCCAATCTTGACTTTGCTCTGGCAGCAGCAGTCATGAACGATGCAGCTGTAAAAACGGCACTTCTCGCTCCAAAGCAGAGCGTTTCTGCCACGGTGACCAGTAAAAATATCATGAGCGTAGATGTACCATCGTTTCAGTATCAAACAAGAACCGTAGATTCCAGTGACATTTTCTCCTATGGATTCGTTGATACTTCCGTTGATCTTGACACAGCGGTTGCATCGCTGTCAGCAGTGTTTCCAGATATGCTGAAACTTGCTGAGACAGAAAAATCGTGTACACTGCTTGCATCAGAGATTGAAAAAACAAGACGACGTGTCAATGCGTTAGAACACGTCTTAATTCCAGAATATACGGAAAAAATTCGATATATCAGCATGAAACTGGATGAAAACGAACGCAGCACGCAAATTCGATTACTCAAAGTGAAAGACATGATGCTGGAAACACAGCGAAAAAAATAGGAAAATCTTTTTCTTTTTTATGATAGTTTCGTAAAATTACGAAACTATCATTTTTTATTTTTCCCACACTTCTAGCAACAATAATACCGTCATCATTATCAGCATACACGCTGGAAAAATTCCTGATTGATTCACCACCGGTATCATGGGCTGTATCGTCGATTGATAAGTGGTAGTATCCTCGGCCCAGTAAAATGGCAACATCGCCAAACGACAAATTCCGGCAGAAAGAATCGCTGCAAAAATACGACAAGCAAAAAAACGCTTCACGGAAAAAATTTCACCAGCTGCTACTCGAACCTGCATCATAACGCACAAACCACCGAACGCCAAAAGGCCTGTCAACATCGGAATTTCTATTGCAAAAGGCAATGCCAACTGTACCGCATAGGTTACTTCAAAAACGCTCTCCCATAGGACTTTTATAGGAACAGTTATGCCACAGCTTATGGTGATTTGCTCCAAAAGTTGAAATATTCCAAATGCATCACAAACGCCACAGGCTCCTGAAAAAATCAATACAATCCCACACAAAAGCAACAGAGATTTCCCAGCATTTGCAGTTGCTTCTACCAACATTGTCGCAGAAAGTGCTTGCAATTTTATATCAGCATCCTTTCGTAATTGAATGGGACAGCGATGTAGCTGTAGCACGAGCAACAGAAAATTGGCAAAAATTTGCGAGAAAAGCATAACCCCAAAAAGACGATAACGGTAAGGCTGCTGTCGTATAAGCCCCAGTAAAAATGCTGGTCCGCTACCGTAACATACGCATAAAAGCCGCTCAGCATCTCGTTTCGATAAAGTATCGTTTTCATAAAGATTGCGCAGCATACCAGCGCCCACAGGATAGCCAGCAATTTGACTAAGTAAAAATAACGCAAAACATCCGTTAGGGAGGTGCAATAATTTTTGACAAAGTGTACGCAAAGGACAAGCGACAATTTTCCAGACTCCCGTAGCAGTGAGGCACTGTGCCAAAATCATCATAGCATACAATGATGGAATCAGTATGGTCAGACAGCGTTCTACCGCTGAAGTAAGACGCATCTGTACAGTGTCCGCAAACGCTACACAACAAACCAAACCTACCAGCAAAATCATCATAGTTTGAACAATTTTTCGTTTTTCTCCAGCAACCATAACATAATCTCCTCCCACACGTATACCTATGCACCACTAAAACGAAATATGCAAAAAAATATGCAATCACAAGACATTCTTTGCAATCGCATATTCTATTTTTCATGGTAATTTTTGGTCTAAGATTACCAAGATAAAAATCAGTAAGCCACGTAAGCATGAGAAAACAATGTGAGTATGATCCTATATAATAAAAAGGTGAAAAGAGAACTGAAAATGGCAGAGAATCGGAAATACGAACAGGAATACAAGGTACAGGCAGTGAAGCCAGTGCTGGAAATCGGCTCGGCAGAGCAGTGTGCCATTTGCGGTAAAACGACAGCAGTATTAACGGTACTACACTCGTTGCTTGAGGTAAATTCGTGTAGAAAATGTGTTAACTATTATTGACAAAATTATTTTAAACCCGCATCATCTTGCTTTTCTCATTCAGGCATCGTATAATGAACATGGCGCAAAACTAGAAATTGGGATGTACGGCGGTAACTAACCCTATGAAATCATACAATTTTTAGAACCAGACAGGATATGTCGGGATGAAAAGCGACATTTTCTCGCTTTGTGTTGTGGTATTTTTCCTGTCAGTCTGATAGAATGTTCGTTGAAAGGTGGTGATCGTGTGGATCAAAAGAAAATCGGTGCTTTCCTACGAGAATTGCGAAAAGAGAAAAAGCTGACACAAGAGCAGCTTGTGGAACGTTTCCATATCACGGACCGCACAGTATCCCGGTGGGAAAACGGAAACAATATGCCAGACCTCAGTATACTGGTAGATCTTGCGGATTTTTACGATGTGGATGTCCGTGAAATCCTTGACGGAGAAAGGAAAGGTGAGAATATGAACCAGGCGGAAAAAGAAAAGATGCTACTCGTTGCGGAATATGCGGAAGAGGAAAAGAACGTTCTGTTAAAGCGTTTTAGAATCATCAGTATCGCCGGGCTGTGTTCTATGATCGTTGGTTTCTTGATGCTGACGCTAGTCGGGTTTCATTCGTTACCGGTGACGGATTATATTATAGGACTGACTTTTGGCTTTGCATACAGTGCATTGCTCATGGCAGTTTTTTATTCAACGGGTGTTCTGGCGAAGATTAAACGTGTGAAAAATAAAACGCTGGCAAAAGTCGTAGTCGTCGTCTGCGTGGCAATATGCGTGATATTGTTTCTCGTTTTTCTTATCGAGTCTTTTTCATGAGTATTCGAAATTTGCAAAGTCTGAAACAGTTCAAAATATCAACCCGCAGTTTAAAACGTTTCGGCGCAGTATGCGAGAATCCTGTCTCGATTGACTAAATCGAGAATTCTGCACGGATGGATATCCGCTTGTACCGGAAATTGTACTTTGCAACAGACCATTGAAAAAGCAAGTTTACGAAAGTAACATTTTATTAGTATTAGAACTGAACTGTAAAAATATCTATATTTACGCAAAAATCTGCAGTATTTCAGCTTTGAAAACCAACCGCAGATTTTTATTTTATATATAGTACATCAACGATTCTTCACTTACCTTTTGATATTCTTCCATCAAATCTGCCAATGTAATTTTTTCTGCACATTGTTGTAGCAGCTCGGTCATTTCATCCCAAAGCAACTTTTGCACCACATCCTTTAAAGTAGAATTTTGGTCTTTCTCTGAAAATTCCACATTTCCAAGTACCGTTACATCTAATGCATCAATTACTTCTCGCAATGTAATTGATGCTGCTGGCTTAGCAGTTCGGTAACCTCCCTTTGGTCCTTTTACGCTGCGAATCAAACGAGCCTGTCGCAGTGCTGGCAGAATCTGTTCTAAATACTTCACAGAAATATTTTGACGAGCCGCAGTCTTACTTACATTGACTGTCTCATTTCGATCTGAATACAGTGCAATGTCCAGCATGGCCAAAATGCCACATTCCACTTTGCTCGAAACTTTCATTCTTATCCTCCTTTTATTTGCCAAACAAAGCCGTAGAATAATACCGATCACCGCTATCCGGCAGTATTACTACAATTGTTTTTCCAGTAGCTTCCGGACGTCGTGCTATTTCCAATGCAACATAAAGTGCTGCGCCAGAGGAAATACCCACAAGCACGCCTTCTTGTTTTGCATATAGCTTTGCCGTTTCAAACGCAACATTATTATCCACTGGAAATACCTCGTCATAAATTTCGGTATTGAGCGTTTGTGGCACAAATCCAGCACCTATTCCCTGTATTTTATGTGGACCTGCTTTTCCTTTAGAAAGCACCGGTGAGGTAGCCGGTTCTACAGCAATAACCTTGATGCCTGGATTCTTAGACTTGAGATACTCCCCTGTCCCTGTTACTGTACCACCTGTTCCGACACCAGCAACTAGATAATCCACTTGACCGTCCGTATCTTTCCAAATCTCCGGTCCAGTTGTCTTTCGGTGTGCTTCCGGATTGGCAGGGTTTTCAAACTGCCCTGGGATAAAGCTATTCGGCATTTCCTTTTCTAGCTCTTTGGCACGTTCAATTGCACCTTTCATGCCCTTTGCACCATCCGTCAAAACAATTTCCGCACCATACGCTTTCAAAATATTTCGACGCTCCACGCTCATTGTTTCCGGCATAGTTAAAATCACCCGATAGCCTTTTGCCGCAGCAAGGGATGCCAAACCAATCCCCGTATTTCCTGAAGTTGGTTCAATAATAACTGAATTCGATTTCAGCTGACCTTTTTGCTCTGCATCCTCCAGCATCTCTTTGGCAATACGGTCTTTCACACTGCCTGCAGGATTTAGATATTCCAGCTTCACCAGTATGTGTGCCTGCAAATTCAAGTACTTTTCTAGGTTCACGACTTCTACCAAAGGGGTATTGCCAATCAATTCCGTCATGCTTTTATATATCTTTGCCATAATGCACTTTCCTCCTAAATTCCTATAAAACACGTATGCTTAATATATTTACAATGTTATCATAGCTTATTTTTGAACAATTGTCAATATCACTTCAAAATTTCGTTAGATTGCTTTGTTTCATAATAATATTCACTAAAAAATTTACTACTATGACAATGATTTTGCCAAATCAATTAGAATGACAACCTTTATTATACAGGATCAATTTTTTCCTTATCGCACGACAAGGAATCAAACAAGGACTGACGTAGAATGAAAAAAACAATCCGTTGTAAGACTAGCAGAACACACAAAGAGACGAATCTCCATAATATCTACTATAATCGTAGCTGCATACCAAACACATCGCATCCTTTTTAAAAATCATATGGAATCCTTGCAATTCTTCCGAAACTATACTATACTAAAGCTAGTGGAAATTTCAGCGAAAGCGAGGTAAAGAAGCAATGGAGAACTTCAAGAAGGCACAGTGTTTGGAGAATAATGCGCTAAAACCTCAGCTGGAGGATTATGATAAACAGAGCATTTATAATGAAGCTGTGCAGAAGATGGAACAAGCAAAAAAATATGACAGTGCAAAGGTGTATCGCAATGTTAAGGCGATTTTTGAAAGCCTTGGAGATTTTTCGGACGCTGTGGTGCAAGCGGAGACTTGTGAAATTTTAGCATTGGAATGTCAGTGTAATTCAGCTAGAATGACAATGAGTGCAGCAGACAGAGGAGGTGACGACAAAGCGTTTTTTTATTATCGCCGGAAGCAAGACGAAAAAGCGAAATCTACAACTATACGATTCGCTTGAAAAGAGAGGATACCATTGAAGATTTAGAAGAAGCGATTCATGTTTTTGAAAGTATAGCATGTTTTCGTGATGCGAACGATGAGATTGAACGGTGTAAAAATCGGATCGAAGAAATCAAGGCAGAAGAAAAGCGAAAAAAAGAAGAAAAAGCTCGTCAAGAAGCAGCGAGAATCCAGGAAGCAAACCGGCGCAAGTGGAGAAATAAGATGATAGCGAGCGTATCCGGTTTCGTGGTTGTTGCTATTGTTGTAGTGTTTGTAATTTTGTTAAACACGGTGATTATTCCAAACGGTAAGTACAATACGGCGATGGAGTATTATGAAAGTGGTGATTATGCTACTACATATAAATATAATGCTTTTGAAAAAGCTGGAATAGAGGAAGAACATCCTACGGTGATGTATGAAGCCGCAGAAAATGGGGACATTGTAGAATTTAGCGGCTATAACTGGATTGTTTTAAATAAAACAGAAGACACTATGCTTATTATTGCGGAAGATGTTATTGAAGAAAAAGCCTATAACGAGGAATACGAAGCTATTACGTGGGAAGAATGCACGCTGCGAACATATTTAAATGGTACGTTTTATAACAGCTTTTCCGAAGAAGAACAAGAAATGATCGTAGAAACCAAACTAACGAACTCCGATAATCCAGAATATGACACAGACGGCGGCAACGATACAACAGATAAAATATTCCTAAGATAAAATATTCCTACTGAGCTTAGACGAAGCAGAAGAATATATGACAAAAAGTGAACGAACTGCCAATGGTTGGTGGTGGCTGCGGTCGCCCGGCAATTCTCAGCGTACTGCGGCGTTAGTCTGTTCCCACGGCGACATCGTTACATTTGGCATCTATGTCAACTATGAGCTTGGGGTTCGTCCTGCTCTGAATCTGAAATTTTAAATGCACGCTTAAAAAATCACAGAAACGCATTGTATTTCTCCCAGAACTATGTTATACTAAAGCTAGTAGAAATTTCGGTGAAAGTGAGGTAGGATCACATGAGTAACTTCAAACCTATCCCGATTGGCGTAGAGGATTTTAAGCGTCTGGTAGATGATGGCTATTACTTTGTGGATAAAACGCTCATGATAAAAGAAATCTTAGACAAAAAGGGTGCTGTTAATTTGTTTACACGTCCCAGACGATTTGGCAAGACACTTAACATCAGTATACTGCAACGGTTCTTTGAAAAGACGGATGAGGATAACGCATACTTGTTTGATGGTCTGAACATCTCTCAAGCTGGCGAGAAATATATGCATCAGGGGCAATATCCGGTTTTCGCTTAAGAGCATGAAGCAGCCAAATTTTGAATATGCTTTTTCTGAATTTAAGAAGTTAATCCTATCAGAGTTTATTCGGCATGAGGAGATATTGGATTCTAATCGCTTAAGCATATCATACAAAGAGCGATTTCAAGAGATTTTTGAAAATAAGGCTGCGGATAAGGAATATGTTTCAGCAATTCGATTGCTATCCGATTGCCTGTATGCCACTTATCAAAAGAAAGTCATCATCCTCATCGATGAATATAACGTACCGCTAGAAGCATCACATTTTCGAGGCTCTTATGATGAGATGATAGATTTGATTCGTTCGGTTTTCGAGAGCGCATTAAAGACAAATCCCTATCTGGAATTTGGCGTACTGACAGGTTGTTTGCGAGTTTCAAAGGAGAGTATTTTTACTGGACTCAATAATTTGAATGTGTATACAGTTTTAAATAATGATTTTTCTCATAGTTTTGGCTTTACACAGCAAGATGTGGAAAAAATTGTAGATGATTTTGGGATACAAGCTAAATTGTCGGAAATGAAAGAATGGTATGACGGATATCGTTTTGGAAAAACAGAGATTTACAATCCGTGGAGTATTCTGAAATATGTGCAATCTGCTGTCAGTGATGAAGAATGCCCATCGCAGCCCTACTGAAGCAACACCAGTTCAAATGACATCATTCATGAACTTGTCGTGAATGGCGATGCAGAGGATTTTGAAGATGAAGTGAATAATTGGCTTGTTTCAAGCATCAGTTATCAGGACAATTATGAGAGTTTTTATCATGGATTTTTAGCCGGTCTTCTGCTTGGGAAGCGTGGCTATCGTGTGGAATCCAATCGTGAAAATGGCAAGGGCAGGACGGATATTACAATTTGCGAGTACCGGAAGCGTACCTTTGCTGTGGTGATTGAAGTGAAAATTGCAAAAAATTATTTGGATTTAGATGCTGCTTGTGACAGAACGATGAAGCAGATTGCAGATAGAAAGTATGTAGCAAATCTTAAGCAGCAGTACTACAAGAAAGTGCTAAAGTACGGCATGGCGTTCTGTAGTGAAAAAATTTGCAGGGTGAAGCTTGCAATTGCGGAATAATCAAAAAGATTCTTCGCTACAGTCTGTATTTTAGAGGGTAGAACCAACCTAAAACTCAAAATGACAAATGAGAAAAAATCATGTAAATACGTAACGCCTCATTTTTGAAACTTGTATTTTCGCATTTAAGGGTGGGGACGGGTGTCCCCACCACAAAAGACAAAAAATTCCACGTTTCTGGGCTATTTGAGTGCTTCAATTTGTTGGTGATTGGACTATATGCGTGCGGATTTGTATGAACGAACACTCATAAACGCCCATAAAAGCTATGGACTAGCGGATACAATTGTGCATTCCGATCGTGGAAGCTAGTATACAAACGAGAAATATTCTTGATGCAGTACGCAAATGTGGCGACAAATACCGCAATAATACACGCTGCAAAAATATGTGGATGAGAATGAAGGAAAAATTATTTTACAGCAGAAAGAGGAAACAGAATTTCGCCCGATTGATACTCTATATCAATTATACCATGAATATTGACAAACCGATAGATAAATTTTTTACTTTATTTTATATTATACGAGGAGAAATAAAAATGAAAATTGCATTAGCACCTGTAAAACTAAAAAATAAAGATGTTGCGTTTAATATGAGCCAAATAAAGCATTATATGCAGCAGGCGAAAGAAAATAATGCGATTTTGATTTGCTTCGGGGAAAGCTATCTATAGGGCTTTCATTGCCTTACGTGGAATTATGACGTGGATTGCAAGATTGCAATATCTGTGCATTCTCCGATATTTCAACTTCTCTTAAATCTCACGAAAGAAATAGGTATTGACCTTTTAATCGGATTTTATGAATTAGATATCAATTCGATTTACTCTTCTTGTGCATTGCTTTCAAATGGAAAAATTTTTCATAAATACAGATATATCTCAAAGGGCTGGAAAAATACATCGAAAGCAGATGCACATTATAGAGAAGGAAATACAGTCACTTGTTTTACATATCACGATAAAAAATGTTTACTTGCACTTTGCGGTGATGTATGGGATCAGCCGAAACGATTTTCTCTGGGACAAGATTTATTCTTTTGGCTTGTATATGTTGGATGGACGAAAGAAAAGTGGAATTCTTCAGAAAAAAATGCGTATGCCAAGCAAGCAAAATACTGCTGCAAAACAACGCTTTATGTAAATTCTATCTGTATCAATGATGCAAATGGTGGTGCAGCTTTATGGATGGATGGAACCATTCAAGCTGAAGTGCCTATGGATACAGAAAAATTACTGATTGTTGAAATAGATGATAATAAAAATTGAGAAAGGATGTTCTATCATGGATTTCAAAGCGATAACATTAGATTATTATTCCCATTGGATTGGAGACAAGAAGATTCTATTGAAAGAGTCTCCCAAAATTTTATTTCTCCAATCGGACGAACGCAATAACATACAAAATGGCTATTCCAAACGATTCGATCTATATGTTTGGATAGAAACCGATCGAATATTTGTTTCTTACGGTGAAAAGGCTGCTCCAAAAATAGCGTTGTTACAAAATAAAATAAAAAATAATTTTTCACTTGATACGATAAAGAAATCAATTTTAAAAGTTTATGAAAATACGCTATCCCATAACATTAAATTCGTATATGCAGGAAATTGCAGCTCTTGTGAAATGGCACGTGCTTTGGTAAAAACAGACTATGAAGCATATCTTTCCTTTTTTAAGGCAGTAAATCCATACTGCCGAAATACAGATTGGGTTAAAGATTACTTTGATGAAATGATTGCAATGCAGCTATGTTGTGGTGTTTTTGACAATGGCAAGCTTGTTAGCTGTACGGATGCGCCAATGATGGCTTATATGGAAAGAGAAGTGCAGGAAATCGGAATTCATACGCTGGAAAAATTCCGAAATAAAGGTTATGCCATGCACGCAGCCACGCTTTGTACTGAGAATATCATTAGAAGTGGAAAGTATCCGCAATGGTCATGCGCAGCAAATAATATCGCTTCTGCCCGTCTTGCAGAAAAGATTGGATTTATAAAGCTTTCTGATGCATTCACGTTAACAATTGAAAACTTTTAGATTGAGCTTTTCGTATTTGATAACATCCGAAAAAATGCCTATCCTGTATTGCTTGATCGATATCTTTATATCTTCGTTACTTAATGCAGGTTTTCTTCCTCTTTTTTAACGTCTATAATTTCACCGAATCGGAAAGAGTGCCTTCTGTGATTGTTCATCCCCAACCTTTTTCACAATCTCGAAAGGCGATTTTTTTTAGTACACAGCTGCAATCAATTCTACGCATTTATCCAATCCAAACGCACTGCTATCCAACGCCAAATGATAGTTTCTGCAATCCCCAAACTTCATATCCGTATAATACTGATAGTATGCACTGCGACGTTTATCCTTGTCTTTCAAACGTTTTTCCGGTGTCACCTCTTGCTCACCGTACACCTGTACAATTCGTTGCGCACGATACGCCAGAGATGCGTGAATGAACACTTTTAGACAATCCGCAAACGCTGCATCACGCAAAATGTAGTCTGCACAGCGTCCCACAATGACGCAAGGTTCTCTTTCAGCAAGCTCAAGAATGTTTTTTTTCTGGATATTCCAAATATAATCTTGATTGGTCATGTGACTTCCGTTCTGTCCTGTGGTGAAAGCATTAAAAAACCAATTACTGTATGGACGATATTCACCACTCTCTTTAAGATATTCCTTGGCAAAACCACTTTCTTGTGCGATTTTATCGATCAGCTCCACATCATAACATGGAACTTCTAATGTTTCTGCTAATCGTTTCCCGATGGCTCTACCACCGCTACCAAACTGACGACTGATGGTTACAATTTTGTTTTGCATAATTTAACCCTCCATTGCATTTACTTTTTTTCGATATGTTGGTATAAACATTAAAATAGAAATAACAAGTATAGCTCCTTCTCCAATTAAGAATGTCCACCAAACCAACGATGCATTTGAAGCACCATTTATCAACTGCACCAATGCCCAAGCAACCGGTAAAATGAAGATGATTTGTCTACAAAGAGAAACCACGAGAGATTCCATTCCTCTCTCTAATGCTTGAAAAACGCGCTGAAAAGCAACATTTAATCCTGCAAACAAAAATGAAAGTGAAATAATCCGCATACAAGACAAACACAATCCATAAGATTGATCTGATAGAGAAAACAACTTCGTCAAAGGAATTGCAATCGATTCAATTAAAATCGTACCGAAAATCATAAGAATTGCCATATAGACTAAACCATAACGAATACCATCCTTGACACGCTGTTTGGAATGCATTCCGTGGTTAAATGAAACAATTGGTGTTATGGCGTCTCGCAAGCCAAAAGCTGCAAACGTCACAAGCTGTTGTACTTTACAGTACAAACCATACACAGTGATAGCATTTTCTCCAACCTCCAGAATTTTTCCAAGGATTATGTTCATGCCATAAGTCATCACGGTCATAACCGCTTGTACAATAATTGCCGGAAAACCGACGGCATAGATGCTCTTGAGTGTCGTACCAGATATCTTCATATATTTGGGACTTTTGTCTATTTCATGATTGAACTTCATATGGAAAATAAATGCCACAATGCCGGAGACAAATTGTCCAATAACAGTAGCATATGCGGCACCTTTGACGCCGCATTCCGGCAATCCCAGCCAACCGTAAATCAAAATCGGATCGAGTAAAATATTTGTAGCTGCACCGGCGATTTGTGCAATGGTCGAATAAAGAGAACGTCCTGTCGCCTGCAGCATTTTTTCCAATACAGAAAATGTGCATTGACCCAAAGAAAACCAGCAGCAAATCTGCAAATAGTCTACTGCCATATCAACAACTGCAGCACTAACCGTACCATTACCACTTTGAGATGCAATATAAGGTCTTACACCTAAAAAGCCGAACAAAACGAATACAACGGTATAAATCAAAACAAGCGTCAACCCATTTCCCACTGTTTTGCTCGCCTTTTCTTTGTCACCTTGTCCAAGGCTACGTGCAAGTAACCCATTAACACCGACGCCTGTGCCGACACCAATCGCCACCATCAACAGTTGAATAGGAAACGCAAGGCTGAGTGCCGTCAATACAGCCTCACCATTTTCTTTCATGTTAGATAGAAAGGCACTGTCTATGATGTTATATGCCGCCTGCAGCATCATAGACAGTACAATCGGCGTTCCCATTGTAATAAACAATTTTTGAATTGGGACAATTGCCATCTTACTTGATTTTTTGGTTTCTTCCATGAAAACACTCCTCATCTTTGAAAAAATTACCAAACAAAAGCTACACTTGATACAATATACAACGTAATATCTGTTATTTGGCAAAAATTGCATAAAAAAGTAGCCAAATACGACTGGACTTACGCAAATAGCTACACATCTTTATGTTATTATTATACTACACTTTTTGCTTTTTGTCAAGTGACATTTTGCACAAATCAAAGATATTATGTCATTTTATTTTGATTACAAAAATGAGAATCTACTGCATTATTTTGCAATTGATTCTCATTTTTCGCTAAAATTTAGTTTTCGGCTTCCTCCTCTGCTGGTGCAGCCGTTTCAGCAACAGATTCTTCTGCGGCAGCCGTTGTTGTAGCTTCTGTTTCTACCACTTCTGTTTCTTCCATCGTAGCTGCCGTCGTGACCGCCGTCGTAGCCGGAGGATTATATGCATAATATACAATCAACGAATAGCCGTCGTTCATGTCGATGGTATCCCCTGCAGCTAATTCTGTTTCGTCCACGTCATTTTTTGTTTTTGTCACCTTTACCACCACATTATTTGTATAAGAAGAAGTTGCAACATAAGAAACCGTATAAGGTACACCCAATTCATCAAGTTCTGCACAATAAGTGCTATAAAGTGTATTGCTATAGCTTGGAATTTCAATCGTTGCCGGACCTTTGCTCACTTGTATTTTTACAGATTTTGATGAATCGAATGATTCCCCCGCTTCATACTCCTGCCAACAAATAATACCTGCATTATAGTTATCATTATAAACCTCTTCCACATCAAATGTAATCCAAGAAGAGTACTGTACTTTTTGATTCTCATAATTTTTTCCAACTAAGTTTGGCATAATGCTGTCACCAGTTTCTGCTTCCGTCGTTGCTTCTTGTGTCTCGCTCGTCATTGTCGTAGTCGTAGAAACAGCCGCAGTAGAAGATGTACTGCCGTCATCATCAAACATACTGGATGCAAAGACAAAAACTGCAATCAGCATAATCAAAAGCAAAACAATACCCACAATAATCGGAACCTTCAACCGATCAATTGCACCTGCTTTTTCTTGATTGTATTTAGAATTCGTATCAGAATCATAATCATCATAAGAATAATCTTCTGAATAACCTGTGTCATAATCCGGATATTCCTGATTGTCATAAGTTTCATAATTATTTTCAGCATAACCGCTATTTGAACTGTCTTGTGAAATATTATAACCATTGTATGGGATGTCATAATCCATGACGTTTTCGTCAAACAAATCTGTAACAAGTTTAGTAACACTTTGAATACGAGCATCTCCATTTAGATGCATTCCTTGCATAATAATATTTGAAATATGCTTAGGCACATTTGGATTCATTACATAAGGTGCAACTAAATTGTCGTTTTCCATACGACTAATTGCAGATGGCGGCATACTGCCAGTCAACACACGATAAAGCACTGCACACACAGCATAGATATCTGTCCATGTACCTTGTCTAGTGTTAGCTGCATACTGTTCCGGCGCAGCATAACCATTATAAAGCTCACATTCCAGTTCAGTATTTTCCGTTCGTGCCGCTGCTGTGGAAAATGCCGTCAAAACAAGCTCATCTTTTTCCGTGACATATATCGTATTAGGTGAAATTGCACGATGTATAACACCAGAATTATGTAACAAACTAAGTGTTGTCATCAGCAGAGGCAGCATTTGTGAAAACTGATTCCAAGTTAATTCTCCAGCATTATCCTTTAAATAGTCAATGAGTCGAACGCTTTCAATGTATTCATCTACTACATAGGTCGTATTGTTTTCTGCGAATAAATCAACAACAGTACAAATATGTACTTGTCCACGCAGCTTTGCAAGCGATTTATACAATTCTGTGAATTCTGCCATCAATGCTTTATACTGTGCCAAACGTAACGGAATTACACGAACTGTCGGTGAATCTGCAACACGAGAACAAAGATTGTGTGGCATATATTCCCGTAATTTTACTTTACAGTCAGTAGATTGATCATAAGCCAGATACGTAATACCTTCTCCGTTCACGGACAAAACAACACCAACAATATATCGATTGTGCAGTTGTGTTCCAGGTATAATAAAAGACGGGTCACTTGGAGAATTTTCATAATATCCACAACGTGGGCAAACGCCGTCAGTAAATTCCGTTCGTTCCATACAACCGTAACAAAGTTTGCGTTCTCCCAAAGCGATTCCTCCTGTTTCTTTGCATATATTCTTTACACGCAATTGATTGTACCAAAAGCACTTTAACTAATTATCATTTCCTCATTTTAATTGTACCAGCAACACGCTTTTCTGTCAACTGTTTTTTGAAAATTTTCGTATTCATCGGCTTAAATTGTATCCATTTGTAATATTTTTGACACCATTCTGCTAAAAAAAGTTATCCTAAATGGAAAGAAGATTTTTTTCAAATAAACACTGTGCCGCAAGTAGAACACCAATTTTTCCGCTGGTATAAGTAATACCACCTTGCAACCACACTGCATATGGTGGGCGAATTGGTGCATCAGCAGACAATTCAATAGAAGCACCAGCAGTAAACGTACCAGCCGCCATAATTACCTGATTGGCATAACCCGGCATATCCCATGGTTCGGGTATCACATAGGCATCAATCGGTGAACCTTTTTGAATACCTTGACAAAAAGCCGTCAAGTGTGCCTCGTCACCGAGACAAATTGCTTCCACAATATCACCACGTGTTTCTCCTATCCTAGGATAACAAGGAAACCCAAGTCGCTGAAACAGAGCCGCAGCAAAATTTGCAGTTTTTAAGGCATTTGCTGTAGTGTGCGGCGCATGAAAAAAACCAAGATATAATTCACGATTTATATCCAAAGTACAGCCGACTTCTTTTCCCATACCGATGCACGTCAGTCGCTGTGCACACTGCTCCACATATTTTGCCTTACCAGCAATATATCCACCTGTTCGTGCAATTCCACCGCCGACATTTTTGATCATCGAACCAATCATCAGATCGGCTCCAACTTGCACTGGTTCTTTTTCTTCGACAAATTCGCCATAACAGTTGTCTACCATGAGAATAGCACGTGGGTTCGCCTTTCGCACAAGTTTGGCAATCTGTTCGATCTGATCAGTGGTCAGTGCCGGTCGGAGAGAGTAACCACGAGAACGCTGGACATACGCAACCTTCACATTTTCACCTTTTACTGCATTTGAAATAGCAGCATAATCTGGTGTTCCGTCTGGCAAAAGAGAAACTTCTTCGTAAGTGACACCAAAATTTCGCAGAGAACCGTTTTCTTTATTTCCATCAAGACCAATAACTTCGGTTAACGTGTCATATGGTCTACCAGTCAGGGACACCATGACATCGCCACTACGCAACATACCAAATAATGCAACCGTCAAAGCATGAGTACCGGAAACAAAATTATGACGTACCAGTGCATCCTCTGCTCCAAATACACAAGCTACTGCCTTATCCAAAGTATCCCTGCCTTGGTCGCCATAGCCATAGCCTGTGGTACCGGAAAGACATTGGGTATTGACTCGATTTTTTTGATACGCCGATAACACTTTTGCACCATTATAGAAAGAAATTTCTTCGATTTTTCGGAAAACCTCCTGACAATCCTGTTCCGCTTGTTCCGCCAATTTCCATAAACGATTATTTACTTGAAAAAAATCTTGTATATCTATGATTATAACACTCCTTTTTCTTGTTTTTCTTTTGGAATATCCTGTCGTTCTAGAACGTATTCAGTTGCAATTGCTTGAAAACCAATTTCTCGATAAAAACTATCTCGCACATCCAATGCATAGAGTACCGCATATTTCCCATTTCGAGAAAGCTCGTTTGCAGTCCACCGCAAAAGATCTCGAGCATATCCGCTCCCTCGATGAGCAGAACACGTTGCTACCTGCCCCACCAAAACAGTATCATTCCAATCATATTGCCACGCTAATGTGGAGATGTCTTTATACGTAAAAAATTTGCTGATCCCATGTCGCAATCGATGAGAAGCATCCGTCAGCCATAAACCATACTCCAGCAAATTCGGAAAGCCCTCTTTTAAAATTTGATAAACTGTATCTAATCTGGGAATGCGATTTAGAGCAGATTCCAGAAACTGATCTGACGGTGGTTTAGGGACAAGGTGAAACGTCGTGCGGTGCAGCTTTTGATAACTGGAAAGTTGCAACAGATCATCCACCAAAAAGGAATCACATTCCACTCGAAAAGGCATATGCATAGCGACAAATGATTGAATTTCATCTGTAGGCAATTTTCCTTCTGTACAGATGAAAAGCGTCGCATTAAAAAGCAGCATCCAGCCCTTTCCAGTTGGATAACGCAATCGAAAGAAACGGCAAAAGCCATAATTACCTCCGTAAGCTTTTTGATAACTGAGAATCTGCATTCCTCGAAAAGAGCGTTCCAATACAATAATTTCTGTTGGGAGAAACGATGTGATTTGTTGTATCATATCGAATCCTTGTGAGGAATTTGTAACATCTGTGTGACAAGAAGAGGAAGAAATTTAGATAAAGCATCTATGTCCGCCAAATTTGCAACACTAGCTGGAGAATGAAGGTATCGACAGGGCAAGGACACAGATAGTGTCCGCACACCGCCACGACTCAAGTGTATTGCTCCGCTATCATTTCCACCAGCAATGCGAGATTTGGTCTGACACGGTATATCGTGTACTTTTCCAATAGAAAACGCCATCTGAACAAGTGCCGAATCGTAAATCGTACTGTGATCCATGAACGAAATTACCGGTCCCTTGCCCAAAGTACATACCTTTTCATCCTCTTTTGCGTCCACTAAATCTGCAGCAGTTGTAGCTTCTAATACCAATGCAAAATCAGGTGCAATGGTATATGCTGCCGTTTTTGCACCACGCAAGCCAATTTCCTCTTGTACCAAAAAAGCCCCTGTAAAATCATACGGTGTTTCTTGTTCTAACAAATACAATAACAATGCACAGCCTACACGATCGTCAATCGCTTTGCTACATATACATTCCTTGCCAAACTGTCGAAAATTTGACATGAAATAGACATAAGTACCAGGAGGTGCAATTTCCTCCGCTTGTTCACGGTTTTCTGCACCAATATCTAAAACAAAGCCCCCAAACTCCGGAATCATTTTCTTCTCTTCATCAGTCAGCAAATGAACCGGTTTAACGCCGATCACTCCAGGAATATGGTTCTTTCCAACCAAAACCTGACGTCCAATGACCACAGATGCATCTACACCACCCACAGCAGCGACGCTGAGCGTGCCATCCGAAAAAATATGCGTGACAATCAGTCCTACTTCGTCCATATGCGCACTGACCATAAGACGATGGGGCGCACGTGATGCACCACGTTTTTGTACTAAAAGATTCCCCAATGGGTCAATTTCCCATGAAACGCCATTTGTCCGTTCCAAAATCCGTATGATATACTGTCGAATTTCTGATTCATCACCAGAACAACCACAAAGGTTGCATAATTCTTGCAAATGTTTCAGCATTCCAATTTCCTTCATATATACAAAATGTATGTCTTTATTATTGCAGCAAATAAGCTGTCAAAAGCTTTCCAGTCGCTTCTAAATCTGAAATTTGAATCAGCTCCGAAGGGGTGTGCATATATCGAAGTGGAATAGAAACCGTCCCTGTGAGGACACCTTCTCGTGTTACTGAAAAACGATCCGCATTTGTGCCGGTCATACCAGACATCACTTCAGGTTGCCATGGAATTCGATTTTTCTTCGCTGTTGCAATCAAATCACGGCTGATTTCGGGTGATAATGAAGGAGATATGCCAATCATCGGACCACCGCCTAATTTCCCACATTTTGTCGGATCGTCACCATGTCCTTTGGCAAAAGTAACGTCAACTGCCAACGCAATATCCGGATTAACCCGATAAGCACCAATCATTGCACCACGTTCTCCTACTTCTTCTTGGGTAGAAAATAAAACACTGATTGTACAAGATAAATCTTGTCCCTGTAGCTGTTCCAAAGCGTAGAGAATTGCTGCCATGCCGCAACGATCGTCAAGCGATGCACCCGTGACACAGCCATTTTCCAACCTCTGTAATGGCATATCGAAGGAAACCGCATCGCCCGGTGAAAGAATTTTTTCCAACATTTCTTTTGGATAACCAGTATCAATTGCAAGCTCCGTGACAGATGGGACGTGTTCTTTTCCATCTTGCAAATGCGGTGGTACACAACTGATTACACCGGAAATTTCTTCTTTTCCATGTAGAATAACTCGCTGCGCCGGCATTAAGCGATAATCTAGTCCACCGATATTCCCAACTCGAACAAAGCCATTTTCTGTGATTGCTGTGACGAAAAATCCCACTTGATCTAGATGTGCATCCAGCAAAATATGCGGCTTTGACGAAGTTCGATGACCGATATAACCGCAGACATTACCTTGATAAATTTCTACCTGATCGCAAGTTGATTCCAGCAATTTTTTTGCCATCTCTGCAACAGTTGTTTCCCTGCCAGAAACACCTGCTAGTGCAGTCAGCAATTTTAATGTTTTTATCCAGTCCATTGACTTAGCTTAGCTTCTTCACAAGATTTTTATAATGCACGCCTCTTGCTTCGAAATTGGGATAAAGGTCAAAACTTGCACATACCGGCGACAATGTGACAATATCTCCAGTAACTGCTCGCTTACGTGCCTCTTGTACAGCTTCTTCCATTGAGAAAACGTGTACAAGCTCCGGTACCCCTTCTTGATAAAAGTCGCTACCACGAATTGCAGCTTCGATTTTGTTTGCTGTAACACCCATAAGCAATACAAGCTTTACCTGCTGGCAAATGGCATCTGCCATCGGTTCAAAAGGAATTTTTTTATCATAACCACCCATAATCACAATTAACTTTTGCGAGAAAGCGTGTAATCCTGCCAGCACTCTGGTAGGACTTGTGGCAATGCTGTCATTATACCATTTTACACCGTCCAATTCCCGAACAAATTCAATACGATGTTCCACACCACCAAAATTTTTTGCTACATCACCAATTACATCAATCGAAACATTTCCCCAAACAGCAGTAATTGCCGCCAAATAATTCTCCACATTATGCATTCCAGGAATGCGAATTTTATCTTTATGCACAATTGGTGTAATGTCGCCATTGTTTGAATAACAAACCATACCGTCCGCACGCAAAAACGCACCATAAGTAGGCTGGTCTTTTCTGGAAAATGTAGTTAACATTCCCCTTACCATAGTAGAAAGCTTTATGGTTTCTGCATTGTCCTGATTTAGTACTGTCTTCGAAAAAGCATCTTGATGTGCAATCAAGTTTGTTTTGGCGTATATATATTCTTCCATGGTGCCGTGTACGTCCAAATGATTTGGTGCAATATTCGTAATAACTGCAACGTCCGGCGATTGTCGCATAGAAAGCAACTGAAAACTAGAAAGTTCCACCACTGCAACATCATTTTCTTGGATGTCTTCAATAATCGGCAGTAAAGCACGACCAATATTACCACCCTTATGTACACGAAATCCAGCATGAGACAAAAATTCAGAAATTAAAGTTGTTGTTGTTGTTTTTCCATCTGAGCCTGTAACAGCATAGATTTTACAAGGACAAAGAGAAAAGAAAGCCTCCATTTCAGAAGTAATGACAACGCCTGCCGCACGAGCCGCCTGCAGTCGTTCATGGTAATAATACATCCCTGGGGAACGAAATACCACATCAAAATCAGTCAAGTGATCTAAGTAGCCGTTTCCCAATTGAAACGACACCCCAAGCGATTGAAATTCTTCGTATACGTCTCCCAATTGATCCGATGACTTTTGATCCAGCAATGTTACGTCAATTCCCTTTTTACAAAACAATCGAATAACATCGCTATTCGTTACACCATAGCCAATAAAAGCAATGCGCTTTTTCTGCATAACTTCAAAATATTTTTCTATACTCCTCATTTGCTACTCCTCCAATATACTGACAACATGACAGGCACGCTTGGTAGCATCTTTATCAAGATCCAGGCGTGTCTGCCAACGTCTGTTTTTAATTATAATAAATTAGTCTTCGTCTAGGAAATCGTTCATCATCAATTGAACACGTGGATTCCCGTCTTCGTCATCCTCAATCATGACAGCCGATTCAATAATAATATCATTATCCGGAACAGCAACTTCTCCGCCGGAATTCAAAGAACGAGAAACCTCTAAAAAGGAATCGACAACATCCATGCCCTCTGTCACCTCTCCAAAAGCAGCATAACTACCATCTAAGAATATACAGTCATCAGTATAACAAATGAAAAACTGGCTAGAAGCACTGTTATAATCTGTTGAACGTGCCATGGATACAATGCCTCTTGTGTGAGACAAGTCATTTTCGATTCCATTTTCCGCAAACTCACCTGTAATGGTTTCATCACTTCCACCAGTACCATCTCCGTTGGGATCACCACCCTGCGCCATAAAATCCTCTACAACTCGATGGAAAGTCAGACCATCATAAAAACCTTCTTCCACCAAGTTTTCAAAATTCTCGCAAGTAATTGGCGCATAATCCGGATAAAGCGTAATTACAATAATATTGTCATCATTACTTGTAGTCACTTCCGTTTCGTCAGAGCTTTCACCGCTACTGCTTGTATTTGCTTTTATTTCTTCAGAGCTCTCATCGCCACATCCAGTTATAACACCTGCCAACATAACAGCACTTACCGAAAATGCCAGACATTTCAAAAGATTCCGTTTCATAATTGTTTTCCCTTTCCACTTCAAAGAAATTTGCCAAAAGCTTTTGATATCATTCTTTCAGCTGATTGTTTTTTTATTATATCACACCTTTGGAAAAAATGCAAGTGTTTTTCCATGGCATTTCAGAAGTTTTTAGAAGTCATCATAAACTATAAATAGTATATTTTTTATTAAAGATAAATATCGAAGAAATATTTAATTCATGTTTTTTGCCTTTAAAAAAATATTATTTCGAAATTGACAATTACTCTGTCTCATGATATAATTAAGTATAATCACGATCAAATAAAATTGTTGCAGTACAAGTTGGGTCTTCTCTCTGTAATTCTATTTGAATTATAGTTTCGAGTTCCGCATCATCATAATCGCAGGAAAAAGGAACAACTAGATCAAATACCAATCGCTTTGTACTTGTACCACATACCAAGCAAAAATCGTGTAAACTAAAACTGTTGTCTAGCTTGTGAATAATAGATTCCATCTGCTCTTTATACGCTTGCACTTCTTCATTATCGAATTCCATTGGATCTATGTGTATTGTCATCAGGATATGCATACTGTTATAGATTTCACGTTCAATAGAATCTACTACCGAATGAATTTGCACAAGATTTGCATCAGCTTGCACTTCTACGTGACAGCTTCCGAGTATTTTTCCAGGTCCATAATCGTGGAGTACCAAATCGTGTATTCCCTCAATTCTAAAATGCGACAAAATTCGAGTACGGATTTCTTTTACCACTTCCGAATCTGCCGGTTTTCCTAACAAATCATTCACTGCGTCTCGCAAAATATCAAACGCAGACTTTAATATAAGCAGGGATACGAGAATACCAATAATTCCATCTACTGGAAAATCTGTAACCAACGAAGAGATTAACGCAAAAATTGTAGCGGTTGTTGCGATTACATCATTGCGGCTGTCCTTTGCAACAGCAAGCAAAGTGGAAGCATGAATTTTATCACCCAAAACAGTATTGAAATGCATCATCCACAGTTTAACGCCAATAGAAAGAAGCAAAATAATCAGAGATAGAAATTGAAAAGTAATTGTTTCTTGGTGAATTAACTTTTCGATGCTATTTCGTAACAGTTCAAAACCAACAAGAGCGATAATTACTGCCATAATGAGAGAAGTAAAATATTCCATACGCCCATAACCAAATGGGTGTCCCTTGTCGGCAGGCTTTGCTGCCAACTTGTAGCCGAATATGGTGATAAAACAAGTGGCACAATCGGATAGATTATTAAACGCATCAGAAATAATGGCAATCGAACCGGACAATACACCGGCAAGATACTTGATAAAAAAAAGTAGTAGGTTACAGCAAATTCCAATAATACTACTGCAAGTACCATATGCTTTTCGAACAATCGGATCTTTGATATTATCGCTATCTGGAATCCATTTGCGTAATAAAAAACGAATCATGAAACCAACTCCTAATCTAAAAAAGGGGTAATGTCATCTAAAAAACAGGAGGAAAAAATTTTGAATTGGAGAAATCACTATCAAAAAGCAATTACATTTAGTTTTGATGATGGGAACGAACAAGATTTACATTTGTTAGAACTGTTGCAGCAATATGGTCTGAAAGCTACATTTCATGTCAATACGGGACTCAATAGCCAAAATGGTTCGTGAATATATCAAAATAAATTAGAAGTACACCGTTTGGACTTGGAAACATATGCATCTTGCTATCAAGGGCAAGAAGTGGCAGTCCATGGAAAGCTACATCAAAATTTGACAACACTTTCGCCAAAGGAACTAGAAGAAGAAATCGGCGAAGATGTCGCCGCAATTACGAAAATTTTTGGAGAAAAACCGGTTGGTATATCTTATGCGTATGGCGTCTATAATGAAACTGTTCTGCAAATGGTACAAAAATATGGGTTACGGTACGGTCGTGGTGTTAATGATACGCACGCCTTTTCTGAGCAATTTAACTTGTTAGAATTTCAACCTACCTGTCGTTATGACGATCCACAAATTTTTGCACTTACAGATAGATTTTTACAAATGCACCCAAAAGAACCTCAGATTTTTTGCATATGGGGACATAGCTATGAAATGGACGGAAAAAATAATTGGTCGGATTTAGAATGCTTTTTCAACAAAATCAGCGGAAAATCTGATATTTTTTACGGCACCTGCCGTGAAGTACTGTTACGTTAGGAGAAGATGAAAATGAACGGATATGGATTGATCCATGTGTATTGTGGAAATGATAAAGGCAAGACAACTGCTGCAATGGGTTTAGCATTGCGCTGCTTAGGACAAGAAGGATGTGTGATGATTCTACAGTTTCTGAAACGTGATGATTCCGGCGAACGATTTGTCTTGAAAAAATTGAACAATATTACACTTTGGGAAAGCTACCCAGAAGTGAAGTTTACGTTTCATATGACAAAATCGGAAAAAAATGTGCGGCAGATTGGTACACCGCTACATTTCAAAAAGCCGTAGCGCAGGTACAACAAGAATCATATCAACTGTTGATTCTAGATGAAATCCTGCCATGTATACAGGAGCATTTTTTGCCAGAATCTCTGTTGCTCGACTTTTTGGAACACAAGCCAGAGGGGATAAAGATCGTTTTGACTGGTCGCAGTGCCAGTAATGCCATTCGGCAAAAAGCCGATTATATTACAGAAATGAAAGAAGAAAAACATCCATATACCAAAGGTATTCCGTCAAGAATCGGTATCGAATTCTAAGGCGTCCCCCCAATCGTACTTCGTTAGATTTCCTTCACCAGATAGGTTTGGATAGTCCCACTGTCGCAATACTTCATATGTAGCAATCGCAACGGGATTGGAAAGGTTTAAACTCCGCAGCGTATTCCGCATAGGAATTCGAACACATTCATTCGGGTGATGATAAAGCAACGTTTCGTCTAATCCCTTGTCTTCTCGTCCAAAGACAAGATAGACAGATTTTTCTTGCGGATACGATACATCACTATGTATGTGCCGACCTTTTGTAGTAAAATAGAAATATGCTCCATTTTTATTTTTTGAAAAAAATTCCTCTAAATTTGCATAGTATGTAATATCCAACTTATCCCAATAGTCCAATCCTGCACGCTTTAAATGTTTATCTGTCACAGTGAACCCCAACGGTTCAATCAGATGCAGCCGTGCGCCGGTGACAGCACAGGTTCTTGCAATATTTCCAGTATTTTGCGGAATTTGCGGTTCTACCAATACAATATTCAATTGTACATTCATTTTCAAAATCCTTTTCTTTCTTACTATTTTACTTCGCATAAAATCTACTTGCTTTTCACATACTAGAATCGGAATCTTAGCAACATAGATTCTCAAAATTCAAAACGGCAATATGCCGTCAAAAAGGAGTGGATTTTTATGTCGATAAAAACCGCGATCAGTGGCATTACAGTTGGTGCTGCAGTTGGAGGTGCTTGCTATATGATGTCAAAAGCTACGTCAAAGCAAAAACACGATATTAAGAAAAATGCCGGCAAAGCAATCAAAGCAGCCGGCTGTGTCCTCGACGACATTTCAGCTCTCATTTGGTAAGCTGATTTTTTCGATAACCCAGATAACTTTCCAGCAAAATGGCTGCCGCAACTGCATCTAGTTTTTCTTTTCGCTTTTTCCCACGGGTATTTGTATCGTTCATGCATATGTGTGCTGAAATTGTGGTACAACGCTCGTCCCAAAGTTTCACGGAAATACCCGTGCGCTCGTGCAGCTTTTCTGCAAAATCTTGACAGCGTTTCGCTTTTTCGCCAACAGTATTATTCATGTTCTTCGGATACCCAACTAACAGCAGTTCTGCCTGAAACTCTTTGGCAGCAGCTGCTGTTTTTATAAGCCGCTGCTCGTCATTCCGTTCGTTGATAATCCGAACTGGACTAGCCATATTCTCCCATTTGTCACAGACAGCAATTCCAGTTCTTGTTTCTCCAAAATCAATTGCCATAATGATCATATACTAACTCTCCTGTTTTCTACCAAGGCTGCACTGTTCCAATAATCTCTTTTATGGAGGAAATATTATGCATATCCAACCAATCGTTCATTTCTTCTATAATGTGAATCGGCGCATAAGGATCCGTAAAAATTGTTGCGCCAACCTGTACTGCACTAGCACCCGCCATCATCATTTCAATGGCGTCTGCACCAGTGGAAATGCCGCCAATTCCTATTATTGGAATCGATATAGCTTCACTCGTTTGCCATACCATACGTACTGCCAGTGGAAAAATTGCAGGTCCAGACATACCTCCTACATTGTTGTGTAAAATTGGTCGTTTGGTTTCAATATTAATACGCATCCCTAAAAGTGTATTGATAAGCGATACTGCATCTGCGCCAGCAAATTCCACCGCTTTTGCAATTTCAGTAATACTTGTGACATTTGGCGAAAGCTTTACAATAAGAGGCTTATTCGTTGTTTTCCGCACTGCTGCCGTCACCGCTTCTGCACTCTCACAGTGTACGCCAAACGCTGCACCACCTTGTTTTACATTCGGACAAGAGATATTCAATTCAATCATATGCACATTCGTATCATTCAGTTTTTCTGCAACAGAAACGCACTCTTCTACAGTAGAACCAGCAATATTAGCAAGAATCACCGTGTCCTTTGTCAACAAGTTCGGTAGTTCTCGTTCTAAAAACGCATCAATGCCTGGATTTTGTAGCCCTACAGAATTTAGTATACCGCTCGGCGTCTCTGCAATGCGAGGAGCTGGATTGCCTAAACGCTGTTGTCCAGTTGTACCCTTTGTAGCAATACCACCTAATGCAGAAAGCGGAAATAACTGTTCATATTCTCTGCCATAACCAAACACTCCAGATGCCGGAATGACTGGATTTTTAAATTCAACACCAGCAATATTTACAGATAAATCAGCCATTACCAAACCACCTCCTCTGCTCGAAATACGGGACCATCCTTGCAGACGTGTCCCGTCCGTTTTTCGCCGTTTTGTTCCAATTCGCAGGCACAAACCAGACACGCACCAATTCCACAGCCCATACGTTCTTCCAACGATACTTCACAAGGTACGTCAAATACTTGTGCAGCATGAGCTGTGCATTTTAACATGATATGAGGACCACAAGCGTAAATCATATCCACTTTCTGTGATTCTAAAATTTCTTGGAGTGGCTGTATTACCAATCCCTTTCTACCGACAGTGCCATCATCTGTGCAGAGTATCGTTTTTGCACCGGTACTTTGAAATTCAGACTGTAACATCACAATATTAGCGGAATGGAATCCACAAATAGCTGTGGCACGTTTTCCGTAAAAATTCGTCAAGGACAACATCGGCGGATTTCCAATACCACCGCCTACAAGTACAACGTGTTCCGCCTCAGGCAAAAGTGTAAATCCGTGTCCCAATGGTCCTAAAATATTCATGGTATCTCCCGGATTCAATTGAGAAAGCGCACGAGTTCCCTCTCCTTTTATTTCAAATACAAGCGTCAGTGTTCCTTGCTTTTTATCGATTTCACATATTGAAATCGGACGACGCAAGGTAGACATTGGCGGCAAAATATGCACAAACTGTCCTGGCTGAGCAACTTCTGCCAAAGGTGCGCCGAATACAACAAAGCGAAAAATGCGCTTCGCCAACGTCTCTTTTTGTAGAATCGGTGCAAGTATTTGTTGATATGCCATACACATCAACTCCTTTCTCAAACAGCGGGCAAGATCCCTCCCGTCCGCTGCGGATTTAGATTTTTGTAATATCTATCATTTCCACATCGTCAATGCTTCTGCCAGATTCTAATACATTGGCAAGAGCAGATGCTGTATCAATTGCCGTCAAACAACAAATCGAACGTTCTACCGATTTCCGACGCATTTTCACACTGTCCCTTGCCGGTAGACGACCTTTTTCTGAAGTAGAAATCATATAATGAATCTTTCCACTTTCCAGAAGTGTAATGGTGTTTGGTTTACCGTCCGAAATTTTTTTAACGAGATTTGTGGCAATCATATTATGATTCAAAACCGCTGCCGTACCGTTTGTGCCATATAGTTCAAATCCCATACGAGATAGCTTGTCTGCAATTGGAATAATTTCTTGTTTATCGCTATCTCGTACAGAAATCAAAACTCCACCCTCTCGTTTCAAGTCATATCCTGCAGCAATCAGACCTTTCAGCAATGCATCTTCTAAATTGGTTGCAATACCTAAGCATTCACCAGTAGATTTCATTTCAGGTCCAAGCATAGTGTCTACATCTTGCAGCTTTTCAAAACTGAATACCGGCACTTTGACAGCGACATATTTTCCCTTGGGGTATAACCCAGGCTGATAACCGAGACTTTTCAAGGTTTCACCTAACATGATTTTTGTAGCAAGATCAACCATAGGTACACCAGTTACTTTGCTGATATACGGCACTGTTCGTGAAGAACGTGGATTTACTTCGATGACGTAAACCTCATTATTGTAAACCACATATTGAATGTTAATGAGTCCTACCGCATGGAGTTCCTTTGCAAGTAATCCAGTATAACGGACAATCGTCTCCGTAACACTTTCACTTAGATTTTGCGCTGGATAAATGGAAATAGAGTCGCCAGAGTGAACACCTGCACGCTCGACGTGTTCCATGATGCCTGGAATCAGATAGTTTTTACCATCACAAATGGCATCAACTTCTACTTCTGTCCCCATCATATATTTATCAATGAGTACCGGATTTTCAATCATATGACTGGTGATGATTTCCATATACTCCACAATATCTTTATTAGAGTGTGCAATAATCATGTTCTGTCCACCCAGTACATAGGATGGGCGCATCAAAACCGGATATCCCAATTCGTTTGCAGCTTTCAGTGCTTCCTCCGTATTCATGACGGTTTTGCCTTGCGGACGAGGAATGCCACAACGTCCGAGTAATTCATCAAAGCATTCTCTATCCTCTGCTGCATTAATATCATCTGCGGATGTTCCCAAAATATGTACACCCATATCGACTAGGTAGCGTGTCAATTTGATTGCAGTTTGTCCGCCAAATTGCACGACTACACCATATGGCTTTTCTGTATTGATAATATTTGCTACATCCTCTTGTGTCAATGGATCAAAATATAAGCGATCGCCAGTGTCAAAATCCGTGGAAACGGTTTCTGGGTTGTTGTTGCAAATAACTGCCTCATATCCCATTTCTTTTAGTGTCCAAACACAGTGTACGGAACAATAGTCAAATTCAATTCCCTGTCCGATTCGAATCGGACCTGAACCGAATACAATCACCTTTTTCTTTCCGCTATTTTGACGTTCGATAAATTCTTCTGCCTCATTTTCATCATCGTACGTAGAATAAAAATAAGGTGTTTCCGCTTTGAATTCTCCGGCACAGGTGTCAACCATTTTATAGACCGCATGACGATGCGTCGGACATTTTTCTCCGGAAATTCGTTCAATCGTCTTATCTAGATAACCATACTGTTTTGCCAGTAAGTATAGATCTTCTGTCAACGGTTCACTTGTCATTTCTTGTTTCAGTTCCACCAGATTTTGTAACTTATTTAAAAACCAACAATCTATCATAGTTAGCGTATGCAGTTCTTCTACTGTCACGCCACGCTTTAATGCTTCATATAGTTGGAATGCACGTTCATCATCCACCACCTGTAAATGTTCCATAATTTCTTCCAATGACATTTTTTCATACTTCTTCATGTTCATGGAATCCACGCCAAGTTCTGTAGAACGAACCGCCTTCATAATAGCCTGTTCAAAACTCGTGCCAATTGCCATCACTTCACCAGTTGCTTTCATTTGCGTGCCTAAAGTACGCTTTGCATATACAAATTTGTCAAATGCCCATTTTGGATACTTAACAACTACATAGTCCAGTGTTGGCTCAAAACAAGCATATGTTTCACCAGTAACTTGGTTAATGATTTCATCTAGGGTGTATCCTATAGCAATTCGAGCGGCAACCTTTGCAATCGGATAGCCGGTTGCCTTTGAAGCCAGTGCCGAGGAACGAGAAACTCTAGGATTTACTTCAATCACCGCATAATCCATACTTGTAGGATGTAGTGCAAATTGACAGTTACAACCGCCCTCGACTTTCAATTCAGAAATAATATTCAGTGCCGCTGTACGAAGCATTTGATATTCTCGATCAGTCAGCGTCACTGCTGGTGCGATAACAATACTATCTCCAGTATGAACGCCAACAGGATCAAAATTTTCCATCGAGCAGACGGTGATCACATTGCCTTTGCGATCCCGAATGACTTCAAACTCAATTTCCTTCCATCCGCTAATACACTTTTCAATCAATACTTGTGTGATTGGCGAAAGACGAAGTCCATTCTTTGCGATATCTCGCAACATCTCTTCATTATCAGCAATGCCACCACCTGTACCGCCAAGGGTAAATGCCGGACGGACAATCACCGGATAATCAATCTCTTTTGCAAAATTTACTGCATCGTCAATCGTTTCCACAACCTTGGATGGAATACACGGCTGATGAATCTTTTCCATTGTGTCCTTGAATGCTTGGCGATCTTCTGCCTTATGAATGGTCAGGGGATCTGCACCCAGCAGCTTTACACCATTTGCTTCTAAAAAGCCTTCTTCTGCCAACTGCATGGAAAGCGTCAAACCGGTCTGACCACCCATAGTAGAAAGCAAACTATCCGGCTTTTCAATTCGAATAATTCGTTTTACGACTTCTAATGTTAACGGTTCAATATAAACCTTATCTGCTATCGCTTTGTCAGTCATGATGGTTGCCGGATTAGAATTGATAAGAACCACTTCAAGTCCTTCTTGTTTCAGTGCACGGCAAGCCTGTGTACCGGCATAATCAAACTCTGCGGCTTGTCCAATGATAATTGGACCGGAGCCAATAACCAAAACCTTATGAATATCGTTTCTCAGTGGCATAGCTTTTCTTTCTCCTTTTCCATGACTGCAACAAATTCATCAAACAAATAAGCGGTATCTAATGGACCACCATGTGCCTCTGGGTGAAATTGTACTGTAAAAGCGTTAATATTATGATAGCGAATTCCCTCACAGGTCTGATCATTTGCATTGATATGTGAAACGCAACCGATATTCGGATCCAAGCTATCACCAACAACCGCATAACCATGATTTTGGCTAGTAACATAAGTGCGATGACTATTTAAATCAATTACCGGCTGGTTCGCACCACGATGACCATATTTTAACTTTTCTGTGCGACATCCCTGAGAAAGTGCCATTAACTGATGCCCCAAACAGATTCCAAAAATCGGAATATCTAATTTTACAATATCACGGATATTTTGAATGATTCTCTGATTTTCTGTAGGATCTCCAGGACCATTAGAAAGCATGATGCCGTTTGGATATAATTTTTCTAATTCCTTTGCAGAGGTTTCTGCCGGCAAAACAATTACTTCACAACTGCGTTTCACCAATTCTTCCCGAATGTTTCGCTTATAGCCGAAATCATAAAGTGCTACACGATATCTAGGATTATGATTTGAATAGGTACGTAGCTTTTTCCCAGTGACAGTTGAAATAGCATTCTGAATCACATATCTTTTCACTTGCGTTAGCAGCTCTTCTTTTTTTGCATAAACATCTTCTGTTGTAATCACACCGTTCATAACGCCTACTTCTCGAATAATTCGAGTAAGTCGTCGGGTATCAATATTGTAGATACCGACAATATTCTGTTCTTTCAAAAAAGAATCAATGTCGCCTTCCATTCGAAAATTTGATGGTGTGTCGCACCACTCTCGCACAATGTATCCACTAATATAGGATTGTGTCGATTCGTTATCCGCTTGATTGACACCGTAATTTCCAATGAGTGGGAATGTCTGTGTGACCAGCTGCCCATAGTAACTCGGGTCAGTCATCGTTTCTTGATAGGCTGTCATTCCAGTAGTGAATACAACTTCGCCAATGGCCGTTCCCTTTATGCCAAAGTGTAACCCTTCAAAAATTGTCCCGTCTGCTAAAAGCAAATATGCTTTCTCACCACGTTTGAATAATGACATGACACTAGTCCTTTCCAATACAATTTCTTTTTATGTGAACGAATGCAAATAAGATGTGATATCATCTCGCATTCGAATTGCTTCTCTTCTTGCCGCTCCGGCAAAATCAGTTTCCGAACAATTCGGATCTTTTTTCCAAGCACACAAGATTGCACGAGAAGAATTAACAACTGCACCTCTCCCCTGCATATCAAAAGCAGCTGCAACGCCTTGCGCGCCACCGCCTTGTGCACCATAGCCAGGAACTAAAAACATGGTATGAGGCAATCTTTCTCGCAATTGTGCCAACTGTTTCGGATAAGTCGCCCCTACAACAGCCCCTATAGCTGAGTAACCATAACTGCCAATTTGATCCTTTCCCCAAGTCTCACACATATCTCCCATAACAGAATAAATCGGCGTACCATTGATTTGTTGGTCTTGTAATTCACCACTGGAGGGATTTGACGTCTTTGCCAAAACAAAAATACCCTTGTCCTGTTTTTCGCAAATGTCCAGCAACGGCGTAATACCATCACTGCCTAAATAACCATTTACTGTCAATGCATCTGCACCAAAGGGAATTTGAGAGATTCCATCCACTTCAACTGTTCCTAAATGAGCCGCTGCATACGCCGTCATAGTAGCACCAATATCATTGCGTTTTCCATCAGTAATAACGAACATTCCTTTTTTCTGGGCATAGCGAATGGTTTCTGACAACGTACGCATTCCAGCCCAACCATACATTTCATAATAAGCAGCCTGCGGTTTAATTGCCGGAACAATATCATAGAGTGCATCGATCAGTGCCTTATTATACGCCAAAATCGCATCTGCTGCAGCTTCCAGCGTGCGTCCTTTCATTACAAAAAATTTATCTTGTATAAACCGTGGAATATATTCTAACTTTGGATCCAATCCTGCAACAGACGGATTATGTATTTCGTCAATCCGTTTCATTAATCTATCCAGTGACATAACATCGATTCCTTTCTATTCTTATCCCTAGGAAAAATATTCCGTATCTTGATATCGAATCTCACCATCTATAATTGTACAAACAGATTTTCCCTGTAGAGTCTTTCCCTTCCAGATGACATTGCGTGCTTTGGAGTATAACTTTTCCGGTTCAACTGTCCAAGCAAAATCCAAATCTGCCAAAATCATTTCCGCCGGTTCTCCGACTGCAATTTGCACCTGTGGTAAGCCTAAAATATGCCGTGGATTTTCCGCCATCAATTTCACTAGTTGTGGCAACGTAAGCATTTTTGCATGAACAAGTTTTAATGCAGCTGCAAAAGAAGTTTCCATTCCAATAACACCATTGGGTGCGTGCAAAAAATCTGCCTTTTCCTCTTGTGTATGAGGTGCATGATCTGTTACAATACAATCGATCGTTCCGTCTAGAATGCCAGCCAAAACTGCCCTGCGATCTTCTTCCGTTCGAAGCGGTGGATTCATGCGATAATCTGCATCACGAGATAAAACTGCCTCCTCTGTCATTAGGAAATAATGAGGACAAGTTTCGCAGGTCACTTGCACGCCAAGAGATTTTGCATGACGAATAATTTCTACACTACCTTTTGTACTGACGTGCGCAATATGAATTCGTGTACCGGTTGATGCAGTTAAGATAATTTCACGAGCAGTGATATAGTCTTCGGAAGAACGATCCATGCCATTTACGCCTAGCAATTCAGAGGCAAGTCCACGGTTAACAATACCACCGTTAATAATCGATAAGTCCTCGCAGTGAGAAATCACAGGAATATTCTGCTGATAAGCAGCAATGAGTGCTTGACGCATGGTTTCAGCACGTTCTACTGGTTTACCGTCATCAGAAATAGCGCAAATGCCGGCTTCCTTTAGTGCAACATAATCACAGAGAGACTCCCCTTTCATACCATGTGTGATACAGCCAACCGGATGAATTTTCACACCAGTCTGAACAGCTTTCTTATAAATATATTGTACTGTTTTTACATTGTCAATCGCCGGTATGGTATTAGGCATACAAGCAACACCTGTTATACCGCCTGCCAAAGCAGCGGCGGCCCCAGTGAAAATATCCTCCTTATAAGTCTGTCCTGGGTCACGCAAATGGACGTGCATATCAAAAAGTCCAGGAAGTGCCGTTAATTTTGTACCATCAATGACAATGCCAGTATCATGCACATCCAGTGTATTGGGTACACCGATTTGCTGAATATTGCCATTTTTAAGCAATATATCACACCTCGATACGCCTGTCGAAGTCAATGACTGTACATTTTGAATCAAAATAGTTGGTTTCATGAAAAGCCTCTTTCTAAACTTCCAATTAGAACAATATATCATTTTTGATATATTGCCGCAAAATCCTCTCCATCTATTTCACGTACAAACACTTGTACGATTTCAGTTTGTGCTGTTGGGACATTCTTTCCAGTATAATCCGGTCGGATAGGAAGTTCCCGATGCCCCCGATCAATAAGTACCGCAAGCTGCATACACTGCGGTCGTCCAAGTGCCAAAATTGCATCAATTGCAGCACGACAGCTGCGCCCTGTATAAAGTACATCGTCTACAATAACGACACACTTGTCCTGCACTGGAAAATCAATTGTCGTTTGCACATTTTCTCGTGTACCCGCTGTACGATCGTCCCGATATGGCGTAATATCCAGTGCGCCAAAATCAACCTGAACGTGTTCCAACTCTTCAATTTTCTTTGCAATGCGTTCCGCTAAAATCACACCCCGGGATAAAATTCCCACTATGCAAAGCTGATATGCACCATGATTACGTTCCAAAATCTCATAGGTAATCCGTGTGACAGCACGACGAATGGCATTTTCGTCCATAATGATTGCTTTTTTCTTCATATGCACCTCCAAATAAAAAACACTCACCCATCTCTGTAACAGGCAAGCGCTTACAATTACAATTTCACGATTGAAATCGCTGCATATAAAGTATGCTTTATTCTTGAAACGCCTTGTCAACCTCACGGGATCAACTTAAAGGATTCATCAAGTTTTATTATATCACATCTCTTTTGATTTGTCTAGTACTTTTTAAAAAAATCAAAAAAGTTTTTGTCATATTACATTCTAGTACAAAAAAATACCAGCGTTATTCTTTTGAATGATACATACATAGACGGTTACTCAATTCAATCAACTGATCCATGGTTAACTGTTCAATTCGCACTTTCCATGGTAAATCCAGATCCAGCACCAACTGTTCAAGCATTTCTTTGTCATAGCCCATGGTTGCGGCAAGACTATTGGAAATCATCTTTCTCCGCTGAGAAAAGCCACATTTCACCATAGAAAAGAAGTGTCTCTCATCTTTTATCATTTCCGTGTAGCGACGTTTTACCTGAATTTGAATGACTGCCGAATCCACATTTGGTTCCGGCATGAAGCTTGTACGTGGAACAGAAAACAGCTGCTCAACAGTGCCATAATAATTTACCGCAATTGTAATTGCCCCCGCCTCTCTCGTTCCAACTTTCGCTTGCAATTTGTCAGCAACCTCTTTTTGTACCATAACAGTAATTGCATCTACATTTGCACCAGATTCTAGCAAGTGCATCAAAATCGGTGTTGTAATATAATATGGCAAATTTGCACAAACAGAAACCGGTATGTCTGGAAATTCCTGTTCCAAAATTTGTGAAATATTTTGCTGCAAAATATCACCATGAATAATATGCAGATTTTTAAATTCGCCGACCGTTTCTTCCAACATTGGAAACAGACGTTTATCCAGTTCAATCGCAGCAACCTTATCTGCGTGTAGTGCCAGCTGTTGTGTCAACGTACCAATACCAGAACCTATTTCCAGAATACCGTGTCCCGACGTTGCACCTCCAAGTTTAGCAATTTTAGGACATACTGTTTCGTCAATCAAAAAATTTTGCCCGAGTCCTTTTAAAAAATGAAAGCCATATTTCGAAAGCAGTGATTTTACTGTGCGAATATCTGTTAAATTCATCATAATAATTTTCCTTTCCATGAGGAGATCTGTTTCTATCTCAATGACAACTCAATATACCAAAATACTTTTTTTTAGATGAGTACTGTATAAGTAGCATTCCGAAACAGGCAGTCCAGTAATGCAAAAAATTGCAGCTTTATAAATCATCAGCTGTTCTCGATAATGTTCCACTAAGGTTTCTGCCTGTACCACATAATCTGTTTTATAATCCACCAGAATAAATTGATCCTCTTCTTGGAACGCCAAATCGATAATGCCTTTTATCATGCTGTCGGAGTCTTGGTATTGCGATAAAATTTCTGCCATTTCCTTGTCGCTGTTCAAATCGTTGCAACGCACAAGAAATTTCTGTTCTCGCAAAACTCTTCTGGATTTTTCCATGCGTGTGAAAATAGGATCGTGAAAAAACGCATCTACAATCTCTGTCGTTACTGTTGCTGCTTCCGTTTCTGTAAGAAAACCGCACTGTACCAAACGTTTTAATTCAGCAAATAAATCTTGTCTTGCATTATGAAAATTGGCATACTCAAAAAAAGAATGAATTGCTGTACCACGTTCTGCACCAGTCAAACTGCCGCTTTTCTGTTGCAAGAACACGGGACGTTTCCAAGTCGGTACTTGTTGCTTCTTGATTTCTTGTAGTTTCGAAGCACTGAGTAAAGATTGTTTGTCACTGTCTGCAGAACGACAAGAATGCTGTATCACTCGTTGCATTTCCACCATTTTTGCATGATCTACCTGAGTTTCCTCCAAAGTAGACTGTGTTCCTAAAACCACTTCAGATTTCTCCGGTAAACCGTCTGTGAATGTAATGTATAGCTTTTCACTCCATGCCGGTCTCTTCCATCGTATTTTTGGTAATTCAACAATTTTTTCCAATTGTATTGGATGCAACAACAACATACACATCCAAATCCATTCTGCCATAGAATTTGCAGATTGTACCATAGACGGTGGAATGGTTCCATTGCTGGTGATGCTAGCAGCATACTGTGTAAAATTTGAAACCGGTTTATCCGATATTGGAATCCATAACTGCTGTTTTGCTCTCGTCATTGCCACATAAAGTAAACGCAGTTCTTCACTTTTTGTATTATTTTTCTCATCCTCTTCAATTAATTGCAGCATTAGTGTTTTAGCATTTGTAAATGTTTTCGGATCTTTGATGCGAAAGCCAATTTTACCGTCACTGGAAAATAATGCGATTTTTTTTCTATCCTCTTTTGAAAAAGTACTGTCAATACACCCAAGAATGACAAATGGATATTCCAATCCTTTGGATTTGTGCATTGTTTTCACTGTAACTACATTTTCTGATGATGCAGACGCCGACATTTGTTGGAAATCCTTTCCATTTTCTAAAAGCCAATCCACATAATTTAAAAATCCAGAAATTCCTTTATGGGCAGAATCCGTATTTTTTTCGTATTGCTTTGCGTATTGCAACAATAATTCCAAATTTGCACGCTTGTGACTGCCATCATCTGTCAGTTGTATCACAGAAATGAAATCAGTCATATCGTAAATTTTACGGATTAGGGATTCTAATGTCATCATACTGGAAGCCTGACGGAGTTTTTGAATTGTATCGTAAAGGCGGCGACATTTCTGGAGCAATACCATATTAATGGAAGAATTAGTTTCTTCTGGTGTGACACCAATTTGTTGACAAAGAGCAAGATAAAGTGGCTGTTGTTTTGACGATGTCATGCGAATTTGCAAAAGCTCTTGTGCCGTAAACCAAAACATAGGAGAAAGCATGACCGCTGCCATGGAGGTATCCAATAGCGGATTGTCCAATACACGAAGCATATTTAATAGTATCTGCACTTCCTTCGCCTTCAAATATGCCTTTTCTTCCGGATTTTGCACCGGAATATCTGCTTCTTTCAGAGCACGAATAAAATTCTGGCATTGTTTATTATTTCGTACTAGAATACTGAAATCGCTATAATGACAAGGTCGTTTGGTACCATCCTTATCAACAACAGTTGCCATAGAGCGAATTTTATTTTGGATAATACGAATGGCGTATTGAATATGCTGACTCTGATCATTGGGCGCATCTCGCAAAATCGCAATCTGAACTGTTTGATCCTCGATTGGCAAATCGTCAAATAATTTTGAACCAGGGTATAATGCTTCAGTCGCATCATACTGCACATCACCACACACCGTTGACATCAAATTCCCACAGATAAAATTGACAAAAGATAAAACGCTGGGCGCACTCCGAAAATTTTGATTTAGAACAATGTGTTGACATAAACTATTTTTCTGACTAGATTCGGAAATGGCACGGACAAAGTTTTGCGGATTTGCCAAACGAAATCGATAAATCGATTGTTTTACGTCTCCGACCAGAAATATGTTGCTTCCATAATGCAAGTCACCGGTTTCGGGATCGATAGCATTTTGTGAAAGCAGTTTAAAAATTTGATCCTGTTTGTTATTCGAATCTTGATATTCGTCGATCATAATGAGCTGATAAAATTCAGACATTTCTTTCGCCAATGGGGATGGCATCATCTTTTCCGGATTATTCGGATTAGGCTGCGTCAGCATTTCAAGTACCAGTCGTTCTCCGTCTTCAAAACTCAATGCGTTTTTCTGCACTTTCTCTGCCCAGATAGCATTTGCAACATCTTCCTCCATTTCAAACAACAACGGAACAATTTTGCAATGCTCCTCTAAATCAGATGCCGCAAAAGGTTGAACAGATTGAATCAGTTTCACCAGATAATCAGATTTCTTTTTATATTGTTTTCGCATTTCCTTGATTTGATCAAAAGTCTCTACATCAAGCAATGTTTTCTTTTTCCTTGGAAATTGATTTTTCTTCCGATTTTTGAAAATTTCCAATAGAGAAAGCAAACATGATTCTAAATCGGACTGAATCTCAATTTCTTGTAAGATTCCTTCATAAAATTCATAATCCTTTTCTAAATAAGTATACAGCGTGTTTTCTTTCAATGTGGGATAAAGATCATAGGACAACTCCAATGCACTAGAGTTCTGCGTGATAATATCGCTGACAATCATATGCAGTTGGTGTATAAATTGTTTGCAATAAATCGATTGGTTCAGAGGCATTTTCAAGTTTTTCAACGTCATATCTTTCCATAACTTACGGAATGGAACAGAGGATAAAAAATGATGCAAATCCATTAAAATTTTTTCTATTGGTTGATCATTCGTCTCGCAAAAGCATCTCCAGAGATATTCTATCTCCGCACTATGCGTTATATGCCAATCATTGAGTACCTGATCCGCCGCTTTGGCTTCTATTAAACTGCTTTCCGCTTCACTAAGAATGCGAAAACCTGAAGTAATTTCTTGATCTGTCAAATTATCCCGAATAAAATCAAAGCAAAAGGAGCTGATGGTTGAAATATGCGCACTTTGCAATAAAATTTGTTGTTGTTGCAGCCAATTGTTCTCCGGCTGTTGCTGCAATTGTTTTTCCAGTGTTTGGGTTAAACGTATTTTCACTTCAGATGCTGTGTCACTGGTAAACGTAACAACAACAAGCCAATTTGCCGGAATACGTGTTTCCGGTGCGTCGTCCATCAAAATTTGTATCAATCGTTCAACCAACACAGAGGTTTTTCCACTGCCGGCTGCTGCAGATACAATAAGTCCACAATTGCGCATTGTAATCGCTTTTTCTTGTTCGCTTGTCCATACCATTTATACTTCACCTTCTTTCGGCTGCTTTTCGTTTTCATGTATTGGTTTTGCTTGTTGCTCCAACAACTGAAGAAAATGTTCTTCCCTTTCATTTTCTTTTTCTACCACGAGTCGACAGTGAACATGATCGTGATTACCACAAATACTGGAATAATCACAATTGGAACAATGACTTCCCTTTTCTTCACCCATATTTTCTACTATTTCTTCTTCCATCACGATAGGGTTAGCATCTATGTTACCAGCATAAATTTGCTCTGCAGTTGATTGTAGTGCATCCAAAACGAAATTGCGCAACGCTTCCAATTGTTCCTCCGTCAACACGATATCATCTCGGTCTTCCATCGGTATTGATTCCATTTCTTTATTCTGCAACGTAATACCGTTCATCCGATATGTCATATCGCATTTTTTTCTCGGTGAAATTTTCCCATCTCTAGGTAAATTGCTCTTTACACCGCCGGAAGGCATATACAAAACGCCTGCCGGATGACCTTCGTGCAATTTCGTATGCGGTTGCAAAATTGTGAATAAATAAATAAGCATTTGCATATCCAAACCATAAAGCAAATTTCCCAAAGAAAACTTCTTTTCCCCTGTTTTATAGTCTACCACACGCACCCAAATTTGTTCATCTTGTTGACAAATATCCACACGATCTACCTTTCCAATTAAATATACCCGTTTTCCATCCTTTGTTTTTAGCTCCATCGAGGGGAAATCTGGTTGGTCAATAGAGATATTCAACTCCGTATATTTTGGAAAAAAAGGCGTCTTTTGAAATTCACGCTGTAAATATTGAAACAGATTCTGCATATCTGCAACGATATGCCGATAGGAAGCAATTTCACGCTTACTCTTAGAAAACATCCCACCCATCGATGTATTCCAATATGCACGAGCGTATTCCTGTGTGACGTGTTTTAGCGTATCATCATCCATTTGTAAAAATGCTTCTCGAGAATACATACGAAACAACTGCTCTAGACAATAATGTACCAAATTGCCCTGTTCAATGTTAGAAAGCTCCATGCGGCGACGTTGATGTAAATACAGAATATCATTGCAGTAATATTGAAACGGGCAAATTTGGTAGCGATCCAAACTGGATGCAGATAGGCACAAATCATTTCCTAGATATTGTTCCAAAATCGCAGGATTTTCAATTTTAAACAGTGGTGCATCTGCATCTTTTTCATGTGCTTTTGCAATCTCATTCAAGGCACGGAGACGACTTCTGTAAAACGGATCTTCTAAAAGAATCTGTTCGATGCTACGCATCTCTGTGCTGTATTCTGCATAATTTTGAATGTAGTAATAATATGCTGCGTGTAGCGTTGTTGCATAGTACGCACTTCCAAGATCTGCACACCGTACAGTTTGCGCAGAATTTGAAGGAAACATTTTCTGAATTTGCGCAATCACTGGAGAAGGATAACACTTCTGCTGAGCAATGTCATATTGAGGATAAGTCAAATAAAGTGTGTGCGAGGCTGACGAAAGTAGCTTATACGCAGAATATCTCGCATCGATCATCTGCGTTTCCTTCGATTTTTTTACGGTAACATTTAAATTTTCTAGCGTCAGACAATCTGACTCGGAAAAAATTATACTGCCTGTGGGATTCTGTGGAAAAACGCCCTCACAAGCACCAATCAGAAAGACAATCTTAGGTGAATTGAGTCGTGCGGTGTTTCCTTTTGTGACCAAAATAGCATCTAACGTTGCCGGCGGAATGGCACGCTTTACATTCTTTAATAATGTGGCGAGAACATCACAAAACGTAGGAAGTGTCAACAGCTTCTGTGCATACAATTCGCTGACGTGTTCCATGATTTCAATCCAACTGTTCCAGGCGAACGTCCATTCCTCCATCGTCTTTATCCGCTGAGATTCATCTGCAATGAATAAAATCTGTTGATTCAAACGCATTTGAATTTGTGCCTTTTCCAAAAATTGATAAAGTGATTGACAAAGCACTGTACCACTTTGCTTTCCCTCACAAGTCTTTCTAAATGCCAACAAAGGGTCGACCAGTTTTTTTCGAATATACTCTGCCGTTTCATATCTACCGCCAGTAAAAGGCTCCTCCCATGTTTTTCCTTTTACTTGCCAAATGTATGCGTAATTTTCCAATTCTGCAATCTCCGTTGCAGAACAATCCGTTAATCCTGTCTTACCCAATCGCAAGAGCAATTCTGTATCCAAATATTTGATGCGAAAAAGCTCCAACAACGTATGCAGGTAAACCATTAATGGCAAATAGCTCACAGATTGTTTCATGTCCAGATGATAGGGCAAGTCATATCGTTCCATTGCCGTTTCTAATACGCTTTGATATGCCGAAAGCTGATCTGTTACAATGATAATATCCCTACACCTGAGATTCCCGTGATCAGTCAGGAGTCGCCGAATGGTTGTACAAACGTAGTCTACTTCTTCGTTTGGCGAATACGCCTCCACAATGTGTAAATGAGTTACCATCTGCGAACAAACTTCCGATTGCCGAAAAATATGCCCACTAACCCATGACAAGTCCACAAATTGAAAGCGATAAGGCGTATCAAACTGTATAATGTCAACATCAATATGCAGCTCACTTGCCCGTCGTTTCAAATAATGATAAGTTTGATTCACGGATGAAAATAGACCGAGGGAAAAATCCTGTTCAATAGATTCCGTCCCAAGTGCAATATAAACATCTTTGCAAGAGGAGAGAAGTACATCTAACATTTCGTACTCATCTTTTGTAAAACTTTCAAACTCATCCAAAAAGACAACATTTCCCAAAAAAGCATCCTGACCGTTTGCAATAGCAGAAGTTTCGGTTAAGTCCGTTTCTGTATCCCTTAAATGATGTTCCGTCAAAAGATGATCATATTGCAGATAAATTTGAAAAAGATCCATTGTTTTATCCAACAGATGACCATTTAGAGAGGTACAGGACTGATAGAGCAAAACCGGCGTAATACCGTTTTGCCGAAAATCCGCAAATAGACTGTTGATTTCTTCAATGAAAGAAGATTGACGACATTGCTTTTCCAGTACACGCAGCGCATGTATTTCATCAGTGGTGTACAAAATCGCCTGATAGAGCAAAATAAATTTTGTCAAATCGTCCGCATATGTCTGAGTGGAATCCTGCGTACCATATTGTCGATAAATTTCTCGTGCCAAAGATTTGAAACTATACGTTTGAATCTGATTAAAAAGAGACGATCCAAGCACCTGATAAAGCTTTTGATCATATTCATAAGAAAACTGTTCCGGTACAAGTGTGATAACAGTCTCGCCGAGAGCAGCTTGTCGTCGAATTTCCTGCATCATATATTCTGATTTTCCACAGCCGGCACCGCCGATCATTATATGAATCATACTATGTTCCTCCAAGCACTTGTATCACTAAAAAAACGCAACTTCCAAACAAATACTTTTTCATAGAAAGGATTCTATCATATCTGTTCTAAAGCTGCGGTAATCATATTGAGACTCGTCGTTTATTTGTACAATCCCACAAGAACAATTCATTTACGTTCTTTTACGGGTGCGTTGCTATTATTTGATAAAATTACACATTTGGCTCTACCATAATTTCTCGATGTGGAACCGGTGTAGAAAATACAATTTGGGTTGAAGTGTTTCCAAAGCGTTGGATTTTTCCAATAAAAGTATCTAACTCCTGAGTCGAATGAAACGCAACCTTAATTAGCATAGAATAAACACCAGTCACACAATTACATTCTAGTACATTCGGACAATTGGTGATAAATGGATAAAATTCTGCCTTCTGTGCTGCAGCTAGTTCTAAGTTAATAAAAGCTATAATATGATATCCCAGCTTCTGCCGATCAATAATAGTATTATATCCTAAAATAATCCCCTGTTTTTCCAACTTATCAATACGTGAAGAAACAGCTGGAGCAGATAAAAAGACCTTTGAAGCTAATAGCTTCAATGGTGTTCTTGCATTTTCCTGCAAAAGAGTGATAAGCATTGCATCAATTTTGTCCATATTGTATATCGCATCCTTTCGTGTATCGGCAGTTTTCCAGATACATCAATTAAGTTCTTAGTAGTTATGATACCAAAAAAATATGTCTATTCTTTATGTATCATATGAATTTTTCGCATAAGACTTCATTTTTTACTTTTTTACGTTTTCAATACATTGTTTTGTTTGCTGTATCTCTTGTAATGCACTTTGAAGATACTCTTGCGCATTATCAAGTAAACGACTGACATATTTTTCCGCCGCCAGTTTCACATCATTTGAACCACTTTGCGCCTTTGTCAACATATCCAGCGAACGCTGTTTTGCCTCTTGCAACACCGCTTCTTTAGAAATCAACTGTTTCACACGAGATTCCGCTTCTTGAATAATCACTTCTGCCTTATTTCTTGCTTCGTTAATGATTCGGTCGCAGTCCGAATCAATCAGCTTTGCACGCTTGATTTCTGCCGGAACATTGAGTTGCGCTTCGTTTAAAAGTTCATGCATCCGATCTGCATCTATCACTGCTTTATGAGCTGCAAAAGGAAGCGGTCTTGCATGAACCAGCAAATCGTCCATTTCATCTAGCAATTCTTCTATATTCATGATAACTTCTCCTTCACCAATCTCTTTGTAATGACATCCAATATTTCTGATGGTATAAAATGACTGATATCTCCACCAAATGCAGCTATTTGTTTTACAACGCTGGAACTCAGATACATATTTTCTGCTGTAGTTGTCAGAAAAACCGTTTCTGCACCTGCGTAAAGTTTTCGATTGGCAAGTGCCATTTGAAATTCATATTCAAAGTCACTGACTGCACGTAAGCCTTTCACAATCGCAATTGCGCCTGCTTCTCGCACATAGTCCGCCAAAAGTCCATCAAAAATATCCACAGAAACATTTGGTAAATCTGCTATAACGCACGCTATCAGTTCCTTGCGTTCTTGAGGTGTAAAGCATTTATGCTGCTTCATCATATTTTTTGAAACCAAAACAATCACTTGGTCAAATAGCTTTGAAGCTCGTGTAATAATGTCTAAATGTCCAATTGTCACCGGATCAAAGCTTCCCGGACAAATTGCAATTCGTTCCATTTAAGCTTCACCTCTTTTATATATTGTAACGGTAATTGTACCATATTTACGTTCTTTTTGAATTGACCATTCTTTCATCGTATTTGGAAGGACAAGTGCCGTTTCATGTTCACAAACGATCCAACCATCCTTTTGCATATGCGATATCAACAATGGTAAAATCTTTTTAATGATACCCTTACGATAAGGAGGGTCTAAAATTGCAATATCAATTTTTGAAGAAAGCATCTGTAAAAAAGCCTCTGCTTCTGTCTGATAAATCTGCGCACGTTCTGTAAAATGCGTGACCTCTAAATTCTCACGTGTTACTGCCAGCGATCGTGGAGAATGGTCTACAAATATGGCACGCACTGCACCACGACTCAGAGCTTCAATGCCCATTTGTCCACTTCCTGCAAACAAATCCAGAACAACGCTCCCGGAAATTTCGAATTGCAAGGAGGAAAAAATTGCTTCTTTTACTTTATCCGTCGTAGGACGAACCTCTTGTCCATCAAGTGTTTTTAATTTTCTACCTCGTTCGATTCCGGAAATGACACGCATACAACTTTAATCTCCTTTTATCTTCTCTTGTTATGTGGAATCTGTAGCAATGCTTTGCAGCAATTGATACAACTCTTTTCCAGTTTCTTCACCAACTCCTGCTACGCTTCTCAATTCCTCTAACGACGCTTTTTGCATATTGGCAATTGTTTTATAATGTAGTAACAGTTTTTGTGCCTTTTTTTCGCCAATACCATGCACCTTTGTCAATTCTAATTGATAAGACGATTTTGCGTGCAACTTGTGCATATATGCTACAGAAAAGCGATGCACCTCATCTTGAATTCGTATCAACAGATGAAAGGAAGCACTATTCGCCGACAGCAAAATTTCTCCGCCTGTTGTTGAAATCGCTCTCGTGCGATGTTTTTGATCCTTAACCATGCCAAAAACAGGTATATTTAGTCCCATTTCACGTACAATTGGAACAATTGTATTAACATGGTTCTGCCCACCATCCAACAAAATTAAATCTGGCAGACGGGAAAAGCCCTCCTCGTCCTGCACCAAATAATGATTCAAACGTCTTGTCAACGCTTCACGCATACAAGCATAGTCATCCTGTATCTGATTTTCTTTCATGCGAAAGCGTTTATATGCTTTCTTCAAAGGACGACCATTTTCGAATACTACCATACCACAGACAATCGATGTAGAAGAAAGATTTGAAATATCGTACGCCTCGATATAAGATGGCGGTTCCGATAGCCCTAGAGCCTTTCCTAGCTCCTCCAGTGCCTGCACTTCTTTTCCCGTTCGTCCAAAACGCAGTGCCAATTCTTCATTGGCATTGTTTCGGGAAAGCTGTACATATTGTAAATATGTGCCACGTTGTGGTACAATAATGTGAATGCGGAAATTGCTAAATTCCGAAAAAAGCTTCTCATAATTCGCTTGGTTGGGCAAAATAAATTCCAGAATCAATAACTTCGGAATGCTAGAACGGTGACGCTCATAGTATTGTAACAAGAAAGTATCCATTAATTCTACTTGTGATACTGTCTCTTGAAAGAAAAAAGTCTGTTTATCGAAAAGCCTTTGATTACGGTAACACAGTACTGAGATACATTGTGTACCACTATGTTCTGCCATAGCAATGACATCAGCTTCTTGTACAGATGCATCTCGAATTTTTTGCGTCTCCCCTGCCCTCGTAACCGCCTGTATACGGTCACGATAAATGGCGGCTCGCTCAAAGTCCAGCGATTCTGCCGCTTTTTCCATTTCCTCTTGCATTTTTTTTATAGAATCCTTGCTTCCTACTTGAATATAATTTTTCGCCTGACGGATAATATCTCGATAAGCTTCTTCGGAGATATTTCCACGACAAACACCCATACACTGGTTAATATAATAATTCAGACAAGGACGAGATTTATGAAAATCCTGTGGAAATTTTTTTCGACAAGTTGGCAGACAAAAGACACGATTTACTTCTTTTACAGTTTCTCTTGTGACAAAACCACTCATGTATGGTCCTAAATAATCGCCCATTTTTTCCTTATTTTTTTCTGCGGTAAGTCTAGGATATGGTTCATCTGAAAAACAAATATAACTATAACCTTTGTCATCTTTTAATAAAATATTATACTTTGGCTGATGCTGCTTAATCAAGCTACACTCCAAAACCAGTGCTTCGTATTCCGAATCTGTGACAATAAAATCGTAATCATAGACATGATCCACCATACTTGCCACTTTCGGTGTATGATCGGCAAACTCACGAAAATAACTTGTTACACGATTCTTTAAATTTTTTGCTTTTCCAATATAGATGATTTCCAATTTCTGATTTTTCATCAGATAGACACCGGAAGAAGACGTCAACTTCGCAGTTTTTTCTTTCAAAAAAGGCAAACGTGAATTCATACCTTCCTCCGAACCTATACACATCCAGTTAAGAAAAGACTTTTAGTGCCTTTTGTCCAATATCTTTTCGGTAGTGGACATTTTCAAATTGAATTTGTTCCACACCGGCATATGCTTTTTTCAGTGCCTCCTGCAATGTTTTTGCCGTTGCTGTGACACCCAAAACACGTCCTCCGGCAGTTAAAATGACATCACCGTTTGATTTTGTTCCAGCATGATATACCAGACAGCCATCCAACTGTCCATTTTCATCTAATCCGGAGATGGTCAAACCGGTTGCATATTTTTTTGGATAACCACCACTTGCCATAACTACGCATACAGCACAATCGCTTTTCCATTGTATCGACAGCTGATCCAATGTTTCGTTTTCTGTTGCCAAGATAATATCTACTAGATCTGTCTCCAAAAGCGGCAAAACCACCTGCGTTTCTGGATCACCAAATCGACAGTTATATTCAATTACCTTTGGTCCCTTTGGCGTTAACATCAAACCAAAATAGAGACATCCATGAAACGATCTGCCTTCTTTTTCCATTGCACGAATGGTCGGTAAGAAAATTTGATCCATGCACATCTGTGCAATTTCCGGTGTATAATATGGATTCGGTGCAACCGTTCCCATACCACCAGTATTTTGTCCCTGATCACCGTCCAATGCACGTTTATGATCCATAGAAGAAACCATGGGCTTTATCGTCTTTCCATCTGTGAAACAGAGTACCGATACTTCCGGCCCCGTTAAAAATTCTTCAATGACAACTTTCGCACCACTCTCGCCAAAAATACGATCTTCCATAATGGAGTGAATACCGTCTACTGCTTCATCAAAATTTTGTGCCAGAATCACACCTTTCCCTAAGGCGAGACCATCCGCTTTGATGACAGTAGGATATGTATTTTGACTCTTTAAATATGCAATTGCCTTTATAGGGTCATCAAACACTTGATATTCCGCTGTAGGAATCCGATACTTCTGCATCAATTCTTTTGAGAATACTTTACTGCCTTCAATGATTGCCGCATTTTTTTTCGGCCCAAACGTCTGAAAACCCTCTGCTTGCAATGCGTCCACCATGCCAGCAACCAAAGGATCATCCGGTGCAACAAATACCAAATCCACCGCCAGTTCTTTCGCCAGCGCAATGACACCATCAATATCAGTTGCCTTCACTGGATAACACGTAGCAAATTTTGCAATGCCCCCATTACCTGGTGCGCAATATAATGCATCTACTTTGGAGCTTTCTGCCAATTTCATGACAATAGCGTGTTCACGACCGCCGCCACCTACTACTAAAATTTTCATTTTTTCTGTCCTTTCTATGCCATTAGAAACAACAGCATTTCTATTTATCGGAATCTAGATAAACAGTTTTTTTACATCAAAGTCCATGGAATTCAAAACATTTTCGGTTGCTTTATCAGAAGACTCTGTATAGCCATCAAGTCCTCCATAAGTAATAACGAAAAGTGTATCCTCTTTTTATAACACAATTTGCGTTATATCCATATACAATGTCGAATCGCTGATGTCGTATCCATAAGAAACCGTATATTGATACGTTGGTACTCCGTCCAATTCACCTTCTGTTACATCCGTCACTTCATATCCGTCCATTATTTCATAGTTTTCTCTTAAAATATCGTCAACATATTCCATAGTGTCCATACCATTCAGATAGCTAGATGACACCGTCATCACATTTATGCTAGACAAACATTCTAAGTAATTATCTGAAACATAAGTAAGCACAGGATACCCACTGCTGTCATCCAGGTCCCAAATTTCCGGATCTGCTACGAATGAAAATCCATCTCCTTCATAATAGCCAGTGCGTGTAGCATCTGAGGCATAAGCACTTTCTTCAGCAGCTGTAATCTTTGATTCAGTTGTTTCTGACGATATGTTTGTAGTAATCATTGTTGTCTCTGTTTCAATGCTTGCTTCTGTTGTCACTGCTACTTCTCTACTTGTATCAGAATCATCATCTTCGTCATCCAACAGACCACAACCACTCGTTGAAACCATAGTCAAAACCGTAAAAGCTATAAAAAGCTTCTTCTTCGTATTCATTACTTTTCTCCTTTTTTGATTAAAAAATTCCCATTGCCAATTCCTGTTTTTTGAGACATCACAATTAATGGTGGAACAAACGAATTCCCGTGAATGCCATTGCTATATGATATTTATTGCAAGTTTCGATGACATTGTCATCACGAATGGAACCACCCGGTTCAGCGATATAAGCGACACCACTCTTTCTTGCACGTTCGATATTGTCACCAAATGGAAAAAATGCATCTGAACCGAGAGATACGTCTGTATTCATTTTCAACCACTCTTGCTGTTCTTCCTTGGTGAATACCTCTGGCTTTACCCGAAACGTCTTTTCCCATTCGCCATCTGCCAGAATGTCCATATACTCATCAGAAATGTAAACGTCAATGGCGTTGTCTCGATCTGGACGACGGATTCCGCCTATAAACTGCAAACCCATAACCTTTGGATGTTGCCGCAGCCACCATATGTCGGCTTTATCTCCTGCGAGTCTGGTGCAATGTATTCGGGACTGCTGTCCGGCACCGACACCAATTGCCTGACCATCTTTCACATAGCAAACTGAGTTAGACTTGGTATACTTCAGCGTAATCAAGGAAATTAATAAATCTCTCTGAAATGCCTTCGGAATAATTTTGTTTTCGGTCACAATATTAGACAACATTTCCTTGTTAATTTCCAGAAAATTATGTCCCTGTTCAAAAGTAACACCGAAAACCTGTTTCCGTTCTAACTCTGCTGGACGATAATTTGCATCAATTTGAATGATATTATAGGTACCCTTTCGCTTTGACTTTAAAATATTCAATGCTTCTGGCTCATAGCCAGGGGCAATAATGCCATCAGAAACCTCTCTTTGTATCATTTTAGCTGTTGGCACATCGCATATGTCCGATAAAGCGATAAAATCCCCGTAAGAGCAAAGCCTGTCTGCACCTCTCGCTCTGGCATATGCACAAGCCAGCGGAGAAAGTTCTAAATCATCAACAAAATAAATCTTTTTTAATGTGTCCGATAATGGTACACCTACAGCTGCACCTGCCGGCGAAACGTGCTTGAACGACGTAGCAGCGCAAAGACCTGTTGCAGTCTTTAACTCTGATACTAACTGCCAACCATTAAAAGCATCCAGCAAATTAATATAACCAGGCTTTCCGTTCAAAACAGTAATCGGTAAATCGCTACCATCCTCCATGTAAACACGAGACGGCTTCTGATTCGGATTACAGCCATATTTCAATTGCATTTCCTGAGACATAAGTGAATACCTCCTTGAATCACTGATTTTTATTGTATATTCTCGTTTCACACTGCTTCGTTTTCAAGCAGATATACCGTACAAACAACGATACTTTATTGTCCGCATTCAAACTGTTCCACAACATTTCGCCAAATCCATCGATGTCCCCCACAATTTCCACTTTTTTCGGTTCACCCTGAAAGCTTGGCAGCGGATTGCCATCACCCTCATAAGTATGAATAAAATGCCCAACACCCACCTGCGGATTGCCATAAGAAAATGTATAACGTTGACAAGAAGAAGGATTGCCATCCGCACTTTTGAGAATTGACAACGCATAGGAAAAACCATTGTTAGATTGGTCAATAATACCGGAAATACGAGATGTATAGTTCGGTGCATCCGGCTCAAATTCACGAGTACGTAAAGATTCTTCAAATGACTTTCCAGCCTGCAACAGCTGATATACCGTATCGGTTTGATCGCCATTTGTAACGATAGTATAGTCACCCAACACTCGAACCGGCGCATAAATAATCAAGCTCGGATCAACCATTTTAGAAGGATCAAACGCTTCAGTACGAATACCGTTTCCTTCTTCTACAAAGATACGATTCCGGCTATTTTCACTTCTGCCCATGATAAAATAAGCGGAAACAGCATATTTTCCATCTGCCGAACGACCGAGGACAATTCCTCTGCCCGGGTAAGCGTTTTGTTTTAATTCTTTTTGCAACGATACAATATTCATAATTTTCCTCCAGTCTTATTTTCACTTGATGATGACCGTGCGGTCTTGTACCTCCAACCTATTTGTGCAAAACAAGCGAACTGCTTCAGGAAGAATTTGCCACTCTGCCTCTTCCATAACACGCTGCTGCAACGTTTGTGGTGTGTCATTCGGACGAACAGCAACGGGCTTTTGTAAAATAATCGGACCATCGTCAGCAATTTCATTGACAAAGTGTACTGTTGCACCAGTATATTTCACGCCACGCTCCAATACTTGTTCATGTACATGAATTCCATAATATCCTACACCACAAAATGCCGGAATTAAAGATGGATGTACATTGATAATCTGGTTGTGATATGCACGAATAATTTGTGCATCTAAAATTGTCATAAAGCCTGCCAGTACAATTAAATCTGCATATTCCTGAAACAGTGCCTCCATCAACGCTTGCATATACTGTACTTTTGAAGAAAAACTCTTCGGCTCAATAACTCGTGTACTAATACCGACGTCTTTCGCACGGTTTAATGCGTGTGCCTTAGGATTGGAGGAAATAACGCAGCTAATTCGTCCATTTGGCAACTTTCCAGCCTTTTGTGCATCAATCAGTGCCTGCAAGTTTGTTCCACCGCCAGAAACCAACACAACAATGTTTTTCATCGTTTGTTCTCCCTTTCTTTTTATTATTTCAAGATAATGCCCTCGTTAGATTCCACTAGTTCACCTAAAATATAAGCAGTTTCACCAGCATCTCTCAATGTCCGAATTGCTTTATCAACGTCCTCCGACGCAACACAAACTGCCATACCTACGCCCATGTTAAATGTGTTGAACATATCATGCTCTGGAATTTTACCAGTTTTGGCAATCAAATCAAAAATGGGCAACACCTGTACATCACAACGCTGAATTCTTGCAGAAAGTCCTTTTTTTAATGCTCTAGGAATATTCTCATAAAATCCACCACCAGTAATATGAGCAATGGACTTTACGGTCACTTCCTGCAACAGCTTCTGAATTGCCGTGACATAAATTTTTGTCGGTGTCAAAAGACATTCTCCAAGAGTACAGCCAAGATCCGAGAAATGACGTGCTAAGTTGCCACTATTGACTGTAAAAACTTTCCGAATCAGCGAATAACCATTGGAATGTACACCGCTGGACTGCAATGCAATCAACACGTCCCCCGCTTTTTGCGTGTTGCTATTTAAAATTTTACTTTGATCTACGACACCCACCGCAAAACCTGCAACGTCGTATTCATCTTCAGGGTAAAATCCCGGCATTTCTGCTGTTTCGCCACCAATCAAAGCACATCCTACCTGTACGCAGCCCTCTGCTACACCAGAAACAATTTCTGCAACTTTTTTCGGGAAGTTTTTTCCAAGTGCAATATAGTCCAGAAAAAACTGTGGCTTTGCACCACAACAAATGATATCATTGACACACATTGCCACACAATCGATACCTATTGTAGTGTGTTTGTCCATCAAAAAAGCAATTTTCAATTTCGTTCCTACACCATCTGTACTGGAAACAAGTACCGGCTGTTTCATTCCTGAAACGTCAAGTGCATATAGGCCACCAAATCCGCCAATATCTGTCAACACATTTTTTGACATTGTTCTGGCAATGTGCGACTTCATCAGTTCAACTGCCTGATAACCTGCAGTAACGTCTACTCCGGCTTTTTTATAGCTTTCCGAATAGCTTTCCATATTTATGATACCTCCATATTTTTCGAAGTTTTTTCATCTGCTCATAAAATAGGCAGATTTCGTGTCATTCACCAATTTTTGATTCAAATTTATCCTTTGGCATTTCCTTTGGCACCGAAATCGGATACTCCCCTGTAAAGCAAGCCGTACAAAAACCGGGTTGTGGTTTTAGAGATTCAGAAGTTAACGACTGTACGCCGTTCACACTCAAATATCCCAGTGTATCTGCACCAATGTGCTGACAAATTTCTGGTATAGTCATCTGACAAGCTATCAGTTTTTCTTTACTGTCGATGTTTGTTCCGAAATAGCAAGGATTGATAAATGGTGGGCATGAAATCCGCATATGCACCTCTTTTGCACCTGCCTCACGTAACAAGCTGACAATACGCTGGCACGTTGTACCACGCACGATACTATCGTCAACCAGAATAACACGTTTTCCTGCAACCACACTTTTGACAGCGTTCAACTTAATATGCACTGCATTCGTCCGCATTTTTTGTGATGGCTGAATAAACGTACGTCCCACATAACGATTTTTGACGAACCCCACCTCATACGGGATTCCAGATGCTTGTGACAGTCCTAAGGCAGCATCAAGTCCACTGTCCGGAACGCCAATTACGACATCTGCATCCACCGGATGTTCTTTCCAGAGCAATTTCCCAGCACGAATTCTTGCATCATGAACACAAGTACCCTCAATAATCGAATCTGGACGTGCGAAGTAAACATATTCAAAGACGCACAATGATTTTTTCTTTTTACAATGTGTCCGAATAGAACGAATGCCATCCTTGTTCACAATTACAATTTCGCCCGGATCAATATCCCGATTAAATGTAGCATCAATGCTGTCAAGTGCACAACTTTCCGAAGCAAAGACAATGCTGCCGTCTTTACAGTGTCCCATACAAAGAGGACGAAAACCATTCGGATCTCGTACAGCAATAAGTTTTTGTGGCGACATGATGACCAAAGAATAAGCACCCTTTAAAGAATACATAGCGTATTCTATGGATTCTTCTATGGAAGAGCGTTTTAACCGTTGTTCTGTAATCGCATAGGCAATAACTTCTGTATCATTGGTTGTATGAAAAATTGCACCTCTCAACTCGTAGTGTTTTCGCAATTCATGCGCATTGATCAGATTCCCATTATGTGCAATGGATATCGGACCCTTCACATGACGTACTACAATTGGCTGTGCATTGGAGCGACTGGGCTTTCCAGTTGTGGAATAACGAACATGACCGATCGAAATATTCCCTTGTCCGAGCTTTTCGATGTGATCCTTGTCGAATACATCTGGAACCAATCCTAGATCCTTTCGATGCGTAAATACACCTTTATCATTAACAACAATGCCATAGCTTTCCTGTCCACGATGTTGCAAAGCATAAAGTGCCACGTAGGTCATCGAGGCTACATCTGTCGTTGTATTTGCATAGACACCGAAAACACCGCATTCTTCATTGAGTTTCCGAAACATATGATTCTTTTCTCCCATCCGCAAAATTAATGTTTTAGGTTTCGCTTTATTCACCAAAAATTCGCTTCATGACTTCCTGATAAGCCTCTTCTGTGCCACCAAGATCTCTACGAAACCGATCTTTATCCAGTTTCTCATTGGTCTTTATATCCCACAGGCGACAAGTATCCGGTGAGATTTCATCTGCCAGAATAATGCTTCCATTAGACAAACGCCCAAATTCGATTTTAAAATCGATCAAGCGAATACCAATGGAAAGAAAGAACTTTTGTAAAACCTCATTCACCTTATGCGTGTAGGTCTTGATGATGTTCAGTTCATCCTGTGTAGCAAGTCCCAGTGCCAGCGCATAATCATCATTAATAAATGGGTCGTCCAATTCATCGCACTTATAGCTGAATTCTAGGATTGAACATAATAAATCCGTTCCCTCTGCAACACCCATACGCTTCAAAAAGCTACCAGCAGCAACGTTTCGAATGATCACTTCCAGCGGAACAATAGAAACTTTTTTTACGGCTGTCTCCCGATCACTCAGTTCCTCCACCAGATGCGTAGGTACGCCTTCAATCTCCAACTGCTTCATGATGTAATTAGACATCCGATTATTGATGACACCTTTACCACGGATTGTCCCCTTCTTTTTACCATTGAAAGCAGTTGCATCATCTTTATAGTCTACAATAACAACTTCCGGATCCTCCGTTGCAAATACTTTTTTTGCCTTACCCTCATAAAGCTGTTCTAATTTTTTCCAATCTGACATTTGATTTTCCTCCATACAAAAATATCATTCATTTCACATTTTTTCAGTGCTTTTAAATTCTGCCGAAATTTTTGCGTCCTTTTCCTTCACGCCCTGTGCCATATCCAGTTTCATTTGCTCCAACTTTACGTCAATAGCTGGGTCGGAAAGTGCCAAAATCTGTGCAGCCAAAATCGCTGCATTTGCCGCACCATCAATTGCCACCGTTGCTACTGGGACACCTTTCGGCATCTGTACCGTTGCAAGCAAAGCATCCAACCCATCCAAAGTCGAAGACTTGATCGGAATTCCAATAATCGGCAGTGTCGTATGCGCTGCAAGAACACCGCCCAAATGTGCAGCTTTTCCAGCTGCTGAAAGAATAACACCAAATCCATTCTTTTTTGCGTTTGCAGCAAATTCCGCAGCAAGCGTTGGGGTGCGATGTGCACTCATCACATGCACTTCATATGGAATTTCGAATTTGTTCAGTTCAGCCAAAGCACCTTTTACAATCGGCAAATCGCTGTCACTGCCCATAATGACTGCTACTTTTTTCGACATACTTTCCTCCTAAATCCGAGCATACAGCTCCTATAGTAAACAGGCGAACTTGTTTTTAAATTGACTTATTCACAAGAAATGCGAATATAAAATGTAATATGTAAACAACTGACAGCATTATTGTAGCTGTACATCTGTTACAATCCAAACTTCATTCTGATTTTGTTCCATTGTCGCTATGAGCATTTGTTTTTTTTGTCCCTCATCTGCAAGGCGAATGTTCATATCAATTTGCCACGTTAAAATTGGAGATTTTCCCTCTTCGGTAGTGACGATGACAGTAGCATTTCGATCAATACGTAAAATCGTACGATTTTCCCGCACAAGAATGGACGCAATTGTATCCGCATTTTCTTCATCCGTAATTTCCAAAACAGCAGCATCATCATTATTTGTCATGATATTTAGCATCTGCTGAAATTGCGTTGCAACATAAATCCAAGCGTCTGCGGAAATCGAATCCACACCAGTATCCATCTCCTGCGTTATGGCTATTGTCGTATTATTTATGCTGCGCTGTAAACGCACGTCAGTTAGCAGAAGTCCCTTTTCTTCGTCATTAGTATAAACAAAGCTATCATTTTCGTTAATCAGCGTAATTGCCGTTTCACTAAGCGTATAGCTGTCCCACACCACAGCACTAATCGGTTGAAAATTTGAATCATACAAGACATAAGATTCTTCATCTGCAAATTCTGCCAGAAAACTAGTAGAAAATAATACCTGTACATTTTGGTACACAAAAGGGGCGACGAGATTCCCGTTTAAGTCCAGCACACCAAAAGGCTCTCCATCTGTAGCAGATTCCGCTGTACAAAAAACAGCCAAATAATCTGCGCTAAGAAAACGTAACTTCACCCAATCTGCCGTTACAAGTGTATTCTCATTTTCGTCTCGGACACCGTATAGATCATTTTCGTCTTGGAACACTTCGTTTCCGCCAATACGAATCGATGTGTCCAAATCATCGCTTTGGTTTCCCTTAGAATTTTTAGAAATGCCCACTGAAAAACTAATGGTTCCACCCACTAGGAGAACGAAAATCGAAATCAAAAAGCCGGCAAACAGCCTCATATGCTTATTCATACAAAAACAGCCTACACCCTTTCTCAGAATTCCTCTGTCTTTCTGGCATCCTCTTCTGTTTCACTCACCAAATAAATTGGTCTTTTTTTCGTCTCCAAGTATGTTTTTGCAAGATATTGTCCGGAAATGCCCGTGCAAAATAGCTGTAAGCCACCCACTAAGAAAATAGCACAAATCAATGTCGTAAAACCTTGTACCGGATCACCAAAGCAAAGTTTTTTTACTATAATTACCACTATCATAACGAATGCAGCCAAACAGCTGATAATGCCCAGTACGGATGCAAGAGTAAGTGGTGCCGTAGAAAACGCAAAAAAGCCCTCCAGTGCATAGCAAAACAATTTCCAAAAAGACCATGTACTCGTGCCGGCTGCTCGCTCTACATTTTCGTATTCGATATATTTCGTACGAAAACCAACCCAACTAAATATACCTTTTGAAAAACGATTATATTCTTTCATGGATAAAATAGAATCCACCATTTTGCGAGTCATAAAGCGAAAATCCTGTGCGCCATCTACGATTTCTGTTTGTGAAATTTTATTGATAATTTTATAGAACTTTCTCGAAAACCAAGAAAGCAGCTTTGGCTCGCCTTTTCGACTAACCCGACGTGTAGTGGCACAGTCATATTCGCCGCTTAGCACTGTGTTATACATCAACGGCAAAAACTTTGGCGGATGTTGCAAATCTGCGTCCATAATGACCACATAGTCTCCTTTGGCATTCTCCATGCCAGCAAACATTCCTGCTTCTTTTCCAAAATTTCTCGAAAAAGAAACATAGCGCACACGCTCGTCCTTCTTTGCCATTTCACGTAGAATTTGCAGTGTATTATCCTTAGAGCCATCGTTGATAAACAATAACTCGAAATTAGTGTCTGTATGTTCCTCTTGAATTTGTAGCATTACCTTTTGAATTTCTTCATAAAAGAGTGGCAATACCTCTTGTTCGTTATAACAAGGTACGACGATGGATATTTTTTTCATGACATCCCTTCCTATTCCGGGTGAAATCCCCTAAAATCGTTTTATTATTAAAAGAAAGCTGGATCTTTCCACTTCTTTTTTCGATAGCCTGTCTTTTATTATAACACTTTTCCTTTTGTTTTACAACCCTATCCACAATTATTTTTTTATTTTTTCTGCTTGTGGTATCAAAAGCGAAGAAAAATATCTCTCATGATTTCGATATTGTTCCATTTTGTAGAAATTGTGTAATCGTTTTCTTGTAATTGTCAGAACGGTGTGGCATTTTTTGTATCAATGTAGAGAGTTCCTCAGCAGAAACCAGTCTCAATGCCTGTACTTCAGATGCTTGCATCGTACAATCCTCTAACCGAAACGGCAAGGATGCATAGTACATATCGTGAAAACAGCAGCGCAATCGATCACGAAAAAGAAAATGCAGTTTATCTTTTTTTAAGATAAGTCCAACCTCTTCTTGTGTTTCACGTATTGCGGCGACAAGACTGTCCTCACCGGAGTCTACTGCACCGGCAGTAATGTCCCACTGCCCGGGACGAGTCAATTTCTCGTTAGAGCGTTGCTGGATAAGAAATTGATGATTCATATTTTCCAAAAAAATATGTGTACACAAGAAAAAATTTCCATCCGGCAGTATTGTACCACGAGGTGCTATCTGACCAGTTGGTTTCCCATTTATATTATAAACATCGAGCATCTCCATCAAATCATCCATCCTTTTTACACATAATATGAACTTTATCTATTGTATCACGAAAGCACTGATTTCGTCAAGGATAAAATTGTGATATTTTATAAAATATCATATTTTTATATTTCCACATTTATTTATTCATTGAAGTGGTTAAAATATATCATTATATATTCATTTTTATCTAGACCTAATTTTCCTCTTCAACGGTTACCAATTCTACATGAGTCTTTCTTCTCAACTGAGTCCTATAGAAATTCTGATTTTCTGAAAATTAAGTGAAATTTCAGAAAAAGCCCTTTTATTCTGTAACACATTATGTTATACTAATAATGTTAAATATAGATGATTATGCATATAGAGGATTGTTATTACAAAATATATGACAGTGTTGGTGTCCAGCTTGGAGTACTGGATTCAAAAAGGAGTGTAGTATCATGTCAAAATTGAAACAAAGATTTATAAATTTTATGCAAGGCAGATACGGTGGAAATGATAGCCTAAATAAATGGTTGCTCGGTGCATTTATTGTCCTGTTGCTGCTTTCAATTTTATTACAGAGCAGCATTCTGGATTTCTTGTCAATTCTTGTACTTATTTATTCCTATTTTCGCATTTTTTCCAAAAACATTTCGAAACGTTCTACAGAAAACCAGAAATTTTTAGAAATCAAGCAAAAGGTGATTTCTTTTTTTAGAGGAAAAAAATTTGCTGCTATAGATCACACCCACCACATTTATCGCTGCCCTAACTGTAAACAAAAGGTGCGTGTACCAAAAGGTCGTGGAAAAATCTGTATCACCTGCCCAAAATGTCAGACAGAATTTATCAAGCGGAGCTAAACGATGTACGGATATGTACAATTATATAAATCAGATTTACGATTTCGAGAATATGACGAATACAGAGGATATTATTGTGGTTTGTGCGAGGCAATTCAAAATCAGTACGGTTCACTAGCAAGGTTAACACTAAGCTATGACATGACCTTTTTGATTTTGCTACTGAACGGTCTGTACGAACCGGAAATTAGTTGTAGCAATAGCCGCTGCGTTGCGCACCCTCTCAAAAAACAATGCCATCTTTCCAGTCCTGTCACAGCATATGCTGCTGATATGTCTATTTTGCTTGCTTACGAAAAAGGTCAGGATGATTGGACAGACGAAAAAAAATTATCTAAAAAGGTTGCATCGGATATATTGAAGCGTAACTATCGGCAAGTAGTGGAAAAATATCCCGAAAAAATACACATTATACAAGAACAATTTAACGCACTCCACGAAATAGAAAAGCGAGGAGAACAGAATTTGGATTTATCGGCGAGTTGTTTTGGTACGATACTTGGCGAGATTTTTGTTTGGAGATCTGACGAATGGGAAACAACACTCCGAAAACTGGGATTTTATTTAGGAAAATTTATCTACTTACTAGACGCATACGATGACTTAGAACGGGATATCAAGAAAAATTGCTATAATCCACTGATCCCATTGTCCAATGAGCCGGATTTTGATCAAACCTGTGAACATTTGCTTCAAATGATGATTAGTGATTGTGCAGAACAGTTTGAACGTCTCCCTATCCTCAAGAACGAGGAAATTATACGAAATATTTTGTACGCAGGTGTCTGGACTGGTTTTCACCGTGCACATCAAAAAAAAGAAAAACAAAAGGAGAATGGAAATGGATCCATATGAAATATTAGGTGTTTCTCACAATGCAACCGATCAGGAAATTAAAAAGGCGTATCGTGCGTTAAGCCGAAAATATCATCCGGACGCAAACGTAGACAAGCCAAATGCCAATGAATATGCAGAAAAATTCAAACAAATTCAACAAGCATATCAGACAATTATGGATGAACGAAAAGGAGGAAATTTCCAAAGTGGATACGGTGGATTCCGCTCTCGCAATCGTTCTTCCTCTGGTTACACGGACGAAAATGACGCACATTTACAGGCAGCCGTAAATTTTATCCGAAATGGTCGTTTTTCTGAAGCATTGCGTGTGCTGGACAGCATCGAAAACCGCAACGCTTCATGGTACTACACTGCTGCTGTCGCTAATTCCGGCAATGGAAACAATGCAACTGCACTGCAATATGCCCGTACCGCCGCACAAATGGAACCAAACAACCAAGAATATCAAAAACTAGTAGAACAATTGGAAACGCCAGGATTTTCTTACCGAAATATGCAACAGTCTTACATGGGTAGTAGTTTCGGTGACGACAGTTGCGTTCGCTGCTGTGCTGCAAATCTAGCCTTTAACATTTTCTTGAACTGCTGCTGTAATTGTATGTAACCCGATGGTTGATGTTTTTGGCGATTTCACTTTTTTGTACAATTTACACAAAAATTGTTTTGAATAGTGTTCAATGTGAAGAAAAACTGTCGTTATCTCAAGAAAATTTCTGAAAAGTGTTTACTTTTTTCGAAAAATGCGGTATAATATATCAGTATATTAGGATGAGGAGATTCTTAACATGATGTTTTTTCATCACAAAAGTGAAATACCGAATCAAAATCCATTTTTTTACTATGGCGGAAATTACCCTGAAGAGACAGCAGAACCGTTCTATCATTCTGGTTTAACGGATTATGTTTTACGTGTTTCTGTAGCAACGCATATTGGAAAAGTACGTGGCAATCACGAGGATAACTTCTATTTAGAAGAACTATACATGAGCGACCTATTTCGTAACGATTTTTCTGCAACTTATACCATATCCTCTGCTGATGGTATGAGCTTTGCAGTTTTTGATGGTATGGGTGGTGCTGCGTATGGTGAAGTAGCATCTGAAATTGCCGTGCGAACACTTCGAGAATATGAAAAAAAATTGAAAGAAGCAGACGGTATTCGAATGCTGGATCAGTTGGTAAGCGCATATACTGCGGAAGCAAATGATGCAATTTGCGATATGTTAACACAAAAGCATTGCCAAGTCGGTGGCACGACTTTTTCCATGCTCTATTTCATGGGCGATGCCGTAAAGCTTTATTATTTGGGTGATAGCCGTATCTATTGTTACAAAACTAATACACTGACTCGTCTAACAAGAGATCATACAGTTGCAAATCAAAAGGTAGATGCTTCAATTTATACCGAGGAAGAAGCACTGAAAAGTCCTGATCAACATCGTATCACTTTATATATTGGTTCTGATCGAAAAAAGACAGGATTAAATGCAGATAGCAGACCACCTATTCCATTGGAAATCGGTAACAAGTTTCTGCTGTGTACAGACGGTCTGACAAATATGTGTACAGATGACGAAATCAAAGATTTACTCTCACAAAATTATTATAATGAAGCATCAATTCTCATTCAAGCCGCCTTACAAAATGGCGGAACAGATAATGTAACTTGTATTGTATTAGAAATTCTACCGGCGAGGTCAGAAAAGGACGAAGAAACGAATTAATTTCACTATAACAGTACTGCACAAAAATGTGTAGTGCTGTTTTTATAAAAATATGGTATGTACTGTCCGTACATACCATGTTTGCATCTGATTTTATATCGTCTACGTCAATCATCATCGCAGACATCTTCTACTGTCGTTTTATAGACCGATTTTTCTGTCCCTTGTATAGTACTTTCTGCATCCTTTGTATCGGCACTGGCAGTCCGTTGTTCAGATTGCCATTTCCCATAGGAGACATTTTTACAGCCACACTCCGGACAAAACTTTTGTAAATCATCCACTTTCGCACCGCAAGACGGACAAATCGTTGCATGATCCAATCCTGCAAGCTCGGCTTTCAACGTGTCCATTTGCATCCATAAGTCGGTTACTTGTTCGAACAATCCGACGTACGACTGATCCGGATCCCGCTGATTTTCCGCATAATATTTTAATCCGATTTCTTGATAGACTTCTGCCAAATCGCTTTTACAACGACTCATCATACGACGAATTCTTGCTCTCGCCGAAGCTTTTTTTGAAGCTTCCTCGACATTTTGCGTAAGTTTACTCGTCGTTTCACTCATTCGATGAAATTGATCTCTAAAATCCATCCTGTTTTCCCTCCAACGGAATCTACACTTTCAGCACACCTTGTGCCGGTGTAATACAAAGCGTAACAACTAGAATATGTGCGACCTAGTTTATATTTTGAGGTAGTTATCCCCCTCATTATGCTATGCTTGTTTTGGTAAAAAAATTCTCGCAATCATTTTCACTTTATCCAATTACATAAGCAAACTTCGCACTACGTAAACCTAACACGCTGCTGAAGGATTTTCCGTTGACAGTTTTTTGCCCATCGATGGTAACAGAACGAACATAACCACTATCGCCAACCTCTACTTGAATCCAATTAGAAACATTAGAAGAAAGCGTAATACCATAGGCACTTTGAATACGTGAACGAACTTCATCCACAGACATATTCGTTACTTCACCATAATACGGATCATACTGTGCATCGTAATCGCACTGTACACTAACTAAGTAAGGGTAATTTGTACCAAAAATGTCATTGGAGCTTGCTGTTGCACCACCACTAGATGCACCATAAACTGTAAGAGCATAGCTGCCGTCATAGTAGAGTGCTTGTCCTAAAACAGAAGTAACAGCATCAATAACATTTTGCGGTGGATTTGCCTTTAGCGCAAGTCCCGTCGCACTACCACCATAGAACATAATATAGCTATATGCAGCGACAGTCTGCGCTTTCATTGCTTCTACATCCATAGTGGAACTCATTTCTGCATATACAATTTGAGAAAGAATATCCACAAGGCTACCAGTCACGCCATTGGCAGTAATCGTGCCAGAAGTGCTTTCTTGTACCAATGTAGTACCTGGATAGTAATGGAATAAAATCTGCTGATAGTCATAGCCACCATAGGTTGCATAATAATTTGCGCCATTTTGGCTCATTCCCACACAGTGACCATATCCATACGTCGTAAATGCAAATTGCCCGGACTCCGGCGAGCCTAGGGAAACAGCATAACCAGAATCAGTGCTGCCGGTTGCACTGGAGGAAGCAAGTTCTCCTTCCGCAACAGCATTCGTCGCCTCTTCGATTGTGAGTGCATCTTCGGAATCTACAAGGGTCGTTGCTTCTTCCATTTCCGCAACCTCTTCATCGGTGGGTGTCACTTCTTCATACTCAACCAATGATAAGCTGGAATCGTAATCTGAAATTTCAGCTTTCCACATAGTACTGGAACCAGAGGTTATATCAGTCGTAGTTTCAACCGTACTTGTGGATTCTAAGACAGTCGTACCTGTTTCTTCCGATACGGCATATACTTGACTTACTGACGCACTGGCAAGCAATACTGCTATTGCGAGTGCAATACTCACATGCGGGTAACGTACTTTCATATCAAAACTCCAATTTGTACCGGTTTACACCGGGTAGTAATTCTGCACAAGATATACCGGAGTACGCATCACATAATCGTATATATGTATGCATTTCAAAGAAAAGATGTAAAACAGGAAAAATTTCTCCTAAATCCGGTCGTGCATATCAAGTGCAGGCTCATGAACACTTTATGATTCAGAAGAGTCTTCTTCAGAATCACCCTGAATCAGTTCTAATAATTCGTCGGTGGTTTCGCCTTCCCTCAGTCGCCTCAATACGATGATAAAACGTGAATTATCCTCATCAGAATAGCAAGTAGACAATGTCAATAAGCTATCGCCATACTGTACATCGATGGGATTATCAATCATATTTTTTTCTTTCACCGCCGACATATAGCCGTCGAAAGCTTCTTTATCATCCAGTTCTTCCATGCGCCAGTATGGGAAATCTGCATCTGCATCACCACTGGTAATGACAAGTCCTACCATGACATAGGTGTAATCTGCATAGTTTGAACTGAATGTGATAAACGGATAATCCTTGTAATAAGAAGGATCTTGTCGATACTTCCGCAGAGAACCAAACATCGTATTATCTGCCATGTTATGACCATACAGAACAATATTTTCCGACCAAGTATCTGTATCTGCGCCGAACACATCAGTATAGTCCATAAACACAGTGCCAGCACGGAATTCTTGTCCATCGAAACCAACCGACAAGTAGTAATCATTATCAGTGGTCTGTACCACAGGATTATCCACTTCTGTACCTTCCACTGTAATATAACCAACAGTATCCGGATTTTGTGTCAAAAGCTCCTTGGCACGTTCTGTCATTTCTGGTTCTGTGGTTTCCTCTACGGTTTCCACTTCAGTCTCTTCTTCAGTGGTAGTCGTTACAGTATTTGCCGTCTGGTCAATTTCTTTTCCACAGCCAGCCGCTAACATGGAGACACATAAAAGCAACGCCAATATAGAAGTTTTCCGTTTTCTCATTTGTGATTCCTCTTTTCTTCCGATTTGTCTTTCACATTTTCCCATTAACCATAAGGTGCAAACGCTGCATCCGGATCATATTCCTCCGCATCATTAAATAGATAATAAACATTTGGCCACTTAATGTTCTGATTAATGGTACTCCCGGCAACATGAGCATAAGAATCTTCGCCTTCTCGCACACGTCTTGCCACAATGACCAGTCGTGCCGTATCGAAAGCACTGTTACAGGTCGCTAATGTCAGAAGCTGATCACCGTATTCCACATCAATATTTGTGATTCGTATCGTACGACGTTTTACTTCATTGACATAATCATAAAATTCTGTTTCATTCGCAAAATTGATATCATTCCAATAATCAAATCTCGTATCTGTAGTATCCTCTGCATCTGCAATAAAGTACGCAAAAATTTTGTACTGATACGTTTCATAATTGGAGTTCAATTCAATAATCGGGTGTTCTTCATAATAATCTGCATCAGACTTATAATATTTCAGCGATCCAAACATAGATAAGTCACGCATATTATGTCCATATAGAATCAGATTGTCTGAATTTTCCACAGCAAGCGTTCCATCGTCACCTACCTGATCAAAAGAGCATCGATAATCCAAAAAAATGGAACCAGAATTCGACTTTTCACCATAAATATTTCGGTAGAGATAATATTCATCTCCCTCCGAGTCCGTCAAGTGCTGCATTATCGGATAATCTACTTCGGTATCCGGAATTGTAATCCAGCCTGCAACTTCTTCATTAATTTCAAGTAAATCCGCCGCATTGAAGAGCAGTTTGTATATTTTCTCCTCTGCCTCGGTTTCTGTCTCGATTTCTTCCACATCATTGGAATCAGCCGTTTCCGTACTAGTGATTGTGGTTGTTTGGGAAACACCAGCGTGATAAGAAGAAGCCAGTTCCTCATGAAGGTTATCAGCACGGTACAGGTTGATAAGATAATTCAATGCAATCACAATACACGCCAAAAATACAATTGCTGAAAAAATAAAAACACACTTACGCACCACTTCGCCGGTGCTGTCCGATGCTTGGGGCAATATCTCCAAAACTCGTCTGCCGAAAGATTGCTTTTGTTTCGGATGACCTCTTGCAGACATTGATGGTTTCAAAACATTTTTGTGTGGCTTTAATTTCGAATATTTTTCCGGATGCTCTTTTTTATCTTTTACCTGTTTTATCTGCCACGCCACACGAAGTGAAACAGCCTCTTCTTCTTCTTCTTTGGAAATTTGATAAAGACTCGAACGAATCGCCATAATTTTTTCTTCAGAAGATCTTTTTTCCTCTGTCGATTCCGTTAACGCTGTTTCCGTTTTCGCCTCTTTTTCGGTGTCTTCTACTATTATGGTATCTTCTTGATCGGAAATCAAAGACATTGGATTTGACAATGTTTCTATTGCAGTTTTTTCTTCTTCCTGCATACTGATTCCTCCATCAAACACCACTGAACCAATCCAAATGCACAAATTGCCGTCCCCTGTCGAATTTCATCACGGGTTTTCAAGCCAAAGTGCCACAGTTCCAAAGGTACAACACTTTGCCATTTTCCAACACGCAATCCCAAATAAACCGTTCCAACCGGTTGTTTCGGTGTACCGCCACTCGGCCCTGCAAGCCCCGTAACTGACAAACAGACATCCGCTCCAGACTGCTTATGCAGTCCTTCCAGCATAGCAAGTGCCACTTTAGTACTCACAACGCCATAACGTTCGATCAAACTTTTCGGAACGTCTAGCAATTTGGTCTTCATAGATGCGGCATATGTCACTAAACCCAATTCAAAAACACGAGACGCCCCTGAAACACTGGTGAGAAGCTGCGATAACAACCCACCAGTACAGCTTTCAGCAGTCGCAATCGTTTTCCCTTCTCTATCTAATAATTGTACTACATTTGATATGGTCTTGTCAAGTGCTTTTTCAGTTTCTTGATAGAATTGTCGCATTTTTCGGGAATCTATCACAAAATTCTGTTCCATTCGACACCGCCTTTCTACAATTCGTAAAATCCAACAGAAAATTCAATTCGTTTCCACAGTAAATATTTTTAATGTTGTCCCATTCACGGACTTTTCTATCATCTCAGAAAAATCAAATTTTCCCTGTGCTTTTTCTACATCGTCCAATATCGGTCGCACCTTTGGGTGTTTCGGTGTAAAAACGGTACAACAGTCCTCATAGGGCAACGTGGATGTCTCAAATGTGCCGATACGCCGTGCTGTTTCGATAATTTCTGTTTTGTCCAGCCCTACCAGCGGACGCAATACAGGAATTTTACAAACCGCATCCGTACAGGCGATGGCGTGCATCGTTTGACTTGCCACCTGTCCTATGCTCTCGCCGGTAATTAACGCCAAACATTTTTCTTTTGCCGCTACTCGTTGTGCAATTTCCATCATGAGTCGGCGCATTATAATTGTAAAATACCCATCCGGACAATGCGTCTTGATTGCCTCCTGAATTTCCGTAAATGGCACACAAAAAAAAGCGATATTGCCACAATACGCTGTTAGTTCTTGACAAAGCGTTTCCACTTTTTCCAGTGCTCGATCAGAAGTATAAGGAGGACTTATAAAGTGAATCGCCGTGATTTGTACACCACGTCTTGCCATGCGATAGCCGGCAACTGGACTATCAATGCCGCCGGAAAGCAAGAGCATTGCTTTCCCACTAGTCCCTACTGGAAGTCCTCCAGCACCTTTTCTGTCAGCACCGTGAATAAATGCGTACTGATCTCGGATCTCTGCTGTAACAATAAATTCCGGATTATGAACATCGACTTTTAAATGTGGGTAGGCATCGATCAGATCGCCACCTAACTCTGCACAAATTTCAAGAGATTTCAGTGGAAAAAGCTTGTCCGCACGCTTTGCTTCTACTTTAAATGTATCGATGGTGGTCAGATCGTCCTCTAAATAAGAAATTGCTTTACAAGAAATATCCTCCATAGATTTTTCGCAAACGCAAGCACGACATAGCGTAGCAATTCCGAATACACGCTGTAAATCTTCTAGTATTTCATCAAGATCTACATTCACCATCTCCGATTCAATATAAATCGTAGATTGCGCCTTTGTGAGACGAAACTTACCATATTTTCGCAGTTTTCGGCGAAGGTTTTTCATCAATACATCCTCAAATATACTACGGTTCAAGCCTTTTAACGCCATTTCACCATATTTTGCTAAAATAATTTCTTTTTCCATTTCTAACGTTCTCCTTTATTTGTGCAATAATGTATGCTGTGCCTCTTCAAGTCCTTGTCGCAATGCGAGTAAATCTTCTTCTTGATTTTCCGAGGAAAAGCTAATGCGCAGCGTACTATCTACCTGCACATCATTTGCCCCAAATGCCTCCAGCACACCGCTGCTCGCCCCTTTTGAACACGCCGAACCACTGGAGAGGAAAATATCCCGCTTCTCCAAAAAATGCATCACAGTTTCGGAACGATATCCCAAAAGAGAAATATTCAGCACATATGGGGAAGCACCGGGAATATCCTGAATTTCTAACTCTCTCATAGATTGCAGCAGTGCAATCAAACGTTTTTTCAAATCAGATACGTACGCAAAGCGATCGTCAAGAGTAGGAAAGAGCGTCTCCACTGCTGCCCCAAAAGAGGCAATCAGCGGTACACTTTCTGTTCCAGGTCGAACACCGTTTTCTTGATGCCCACCAAATAAAATCGGATTCAGTAAAACGCCCTGTTTTTGATAGAGAGCTCCAACACCCTTGATACCGTGTACCTTATGCCCACTGATAGAAATTAAGTCAGCCTGCAGTGTCCGCACACGAAACGGTATTTTCAAAAACCCTTGTACTCCATCGCAGTGTGTGATAACATCAGGAAAGCTGCGTTTCACGCTGCGAAATACCTGTTCCACCGGTAAGCGATAACCATTTTCGTTATTGACAAGCATTATACTCACAAGACAAGTATTCTTGTCCACTACGTTTAAAAAATCTTCTGCATAAAAAAGCCCATCCGTACGTGGCATGACTTCCGTTATGTCAAATCCTTCTGTCCGCAAATATCGCAGCGTTTGCTTCACAGAGGCATGTTCTACACCACTAACCACGATTTTTTTTCGCCACTTACCATAGCGTGCTGCCGTACCACGCAAAGCAAGATTGTTACTCTCCGTCGCACCAGAGGTAAACAAAATCTCCTGTGGTTTACAACCAAGGGCTTTGGCAATAATTCGTCTGGCATTGTCCACCTCATGTTGCGCATCTAAGCCCTTTCGATGTAAACTTGAGGGATTCCCATAATTTTCTTCGACACATCGGATCATTGCTCTTTTGGCAGCCTCACAAGGTTTTGTCGTTGCGGCATTATCCAAATAATGTTCCATAATTTTTTCTCCATTCAAGTGCATGAAACACACTTTTTCTACTTTATTATTATATCACAAACTTCGATGTAATGCAAGTCTTGCAGAAGGTATCAAAAGAAATTTTTTTCCCTTAACGAAAAAACATATAGCATAACTCAAGTCTGCCACTTAAACCTGCTTATAAAAGTCAACGCCTAAAATCAAAATTTCGAAAGAAAAATAAACACACAAAACAGGTCATTTCAAATTTAATTTTGAAATGACCTACAAATGCAAACATTTTTTCGCATATCTGCAATGTTTATGAGAAAACTTTCAATGTTCTCTATCTAAATTTCGTTATATCATATCCGGAGAAAGCGTCACATCTTCACCATTCAGAATTTTTTTCGAAGTCCGCATCGCACACATCTTTCCACACATAGAACAGGTGTATTGATCTGCCGGCGGACGGCTCTCGAAATAACGTCGTGCTTTTTCCGGATCAATCGCTTGGGAGAACATCCCTTCCCAATCCACGTCACAGCGTGCTCGACTCATAGCATTATCCCAATCCCTTGCACCTGGCAAACCATTCGCCACATCCGCAGCGTGTGCTGCGATTTTTGAAGCGACAATGCCCTCTCGTACATCATCCAAATCCGGCAAGCGAAGATGTTCTGCGGGAGTCACGTAGCATAAAAAATCCGCTCCATTCATTGCTGCAATTGCCCCACCAATTGCAGCGGTAATATGGTCATATCCTGGTGCAACATCCGTCACAAGTGGTCCTAACACATAAAATGGCGCATTATGACACAATCTTTTTTGCAATTTCATGTTCGCCGCAATTTCATCCATCGACATATGTCCGGGACCTTCTACCATAACTTGAACATCTCGATCCCACGCACGTTTCGTAAGTTCGCCTAATTCTATAAGTTCCGATATTTGTGCTTGATCTGTACTGTCCGCAATTGATCCTGGACGCAATGCATCTCCCAGGCTAATCGTGACGTCATAAGTATGAAGAATATCCAGAACATCGTCGTAATATTCATAAAACGGATTTTCATTTCCGGTCATTTCCATCCATGCAAGTAACAACGATCCTCCACGAGAAACGACGTTTGTTGTACGTTTTTGTCGCTTGAGTGCTTCTACTGCACGACGATTGATTCCAGCATGAATTGTCTGAAAATCCACACCTTCTTTGGCGTGTGCCTCTACAACTTTCAAAAAGTCTTCCGATTGGATATTCGTCAATTCCTTTTCTAAATAGCCAATTGCATCGTACATAGGAACAGTACCGATCATGGCAGGTGACATATCAAGAAGCTCTGCTCGGAAGGTATGTGTTTTTCCATAATTCGATAAATCCATAATAGCTTCACAATGAAATTTTAGTGCCATTTTTACTTTTTCAAATTCCACCGTATAATCATGACAATCACCGGAAATTCCAAGATTCACATTCACCTTCGTCCGCAGACCTTCACCAATGCCAGCAGCGTGCAACTGTTTATGATGGATATTTGTGGGAATACAAATCGTCCCTTTTGCCACACGCATTCGAATCAAATCCGGTGACAAGTGTTCGTCCTGCGCTACCATTTCCATCTCCGGCGTGATGATATTTTGCTTTGCCGCATCCATTTGTGTTGCATAATTTTTCATGAATTTTCTTCCTTTCTTATACAATAATTATGCATTAACGGACCGTTCCCATGACCAATTTCTAGTCCGGCTTTTAATGCACCCGTTAAATAAGCTTTTGCCTTAAAGACGCTATCTTCTAAAGTGTACCCTTTTGCAACATACGCTGCAATTCCCGCTGACAATGTACAACCTGTCCCGTGCGTATTTTCTGTTTCTATTGGCTTTTCACGCAGACGCTGTAATCCACGCTCTGATGATAGAAAATCCACCGCACGTTCTGCACTGTGTCCACCCTTTAATAAAACTGCGGTATGATACCTTTGTGATAATGTTTTTGCAGCTTGCTCCATTTCTATCGACGTATCAATAGACGTTTCCAATAGCCTTTCCGCCTCAGGTATATTTGGCGTTAACAAATCAGAAAGTGGAAATAGCACCTGTTGTAAAGTATTCAGTGCCTGTTTTTTCAGCAGCGAATCACCACTCGTAGAGAACATCACCGGATCAATTACTACAAAAGGTATCGAAAATTTTCGCAACATTTCCGCAATTTTTTGAATTTGTGGTATATCATAAACCATGCCAATTTTTACTGCCATGGGAGGAATATCACTGCAAACAGATTCGATTTGTTTCTCGACAAATTCCGCTGATACGGAAAAAATATCCTGTACACCAAGCGTATTTTGTGCTGTCAGTGCCGTAACTACGCTCATTCCATAGCAGCCCAAGCATGTAATCGTTTTCAAATCTGCTTGCAATCCGGCACCACCACTGGAATCACTGCCGGCAATTGTTAAAACCGTCGGTATAGCTGATACTTTCTTTCCCATGCTTTCACCCTCTATTTTACAATTTTATCAACAATTTTTCGCAATTCTCTCGTCGATTGAAGAACGTCCGATTGTCCAAAAATTGCGGAGACCACTGCAATTCCATTGATACCGGAATTTTTCAGCATATGCACATTTTTTAGTCCGATTCCACCAATCGCCACCACTGGAATTTCTATTTCGCAGCAAATTCGATGTAACATTTGCAGTGATAAAAAGCTCGCATCTGCTTTTGTCTTTGAACCAAACACCGCACCACAACCGATATAATCTGCACCATCTGCCTGTGCTTGCCGTGCTTCCTCTACATTATGCACACTTGTTCCAATAAAGACTTTATCCCCAAGTATTTTTCTTGCTACTCGAATAGACATATCACTTTGTCCTACATGAACACCATCTGCACCGAGAATTTTAGCAGCATTCACATCGTCATTTATCACACAAGGAATTCTATATTTCCGACAAAGTGCAAGTAGTGGCTGTGCGTGACGAACTCTCACTTCTGTGGCGCAATTTTTTTCACGGATTTGCAGCATGGTAATTCCACCACCAATTGCCGCTTCCACTTGCTGTAAAAGGCTATCACAAGGAGTTGTTACTGCATAAAGTCGATAGTCCAAATTCTTCATTTTTATATAAACACCCTTCCATAAAAAAGCGTACCAAAAATGGCACGCACGTAATCGCTCTTGAATAAAAATCCCTACGTTGGCATTACCCATATCAGGTGTAGTTGAGAATGTCTGCATTCTCTCTCAGCCTGCGTGCAGCAAGCACCAATTCAAAAATATACTCTTGTATGTACAGTATAGCAGATTTCAATAATCTTGTCAAGTAAAAATCAAAATAACATACCCATCTTTGCTATCTAATCAATATGTTGACATTTTCACCAGCTCATGTTATAATGAAACAGAAGCAGTAAAGCCTCGAAAATCCAAGCTTTGAAATAGATGCGAGAGAACCTCGAGTTCTAGCTTTTTGTTGCTATTCACCTAGTTTCTGTTAAAGGAGACGTTACAATGTGTACCAAGAAAATTTTCAATTTTTGTATCAGTATCATAGAAAGTATGCTACTTATGCTAACCGCTTGCACTACAGAAAAATCAGGAACAAAAACAACGGAACAAACGGAAACGATAACTGAAACAACAGCTGAATCGTCATGGATGCAGATAGACATTCTGGACGTAGGAAAAGCGGATGCGATAGTCATACAGACGCAGTCCCATGCTGTAGAAATCGACTGTGGTGAAAAAGATAACGGCATGGACGTAGTAACTTTTTACAGGATAATCATGTGGAAACACTAGATGATTTAATTATCACCCACTATGACCAAGATCACGTAGGCGGTGCAGCAAAGGTTATTCGAAAGGTCGGCGTACAAACAGTCATTGCACCGAATTATATTGAAAACAGCAGTGAATATGAAAAATATACAACGGCAATGTCTGATACAGGCATCACGCCAATCCTTCTCACGAAAAATATGACATTTACATTAGATGATGTTGTTTTTACAGTTTATGCCTCTCATCCAGAAAATTACACGGAAAATAAAGACAACAATTCTTCGCTGGTGGTTTGGATAGAACATGGAGAAAATACTTTTCTGTTCATGGGTGATGCGATGGAGGAACGCATCACCGAACTAATGCAATAAGAGGATATTGGTACGTGTACATTTTTGAAAGTTCCCTATCACGGTCGGACAATTGAAAATTTAATGAGTTTTTTGGAATTCGTACAGCCATCTACAGCAGTGATTTCGTCAAAAGCTTCTGAAATTTCTGAAAGCACGGTAAATACATTGGCGGCAGTTGGTGCCGAGGTATATTCTACAGCGGAAAACAGACGAGTAACTGTAATCAGCGATGGCAATTCCATTACAGTACAAACAGAAAAATAAACCTGGAGGTTTGAAATCGTGAAATTTGATTATGCAATTTTTGATTTGGATGGTACACTGGTAGATTCTGTAGAGGATTTGGCAAATGCCGTAAACTATGGATTACAACAAATGCATCTTCCCATACATCCAGTAGAAAAATATTATCATTTTGTTGGAAATGGCGTACCAAAATTATGTCAAAGTGCGTTGCCAAACAATGCTACACCGGAACAATTGGAACAGCTTTTAACCATTTTCAATACTTATTACATGACACACTGTTTAGAATGTACACACCCTTATAATGGTATCGTTGATGTTCTAAAACAAATGCAGTGCAGTGGAATCGGGCTTGCAGTGGCATCCAACAAAACCACAGATTTCAGTAAAAAAATTGTAACACACCTGTTTGGAGAAAACTTGTTTTCACAGATTCTCGGTGGAAATGAAAGCCGTCCTAAAAAACCATCTCCGGAAATCATCTATGAAATCATAAAAAAAAGTGGTATTGATTCTTCACAAGTGGTCATGATTGGAGACTCAGATGTAGACATTATCACAGCAAAAAACGCTGGCATTCCCTCTATTGGCTGCGTCTGGGGATTTCGAGGTCGAGAAGAGCTAGAAAATGCAGGTGCAGACTTTTTAGCAGAAACACCAGCAGACTTGCTGGAAATCATACTCTAAAACAAATATAACCCGCACTATTTCGCATTTTTACGAAATAGTACGGGTTTAGATCTATCTGTTTATCTCTCTATTTTCCCAAATAATCATTCCTTGTCGCTTCTTCGACTCAATCTGTCTCTATGACAACACCACACACATTAGCAGACCAGTTTAAGAAATACTGTCCTTCATTTTTAAGAGAGTAATAGGCCGATTCTAATCCATTGTATGCCGCACACATACAGAATCCAGCTTGAATCTGATGTGCATCCTGTATATCGATATCACCATCTGCATCAGCATCCATCAAATTTAATGTCACTTCATCAATTGTAATATCAATTGCAAACGGATATGCATCTTCCAATTCCAATCCAGCAGCGTTCACAGCAATGTACAGACTCACATAGTACGCATCAAACAAATGTCCTCTTCCGCTACCATCCACATCACCTAACTGATAAACTTCTGCATCGTGAATCAAATCTGCATCCGTTTGATCGACTGTGCCGTCTTCGTTGATGTCTGCCAAAGTCAATTATTCTTCTGTCAACTCGATGTCGCCTAACATGAGATAACGGGAAACCAGTGCCGAATCATGACCGGTAATGACACCATCCATGTCCACATCGCCCAGCTCGTAGTCTTCTGCACTTGCAGACAGACCAGCCAGCGGCAGTGCCGTCAACGTCAACGTCTGCCGCTTCTGCACAAACCAAGTCAGGATATGACTTCTGGAGTGTGGTCAAATATTTGTTGTTCAGCGTAGTAACCGAACCGTCACCATAACCTGCCATTACCTTGATAACATATGCATCTGTAATAGAGATATTCCCGTCATTGTCAATGTCACCTAGAGAATAGGTTACACCAGAAGTTTCTATTGCTGCATCAACAACAATATTTGCTCCTAAATCGTATTCCGTTCCATCAGCAAACCCGATATATCCAATGCCAGCAGAGAATGAGTGTTCGCTATCTGCAGAGTCTGTCGTATCAAAGTAGTAAGTTGTCGAGAAATCAGATGAGAAAAAACTAGAAGTAAAGAAAGAAACAAAAATAAGATTTGTCTCTTCATTCACTGCCGTATAAGCCGTGCCGGGTAGATTTACACTTGTGATTGCATCCTCATCCAACACGCAATTTGAATCGTACTGGAAAGAAAACGTCAGCATAACTACTCCTGGATTTTCAGTAACATCAAAGTGAAGCGCAATTCGACTGTCACTCACTTTTTCCACCGTCAGCTGATATTCAAAACCAGCTGTGTTTACCGTGTACGCATCGGCGGTTACTGCACCAACGCTGCACACACCGAGTACGGATACTGCTACCGCAGCAACAACTCGGTTAGAGATTTTTTTAGGCATTTAAATGTCCTCCTAATTTTAAAATTATAAAGAAAATCATTCTTTATAACTCTAATTATAGCATAAGGAAATGAAAAAAGCAAAGTAAAATTAGGCTAATTTTAAAAAACATTTTAAATAATCTAACGTGTCTTTCTTTTTGAATAGAATGATATTTAAAAACAAAATCATCCCATTTTACTAAAACAACCTCTTTCTTACAATTCTATTATACCACATTTCATAGGAAGCATCAACAAAAGTATACGTTAATTTCTGGTTGAATCTGTGTAAATTTACACCATGAATGATTACTTTCATAAGTGCCAAATCGTTCTATCTCTATCCTGTATTTATTATATCACAATAAACGCCATCTTATCAATCAAATTTGTCCGCTGTTTTTTTTTTTTTTTTTTCATATTGCAAAATTTTTGATTTATTTTTACGCTAAAATTATATATTTTGAACAAAATCAAAAATATTTTTTCAAATAAAAAAACACCGTTACAACACCTCAGAAACGATGGTTTTGATTTCATTCAAATTTAAATCATAATTAGCTGAACATAATCTCATTCATAGTTGCTTCCAGCAGCTCTTGTCTGCCGCTGGAGAGCGAGTCAGTAACCTCACCCTTTTCTACAGCGTATTTTTCCAGATCTGCCATAGTTAATTTACCTGCGATAATGTCTGCGCCAATGCCGCTATTCCAGCTTGCATAGCGATCATCCACAAACCTGTCGATTCGTCCATCTGTAATCATCTTATCCGCCACACGCAGACCCAACGCAAATGCATCCATACCTGCAATATAGCTGTGGAAAATGTCCTCCAATTCAAACGAACCTCTGCGTGCCTTTGCATCAAAGTTCAAGCCACCGTTTGTAAAGCCGCCTGCCTTCAATACTTCATACATACACAGTGTCGTATCATAGACATTTGTCGGGAATTGATCCGTATCCCAACCCAGCAGTGGGTCGCCTTGATTGGCATCGATAGAGCCGAACATTCCGTTCACCCGTGCTACACGCAGTTCGTGCTGGAATGTATGCTGTGCCAGCGTCGCATGATTTGCCTCAATATTCAGCTTGAAATCTTTCTTCAAGCCATATTTGTTAAGGAATCCGATCACCGTTGCAGAATCAAAGTCATATTGATGCTTTGTGGGTTCCTTCGGCTTTGGTTCTACATAGAAATCGCCAGTAAAGCCAATGCTTCTTGCATAATCCACAGCCAGATGCATCAAGCGTGCCATGTTATCTAGTTCCAGTCCCATATTGGTATTGAGAAGGGTTTCATAGCCCTCTCTGCCACCCCAGAACACATAACCCTGTCCACCAAGCTTTACAGTTGCATCAATAGCGTTCTTAATCTGTGCAGCAGCATAAGCAAAGACGTCCGCACTCGGCGAAGTACCAGCACCATGCATAAAACGTGGATGGTCAAAACACTTTGCCGTACCCCACAAAAGCTTCTTGCCAGTCTTGTCCTGCATTTCTTTACATAGATCTACAATTTCAGCAAGCTTTTCATTGGTTTCACCCAGTGAACCATATTCCGGTGACAAATCACGGTCGTGGAAACAGTAATAATCAATCCCAAGTTTTTCCATAATTTCAAATGCCGCATTGACCTTTGCCTTTGCACGCTCCGTCGGATCATCACAACCCCAAGTTTTGTCGGTCGTGCCACAGCCAAACATATCCGTGCCGTCACCGCCCATAGTATGCCACCAAGACAACGCAAACTTTAACTGTTCTCGCATGGTCTTTCCGGCAATCACTTCATCAGGATTATAAAATTTGAATGCAAGTGGATTCTTCGAATCCTTTCCCTCGTACGCAATGACAGGGATGTTAGAGAAAAATTCGCTCATTTTGAGTTTCCTCCTAAAATTAGATTAGAATAGTAATGGCAATGCCACCGATTGTATAGAAAAAGCAATCTGATAAAAAACAGACTACATTTCTTGCAAATAGAATCTAAATCATTCCAGAATCTGCAATTCTCGATTGCTGATATCGAAATAGTCTTCTAATATGGCGATATAGGAGCGAAAACAAACCTCTCCACGGAATGTTAGAACGTCGTTTTCCTCCGGTACGCCAAGCTTTGCTAGCTGTGCATCAGAAATATCCTTTAAGTAGACAGCTTCTGTATCTGCTGACAGACCCAAAATTTCCTTTTGGTCGTCACTCAATTCGATTTGTAAATTCGACGAAATGGCCAAAAACTCCTTTGTGATTTCCGTACGGGATTGGGTTGTCCACGTCACCTCCAAATCGTCAGTTGTAGCAGGACGTTCCATAAATACAGTTCGGTCATAGCCTACAGCAACAAATGTGATGAACGGAAGGGAAATATCTTTATCGTTCGGTTCTACATGGATTTTAATGTTGCCACCGGAACTGTCGTCAGTTTGTATCAATTCATATCGATAGTCGCCAGACGGAGATGTACCAGTTTCCAAAACCGTTTGTTCTACAGAAGAGGCAAAAAATGAAATCACCATAAAATAACCCAGCGATCCCAGAATATACAGTAACAAATAAATCACACCGAAAATCGTCTTCCAAGTTTCTTTTGAACCAGATAAGAAAAAAACGAGAAGTACTGTAATGGAAATTGGGATAATCAATGTCCACTCGCCAAAACAGAGCATAATTATTGGAAATGCAACGGGGAGCAATAGTATTCCAACGAGCTTGGTTAATACCTGAAAACGACTGTAGAGCATTGCCGCCAATGCCACAAAGGAGATAGCAGACAATGCCACACAAAAAAGAATTTGATTCGGAATAGATACTTCATAAAAAATAGATAAATAGGAGAACCAACAGATTAACGCACAATATGCCCCACCGACAAGTGCGCACGCTCTTTTACTCCAAAGTTTCGTTGTTTCACTCATGTATAACAATCCCATCTGCCCTGATCTGAAAACGCCAAAGCAGATTTTTCCTTTCTTTTTGGCGAACAAAATGACTGAATCGTTCCAATCAAAAGTCGCTTATACGACATTATACGATATGTGGTTTTTTCAATGTCTTCTATTCGAGCAGCTTGATCAATCGAAAGATACCTACACAGAATATTATAACATTTTTTTTCGTCCATGGCAAGTACTAATTCCAAAAAAATCGAATTTTTCTAAAAAAGTCCGTTCCAAATATGAATTAAAATGTAAATTCATTATAAATATTAAACAATATTATACTGTTTCCGCAGCTTTTCGATTGCGTGTTTTTCCAAACGAGAGACATAAGACCTAGAAATCCCCATTTTTTTCGCTACCTCTCGCTGCGTCAAAGGCACACCACTATACAAACCATACCGCTGCACTAGAATTTCCACTTCTCGCAGTTCCAATATTTCGCCTAGAAATTGATACAGTTGTTTTGATTGCATCCGAGTATCCACCAGTTCTACTAAATCTGTACCGTCTTCCATGATGTCCATTAACGTCAATTGATTGCCGTCTTCGTCCGTTTCAATGGATTCGCCCATTGAAATCTGATCCGCATACTTTTTCTGTGAGCGAAAATTCATCAGAATTTCGTTTTCGATATATCGCCCGGCATAAGTGGCAAATCGAGTACCTTTCGATGGATCGAAAGTGTCTACCGCTTTCATCAACCCGATTGTGCCAATAGAAATCAGCTCCTCCTGTTTACTTATTGAAACACCGTATTTTTTTGTCAAATGTGCTACTAACCGCATATTATGCAAAATCAGTTTCTCTCTGGCTTGTTTGTCTCCCGCTGCCATTGCCAAAAAGCAATTCATTTCTTGTTGTTTCGACAGTGGCTTACGAAACGAACCGGTTTCTCCCACATGGAGAAAAAAGAAAACAAAGTGTTGTATCAACTGTAGCAACATACTGCATCACCTCACACTAGAATATGCGAGTAGGCTTGACTATGTTACACGATCATCATGGCATCTCCAAAACTGAAAAAGCGATACTGCTCCTGTACAGCAATTTCATAGGCACGCATCGTTTTTTCGTATCCCAGAAAAGCGGCAACTAACATAATTAAAGTGCTTTCGGGTAAATGAAAATTCGTAATGAGCCCATCTAATACTTTGAATTGATATCCAGGGTAGATGAATATGTCCGTATAGCCATCATCTGCCACAAGTTTCCCATTATGCGCTGTGGCTACTGCTTCTAACGTACGACAAGAAGTCGTACCCACAGCAAAAACCCTGCCGCCGTTCTTCTTTGTCTCCTGAATAGACGTCACCGTCTCTTGTGGCAGCATATAGTGTTCGCTGTGCATCTTATGTTCCAAGACATCATCTTCTTTGACTGGACGAAATGTACCCAATCCCACATGAAGTGTCACATAAGCTTGATTCACACCCTTTTCTTTCAATTTTTGAAGCATTTCTTTTGTGAAATGAAGTCCTGCCGTAGGTGCTGCAGCGGAACCCAATTCTTTGGAATAAACCGTCTGATAACGTTCATTGTCCTTGAGCTTCTCATGAATATACGGTGGCAGTGGCATTTGCCCTATTTCTTCCAAAGCGGTATAAAAATTCCCCTCGCAGATGAACTGTACGAGACGATTTCCGTCCGATTTTACCGCAACGATTTCGCCAAGAAGCCGCCCATTTCCAAAAGAAAATTTCACCCCGGGTTTTGCCTTCTTTCCAGGACGACAAATAATCTCCCAAAGTTTGTCACCCTTTTCCTCTAATAATAAAAACTCAATAAACGTTCCATTCTCCATTTTTTCTCCGTACAAACGAGCTGGAAGTACCCGAGAATCATTCATGACAAGCAAATCCCCAGGCTGTAAAATGTTGCACAAATCATAGAAATGCTTATGCATTACCTCACCACTCTCACGGTCGATTTGCATAAGCCTGGAATGATCTCGTGTCGTAATTGGCGTTTGTGCAATTAAGTTTTCTGGAAGTGCATAATAAAAATCTGATTTTTTCATGGTTATTTCCCTCTTTTTTTAAAATAATGATTGACAAATTTTTGTCATAGTGCTATACTAGATAATAAGAGAAGATGTTTCTAGCTTCTAGCGTCTTAATCTCTGATTATCTAAAATTATCTAACTAGGTAGAGGCGCACGTACGATGAGTATGCTTTGATAGGGTGACCATCCCGTTTTGGCAAAGCAAAAAGGCGTATCGTGCCGAAGAGGCTGCCGTGGTAACACAGTCTCTGGGCATAGTGCCGAAAGGACTATGACTGTCATCGCTTATGATGGAGTGCTATCTGAAAGGTGCAATATTACGGCATCAAGGATTCTATTCTATTATATCGCATGAGCTACCGGTTTTCAACCGGTTTTTTCATATTTTCAGAAATTTTTTGGAGGAACACAAATGAAACAATTTCAAGTGGGAATTATTGGTGCTACTGGCATGGTGGGACAGCGTTTTGCCACACTTTTGGCGCAGCACCCATGGTTTCATGTAGCTGCTCTAGCAGCATCCCCCCGTTCAGCAGGCAAAACTTATAAAGAAGCTGCCGGAAGCAGATGGGCAATGCAAACACCTATGCCAGCAGAAATGCGGGAAATGGTTCTGATGGACGCCACAAAAGATGTGGAAACAATTGCAGGAATGGTAGATTTTGTCTTTTGCGCTGTAGACATGAAAAAAGACGAAATTCGTGCGCTGGAAGAAAAATATGCCAAGGCGGAATGCCCTGTTATCTCGAACAATTCTGCACATCGTTTTACATCAGACGTACCAATGGTTATCCCTGAAGTAAATCCAGAGCATATTGAAATTATCGAAAGTCAACGGAAACGTCTAGAAACAAAGCGTGGCTTCATCGCAGTAAAATCAAACTGTTCTATTCAGAGTTATGTACCGGCACTGTCGCCGTTGCGACAATATGGCATTCAAAATATTCTGGCTTGCACCTATCAAGCAATTTCTGGTGCAGGAAAGACCTTTGAACGCTGGCCGGATATTTTAGACAATATTGTCCCTTACATCGGTGGCGAAGAGGAAAAATCCGAAAAAGAACCTCTAAAAGTCTGGGGCAACATTCAAAACGGTGAAATCGTCAGTGCAGCGTCGCCACTGATTACAACACAGTGTCTCCGTGTACCGGTTTCTGACGGACATACTGCGGCTGTATTTGTATCGTTCGAAAATAAACCAGCAAAAGAGGAAATTCTTGAGATTTGGAAAAATTTTAAAGGCGTACCGCAGGAATTGGAGCTTCCCTCAGCACCGAAACAATTTATCCATTATTTCCAAGAAGATGATCGTCCTCAAGCAAAACTCGACCATAACATTGAAAATGGTATGGCTGTTTCTGTCGGTCGTTTGAGAGAGGATACCATGTTTGATTATAAATTCGTCTGCCTGTCTCACAACACACTCCGTGGCGCAGCCGGTGGTGGCATACTGCTGGCGGAGTTGTTAGCAGCAAAAGGCTATCTTGATTAACACTTTAAAGGAGGTTATCATATGAAAAATACAATTTTTACCGGTGCTGGCGTTGCAATTATTACGCCAATGCTAGAGGATGGTTCTGTCGATTTTGACGGATTGGGCAAAAACATCGACTTTCAAATTGAAAACGGAACAGATGCGATTATTATCTGTGGTACAACCGGAGAGTCTTCGACGCTTTCTGATGAAGAACATCGTGCTTGCATCAAGTATGCGGTAGAACATACCCACAATCGTGTACCTGTCGTTGCTGGTACAGGCAGCAACGACACGAAGTATGCCATTGAGCTATCTCAGGAAGCGCAGGAACTCGGTGTAGATGCGTTGCTTTTGGTAACGCCATATTACAATAAGACAACTCAGCGTGGTCTTGTGGCACACTACACAGCAATTGCTGACAGCGTAGATTTGCCTAGCATTCTCTACAACATTCCCAGTAGAACCGGCGTTGGTTTCGATGTTTCTACCATTGCCACGCTGGTACAGCATAAGAACATTGTCGCAGTAAAAGAAGCAAGCGGAAGTATCAGCTATACAGCAAAACTTGCGGCAAAGTGCGGCGATATGGTCGACATCTACAGTGGCAACGATGATATGATTGTACCAATTATGTCGTTAGGAGGCAAGGGCGTCATTTCCGTACTGTCCAATGTGATTCCAAAAGAAACCCATCAGATGGCACAATATTGTCTGGAAAACGATTTCGCCGCTGGTTCGGCAATGCAGCTGGAATATTTGCAGCTCTGCAATGATTTATTTATGGAAGTCAATCCAATTCCAGTAAAAGAAGCAATGAACCAAATGGGACTGCCGGCAGGTCCGTGCAGAATGCCTCTCGTAGAAATGAGCGACGAACACAAGGTACAACTGCATCAAACACTGTTGACATATGGTTTGGTGAAGGACTAAATCAAAACAAAACGTAGAAAGGACAGGACTATGGTAAAAATTGCAATATGCGGTGCGAACGGCAAGATGGGTCATGCAGTGGCGGCTTGTATCAAAGAACGCAGCGACTGTTTTATTGCAGCTGGCATTGACGCATATACGGAATGTTATGGGGACTTCCCTATTGTAAAAACGCCAGTGGAACTGCCAGAAAAGCCGGATGTAATCGTGGATTTTTCGAATCCGGCAGTACTGGACAACTTGTTGGAATATGCACTGATAAATAATACAGCGTTGGTACTGGCAACAACAGGTTACAGTGAGGAGCAGATTGTACAAATTCACAAGGCGGCAGAACAAGTGCCAATATTTTTTACGTTCAATATGTCGCTGGGCATCAATTTGCTGGTGGAACTGGCAAAAAAAGCTGCCTCGATTTTGGGCGGACAATTTGATATTGAAATTGTCGAGAAGCACCACAATCAGAAAATTGATGCGCCAAGTGGCACAGCGTTGATGTTGGCAGATGCCCTGAATGAGACACTGGAGGAAAAATGCTCCTACGTCTATGACCGTCACGCAAGACGAATGAAAAGAGTGAAAAACGAGATCGGTATTCACTCCATCCGTGGCGGCACGATTGTCGGAGAACATTATGTGATCTTTGCTGGCAATGACGAGGTGATTACGTTATCCCACAGTGCTGCATCTAAAAAGGTATTTGCGGTAGGTGCTGTGAATGCGGCGGTTTATCTCCATGGCAAGCCGGCTGGACTGTATGATATGAAACAGTTGGTGCAAAGCAGCGAAGCATAGGATAAATTTTTTTGAAAACAAATAGAAAAGCACATTCCAGTAGAAAAGTATTCTATCGGAATGTGCTTTTTTTACAGAGATTTTTTCAAAGAGCCACTAAACAATGCTTTTCAGACAATTAAGATATCGGAATTGTTTCAATCGCTTGCACGATGAATTTTAATAAATACATAGCATCCATGCTCGTAATTTCGTCGTCTGCATAAACATTGGCATTTGCCGTTTGCTCTGCATTCAATTGAATACCGCTCACCAGCGACTTATTCAAAAGTATTGCATCTGCAAGTGTCACATACCCATCCAAATCCACATCACCGCATTGTGTCGGGTTACCAATGGCAGTCGTAGTGGTTTCGGTGGTTGTGGTTTCTGTTGTGGCGGTGGTACGTAATGTGAACGTTGTGAATGTAATGCTGCTTGTATTGCCGTTGTCGTCCATAACATAAATTGTCACAGTGCCCTCGCCGACAATTGTCACCTCGCCGGTCTGTGAAATGGTAGCAACTGTAGAATCGCTCGTATGCCAAGCCGCACCGCCGGTATAACCATCTTCAGTATCATATTCCAATTGGAATGTATTACCAACATAGAGGTCGCCGGTATACGGTTCTTTCAGCGTGAAAGCGCAGGAACTTTTCTCGGTGGTTGTGGTGTTGGTTGTTGTGGTAGATTGTGTAGTAGTCGTAGTTGTCGTTTGGGTCGTTGTTGTGGTAGATTCTGTGGTAGTTGTGGTCTCTTCCGTTGTGGTGGTGGATTCGCTTGGCTCAATCGTTGTAATCGGCGTTGCAATTGGTGTTGATGCTTCTGCTTCCCAAGCCAATAGCGGATAACCGCCTTCGTTATACACAAAGGCTTCACCCAAAGATTCCGCAAAAGATTCTTTTTGCATATTCGCCGAGGTTTTGGAGATACCGTATTCGCCGGTTAAGTTGCCGATGCCAGATACACCGGAAAGGAAATAGCAGTTTGTTAGAGTTGATGTTCCGGAACAATAACCAATTAGACCTCCGGTATAGCTGCTACCGGAAATCTCACCTGTGTTGTAAACGTTTGTTAATGTAGAAGATAAAGAAGAACTATCATATCCTATAATTCCGCCGGCGTATTTTGCTTCAGCACTTCCCCAATTGTAGCAATTTGTGATACTAGCAGAATATCCTTTGCCCAAAATACCACCACAACTTGCTAATTCATTTGCACTTAAAGACGTAATCCCTTCATTTGTATTTGTCTGCATTATACTTCCGGTATTCATACTTTTTTCTATTGATGATCCTGATGAAGCGTAACCACACACTCCGCCGGTAGCACCGTTTACATTGCGGAAAGCTGTTTTCACCGTTATATTTCCTAAAATATCGCCAATATTCCCGCAACTCTCTATGTTTCCTCCCCTATTTCCTCCGCATACACCACCTGCATATAAAATTCGGCTTTTTGCATAGATAGAACTGCTGGAAATATAATGGGTACTTTCATCATCTATTTGAACTTCTACAGAAGAAGCATTATAACAATTTTTTATGCTACCTTCATTGATTCCACAAATACATCCTACCCATAAAGAAATCGTAATATATGTATTTTCAGTGAATTCTAATTTAATTACTGTATTTGATTCTACAACATTACAATTATCTATCTCACCATAAAGATAGTCACAAATCCCACCGCTTACATATTTTGTGACGCTTGATGAAATGTTGTAATAATAATTTATATATAAAAACGATAAAGTAATATTAGAAATTAACCCCTCTGCTCCAACATAACCAAATAGGCCGTCTTGATACATACCATAGATCGTATAATTTTGTCCATCAAAAGTGCCACAAAATGCCGTATCTTCACTATCTCCAATTGTCGTCCAATTCCTTGCCGGTGCTGTCTCACTCCAATTATCAAAATCCGATATATCGTTCAAATAAATATCGTTCGTCAAATAGAAAGTTTGACCTTCCATAGTATAGCCTGCATTGACCTTTTCCGCCAAGCCTGCCAGCTCTTCTGGCGTAGACAGATATAATTCCGTCTCTTCGGCATCATACCAGCTGACGTCGCTCGTTCCATCCCAAATATCCACTTCATCATCTGCAAAAGCAAATAGTCCATTTTCCGTCAGCGTCCCAACCGCCAGAGTCACCGCAAAAAACTTCTTCAACCGTATCATAATTTCCTCCAATTCGTTAACCTTTTTTTCGTTTTTTCAGCCATGAAAAGACACCGCTTAAAATTTCCGAGCCAACTTCTCCAAAGGGCAGCTTCTCTAGTACTTCGCACAAAACGCCCTCTGCCGACTAGGCGACCAGCTCTTTGAATCCGTCTTCAAAGTCATGGTCTAAAATCTTTTCGATGGCACTTCGTTCATCTTCATTTGCTTCGAGTTCCCGCAGCTTTTGTTTGTCACTGTCCGTGAATACAATTTCACCATCAAGCTTCGAACAGAGCAGCAAAAAATAATCCAGTTTACATTGAAACAGGCGTGGATTTCGGGAAAACTCATCGTACCAACCGTTTTGTTGAATAAAATGCCGCACTTCTTTCATTAAGTTTACGTCTTCAATCGGCATCTTCACCAGCTTTGTAACCTCGTCATACTTTGCATATAGCACAAGTTTTGCAAAAGCTTTTTGCCAGCAATACGCTCTGGGATACTTTAACTGTTTTCGTTCTTTCAGCGTGCGAATGCGTGTTTCCGAAACACCGAGTGCAATTGACATGGTGTAATCGTCACAAGGCAAGTGATTGTCTAACAGGTGTTCCAAGTAAATCGAAAACAACAGCGTTTCAAAATCCGCCTTTGTCATTGTACCGAAATTTCGGTTGTAGTACAAATCTGCAATGGCATCAAATGCTTTTTCTTTTTCCGCAGATGAAAAATCTTGTTTCTGACACATCTTTTATTTGTGTTTTCACTTCCTTTTTATATGACAATTTTTTCGGAAAAGTCGTCTTTTTTGATTCGCCAAGTTTCACCAAATCTGCACAAATCACACAATTTCAGCAAAAAAAAAGACACATACTATTATGTATTTTCTATGTAAAAAAGCGAAATTTTGGTGAAACTCATTTCACATAACGAACACATTTCGAATACTTCTGCATCCGTAAAAAACTTTGCAGCAGAGCGTATGAAATACAAGAACTTGACAACAGATATCAGCTGTGATAAAATGAAGAAAGAAACAAATTGATATGATATAAAGTCCTAGAAAGGAGTGTCTAAAATGACATTTGATTTACAAACTCGTATTGAAAATATTTTAGAGCGAGGCGTTCGAGAAAATAAAATTCCCGGTGCTTGCGTTAGTATTAGCCGAGGACAGAAGGAACTCGTGTATATGGCATATGATATGGCGGACAAAGAAAGGAAAATCCCGATGCAAACGGATTCCTTATTTCGCATTTTTTCAATGACAAAGCCCGTTACAGCAGTAGCAACTATGATGCTCTGGGAACAAGGCGTTTTACAACTGGATGATCCGATTAGCTGGTATATTCCCTCTTTTCAAAAAAAACAGGTTGATCATAATGGCACACTTGTTCCGGCGAATCGGGAAATTTTGATACAGGATTTGCTCAACATGACTTCGGGTATCCCCTATCCCGATTGCTGGAGCCTGTCACAAAAAGCGATGGGTGCGTTTTATGACGAAATTAACAATCGTTGGCAGACAGAACATCCCGTAACAACACAGGAATTCGCATCTCGTGTGGGCAGCGATGTGCCGCTTCTGTTTCAACCAGGCGAGAAGTGGTTTTATGGTGCATCAGCGGATATCTTGGGTGCTGTTTTGGAACGTGCAGCCGATAAACCGTTAGATGCGTTATTTCGAGAAATGATTTTTGAGCCACTTGATATGCAAGATACCGATTTTTATATACCGAAGGAGAAACAAAGTCGTCTTGCACAACTTTATATTTGGGATAACCAAAAAAATGACTTGCGAGTCGAACCAGATCCACACTTGGGCATGACAGACTATCGAAAAAAACCTGCATTTTTTTCCGGCGGTGCGGGACTTGTTTCGACGCTACGAGACTATACGAACTTTTCCAATATGTTAGCGGGAAAAGGGCAACTCCGAAAAAGCGGTGTCAGACTGATAAGTGAACATACTTGGCGATATCTCACCTCGCCACAATTAACCAGCACGCAAAAAAAATCTATTGACTGGCCTCAATTATCCGGGTATTCTTATGGAAATCTATTGCGTGTTTTGGAAGAACCACAAGTGTTTTTTACCAATGCTCCAAAAGGTGAATTTGGTTGGGATGGCTGGACAGGACCTTATTTTTGTGTATCGCCATGCGATGATGAAACGGTCATGGTTTATCTGATTCAAGTATGCGATGGCAGTACGAGCGATATTATGCGTCGTTTACGTACAGCTGCATTTGGAATTTAATATCTAAAACATATATATATATTCGTGAAAGTTGCAAATTCTTTTTATAAGGATGCAACTTTTTTTGTGAAATTGGTTGACATTTTTATCTGTATATGCTATAATAAATAAAATAAAAACTTTTTTGGGAGGTTCGTTTATGAAATTTCAATTTGGAAAAAGGCTTGTTGCCGGTCTGCTTTGTACAGTTATTGCAGCAGTGTCATTTCCCACAAGCGCAGCAGTAACATCTGCGGAAGACAGCGATGATGGTACGACACAAGTGTATTACAACGATTTTGAGGAAAATGTCGGTGAATTTTCTGGTCGTGGTGGCGTAGAAACACTGGAAATCTCTTCGGAGCAGGTTTACGACGGAGATTATGCACTAAAAGTCAGTGACAGAACAAAAAGTTGGCACGGTCCATGGATCGAAGTTTCTGGTATGTTGGAAGCTGGTGTACAATATACTGTCTCGGCTTATGTACGGACAGAATGGTACAACACAATTACGTTGAGTACAGACTGCACAGATAGTGATGACAATCGTACTTATGCAAATCTGTCTTCTGCTACTTGTGACGGATCTGGTTGGGTTGAGTTTTCTGACATCAAATTTTCTGTTCCATCTGACGTAGAGAGCTTTTATTTGTACTTTGAGTGCAACGACACTGCTACAATTTATCTGGATGATTTTGAAATTCGAACAGCGCAGGTTTACGAACCGGAAGACATTGCTGCTTTGAAAGATGTATATGCCGATTATTTTAAGATTGGTACTGCTGTAACTGCAACTGAATTAGCATCTCAATCCTCAAAGAGCTTGATCACAAAGCATTTTAACAGTATTACTGCCGGAAACGAATTAAAGCCGGACAGCGTGCTGGATCAATTCGCAACGCTTGCAAACTATGAGGCGACTGGCGACAACACGACCATGAAAATATCGCTTTCGTCTGCAAGCAGCATTTTAAATTTTGCGGCAGAAAACAACATACCAATGCGTGGTCATGTTTTAGTATGGCATCAGCAAACACCACTGTGGTTCTTTAAAGAGGGCTTCGATGAGGATGCTGATTGGGTAGATGCTGATACAATGACGGCACGTTTGGAAAGCTACATTAAAACAGTTATGGAAACCTTAGCAGAAGAATATCCGGATGTAGAGTTTTATGCGTGGGATGTTGTCAATGAAGCAGCTTCAGATTCCGGAACCATTCGTACTGCTGGTTCAGATTCTGACAATGGGCAATCTCCTTGGGTACAGGTATATGGTGACCAGTCTTATATTATTAAAGCATTTGAATTTGCAAGAAAATATGCACCGGAAGGCTGCAAACTGTATTACAACGATTACAACGAATATATCACCAATAAAATGAATTATATCGTCAGCGATATTTTGGAGCCATTGATTGAAGAAGGCTTGATCGATGGTATGGGAATGCAATCACACTTGGATATTTCTTATCCGAGCATTTCACTTTATGAAAAGGCATTACAAACTTATATCGATCTTGGTTTGGATGTCCAAATTACAGAATTAGACGCAACGGTTTCTGATAATTCTGACAGCAGCTTTAAAGAACAAGCGCAATATTACAGTGACCTGTTTGATTTGTATGTGAAGTATTCTGATAATATTTCGGCAGTCGTACTTTGGGGAACAACCGACGATCAAAGCTGGCGTGCTTCGAAATACCCACTACTGTTTAACGAAGATTATACGGCAAAACCGGCGTATTACTCTATTGTGGATGAAATTGAATACATAACAACAGAAACGACAGAAACAACAACAACGACAACAACAACGGCAGAAACGACGGAAACAACAGAATCTACTGATGAAAGCACAACAGAAAGTACTGCATCAGAAACAGAAACCACAATTAGCGAAGAAACAACTACAACAGAAATGACAGATTCTAGCGAAACTACAACCTATACAACTACAGAAGATTCAACTAGTGACAGTTCAATCGACAGCACAACATCTACAACCACCACAGAAACGACAACGACTGAATCGACTACAGATAGTACAAGTGACGCCACAACCTTGATGTATGGCGATGTGAATCTAGATGGTTTTGTTTCTTTGTCAGACGTGGTTATGCTGAATCGGATTCTTTCTGGCTCTGTTGAACCGAACGATAAGGCAAAAGCAAATGCAGATGTCAATGCAAATGATGGAATTGATGCTGATGATGCATTAACATTACTTAAATTCCAAGTGCAACTCATTGACTATTTGCCTTATAGTGGATAATTTCTGACTATATTTTTCATATTGAAAAGTTCTCCAATCGAACAAAGTGTTTCGATTAGAGAACTTTTTTTCACAAACAAAACAACCTTGAATTTTTGAGAAATTCAAGGTTGTTGGAAATAGTTTATGAAAGATTGATATCTTCTTTTAATTTTTTACTTGCTTTAAAGACAGGAGCCTTACAAGCGGCAACGTTCACCGACTCACCTGTATGAGGATTTTTGCAAACCTTTTCATTGCGTTCCCGTACTTTAAATGTACCGAACTTTGAAATAGTTACTTTATCCCCCGAAACCAGTGCTTCTCGAATTGTATCGAACACTGCATTTACCAATATTTCTGCATCTTTCTTTGTGCAAATATAATCATTGGAAAGTTTTTCAATCAAATCTGTCTTTGTCATAAATTTGCTCCCTTCGGTTTTTCGAGAATTTCTATACAATGAAATCAAACTTCTACAATACATTATAAACCTTTCATATAAATTTGTCAAGATCTTTGAAAAAAAATGACGTTTGCACGGAATTTCGGGGGTTTGGTGTAGGATTTTTATGAAAAAGTACAGAAGAAGTCAATAATATACGAGAATTTTAAAAAGGAAGATTTGTGTCAGCTTTCAGAAACAGCAAACAGTTTATTCCCGCCATAGTCGATTTTAATTTCTGTTTCTGGCATAGGATCATCAGCGATGATTTTTCTAGCCACGAGAACTTCTAACTTGGATTGGATAACCCTTTTTAGCGGTCTAGCACCATAGTTTGAATCGTATCCGGTATCGATAAGATATGCTTTTGCTACGTCAGATACTGTTAGTTTCAAATGCTTTTCTTCAGCCATGCGTTTTGCCAAACGATTCAATAACAAATCTGTAATTTGAAGAATTTCTTTTCTTTGCAAAGGCTTATAGAAAACAATTTCATCCAATCGATTGAGAAACTCCGGACGGAACTTACGATGTAGAAGTAATTCTACTTGTTTTTTTGTTTCATCCAAAATATTTCCGTTTTCATCGATTCCTTCTAGGATATTTTCTGAACCAAGATTAGACGTTAAAATAATGATGGTATTTTTAAAATCTACCGTACGTCCTTGAGAATCCGTGATTCTACCATCGTCTAGTACCTGCAATAAAATGTTAAATACATCTGGATGCGCTTTTTCTACTTCATCTAATAATACAACTGCATACGGTTTTCTACGGACAGCTTCTGTAAGCTGTCCGCCTTCGTCATAGCCAACATATCCGGGAGGTGCCCCGATCAGGCGGCTGACGCTAAATTTTTCCATATATTCGCTCATATCAATTCGTATGATATTATTTTCATTATCAAACAATGCTTCCGCTAATGCTTTTGCCAATTCTGTTTTGCCAACACCGGTTGGACCAAGGAACAAGAACGATCCCAATGGTCGATTCGGATCTTGAATGCCTGCACGAGAACGAAGTATTGCTTCGCTAACACGCTCTACCGCTTCATTTTGCCCGATGACACGACGATGTAGCACATCCTCCATGTGAAGTAGCTTTTCTCGCTCTCCTTCCATTAATTTTGAAACAGGAATCCCCGTCCAGCGTGCAACAATACGAGCGATTTCTTCTTCTGTCACTTTGTCACGAAGCAACGTATTCTTGGACGCATTTTGTCTTTCTGTAATTTCCTCCTCATTCAAAGCCTTCTGTAATGCAGGCAGACGTCCGTACTTGAGTTCTGCTGCTTTATCCAAGTCATATTCACACTCTGCACGTTCGATTTCACCGTTCACCTGTTCTAGTTCTTCACGGAGTTTTTGTACCTTTGAGATTGCCTCTTTTTCGTTTTCCCACTTGGCTTTCATCTCGTGAAATTGATCTCGCATTTCAGATAATTCACGTTGTACCTCCACCAAATGTGCTTTAGATAGATTATCGTCCTCTTTTTTTAGAGCGGCCTCTTCAATTTCGTGTTGCATGATTTTACGGCGAATTTCATCCATCTCAGTGGGCATGGAGTCCATTTCCGTTCGAATCATAGCACAAGCTTCATCAACCAAATCAATCGCTTTATCAGGCAAAAAACGATCCGTAATATAACGGTTCGATAAAGTCGCCGCTGCAATTAGAGCCTGATCCTGAATTTTTACACCATGAAAAACCTCATAACGTTCTTTTAAACCACGCAATATCGAAATGGTGTCTTCTACCGTCGGCTCATTGACCATTACCGGTTGAAAGCGTCGCTCCAGCGCAGCATCCTTTTCGATATATTGTCGATATTCATTTAGTGTCGTCGCACCAATGCAATGCAAATCTCCTCGTGCCAGCATTGGTTTTAATAAATTTCCTGCATCCATAGCACCGTCCGATTTTCCAGCACCTACAATCGTATGCAGTTCATCAATGAATAGAATAATACCACCGTTGCTTTTCTTGATTTCATTTAATACAGCTTTTAAGCGTTCTTCAAACTCGCCACGATATTTTGCTCCGGCAATCAATGATCCTAAATCCAGCGAGAAAATTTTTCGTTCTTTTAGATTGTCAGGTACATCACCTCGTACAATACGCAAAGCCAATCCTTCCGCAATTGCAGTTTTCCCAACGCCTGGTTCTCCAATGAGTACGGGGTTATTTTTCGTTTTTCTAGAAAGGATCCGAATCACGTTGCGAATTTCATTATCTCTGCCGATAACTGGATCCAATTTTCCGGCTCTCGCACACTCTACAAGCTCCTGTCCATATTTTTTCAGAACGTCATAGGTTTCCTCAGGGTTTTGACCCGTAACCTGCTGATTTCCTCGCACCTGCATTAATGCTTTTAAGAAGGCGTCTTTTGTAATCGAAAATGTTTTTAAGATTTCTTTCAAATTTTGATCTGGCACTTCCAATAATCCTAATGTTAAATGTTCTACAGAAATATAAGCGTCCTTCATTCGATTTGCTTGTTTTTCTGCTTCTTGTAATGCACGGTCGACAGACTGTGTAACATAGACTTCATCCGACTTTCGACCACTTCCAGTGACAGCTGACAGCGCATCAATCGTGTTTTTTAATTGAATCTGCAAATTGTCAACCGATATGCCCATTTTTTCAATGAGTTGCGGAATCAAGCCGTCATTTTGCCCTAGCAATGCGCTAAGCAAATGCACTTGTTCGATTTGTTGATTTTGGTTTTCAATCGCCAAAGCATTCGCCTCTTGAATGGCTTCCAGTGACTTTTGTGTAAATTTTTGTGCATTCATAAAATAATCCTCCTCGTAAATTTATTGTTTTTATTTTCATTTGTATGTACTGACTACAAATGCTGTATTTGTTGTGACAGCATTGCACGGTACTGCATCGTCAATGTATGACGTAAAATAAAGTCTGGAATTTCATTTTGTAAACCGATAAAATAAGATTGAAGTATACTATGAAACATTTGGATATACGCTCCTACTGCTTCACCAAGTACAGTGTCATCAGTCATACCACGCTGAAGCATAAGACGTGTCATTCGTCCGTTTCTTACAGTGTACAATTCTTCCACACGCATATCAGTAGGGTCTTCTCTCTGTTCTAGTTGTATCCAAAATTGAAAAAAATCATTCATAGCAGATAAAAGCGTTTTGCTTTGCGTACGACAAGAGATTTTCAATTGCCCCACAATTTCATTTTGCATTTCACGAATAAGTTCTATCTGATAACGAATATTCGGACGGTATCTGTATTGCACTGTGCCAAAAATCGATAAGATAGCATTTGAACCTTGTTCTTGAATGCGAAATATGCCTTGCATACGTTCCATTTGATCAATTAGACAAGTAAAGAATTGTTGCATTCGTTGTTCTGGTGTAACAAAACAGATGTGGTTCGCTAAAATCTGATTAATATAATTTGAGCGGCTCGTCCCCTGTTTAGACGCCAAGCAGTCAATCGCTTGAATGATATCATCTGTTAAAATCAAACTATACATACTGCGTTTCATATATTCACTCCTTCCTGTTTCGTCTGATTATATTATATCATCTCATCAATAATTTGTCAAGCGATTTATATAAATGCCTTATAAGGTTTTTGATATATAAAGAAAAGCCACGAAAAAACGTGACTTTTCTTTATATAAATTAGCAAAAATTTAAATGATTCGTGACTAATATTTGTTTTTGAAAGAAATTAATCCTTTGTATCAAACACCATATCTTCATAGCGGAAAAGCGACAAGATAACTGTCAAGTTTCCATTCAACTTTCGTAAATCATCAATAAACTGTTTTTGATCTACATTGTCTTTCATTTGAATCACATAAACTAGTTCAAACAAAGAGCCATAGCTGGTTGTCTTCACCCGCTTTAATTTCCATGCAGTTGTATTTTTTGTCAGTGTATCATCAAATAAACCTGCATAATTCAGATTTTCCGGAATGGTAATCTTCAAAGTCATTGTACTAGATTTACATCTGCCATAATTGGAAAATTCAACAATGATGAGTACTGCTGCAATTACAGCAAAGAACACAAATACAGACCACCAATACTCTTGTTCACTGATACCACAAATTACACCGGCTGCCATTGCAAAGAATACGTATGTGACATCCTTCGGGTCGGCTGGCACAGTACGATATCGACAAAGTGTGAATACACCTGCCAAACTCAGTGCACTTGCGGTCGAGTTGATCATGACCAATACAATTGCAACAATTGGTGGCAACATCAATACAGTCAGTACATAGCTTTGAGAATATCCACCTTTGCGATGCGTTAAAATATAAACAAGGCTAATTAGAAATTCGATGACAACGCCTAGGCATAATGCACGGAGCATATCCTCTGCACCGGCGTGGGTATAGTTGGAATAATCTGTCATTACAGTATCTACTGCATCCGTAGCAGTTGTGGTTAATGCAGAAATTTTTGAGGTAAGTGCGTCAAGCATAATCGTAACGTCTCCTTTTTTCGACTTGAATTTGTGGTTGTGCTCATTTTTGCTGGCTTTGTGCATACATTTGGTATGCACGCCCATATTTTGAAAAACTGGTTTTGTAAACATGAAGCTGTGCCAGTTGTTCTGCCAGCCACATAGGCATAGAATCAGCAATTTTTACTTCCATCAATCTGAAATCTTCTGGGATAAGCAACGTTCCATAATTTTCTTGAGATAACGAAACGTCACTCCTCCTTGCAGTTAAGGCACGATCGAAAGTTAAACGAAAGTCCTTATCGTCCTTGCCGAAATAAGCGGCACGCTGATAGCTGATGTATTCTTTGGGAGATACATCATAGCGTTTACGAAAATCATCAATTTCATCCAAAACTTGTTCTTGAATATAAGTATTTCCCAAATTCGGATGAATACCATGTAGCATATAATTATCTGCTTGTGCCAGCGTTAGTGTTACACGACGCTTATTGACAATACCACCGATCTTCTTTTTGATTTCCAGAAAAACTGTATCATCAGGGTTTGTGGGCGAAAGATAACTTCGTAAACGAATCTTTTCCTTGTAATATGGTTTAGAAAGCGATTCCCGAATCAAAAAATCGTCCGGTGTATCGTAATAGATGTTATAAATCCCATACTCCTTGCCATCTACGCAGAACTTATCCGGATTCATATACTGCTTCAATAGTGGCAAAAATGATTGATATTGTTGAGCAGTCAAAAGAAACTTGATTTCTTTTCTTGCGAAAGTTTGTATCGGCATAAGCTCCCCCAGCCAGTATTTTCCGGCATGGGTTCCTCCTTTCATTGAATATAGAGATTTTGATGGAGAAACATATCCAATTGCAATATCCAACATTCAGATAAAGTTATTAGAATTTTATGCTTCTCTCTTCGTTTCTGTTGTCATTATAGAATATGAGGCTTGAAATAATCTTAATAATTTTAGTGAAATCACCAATTTATGAAAAAATTTCTTTTTTGCAGTTGCATTTTTCAAATTGGTTTAGTATAATGTTTAAAAGCAGCGTCTAAACTAAATAAGAATATCAACAGTATTCACATTCGGTTGTTGTGCGCTTGCAGAAATTTCATTTAGAAGGAGCCGATTAACTATGGCAGAGCTAAAATATGAAATCACGGAACATCTGGGTGATTTAAGAGAAGACGCAAGAGGTTGGAGCAAAGAGGTTAATTTGATTAGCTGGAATGAGCGAGAACCAAAGTATGACATTCGAGATTGGGCACCGGATCACAGTAGAATGGGCAAAGGTATTACCTTAACAGCAGATGAAATGGCTGCACTCAAGGATCTATTGAACACCATCGATTTCGACTCATTTGAATAAAGTAGATAAATAGATGGTATGAGCAATAAATTTTTTTGCAGATTTTTCGGCAATATCGTATAATCTGATAAACGTGTTTTGTACAAAATTAACAAAATAAAAATTTCATTCGCAATACTCTTGTGATAAGTCAAAAAAATGTAGTATAATAAAAGGAGAGGCTATGTATCAAATATTCAGCATCTCCTTTTTACTTTATATTTGGAATACTTTAAAAATCGTTTGTTCGGTTTTAGAAGACCCATTAGAAAAAGCATATCAGAAAGAAGGTACTTGATTGGAAAATAAAAAAATTATGCTTGGAAATGCTGCAATTGCACAGAGTGCATATGAAGCAGGTGTAAAGGTTTCAGCTGCATATCCGGGTACACCTAGTACGGAAATCAGTGAATATATCGCCAAATATCCGGAGATTTATGCGGAATGGTCTCCGAATGAAAAAGTCGCTATGGAGGTAGCAATCGGTGCATCAATTGTCGGCGTCAGAACAATGGCGTCCATGAAGTTGGTTGGCGTTAATGTAGCGTCAGATCCACTTTATTCCATTTCTTATGCCGGCGTAAACGGCGGATTGGTGCTAGTAGCAGCAGACGACCCTGGAATCTACAGTTCACAGAATGAACAAGATACACGAATGGTCGCAAGAGCTGCTATGGTATCTGTGTTAGAGCCCTCAGATAGTGAAGAAGCCAGAGTTTATACAAAACTTGCTTTCGAATATAGCGAACAATACGACACGCCGGTGATTGTTCGTACCACAACACGCTTATCTCATTCGCAAAGCGTCGTACATTTGGAAGAGCGAACAGAAATACCAAATAAACCATATGTTAAAAACATTGAAAAAAATGTCCTTATGCCAGCAAACGCACAAAAAAGACATATTATTGTAGAACAGCGTCTGCGTCGAATGGCAGAGGATGCGTGTAATTTCAATATAAACCGTATCGAATATCGCAGCAAAGAAATTGACGTTATTACGAGCGGTATTCCCTATCAATATGTTCGAGAAGCTTTGCCAGACGCATCGGTACTGAAACTAGGTTTAGTACATCCTCTTCCAAAAAAATTAATCAAACAGTTTGCTTCTCAAGTAAATACACTTTATGTGGTAGAGGAATTAGAGCCTGTAATTGAAGAACAAGTTCGTGCGTGAGGAATTTCTGTTATTGGGAAGGAAATTTTTACGATACAGGGCGAATACAGTGCAAATATGTTGCGAAAAGCAATTTTACACGATAACCTCGAACTGCCAAAACCGGAATCTGTACCACAACGTCCACCGATTCTCTGTCCTGGATGTCCACATCGCAGCGTATTCAGCATTTTGAAGAAATTAAAACTACATGGTGCTGGTGATATTGGCTGTTATACGCTAGGTGCAGTTGCACCGTTAAATGTAGTTTACTTTAACGTCTGCATGGGTGCGAGCATTTCAACATTGCATGGCATTGAAAAGGCAAAAGGAAAAGATTATGTGAAAAATTGGGTAGCATTGATTGGCGATTCCACATTTTTACATACTGGTGTTAATTCGCTAATGAACATGGTCTATAACAAGACAACAGGTACAGTTATCATTTTAGACAACTCAACTACGGGCATGACTGGTCATCAAGATCATGTAGCTACCAGTAAAACATTATAGAGAGAGCCAACCTATGCAATCAATATTTTACATTTATGTCAAGCAATGGGAATAGAACACACATATGAAATCGACGCTTTTGATATTAATGGATTAGAACAGCTTCTCATACGTGAAACGCAACGAGATGCCTTGTCAGTAATTATCACAAAGTCACCCTGCGCACTTTTAAAAACGTTCGTACCAAAGGGTAAATGTATGATCCATGCAGACAGCTGTAAAAAATGTGGGCAGTGTCTCATACCAGGATGTCCAGCAATGCGAAAAGGTACAGATGGTATTCCGTTGATAGATGCTGGTATGTGCAATGGCTGTCAGCTTTGTGAAAAGCGGTGCAAATTCGGAGCAATTGAGCTGATTCCTCGAAAGGATGGCGAATAAAAATATTATGATTGTTGGCGTAGGCGGACAAGGTACACTATTAACTAGTCGCATTCTTGGTGCTATCGCCATGACAAGCGGATATGATGTGAAATTGTCTGAAGTACATGGTATGGCACAGCGTGGTGGAAGCGTCGTCACATTTGTACGCTATGGCGAATGCGTTACAGAACCAATTGTAGAAGAAGGACAGACCGATATTTTAATTGCTTTCGAGCGATTGGAGGCCATGCGATATGCACATTTTTTAAAACCAAGTGGTGCAATTATTGTGAATGATATGCGAATCGATCCAATGAGTGTAGTGATTGGTGCATCAACATATCCAGAACATATTATTGCACATTTGCGGCAATCATACAGAGTACTTGCTATCGATGCAATGGCGGAAGCTTTAAAGCTTGGCAATACACGAGTATTCAATACAATTATTTTAGGCGTTGCAGCACAGCATATGAATTTTTCAGAAGACAATTGACTGGAAGTAATTGCCGATACTGTTCCATCGAAAACCGTAAATCTAAATCAAAATGCATTCCAATTGGGATATCGATTTCATGCGTAAACCTATCGTGAATGGAGAATAGAAAATGCCAATAACAGAACTTTTAGAAAATAATGCAAAAAAATATGGAAACAATGTATGTCTTGTGGAAGTAAATCCACAGGTACAGGAAACAAGACGAATGTTATGGAAAGATTATGAACTCATTCAGCCAACTTCGTCTTTTTGGTATCGGCGAGAAATCACTTGGCACGTCTTTAATGAAAAAGCCAATCGATTTGCTCAGCTTTTAATTAGTCGTGGAGTTAAGAAAGGTGACAAAGTCGGAATACTACTGATGAATTGTCTAGAGTGGCTTCCTATTTATTTCGGCATTCTGAAAACTGGCGCACTAGCAGTGCCTTTAAACTTTCGGTATAGTGCTGAAGAAATTCAGTATTGCCTAAATTTGGCAGAGATTGATGTATTAGTGTTCGGTCCCGAGTTTATCGGACGAATTGAATCCATTGCAGAAGTGATTTCAAAAAAATCGTATCCTATTTTATACAGGTGAGAATTGCCCATCCTTTGCAGAAGATTATGATCAATTGACCTCAAACTGTGCTAGCGTTTCCCCAGGCGTAGAAATTTCCGATGACGACGATGCAGCAATCTATTTTTCTTCTGGTACAACCGGATTTCCAAAGGCAATTTTACATAATCATCGCAGCCTGATGCACGCTTGTCAAGTAGAACAAAATCATTACGGACAAACAAAAGATGATGTTTTTCTCTGTATTCCTCCACTTTACCACACTGGAGCAAAAATGCATTGGTTTGGCAGCTTGCTCACTGGTGGAAAAGCAGTTCTACTGAAGGGTGTTAATCCAGAAACGATTTTGCAAACAATTTCTAAGAAAAAATGCACTATTGTCTGGTTACTTGTACCATGGGCACTCGATATTTTAGAGGCGTTAGACAATGGCAACGTAAAGCTGGAGAATTATCAACTTAATCAATGGCGACTAATGCACATCGGTGCGCAGCCTGTACCACAGAGTCTCATTCGCCGATGGAAAACTTATTTCCCACATCACCTCTATGATACCAATTACGGGTTAAGCGAATCGCTAGGACCTGGATGCGTGCATTTGGGCGTAGAAAATATTCAAAAAATTGGCGCAATTGGCATTCTTGGATACGGCTGGGAAGTGAAAATTGTTGATGAACATGGAGAGTGCGTCTCGCAAGATGAGATTGGTGAACTGGCTGTTAAAGGACCATCTGTAATGAAATGTTATTACCGCAACCCTGAAGCAACTACTGAGGTATTACACAATGGATAGCTGTATACGGGCGATATGGCATGCCAAGATACAGATGGGTTTTATTTCTTAGTTGATCGAAAAAAAGATGTGGTCATCAGTGGCGGTGAAAACATTTATCCGGTAGAGGTAGAAAATTTTATCAGTAAATACGAGAAAATTAAAGATGTAGCAGTCATTGGATTGCCAGATCATCGTTTAGGCGAAATTGCTGCGGCAATTGTGGAGTTGAAGCAAGGCATAGAATGTACTGAAGAAGAAATTATGGAATTTTGTCAAGCACTTCCCCGCTATAAACGACCACGAAAAATTATTTTGGCAAATGTACCACGCAATGCCACAGGCAAAATCGAGAAGCCAAAGCTACGAAAAATGTATTCCGATGAAATGTTGATTGCACGAGAAAATCAAAGTTGACAACTACAACTATATAAAGATAAGTCACTTAGGAGCGATTAGATATGTTTGATTTTCATCGCTTTATAATTTTCAGTTATAATAATTAATCGTGTAACCCCTTGCAAACTGCAAGGGGTTACACGTATTTGTGTGCATTCGTATCACAAAATAGTCATCTAGATGTGATCAATGTCATATTCCAGAATAGTACCATCTGAGGCTTGTACGATGTTTTCATATTCCACAGTATCGATGATGAATTCAATTTCATACACCACAATGCCGTCTTCTTTCTCAAGTTTCGCTTTCGTAAAGATTACGTCATTTGCAGAAATATCAGCATTTTTTAGCACAATTTCTTTTGCGGCATCAATACCAATATAATCGTCGCCATTGTTGCTTAAGATATACTCGACTTCTTTACCGATAATTTCACCGGTTTCAGCGTTGACTTCATAGTCATATTCGGTGTCTGTTGTGTAAAATTCTAGGTCGTAATACCAAGTCCCTTTTTCTCGATCCAGCTTTTCCTTAGTAAACGTGACGTTGGAATTGGACACACCTGCATCTTTCAGCACTGTGTTTTTTGCTGTATCCAATTCAACTGTAACGTTTGTTGTGCTACTATCAGAAGAACTATACAAAGTATCGATTTCCTTGCTTTCAATTTCACCGGTTTCAGCGTTGACTTCATAGTCATATTCGGTGTCTGTTGTGTAA
>JAJQEI010000045.1:0-1197 GCA_021201755.1 Ruminococcus sp. | reverse complement strand
AATTCCAGATCGTAATACCAAATTCCTTTTTCTCGATCTAGCTTTTCCTTGGTAAAGGAAACATCAGAACTCGTAACACCTGCATCCGCTAGGACGATCACCTTGGCATCATCCAATGAAATCTGTGCAACAGCACTTGTAGAAACGGTGGTTGTGCTATTCTCTTCAGTTGTTGTCACTGCGGTTGTCGTAATGGTCGTCTTTTCCGTTGTGCCAATTGTTGACGAAGTGGCAGTAATCATCGAAACAGCAGCAGCTTCTGCCGTGTCGAACAGATCCCACTCTTTCCAAAGAATATCACCACTGTCTGCCACAATGATGTATTCATATTCGCCAAGGTCAGTGTAAAATTCCACTTCATACACAAACTGCCCGTCCTCATATGAGAACTCCGTTTCTTGCAGCCTTGCCGCAGCGACTTCAGTTCCGACATCCACAAGGGCAATTTGCTCTGCAGAAGAACTGCCAATCGAATTGCTCTTTGTAGCAACTCGAATACCCAATGTTGTTCCTGCACCGACTACGCTCAGTGTAGCGGTAACGATTGTAAACGAAATAATAGTTCGTTTCGGGGTGGAAATTAAGTTTTTGATTTTACGCATAAAAATCGCTTCCTTTCATGTGTGCGTTTAAGGTAACTTGTTTTCTATGGTTCTATCTTATCATGAAAAGATTAGAGGAATATTAGAATGAAAAAATTATATGATGTTGAAAATATACAGTGGAAGACTCTAATAACCCAATAAATATTCGAAATGTCATGCATAGCAAAAACGCTGCTAAATCAGTTGAAAAGCTGAAAAAGCGCAAACTTCACCGCCTGCACCTTGTGTTCCTGTTCGTATTTCCGATTCTCTGCCATTTTCAGCTCTCCTTTCACTTCTTTATTATATCGCATTTCTGTGCGCTCGATGTGTCAACTTTTATTATGATGGTGTATAATAAAACTTGACACAAACTGTAGAAGAGGAGTAAAATAAAAAGAGAGAAGGAGTGTGTTAAAAATGGGTACAGTGAAGAAATATGATGAAGAATTCAAAAAGCAAGCAATAAAGCGGTAACTGATATCAGCGAATGAAAGGGCAGCGATAGAAAAGTCTATGTTTCAGCCGTTTTTGATTGCTTTGATCTGATGCCTCTGAGACTTGCCATTGAAGATCATATGAAGGCTTCGCTGTGCCGACGCACGCTTGAAAA
>JAJQEI010000005.1:33816-53733 GCA_021201755.1 Ruminococcus sp. | reverse complement strand
TTATTATATCACTTTTTCCCTTCCTTGTAAACACTTTGTAATTATTGATTTCCGTGATTTCCTTCCTTTTTATATTGACAAAGCGATAGAATTATGATATAATAAGTAACATTGAGATTCTTGTTGAACTATGTGCAGTGCCAGATAAAATTCCATTTTATGAAAAGTTAGGATTTGATTTTAATAATGCGAAAAGGCTTAAAATAACTTGCATAACCGACTAATAAATCATAAATTTTATGATTACAAAATCAAAATTTCACAAGCATCATAAATTACGTACTTCCCATCAAAACAAAAAGGCTTGTGCTAAGCGAAATCAGTTTATTTGCAAATATCGCACAAATCGGCATTTTCATCACCACGATTTATTTGAAAGAGTGCCATGGCGAAAACGCCTGCAGAGCCGCCAACGAAAAAACTGACTGACGAATATATTGGAACAAGTGCCGTTGCATATTTGGGGAGGTGAACGCAGATGGCAACTTCAAGTATTACGAAGAACTTTGTGGTTTTCGGAAAAGAGCAAGTAGAAGTATTTGCTAATGCGGTGGAAGAATCTTTTAATGATCCAACCAGTGTGAAATCTCACAAAGTCGATACAAAGGAAGAACTCGAAAAGTTAATGACAAAATGGAAAGAAGCACATGAATGATATGAATAAAGTACGAAAAACAACATCGAATGATATATCACGAATTGCTGAAATGATTGTTATAAACTATAGGATCAATTTCTTTCCATTCTTTCATAACGAATCATTTTATTTTTCAGAACTAAACGTAATAAATGTTGCGGAAAATTTTAATGCGGACATTCTTCAAAATACTTATGTTCATGATGACGGCATTGTGAAAGGTATGATGCTTGTCAGTAGTGATGAGCTTGTGAAGCTATATGTTGAACCACAATTTCAAAGCTGTGGGATCGGTGCAGAATTACTTGATTATGCCGTAAAAGAATTGCAAGTATCATGGTTATGGGCATTGGAATATAACAAGCGTGGGATTTCATTTTATAAGAAACACGGATTCGAACTTACCGGTGAAAGAGTGATTGAAGATGAATGGATTCCTTTGTTAAAAATGTCGCTTTTGAATGATATGTCTCTTAGAAAGATGAGCATTGATTCACCAGATAAGCTGATACTTGAGAGAATCAATAGCAATTCCTTTGAAAGAGAACAGTCAACTTCCATTGATGATCTGTTTCAGTCTGATAAAGGTGATCTTGATATATTAGGAATCTATCATAGTGATACGCTTGTCGGATTTTTTTCTGTTAGAAGATATAAAACTATTGCATATCTTGGATACTTTGCAATCGCTAAAGAACATCGCTGTAAGGACTTTGGTAGCAGAGCATTAAATCTTTTGAAATACTATTATGAAAATAAGCAAATCGTTATCGAAATAGAATCGATACATGAGAAATGCGATAACATGGAAAATCGTATTCGGCGTAGAAACTTTTATCTCAAAAATGGAATGATTTCAACTGACTGGTATATATATTACGATAATGTTGAATTAGAAATTATATGTTCGGATAAGAACCTTAGAAAAAATGAATTTGAAGAAATCACAAAACAAATTCATTTGTTATACTATGATTTTATTCCTAAAATGTACAAGAAAAAATATACAAATTTACCTTAAATATTTTACAAATTCTAGTTTTTATATTACTTCACAATCCGTCAGATGCAACTTTGACGGATTTTTCTACTGATGTAGTTTTGACGTAGTGAAATCACCTGTCGTTTGGTCAGTCCGGACATGAATTTCTGCTTTATATCGTTTAAGTCCTTTGGTATTTGTACATAGTGTGCCATAAATTTCCTTTCTTTTTATATTGACAAAGCGATAGAATTATGATGTAATATGTATAGAATAATTCGTGAAAGGTGCTGATTGCTATGATGATAAAGCCATCAACTTCTTTCAGAAATGACTACAATGATATATCACAGTTCTGCAAGCAGTCAGGTGAACCTGTGTTTCTGACTAAGAACGGTGAAGGTGACCTTGTTGTAATGAGTATGGAACAGTATGCCTATCGTGAAGAAATGCTTAATCTTCGTGAAAAACTGCTCGAAGCAGAGGCACATCGTTTAAGCAGAGCAAAAACTTATTCTCTTGATGAGGTAAATGCAAGACTGGAGGAAATTATCGGTGGAACAGAGTAACTCCTACACAATTGAATTCCTTGTCGATGCAATAAACGATATGTCTGAAATCATTTCCTCTTTTGTCATGCTCGGAAGCAAACAAGGTGCTGTCCGAATCAAAAATAAGATGAACAAAGCTGTACAGCAAATTTCTGATTTTCCTTATTTAGGTGTTACAATTCCTGATGATAAGCTTGCAAAATTTGATTTTCGTATGATTGTTGTCAAAAAGTATTTAATGTTCTATCGCATTTTTGAAGATGAACACAAAGTGATTTTCTACCGTGTTTTGAATGACGCAAGAAATTATCCGACCTTGCTTAATCGCTTTGCCGAAGAAGTCAAATAGTCATTATACACTGCTTAGTTTGATCTACTAATAGACTATATATTATAAAAAAGGGAATGTTATCATGAACGTTCCCTTTTTCATTGAAAAATATGTTAATCTGTGGTATAATAGTAGTCGGAAAGGCGGTGAACGCATGGACAAGACATATATCGCAATCGACCTCAAATCATTTTATGCAAGCGTTGAGTGCATGGAGCGTGGACTCGACCCGATGAATACGAACCTTGTTGTTGCCGATGAAAGCCGAACGGCAAAAACAATTTGCCTTGCGGTTTCTCCGATGCTCAAATCCTTCGGCTTGCCGGGCAGAGCAAGATTGTTTGAAGTGATTCGTCAGATTGAACAGGTCAACAACAGCAGAAAGGCAAAAGCAAGAATTAAGGAATTCGAGGGCGAATCTTATTTATTCTCCGACCTGCAGAAGAATCCGAAGCTTGCTGTATCGTATGTTGTCGCACCGCCGCAAATGGCGAGATATATGGAAATCAGCAATCAGATTTACAGCATTTATCTCAGGTACATCGCACCGGAGGATATACACATCTATTCGATTGATGAGGTGTTTATCGATGCGACAGGCTATCTTGAAACGTACAAGCTGACGCCGAGAGAGCTAACAATGAAGCTGATTCGTGAGGTTCTCAAGGAAACGGGAATTACGGCTACCGCAGGAATTGGTACAAATCTTTTTCTTTGCAAGATTGCCATGGACATTGTGGCAAAGAAAATGCCTGCCGATCGGGACGGTGTGCGAATTGCGGAGCTGACGGTGGAAACCTTTCGGCGTGAATTGTGGAATCACAGACCGCTGACAGACTTCTGGAGAGTCGGCAAGGGCTACGCAAAAAAGCTGAAAGCCAATGGAATGTACACGTTAGGCGATGTTGCCATGACTTCAACTACGGAATATGGGCAAAAGCTGCTGTACAAGCTTTTTGGCATCAATGCGGAGCTTTTAATCGACCACGCATGGGGATTTGAGCCATGCACGATTGCGGAAATCAAAAAATATAAGCCTGAAAATAACAGCATCAGTCAAGGACAGGTGCTGATGTCAGGCTACTCCTATGAGAAAGCGAAGCTGATTGTCAAGGAAATGACGGATTCGTTGGTGCTTGATCTTGTATCGAAAAATCTGGTGACCAATCAGATTGTGCTTACGGTAGGCTATGACGTGGACGGAATTCCAAGCGGCTACAGCGGTGAAATGACAACCGACCGCTACAATCGCAAAGTACCGAAATCCGCACACGGCACAATCAATATGGAAAAATACACCTCATCCACCAAACTGATATTGAGTAAGGCGATTGCGCTTTACGAAAGAATTGTCGATGAACAGTTGCTTGTCCGCCGGCTTACCGTTGTGGCGAATCATGTTTTGCCTGAATCGGAAGTGAAAGAACAGGAAGGGAAGCAGATGGTTCAGCTTGACCTTTTCACGGATTATTCCGTACAGGTAGAGCAAAACGAGCGTGAGGAGCAGTCGCAGAAAAAGGAAAAGGAACTGCAAAAGGCTTTGCTTGAAATCAAGGGGAAATACGGCAAAAATGCAATTCTGAAGGGCATGGATTTTGAAGAAGGAGCAACCGCTCGTGACCGCAACGGACAGGTAGGAGGGCATAAGGCGTGATAGACAATTATGAGAGTATTCGGAATATGAAATATCCCTTCGATTTAATAAAACCGAAAATGTCATTGCAAGACCGAGCCGCACAGTTTTCACCGTTTGCCGCCTTGACGGGATATGAGGACGAAACGAATGAAACGGCAAGGCTGACCGATGATAAGCTGATTCTTGATGACGACCGACAGGCAATGCTAAACGATGCTGCCAAAAAGCTTCTGTCCCATCTCTATGAGAAAGTGCCGATTACGGTTGAATATTTCGTACCCGATCATGCAAAAGAGGGTGGTAAGTATACCGTATATTCGGGAAAATTCCGGTGGCTTGATTCTTACAATCGACGTATCGTTTTTTATGACGGAAAAGAAATTCCACTTGATGATATTTACGATATACAAATAGATGAAAAAATCCCAACTGAGTGAGTTCCTCAGTTGGGATTCCTGTTTACAACATCTCTTTAATCTCCTTTTCCCCAATCGCAAGGTGATAGTACACACCCTGTCTTGAAAGAAAGATTTCCTTAGAGATTTTCTCTGTGCTTTCCAACCGAATATATTTGCGGATAAGAATCTCCTGACGATTACTGCTGTTGATCTGAAAAATCTTATCGAGTATGTTTCTTTTCACAGCATTTGACGCACAGACAAGACCTTTAAGATGATCCGTTAGGTGCAAAATTTCATCCTCAAATACGCCGTTCATTTCATTGATTTTCGCCATTTTTTCCATATCGTCCAGCTGTAGCTTCACGCTTCTAATTTGACGGTTCATTATACCGTACTGCGATAAAAATTCCTTACCCGTCAAAATAGTAAACCTCCCACATTCGCTCGATAAAATACTTTCCGTCAAGACCTGACAACAGGCTAAACCAATCGGAGAGAAAGAAACTTTCAAGCTCATTTTTTCGCCTGTAGACACTTAGGATACGTGCTGATTTTTGAGTGCATAAAGCGTATATTTGTTGGTGAAAAAAGCGGTCAGTAATTTGAAGAAATCTAAATGTTTGATGTGCTGACTTGCTTTTCTCCTTCTGATTTGGAAGGGAAATTTTGGTGACGTTATAGATGAACTTTCAAAAAAATTTTATGTTGGTGTAGTTGCATATACTGGTTTTGACAAAAATGATACTGATAACTTTCGTACAATACTTGAAGAAGTCGAAAAAATCGAAAACTATGTAATCACAAATTATGGTGGAAAGGTACGTGTCATATATAGTAGTTCCCTTAGTGGCTCTTTAGTAGGATACCTTATCTATAGAAACAAAATTCAAATAGGTATGGGGACTATTGGAAGCTCAAATCTTGATCAAACCGGAAAAATTAAAGCCAACTTAATGGCAAATTTAATGCTAAAAGTGACCTATCATTTTATCCATACAGGAAGCTACAAATCAAAGCTGATGAAAAAAAGATTTGAAAGTCAGATGGCATCTGCAGATCCATACAATAAAGCTTTTGTTGCAACGATTGGCAGGGATAAGTATGACATGAGTTTTATCACAAAGGAAAGTATCAAAAATCAGTTCAAATCAGATTTAACAACGAAACTGCCAGAGAAAATAGATAACGGAGTAACACAAGTACACGTGCTTTACGCCAGTAAGATGGGTGAAAAATATCTTACAAGATACAAAAAACATTTTAAAAACCCGATCATACATACGTATGATATGCGTCATGAAGAATTGTTTGGTGTGTACCCTCAGGAATGGTGTGAATTAATATCAGGTATTTGTATTAAAGCAAGTAATTAGTCGCAAGAAGGATTTGCTATAATATGATAGACAAATTCGAATTTATCAATTTGAATTTAGCGAAATAAAAGTAATCCGACTTGTAGCGTTTTCCGTTGGAAAGCTTGTAGTTATTCAGCACTTCAATGCACTTGTCCACAAAATCCGGTGTATGCTGTTCTGAAAGCTTCTGATACTCCGCTTCTGTCATTATGACAGCTTTGGCGAAAGGTTTCTTGCTTTTGGATTTTTGACGGTGAAAGCAGGGTGTGCAGTATTTGTTTCTTCAGTATTTAGTTTATCCGTATTTGGTTTATTAGTATTTATTAAATCATACGGGTCATCTGCAGATGACGTAACCGCATACGGGTTTTCTGAATTCGGTGTTTCTGAATTCGAATTATCTGTATTCGATTCATCAGGATCTTCGTCTTTTTTGAAAATAGGTTCATCACTGATTTGATAGAGTAAATCCACGAATCTTCCTTTTTCAGTTATACGAACTCGCTTGACCTTGCGAAATTAGGCATAATTGTTGGGCTCTACGAAAATAACAGAAAAAGCATTTTGCTCATGTGTGTACCACACATGCAAAATGCTTTTTCTATCATGTTTTTCTCCAATCCAGTACATCGTTGTTTCCAACTTTATACGAATTGTTTCTTATGCGTCCGCTATCAATTGGCCAGAAGACAAAAATCAAATACCAGAGACAAGTGTCCACGGTTAAGTGTAAATATTCAGGCCTTGATACCAGACTTCCATTTTTTCATCTTTCCTATCCCTAAAATCCTTCCTATTTCCTTATTTTTACCAACCAAGCACACATTCCAAGACATCGCATTTCCGTACCGGTTAAAAATTAACTGATTGCCATGTCTTAGACTTTGTCATACATAAGGAAAACACAGGAAAGAATTTCAGGAGTCTTACCGCCTTTTATTTCATACGCAACATCCTCCATGCGAATGATATATTCCCCAAATTTTCTTTTTTTCTTTTTTCCTTATGCGTTCTGTCTTACTTTGTTGTCCACAGTCGTTGCACTCCCGAAGAACATTGTATCAACTTACTGTAATTGTGATTACATCACAAAACAAAATCGTTGTTTCATTTTTGACGTAACTTACGTATTTTTTTCGTAACTGACAAATTTCACAGTTTTTTTGCCCAAAATTACATAACAAAACCATTTTATATGTTACTTCTTCATTTATTTTTCAAACAAAATAGCGGCTTTTATTTCTATATATTTTTTAGAATGGAAATTATTACTACTTATATGTAATAACAGATGGAAACGATATTTTGCAACGAAATTGAACAATTTGCCTGCGCATATGCAGATGCGATTTGTGCAACTTTACAAAAAAACAAAAAATTAGGAAATATCATTTGACAAGCAAAACAAAACGTAGTAAAATGAATATAGTTAAGAAATACTAACTGAAATGTATCAACGAAAATAAAACGAGATAGGTTTTATTTTTTTTCATGATAGGTTAGTGATTTCTAACCGAATGTTTTTGAAATCTACCATAAAAAGGAGGGCATAACAATGCCGTTAACATTTGCAGATGCCGGTGTGGCATTGACCATAAAAAAAGTAGGTGGAAAACCGGAAATCAGACAGCATTTAGAAACCATGGGGTTCGTTGTAGGTGCGGTTGTAACTGTTATCAGTACAATTCGTGGCAATGTGATTGTTAATGTCAAGGAAACACGTGTTGCAATTTCCAAAGAGATGGCAGGAAAAATTCTTGTATAAGAGAGGAGTTTGTATCATATGGCAACATTAAGAGAAGCGAAAATCGGAAGTACTGTTCGTGTAAAAAAATTGCAGGGCGAAGGTGCCGTAAAACGCCGAATCATGGATATGGGCATCACCAAAGGTGTGGAAATCTATATTCGAAAAGTAGCTCCTTTAGGAGATCCAATCGAAGTGACCGTTCGTGGCTATGAATTGTCTCTCCGAAAAGCTGACGCAGAAATGATTGAGGTAGAATAACTGCACTTCATATTAGTGAAAGTAAAATAATACGGTATTGAAATCATCCTGTCAAAATGTTTTAATGCCGATGAAAGGAATGAATAGCATGGGTATTACAATCGCATTAGTCGGCAACCCAAACTCCGGAAAAACAACGCTATTTAATGCATTAACCGGATCAAATCAATATGTGGGAAACTGGCCTGGCGTTACGATAGAAAAAAAAGAGGGAAAGTTAAAAAGGCATAAAGATATTGTCATTACAGACTTGCCTGGAATCTATTCTCTCTCACCGTATACACTGGAAGAGGTTGTCGCAAGAAACTATCTGATTCAAGAACGACCGGATGCAATTTTAAATATTGTAGACGGAACAAACTTAGAGAGAAATTTATATCTAACTACACAGCTCGTGGAACTTGGTATTCCGGTAGTTGTTGCCGTCAATATGATGGACGTTGTAGATAAAAACGGTGATAAAATCAATCGTCAGGAGTTATCTAAGGCGTTGGGTTGTCCAGTTGTTGCCATCTCATCACTGAAAAATAGTGGCACATTAGAAGCGGCGGAAGCTGCCATAGAGATTGCAAAAAAGACGGATCCTACAAAAATACAGCATAGCTTTTCCGACTGTGTTGAAAAAGCTATAACAGATATTTCCGAAAAACTAGCAAACGTTTCAAAAGAACAAAAGCGTTGGTATGCGGTTAAGGTTTTTGAACGAGACGAAAAGACATTAGAACAGCTAAAAATCTCCAACGATCTTGCAGAATCCATCATTCAATCGGTGGAGAAAGAGCTGAACGATGATGCAGAAAGTATCATCACCAACGAGCGGTATACATATATCTCGTCAATTATCGACAAATGTTATAAGAAAAAAAATAAGAGTGGACTATCCACTTCCGACAAGATCGACCGAATTATTACAAATCAGTGGGCGGCATTACCGATTTTTGCAGTGGTCATGTTCATTGTGTATTATATCTCTGTCACAACTGTAGGTACAATCGTTACCGACTGGACGAATGATGTCTTCGTTGGAGAATGGTGTCAAGGTGGCGCATCTTGGGTATTGGAGAAAATCGGTTGTACAGAGTGGCTGGAAAACCTGATTGTAGACGGTATCATTGGCGGTGTCGGTGCTGTTTTGGGATTTGTACCACAGATGCTGGTACTATTCATTTTCTTAGCATTCCTCGAAGGCTGCGGCTATATGTCTCGAATTGCATTCATTATGGATCGTATTTTTCAGAAATTTGGTTTGTCTGGAAAATCATTTATCCCGATGTTGATTGGTTCGGGTTGTGGAATTCCCGGTGTTATGGCTTCTAGAACCATCGAAAACGAAAGAGATCGGCGTATGACCATCATGACTACAACGTTCATTCCCTGTGGTGCAAAGTTGCCAATTATCGCAATGATTGCAGGCGCATTTTTCAATAATTCCGGTTGGGTCGCAACTTCCTGTTATTTCATCGGAATTGCAGCAATTGTTGTATCTGGTATCATGCTAAAAAAGACAAGGATGTTCGCCGGAGATCCAGCACCGTTTGTCATAGAACTTCCATCCTATCATTTACCTACTGTCGGATACGTTCTCTGTTCGATGTGGGAACGTGGCTGGTCATTTATCAAAAAAGCTGGCACGATTATCCTATTATCCACAATCTTAATTTGGTTCTTACAGTGCTTTAGCTTCACTGGTGGATTCCACTGGATTACGGATCAAGTTGCAGAAAGTGAAGAGAGTATTTTGGCTAAAATCGGCATGGCAATTGGATGGATTTTCAAGCCCCTCGGCTGGAATGCAGGTGGCGAAGTCTGGAAATCAGCAGTTGCAGCTGTTACCGGTCTGATTGCAAAGGAAAACGTTGTCGCAACCTATGGTGTATTGTATGGCTTCGAAGAGGTTGCAGAAGACGGAAGTGAAATCTTCAGCAGTTTGTCCACAAGCTTTGGTGGAAGTGGTCTTGTAGCATATTCGTTCTTAGTATTCAATCTGCTGTGTGCGCCTTGCTTTGCAGCAATCGGTGCAATCCGTCGTGAAATGAACAGTGCAAAGTGGACATGGTTTGCAATTGGCTATCAATGTATTTTTGCTTATGCTGTATCCTTGTGTATCTATCAAATCGGGGCAATTTTCACTGGAAATGTAAATCCAATTGGTTTGATTGTAGCAATTTTAATTGTTATTTTCTTTGCTTATATGTTGTTCAGACCTTATAAGGAATCGAATAAATTGGGTATAAAAGTTCAAGTATAAATTTTCTTGAAATGGAGGTTATCTTTATGGGCAGTATTGGTTCATGGATTGTGGGTATTATTTTAGTTGCAATTATAGCATGGATTGTATACAAATTGATTCAGGATAAACGCCATGGGAAATCCTCTTGCTGTGGTAATTGCAGCGGCTGCACAGGTTGTGGCAGTATGACACAATACCATGATTCTTCAGCAACAAGCAAAAAGAAATCATAATTTTAAAATATAAAACATAAGCAGCATCACAACACTTTTTTGTGTGATGCTGCTTTCTTTATTGTATAGGCAATTATAAATATTTATTTTTTCAGAACGATTTCAAATGTACCATCAGCATTGCACTTCAAGCTGAGCGTTTTAATATATCGATTATAAAATGCTTCTTTTTCCTTGTCCGAAGCTGTGAGACGTGCTTCCTCGTAAATGTGCTCCACTAGCTCATATCCGTTTAAATAGACAATATCCGGCAAATACTTTTTCAGAATATCGCATAGTACAATATGTTTAAACTCTTCTACATTACTGGAACAGAAATCATCAATAGAGCAATAGTATATCCCATGTTCTGACAAGGCATCCTTGATAGCACTGCCACACTTCGTATACTCGTACATAACCAGAAATCGTGCTTGTGGTAAAGAGGAAATCAATCCCCAATAATCGGAGTCGCTGGACACAATAATAAAAGAATCAATACCATCTGCATAATAATTTTTGCTGACACCAGCAGTCATTTTAATATCTACCAATGATTTTCGATCAGTAACACGTTCTACTTCTACGTGTTCTACAGGGATTCGAGTGAACTGATAAAGCCAATCCCATCCACAAGAAGTGTGGCAATCATCATAGAGATAAATCTTTTCAATTTTTGACAATCCGTTATCATCTAAATTTCGCAGCACGCTATAAAGCTTGTATACATCAGAATTTTCACAATCTACTGCAATAATAGCGGAGTTACTTTGTTCTACAAAATCATAAATATTGTTTTTGACTTCTTGATGTGCATCTTTATATTTGGTGTAATCATCGAAATAGTCACCATGTTGGCTATATATTACCTTTAGAAATTTTCCATCTGTATAGAGAATGCTGCCACTGTCTACAGGATGCCAATAAATATACATCTGGAATGGATACAGGTCTATATTACCCATATATTTTTCAAATTCCTTCCGCAATACATTTTTCTTGGTGAATTTAGGAATACAAAACAATTCTCGAATATATGTCCAATTCACCCAATCATGAAATAAATCGCTGCATTTGTCAATGTTCTCACTGACTAGGTGACATAGATCCTGCATATACAACTCCGAACGATAGTTCGATTGAACGACTTCAATGCCCCAATGGCGTAGCGTACGGATATTATCTTGATCAAACCACTCCAATCGATCCAAATTCATCAGGTTATAACGCATTTCATCATCAGTCTTTTTAAATTTTTGCATAAGAGTTGTACGAAGCTTACAAAGATATCGAATCGTCGTAGCAGCCTGATTTTGATATAATTTCTCCAATGTCTCATGACATTCTTCATCAAAGCATTGTTCTACAATATGTTTTTTTACGCCAATCATGTAAGCAATAATAGTTACAAGTTCTTTAGTATCAACCGTCAAAATAATTCACTCCTTTTAAAAGATTTGTTTCTTTATGCAGTTTGCAAAATGTATATATCTTATTATAGCAAATTTTTATAGAAAATGCAAGACATAATTTTTAGAGTCCACGGAAAGCAATTTCTAATAATCTCCTATAAATGCCTTATGCTTTCGTTTTCCAAGTTTTTGATAAGAGATTGACGCTATTTTTTTCATAAAACCTCTTGTATTTTCATTGCAAATATAGTATAATATAATTATATCATTTTTATAAAGGAGTTTTTTTATGTATCAAGACATGATGAATACCATTGAATTTGTTTCACAGTACGATGCAGAAGTTGCAAACATCATGCAACAAGAACTGATGCGTCAGCAACGGAATCTCGAACTCATCGCCAGCGAGAACATTGTTTCTTCTGCCGTTATGGCTGCTATGGGTTCTGTACTCACCAACAAATACGCCGAAGGTCTACCACACAAGCGTTATTATGGTGGCTGTGAATATGTCGACGTTGTCGAAGAAATTGCAATCGACCGTGCTACTCGCCTTTTCGGCGCAAAGTTTGCTAATGTGCAACCTCACTCCGGTGCACAGGCAAATACGGCCGTTTATTTTGCACTGCTACAACCTGGTGACACCGTTATGGGTATGAGTTTGACTCACGGCGGTCACCTAACACATGGTTCTCCAGTCAATATCTCTGGCAAGTATTTCAACTTTGTACCGTATGAATTGGGTGATGATGAATTTATTGATTATGATAAGGCACAGGCTTTAGCAGAGGAAGTGAAGCCAAAATTGATTGTTGCGGGTGCAAGTGCATATCCTAGAACGATTGACTTTAAGCGTCTATCAGAAATTGCAAAATCTGTTGGCGCATACCTCATGGTAGACATGGCACATATTGCGGGATTGGTTGCAGCTGGCGTACATCCATCCCCTGTGCCATACGCAGATGTTACCACCACAACAACCCACAAGACCTTGCGTGGTCCGAGAGGCGGCTTAATTCTGACCAATGACGAGGAACTGGCAAAGAAAATCAACAAAGCTGTTTTCCCGGGTACACAGGGTGGTCCTCTCATGCACGTTATCGCTGCAAAGGCAGTTTGTTTTGGCGAGGCATTGAAACCGGAATTCAAAGTCTATGGTGAAACAGTTGCCGCAAACGCAAAAGCGTTGGCAAATGGTTTGGTACAGCGTGGATTTCGGCTTGTATCCGGCGGTACAGACAACCATTTAATGCTAGTCGATTTACGCCCATTCCAACTGACCGGCAAGGAATTTGAACATCGTTTGGACGAGGTGTTTATTACCGTCAACAAAAATGCTATTCCAAACGATCCAGAAAAACCATTTGTCACCAGCGGCATACGGGTTGGTACGCCAGCCGTGACAACTCGTGGCTTACAGCCGGCAGATATGGAAATTATTGCAGAAGTCATGTATCAAACGGCTTCTGATTTTGAAGCAAAAGCGGACAGCGTACGTGCCAGCGTAAATGCACTGTGCGAAAAATATCCGCTGTACGAGTAAAAATGCATACGCCCTTGGCGGATCGTATTCGTCCGCAAACGCTAGACGATGTAGTGGGACAGCAGCAACTAATTGCGTCGGGAAAACCGCTGCGGCGGATTCTGGAGAGCGGACAAATCCCAAACATGATTTTCTATGGTCCTTCCGGCGTAGGAAAAACCACTATTGCTCGCATTATCGCTGACAGCACTTCGATGACCTTGCACAAGCTCAATGGTACAAGTGCTTCTACGGCAGATATTCGGGATGTCGTAGCGGAGATCGGTACATTTTCCAGCATAAATGGAATTTTGCTTTATCTAGATGAGATCCAGTATCTCAATAAAAAACAGCAGCAGTTGCTTTTAGAATACATGGAAAATGGTACGATTACTTTGATTGCGTCTACGACAGAAAATCCCTATTTTGCGGTATATAATGCATTAATCAGCCGCTCGACAGTATTTGAATTCAAGCCTGTACCGCCGGCAGAACTAGAATGTGCGGTGGAACGTGGTTTTCACTGCATGGAAAAGCAAGTTGACGAAAAAATCCATTTGGAAAACGGTGTTTGCAATTGGATTGCGAATGGCTGTAGCGGTGATGTACGCAAAGCGATGAATACCGTAGAGCTGATTGTTTTATCCGGCACACATACAGCAGATGGTATTGTCGTATCAAAAAAACTAGCGAAGGAACTAACGCAACGCAGCAATATGCGTTATGACCGAGACAATGATCAGCATTATGACTTGTTGTCGGCATTACAAAAATCGATACGTGGTTCGGACGAAAGCGCTGCGCTGCACTATACGGCACGTCTATTAGCGGCGAACGACTTGCTGTCAGTTTGTCGAAGGCTGCTCGTAATTGCATCAGAAGATGTGGGGCTTGCTTATCCACAGGCAATTGTGATTACAAAAGCGTGCGTAGACAGTGCGCTGCAATTGGGATTACCAGAAGCACGTATTCCCATCGCAGAAGCTATTGTGTTGCTTGCGACTGCACCGAAGTCGAATAGCGCATATTTGGCAATGGATGCGGCAATAGCGGATGTTGAGAAATACGGTGCGCCAGATTTTCCGAGACACCTCCAAAATATGCATTTTGATGGTGCAGAACGTGACGTCAAGGGACAATTTTATCGCTATCCCCATGACTTTCCAAATCATTATGTACGTCAACAATATCTTCCAGATGCATTAAAAGACAAGGTGTACTATACTTTTGGCGAAAACCGGCAGGAACAATCTGCGGCTGCTTATCGAGAAAAAATTTTACGTGAGGATAAAACTTGACCTGTTGCTTGTTCTGATAAATAAGCAAATGCAATGTCATAAAGACCTGCCGGACGAATTTCTCGTCCCACCAGGTCATTGGCAAAATGAATCGTCAGTTCCAAGCTTTCCGAAAAATCCTCAATGCACTCCATTTCACCGGTACGCATTTCTTCCAGCATAACTCCATATGTAGGGCAAATACTGCCTTGCTTGACGATATAACTGGCAGTGACACGATAAATAACCCGATTACTGCTATAAACCTCCATGTAAACGATTGGACATTCCGTGATGTGCCGATGCGTATTTTGCACTAGGGCGTGCGATTGGACTGCTGTTTTCATAAAAAACGCTCCTTCCTTTGGTTCTACATTTTTTGTTCTTTTGTCTATTCTTTATTTTAATTTTTTGGTATATCACGCATCAGAAATGCATCTTACCTTTTCTCTTCTTCTAGTATAACAATTTTTTTGCAAAAAGGGAAGAGTGAAAAAGAACTTGTTTTGTCGGAATGAAAAAAGTTTTGGGAAATTATCGAACAGAAGGAATGCAATATTTTTTACATAACATTTTTTCAAAACACTATTTGATATCCCTGTAATCTCGTAATATTATCAAATTCTATGTGCTTATTTTTCAAAAACTTTGTCAGAATTGCGACTAGACAAACATAACCAATATCGTTATAATAGAGAAACAAAAAGTAACATTAGAAGTACTGTGATTTCTTCTTGTACTTTTGAAAGGGGCTTCTCTATGCAAAAAGATATGACAAAAGACATGACAAGCGGCAAACCACTGGGACTCATTTTGCGTTTCTGTTTTCCATTGGTGTGCGGATATATGTTGCAGCAGTTGTACAGCATGGTGGATACTGTGATTGTCGGACGCTATCTTGGACTAGAAGCATTGGCAGGTGTGGGTGCGACGGGAGCGATTAGCTTTCTTGTCATTGGTTTCGCTACGGGAATTTGTACCGGTTTATCTATTCCTATGGCACAAGCGTTTGGAGCAAACGATTATAGCGGTATGCGCCGTTATATGACAAATGCTTATTATATTGCCGCCATAGTCACAATGATACTCACAGTCATTACACTGCTTGAAACGAGACAAATCTTACACTGGATGAAAACACCGGAGGATATTTTCAACTACTCTTACAATTATATTATTGTCATTTTCAGTGGCGTAGGCGTATCGATTTTATACAACCTTTTGGCAGCAATGTTGCGCTCTGTGGGCGATAGCAAATCACCACTGTTGTTTTTGGCAATTGCATCTGTCTTAAATATTGTCTTAGATTTACTCTTCATTATCATATTCCATATGGGCGTTTCCGGTGCAGGTCTTGCAACCGTATTAGCACAAGCCATTTCCGGTATTCTCTGCTTTGTTTATCTCTATCGTCGTTTTCCTATTATGCGCCCTTGTCGACAAGAGTGGAAGTTAGAATTGCTACGCTGCAAACGACTCATCTCCATCGGGCTTCCCATGGCGTTGCAATTTTCAATTACGGCAATTGGATCAATTATTTTGCAAACGTCCGTAAATTCGCTGGGAACGGCAGCGGTAACAAGCGTTACTGCAGGACAAAAAATCTCAGCTATCCTAACTGGACCAATGGAACAAATGGGCATTACTATGGCGACCTACTGTGGACAAAATCTCGGTGCTGGACAATATCAACGGATTCAAAACGGTATTCGAGTCAGCCTTATTGCCTCCATGATTTATTGTATTTCGGCTTGCCTCTTGCTTTATGTTTTCGGTCGAAATGCGGCGTATTTATTTATTGACGCCTCTGAAACGGAGGTTATCGTATTGGCTGTGAGATATATGCGATTAAATGCTGTATTCTACCCTACCTTGGGATTGCTGTTTATTCTACGAAATTCCTTACAAGGCATGGGATTTAGTTTGATGCCTATGCTTGGCGGCGTCAGTGAATTAGCAGCACGCACCATTGTTTGTCTCGTTTTTGTTCCGATTTTTGGCTTTTCTGCCGTAGCGGTAGCAAGTCCCGTAGCATGGATTTTTGCAGATATTCTGCTAGTTTTCGTATATTTTTGGGATATGCGCCGACTGAAAACAAAATTGATGCCTTGCCATGGTACAGAAAATGTAGCATAACAATGCAAAGCAGAACAGGAAAAACTTAGAAAGAAAAATTTAGAAAGGAAATCTCTTATGATGAAAAGACTTTTGTTCAGAAAATGCATCGCTTGTATAACAACCTTATCTTTATCACTGATCACACCATGGAATATGATTTCAAATTGTGTTTCCGCTGAAAGTGAAAGTACGTATCTTATCCGAATTGATCCGTCACAAGCTGTAGTTTCTGAAGAAGAAGTTGCACAAGGCGATGTGACAATCCCTGCAGCTGTTTATTTAACTGGCAGCATGGAAAATACCTTCGGAAGCATCAAGCTGATGTATCAAAGCGACAGCAGCCATGTTTATTTTGAAAACATGGTAGTCGGCGATAATAGCAGCAAACAGGATACAGAAACGACTTATGAAAGCAGTCAGGGAACATTTTCCACGAGCTATATCCCTTATTGCTTTGGTTATCTAGTCGGAACACGCTATAACACCGGAAGTCCTATGTTCACCACAAATGCCGAATGCTGTGATCCGATTTTTGGTTCCACTCTCTACAGTGCTGGAAACGGTCAAGTAACATTTACCATTTCTTATTATCAAGGAATTGATACAGATGGCGACGGTATTTTAGAACGAGACACAGATACTGGAAAAATCACAGAAGATGTGATCTGTGATGTAGTAGAAAATGAAGACGGCAGCGGTAGCTACACTTACACGTATTACGACCAGTCTTCTTTTTTAGAAATGGAAGCAACCGGAACAATTCCACGTTATGATGAAACATTAGAAGCCGGTTCAACAGTTCCTGGTGCGTGTAATAGCTTGGTATGGTTGCCGGTAAATCAGCTCGCCAATGGTGCTAGCTTTTTCGGTGATACCTCTGATGAGTTTCCCTTTTTCTATGTAGATATTGTCGTAGAGCAAGGCACTCCGGCTGGAATTTATCAAGTCACATTTGATGAAGAAGGATGCCAATTAATAAGTGAATCACAAGTAAACTATGACTTTACAACCCAAGGTGTGACGATAGTGGTGGGCGACCCGTCTAGCGTTGATGTGACGGTGACATCTATGGAAAGCGATGCTACGGCTTATTATACATCTGATGACACAGATGAAATTACAGCATCTGACTTTGCAAGCGAAATTCTCGCAACAGTGACAATCACAGACAGTGGAGGACTCACTATTACACAAGAAAATGTGGATATTCGATCTCTTGTAGACTGTAACGGATTAACACCACAAACTATGTATAATAGCTTGAAACAGAACGGCTGTGCTATAGGAGATATTTCACTTTATTATAATGGTAATAGTCTCACATGGGAGGATGGTAGCCTTGTGACACAGAAGATTATGGTTGGTATGCGAGGAGATGTCAACTATGATGGTAATGTCACAATACAAGATGCTTATCAGGTACAATGCTACACTGCAGAAATTGCAACTGGAAATATTGCATTTTTATATCAGGGTACTTCCACAGATGAAGACATGGAAACACTGACTTACTTTTTGGCAGACATCGACACTTGTTCTAAAACGGGTAGTGACGGCGGTACACTGAATATTCAAGACGCCTATTATATCATGAGATATTATGCAGAAACTTCTGCCGGTAATAGTCCTATATGGGATTCTGTTCAGCAGTAGAAAATAACAATAACAAAAAAGGACGTGAAGTGTGATGATTCACACGTTTCATGTCCTTTATTTTTGCTTTTTCAAATCTGTTAATATAGACTCCAAATTTTGAAATTGATTGTCGCTGGGCAACGATTCGCCATAGCGAACAATTTCATAGCCTTCTGTGACAGTAATCCAGCGTTCGTCGACAACCTCATCCTCTTGCAAATTCACTAAAATTTCTGCTGGCGTATCTGACGGCAGCACTGTCTTACTTGGCAGTTTTGCTAAGAGAAGCTGATACCCCAAACGATAATTTTCCATATCCCACGGATGATAGGAAAATTGACGATAACCACGATTCCAATTATGCCTGGTAACGGACTGTTCCACTCTGGACAGTTTTCCATCTGCAATCAATAAATCTTCCACATAATCGCAATAGCCGCAATTTTCGTCTGGTAAAGATTTAGGAGACCGTTTCCAATTTGCTGCGACCCATCTGCGAAAACTTTTCCAGCGAGTTCGGATTACATCCTCAATCATTTTCCGTTTCCTAATCACCAATATAATTAGTCCAACGCAACCAATGCCTCCAATAAGCGGCCAAACCCAATCTGCAATTGAACGATTTGCCACCGTTTCCACTTGCTCTTCAATCACATTCGGTATTGTAGTTTCTTCCGACGTACTGCCACCCAAAGAAAATAACCAACGAAGCAAATACCAAAATCCAGTTAAAATCCACTTTCCCAGCCAACGAAAAAATTTCGCTAACGGTTGAAAACAAAGCAGCGCAATAGCACCGATAATACAAAAAATTGTCATCTGCCGTCGATTACTTTGAACGATCTCTTTGGGCAGTTTCCATATATGCGCATCACGGTCCTGTAAGGTTTGTTCTAACGCATTCCAGTTGTATACTGCTGCAAAGAGTAAAGAAAATACTGCCAAAAGGATAATCATCGGAATTGTTGATATCGTATTGTCCATGCGCTGCCAAATAATTCCGCATATCACAATCCACGTACAGACACCGGTGAATACATAAGAACTCGTGAGTCGTTCCAATGGTTGAAAAATCAGTCGCCCACCAATATAAAGGATCCCTCCGGCCATCACGCCGACAAAAAAACGATAGGCAGAACTAGATAGTGGGGTGAGAAGAAAAACAACTGCACCCAAAAGAAGCATCAATAAAAGAAAAATAATACGCATTACTTGTGGCTTTCTTTTATATAAGCCATGGAAGAACAAACGTAAAATTGCACCACACCACAAAACCAATACCATAATAGCGGAAATGACAACAGTATATACGTAGGATTTTCCATCGGCATAAGTAAAAATTGCAATAAGTGGAAAAAGACAAATTCCAAAAATTGTAATCAGCATCATACGCATTAAAACTTTTTTTGTCATAGCTTTTACCCTCCTGTATCAATTATAACATACTTTTTATAAAAATGCAATCATAAATTTTACTAACACACACACAAAAAAAAAAAAAAAAAAAAAAAAAAAAAAAAAAAAAAAAAAATAAAATTTTAAAAAACATTTTTAAAAAAAAAAAATTTAAATTAAAAAAAAATAAAGAAGCCAAAAAAAAAAATAAATAAAAA
>JAJQEI010000005.1:0-33806 GCA_021201755.1 Ruminococcus sp. | reverse complement strand
TTTTCATAGCTTTTAACCTCCTTTATAAATTAAAAAAAACTTTTTATAAAAATTCAATCATAAAATTTTATAAAAAACAAAAAAAAAAAAAAAAAAAAAAGAGAAAAATATATAAGATGACTATTGCAATTTTAAGAGAGCTGTGTTATAACAAGCTTGTATGGATTTTTGAATATGAAAAGACATTACACATATTTCATCCCCTATCGTAGAAATTTTTATGATATTTTCTAACAATCCATACTGAATTTTTGATTACAATTAGAGAGAATTTTTATGACAAAGGTAGTTATAATCGGAGCTGGTCCTGCTGGACTTACTGTGGCGTACGAACTTATAAAGGACAATTCCGGCGAATACGATGTAACGATTTTGGAAGAAACCAACGTAATCGGTGGTATTTCTCAAACCGTTCGTTATAATGGTAATCGTATGGACATCGGCGGACATCGCTTTTTTTCAAAAGATGAAAGAGTTATGCAATGATGGCAGGATATGATGCCATATCAAGGGAAACCGTCTTTTGATGACATCAAACTGAAACGCAAGAAGAAACTGGTTGCTGGCGGTCCCGATCCAAACAAAGAAGATCGGGTTATGCTAGTTCGCCGTCGGATATCTCGCATTTATTACAAGAAGAAATTTTTCGATTATCCCGTCACTATGAAGCCGGAGACGATTAAAAATATGGGCTTTGCTACGACAGTCAATGCCGGCTGTAGTTATCTGAAAGCAACCGTACACAAACTGCCGGAAGATTCACTGGAAAATTTTTATGTAAACCGATTCGGACGAAAGCTATACTCTATGTTCTTTGAGGGATATACAGAAAAGCTTTGGGGTAGACATTCAAGAGAAATTTCCGCTGACTGGGGTTCTCAGCGTGTCAAGGGTTTATCCATCAAAGCTGTCATCAAAGATATGCTGACGCCAAAGAGCAAAAAAGAAGCCGGAAAGGGTGAAACTTCGCTAATTGAAGAGTTTTACTATCCGAAGTACGGTCCAGGACAGCTTTGGGAAATCACAGCAGAAGAAGTAAAAAAACTTGGCGGTAAGATTTGTATGAACTGCAAGGTTACGAAAATTCTGACTGACACAAAAAATCATATCAAAAGCGTCACCTATGTGAAAGATGACAAGGAGGAAATACTGGAAGGCGATATTTTCATGTCCATAATGCCGGTAAAGGACTTGATTGCTGGAATGAATGATGTGCCAAAGGATATGGCTCGTATTGCCGCAGGTCTGCCTTATCGAGACTTTGTCACAGTGGGACTGCTGGTTGATAAGCTGAATTTGAAAAATGAAACGGATATTCCCACGCTTGGAAACATCGTACCTGACTGTTAGATTTATGTACAGGACGTGGGCGTCAAACTAGGACGGATTCAAATTTTTAACAACTGGTCGCCTTATATGGTAAAGGATCCGGAACATACTGTTTGGATTGGTCTGGAATATTTTTGTGCAGAAGGTGACAAGTTCTGGAACATGACTGAAGAGGAACACGTAAAGCTGACTACTGAGGAACTACTTCGTATGGGTGTACTTGGCTCTGCCGATGACGTCGAGGACTCTCATCGAGAGAAGATTAAGAAAGCCTATCCAGCATATTTTGATACATATAGTGAAATGGATAAATTAGTAGATTACTTGAGTGGCTTTGATAACCTCTACTGCATGGGTTGAAACGGACAGCATCGCTACAACAATATGGATCACTCTATGGCAACTGCGTTTGAATCTGTGAAAAATATCAAAATCGGAAAGAAAACAAAGGAAAATATTTGGAACGTGAACACGGAAAAAGAATATCACGAGAAAAAGAAAACATGAAAGAACAAAATGTATGGCAGGAAGTAAAGGATATTCTACGACAAAAGCAATTCGGGAAACTATTTTCCGGTGATACAAAAAATACGTTAATTCAGTTCTTTCGTTATTGCTTTGTCGATGGTGCCGCAACGGTTGTAGATTGGGGCGTTTCCTCCCTACTATTCTATTTTGTATTTGCACAGGCACACGCTGTTGCGGCAAATGCAATTTCATTTGTGTTGGGATTGATTGTCAATTATCTGCTCAGCATCCTATGGATTTTTAAGAAGCCCAAAACATCGAATCGATTTGTAGAATTTCTCGGATTTGCTGCAATCGGTGTGGTCGGACTACTTCTGACTATGGGAATTACGAAGCTATTTGAATGGTGGCTGGCTGATATTACTATCACGTACCAAATTATTGGAAAAATTGTTTCAACAGCAGTTGCTTTCTTCTGGAACTTTTTTGCAAGAAAATATCTGCTGTTTTCGGATAAGAAAGAAGGTTAAGAAAGGACTATCTATGAAAACAGATAATAATCAAATACAAAATGCAAATTCTGATGCGATTCAAGACGACTCTGATAATTTTGAAACTGCACCAGAAGAAAACAATATAGAAGAGACAGATGTCATTCTAGAGGTGGAGCAAACGCCTGAAGAAACAGAAACAGCTGAGGATATCGAAACAGAAGCAACAGCACAAATAAAATTTCCAACGTGACTTACAAAAGATCATGTAAAATGCTTTTTATCTTACTTTTTCCCTATCGCCATCTTTCTCATTGCGTTTACGATTACCATTTATTATGTGACAGCAATAGCAAAAAGCGAGTTCCACTCAGATTGCATGGATACCATCTATTGGGCATATGCCACTTATGATGGTGGTTCGATGCTCAACGAGGACTTTTGTTATGTTTGTCTGCTTCCATTTAGTACAGGTCTGCTTATGATACCATTTATCGCCATGTTTGGTCTTTCGATGACGGCACATGTGGCAGGTATGGCGGCTTTTCTGATATTATTTGTTCTATTCCTGTTCCTTATGCTGCGTGAGATGAAATGGGGCATTCGCTCTTCTTGTCTTGCTGTTTCACTTGTACTAGGAATAACCCTTTCCAGTGAGAAATTACGTGAGATTTTTTGGGGACATACAATATATTATAGTTTGGGCATTTTGTTCCTATTTATTGGTACATTCTTATATTTCCGCTTTTGTAATCTTTCGGAACAGCAACACACTCTTAAACTAAACGGACAAGTAACAAAAAGAAAAAATATTCACCTTATTATTACAGCAGTGATTTTAATGCTGTTTTTGTTATTCACCTCTACAGACGGCATTTCTTCTATGTCGATCTTCACACTACCATTCTTAGCCGCAATTTTTGCAGAGCAAATTGTCGATAGCAATCGAAAACTGTTTTCAAAACAAGGCTTTTTTGTTTATGCACAATTAGTTGTCATTGTAATATTGATTTTATATGGTACAAAACTGCAATCTGCTTGGGCAGGCGACATTGTTGCTGGCTATGAATCCGCATTTTCGAGATACTCTGCACAAAGTGAATGGCTCACACATTTACAAAATCTACCATTGGCTTGGTTGACTTTATTTGGTGTTGAAAACTTAGAAGGCGAAGAACTGCTTTCCATGGAAAGCATTGAAAACCTGTTGCATATCATAAGTGCCTTGATTATTGCAGTATTTCCTGTAATCACCACCTTTTTCTACAACAAATATCCAAAAGATCAAAGAGGTAAATATATTCGCATTTGGATTTGGATTCATTGGGCAGTTACAGCAATTTTGATGATAGGCTATATCTTCGGAAAGCTATCCAGTGCCAACTGGCGTTTAACACCAATTATTGGTACAAGCGTAATCTTGACCGTTTTAGTACTTCGTGAGACCTTAATTGTAAGAAAACCTGCTGTAAGAATTACCGCAATTCTAGCAATTCCAATTGCTGCCATGTGCATTTGGAACTTCGCTAGTATCGCAAGAACGTCTAACGATAGTTATAAATCTACAGATCTATACGAGATTGCAGCTTATCTTGAGGATGAAAATTTGACATATGGTTATGCTTCATTTTGGCGTGCAAATTCCATCACGATAATTTCCAATTCTGAAGTATCAGTTCGCAGTGTCATCATCGATGAAAATGGCGTTACACCGTATTATTATCAAACCATGAGAAGCTGGTATGATAGTCAAGAGGAACAATCAAACTATTTCTTATTGTTAGATCAAGAGGAATACGACACACTAAACGATTCTAGAAGTTCGTTGTCAGATATTACAGTCGATTCCAAAGTAATCCAAACGTCTGGTGGTTCGACTTTTTACGTATTGATATATTCGGCAAATATCTTCCAAGTTTAATCCAATAAAAACATATAAAATTAATCGACCTCACACAAGAACTATCTTGCATGAGGTTGATTTTTATTTTCTAGAAAAATGAAGTAATTATCTATCTTCTTTCTTTTGACGTACACGTGCTGCAAATACACACGCAACGCCCAATGCCATAATGCTTATCGCAATGGTACTGCCATAATCACCGGTGTTTGGAGAAGAACCTGTATTAGAAGAATCCGATGTCCCCTCAGCAGTTATCTTCCCATCTGTGGTATCAACGCCTGTGATCTGCCCAAAAATATCCAAAAATACATCATTCAAATCGTCGATGGAATAAATCACATGACTATTCGCCGGATTACTTGCCAATTCAATGATGAACTGCTCATTATCAGCCGTTGAATTACCATTGTGATAAAAACCAATTGTATAAACTGTTGCAGATGTCTTCAATTCTTCCATATCAAACTCCAATGCAGCCTTTTGATAACTATCAAAGGAATAACCACTTGGCGTGTAATCGGTAGAGTAGCTGCTAGAGCCGTTGTTTGGTTTTCCATCAGCCATAATAATGACAAATTTCGATTCTCCGTTGCTGCCATCTAAAATAACCTTAACAGCTTCCAAGCCTTCATACATATTGGTATTGCCGCTTGCTTTTAAATTCGCAATGTAATCTGCCAATGTCGCATAATCGCTAGAATATGCCAATGTGTTTAAATCGGTATCGAATGTCACGATCGAAATCACCGTATTCGGATCATTTTGTAAAAACTCAGCACAAATCATCATTGCTGCTTCCTGCATTGCTTCCAACGGCTCACTACTCATACTGCTGGAAACATCCAAGCAAAGTATAACGTCATCATAATAATTCAACGGTGCTTCGCCTTCTCCTTCATCACCTGACAATTCTGTCGTGATAATCGCTTCATCTGTTGTCGATTCCGTTGTAACTTCTACTTCTACCATCACTGTACCTGTTTGAACCAAATTCTCTTCGGCTAAAACTGTTGTTGTTATTGCTTCGTCAGTTGTCTCGTCTGTTTCAGTCGCTACAGTACCCTCTTCGTCTACTGTAACAGAAACATCCTCAGACGTTTCTGCGCGCAATGCGGAAATCGCATCTTCTGCAGAATCCACAATAGCTGCGCCATCCTCAACTGCTGCATCCACAACATCAGAAATGTCCTCCCCGGTCTGCTCGACTGCTGCCGCTTCGTTCATAACGATTGTTGTTTCTTCTGCTGATGCCGAAATACAACCCAACGTCATCGAAGTCATTGCACCTGCAAGCAGTAGAGCCATCCATTTATTCCTATTCATAGGAAACTCCTTTCTGTGGTTCTCGAGCAATAAAGCCTATTATTTTTTTATGGAACCACACTACATATATTATACTATCTTTTTCTAATAAAATCAATAGAAAAACTTCTATTTTTCCATTTTTATATAATTACATTTGTTTTTATGATTTTATTTGGTATTTTTGCATCCTTTCAGTAGACTGTAAATTTCCTTTATTTTACAATAAAAAACAAAACCTCAGTTTCCTGAGGTTCTTTCCATTATTTTATTTTAAATCCATAAATTGTCGAAATGCGGTCGGAAGAAAATAGTCTTGTTGAATTTCGGATTCCGTTTTCCAAACAAAATGCTCGTCCTGTCTACCGCATCGAATCGTAACACCAACCATTTCCCACTCGATATGGGTAAAAATATGCTTTTTTTCTACAGTTCTTACGAAATCTATCGGTTGACATTGCCACGCTGCCGCTTGGGTAATTGCTTCTTCCGCTGTACAAATACCGGATACGTTGAGATATTCCCACAACCCTGCCAAAAGTCCCGTATCTTTCCTCTTTCGAATGGCATATTTTTCATCGCAGCAAAGTAGGAACACCGTATACTGTTCTTTTCGACGCTTTTTCTTCTCCACACGAATTGGTAATCGTTCCACATCTTGAAATGCCAATCCCAAACAAGCTCTAGAAATGGGACATTTGTCGCAAAGAGGCTTCCCATTTGGCAAGCATACCGTCGCACCAAGTTCCATTAGTCCCTGTGTCAACATATCGCATTCATTCGAGTTCTGCTGATACACCTTTTCGAGACCACTAATGACTGCTGCTTTCATAGCAGAACGATTAATTTCACAAAAACAGTCTGTTACTCGAGCGACTACTCGCATAACATTGCCGTCAACTGCTGGTGTGGCTGTCCCGTAACAAATCGAACAAATTGCACCAGCAGTATATGATCCGATTCCAGGTAATTTTGCAATTTCCTCAAGTGTTTTCGGAAATACACCGTCATATTTAGTCGATATGATTTGTGCAGCCTTCCGCAAATTTTTCGCACGACTGTAATACCCAAGACCTTCCCAATATTTGTTTACCAGATCCTGTTCGGCATTTGCTAAGGCTCTTACATCAGGAAATACTGTCAAAAAACGTTGATAATAATTCTTTACTGCCTCTACTCGTGTCTGCTGCAGCATAATTTCCGACAACCATACCCGATAAGGATCCTTTGTTTGTCGCCAAGGTAAATCCCGTGCATGGGTCGGATACCACGTAAGTATCGGCAATGCTAGTTGTAACAATTTCAACGTTTGTGTAGTTTTCCACATACACATTCGCTCCATAATTTTTTGATAAATTGGCAGCATATGCGACTCTGTCACGTATTTTTCAAGTTCCTCTACTGCAACCCACTGTACTGCGCTGTTTTCATCCGGTTGAATACAAAGCGTTTCTTTTCGGTTGGCAATCAATCCATAAGTAATGTTATAATGCGTATACGCAGCTACTGATTTTCCGTGTCTCTCATGTGCTGCAACTGGCAGAATATCGACTGATAAAATCGCTCCGGTAAGCGGAAAAGGATTTTGCACCCCCGTTTCTTCTTTTGCTTCTCGAATTGCCGTACCCAAAAAGTCAGTAGAACCGTCCGCATGACCGCCTGTCCATGAAAAAGATTGATAAATATTGTGATATACCATCAAAAAAGCATCCAACTCCGGTGTCATCACAAAACCAGAACAAGTAATATGCCCTTGTTCACGTTCTCGAAATAAAACAGCCTCGCCATCCTTTTGAATTTCGGAAAGAATGACAAAAAAGTCTTGCTGTTCTTGTGAAGTCTGTGGCTTATAAGATTCCAAACGCTCTCGCCAATCCGGAATTGCCTGTTCTTTCAAGGTGTTTCGCAAAATAATCACCTCTTCTCTTTTATAAACCAGCTTCCCATTCCCAATTGTAAAGTTCCAGCAAAGACAAATCATAAGGAACCAATTGATATATACAATAATTTAACCAATTGAAAAATAACAAATTGGCACTGCACCCCCAGCTATAATGCGGTTCCTGAGACGAATCGTCATTTGGGAAATATTGATATGGCAATTGAATATCCGCTCCTTTTTTCAAATCACGCAAATACTCATCTCGCAAAGTAAAACGATTATACTCAGAATGACCAGTAATAAAATATTGCCGTCCATTTTGATTTGCTACAATATGTACACCAGAAATTGGCGATTCCGTTAAAATGCAAAGCTTTGATATTTTCTCAATATCTTCCCGATGTACTTCCGCATGGCGAGAGTGTGGAGCATGAAAAATATCATTAAATCCACGAAGCAATTGACAATGTGGTTCTAATACATATTGTGGAAATACTCCGAACATTTTTTTTGGCAATAAAAATTTAGGAATATGAAAATGATAATAAAGTCCGGCAAATGCCGCCCAACAAATGTGCATGGTAGAAAATACATGGGATTTTGTCCATTCCATAATAATACAAAGTTCTTCCCAATAGTCCACCTCTTCAAACGCCAAATGCTCCACTGGCGCACCAGTGATGATGCAGCCATCATAATATTGATCGTTGATTTCTGAAAATGTTCGATAAAACGTTGCTAGATGATTTTGAGAAGTATTTTTACAAATATGGCTAGAGACATGGAGAAACTCTACTTCTACCTGCAATGGCGTGTTACTCAGCAGACGCAAGAACTGACACTCTGTTTCAATTTTTTTTGGCATTAGATTTACTACCAATACATGCAATGGACGAATATCTTGATGAGCTGCTCGATTCATGTCCATTACAAAAATATTTTCTTTTGCTAAAATTTTATAAGCCGGTAGTTCCGGTGAAATACAAATCGGCATTTTACTTGTTCCTCCTTTGCTGATATATTGAATCTTGCATCAGTTTCCTATGGCATTTCGCAGTGCACACAATTCTTCCGCTGTCAAGTCTCGGTATGTACCTGGCTTTAACATTCCCAGCTTCAATGGACCAATGCTTATGCGACGCAGCCGTGCAACTTCAAGTCCAACCGCTTCACACATTCGACGTATTTGGCGATTTTTTCCTTCATGAATGGTGATTAATAGTACTACCCGTCCGGTCTCTTTTGTTTTAACGATAACATTCGCTGGTTGCATCTTTATTTCGTCCAATTCCATTCCTTTCGACATGGCAATTAACTGCTCCTCTGAAATATCCGGACGCACCGTCACTCGATATGTTTTGGAAATATGCCGACTAGGATGCATAATTCCATTTGCAAAACTGCCATCATTGGTGAACAACAAAAGTCCTTCGGAGTCTTTGTCCAATCGTCCTACAGGATAAACACGCTCTTCCACACCATTTAACAAGTCGATAACACATTTTCGATTCAAATCGTCTGACATAGTAGTAACATAACCACGGGGCTTATTTAACATAATATAACGATTATTTTTCTTTTTAGGCATGACCACAAGCTGACCGTTCACCATTATGCGGTCAGTAGAAGATGCCTTATCCCCTAATTTCACTGGTCGTCCATTTACTTGAACTTTCCCAGCAACAATATATTCCTCTGCTTTTCGACGAGAACAAAATCCCGCATCAGAGAGAAGTTTTTGAATACGAATTTTTTCCACTATGAATTCCTTTCCATTTTTATTATACAAATATCTGCAATATATTTCTGATTTTTTTCCAAATTCTTTCCATCAGCGATGGTTTTTGCGATGTTGTTTCTTCCTCAATTTCTTGATACGCCACACTTTCCATCGCATAAAGTTTTCCAGTCGCTGCAGTTCGCCCGTCAAGCTGCGTTGTCCAAGTGCCTACCTGTACACCACTTTCCACTGGCGCATAGAGAAATGGAGTTGCCGTAATCGAATACACCAAATTCGGTGTCGTACCATCCGTACTTCCAATCGTCAAATTTCGATCCATTTCTACCACCTACAACAGGAATCGTCCAGTTTTCCTTTTCCAATGTAATTGGCACTATAGCTGCAAAACACGTATCATATAGATTCAAATGATCTTGCCAATCGTTGGTATCATTTAATGTGACACAAATTAATGTTACGCCATCACGCTGTGCAGCAGACACCAAACAACGCCCTGCCTCGTCGGTAAATCCTGTTTTCACGCCAATGATACTATCATCTATCTGCAATAACTTATTTGAATTTTGCAGCCACCGCTCATACGGTGGATTTCCAAAACAAACCTTTGCTTCACTTTGGCAGCAAATTTCCCGAAACGTGTCATTTTGTAACGCATACGCTGTTAATAACGCCATATCATATGCTGTAGAATAGTGTGCCTCATCGTGCAAGCCAGAAGGCGTAACAAAATACATATGTTCCAGTCCCAGTTGTGTCGCTTTGTCATTCATCATATCTGCAAACGCTGTATAGCTGCCGGCTAGTCTCACTGCCACAGCACCTGCGGCATCATTCCCAGAAGGCAAAAGCATTCCATAACACAAGGCTCGCTTTGTGACTAAATCATGCTCCACCAAACCCATCGAAGAGCCCTCTACTTGAATGGCGTCTGAATCCACTTCAAAAACCGTATCCAAATCGCCACTCTCCAAGCATAGCAACGTAGTCATAATTTTAGTCGTACTTGCCATAGGCCGTTCTTCATAGGCATTTTTTTCGAAAAGAATCTCACCAGTGACTGCCTCTATAACAATTGCAGATTCGGCAGAAATACCTGTATCTATCGCTGTGGCATGAAATGATAAATTTTCTACAAAGATAACTGCTGCCAAAACCACCGCATATAATCGAATCCATTTGATATATTTTTTTTGCATCGTAATTCTCCTTATCAGAAAATTTAATTTCTCATAAGGTATGCAGCAACCGCAGAATTTATACTTTTGACTGAGACTCTTCTGAAGATTCTTTTTCTTTCTTATCTTTTCCGGATTTCTTAATAATTCCACCAATTCGATCAATTATTTCCGGTACAGAGCGTAATGCACTAGACAGTGTATCATCTGATTCACCCATTTGCAACATCCGAACATTATCATTCTGCACCACTAAAAAAGCCACAGGTTGGATAGATACCCCCGCACCTGCACCACCGCCGAACAAATCTTTGGGATTCGACTTTACTGGCAAGTCAGAACCGCCAGAAGCAAAGCCATAGGATACCTTTGAAATCGGGATAATTGTCACAGATTCAGATGCTACAATCGGATCCCCAATGATAGTCTTCACATCTACCATTTCACGGATTTTTTCCATTGTAACACCCATCAATCCTTGAATCTGGCTGTTTTCATTTTCTTTCATAATTTTCTTAACCTCCTGTGTTTTCTTGTATTTTCGATTTTTTTGTTGAACGCTCTGTCGGTTTTACTGTATTTTGATTGCGTTTCGTCACATAGCCTATGGCAAGGCTCCCAATCGCCGCAAAAGCGGAAAGCAGACAAAAATGCATTTTTCCTCGCACAATCCAGAGCGTCTGATCCTTGCCAAATGCACATTGCACTTGCACCTGCTCCACCTGTACACGCATAAGACTTTGTAATATGCCTAGCGTGGTATACACGGTGCCACTGACTGTACCATACGCTACCGCACAATCCTTCGCATCAAAGCGTCCCACCTGTACACCTATCACAAGCTTTCGGATTGATATTCCTTTCCAAAGGATACGGAGAGGCTTCGGTAAGATCGGTACAATGTCCCGAACCATTTTCCAAATTCGTTTTCCTTTTTTCAGTCTGCTCTCTTTTTTCTCATCTTTTTCTTCGTCTGTTTTCTTTTTTTTGACTTTTGATTTTGATTCTTTTCGTTGAAAAAATCCTGATTCGTCACTACTAAAAAGTGAAAATGCAAACCACGATATTTTCCAAAAGGTTCGATTCTGTGTATTGTCATAATCTAGCTGCAAAGTAATCGGTATCAATAGTATGACTGCCAGCAGGATTAGAATACCTAATACCACCCACAACCCAATCATGTAGCCTCACCTGCCTTTTGCTACACTGTTTCATCTGTGGCTTCGATCGGCTGCTGTGGTAAACTCGCCGCAGATACTGGCAGTGGCGGCAAATCATCCAACGAAGATAAGCCAAAGCAACGAAGAAAATGAGACGTTGTTACATAAGCAATCGGGTGTCCTGGAACTTCTAAGCGTCCATCTTCCGCCAATAGTTCCTTTTCTACTAGTGTATTCACGACTGAACTGCTGTCTACGCCACGAACGTGTTCTACAAAGCTTTTGCTCACCGGTTGATTATATGCAATAATGGTTAATACTTCCATAGCAGCTGAGGATAATGGTGTCATTTTTTTTGTTTCCATAGCACGCTGAATCACATCTGCATAAATTGAATTCGTACACATTTGCCAATTTTCACCAAGCCGCTTTATGCAGATACCACGGTGTTGCAATTGATATACTTGCGACAACTGTTCTAACGCCACAAGCACTACAGACTCTTCCGATTCCGTTGCCTGTGCTAAGCGTGAAGATGATATTGGCTCACCGCTTGCAAAGAGAACTGCCTCTAATGCAGCACTGAGAGAATCCATTGTTGTGTCTGGATTGTGTAGCTTCGCTTCTTCCGTATGCTCCATTATATTGCTCCCTCCTGCGGTAAATTATTCTGATTTTTCCTTTTTCGCTTTAAAAGATAATCCGTGCGTCGATAAACATATGTACCATCTTCACTAATTCCAATTCGACCATGTTTTGTTAGCTCCAGCACTGCTAAAAACAATGCAACTCTTGCAGAACGTTCTCGTATGTCATGATAAAGCGTACCAAAATAAACGTGTTCACCTGACCAAACTTTTCGCATTAGATAGACTACCTTTGACATCACCGACACTACCGGCTGACTGACGACACGTTGTAAGCTACCTTTGAGTTGATCATCAGATTGCAAGTGCTTTTGTCCCATGCGATTCCATGCATACAAAAGAACATCCGACTTATGGGTACGCCCATAAGCACCAGAAAACTTTATTTTCATCGCCTTTCGACAAAAAATCCGATCTCCAATGAATTGCTCTTTTAAGGTCTGTGCCGCCTGCTTACACAAAGCGTATTCAATCAATGCACCTTGCAACGCCTGTTTTTCCTTTTCTGCCGCTTCCGGTCGTGGCAAAAGTGACGCTGTTTTAATATAAATCAACCGTGCCGCCATCTCCAAGAATTCCCCTGCTAGCTCTAAATCCTGCTGTCGACACTGCTCTAAATATTCCAAATATTGATCCAAAAGACTCGATATTTCAATGTCATAAATATTCAGTTTATGCTTTGCTATTAAGCTTAACAACACATCCATTGGTCCTTCAAACACTTCTAATTTGAATGAAATTTTCTGCATGATTTATCCAATCACCATCCAAACAAGCTTATCAATCCAATTAGTCGCATAAATAAAAAGATCAAGAATTTTTGTGGAAAGCCAAGACAATGGCGTACTCAATGCACCCAAAAACACAAGTAACAGCAAGATGATCGACAACCACTGACTATTCCGTTGAAGCCAATTGGATTGCCGATAAGGTAACAGCGAAATCAACACCTTCGATCCATCCAGCGGTGGTATCGGAATCAAGTTAAATAATGCCAAGCCAATGTTAATAGTAACAAAACTCAAAAAGAAATCATAAATACCTAACAAAATCCCCGTTCCATATGTCCAATAAAAGGGCCACACAATTTGCAAGCAAATCATTCCAACCAATGCGGCAATCAGGTTCGAAATCGGACCTGCCAGGGATGTCCAAACCACACCGCTTCGAGGATGATTCATACGTGCGGGATTGATTGGCACAGGCTTTGCCCATCCAAAACCAGTTAATAACAACAAAACTGCACCAAAAGGATCCACATGAGCAAACGGGTTAAAGGTCAAACGTCCGGCAGCTTCTGCGGTATCGTCACCGCAATGCTTTGCCATCCAACCATGTGCGAATTCATGTAACGGTAAAATCAACAGTATGATTGCAATGCGTGCTAAAATGGTATAGGGGTCGCTAATATTAAAGATACTACTAAGAAAATTCATAAACACTCCTTTTCTGAACAGATAGACTTGTTCTGCAGTGACTTTTTTCATCTATCAATTTATTATACAGGATTTCACAAGAAATTTCAAGTGTATTTTCGAAAGTTATAAAATTTATTTTTTGACTTAATTTTTAAAGTTATCATTCCTTATACTTTTTTTTTTTATTCTGTTTGAAAAAATCAGAACAAATCCAACTTCAAAAAAAAATATTTGAAAGTATTTTCAAAATCACTTGCTTTTTTTTCTGAAATCTGATAAAATAAAATTGTTGTATTGTAGGCTTTCTAAAGTTGTGTTTCAAGTGGCTTACAGGAAATCTGCAAAAAGGAGGTGCTGTAGAATGGCAAAATGTGAAATCTGCGGTAAAGGCGTAAGCTTTGGCATCAAAGTTTCTCACTCCCATAGACGTTCCAACCGAACATGGAAGCCAAACGTAAAACGAGTAAAGGCAATCGTAAAGGGGACTCCGTGCCATATGTACGTTTGTTCCAGATGCTTACGTTCTGGTAAAGTAGAACGTGCGTAATTATATGTGAAGTGAAGTATGTGATTTGTACTTTTGTTCCAATGTCCCGATTCCAAAAAGTTAGACCAAAAACTAACGATGTAGAAGTCGGGATTTTTTTGTCAAATTGCAGTCATGAATACAAAAAGCTGAAAAAAGTCTTCTGACGAATCGCTATCACCAAAAACGGAATCTTATAGAACCAGTACGTCGGAGTGTTTTTCTTTAGAATATTATTCTAATTGTTTCTATAAGGTGTCTCCTGTCTATACATTAGGGAGATATTTGGATCTAAATAACAATTGGGATGTCGAAGATAATACCATGTCGTTTCATATCTGGACTGGATATGAAACTGCTCAAACTTGGCAGTTTCGGTACATGGATGATGATTATGACGTAATGCCATTAGCTAGTCCGATGAGGTTTACCCTTGAAAGGATGGGTGATTAATATGAAAAAAAAAAACTTTTATGTGTTGCTCTGAGTGCTGCAATTGGAACGCTGCTGCTGTCTTCTCCTTCCTTTTTTGCAAATGCAACCAGTACAGACACAACTGATGAGGAACAACAATCAACAACTGACACCTATGAAGAAACCGAAACGTATCTGTTTTAGAATTTAATTACACAAATGGCGACAGCTACGACAAGACATTATACGAAGCTGTCGATACAGTATACGCATGGGTTCCCTGCACAATTTCGTTTATCGTAAGCAACAGCGTGACTTTTAGCGAAGTTGGCGGTATCGAATGCAATAGTGCGGATGAAACTGTTGCAGAAGTAACATCTATCAGTGATGATGTCATTGAAGTCAAGGTTTCCCTAGGAGGACCGACAGCCTTTACGATAACAACGGGGTATGGTCAAGTCCTCGAGTATACAATTACACCGACTGGTTCTGGAAACTGTGGCAATTACTATCTTGATTTTGATGATTCTGGGGCTGAAATCATAACGACTGTTACAACTACAGAGACAACTACCACGACCGAAACGGTGAACACTACCACCATTTCGGAGGGTGATAATACAATCGGCGATGTGAATCTGGATGGGAATATATCTCTTGCGGATACAGTTGTCCTGAGTAAATATGCTGCCGACGTAGTGAGCTTGAGCGATCTTGCTTATTCGAGTGCCGATACCAATGGAGATGGCAGCGTGGATGTCAATGACGCACTTATATTGTTGAAATTTTAGGTGGGATACATAGATAGTCTGCCATGTACGGATTGATGTTAATTTCAATTATAATGTTTCAGAAATATGCATAATTGAATATGATGTCATATTGACATCAACATTCTAACTAAACTTTATAATATCATTTTCTTCACATTCCACCTTGCCGTATGGCTTGGTGGACTTTTTTGTCAAAATCACACGCAACCACCGAAAATCTTTGCACAAATTCAGAAAAATGATTGACATTTTTCTTGAGATGTGTTAAACTAAAGGGAAGAGATCAGGGTTCTTGCTTTTGCTTATGATATTATTTATTTTAAATTCGGAGGTATTGTTATGAAATTTTCTGATGGACTTTGGCTGAACCAAAAGGGTTATGAAGTGTTCTATGCGGAACACGCCTATGCGGTTACCACAACTGAAAATTCCATTCGTGTTTTTGCAACATCGAATAAAATCTGGAATCGTGCCATGACGTTGGGTGGCGTCTGCTTTGAGATCATCTATACGGCAGTGGCACCGGATGTGATTCGTGTCCAAATTTGTCACCACAAAGGAACACTGAAAAATAAGCCACAGTTTGAGTTGAATTTGCCGGATGGTTATATACCAGAAATCCACGAAGACGTCGAAACCGTCTCCATGACGGCTGGGAACACTACCGTCACCATTCGGAAAGGGACGAACGGCTGGGATGTGTGTTATACTCGTGATGGAAAGCGTCTCACCGGCGGTGGCTGGCGTTCGACGACTTATGTACAGGAAAATAAGTTTCATCGAGATGCACGCCTAGCCGTTCAGACCGACGACCAATTTTTTAATTTTCCACAAGACAAATGCAATACATATGTGCGAGAACAGTTGACGTTAGATGTGGGAGAATGCGTCTATGGCTTCGGCGAAAAGTTTACGCCGTTCTTGAAAAATGGACAGACTGTGGAAACTTGGAACGCTGATGGTGGTACTTGTTCTGATCAGAGCTATAAGTGTATTCCGTTTTATATCACGTCTAACCAGTATGGCGTACTCGTCAATTCCAGCGACAAGGTATCTTTTGAAGTAGCTTCTGATACTATCAACAAGGTCTCATTCACCGTACCCGGAGAAGAACTGGACTATTTCTTCATCGGTGGTGAAAATCTGGAGGAAGTGATGATACACTATACCGATTTGACTGGAAAGCCTGCGCTGCCATCTGCAAAGACGTTCGGACTATGGCTTTCTACGTCGTTCACCACGGATTATAGCGAAGAAATGGTAACTTCCTTTATCGATGGTATGGCGGAGCGTGATATTCCATTACAAATGTTCCATTTCGACTGCTTTTGGATGAAAGGATATCATTGGACGGACTTCCAGTGGGATTTGGAACAGTTCCCTGATCCACCTGCAATGATTGCACGGCTGAAAGAACGAGGACTCGGGATTTGTTGTTGGATTAACCCGTATATCTCCCAAGAGTCGGCATTGTTCGATGAAGGTGTAGAAAAGGGTTATTTCTTGAAGAATCCGGACGGAAGCGTTTTTCAGACGGATTTGTGGCAGCCCGGTCTTGCCATCGTAGATTTCACCAATCCGGAGGCAGCAAAGTGGTTTGCCGCTGGGGTGCAGAGCTTGTGTGAAATGGGCGTGACAGCAATCAAGACAGACTTCGGCGAGAGAATTCCCACTGACGTTGTCTATTATAACGGTGCAGACCCAATTGCAATGCACAATTATTATACATACTTATATAACAAAACCGTGTTCGACGTTCTAGAGGAATATTATGGAAAAGGTCAGGCTTGTCTGTTCGCCAGAAGTGCAACGGTAGGCGGACAGAAATTCCCCGTACACTGGGGCGGCGATTGTTCGGCAGAATATACTTCTATGGCGGAGACGCTGCGTGGAGGATTGTCGCTGTGTTCCTCTGGCTTTGGCTATTTCAGCCACGACATCGGTGGATTTGAAGCGACCGCTTCACCGGATGTCTACAAACGCTGGTGCGCTTTTGGACTTCTGTCCAGCCATAGCCGCCTCCACGGTTCTACCTCTTATCGTGTGCCGTGGAACTTTGATGAAGAGTCCTGTGATGTGTTGCGGTTCTTCACGAAGCTGAAAGGGAGACTCATGCCGTATCTATTTTCACAGGCAGTAAAAACCTCCAATACTGGTGTGCCGATGATGCGTCCTATGGTAATGGAATATACGAACGATATTGCTTGTCGCTACCTCGACCAACAGTATATGTTGGGTGATAACCTGTTATGTGCGCCGGTTTTCCGTGCGGATGGCGTCGCAAATTTCTATTTGCCGGAAGGAAAGTGGTATGACATCATTACCGGCGAAACGATGGAAGGCGGAAAGTATCATTCGAAGAAGTGCAGTTTCATGGAAATGCCAGTTCTAGCAAAGCCCAATTCGATTATTGGCTTTGGTAATTTCCAAAATCAGTTTGAATACGACTACCTAGATGGCACAGATTTCTTGATTTGCAATTTGGAAGACGGAAAGACGGCGTATGCAAAAGTCTATGACGTGAACGCAAATGAAGTGATGACATTGACGGCAAAACGAGATGGAAACAAGATTACTGTTCGTGCGACCGAAACTGATAGAATCTTTACTGTCTCTGTTGCAGGCACAAATCAGAAAATCACGCTGCAAGGCGGTAATGCTGAAATTATCCTGTGAGAAATAGATAATAGAGCGTGGTGAAAAAATGCCTGAGATGAAAAAAACAAAGGACGGGCTGGGATATTTGTGGACGGATAAGAAACGGACATTGTTTGGACTGCCCTTGTCCTTTACGAGATATTATTTGTCCGATACCCGATTGATTACCCGTGTGGGTTTTTTGACCATCGTAGAGGACGAGCTGGATCTTTATCGGATTACGGATAAAAAAATGAAACTCCCGATTTTACAGCGAATTTTTGGATGTGGAACGATTATTCTCTATAGCAAGGACGTGGACACACCGAAAAAGGAAATCCATGCTGTAAAAAATCCAAGACAGGTGTCAGAATTGATTATGGCACTGATTAATGACCAACGAGATAAGTTTGATATCCGTGGCAGAGACATGGTGGGTGTATCCAATGTACCAGATGGCGGACTTGAGGACTTATAAGCTGCGAATTGAATGAAAAGGTGGTGAGCGAAATGCTTTCTTTTATAACAGAAACCAAGACTGCTTGGGAAAAGCTAAAAGAGGATGGACGACCGATTTATATCTATGGAATGGGCGATGGTGCCGAGAAGATTATGCGAGTTTTTCGAGAAAAATCGATTCCCGTGGCAGGTATTTTTGCCAGTGATGACTTTGTACGAGGACACGCTTTTGCAGGTTTTCCGGTGCGAAAACTCTCGGATATTGAAGCAGAGTGTGACGATTTTATTATCGTCCTCGCTTTTGCCGCTGGGTATCAGTCTTTGGTGGATAAAATCGTGGAAATCGGAAAAAAACATACGCTGATTGTGCCTGATGTACCTGTGGCAGGGGGTGGACTGTTTACGTATGACTATTGTCTGGAACACGCTGAGACTTTGGAGACGGTGTATCGGTTGCTTGCTGACAACGAGTCACGGAAAGTGTACGCCAATATCTTAAACTTCAAAATCAGTGGGGATTATCATCATTTGTTAGGCGTCACCACGCCAAAGACGGAAATCTATAAGAAAATTATCAAATTGACACCGAACGAAGTCTATGTGGATCTAGGAGCGTATAACGGCGACACCATTCAAGAGGTACTGCAACTCACCCACGGAAAATTTATTCGCATTTATGCCATGGAACCGGATCGAAAAAACTTCAAAAAACTTTGTAAATACGTGAATGATATGCAATATATTAATGCCTATCACGCCGTAGCTTGGTGTAAGGATACAATGGTTCCATTCGCAACAAAAGCAGGGAGACAGTCGGCAGTGTCGGCGTTTGGACAGGAAATGGAAGCGAGAAGTGTGGACAGCATCTTAGAGGGACGTGCCGCAACGCTAATTAAAATGGACGTGGAGGGTTGTGAACGAGAGGCACTTTGGGGTGCATCGCAAACCATTGCCCACCATGCACCAAGGCTGATGGTGTCGCTGTATCATCGAAACGAAGACATCTTTACTTTACCACTTCTAATTCATCAACTCCAGCCAAGTTATAACCTCTACATTCGCCATCAGCTGTACATCCCTGCATGGGAAACGAATTTATATGCAATAAAAGGTTAATAACCAGAGATTATGTGTGTAGATTTCTTTCGAATCGAAATTTCTATAAAAGAAGACTTAAAAAATAAACTTTGTAAAAAAAAGCTTGACAGAATCCGAAATTTGTGGTATACTAATTAAGTCGCTTCGAGGTGTGGCTCAGTTTGGTAGAGCACTACGTTCGGGACGTAGGGGTCGCAGGTTCGAATCCTGTCACCTCGACCAAAAAATAACGCAATTTCGGGACTTTTTCGAAATTGCGTTTTTTGATTTTTGGGGAAAAAGAATCTAGAAAGTGAAAAGAGGAAATTTATATGAAAAAAATCACCATTATCACCGGACATTACAGTTCGGGCAAGACGAATCTGGCGGTCAATCTGGCACTGAATTTAGCGGACAAAGGCGAAACGGTTACAATCGTAGATTTCGACATTGTCAACCCCTATTTTCGAACAGCGGACTTTGCGCTGTTGTTTCAAGAGCATGACGTGAAGTTGGCGGCCTCGATGTATGCCAACACGAGTTTGGATATTCCTGCGATTTCGTTTGATATGGAACGCATGGCGTATGAGCCGGGCTATTTGATTGTGGACGTAGGAGGAGATGATGCAGGTGCAATTGGTCTTGGACGCTATGCCCAGAGTTTTGCAAACTATGCACCGGAACAACTCGATATGTGGTATGTGGTCAATTGCTATCGCTATCTGACAGAATCGCCGTCAGAAGCACTGGAATTGATGCATGAAATCGAGACAGTATCTCGCCTACACCATACGGGAATCATCAACAATTCGAATCTTGGTGCAGAAACCTCAGCGGAAACTATTCGCATGGCACAGGATTATGGCGAAAAGATTGCAGCACAGGCGAATTTGCCTCTAGTTTATCAGACATTCCCCAAAAAATTAACGGAAGATGTCGGGAATATTGCACATCCTTTTCCACTAGAAGTCTATGTGCAACCAGTGTGGGGATTTGAAAACTAAAAATAAAAAAATGAATAAAACAGCCATCAAGAACTATGTCATATGAGCAAGGGTTGCACTGATTAAAGTGGAGCCGATGCATCCCCCTTATTTCTGCGTATTTTTTGATTTTTCAAAGTGCGACACCACGCAAATGCGTAATTTTTTGGTGATTATCAAGTGAAATTTTTTCTTATGCTTATTCCTCTACTTCCAATTTCACTCGACAAACCTTTTCACTGCAAAATGCTATGCCATATTTTAACACTTTTTTATAATACTGCTGCTTAAGATTTGCTATATACTTTCTATCTGCAATCTGCTTCATCGCCCTGTCGCATGCTGCATCCAAATCGCCGAAATCTTTGGCAATTTTCACCTCGATTACGACAGCAACCGTTCTTCTCTGAAACTCACAAATTGTAATGTCCGTTCTGCCCTTCCCGTTTTCACGATTGGATTCCACACGATAGCCACGTTTTCCAAGCAGAAGACCAGCTAAAAATCCATGATAAAAACTCTCGTAGTTGTCTTGATAACTAATGCTAGAAACAAGCCAATTATTCACTTCATTTTCAAAACCTTCCGCATCTCCGCTAATGATAGCTTTGAATAAATCATCCGTTCCGTTTGTTCGAATTTTTTCATCAAACCACTGCATAATCATGGTTTGATATATGGTCTGGACTTCTACATTTGGAATGACAAGTTCAGCATAAGTTAAGATGTTTTTCTTAAACACACGAATTGGCTTCAAATAGCCTGTGAACAGGAGAAAACTCCAGATATAGTCCGTATTGATATTAATATTTCGATAAGTGATATCCTCGTAAATTGGCTTCGACAGTGACTCGCCGTTCATGAGTGCTTCGATTTGACTATGCGTTTCTTCGTTGCCGTTCACTACTAGTTCATGGATGATATCGTTAGAACTTGTATTGCTCCACAGTGATTTTGTCAATAATACATGACACAATTTTCTCGAACAAATTTCAGGCAGCAAGGGAAGTGATATCATAGTAGCGTTTTCTCTTGACCGCCGGAGGGAGTCCGTTGTTGGCAGTGCAAATCCTCCTGTTTGCCCAATAGCTCATGAAATATCTCCAAATCATTGTCTTTAACTTCTCCATCGTGTAGTTTTCTGATTTATCATCACGACTGTAAACATCCTTGCCCATATACTTTCGCATCTGGCATTATCGTGGCATCTGCCGCCAGCACTGTTCATACTTTGAACAATTCCGTATTTTTGTATTGCCATACGATATTCTGTACTCGTATACTGACTTCCTCTGTCTGAATGTATGATGCAGCCTCTGATTTCGTGATGCCATTCGGCTTTCTGCGCACCTTGTGGATAAGTCCGAACTGTTCCATGACATTACGAACTGTACCTTCGCAAGGAATGGCAATATTGATTTTTCCAACATCTTTTTTATTCAGCAAAGCCATGTACATACGTTTTCTGCCATAGCATGGGAATACCCAACTCACTGACTGCTGCCTTGTTTCCTATCTCTTTCGCCAGCTTTATTGCTTGCTTTTTGAATTCTTCATCATATTTCTTCACTCTATCCATTTTTGACACACTCCTTCTCACTTTTTATTTTACTCCTCTTCTACAATTTGTGTCAAGTTTTATTATACACCATCTTCTGAAAATCTGCGGTAACAGCTTTCCACGGTGCTGTCACTCGTGCACCTTGTGCCGTAGCTGTAAGGGCTTGAGAAAATGCTGACGAACATCCCCCAGATGGTTATCCCCGAGCGGTTAAACGTCGGTGCAATCACATTCGGCAGCCACCCCAGAACGCCCTCACAGGAATATGTCAAACTCCCGTATAAATCCTCGTCAATGGTCAGCGGATGCCCACCCCATAAAAACGAACCATCCCGAAACACCGTCACACAAATTCGAATTCCTGCGCTTTTTAGGTTACTGTAATATGTGTGCGTTGGCGGTACTGTGAATGTTAATCCCCCGGGTTCATTCATCACCATATCCAGCGCAGGATCAATCACTTGATAATTCTTCTGGATGCTGTACAATTTCGTTTCACTTGCATCGTTTTGTGTCGAGTCGTGCAAAATTTTCCAGTCTGCCGTATGCTGCGGTTTTTCGCTCCATTCGAACCACTTTATCACATAAAAAGTCGCCATGCTTACAACCTCTTTTCACGGAAATAAAGGGCAAAAGTCGCATCAAAAAGTCCTTCACCAGTTTCGGCGTTCCAGTCGTACCAGCTGTCGTCCAAACCAATTGTGATTGACTCTGTGCCTGCCGGAATCGTAAATGAAAAACCGTTGCTCACGTCAAGCACCATCAAAGAGGTTTGCCCCGTTTTATATAATACTGTTCCATCATCTGCCGTCACGTGCAGCATAAACGCTTTCGCCGTAGTATTTAGTAAAACACGTTTTCGTGATATTGCCAATACATAAAAACACTTTTTTGTGTTTTTCTACCTTTTGCACAAATTAGTGCTATTTCTTTTGTATACAATGCACATATTTAAGTAAAAATGCAAAATAACACCACGGAAATCAATAATTACAATTCGGTTACGAATTTCACAATATATGTGCTGAAAATTCATTGCATTCCTGCAATTTCACAGCTAATTTGACTCTTTCTCAATTATTGAAATCAGCATGAATTTGTCAGGAAAAAGAAATATTACAAATCGTTTACTAAAATTGATTTCCGTGAAATAACACTTTTTTGTGTTGACTTTTTTGACTGCCCATGTTATACTAAAATAAAGGAGGTGGAATCATGGAAACAAAAGATATTTTGAAACAATTGCGAGAAAAAACGGCTATACAATAAAAGAAGTCGCTGCAAAAATCGGGATGCAATATTCGGCTTGTCGTGAGTATGAATCAGGTGACCGCAATCTTGGAATGTCAGCGGCTATCAAATTCGCCGACTTCTACGGGGTTACAATTGATTGCCTAGTAGGTCGAGAGCCTGCCCCCGATCCATTCGGCGACTACGACCTAACCGATGCCACAGAAGACGAGATGATAGAAGCGTTTCTCGCCCTACCGTCGAAAATCCGTGCTTGTATCCTCGATATCATGGCGCAGCTTGGAGGGGTTGTAGAAAGCTCTAGAGCGGCGCAAGCAGAAGAACCAAAACCCACTTGGACGGTCTGCTACAGTGAAGACGCTGTATTTGCCGGCGCAGGCTATGCGCTGGACGAATACGAGCGGATGGAAAAGCTCGAGGTTGTCGACACGCCAGAAGCAAGGCGTGCAGCCTTCGCCGTGCGTGTATCCGGCGATAGCATGGAACCCAGCTACAGCGACGGTGACATCGTTCTTGTTCAACAGGTGGAACAGATTGAACAAGGGCAAATTGGCGTTTTCTTTGCCAATGGATCGGGTTATATTAAGGAATACGGCGGTGACCGCCTAATTTCTCACAATCCAAAATACAACGATATCCAGCTGCATAGCAGCGACATCATGCGATGCTTTGGACGTATAATCGGCGTCGCAGAGCTGCCATAAAGGTGCAAAAAAAGACCGTGACAAAAAATCACGGTCAAAAGAAAAACAGCGTTTACAATACAATCTGTAGACGCTGTTCTATTCAAAAATAATTTACAAATAAATTTGGCTGTAGGTATTGACAAATACGTGTACACGTGGTATAGTATATATAGAAGGAGGGGGATAGATAATGCCGATGACACCGAAACAAATGGTAAAATATCTAAAGCAAAACGGCTTTGAAGAAGTACGGCAAAAAGGTTCACACAAATTTATGGAGAACAAAGAGACCGGAAAATGTACCACCGTCCCGATGCACGGCAAAGACCTCGGAAAGAGCTTGGAACAAAAAATTTTAAAGGATGCAGGGCTGATTTAAGCCTTGCCTATCCTTATCTTATATGAGGAGGTAACACGATGAAAGCAAATTATTGTTATATGGCGGTTCTACAAAAAGACGGTAACGGCTATTCGATTTGGATTCCCGACCTTGTTGGGTGTAATTCTTATGGAGATACCGTGTCGGATGCATTGAAATATGCTGCTGAAGCGATGGGACTATGTATTGAAATGCTTTGCGAAAAAAAAGCACCTATTCCTAAACCGTCTGCACCTGAAGATATCACATTAGAAAGCGGTCAATTTTTGGCGGCTGTTAATTTGGATTGGTTGGCATATCAGAGGAAATACTGTGCGAAATCCGTTAAAAAAACGCTGACCATCCCTCGCTATCTGAACGACCTTGCAACAGAAAAGCACATCAACTTTTCTGCCACATTGCAAGAAGCATTGATTCAGAAGCTCGGAGAATAAAAAGAAACGCCCCTTGCTACCATCGTAGCAAGGGGATATTTCAAGGAGATAAAAACGATTACAAATGAAAATCGAAAAGGAAATTTTCAAGAGTGCCCCTATCCCCTATATAATAAGGAGGTGAATGGAGAACTGAAAATGGCAGAGAATCGGAAATACGAACAGGAATACAAGGTTGTAGGTGCGGAAAATCGGCTCGGCAAAGGCAGCTAATGAACTAACACAACATACAGACGGATGCGTGCTGTGCGTCATTGACAAATCGATGCCGGAAGAGGCACACATTCGCCACAGAGTTCGTTGACGCTGAACAAGATGATGATGAAGATTCGCAAGCGAATGAGCTTCATCGCCTAAAAGACCAACGACGGCACAAACAAGGGAAAAATCTCGCTTTATTGTCGTGTGCTAAAAGTCAGCCATGTAGAATTGTGCGAATAGACTCTCATAAACGCCCATAAAAGCTATAGACTGACGAGTATAATTGTACATTCCGATCATGGAATCCAGTATAATGGCAGATAAAATAGGCTCTATCGTTCAATTGTAATAATTTAGCATTGTTTTATCTTTTGCCGTGCCAGCTAAAATCCCTTTTATGATGTCCAACTGGCTGTACAGCATACTCGTTATGATTTTGAAAAGTAACAATAGCCAGTAATAGCATGGTATGCGATAAATTCCGAATTTTTCCTTTAACAATTCGCTTATTTTATCTGCTGACGCTCATTGGCGTATTTGTCGCACATTCGCCCACATATACTTCCGAGTAATCGCTATCGTTATCGCATCCGTTATCCTGTAGTAATATCCGTCATATTTGCTCTCTGTTTCTATTTCTTCAAAATATTTTGTTACTATTGATTTTCGTGGTGGAAATGCTATAGTCTGACAAGGTACAAGAAAATTTTATCCATACATATCGGACAGAAAATAATCTATCATGGTGTCTTCTGTATTTCAAAAAAGCTACACTTGAACAATTTAGGCGAGTAACGGAAAAATGGGAAAAAGATTATCCGGACACTATGAGGAGCTGGCACAGGAACTGGGATATCATATCATCGCCGATTTTCAAGTTTTCGGCGGAGGTCAGAAACGTCGTTTAAACCACGAATGCCATTGATAGTCTGAACAAGAGAGAAATGTATTTCCGAGTGATACGGTACTTTAGAAAACTCTACTTCTATATTTGGAAAAATAATGCAAAAAAAGCATTAAAATTGTCACTTACATCAAAAAACGTGTCAGTTACGCAAAAAGCGATACAAAGAACGCATGATGTGTTATAATGAAATTGTATAAAAATTTGTAGAAAATTATCATGATATGGAGGACTTGGATATGAAAAAAATATATATTGTTCTGATGACCGCTATCATTGGCACTACGGAATGTTGCACCGCTTGTAGCGATGAAGATCCCGAGGAATCTTCTTTAAAGTGGGTTGTGGAAAACACCGATGATGAAAGCGAATCAGATACATCTGTGGCAACCAACGTAACGACAACAGTTCCCGAAGATGGCATGGCTACAGTCGAGAATTTTTCTCAATTGGTCTCTTTCTTTGTGGAAGATGATAATTATGATCCAGAAAAGTGGGTTTATAACATTTACGTTCAAAAGGTAAAAATTTATGGATCTGATGAAACGGAAATTATCGTCGGCAGCCAAAGCTACAACACCGAAACAGATGTAGGATACGAATATGTGGTTGCGGCAGAAGCGGATTACAATGATCCTTATCGTGCCGACGGACCGATGTTTTCGGCGAAAACGAGTTGGAATTACGGTGGAACGTCGTACAGTGCATCATCCATTATTGCAGTTGCGTTAGAAGAAGCAGACTGTACGGCGGACGATTTGCACTTGTATAATCGTATTATATTGGTATCAACATTCTAAACTTCATATTGGACATCTCTACACGGCAATAGAAGAATACATTACCTACTATAACACGAAACGATATATACAGCATAAAATCTCCGATTCTTGTGATTACATGGATATTGTCCTTAGCGCATTGCATAAGTTTTGTGTTCACAACTATATCAATCGTTTTGTTTGCAGTACAGATATACTGGCAAGTCGCATCAACCAATTTTTCTGCATATTCCTGTACACTTTGAAATTCTTCCTTTTTCGTTAAGGCTAGAATAACATTGCAAATGATTTTCCAATCACGCCTAAGGTTTCTGAAGTCAATTTTGTAATTGATAAAGTCTCTTCATATCTGTATCGGTAATTTCAAATGCAAGTGTCGCATTTTCTCGCATATGGTCGGGACTCTCCGTTTTGGGTAGTGCAACTAAGCACAGCTGTAAAATATATTGAATACACAGTTGTGCTACACTGACTTTATATTTTTGTGCCATTTTCTGAATCATTGGATTATGCAAGGCATCACCGTGTGCAATCGGAGAGTAAGCCTCTACAAGAATATCTTTTTTCTGACAATATCGAATCAGTTCCATAGGTGTATGGGCAATGTGTACCAGAATTTGGTTTACCATAGGCTTTACACTGCAGTCTGAGAATATATTCTCCAGATCCGATTCTTCAAAGTTAGAAACGCCAATTGCACGCAGCTTTCCCGCTTGATATGCTTCTCCCATGGCTCTCCAGACCTGTCGATTTTCTTCCAAATAGTGGTTTTTAGATTGATGATACTCCGACCATGGCTGGGGACAATGAATCAACATCAAATCCAGATAATCCAACCCAGATTGCTTTAGACTATTATCAATCGATGTTCGAGCCGCTTCATAGGATTTTCGCTCTGCTGCTACTTTTGAAGTAATAAATATCTCCGCTCTTGGGATACCACTACGCCGGATTCCATCGCCTACACCAGCTTCATTTCCATATGCTTGCGCTGTATCGATATGTCGATAGCCAATCTCCAAGGCGTTCTTGACAGCGTCGCTGGCATTTGCATTTTCGATTAGCCATGTGCCAAGCGCAAGTTTCGGAATTGTGACGCCATTCCACATTTCAAATGTTTCTTCAAAAATCATGATATATGCCTCCTTTGGTTTTATATCTTTATTATACACAGATTACACCGCATTAATATACCTTTCAAGATGAAAAAAATATGAAGAATTGCACTATTTCCATAAAAAAATGTCAAGAAGAAAAAATCATACAAAAATTCTTGACAATTGAGATATTTATGGTATAATAGTAAATGAGAAACGTATTTTGGAGGTATGATTATGCATTTTTGGAAAAAAATATCTGCATTGACGCTGACTGCGGCATTGACCATTTCTGCTTCTAGCTGTGGTTCCAGCGATGAAAACAGCAGCAATTCATCTACCGCAGAGGACGGCGAAGAGGAAATCCTCGCTTATGACAGCAATTTCACTATCAGTGTGGACGAAATTGCAGAAGCAATGGGTGCCGGTTGGAATCTGGGAAACCAATTGGAAGCAAATTCTGGTGGCTCGGTCAATGAAACTGTTTGGGGAAATCCAGAGGTGACACAAGAACTGATTACAGCAGTAGCAGACGCTGGATTTCAGACTATTCGTGTGCCGGTTTCATATTTGGATACTATCGATGACGATAACGGCTATACGATTGATTCTACTTGGCTGGATCGTGTGGAAGAGGTTGTGCAGTATTGCTATAACGAAGGTCTTTACGTCATCATCAACGTCCACGGCGATGGCTATAACACCATCGATGGTAGCTGGTTCCTAGTAAACGGTGAAAATCAAGATTATATTTGCGAGAAATATGAGGCGGTTTGGCAACAAATTGCAGAACGCTTTGCAGATTATGATGAACATTTGATTTTTGAATCCATGAACGAAGAATTCGACAATACGTACAATGATCCAGATTCAGAGTATTATGCTAATTTGAACACGTATAACCAAATTTTTGTGGATACGGTACGTGCTACCGGTTCCAAAAATACACATCGCTGGTTGCTGGTTCCTGGATGGAATACGGATATCACATATACGGTTGGTGATTATGGTTTTGAAATGCCCACAGATGAGAACTGTGATGCAGGAGAAAGTCGTTTAATGCTTTCGGTACACTACTACACACCGTGGGATTATTGCGGTGAAGAAGACCTGAAAACCATATTGTGGGGCGATTATGGTGCTGACCTGATGGAAAAGCACGGATTTCCCAGTATGAATAAGGTGAAGTGGGGTGAAGAAGACTACTTAGACGACCTGTTCCAACAGTTGTATGACGAGTTTGTTGCAAATGATATTCCAGTTATCATTGGCGAATATGGCTGTATTGATAAGTCTGCCGCTTACTCTGGCTTCGAAGGACAAATTCAAGGAAACCGTGCGTACTTCAACGGCTATGTGGCTGGAAAAGCTGCTGAACTAGGTATGATTCCGGTTTATTGGGACAATGGTTATAATGGACAGTATGGTTTCGGCTTGTTTAATCGTACAACCTATGAACAGACACAACCAGAAATTATTGCTACCATTATTGAAGCGGTCGAAAATAAGGATCCATTAGCTGGTATAGATACCACTGTTACAATCGAGACAGAAACGGTGACGGAAGCGCATGCTTATATCGGCATTCAAACTGCAATTTATACATTCCGTAATGCAGTTTCTGACTCTACTTACGGTATTGATAGCGGTTATTTTGATACGCTGATTAAGTGGGGAGCTGACGAGGAAATTATTGACACAGGTGCTACGTTCGAGGATGCAACCATTACCGAAGATGGTATATACACAGTCAATGTTTCCGGCTATGATTTTTCTTCGGATTGCGATTCGCTGAATATGCTGTTTGTCAGCACGGACTTCACGTATACGAGTGATATTGATGTGACTGATGTGGTCTTGAAATACGACGATAATGAAATTGCAATTTCAGATCCGTTGGTAATGTCTGAGGAAAGCACGGGCAACTTATATATTGAGCTAATCAATATCTATAACACAGATTTGGCTGGTTTGGATTATTCTATGCCCACCGATAGCTTCTCCGTAACATTCACGATTACTGGTATGGATAGCGTTTTGACATCGTAAAATTGAACGGAACGCACTGATATAAAAAAGAGCCTGTTTCTTTTGAAACAGGCTCTTTTTACGAAATCCGCCGCAAACAAAAACTATTTCTGCATTTAAAAATTGAATTATTGTAAAATAAATCACGATTTTACCAATACTTATTAATATACTTTTTGAAATGATATGGAAAATATAGGTAAAAAACTATTCAAAAAGCGTGTAAAATGTCAGTTACATCAAAAAACGTGTCAGTTACGCAAAAAATGGTACAATGAAATGATTATGTGTTATAATAAAATAGCGTATCGGAATTTGCAGTAATGCAAATCATCTAAAATTTATTGCACAGGAGGTATCACTATGATACAAAAGAGTTTGAAAAAATTGCTGTCGATATTGACGGCAGGAGCGTTATTATTGGGATGTGCATCGTTTTCTGGCATGGAAGGGATTCTCGAGGGCTTGACCTTGGATGAGGTGGAGTTAACGGCGAGTGCGGCAACTTATAATACATATGAAACGACGTATACATATGAAAATTTTTTAAATTATATATTTCTAATAGTCGATAGATCTATTGAGATTTCAGATTGTATAGAAGATGCAGAGGGAGAATTAGAAATTCCGAGTGAAATTGATAGCGTGGTAGTGACAAGTATTGGAGATTATGCATTTGATAATTGCACCAAGCTTACTGGCATCACAATCCCAGACACCGTGACGAATATTGGAACGGAGGCATTTTATAACTGTACAAACTTAAAATCTGTTGCTATTGGAAATGGCGTAACCAGAATTAAAGATGATGCATTCGCTCTTTGTACAAGCTTAACTTCTATCACAATACCGGACAACGTAACCAGTATTGGTGATAATACGTTTTATGAATGCACAAACTTGGAATCTATTATTATTGGCAAAGGTGTAATCAATATTGGAGAAGGTGCGTTTTGTAGGTGTACAAATTTAACCTCTATCACAATACCAGACAACATAATCAGCATTGATGATTATGCGTTTGTGGGCTGCACTAGTCTTACCGATGTCTACTACTCCGGAACAGAAGAAGAATGGAACGAAATAGAAATTGGTTCTTATAATACCTGTCTCACCTCTGCTACCATTCACTATGGAGAAGAAGCACCGTCTACCACAACGACAGAAGCAACAACGACAACAACTACCACTACAACCACAGCAGTAACTGGTGAAACAGTTTATCCAACAACCGAACTTAAGGAAGTCGTTGATGGAGAAAATACTTATGATTGTGTTGGGTTTGAAGTATCTGGCAATAAAGGCAACGTTATTACGGTTTATTATACTGTTGATGAAAATAGTGGGGAAAGTAGTTGTTTGTACTTTGGATATTGGGATGATGAATCTGATGTATGGGTTGATGATACACAGCTGAATCTGGGAACTGGCGACGTTTCAGGTTCTTATACATTCAAGGGTGAAGACCAGACACTTGTATTAATTACTTGGCCAGATGCTTCTTATGTATCAAATGTTTACTATGTCATCACGGGAAGTGGTGAAACCACCACCTCATCTAACGCAACAACCACGACAACCAGCACAACAACAACTACGACAACAACAACTACTACTATTACTACTACTACCGACTCTTACGACTTTATTGACAGCGTAGATAACTGGAGTTTTCGAAATAGTTCTTCTAATTTTGGCAGCAGTTATTATATAAACAGCAGCTACTACAATGCGCTTTTAAGTGGATTGTCAAATACCGAAAAGATAAAAGTCGAGAAAATATTGAGTGGAGAATGGAGTGGAAGTTGCTACGGTATGGCGACAACCTCTATTTTGGCGTGTGCAGGGATTTTGGAACCGTTAGATTATCAGGATGGAGCTACTTTCTTACATGATATTAACAGTCTGCCATCCAATGAAGTACTATCACTGATAAACTATTATTTTGCGTTGCAGAAAACAACGGTTGTACAACAATATACAAACCAAGCACTTTATGATACCGAAGAAGAAAAATAGACAACTTTTTGGAATGTGTTTCTGACGGGACTCCAACACTTCTTACATTCTATGGATATTTTTATGGCGGTACTGACATGAGCGGACACGCCGTCGTAGCATATGGCGTAGAATCCGAAACATATGTAAAAAATGGAGTTTCTTATAATAAGAAAATTTTAATTTATGATAACAATGCCATTAACTATAACGATTCATATTGTATGTATATCAACACTTCTAGCAATCGTTGGGCAATTCCGTATTATTCGTTAAACTCAAATGATGGCTCTATCATGGGACTGGTGACAAACGATTTGAATATCATTAATTATCACGGCTATCTGAGCGGCACGAATACAGCGACTTATGATTCTTACATATCCGTTTTATCCTCACAAGCAATTACGTCAGATTATTCCCTGCGGAAAATCAATTTTAACAGCGGTGATTGGACCATCAATGCTGCTGCGGATGACGACGACATAGAAATGTTTTCTTCGCTCTCTGATGATTTGACAGAAAGTGGAGACGTGAAGTTCGCACTAGCGGATTCCTCCAGTGGTTATGTGATGCAGCTAGACAGTGCAGAAGCATTGGATTTATCTTTAGAATATGAGAATAACTTATTATATGCGACTTCTTCCGAAGCAACCGAAGTTGTGTTTAATCCTTCCGGCTACGTGGAAATTTCTGGTGTAGACACAGATTATACAATAAACATGGTATTCAACGAGGGCTATTACGATACGGATTGGTATGAATTTGAAGTGACGGGAGACAACATTGATACTGTTGTTATGCAGCAGGTTGAAGGTGGATACACGCTTTCTGCAACGAGTCTTGATGGTGTTACAGCAAGTGCAAACAACGACAACGTCTCTGCTACCGTCTCTTTCACCACCGAATACACCGAAGTTTACCTTTACGAAATCGACGAGCGTACGATTGGTGTAGCAGTAGACACGGACGGTGACGGCACATATGAAACGCCGATTGCACAGAGCGAAACAGCAGATGTGACTTATGGCGATATCAACTTAGATGGTGCAATCACCCTCTCTGACGTTGTCATTATGAATAAGGCAATTTCCGGAACTGTGACGCTGAACGATGAAGCGACTGCAAACGCAGACGTCAACGAAGACAATCAGGTCGATGCAAGCGATACATTGACACTTTTGAAATTTGTCGTACAAATCGTTGATACACTTCCTTACACAGGATAAGATAATTTTTCTGCACATCAAAAAGGCATTAATTCGGCTAAATTTATTGCACAGGAGGTATCACTATGATACAAAAGAGTTTGAAAAAATTGCTGTCGGGACTGACAGCGACGGCGATTCTTCTCTGTGGGACGCTTTTCGCTGAAAATGGGAGCGTGCTGACTGAAGTCTTTTCCGGCGTGACGGAGTTGGTGGCGAGTGGGGAGGAGTATGAATATACAGTTCCAGTAGGAACAAGTACAACTACATTAACATATGCATATTTAGATGATGGGACGATTGAAATTACGGACTGCGATACAGATGCAAAGGGAGAATTAGAGATTCCATCAGAGATTGATGGAGTTGCACTGACGAGTATTAGGAGGAAGGCGTTTTATAACTGCAACTACTTAACCTCCATCACAATCCCAGACGGCGTGACGAGTATTGGAAGTCTGGCGTTTTATCAGTGTTTCAGTCTCACGAGCATCATCATTCCAGATAGCATGACAAGTATTGGGAGTGCGGCGTTTCATGAGTGTACTAGTTTAACCTCTGTCACGATTCCCGACAGCGTGACGAGTATTGGAAGTGTTGCGTTTCGTTTCTGCACTAGTTTAACCAATATTGCAGTAGATGAAAATAATGAAAATTACAGTAGTATCAATGGCGTTCTGTTCGATAAAAATCAAACAACACTGATTTGCTATCCTGCTGGAAAAACAAATAAAAGTTATACTATCCCCGACAGCGTGACGAGTATTGGAATTTGTGCGTTTGGGAATTGTTACTATCTTACTAGTATTACTATTCTAGACAGCGTAACAAGTATTGGAGATGATGCGTTTTATTACTGCACCGGTCTCACAAACCTCACCATCCCCGACAG
>JAJQEI010000034.1 GCA_021201755.1 Ruminococcus sp. | reverse complement strand
AATTTTGTTTTTATTCAAAAATTTAAATTTAAAAAAATTATTTTTATATCTTCTATATAAAAAAAAAAAAAAAAAAAAAAAAAAAACCAGGTGATAGTTTTATGAAAATCGATTTCACATTGACAAAAAAATACCCCGTCATGTGGGATACATGGCGGGAGCTTCGGTGCAAAGGAAGAAGAAGCATTTCTCATCGGGGATGGAACAGGCAAACCGACCGGTATTTTTGCAGAAACCGGTGGTGCGGAAGACGGTGGGACAACCTCCACGGCAAACATCATCTTTGATGATATGCTGGAACTGTTCTATTCGTTAAAGTCGCCATACCGCAAAAAGGCAGTCTGGTTGCTGAATGAACAGACATTGAAAGCACTGCGGAAGCTGAAGGATGCGAACGGGAACTACATTTGGCAGCCTTCGATTTCACAGGGCATTCCGGATACCATTTTGAATCGACCTTATGTCACTTCCGTCTATGTGCCCTGAGCGAAGCGAAGAAATGCCCTTGGGGTACGCCTACGCCGGACGCAGGAAACAAAGCCATTGCTTTTGGCGACTTTTCCTACTATTGGATTGCAGACCGACAGGGGCGTTTCATGAAACGATTGTCGGATTCATATATTTCGCCGCTGGCATTGACCTTGAAGGAGAACAATTCTATTTGGCTGATGCGGTCGCCGTAATCATCTCCAAATGGGCATGAAAAAAGCGACTTTAATGTCCCTGTCCCCAAAAGTTAGACCAAGAATCTAAGGAAATGGAGGTCGGGACATTGCAGTCACTCTTTTTCAACGTATTACCAATTAACTTAACTCATACAATTTATTCTTTCTCATATGTGGGCTGCCATGCTGCAAACCCTGCAAGTGCTTCATCCGTACGATTGTAGTAACGGACACTTTTATTCAGTTTTGCAATTTCTGCCATATCATCGTCTGATAATCTAAAATCGAGAATATCAAGATTGTCACGAATGTGATCCATATTCTTACTTCCCGGAATCACTGCAAAACCCATCTGTGTATACCAACGAAGAATAATTTGCGCTGGAGATTTGCCATATTTCTTTCCGAGTTCCGCAAACACAGACTCCTCAATCAGCGATTTGTCTCCGTGTCCAAGCGGATACCACGACATCAGCTTGATTTCATATTTATCGAGGGTTTTGCGAAGCTCATCCTGTGTAAAATACGGATGTGCTTCTACCTGGATAAATTGGGGGACAATTTCCCATTTTGTCTCAAGTTCTTCAAGGTACTTTCCCTCAAAATTAGAAATTCTTATTGCCTTTGCTTTGCCGTCCCGATATGCTTTTTCAAGCTGTCTGTACCCTGCAAGCCAGTTCCCGGCGGGTTGGTGTAAAGCAAATCCACATAATCTACGCCAAGCCGCTCCAATGTTTCATTAACAGCGTTCTCATTTTCATATTCGGTTGCCCAGAGCTTTGTGGAAAGAAAAATCTTTTCTCTTGGAACACCGCTTTCCTTGATGCCACGTCCGACAGCTCTCTCGTTGACATAGGCATTTGCAGTATCAATGCATTCATACCCCATTTTAAGGGCTTCTCTTACGCTGCGTTCAGCGTCAGCCGGAGCAATCGTATAAGTTCCGATACCAATTACTGGGCATTTGCCGCCATTGTTCATTCTTATATATTCCATTTGAAATATCCTCCTTTAATTCATTGTTTTTGCAGTTAATTACTGCGTCACGGAACATATCTGTTTTTCCTAACCTGTCATTTCACCATCTGCCATGCACCACGCTATCATTAATCCGTAAAGCTCTGCGTTAAAAAGAAGCGCAAGGTCATCAATCGGCAGATTATCAACTAATTCTCCACGCCTTACTCCTTCCGCTAAAATAGTTCAGCTTTGCAATTTCTGCCATATCATCGTCCGACAGCTTTAAATCCAATTTCATATATTACCAATTTTTCTTTTCTTTCGTACTGTCATGCTGTGATTTACGTTCTTCAACCATTTTTGCAAACCATTCTACCATGTTCGGATCATAGTGAGAGAAAAACGCACTGGTCTGCGTATCCAATGCCGCAATTGCAGTCATATCATCGTCACTCAGCGCAAAATCAAACACGTTGAAATTCTGTTTCATACGTTCCAAATGTGTAGACTTTGGCAGTACAATTACGCCGCGCTGTATATTCCAACGCAACATGACCTGAGCGGGTGTTTTGTTATACTTTGCACCAATTTCTACAAGAACAGGATTTTCAAAAAGTCCGCCCTTACCTTCGCCGAACGGTGCCCATGCCTCAATCTGTACTTCGTATTTATCCATCCACTTTTTCGCTTCCGTCTGCTGATTGAGGACGTGCGTTTCTACCTGATTCACCATTGGGACAATATTCGCAAAATTCGCAATATCCACTAATCTATCAGGATAAAAATTGGACACGCCAATCGCTTTCAAAACGCCCTCTTGATACAGTTCCTCCAACGCATGGTATGCACCATAATAATCACTGAAAGGCTGGTGCAGAAGCATCAAGTCAATATATTCTGTCTGAAGTTTTCTCATAGATTCGTAGACGGATTCTTTTGTTTCTTCGTATCCGTAATGTTCAACCCAGACTTTCGATGTCAAGAAAATTTCCTCTCTCGGAATGCCTGATTTCACGATTGCGTTACCGACTTCCTCTTCATTGAAGTAGCTCTGTGCCGTGTCGATTAGACGGTAACCAGTGTGCAGAGCTTCCAAAACACATCTCTCACATTCGTCCTTTGTTACCTGATAAACACCATATCCAAGCATTGGCATTTTCAGCTCATTGTTCAACTGTACATATTCCATTTGAAATAGCCTCCTTTTATTCATTGTTTATATGGTTTTAAAGCTTCTTTAATTACTGTGTCACAGAACATATCTGTTTTTTCCGAGCCTGTCAATTCATCATCTGTCATACACCACGCTATCATTAATCCGTAAAGCTCTGCGTTAAAAAGAAGCGCAAGGTCATCAATCGGCAGATTATCAGTTAACTCTCCGCGTCTTACGCCTTCCGCTAAAATAGACTGCATGGCACGATAATTGTATTGGTACTTCGTTGTTTCCTCACCACCCAACAACATATTCGTGGGTAACAGGTTGTTTCTTGTCCACTGTCTGCATATCTCAATTCCGGTATCTTCAATGTCCTTCAGAAAGCCTTTGCAGTAGTAGCGAAGCCGTTCAAGAATGTCCTTATCTGTCATTCCGTTCGCAATTTCCGCCAATCGGTAAAAATCCGTTTGGTTCAGTTCTTCAACTACATCCTCTTTCCGTTTGAAATATGTGTAAAAAGAACCTGTAGAAACACCTGCTTCCTTTGCAATTTCGTCTATGGAAATGTTCTCAAAGCCTTTTTCAGAAATCAAAATCTTTGCGGCTTTCATGATTTTCTGTTTGGTTTCCATAGCACGAACCTGTCGTGTTGTCTTCTTTTTTTCCAAACCATCACCTCGTTTTTCTGAGATGCTTTGATTATAGCACAAAGTTGAATATAGTTCAATGAATCTCATTCAGTTTATTTGTAAAATTTTCGTGAACAGAATTTATGCAGAAGATTTTGTATTTAAATTTCATCTAGATATATCATAATGTTTTATGTACCATCCTGTATCTGCTGGATGGTATACAGTACCTGTGCCGACTCCCCATCCTCCAGCGCCTAGATTTGAATGATGGTGTAGTTTGGAATTTTCTCCATTTATGAGGTTTTACCACAGCTTTTAGAACTATGGGGACTGAATATGGAAACGCAGTCGACTGCTAAAAAAACATCGTTACCCCAAGGGCACTTCTTCACTGTCGCTCAGGGCGCAACTAACCGAGTGATGAATACACCGCTTTTTCTACTGAGATGCAAACAACTCGGTCTTTCCATGACCGAGTTGAATTTGCTGACGATTGGAATCGTCAATGATATGTTTACGGAAAAAGAAAATGATACGTTTGATTATCCATATAAGGCATCGCAAAGTGATTATGATGTATTTTGAAAAATGCCAAAAATCGCTTGGAAATAGCAACTTTTAATGGTTACCCAAATAAGAGAGGGATGCCTTTTCTAATCGTAGAAAATCATTACATCTTTTTGACAAAGCTGTTTTGTCTCCGTCCCTCTTTTTAATTTAATACAAAGTCATTGCATTTTTTCGGATTTTCTGCTGCAGCGACTTAATTACACGATATTCTGCAAGTAGTAAATTTCGATATTGCAGATTTTTTTCGGCTTGAATATTTACATATGTTCATTCACTTTTCGGTACAGGGAACATCGTGTTCAAATTAATAACGGCATAATCCTTAACTTTTATAAGATTAAGTGATTCTTTCATTTTTCGATGTTTACTTTTAAAAGAAGATAGTGGTGCAAAGTATTCAAAACCATTTATCTTTAAAACAATACCGATGTATTTCCTTTCGTTTGTCTGACCAGCTTGCTTATTATGAAACAAATGCGGTGCCAACGGTATAAGATAATCCACGTATGCTGGATTTACTTCATATAGTTTGATATTTTCCATATGTACTCCTAAAAACAAACAGGGACAAGAAATTTGTCCCTATTGTTAACTTCGCTTTTAAAGCAGCGAAACGCTTACTTTTAACTTTCTTGTTTAGAGCCAAGAGAAGCTCACAAAATAACTCTCTCATTTAGGGCTGAGATACACCCTCTGTATATATTATACTCGTTTCAAACGATTTTGTCAAGTAAATTTCAGTAAATTTTTATTTTTCAGGGAGGTGACCATATGGCAAGCCGAATCAAAGGCATCACAGTCGAAATTGGCGGAGACACCACGAAACTGCAGACTGCACTAAAGAATGTGAATGCGAATATCCAAAGCACTCATCCCGACCGATTCTAGGGAGGAGATGCGGACGGGTACTTTCCTCTACCCGTCGCAGGCACAGAGTCTGGCAGCTAAAATGAAGACGCTCTCTGCGGAGCATCAAAGCTGTACCAAACAGCTATCCAGTATGGAAAGCGAAGCGAAGAAACTGACCACAGCAGTTGCCGGTCTTGCAACTGCAGTGGCATCCTTTTCTCTTTCCACCTATGCGGATTTTGAAAGTCAGATGTCGACTGTACACTCCGTATCTTTAGGCGATGCGTGCGGATGCCATTTCCGCTGGGCGTCCGTAAAAGCCTTGATGTCCGGCTCTTGCGACAGCACGGAAGAATTGGACACCGCAATGGATAGCCTAACCGAAAAGGCACAGGAACTCGGTTCTACTACGGCATTCACTTCCACCGAAGTGGGGGAAGCGATGAACACCCCGAACCGAGTTTGAATTCTGTTCGAGGTGAGGAGCGTGCAGCGATAGGATTTGAACGCTGTGAACCTTGGGATTGAAATCAATAATAAGCTTGTAAAATATTTGACTGTTGGATAAAAATTAAAAACAGGGAGTTAGAATCCGAAGCATAATAAAATACCACATAACTTATACGAATGCCATGTCATTTTATAAGTTATGCGGTGCTTTTTAGTATAATTCAATCTGCATCAATAATATCAACCTCTGATAATTTAAAATTCGCAACCATATGTACACCATAATCTTTAAGAAGTACATAGTTTTTTCCCGGAAAAACCATTTCATCATTAACTTTGCCCCATTTTCCTAAATCTATGGATATCTTTGTTGCATTATCAATCTCAAAAGATGCTGTATGTCCATGATCTCTACTCCATAAAATATCTCCATTTGAATCATAAACTACAGCTTTTTTCGATGAAAGAAGTCCAATCCAACCTTGTGCCATTTGAGCTGTTTTTGGCATCTTAATCTTCACTTTTTTTCCACTAGCTATTGGAACACCACAGTTGGGGCATGATGCTGCTCTATCTGATATTTCCCTTCCACATTCTGGACATTTTATCATTGCCATAAATTATTTTCTCTATTTCCGGACAGGTGTTTTCACGCTGCCCTTACAAAATTTTCTGTAACCGCCGAATTTTCATGCATCCTGTGTAATCTGCACAAAATCGGCTGAATACAAGATTATTCTACACGACAAATGTGATAAAAAAAAAAAAAAAAACTGATGAAAATTAGATGAAAATTACAAATTTCGAATATACATTTCAGTTCTCAGAAATTCGGAAAACGACGGTGATGAGACAGGATTTGTTCTCAAGGTCCTGAACAACGACAATGAAAAGGCGTACCTGACACAAATAGTATGCAAAAACAAGACCACAGAGCAGGCACTCACCATTTCGACCAGTTCCAGTGAAATTGAGTTGAATGCATCCGGTGGGTATCTTCTGATCAACACCAAAACTGGTGAGAAATCGGTTCAAAGCTATACCAAAGCGGGAAAAGCAAAGACGGACTATCTTTCCTATGCGGGTTCTATTGTGTCCGGTGTTGTGGGAACAAAGGGCAATGCGATAACGGAAATGTGAAAGCAATTTTCATCTAATTTTCATCTTTTTTTTATCACATTGGTAGTGTAAAATAATGCTGTATTCGGTCGGATTTGTGCGGATTGTACAAAACAACAAAAGAAAGTGGTGATTGTATGACAATTGATGAAGCTGCGAAAAAGTGGGGTGTTGGCTATCAGACGGTTTTAGAATATATTTATAAGGAATATATTCCTGACATTGAAGGCAAAGGTAGTCAGCTTATTTTGCCGGATTTACCTAAACCATATACAAAATCAAAAAGTGGAAAAATAAAGCAAGAAACAATCTATAAAACGATTCTAAGGATTTGCAATGACGGAGAATATGTAAATGCTAATCTTCTCAAAATCACGGAGGAACAATTTGAAGCTTACATGAATTACTTACAGAAAGCAAAATGCTTAGAAAAGGCAGATCTATCTGCCGATTTGCACAGTAATCTTGGTTGGATAATTATGTTTACGGGAGTAGATGTACTTTCAAAAAAGAAGTTTTCACTTCCGAATATAACGATAAACAATACTATGAAAAACGGATTGGTAAATCTATAGGATGTACCGAAAAGGAGGAATTTCAATGACAGACGAAATTAGCAGAGATGCATTGCTCATTTATTTGGACGACATTTGAACAATGGAGACGATTGTGTATGAATTGGAAAATGCGTTGGCACAGGCACAGGATGGCGTGATTCAAGAAAACTATGAGCAGAAAAACATTGGCAGAGTGAATCAAGTGAAACAAGAAGAAGCAAAACTGAAAGAGCTTGAAAAGCCAAATATGCCTTCTATCAACAAGGTCTCTCCTTATGTTTCACTTTTTTATATGTTTGCTGGCTATACTTTACTCGGTTCTTTACTTGCTTTAATATATATTTTATATTCGTATTTGTCTGATCCAGATTATCAGGCACCTAATCGTGTATGGTTGTTTATTGTACCAATAGGCATTGTGGGTTTGATTTTTCTAATTCTTGCTATCAATGATACACGTAAATATTTATCAATCAAGAAAGAGTATGGGAAAAGGACAAAAGAATATGATATTGCTTTATCTGAATATCGGGCTGAATCAAAGAAATATGCGATAGCTGTACAGCATGAAATGCGGTCTTATAATGAAGGCATGCAGCAAATACTCACAAAAGCCAAAGCTAGACGGGGCGACTTAACCGCCGACATTCAATCCACAAAAGCACAACTCCAAAAAGCCTATTCGTTAAACATCATTCCACTCCAATTCCGCAACATCCAAGGCATCTATTACTTATACGACTATATTTCTACATCGAATCAAGGTCTTTCTGAAGCATTGATGCAGTGCAATCTGGACGCAATCAAGCAAAAGCTCGACAATGTGATTCGGCTGCAGGGCACAGCGATCGTTCAGCAAGCACAAGCCAACGCACAGATTTCGGCAATTAACAGTGAAGTTTCATTGCAGCTGCAATCCAAACAGTTAGCTTATCAAAAAGCAGATTTCTGGTTAAAATAATGTTGATAAAAAAATAGGATGAACAGTAAAATCCCTTTCATCGGAGATTCTTCTCAGATGAAAGGGATTTTTTTCATCGATTCTTAACGAAGTACGCTTCGCATGAAATAAGGTAGAAAAAATTGGTGATTACCAAGCTGTTGTGCTATTCTTAAGCAGTACGCTTAATAGAATGGAAAATCGATATCGAGGTAATTGCATCTGACCAGATTGCTTTTGTCACGGTCAAATTCATCGTTTGGCTATGATGCCGAGAATACAGATGGACTTCGTGCAACAACGGTACCGGTAGTTCTGCACATTCGTCCATCCGGTTTTGTAGGTGATGGCAATTCGGAGATTCCACCCACACCGGATCTATATGCACAGCTTTTGGCACAGATTGGCGAAATTCACAGTGGTGCATCTGCTTATGAATTAGCTGTGGAAAGTGGATATTCTGGGACTTTGGAAGAGTGGCTCTTGTCGTTGAAGGGCAATACTGGTTCTGATAGAGTTTGATAAGGATGATTATAATGTTTTGCTGGTTGCCAATAAATATCAGATCGGATTTGATCAGCCGAAGCTCTGTGCCATGTATGTGTTGAAAAAACTGAAGGGTGTCTTGGCTGTGCAGACGTTATCCCACCTGAATCGCATTTGTCCGCCGTTTGAGAAAAAAACTTTGTGCTGGACTTCGTGAATACCTATGAGGAAATTACGAAGGCATTCTCGATTTACTACACGATGACGCTATTGTCCAACTCGATAACGTCGGCAGATAATCTTTATATGCGATTGGCTAGAATCCATACTAAATTCAAGGCAGCATCACATTGATATGATACCGCCTAAAAAATATCATTTTTTTAAGTTCCGAAAATAAGTACACAAAAATTCAAAGAAATTCGCCGCTTCTTCCTGCTTTTGTACACGATTGTGCAGCTTTAAAACAATATCACGCTGACAAATCGGTTCGGCAATCGGTAATAGCCGCACTAAACTCATATCTTCTTGTCCCCAGGTATAATGCGGCCAGAATCCCACACCCAGACTGCCTGCAATCAGATTCTTCACTGTGTCCGGACTATCACTCTCATAAATAATTTTCGGTACAAAACCAGCGTGAAGACAATAGCGATCACAAATGGTTCGAATGCTTTGCGAACCCATCAGACTAATAAAATCCTGTTGGGCAAAATCCTGCAAAAAAACGCTGTCGCAATTTGCGTATGCGGAGTACAGCGGAACTGCCATAAAAATACGTTCTGTAAAAATCTGATAATGATCCTTTGTATCTGCTGGCTTCTGAAAAAAAGATCTCGTAAAAATCGTAATATCTGCATCTTCACATTGCGGATTTTGAATCAAACGAAAATTCAACCCGTCATGTTCCTTTTGATAGGATATCAATGCCTTTGTGACAAGCGTCGATGCCGCCAGCACATGGAGACGAATCGTTTTGCTCCGAATATGTGCCAATTCTTGAAGCGTTTCAGGAATCTGGTGTAGTTCTTCTAAGATTGGTGTCAATGTTTTTTTGTAAATATTCCCAATATTCTGTCAGAATAATATTTTTGCCGCTATGCGCAAATAACGGTACGCCCAATTCTCGTTCTAATCTATGAATACTCTGACTCAAAGATGGCTGGGCGATGTGCAGTTGTTCCGCCGTATGGGTAACGTGCAGATTTTTTGATACGGCATAAAAATATTCCAATTGTAAAAGTTCCATCGTAAAAAAGCTTCTTTCCAAATTTTAAGAAATATTGCACGATCTTTTCAGCGTGGCTTTAGAAATATACATAAGATCAAACCTATGAATCTGATTGTATTTTGAAATGAAAAGAGAAAATGGGGGTATATCTAATAGGTTTCGAATTATGATAACCTATTTTATTATATATTGGACAAACGAATTTGTTAAGTGTATAATAAAGATGTAAGCAAAATCACAAACCATAAATGAAAAGGAGTGTATCAATATGAATCTGCAAAAAGAGACAGATGTCCTTTCTAAATTCAAGATGCTGAATCAGATCGCAAAACCGAATGGTATCTGTGTGTTCGGTTCGACTGCTGCGGCACGACTGCCGTTTCATGAGTTGATGCAAGACTATAATATCGATCTTGCTATCTACAATCGGAGCATAGAGGGACTGACCATTGATACGGCAGAAAAGTACATAATCCCCTGCATTGAGTTATTAAAACCTCGTATTATTTTACTGTATTTTGGAGAAGAAGAATTACAATCCGGCAGCAAAGCTATTCCTGCGCTAATAGAATCCTACCGTTGGCTTTTGTATCAGCTGCACACAGCAATACCGGACAGCAAATTGACGATCATTTCTGTAAACGAAGAAATCACAGGCGGAAAAGCATTTAACCAGGCACTGCGGGAACTGGCGGCAGAATATGGCTGTGCTTATGCAGACGCACCCAGCGGCAATTTTGACAACATTTATGCATTGCACTTATTACATACACTGCATACTTTTTTCTTTGACCGCTCTTTAACAATGTCAGAAGCATTGCAATATTTTTCTATATCATAAGAGGTAAAATATGAGTGAAATTCTGGAAACGATTATGCTGATTTTCTTTGGATGCAGTTGGCCGATTAATCTGATTAAAAATTATAAATGCCGGAGTGCTGAAGGAATGAGCATCGCATTCATTCTCTTACTGATACTGGGATATATTGCCGGAATCGGCGCAAAAATAATTGCGAGACATATCAATTATGTACTGCTTGTCTATATACTGAATCTGATTATGGTTTCTGCAAATTTAATTGTCTACTTCCGAAATCGTGCATTGGATCGAAAGAAAAAAGTTGTCTAACGGCTCTACATCCAGTCATAGGATTCTCCGGTATCGCAAATATCAATACAAATTACCAATCTACCCACCTGGATGTACGGTCGAGTGGAACCTATTACGGAGATGAAATCAAGGGAACGAGTACGGTGACATCTGATTTTTATACGTATTTTGGCATTTCGAAGGCAATGGAAACGAATACTTCTTATGCGAGAGGCATTGACGTTTCCCATCATCAAGGGACGATTGATTGGGATAAAGTACAAGCTTCCGGTAAAGTGGACTTTGTTATGATCCGTGCTGGCTACGGAAAGGAATCTAACCAAATTGATATACAGTTCGAGACAAACTATGCTGCTTGCAAACGATTGGGCATCCCTTGTGGAGCGTATTGGTACAGTTATGCCACCACTGCCGCCGAGGCAAAGCAAGAGGCGGCAGTTTGCTTATCGACACTTTTTGGGAAAGTCTTCACATATCCCATCGCCTATGATATTGAAGAAACGAACAGCTTAAAGGCGGCTGATACGATTGCGAATGTTTTTTGTAGTGCGTTAGAGAATGCAGGTTACACAGCTATGATTTACTCGTCCAAGTCCATGCTTGACAGCTATTTTTCTGCTGAAACCAAGGCAAAATATGCAATCTGGGTGGCACAGTGGGCATCCGCTTGCAGTTATACCGGAACTTATCAGCTATGGCAATACAGCAATACCGGCAGTGTGGATGGAATTTCGGGAAATGTGGATTTGGATTATGCCGTGAGCGATTTCTCGACAACGACAACGAAAAACAATTCTTCAACAAATACATTGGAACAGATTTTAGAACACGTAGCAAGTGTTGATGAGAAACTTGGGTAGACAGACAAATCCCTTTCATCAAAAATTTTTCTCCGATGAAAGGGATTTTTGAATAGAATTTATTATTCTTCTTCTAATTTCACCCGACACGCCTTATCACAAAATGTCACGCTATATTTCAAAATTTTCTGGAAGCAGTCATACTTCAATTCCGTTTCATATCGATTCGTTTCAATTTGCCGCAATGCTTCGTCACACTTTTCGTCCAAATCACGGAATTGTTCTGCTACTTTGATTTCCAAAATTACTGCTAATTTATGTCGCTTCCGTTTTAATACAAGCAAATCCGGACATCCATCACCGCTTTCTCGATTGGATTTTACGTCATATCCCTTAAAACCAACTAACAAGCCCGATAAAAAACCGTGATAGTAATTTTCTTTGCTGTCATAGTAGCTGATTGTTTCGTCCAGCCAGTCACCTAAAAGCGTCTCGAATTCGTCCACATTTCCATTGATCATAGCCGTGAACAAATCATCACGAGAGGCGCTTCGAACCTTTTCGTTAAACCACTGCATGATCGTGGTCTGATATATGGTTTGAACCTCCACATTTGGAATGACCAGTTCAGCATAAGTTAAGATATTTTTCTTGAGCAAACGAATTGGTTTCAAGTATCCTGTAAAAAGCAAAAAACTCCATATATAATCTGTATTGATATTGATATTTCGATATGTGATATCCTCATAAATTGGTTTTGTTAAGGATTCACCATTCATCAGTGCTTCAATCTGATTGTGTGTTTCTTCGTTACCGTTTACTACAAGTTCATGAATGATGTCGTTGGAACTTGTATTGCTCCAGTAAGGTTGCGATGGACACTCCTCATCACTGACAGCAGATTGCACATATTTCAGTATACTCCATGGATTGTAAATCTCTGTTTTTCCAAAACGATATCCATCATACCACTGCTTCATTTCTGACAATTTATCTTGCATTCCAAAATCATCTGTAATTTTTTCCACTTCTTGCTGCGTAAAGCCAAAACAATGAGAAAAATCATTATTCAGAACGGTATACACGTTCAAATTATTCAGTCCTGTAAAAATACTCTCCTTCGAAACTCGCAGACAGCCTGTTAATACACCGAATTCTAAGTATGGATTTGTTTTTAATGCACTCTCGAAAACGGAACGAATCAAATCCACCATTTCGTCGTAGAAGCCTCGAAAATGCGATGCTTCTAGTGGTACGTTATACTCGTCGATCAGGATGATGACCTTCCTCTGATAGACTGCATACAAACAATCAGAAAGTGTGCGAATTGCAATCTTGTACTCTGAATCAGGAGCTTTGTCGCTACAAATATTCGAAAAAAGCTCCTTATATTTTGGCAAAATAGTGTTGGATTCAAAAACATTTCTATGTCGCCAAAATTCTTTTTACAGCACATCTTTGAAGCAGCCAAATGCTTCTGCAAAATTTCCTTGCTTCATGCTCTTAAGCGACAGCGAAATCATCGAATATTGCCCCTGATGCTGCATATATTTTTCGCCAGCTTGAGAAATGTTTAGATCATCGAATAGATATGCGTTATTCTCATCTATCTTTTCGAAGAATCACTGGAGCATATTCAAATTCAAAGTCTTGCCAAAGCGTCTGGGACGTGTAAACAGATTGACAGCACCTTTTTTGTCCAAAATTTCTTTTATCATTAATGTCTTATCCACAAAATAATAACCATCATCAACAAGCCGTTTAAAATCCTTCACCCCAATCGGGATGGGCTTGAAGTTCCCCATTGCTTCTTTACCTCGCTTTCCACGGGATTTACTCTAGCTTTAGTATACCATACTTTCAGAAGAATTGCAAGGAGAATTTGCACCACAAGAAAATAAATAAACTTATGAAGCGATTCATACCCTTGGAGAAAAATTTTCTCTAAGGGGCATTTTCCTCACTCAAATCAGGTTGTTTTTTCCGGTATATATATGGAGGAAAACTTCTCATTTTAATCTACGAAGGGAGAAAATCCTATGACCCACACAGAAAAAGAAGAAATCAAGGCACGCCGAGTGGCAGGGCAAAGCTATGCTGCAATTGCGGATGCATTGGGACTGCGCAAGGATCAGGTATCCGCTTTTTGCAGACGATATATCCAAAAGGACATTTGCCTAAACTGTGGTAAGCCACTCACGCAAATCAAGGGAAGAAAACCGATAAAATTCTGCAATGCTGTCTGTCGGACAGGATGGTGGAACAGTCATCCGTCCGCTGTCCATCAAAAGGCTTATTACAATTTTATCTGCAAATGCTGCGGAAAGGAGTTCATGGCATATGGCAACACAAAACGCAAATACTGCTCTCACGCATGCTACATCCAGGATCGATTTTCAAAATGAACTGCAATATCAGGCAAGCATTCACTTTTTCCGCTCCATGTGCAAAAAGGGCATTCTCAGCGAGGAGGAATGCACCATAATTGATACAAAACTCTGCGAAAAATATCACCTATCTTTGGGTATGTTATTTTCAGCAGATCGCTTGACTTCTTAGCGGACAGGCGGTAATATGGTGTACGATAGGAGGTCGATATTATGCGCAAAATCGTGAAAATCGAAGCCGCATTGCCGCAGCTTCCGAAAAGGAAACAGGTTGCAGCGTATGCGAGAGTGTCCGTAGAAACAGAACGTCTGAATCATTCCTTGTCGGCACAAATCAGCTTTTACAGTGCACTGATATAAAGCAATCCGGAATGGGAATATGTGGGTGTTTATGCTGACAGCTTTGTGTCCGGAACAAGCACCAAGCATAGAACCGAATTTCAGCGAATGATAGCAGATGCAGAGCGTGGTAAAATTGACATCATTCTCTGTAAGTCCATATCAAGATTCGCACGAAATACGGTGGGCCTTTTAGAAGCTGTGCGGCATCTGAAGGAACTCGGTGTTGAAGTGTGATTTGAAAAGGAGAATATTCATTCTTTATCCGGCGATGGAGAATTGATGCTCTCCGTGCTTGCATCCTTTGCAGAGGAAGAGAGCCGTTCAATTTCCGATAACAGCAAATGGGGCATTCGTAAACGTTTTTAATCCGGCGAAATTGGCACAGCCAATAAGCATATTCTGGGGTACAGATATGATGAAAGCCTGCAAAAATACGTGATCATTCCAGAAGAAACCGCTATTGTCCGCAGAATGTTTGTACTTTATCTCGAAGGTGTTTCTTTGCAGAAAATCTGTGATGACTTAAATGAAAGTGGATACCGAACCGTCCACGGCTGTTTGTTTCGAGAAGCATCGCTGATGATTATGATTCGCAACGAAGTTTATGCAGGTGATATTCTCCGGCAAAAAAGCTACATGGCAGATCCCATTACGAAGAACAAGGTAAAGAATCAAGGCGAATTTCCAAAATACTATATGCCAGATACTCATGAAACTATCATCGACCGAGATACCTATGCAAAAGTACAGGAGGAAATTGCACGCAGAAGTTCTCTGTTAAATCCTATGTACTGTTTTACCGGAAAGCTGAGATGTGGGATTTGTGGTATGCTATACACCAGAAAAATATCCTACAATCATGGCAAAAAATATGTGCATTGGATTTGCAGAGCAAAAAAAGAAAGGGGGATGCACTGCAGCAGTATCAATTTCACGGAAACGAAACTCGAAGAAATCTGTACAGACGTGCTTGAAATCGATGAATTTTCAGAGAAACTTTTCAATCAGCAAGTCCTTTCTATGATAGTTCTGGAAAATGGGGATATTGCATTTCAGCTCGCTGGCAATCAACAGAAAATCTGGAAAAATCCGCATATCACAGAAACAAAGCACGTTTTCACAGTAACCGACTGCTTTCAAAATAAAATAAGATACGCTTGTTGCGGCAATCCATATCATCGAGTGGTTAGTACTGGAAAATGGTGCTATTGGTACTGTATAGGAAAAAGGAAAAACGGTGTTTCCTGCCGTAACAGAAATTTTGCGGATTATCAGCTACGCAGGATTTCCGCACAGGTGATGGGCATTTCGTCATTTTCGGAGCGTGAATTTGAAAGTCAGATTGAGAAAATAACGGTCACGGAAAATGGCGATTTACGGTATCAATTTCAGGATGGGAGTGAAAAGCTATGACAAATGTAATCACAATTCCTGCGACAATGGACAGACACACGGAATCACCGATGCTGGAAATAAAGAAAAGACGTGTTGTAGCATATGCCCGTGTCAGTACAGACCACGAGGAACAGCAGAACAGTTATCAGGCACAGGTGGATTATTACACAAAATACATCAAGGAGCATGACGGCTGGGAGTTTGTTGCGATTTACGCAGATGAAGGCATCACGGGCTGCAATACGGCAAAGCGTGAGGGATTTAAGAATACGATAAACGATGCGCTTGCGGGAAAAATTGACCTCATCATAACAAAATCGGTGAGTAGATTCGCCAGAAACACGGTGGACAGTCTGACCACAATTCGCAAATTGAAGGAAAACAACATTGAATATTTTTTCGAGAAGGAAAACATCTGGACTTTCGATGGCAAGGGCGAACTGCTGCTGACCATTATGTCCAGTCTTGCACAGGAAGAATCCCGTTCCATTTCGGAAAACTGCATATGGGGACAGTGGAAACGAATGGCAGATGGAAAAGTCAGTGTCCCGTTCGGCAGATTTCTGGGATATGACCGTGGCGAAAATGGAGAGCTTGTTGTGAATCGGAAGCAAGCTGTTATTATGAAGCGAATTTACAGTATGTTTCTGAAAGGTATGACCTATACCGCCATAGCGAGAACGCTTACCGCAGAGCGAATTCCTACGCCGGGCGGCAAGGAAAAATGGGGTTCATGAGTTATAAAAAGCATCCTTACCAATGAAAAATACATGGGTAACGTACTTTTGCAAAAAAGCTACACGGTTGATTTTCTCACCAAAAAGAAAAAAGTCAACGAAGGGCAGATGCCGCAATATTATGTGGAAGGCAATCACGAAGCCATCATTGCACCGGAGATTTTCCAAACGGTGCAGCAAGAAATTCTGAAACGGGGTGAAAAATATCACAGCAGCGTACATATTTTTTCATCGAAAATCAAGTGTGGCTGTTGCGGCGGTTGGTTCGGTTCTAAGGTCTGGCAATGCAATCAGAAATTCAAAATGAACTGCACCACGCCGCATCTCACGGATGAACAAATAAAAAACGCTTTTCTATCTGCTGTGAATCGCTTGC
>JAJQEI010000006.1 GCA_021201755.1 Ruminococcus sp. | reverse complement strand
GATTCGTCTCCTTGAAAGTCAGGGCCTAAAGGTCAGTTAGGCTCGTTCACAAAATCCAAAACTGCCCTAAAAATTTTGCGTTTTACAGGGTTGCTTTGTTGTGCCCTTTTTAGGCGGGGACAAAATCCTATAATCTTTCACACTAACCTCCTTGACAGCCGCGAAGTGCGCCTTAATCGGCGCATTCCATAGCGACTTCACAGATTCCGCAAATCAAGCTAAGCTCGCCCGTCATTCTGACGGTCTGCCCGCAGCAAGGGCAGGTGTAGGCATGAGCCTTTATGCGAGAAGCTTTCTTGCTTTTCTTTCCCAAAGTATGGCGGGCAAACGGTACTTCAAGGGCATACCCGTTCTCGCGAAGGGCCTCAATGAAAGACTCGCTCGGCGTCGTGGTCGAATAGCCGTTTGTGCGGTCGTAATCAATGATGAGCCCTCTTGCCTCAGCCTCCTGCTTAAAGAGCTTATTGTGGTATCTGCCGTTTTGGCAGGTTTCCGTCAAGTCGTTCTCATGGCAGTAGAGGTGAACCATTTCATGGAGCATGGTCGCTGCGGTGTTCTCGCTCGGTCTGTTTAGGTACTCGGCGCCGATGTTGATTTCATAGCGTCCGTCGTTCTCCTCGCCAGCGTTCCAGATTTTCTTTGTCGTGCAGTGGTCGTAAGCCCTTGGCGTAGACTGGACCGTAATGACGGGGCGGGGCAGCTTATCCTCAAAGTAAAGGCGATTCAGCAGGTCGAAGAGGTTTTCAAGCTTGCAGACGATTTCAGAAAGAGCAAGAGGCTTGTCCTCAACTTCCGTATCGGTCTTTTCCTCTTCGGTATGTACTTCTCAGCCTCAGAGGTTTCGGTTTCATTCTGAGCGTCCTGCGCTTCCTCAGGAGCTTCCTGAGCGGCCTCAGCAGCTTCTTCAACGGCTTTCCACCAGCGGCGGAGAGTGATGTTCTTGACCTCTTTGGTCTCACCCGTTGCGACGTCCTTCAAAGTAACGCCGTCCTCGATTGTTCCGATGAGCTCGGCAAGAGCTCCTGTCTTTACGTGTTTGTACATCATAGTATTGTCCTCCTTATTCATTCAGCGGTTATCCGCTTGACATTTATTATTATGTCGTGTTTTACTGATTTTGTATGCCGACGAAACACTCAGACTTTACTGAAAATAGTAAGTCGTTTCCTATGCACTTTTGCCGGTTTACTGTATTCGGTAGGGCGTTCGTCCCAAAACGACCCATACACAGGGCGGTTTACAACCGATACAACCGAAACAACCGAGTAAAAATGGGCTCGGTTGTAAGCTCGGTCGTAAATCCTGCGGCGTCATACTGTCGCACTCTCAATCCGAGCGATAAAATTCTCAAGCTCTGCAACCGACTTTTTCGCGGCTACGTAGTCCTTGACAACGAGGTAATCGGGCTTTTCCTGTATCTCTTTTTCAAGCCCTGCTACAAAGTCCTCTGCGTCGTCAAGCGCCGTAGCGAGATAACGCTTGATTGCATTCCATTCTGATAACGTGAATTTCATCTTATCGCCTCCTTATTTGAATAGGTCTCTTGCTATGTAGTCTCCATAGCCCTTATCGATATAGGCCTGCAGCACTGACCGAGCCTCAACGTCATAGGTAATATGGTCGTGGACCTCTTGAATCGTGCCGTACTCCTGCGATAAGGCGACGATTAAATCGCTTGCCGCTTTGGTACTCCACGCAAGAGTGCGTGCCTTATAGGATTTCGCTGTAGGGGCGAGCCACTTGACGTCGCCCTTATCGTATCTGCGCCGACTCATACCGTCACCTCACATATAAGGTACTCGGTATTGTTCTCATCACGGTAGAGATAAGAGTCTACCAGCATGGGTCTCGGCCTTCGGCTTTCAATAAAGGCCTTAGCCGACTGCATACTTAAATAACCTTCCTGACTGACCTTGCTCGGGTGCGCTTTAGGTGTTACCTGCACGACGTAAATTCTCATGACCTCGCCTCCTGTCTTAGTTTGAGCAGCTTACTAAGGGCACAGTGAAGGAAGAAGTCCCTCAGCTCGTCCTCCGTGGTCTCATACTCAGTACGCACAATCAGCGTATAATTTGCGGCGTAACGGCTCCAAGAAATATTGAAGTGCATGTAGCTGTACCCTTGCAGGCAATCCTTGATTGCCGTGCACTCGCTTTCTGTGAAGTAGCCGAGCTCTGTAAAAAGGTGTTCTGTCATGGTCTTGTCCTCCTTATCAATGAAGCTTGTAGGTGTTGCCCTTAGCTTTGACGAAGTAATGCTTTACGAGCGCACCGTCGTGGTTTCTGCTCAGAGTGCTGTAGACTTCCTCAATATCAGAAAGACGAACGCTCTTGCAGCGGGGCTGTCTCTTTACAAAGGAAAGAACAACAGACTTTGCAGCTTCGGGCATAACGGTTGTTTTCTGAGAGCTGAAACGCTCATGGCGGTTATTCCGGCGGGTATTCTGAAGCATTTGCGCTTTGATTGCCTCCTCGCGGGTACCGTAGAATTTGCTGCCGCAACGGTTTTCACGGCCTACCTGATAAAACCTTTCTTCGTGGATAATCTCAAGTTTGTTATTCCAAATAGTTACCCAGTCGTTTTGGTTGTTCGGTCTGAGTCTGTCGTCCGCTTCGGGCTTGCCGACGATGATTTGAATACCCTCGAGGTTATTGTAGAAACGGGCGCCCGCCTCGTAGTCGGTAAAGGTATCGATTAAAACGCGGATAATCTCTTTGCCGTCGGTCAAATCGATTTTGCTGACTTCGCCCTGACTACTGCGCTGAGTAGCAGTGTTGATGTACCAGCCCTCTGCCATATAGCCTGCAACGATTTCGGTGAATCTCTTGTTAATATCCTTGAATAACATGTTTTTGTCCTCCAAAAAGTTTATTTGTTCTTGAGGCTTTATCCTCTTGACATATATAATTATGTCATGTTTCGCCGATTTTGTATGCCGACAAAGCGCTCAGACTTTACTGAAAATAGTAAGACCCCTTCCGTGCAGTTCTTACTAATAACAGTAAATAGGGCTTCACGGGCAAAAAAAATAAGCCCTCATGCGGAGAAATCCGTGTGAGGGCTTGAAGGATAGGCTTTTATTCGGTTGTAGAGCTGACCGCGAGCTTCTGCGCACGTACCTCCGCTTCAATCTTAGTCGTGAGGTACTCGGTAATATCTCCGTAAACATCCTTGATAAAGTTCTGTACGGCGGGGCTCAGCGCCGCAATACACGCGGTCAGAGACTTCTGCAGCGCTTCGGCTTGGGCCTCTTTGGTAAACGACCCCGAGCTCTTTAAGGCGTCAACATAGGTCTGGCTTGTCACCGATACCGCAGCAGTTATGGCCGAGGAAATTTCAGCGATATAGGTCTGGACCGTTACGCTGTCCGCGTTCGCTTCGGTATTGTCTGCCACATTCTTAATCAGTTTTACCGCAAAGGTTGTTATAATCGGAATGGCCGCAGTGATAACGGCGGTCAAAAGGGTAGTTAAAAACTCCTGCATAATATTCTTCTTTACTCGTCCTCATGCTGGTGGGGGCACGCCCCATTATAGGGGCATGTCCCGCAGCCGCTCTTGTCGCAGTGGCATTTTCCATCCCAGCGAACAAGAGCGACAACCCAGACAGTATAGACGGCTATAATCAGTACCGCTAAAACGGCGTTTGCAATTTGTTCCATTATGACTGCGGAATAGTGAGTACCCAGCCGACGAGGATATAATTCGCCGTCAGCTTGCTGTACTTAGACTTATTTGCGGCCACGATTTTTGCGACAGTCGTACCGTACTTAGAGGCAATCGCCGATAAGGTATCGCCCTTAACGACGGTATGCGTCACGGTCGTGCTTGTTGAAGTCGTGCCGAGAATCTTCACATAAGAAGCGTTCTCGAGGTAAATCCAGCCTGCGCCGGACTTCAATTTGCCCCAGCTGTTACTTACCTCTGTAATCGTAAACGTACCCTTGCCGGTGTATTTTCCGGTCTTAGAGTAGCTTGTCCCTGCACCTGTACGGATATTGAGGTCGGAGACGAGTACCTGTACCGTGAACGGGGTAGCGGGGTAAGAAGTATTTGTTGCGGTTGAGGTCGTGTCCTCATCAGAGGAAGAGGTATCGTCGGACGTACCAAGCAGGGCGTTGACCTGCGAGGCAATATCGCTCATTTTACTATAGAGGTAATCGCCGGGGCAGGACTTATTTGCATAGTCGCGATGGACTGTCATATTCGCGCCGTTTAAGTGATTGATGCGGGTATTTTTGTCCGTGCTCCATACCAGTTTTGAAATATTGTTCCTCTTGCAAATATCCGTCACGAGCTTAATTAAAGCGTTATACGCCGCAGTCGTAACGGCGTAAGGACTTGAGGTATCGCTTGCGGTTTCAATCGTGATTGCTCAGTGGTCGTTCGCCGCGTTACTGCTGCACCAGCTTCTGTCTGCCTCGTCCACGCAAAGGCCGATTGAGCCGTCCTTGCCTACGCCGTAGTTGCAAGAGGCGTTTCGGTCGGTATTGGCAAAGTAGTCGCAAATCTGCTTTGCGGTCCACTGACCTACCACGCAATGGATAGTGATAGTGTCAATGGTATGCGTTCTCGGGCTTGTCTTTTGCATTTTTATGATGTTGGTATAAGTTACCAAGCTGCTGTTGCTCATACTTGAGTTAGCTCCTTTCGTTGTAGTAGTTGCGTACTTGTCATAGTACGTCTGTCCATAACTTACGCGCTTGTTCTGGACGGTGGTTGACTGGTCTGCAGGGCGCTCGAATTTCGTCAGGACGGCATTCGACGCTTCCAGAATAGTAGTCGCGCTTTTCAGCGTAGAGAGGACAGAGGAATAACTGCTCTGCATTTCCTTCATTAAGTAATCGAGCTGCATTTCTAAGTCGCCGATACTTTTGCCTTCGCTCTGCGCAAAGCTGAGAAGCCCGGCTTTACGGGTGGAGTACGTCCACTGCGCTAAGCCGTAGCCCGCACTGTCGGACGCAAAATTGGTATACTCGCCGTTGTCCACGGCCTGTGTATACGTGTCGTCGGTGAAGCCCAGCTTGCTTTCGTAGCTGTTCTGCAGGTTGGTAGGCTCTAACACCGATTCGGTGTAAAGGTTTCCCATGAGTCCTGCAGCGCCATAAGCGTTGCTGAACTTCCCGTATAAGTAATTCCATATTTTCTGTTCGGTTGTACTTCCTGTTAAAGCCATAATATCAGCCTCCTTTATTACATCTCGCTCTGGTTGCGGTTATCGTCGCCCGAGCTGTCGGCTTTAGCGTTTTTATGCACCTCTTCCTCGTCTGCCTTTTGCCACTCGCGGTTGCGGCGCTTGTCCTTGCTGGTCTTAATTCAGCCCATAATTCCGCACTCGCCGCCGAGCGCTGCGAATACGCAGGAACAGAGGGTATCAGGGATAGAGCCGTAAACCGTGAAGAGGTAAATCATACAGACAGTAAAGCAGAGGAGCGAGGCGCCTACGATAATCAGGATAATATCCATTGTACCGAGTCCTGATTTTTCAGATTTTTTCTGCGGCGTATCGTCGCCGCTTTCTGATTTCTTTCCCATAGTCACGCCTCCTAAAATCCGATTTGCACAAAAATAAAGCCGAGCACAATACTGATAATTGCCGTAATCGTATAGCTTAAAACTTTACGCCATATTTCGCCGTCCCTGCCTTCAATAGTGCTGAGCCGCTTGCCTTCATCTTTTTGAAGCTGCCTCATGTGCTCGATATTGTCGGTGAGCTTCTGCACCGATACCGTCAACTCCTGAATCTGCCGGTTGTTGTTCTCGAGGGTCGTCAGCCTTTTGTTGATACGGTTGTCCTTGGCGGTCATGCGCTCAAATTCGGCGTTGACCGTTCGGCGGAACTCTTCATGCTCCGCCCTTGTGATTGGTGTGTCCATCATCGTTTACTCCTTTCCCGTAAAGGTATTCAGCCTCAATGCTTTCCAGCTTGCGCTTTAGTCCGTAGCTGTCGCAGTGCTGCAGCAAGCCCTTATAAGACGCCATAACGCACTGATATTCCTTATACGAATACTTATTTTTAGCCAGTCCTTTACAGAGGAGCTTTGTCCTCCTGATACAGCGCCGAGCCGTCTGCTTCTTGAGCTTCCTATGTGTAGCCCAGATGCGGTACCCGACAAAATCAATACCTGATGAGATAGGACGGATAACTGTCTTACGTTCGTTTAGGTCTAAATGCAAACGCTCCCGCAGGAACAGGCCTATGCTGTCCTTCAGGAGTGCGAGTTGTTCTTTCTTGCCGACGATAACTATATCGTCAACATACCGGATATACATTTTAATCTTCAAAACGTGTTTACAGTATTGGTCCAGCTCGTTGAGGTAAATATTTGCAAAGAGCTGACTCGTTAAGTTGCCAATAGGCATTCCTCTGTCCGACAATCGCTCTTCTTCGGTACAGTCGTCAGGACTCTTGCCTCGCGGAAGCCCGAAGCGCATATTCTTGTTGTCGATTATTTGCCCAAGCAGCCACATAAGCCGCTCATCGGCAATGCGCTGTCTCAGAATATCGAGCAGTACGGCGTGGTCTATCCGGTAGAAGTATTTCGATATATCGAGCTTCATGAAATACCAGTCGCCGCCTTGCCATGATACCTTTCTCAGCCAGTATTGCAGGCGGTCAATCGCCGCATGAATGCCTTTTCCCTTTCTGCAGGCGTAGGAGTCGTCAATAAAAATCTTATCGTATCTCGGCATGAGCTCGTGATATACGGCCCACTGCACAATACGGTCTTTGAATTTTAACGACATAATTAGCCGCATTTTAGGGTCATGGATGAAAAACGTATGGTACTCGCCGATTTCGTAGGTCTACGATTCAAGCTCGCGTTTTATCTCAAAGAGATTCGGCTCTAACCGGTCGGTGAATTCCATAATATCGTCTCGGTAGCGTTTTTGACGGCGCGCGTCAAGATAGCAGCGGTATAATTCCTCAAAATCACACATGCGCTCATACGCGCCGTCAATTACATTTATTCCCTGAGGTCTATCTTCCATAGGTCGCCTCGTCGATAATCAAAATTTGTCGTGCGTGACGTTTCCGTCTTCACGACGATTCAATCTTTTTCCTTTCGGAAGGGACACAAGCTCCTTAGGTCATTACGCCTCGGGGACTCCCTCTTAAGGGAGCCCCTAACAGGCCGGCGTAACGGCTGAGCGGAGCGGAACCCGATGTTCGTGTTGCTGTTGGACCGGGCGCTGTTGAAGTTGCTGTTGAAAACACCTGCGTTCGTGCCATTGTTCCAGTTACCACCACGTTTAGGGAAGCACGAACAGTCGTGCCCCGTACAATAAAAATTTATAGCCTATTTAACCGCTTTCATATAGCCTCCGATTATTCGGCCGATTTCGTCGAGCTTTGCGCTCCAGACTGTATACTTTTTAAAGGAAAGAGGCGGCGCAATATTAGGGCCGTAGTAGTCCTTATCCTGAGCCAAGCGGACAAAATGCCGGAGTATGTCAAGCTCTACGTCCAGCTCCTGCAGGGTCGTTTTCTTGTAGTATTTCTTCTCGATAATGATTGCAAGCCGGTACATAGTCAGCATTGACTGGCGTATCTCGTTCGCCGTCTGGCGTTTTCGCCTCGGAAATTGAGCGACGACCGGCTTGCCGTATTTAATCATATCAGCAATTTTCTCTTTCAAGATAAAGGTCGTACGCTTTGAATTTGCCGGCAGCTCGAACGGCGGTAAGTCCTCTTCGGAAATAATTTCTTCGTCCTCATTCATCGGTGTTTCACCTCTTTCCTTATAGCGCCGGGCTATCGCCCGGCGCACAGTTTCCCAGTCGGCAGTTTACAGTTACTCATAGAAAGCGGAGCGGAACCCGAAGTCCGTGTTGCTGTTGGACCGGGCGTTGTAGAAGTTGCTGTTGAAAACACCCGCGTGCGTGCCATTGTACCAGTAACCACCACGTTTAGGGAAGCGCTCTGCGTTTCCGTTATTTATATAGAAATAGTCTCCCTCATAGTCCTGTGTGGTATCACTCGGAAGCAGGGCAAGAGTGTAAAGAAGCTCTTTCGCCTCGTCGCATACATCGTCATCAGCGTACACTTTAACAAAGATACAGCTTCTGGAAGTATCACTCGAGCTGCTGATTGTTCCGGTAATCCAGCACCACTTAGAGCTGACATAATCGAGCTTCAAGCTATTCGTGGTCGTACCACTTCCGTCAGGCTCGATAAGCTCGCCCGTCGTGCCGTCAATCGCCATCCACGCAGCAGAGGAAGCAAGCTTAGAATTTGAGCTGTCCGCGGCGTTGTTATTCTCTAAAATTTGAAGCTCGCCGTATACGAGTCTCATGCCGTCGCTCCACTCCCAGACGTTTCCGTTCAGGTCGTAAATGCCGTCAAGCGCGCCGTTGTGGCTCCAAGTAACGGGGCTGGTGCCGGTCGCTACGCGGTCGGCGTAATAGCCAGACGACTCATCGGAGCTTGAAAGGTAAGACGGGATAGCTTTATAATTAGACTTGCGGGAGTCCTTGCCGTAGTTGTTATTGCCGTAAGGCAAAAACCCGTTTTTCATGCACCAGAGTGCGATTGCACCCCACTCCATAACGCTCATCATGTGCCAGCCTTCGCCCTTATTTTCGCAGTACGTTCTCGCATTATCTGCGGTAACGCTTGCCCTTGAGTCTTCGCCCGGCAAGGAGTAGGCTCTGCTGTTGTACACAACGTTCTGGTATTTACTGATGTAAATACCGCTTTTCTCAACACCGTCTACGATAAATGCGGGGTGCGTACTGTCGCTTGCGCCGTCGATAACGTCCGACATTTTGAATTTCGGCACGTACACCATGACAGAGGGAAGTCCTACGTCGTCGGTCAGAATGCTGTTGCTGGGGAACGCACTCTTCAGTGCGAGATTGGAAAGGTCAAAATTACTTGCCATTGTTCAGGTCCTCCTTAAATCTGATAATCTACCAACGCCCAAAACGTCAGAGTTACGTTGTCAATGTCGAAGTCGACGGGCTCAAGGGTCGTAGTGGTCTCGCCGTCTTCGCCCTCGGTTTCAACCTCTGTATATTCTCTTGCGGGAATATCGATAGTCGCAACATAAGCGCAGTTGCCCTTGACCGCATTCATGAGCTGGCCGTTGCCGTCGCTGCAAACGTCGATATGAACGGGGTCGTCCGCCTCGCACTTTGCGAGGTTAAGAATCATGTCGTCGTTCAAATTCAGGTAATTGCCGTCGGTGCTGTAGGGGATTTTCGTACCCTCATTGATTTCGATTACTGTCATGCTAAAATACCTCCTCTGATTTTTACGGTAACGTCTACGCTTGAGGCGCTGCCGTTAAATTTGATGTAAAAGCCGTTGACCGCCTTGTTATAAACCTCGATTTCGCCGACGTCGGTTGCGTCGGTATCGGGAATAACCTCAACGGTATAGTTGACGGTGTTTCGGGTCGTGCCGAGACTGACTTTTGTCGCCGAGTTATTGAACGGGTAGCTTGCTGAGTTTGTTAAAGTAATCGTCTGTTCCTCAGGAGTTACCTCCGCCAAAAGGTCCTCGGTAATACCGCTTACGTCCTCGTCGTTTGCGTCCGCACGGTCGATGAGGTTTCTCACGAGCAGGTGCAGAATTCCGACTGCCAAATCATGGTCGGTAATACCCATTTCAATGTTGTTGAAATTTGCTGCACTCATGTTTGTGCCCTGCTGCACGATTGTACCGTAAGGCTCTAAGGTAATGGTGCCGTCGTTGTTTTCCGTAACCGTAAATGTTCGGTCAGGCGTGATTGCGTGGTCAAGCCACAATAGATTCGCATACATTTCTTTGCTTCACCTCCGTTAAGATGTAATTTCATAGAGCGGAAATTCCCAAAGGGTAATTACGCCCTGCGTGGCCAGCTTTGTGATACTTTCCATGATTTGCCCGGCGACGTCGCCGCCTGTATCAATCAGGCGAACGCTGGTAATCGTTAAGGCTTTGCTGTCGGTGGTCTGGCTCAAAATCTTAAGCGTATCGTCGTCAATGGTCTTGCTCGTGATTTGAGCGTCGTACCAAGTACCGCCGGCGTAGTACTGGATTTTAGCGATACTTTTCAGCCACTCGGTACGCCTTTTGTCCAAAAAATCATCCGTCCAAAACGCCATTGTTTTAACCTCCTATTCTTGAATATGCTACCCCGCAGGGCAGGTAATCAACGCTGCAGGCGGTAGCGGTCGCCGCCGTCACAGTGTCAATCGCGTTGTTGTCTGCCAGTTTTTCGATTTCGGGGTATACGCCCGCAACCGGGTACCAGCTTAAATAATGCGTTCGCTTTTTGCCGATAACTACGGCAAATTTATAATCTACCATTGCCCAATATTCGATATGGACCGGAAGCATTTTCGACAGCGGCAGGTAAATATCCGAGATATAAACTGCAGCTTCGTCGCCGCGCTCAAATATAATATCAAGGCGGTTATTTCCTTCATCGTCGAACGCGTAAAATTCGCAGGTTACGCTTGCGCCGGTATAGGCATAAATCATCTCGGCGATTCTCGTCGCCGAGACTTTACCTTGACCGGCAAAATAGCTTTTCAGCAATCTGCGCCGCTCGTCCAGTGACCTTGATTTCATTAAGGTAATTCCCAAAAACTTTTCCAGCAGGTAGACTGTGTCCTCGTCCATGCTATCGATAAAGTTATTCGCAATTACAAGGTCGATACCCGAGTCAATACCGTCTGCGAGTTCGCCCTCCGTCCTTAAAATCGCGTCCATTTCAAATACTTCGCGATAAAAGCGGGGGTAGAAGGTAATTAGCTCTTCGTATTTATTTTTCCAATAAGAATCAGCTCTCGACATTGACAACCACCTCTGTCACAGCAGGTACGCCATCGTCGCCTGGAGAAATGTTTTCGGTATCTCCGTTAAGAGTGAGGTCGCTGTAATCGAGAATGCTGCTCGCACTTGCGATAATCGCACCGACCGCTGTCAGACGCACAATAATGTCAGAAGCGTCCTCCGTCTCTAAAACAAGTTCGGCAAAATAATCTTCAAGCGCCTCGGTCACTTCCTCTACGGCGTCGTCGCTTGAGGCACTGCTTGATAACGTTGCTGTAAATTCTACGGTTATCCCTACGCTGTCGGCTGCCGCTGCAGTGAAGTGCGCGCCCAAGTTGGCGACCCCTTCGCCGAGGCCATCGCCTACAACATAAGTTTTACCGTCAACCTCTACAGTCTGCCCCAGCGTTGCCGGGTCGATATATTCCTGTACTTCTTCAACGATACTGTCCGAGACGGGAAGTCCTAAAGGGCTGATAAGTACGCCCTTGATGGTATTCGGGCCATTCCACAGAGGGGTAATTCTCGCAAGGCCTACACCGTCGATACTTTCACACCATGTTTTATAGTGCTGCTTGTTTCCGTTTTCGGCAGGGCCTGCGATTTTCTCCTAAATACAAGTCCTCAAACTGTCGTCGTCCTCATCGTCCGTGCCATATTCGCAAACGGCGCCAAACGTGGAAGAGGTAAGGCCCGTAATTGTATTGACTGGTACGGCTAAATCACCTTCAGCGATATTGTTGCCATCCGTACCTGCTTCTTCAGCGACGAGGATAAGCTCGGTACCGTCGTCGGTTTCGATTTCTTCGATATAAAAATACAGGCCGGTATCGCTGTGGAAAAACCTTGCGCCCGCTTCGGGCGCCGTGCCTTCATATACAAGGTAATACTTTGCGGCAGTCGCTGCGTTTCTCGTCATGCCGTACTTGCTGGCTTTCATGTCAAGATATTCACCGGAGGCCGTTGAGATAAAGACGTAATTAAAAATCTGGTCAAGGTCGGTATACATTTTTGCGATTTGCTCAATGATACCCGAGATTGCGTCATAAAAAATGCTCCCTGCTTGGGTATCTATCCCGTCGGGAGCTTTTGACAATACGTCCTCAAGCAGCGCTTCCGCTGTATAATCTTCAAACATTCTAAATCGCCTCCGATATATTTATTTTGCCGAAAATAGTATCAGCGTCAAAGCTGATATACGCGCCGTCGTCCTTAAACTCAAAGGCAAAATTCGATACGCCGAGAATACGGGTATCAGGCCTTAAACAGTCCTCGACAAAACCCGGGATAACCGCTTCGATGTATTCCCTCGTTGCGTCGTTGACCGTAACGGCGTCCTCGATTTCGCTGCCGTACTGGTTGTCATAGATAAGGCATTTGAAGCGAGGAGTAATCAGGGCCTTGCGTATGGCCTGCTGTACAGCCGCTTGTCCGTCTACGTAACCGATAATTCGCCCGTGGTATATAACCTCGGTACCGTCCGCATATTTGCCAACGGCCCGCTTCGTGTCAAGCGTAAGGCCGTAGGTCTTGCTCGGCAATTCTTCTGATTCGGAAATTGTATCAATTCCAATAGGTACTACAACACTTTCGGCCATTAGCTCACCACCCTGTCTAAAACATAATAGAGCTTGCCCCTGTTGAGGGACAGTACATAAACCTTTTCACCGGTTTTCAGTGCGTTATATACCGTTATCGTACCCTCTGTCAGCGTAAACGTTGAGAGAGGGTGGTAGTGCGTGCCGTCGCCGCTCGTGTGCCCGCTGTGTGCGCCGCTTGTGGTCGTAACACTGTTTAAGCTGCCGTCGCCGACGGTATAGATCGCGGTTGTCGTGTAGTCACTGAGGTGCCTCGGCACAACGGTAATGCGCTCGTTGATAATCAGTTTTTCATCGTTCGCCATCTGAATTTTTAGAGGACTTGCAGAAATAACCGTTCCCTGCATGAGTTCCGCACTGTCAAACATCATGCCTTGAATAATTCCTTTTAAGCTCGTTTCGTTGGCCATCTTATCGCCTCCTAACTAAACGTACCGGCGTCTACCCAGCCATATACTTCAGTCTGTCCGTCTGTATGCACTAAGTGATACGGGTGCGCCGCAGACGAGGCTGTAGAAATATACGTAATCTTCGCGGGGCCCGCAGAAAGATTAGTTTTTGACGGACTGCTCGTTGAGCTTGCAGCACAACATTTACCGCCGTTAAACTGAACAATATCGCCGACTTTATAACCCGTACTGCTCGTATCACTTGAGCTTGAGCTACTTGAGCTTGAGCTACTTGAGCTTGTACTGTTTGAGCTGCTTGAAGTTTCTACCGGCGTAAGATTGAGCGTTAACGACATAGTGTGCAATTCTCCTTCAAAAGTGTGTTTATCCTCGTCCACGTAAAAGGTCTTGCTGAGGCCCAAGTGCGGGATATTGATAAACATGCCTACACCAGAGATAACGTCTGGCAAGCCGAGGACCTTATCAAGGGTAAGAGTACGTTCGGGCGTGCTCTTTTCCTCTAAGAGGAATTTCGCAAGAGCGGTAATCTGTGCCGTTGTCAGGCTTTCATCCGGTGTGTCTATATCCTGAAAGGTACCTATTTTTGCTTCAAGTGAATCGTCTTGCGCCTGAGCTAAAACCGTACCCTCGCTGGACAGGAGCTTGATTCTCGTCTTAATATCCTCAATACTTTTCATGTATTGATAAGTCGAGATATTTACGTCGGTTTCTAAAACCCACTGCTTCACATTTTCGAGGCGCTTCTTCAAATACAGTTTTCCGCCCTCGGAAAACACATAGTGCTTCACACCGGTATTTTCATAGTCAAGGCTGAGCGCGTCTTCGATAGCGTCCCAGCCCGTTGTCTTTTTCTTCGTGAGGTCGGGTATGGTATAAGTCGTCTGCGCAGCGCTCTCGACCAGAATACCAAAGCGGCTGCACACGTCCTTGAATACGTCCGTCGCAGTTTTATTCTCGTAAACGAACGTATCTTTATTGTTGGAGAGGTAAATTCCCATATCGTAAGCGATATAGTCCGCGGTCTTTTTATAACTTGCCGTTTGCCGCATAATCATTCCCCGGAATAGCTCCGTGCCATTATACGAGAAAATACAGTGGTACCCAGACTCTATATCAATTTCGCTTCTCGCATGCTTATAGCCGTCGTTGTCTAAAAGCGTAAATTTTAGTGTTCGAGTAGGGCTGCCTCTTCGACCGCTCCACGTAATCGACTCGACAAGCTGGGAGATTTCTTTGCCGCTTGTCGCACCGGTTTTTAGTATGATAAGACTGATTTTTGTAGTCAATCGGCCGCACCTCCTTTACGCCGCGGGTATCGTCAAAACCTGCCCCGGGTAAATAAGGTTGGGGTTACTACCGATAACGGATTTATTCGCATTATAAATCACAGTATACTTAGAGCCCGAGCCGTAGTATTTCTTCGCGATATTCCATAAGCAGTCGCCGCTCTTGACCGTGTAGGTCTGTGGCGTAGTAGAATTATCGACTTGGGTTTCCGTGCTTTGCACCGTAGCGGTTGAGGTAGAAGTCTTAACCGTTACTGACCGTACCGTGACTTCCCTGTATTCCTTTAGGGTCAAGTTGTAGTGAATCGTGCCAACGTTGCTGCCCTGCTCGTAGTAGGTAAAATCCTCAATCGTACAATACATATCTACACCGACGTCGGTTAAAATCAGATGTACGGGCTTATCACCTTCGTACCACGATTTCAACTTTGATACACAGGTCAGCGGCGCGGTCAAGCTACTTACGCTTAGTCCCGGGAAAGACTTCTTAGGAAAGAAGCTCTCAAACGAGAATTGAAGCGCAGGCGCGGCCTGCTTCACAACGATTTCGTCAAGCTCCGCTACATCAACGCTGCTATTATTGCTTCCGATATTTACGGTAAACTTCTCAAGAAGTACGGGAATGCGGAGCTTTTCAGCTTCGGCGTTATAGGTAATCCACATCTGATAATTAGTAACCATAGCTGTAGTCTCCTTCCTCGTAAATTTCCTGCCGCAAGATTTCCGAAAGCACCGGCTTCAGGTATTCGTAAAGAATCGCAAGGACTGTCTCTTTATCGGCTTCGCCGTTGCCGCCGAGCTCAATCGCTCCGCTGCCGGCAATTTCAAGGAATATCCTCTTGACCGTTTTTAAAGAGCCGGTCGACTCTTCACTGTCGCCGGTAGTCTCCAGCACCTGAACGGTACTTGAGTAATTACTTAGAGCGGTGTCACCTTTGTAAGTGTTCGCACCCTCGTAGGTATTGAAGAGGCGGTCGCCTTCATAGGTGCTTGCGCCTTCATACGTGTTGTAAATAACGACTTGCGTATTTTGCACAACAGCGCTTACACTATCGTTTTTCATACCGTTGAGGGCTGCAATTAAGCGGTCCGTCTCACTCGCCGGGAATACTTCGCTGCCGGGCTCACCCACGATAAGCTCGGGACCATTTTCACCGGCGATATAATAATTCTCACCGTCAAGCGACCCTGCTGAGTGTGCAGGTACGACAAGCTCACGCCCGCGCTCACCTGCGATAAAGGTATCAGGCGAGTAGGTAGTACCTGTTGCCTCCATAGCTGCGTAGCTCACACTTGAGCTACCACTGCCGCTGCCGGTCGATACACTTACACTTGTACCGGACAAAGCTGCACTGACTGCATTTGCTACAGACTGCGCTGCCGATACGGCTGTCGCCTCTTGAGCAAGAATTGAATTTGCGTAACTGGTAATCGTGGCCTGCGCAGAGGCTGCCGCTTCGTCTGACAAGTTGAGGTTGTCAGTCATAATCGACGCCATCTCATCAGCATAACCCTGCATTTGCTCGGTAAAGTCAGTTTGCCATTCAGCAGTAGTTGCCGCTGCGGTTTCCTGTTGAGCTGCTACTTCCGCAAGGGTATTTGCTAAGTATTCAATTTCCGCTTCGCCGCCATTTTCAATAGCGTCTGCCATACTTGCTGCAAGACCTGCCGCTTGCTCGCTGCCGTCAGAAGCGTACTCTAAGAGAGCCTCGTAATTTTCCTTCGCTTCACCGGTTAAGCCCTCGCCGTAAGCAGTTAAAGCTTCCAGATTTGCGTTATAGGTTTCCCAGTACTCGAGCTGAGTATTTAAGGCTTCCTGCGCTGCCTGAACAGTAGACTCAAGGTACTCCTCGGATTCCGTGCTTGCCTCGTCAAAGAGGTCAAACTGGCCTTGGAAGCTTTCAAGAGCTGCGTCATAGGCTTCTTCATACGCTGCGACAAGCTCCTCTACACTTTCCTGCACGCTTGCGTAGGCCGTTTCTGCCGCCGCTTGATAATCGATAACAGCGTTCTCATCCTCTTCTACAGCGTCAGCGACAAGGCCAAGCTCCTCTTCAAGCTCGGCAATTTTACTGTTTGTGTCGTCAAGCTCGGCCTGCAGGTCGTTTTGTACGCCCTGCGCCGCTTCGAGCGTGTCTTGCGCGTCCTCCCAAGCGTTCGCAATATCGCCAAAGCCCCAAGTCGTATAAATCGCTTTCCAGTTAGAGCCAATAATTGTGTTGTAATATTCTTCATGCGCCGCTTCGGCCTGTTCTTCCGCAAGAGTAACCTCATCGGTAGCGGCAGCAAGCTCTTTCTGATACTGGGCTTGCTGCTTAAGCAACTCAATCCATTCTTCGTATTTCTCAGCTTGACGCTCTTGCTCAGCCTGGGCCTTAGCTGCTTCCTTAATTGACTCTATGGTGCTGTCCTGATTAGAAATTAAATCTTCGTAAGTCAGGTTTAGACCTTCAATACTGCCGTTTAAGGAATCAATTACGGCCTGCATAGCCGTTTGTGTTTCACTGGTCTGCGCTGTAGAAGAAGTGAGGCCATTCAGTTTCGCAATTAAAGCAAAATTACTTGTTTCGGAATCGTCAATCGCCGCAATATTATCTTCGAAAGACTGGATTGCCTCACGATTAGAGGTAATCATTTCATCGATTTCTGAAACATACTCCTCAACAGACTGCTTGCTGGCTTCATAGGCTTCGGTCAAATCATCGATTTGATACTTCAGGGACGAGGCCTCGTTAGATAACTCGCCGTGTTCCTGTACCGCCTTTTCGTACTCGGCGTTGAGGTCCTGCAGCTCGTAATACTGGGCTTTAGTCGTAGCGGTCATACCTTCAGTTTCATCGCTTGCACTGCTGAGGTTTTTAGACAGCGTAGCGACGATTGCGACTACTGCCGCAATAGCAGCTACAACCAAGGTAATAGGCCAAATCGCCACCGATAGCGTTGTACCGAATGCTGCGGTAAATGCCGTAGAGATTGCAACTGCTGCGTTATATGCGACCGTCGCCGCTGAAAGTATAGCGAACGCGGCCGCAACGCTTCCGAGCGCAACACCGATAGCTACAAGGCCCTTCGTTATGAGTGGGTGCTCGTTGAGGAACGTACCAAAACCATTTACCACATCGGCAAACCCGCTTGACAGACTGCTCAAAGTAGGCTCGACTGCGCTTGTAAAGGCTGCGCTGATATTATTCGTGGCCTGCTCCCATTTCTCATCGAGGGTCTGCGTTGCTTCGACGGTAGTGAAAAGAGTACCATCAGCATTCTCAAGAGCACTGACAAAATCCTCCAAATTGAACACACCTGACTGCGCCGCATTTACGATTGCGACGCCCGCGCGGCTTCCGAAAATATCTGCCGCTTCTTCGGTAGAGAGTAAACCCTGCTCGGCCTGCTCCAGAATGTCGTAAAGGTCCTCAAGGGAGCTGATTGCACCGTTTGAGAGGGCTGTTCTAAAGCCCATCATAACTGCGCTTGTCTGCGTGCCCTCAAGCTCCATATTCATGAATAACGCAGTCGCTTCATCAAGGCTAAAACCGAGCTGGTCGAGGATTGCCTTATTGCTGGTAAGCTGAGAGGAAAGAGTGTCTACACTGATACCGCTCGCCTGTCCGGCGTAGGTCAATTTCGACAACATAGTTTCCATTTCGCTTGCGTCAACGTTCCACTGATTCATGAGCTGCGTTACGCTTCGTACCGAGCTCGCGGCGTCGCCGCCAGTTACGTCGGCAAAATCGAGGAAGAGCTCTGTCGTTTCCTCAAGGGCTTCTCCTGTATAACCGAGGCGGGTATTGATTTCACCGACGGCGGAAGCGGTATCGTCAAGACTTCCCGTTTTGCTTGCGGCGTATACGTTCATCATGCTGTCGGTCAAGCTGTCTAAAGCCTCACCGGTCGCGCCGGTTGCAAGTATAACCGTACTTTCCGCTTCAGAGAAGGCGTCTGCGAAGTCATATACGGCCTCGGCTGCTTCCTTGACAGTAGCAGTAATTCCGGCAGCAGCTAAGGCGCTTGCAATGCCGTTCGCCGTGTCGACACCGGATTTTTCAGCTTCTTCCGCTTCTTTCGAGGCGTCCTCCGTAGCCTTCGACAATTCGTCTGACGCCTCGGCAGCTTTGGCGTTTGCTTCGGCTAACTTGTCCGCAGCTTCAGCCGCTGTCAAGCCCGCTGCCTCAAGCTCGCCGATAGAAGCAGTACCGCTTTCCGTTACGGCGTTGTACTCGTCCATTGCAGCTTGGGCCGCTCGCTGCGTAGACTCCAATTCCTCAAACGCTCGGCTTGCATTCTCGGTCGCCTCCTGCAGGGCTTGCTTCGCCTGCTCGGAGACTTTATCGTTTTCGGCAAGCTCCTCAGTCATTTTGCTTGCCTCACTGATTGCTTCAGCAAGGCCGGTATTTGCGTCAGAGGCTTGTTCAAGGGCGTCGCTTAAATCACTGCTCGCCATTTCGCAAAGCTCCATAACGCTCCGTTCTTCCTCAAGAGCTTCCGCCGATTTATAACCCATGTCAACAAGCTCTTCGGTACTGTACATAGCCTCAAGAGCGCTCTTGCTGTAGTTGCCTATGGCGTCGGTCCAGTAATCCGTCGTGCCTGCTGCGTCATTCACGGCAGAGTTATAACTGTCAATAGAGGTAGCAATGCCGTCGATAGACGACACAGCAGAAGAGACGGCGCCGGACACGCCCTCAAATGCGGAGCTCGCCGCTTCGCCGGCGCCTTCCCAGCGTTCTGTCGTCTGCTGGCCGGCTTCAGCCATTTGCCCGAGCTTATCGCTCATTTCATCGATTAACTTAAATCTTGCCGATAATTCAGCCACATTGCCACCTCCTTCTTATGCTTTTGCTTTTACCGTGTCATGCCTTACCGGGTGTTTATCCTCCTCAAGCTCAGAGGCGATATACAGAAGCTGTACGCGCCTTGGCATATTGTAGTAATCCTCAAACCTGAGATTGTGTCGCTGCCATAGGACGTGCGGCCAATAGCCGTCTGAGCCGGGAGTGCTTACGAGTTTTTTGCTGCTTCAAGCTCCTCGTCGTCGCTTACTGCGTCGGCAAGGCCGAGCGCCTGCATAACGATACGGGTAACATGAGCGTACTCGTCCGTTTTCGGGAATACCAGAAGCGGCATTTCTGTAGCGTCGACACAGTTGTAATATTTCATCAAGTCCGAGTCTTTCAGATTCGGGTACTGCAAAGCTTCGACGATAATATGACGGCTTGCCTTCGCATTGTCCCTCTCTGTTTTCCAGACAATTTCATTCCCATTTGTCAGAGGGTTGCCGCACTTGTCGGTCGCAATACTCCTCTTTCTGTAAGCGTCGTTAATCTTGTTGATTTCAGCTGAGGACAAAACCTTGATTTCAAAATTGATAACGTTGCCGTCCTCATCCTTGAAGCTGTCGGGACCGGGAGCGGTAACGACCTCCGCCTCGGTGCTTCTCATAAAATACTTAAGGTCCTTTTTTGTAGTAGTCGCCATAATAGCAAAATCTCCTTTACTAAAAATAATAGCCCCTCTTAAGCTGGCCGCCTAAGAGGGGCGTTTTTCGGTTGCCCTTGCAGATATTACACAATATCCTTTGCGTTGAAGCTGATAGTGTCGTCAACAACTTCGCCGCCGCTGTCAAGGTTAATCAGGTTAAGGTCGCCGGTCAGGACGCAGCCCACACAGGTAATAGTTTCGCTGCCGTTATCTGCGTAGTAGTCGCTGTTTTCGTCGTCCATAATACCCTAAATGGTGAATTCCGGCGTGCCCTTGTCGTTCATGTACTGCTTGATTGCCTCACGCAGCCACGGGGTGGAACGTCTGCGGGTAATCGTGCTGGAAATGGCTGCGCCCAGCCATCTGCTGCTCTGCGTGATTTCACCGAGCTGGCGGCCGGTCCATACATCAGGCGTAAACTTGATTTCGCACTTAATGCTATCCAAGCACTCAATGCCGTCAATGAAAATTTTATCTTCTCTCAGAGAGATAGGATTTTTGTTATATTCCATTACTGCCATTTCTTATTCCCTCCTTATCGAGTAGTCACTGTGAAGAACAGTTTCTCAGCACTGTCTATAGGCTTGATACCTACATCAAAATAGATCTGGTCGCCTGCACTGTTCTCACGGTCTACGAGGAAGTCCTCGTCGTAATCAACATCGTCGATAGCGCCGGCCTCGTAGTAGAGCTTCAAAATGCTCTTGCCGATACCTTCCATAATATTCCAGCCAGTAGAGCTGTTGTCGTACTTATTCGGCGGGAAATTCAGCACTAAGCTGTTGTGGAAAGCGTCAAGCACACGGAGCACCCTGTTCTTGCGATAGCTTTCGCCCTTGCCGTCGGAGAACGTAATCAGGGAGTTAATATCGTACTCAACCACGACCGCACCCTGCTCGTTAACCGAGAAGAAAAACTCACCGTTGTTAATTGTCTCGACCGCTTCCTCGTGGCTCTTAGCGTCCACGACCGCAATAGCGCCTTTAACGGTACGATAGGTATTGCTCTCCGTATAGGTTGTGCCTGCTGTCATGCCCGCAACAAATGCGGTCGCCTGCGCAGCTGTAAGCTCGCCGGACTCCAGCTCGTAAGAGTTGATGACGTTGATAACGCCCTCGTAGTCGGGGCTCGTCATGTTCGCCACAACGACCTGTACCTTCTTACCCTCATTCTCGCACATATACTTGACCTTAGTCTTTGCTGCAGAGAGAAGAGTGCTGTCCTTAAACGGGAATGCCATCGTGTCAAAAGACACATTGTCAGCAGCTTCCAAAAGCGCGGTAATATCCGCATTTGCGGTCATACCGCTCGTGCCTCCCGTCAGGGTAACGCCCGCAGTCTCCGCAAGGTCACCGTCCACAGCGAACGTAATATACGCGCTGTCTGCAAGGTCGTCTGCCGAGGTGATTCCCTCAAAGGCCTCAACCTTGCTGCCGTCCAAATAAACGGAAACGTCGTAGCCACTTACCGGGTTTTCCTCCACGACGTAAGTCAGGGAGTTGCCTCTTGCGCCGGCATAAATTGCCGTAGCAGTAAGACCGCCGCCGGACCCCGACGCAGTAGCCGTGCCCTCTGTGCAAATATACACAATAACCGTAGAAGCGTTCTTAAACGCCTCGCGAATCAAAAGCATATTGCCGGCGTCGTCAGTGTCGTAAACGCTGTAGCCAAGCTTAGCTGCCGCAGAATCGGGTGCGGCGCCGGTCAAGGTAATCATTTCACCTGCGGGGCCGTAGTCCGTATTAGCGAGCGGAAGCAGCACAGTACCTCTGGACGCGCCTTTAATGCTTTCCTGAGATTTATCTTTGAAATTGACGTAAGTACCGGGACGTACTTTGCCCACGATCTTGTCGAAAATTCCACCTGCCATATTACTTTACCTCCTTCTTACACCATGTCGTAATGATGTCCTTTACTTCAGACACGGTATACTTTTTATCCGTGTCAAGTCCTGCCGTCGCCCCGGCGAATACCACGGTAGGTACCCCAAAGAGCTCGTGGCAATGTTTCTGCAGCGCCGTAAGAGTAAAGGTTTTCTCGGCCTTTGTCTTAGTGCTTGCGGTTGCCGTACTGGTCTCAGTCGCTTCTGCGGTCGCAGTCTCAGCGGTTGTTTTCTTAGTCGCCATATCGATTTCCTCCTATTATGAAATTACCGAATTATTCGGGGTACTCACCTGCGTATTCGGGATTCGGGTAGTTAGCCGTACAAATGGTTACCGCCGAAGCAAATGCAGCGGCTATGCTCACGGTATTATATACATCTGGATTGCTCCAGCCGTTTACCTCCCACTCAACCATCTTCTCAGGGACGTCCATGTTATAAGGCCGTCTGCTTGTCCATGTCAGCGTGAGCTGTACCACACCGTCGTCCGCGCACTTCAACGAGGGGTCGTCAAGACGGAGATTTTTACCCGTCTCTTCGCCGTCCTCATCAATCAGAGGGACAAGGTTTCGGTTTTGCTTCAGTGCTGTCAGGACTTTCCAAGCCATTTCGTGGGCGTTCTCGGTCGTACCAGCGAAAAGGTTAATGTACCAAGCGTACCGCATTTTATAGGTGCGGAATGTTTTGCCGCCGGTATCGATTTCCGGCTGAGGGAAGTATATTGCCGGATAATTAAAGCTCTCCGGCACGTTGTAGTAGTAGGGCGACGGATTTCCTGCATGGCTCGTCGTAAAAGCCATAATACTCGCGATTTCCTGCTCAAGCAGCATACCCGCGCCTCCTCTCAAATAAAATCGCTAAAGTACCGGTCAAGCCAGTCTTGCATTTTAGCCTCCAGAATATCCGGGAACATCTTCTCGAATATTCTCACTGCGCTGTCAAAGTAATGCGTACCTTCAACCCAATGCTGTTTTAGTACCATGCCGGTCTTAGCTCCGGGCTCATAAATAAAACGGTCGCCGTCCCAAGTACCCGAAACAAAACGCGTTTTTACGCCTTTCGGGTTAGTCCAGTGGCCGTCATTGACATACGCCGCGTAGCTCACATTCGTACCGACTTCAAGCGTTAAGCCGTCGTCGGAGAGGTCCCAGATGTTTCCGTCTCCGCCCTCGTGGAAGCTTGCCAGCAAAAGACGCGTGTCCATAACTTTTCGCCGGATAATTTCATCCTCGACAACTCGTAAAAACTCAGCGCCGAGCGCCTGCATAAACGTCTCCAGCTCCTTCTTGAAGTCTCCGCTTGCCGCCTGCTTCATGCGGGCGAAAAAAGCATTAAACTCGCCGAAGTCAAAATCTACAGCCCGGCCCATTAAATAGGCTCCTGCGCAGGCTTGCGGCTAATCATGACATACAAGTGGTGGTTTTGTATCTGCACGGGAATATCTGCCGTGTATTCATAGCCGGTCTGTTTATCAATGATTTTATCGTTCAGCCTTATATCCGACCGAGCGGAACGGTCAGCTTGATTTTTGCTTGATATTCCGCCTCAGGAGTAAGCTGAACGACTACATGCGTACCACTCTTGACGCCGAAGTGGCATTGCAGGTCTGTTATATCCGGCTCGTCGGGATAAGAGAACGCAGGAGAGGAGGTCAGGCCATACCAGGGAGACTCGCTTATCTCTTGTATATGGTAAACGTCGCAAGTATGATTTAGCATCGACATAAACGACATGGTGGTCCCTCCTTTATAACTTCCTCATTCTCATGGTAACGGTGTTTTTCGTGTCGGACAGAATAAACATCTCAAGCAGCGACGCCAAGTCTAAATTCCCGATAATGTCCTCCGTGTCGGCCAGAGTATAAGAGTAGTCGTCAAAGGACTCGCTCTTATACGTGCCCGAGACGTTGCTGAAGTCGACCGCATACGCGGCGTAAGCTTCCGCAATCAAAATCACGGCGATTTTTACGGGCTCCGGTACTGTAGGGAATTCCTCATCGTCCTCAAAAAGGCGCCGTGTATAGCTGATTACATACTGCTCGGTGCGCATGATGTCGATAGCGAGTTTTTCGTCCGTCCGGTTGATAACGCTTTCCCGGTCGCTGTATGCCCGCACTTCGTCAGGCGCTACCCAAGGTCTTGTTGCCATACAACCGCCTCCTTTCTGTTAGGCTTCGTCGGGGAAGAGCTCCTCAGCTGTGTTAATCGCCTCGATATAATCGGCCTTAGACTTCAAGCCTTTCGTATCAAGCCCTATCTGCTGGGCAAGTGCTTTGAGCTGCGCCAGCGATATTTTCTCAATATCGGTCTCAGTCTCAGCCTCAGTCTCTGCTGTTGCCGCGCTCGCAATCGTACTTGCCGTGGGAGTCTCGGTTTCTGCAGCGAGGGAGAAATATCCGCTCGCAATGAGCGAGTCGGATATTTCCTTGCTGCTTACCTCGACAAAAGGGCTTTTCTGAGTAGCTTTAACGCCATAGCCGGTATAGGAATGGCCTTTAACAAGTTTCAGCTTATACATAAGCTAAGCCCTCCCTTCTTACGCAATACCTGTGATGATAGCAGTCGCGTCAGTCTCCTCAATGATTGTGTCAAAGTCAAGGTGCACCACGTAGAAACGCTTGTCAGCCATGATAGCTTCCTTGCCCTCAGTGGTCTTACGGATTTTCATATCGTAGGTATTTACGACGATGAGATTCTGCGGGTCGGTAAGAAGAATCTTATCATCAGGCATTCTCGGCACCTGAATGGTCGGGATAGAAGCGGGTCTCTTATACAAGCTGTCCGGGAAATGCGCGCCGGAATTCAAGCCCTGATTGAGCAGGAAGAGCTCCCACTGCTGAGCGCGGTGCGGGCTCATCAGCCAACGAAGCTTGCCGTTGTTGTACTTATTCGGCATAGCCTGCAAAGCGCCGTAGAACATATCGAGATTCATGTCGGTCAGCGCGGACGCGTCATAAACGTGGCCGTCAGTCTCGACCTGCTTAAGCCAGCCGTCATTGATATACAGGAAGTAGTAATCGTCGTCGGTGGTTTTGGTGTCGGTGTCGCCGTTGAGGTAAATATCCTCAAGGTCAATGCTGAGCTGGGTCGTCATGAGGTTGGTAATGGTCGCCTCAAGACCTTCGCCCTCGATATTCTCGCGCAGAGTCTCCTCAGTGATTTCCCAAGGCAGACGCACCGCAGTGGTCGCATAGGTAATCTGGGAGTAATTCGGCTTCGCACGGTAACCGGTAATCTGGCCGGTAGACTCGTCGAGAACGGGAGCACTGCCGTCAGCCTGCGCATCAATGTTCTCGGTTTTCTTCCTCAAAATACGGCTCGCAATACCGATTTTATCGATTTCGCCGGTCTTTGTGCGGCGCATTTCGTGTCTTACCAAAGGGCTCAGAGGGGTTGCCTCAAAAGTCTGCTTGATAAAAGTACGGGCCTGTTCAGGGTTAAGCAGGCCATAGGTAATGTCGTCGGTCGTAATGCCGGCGGCCTTCAAAATCTATTCGTTAGTAGGCATAGTTTTTATCCTCCTTTAATTTTTACAGAATGCCGGCGAGATAGTGCCGGGTTTCGTTTTTCTTCTCAATAAACTGCTCGTCATTGAGATTGCTGGACAAGCCGTGCGCCTTCAGAACGGGCTCGACGGCCTTAGCTACTGCCTTTTCCACCATTTCCTGTACGGCCTCGGCGGTCATAGGCTCCTCAGCAGGTGTGAGCGCTTTCTGAACGGCGCTGTCCACCATTTTCTGTACCGCCTCAGCGGTAACGGGGGTCTCGGCTGTAGGTGCGTTTTCTGCCGGAGTCTGCTTGCCCTGAGCTGCGTCAAGGGCTTTCTTGATAGACTCATCGACAAGTGCCTGAATTTCAGTCTTAGTCACTTCTTATTCCTCCTTTTCGTCATTGTCGGAAAATTCGTCAAGCAAGCTTCCGAGGTTGTCGTAAATTGCCTGTAGGGTGTTGCGGTTTTTGCCGCTGATTTTTCTTCCGGCTTTTTCAACCGGGGCATTCTCAGCGAGGGCCATCATCACGTTAGGCTCAGAGAGTATGGCGGTAATAATCTGAGAGAAGTCCGTCAGGGCTTCGCGGATTACGTTGTCGTCCGCCTCAAAATGCTTGCCGCTGTAATCATACTTGAGAAGCGTGTCCTCAAGCGCGCTGAGCGCTGCCCAGAAATTGCGGTTTTTTCGGGTCTTGTCGTAGCGGTCCTTGACCTCGCCCTTTTCCACGGTATCGACGCCGAGGAATCCGGCTAAGCGCTTCAAAATGCCGCACTTCTCAACCGTTTCGCTTAAGTCAGTCTCAGTCTCGCTGTACTTACCCATACCGCCCATTGAAAAACCTGTGACTTCACCCTTCTGGACTTTATCCCAGACTTCATCATTCTGGACTTCAACGGTCATAAGCCAAGTGCCTTTAATCACCGGCATACCCTCGATTTCCATATCAGCAGGGGAGACGTAGGTTTCAACAACCGACAAGCCGTCTGCCTGCTCAAAGCTGTGCTGCAGGTCAACCTTATCGCCATTTTTAGCAAACCAGTAAGCGGCCTTGCGGATTTCAGCCTCAGTCATATAATTGCCGTGTGCGTCCTCGGTCAAAGGCTCGTAGACAATTCCCGTGATATAATGCGTATCGGTATCGGTTTTCAGAATTTTACCGACCGTCGAAAACTGGGCTTGACCGTCGTCCGCCTTCGTGATTAGGAACTGGCGCTTGTTCGCCACTTTATCCACAAGGCTTACAAACTGAATTTTTGCATCGCTGATTTCGATTGCCTTTTCAACCTTCATGCGTTTACCTCCTTTACTTTTTATTTTTATATATCCAACCGGTTTTCCTATCCTTCAGTCATATTTCGCCGGGAAAATCAAAGCCGCTTTCGTCGGCCAGCTGCTTCATCAAAGAGCAGAGGCATTCAAAGCGTTTCCGGGCTTCAAGCCGTTCTTTCTCTTTCGCTGCGCGCCGGTTATCTCGCGCAATGCGTCCGAGGGCTTCACCGGCCGTAGGGTCGGAATAGCCTTCACTATTTTTATATGCGGTCACATTGAACGCCCCGCCCTTCAAGGCATTAAAAAACGCTTCAGCTATTGCCGAAGCGCTTCACGTTATGCTTATATATTACCACGGCTCTCCAGAAAGCACCCAGAATGCCCCATATCGCATTTTAAGGGCTCAGGCCTTAGAATTTATACTCTGAGCACTTAAAATGCGATATAGGACGAATGGAAGCTGAATAAGGAGTTGCCTTACGGCCAAAATTAAATCAGGGCTCTTCCTCGATACCTGCGCGCGCCTTATTTTGCGCGTCAAGCTCTTTTTCCCATGCACCGTCGTCGGCGTCGATTGCTTCCTGCTGCAAGCGTTTCCGCTCTTCAAGTGATAATCCAAGAATATCCTCGTTGACAATTCCTCGGTGTATACAATGGCAGTTGACGCTTTCACCCGGAGGAAGCGACGGGTCTCTGGGGTACATAGGGTAGTAGGTTTTGCCGTCTGCACCTTCCAAGGTAAAAGGCTCATCTTTCGGCACAATTACGCCGTTCATCGCAACGTGATTCTCGCGAGGCGAGTTTCTGTACTCGCCTGTATGTACCCATTCTTTACTTTCAACTGCCGAGTTTTGTGTAATTGCTTCCTGCTGGGCGACCGAATGCGCCCGCAGGGTTTCGGTAAGTGCTGCGGAGCGGGCCCTGTACTGCTCCGAGCGGATTTCTCCGTCAATCAAGGCTTGCGTAAAATCGGCGACGCTTTTTCCTTCCTTTAGGGTATCGGTCAAAAGCTTCTCGATTTCCGTTTGCGTGTCGAGCTTCATCAGCTCGGCGAGCTTTCCGCTCCAATTAGACGCCCAAGCCGTCGTCCTCGCTGTAATAGTTGAGACTGTAAGCTGAGGGTCGACCTGCTTTATATAAGCAGTCGCAAGCTTTGGGATATTTTTCTCAAAGTCCTCAGCGAACAGCTTCGCGAGGGTTTTATCAGTGGTATCTCCCTTAACGATTTCAGGCCATAGCTTTTTCAAGGCCTTCAGGTCAACCGCCTTACTTGCCTTTTTCCTGTAATAGGTAACCTTGTCCTCAAGGGCCTCAGTGATTTCATCTTCAAGGGATTCAATCTCCTTTACCGTGTCCTTCGGCTTTACAAACCCCGCACTTTTCAGCGAGTCAGTCAAATCGTTATTTGCTTTGGTGAGATACACATCAATGGCCTTAATGAGAGGGTCACAATACTGGCACATGCTAATCCCTCCTGTCTCTGCCGGAGATATTGCATAAAGCCATAATCATCATGCCGAATGCGGCACCTACGAAAAAACTGATTATACATGCCAAAATCATATATGCTTACCTCCTTTGCAAATATAGGTATACGAGGTAAATCATAAGAGTGATAGCAGCTAAAGCCCAAGGACCCCAGATAGGAAGCAGCACGAGCCACCAAGCCCACTGGATAACATTAAGCAGCTTGCGCCCTATAAATATGAGGCCTAAAGCCGTGAATAAACCTATTCCGCCACTTGACTTCTCCATGACTGCCTCCTTTACGCAAAAGAAAACGCCTCACAGTTATTATGTGAGACGCTCCTCAGTATCTTGTTTAAGGGCCTACTTAACGGCAAGGCCTTTCCGCTTTTTTTAACCGCAGCTATAACCAATATCCATAGCAATATCGCCAACAGTTTCTTTATTGTTATAAGCCTCTTTGATAATGCCAGCGTACTGCTTAACCTTTGCTTTGGCCTGCGCCATAGTATATTGCCAACTGCAAAGAGTCAAATACTTGCAAATTGTTTTTGTATAAGTCTCCAGAGTCATGGTGTCGTCAAACGTTTCACATTCCTCATATAAAAACTTATCAATCTGTGCTTGTGTCATGCCGTAAAACCTCCTTACTCCTTACATCTTGCTGTCTCGCGCTGCCTGCGCTGCGTCGTAGTCAGCACTTGCAGGAGTAGAAGCAAGAAAATTATTTACATTTAGAGACTCCGCTGAATACGGTCCGGTATTTCCTGTGTACTTATAAAACACAATAGGCTCTCTATTATCACGGCTTGAATCCCAGCCGTCAGGAGCATACTGGTCATCCCATTTGCACCAGCTAACCGGCTCAAAACCGCATTTTACATAAAAGCCATGGTTACCGCTATAGCTATCCAGCTTAGTCCCGCCGTTTTCAGTTGCGAGCTTCATCAGCTCACGACCTCTTATCGTGTCGTTGCTATTTCCGCAGACGCTTATAATATCGCCGTCGGAAGTTACCGCAACGGTACTTCCTCCGGAAGTGATATGTAAAGCGGCGCCGGGATAATCCTTGTTAAGCTCTTCCTCGGTATGGGCGGTAACGTGCCAAGCGTTCTTTGCGTCAACCGTAGTTTTCGCATCTGCTACGGCATTTGCAAAATCACTGCTTGAAGCTCCGCCAAAACCCGAGGCAAAGCGTCCGTTCTCGTCTCTGGGATGAAGAGACTCATCTCACTCTTTCATTATAGCACGTTTTCCATCCTTTGACGCACTTTTTTGATAATTTTTTCTCAAAAGGCTCCTGATTTCCTTTAGGACAGCGGTTATTTCCACGTCGTTATTCTCGACCGATTTCTGTATCTGCTGGCTAATCTGCTGGTCGAACCCCGTACTTGCCGGCGCCGACTGGACTTTTGAAGCATAGGCAAGAGGGACGTCGCCCCAGTCGCCTTCATAGTCTTCGGCGGTTTCGCCCATAGCCTTATACAAAATACTCTTAGCCTTATTCGGCGTCAAGCCGCCTGCATTGTTGCAGACAGTGAGAATCTTATAAAGATCGTCCGGGTTAGAAATATATTAGGCTCGAGTAAATAGGCCTCAACATACTTAAAGTGATAGTCGGCAAGAAGCTTATGGTTAATCACCCACGCCAAGCTTTCACGCTCCGGTTGAAATACCTGTTCCTCTGTAACCTCCTGAGCAGACTGGGCTGTCGCACGGTTGAAGTCGGTCGTATAGCCGACATAGAGGTCCGGAAGCTGAAAAGCGCTCTGCACCTTGCGGCGGTTGTTGTCGAGGTAATCCTAAAAGAGCTCGTCTTTCTGGAGAACATCGGCCATTTTCACGACTTCCAGATTCGGCTTTGCGTCTACGTCCATATCGGTACAGCTATCAAGGTTTTTCGCCTCAAGGACGATAAAAGCGTGCTGCCCGTTTTCGCCCTTAATGTCGTTCATATAGCCTTGAAGCTTGGCAAAGCTGTCATCTGTCAGCGTGCCGCCGTTAATCAGAATCATCAAAGGCGTGTGCCTGCCTTCTGAGAAGTAGCGGTTATTCAGGCTCTCAGCTTTCCTGCTGCCGTCGACATTCAGGACCGTGCCTATCCAGCGTACCTCACCGTATGGCTCGGTACCGATTGCGAATTCAAGCAGCTCGTTCGCCTGATACTCAATAGGAACGCTGTCCCTGTAGTCGCCGGTGCGGTTGTCCATGATACGAGGGTCGCCGATTTCCTTAAAGTAAACAGTCTTGCCGTTGAGCTATTGCCGGTATTTGCAAAACTTCTTTTGCCGCTTTGCCGTCTTGCCGCTCATTTCATACTCGACCTCGACATACGGGGAGAGGGGAGCGGTTTTCTGGACGGACGGAATATTGTCAATAAACTCAACACCGATAACCTCGCCGGCAAGATTCCTTATAACCTTAAGATAAGCGATACCGTAGGTTTCGTGCGCCTCGATTACGTCCTCAAATACTTCTTTGGTAGCTTGGTCTATGCTGAGGAACTGCAGCACCTCCGACATCTTATCCCATTCGGCGCGCATTTCCTGCGTTTCTTCTAAGTCGTCCTTATACCGAACCCAGCTATATTGCTCTTGTAAGCCTTGATACACTGGGGCAGGATAGAAGAGTGATTGACAAGCCGCTTATAGCCTCTCAGGTCTGTAGGGGGCGACATAAACCCACCGGCGTCAGACTCCGAGTAAGCATAAACCTCTGTACTTGTTTCCGCTTTTTCTACCGGTGCGCTCGCTTTGATTATTCTCGCTTCAACGCCTCTTTGCTTGTTCATGCTTCGCGCACCTCCTTGACAAATTCTAAAATTTCTGGTATACTGCAAACTGATATATTATACACAAAAGGAGCTAAGTCCTTATGAACGATAGATTGCCTCAGCTGCAAAAGCAAATCATCGATTTCGGGAACAGCGCTGAGTTTAAAGAGCTTGATGCGTATTATTCCCAGCCTTCTATATTCAGCGCACTCGGTGTCTCACGACACGAGAACACGCACAGTAATTTCATAGCTTGGTTACTCGACCCGAGCAGCAACCACGGTCTCGGCGATATGCCGCTCCGTAAATTTCTTGAAGCTTTTTCCCTTGCCTGCGCGCTCCCGCACTCAAGAGGAAAAATACCGCAGGACTTAATCAGCGCCATAACTGCCGGAGACTATAAACTGTCCGCCGTTACGGTCGAGCGGGAGAAGGTACTCAAGGACGGCAGCCGCGTCGATATATACCTTGAAGGCATTATCGCGTTTGACCGCAAAGAATATCCCTTAAAGCTCGCAATTGAGAACAAGGTGAAGTCGTCCGAACACGACTCTCAAACAAAACGCTATTTAGAGGCCCTCAGGCCTCCTGTATCGAGTCCGGATATTTTCCTTACCCCTCTTTCAAATCGCAAATATGAGCTTCTGGGAGCTCCAGAATGCGATTCAAAAGATTTCATCCAGCTTAACTACCAGTACCTCGCGGACTACATAATTGAGCCGTGCCGCGATTGCCTCGAAGAGGGAGGCGTTAAGCGTTACCTTACCGAATACCTGCTTGCCTTAGGACTTCCTGAGACAAGACAGACAAAAGGAGATTTCATCATGGCTATCAGTAAAGAGGAACGTGCTTTGCTCGCCCGCTTCTGGGACAAACACAAGGACCTGCTTACTGCAGTTATCCTTTCCATAAACGAATATGTGCCGCTTGACGACGAGGAGAGCGAGGTTGTGGCCGAAGCCGCAAAAGCTCTTGAAGCCGCCGCGCAGCGCAATTTAACCCGCTATTCATGGGAGCACTACACGGGGGGGTACTCAAAGTCTGCCCAAATCCCGTCTTGTGCTTGAGGTTGTAACGCATTACGCCCAAACGCACATGCCCATCACGCTCGAAGAGCTGCAGCAGGTTTTTCCTAAAGGTCTTATACCCAGTTTTGAAACGGTCAAGGCCTTAGACAAGGCCGACGCTTCAAACTTCAAAGGGCATAAGAGATATTACACCGACGAGCCCATCCAATTATCGGACAAGCCCGCCGCCGTATGCAATCAGTGGAGGGCCGACAGCATTGAACGCTTTATCGCCCTCGCCGAAAAACTCGGCTATATAATTGTCTCGACTGAGTAATGTAACCGGAGCTACATTTTTCAGTCGAACCTATTGACCTTTTATACGTACCGGCAAACATAACAGGAGCACGCAGTCTGCCTCATCTGGCGAGGGAAGTCCTCGCTTTTTCATGGCGTCCTTGCTTTCTACCTGTATTTTGCTCTGTTCAGTCATTTGGTACTTGCGGCATGTAAGCTGTGCTTCTAAGTTATCGTCCTCGGGAAGAATCAGCCCGACGGGTTTCGGGTTTCCTTCCTCATCAAACGGAGCTAACAGCTTTTTAACAATGCTCAGCATATATGAGGTGCTGTCGTGGTAATACTTATTTCGTATTCTCAGGCCGAACTTGACCGGGAATACCTCAAGCCAAGCAAACCGCGTCGGGTTATTCTGTTTTATCTGCTTCAGCCTATCAACCACGCCACCGCCTACGCCGCCATCGTCTACTTTGACCGGTATTTTGCCGATCCATTTATATTTACGGACTAACCGCTCGCCAAGTGCGATAATCTTGTCGGCCGTTTTCATGGTGTCCTGCCCGCGTATTTTAATCTCAAAGGAAGCGAGTTCGTCAACCTTATAGCCAATAACGGTCTGGTCGTCGCCGAAACGTGCGACGTCGCACCCGATATGAATTAAAGTAGGCTGGGAATTCGGTTTATAATCTTTCCTCAGCCTGATTGAGTCCTCAACGAGGTCAATTGGAATAAATACGTCGTCCTCCTGTTTAGGGAATTCACCGAGTATGCGGATGCGGTAAAAGTTGCTGTCCGCTCCGTATTTCCTTCTCAGTGAGGCGATGTTTTCTTTATTCGCTCGAGGGCTTTCCTCAGCATTGACCCTGTGACTCTTATAAATGCTTTGGTCTTTGGTATGGCTGTCGTAAAACGTCCCAACTGTTTTGGTAGGGTTTCCGCACATCAGGAGCTTGTTGTTATCGCCGGATAAGGTACCGAGTATAGCCTCCATAATCGAGTCGGCCACACCGGAAGCCTCGTCAACGATAAACAGCATATTGTCTTCATGGAAGCCCTGCATATTCTCAGGCTTGGTAGCGGTCCTCGCTACAGCAAACCAGCGCTTTTCATAGCCCTTCAAATAAATATAGGTCTTTGTCCATTTAAGGATTTCCGACAGCAAAGGACTCTTGCCTTGCCACTTCGCAATTTCGCTCCACAGTACGTCGTGAAGCTGCTGCTTCGTCGGAGCCGTAGCAACGACTCGGGCAAACGGGAAGCAGGCTAAAAACCACAACGCCGCAATCGCTTCGACGCCGGTCTTGCCGACGCCTTGTCCTGACCGCACCGTTACGCAGTCAGAAGAGGAGAGGTCCCGCAGGACGTCAGCCTGCCAAGCGTCCGGCGTAAACTTCAAAACCTCTTCAGCGAATAAAACCGCGTCATCTCTGTACTGAGGAACTCTTTCCTTAAAGAACGCCGCCCGCTCATCCCTTGTCGCCATGCGACATCACTCCGTCAATCCAATCGTCAACAAGCTCTTTTGCGTCAACCGTTACATTGTTATTCGTACCGTAGCCGAACTTACTCATCCAAAGTGCGGAGAGCTGCGGCGGTATCTCGCCGGTCTCAAATTTTTCCCGCACATTGGCCTCGCATTCTTCACGTATACGCGAAACAACGTTTGAATACGCCGGGTCATGGTCATAAGTATCGTAAAACGTTATTCTTGCTATTTTACAGTAAACACAAAAGCCCTCAATCGTGTATGATACTCTATGCTTGAGCTCGGCACTTACGAACGTGCCTTGCCTCTGACTGAATTCGTGTTTCGTGACATACTTATTATCGCAATAGGCCTTAAACTCTTCCCACTTCTTTTCCATCTCTTCCGGGGAACTAAAAGCCTGCGGCCTTCCAGTTGACTTGCCCATAAGCGTACCTCCTCTCGCTTAAAAGTAAAATCGCGCCGTAGCTTCTATTCTCGGTGCGATTCTGGTCTCTATCTTAAAACCACATTTTATATTATATCACTGGAAAGTCCGACTTAACACGACTTGTTTCCGTCCAGAAGGAAAATTTCTGCATTCCTTTTTATCTCTTGCAGCGCAGCGCCATGAAGCCTACATACCCAGTCCTCTCCGTAGTACAGCTTAGAAGCGATATGCCTCCAGCCGTAACCGTTTAGGTACTTCATCTCAAGCACCGCCCTGTAGCGGTCGTCCTTGACGAAAAGGTTAATCGCCTCATGTATTACCATCTCAATCCCAGCGAGCTCGTTAATATCAGCGATGATTTCGTTTTCCAAGTCGATAATATTACAAGCTGCATTCTCTACGAGACTCTGCTTATACCCTCCGGGGCTTGAGCCGCCGTCGACCTTCAGCGTTACCGTAATAGATTCGGCAAGCTGACGCCAAGAGTCTATTCGCTCGCGCTTAGCGGCGATTCTCGCCTGTGCGTTTCTTCTTTGTAGTAAGAACGTTTTAGGGTCCTCGCTTATTGCTTCAATTTGTTCCTGCGTCATGTTGCCGCCTCCTTGATTTTCGCCCTAAGGGCTTGTATTAAATATTCCTGCACGCTCGTCTTTTCTGCGAGTACGTTGTCTAGCACCTGCATGTCAAGTCCTCCCTTAATTCCGATATGGTGAATGAGGACGGTCTCTTTCTGGCCCGGCCGGTGCAGACGCTTGTTTGCCTGCTGATATAACTCAAGGTTGTGCGTCCAGTTATACCACACCGCAATATGCCCGCCCTGCTGTAGGTTAAGACCGTGGCCGGCGCTTGCCGGATGAGCGAGTAGGATAGGTATCTCTCCGGCATTCCACCTCGTTACGGCGTTCTCCTCTTTAATGTCAACGGCCTCAGGGAATTTCGCCATAATTCTTTCCCGTTCGTGCCGGTATGCGTAAAAGACTAAAACCGGTCTGCCGTTCGCCTCTTCAATCAACTGTTCCAGCTTATCAAGCTTCACCGAGTGGAATTCCTTGACCCCGCCATTTTCATCGTAAACGCAGCCGCCGCACAACTGCAGGAGCTTATTTACCAAAATCCCTGCCGAGCCCGCGTCTATATCTCCGTCAGCAAACGGCAGCAGCATATCCCGCTCAAGCTGCTTGTACTGTTCCTTAACCTCTGCCGGTAATTCAACCTCATGCCGGATAAATAACCGCTCAGGAAGTTTCAGGTACTCGCCGCCGTCAATGAGGTACAGCTGAGCCCAAAGGTCTAAAAGCCCGTTCGGCGCCGGCGTACCGGTTAAGCCGACAATTCTCTTTATCATAGCCCGGACCCTCTTTAGAGCCCGGAACCTCTGCGCTTTCGGAGACTTAAAGGACAACAGCTCATCGATAACCATCATATCGAACGGCCACTTCTTTTTATAGAAGTTTACCAACCATACGACGTTCTCGCGATTGACGATATAAATATCCGCCTCTTTCTCCAAAGCGGCCGTGCGGTCCTTCTCGCTGCCGAGAACAAGGGAATACGTAAGACCTTGTAGGTGTTCCCACTTTTGAATTTCTGCCGGCCACGTTTCTGCCGCCGGTTTTAAGGGCACGATAACCAAAACCTTTGTGACGTCAAAGCTGTCTCTGAGTAAGCGCTCGATCGCCGTTTTTTCCCATACCCATATCCAGAAGAAGCCCGGCCCCGTCATGCTCCAGAATAAAATTCTCGGCATATAGCTGATAGTCGTAGGGCGTGAATATCATAAAGGACCACCGCCTCCCAAAGTCCTCGACACAATATCCGTCTTAGGGTTATAGTGCCGGAACTCCGTATTCTTTTCGGCTTTTCTGACGTCGCCTAAAAGACGTTCCAGCTCTTTGACTGTCCTCTGATTCTGCCTCGCCCAATCTGCGATAGGGTAGAGGACCTGCGCTCTGTCCTTTGCCCGTCTGCGCTCTTGTCTGACTGACCTAAGGGCGATTGCCAGCTTGGCGTTTGCGTGGTACGAATTCTCGCCGAGCTCTAAGGTATGTAGAATATCCTGTGTCTGGTCGCCAGCCGTTTTCTCATCGTCAGCCGCTGCGGCGTATTCAAGCTGAACGTCCCTGAGAAAATTCAGGAAGCCCGATATTTGCTCGCTATACTTCATAGCCCGCCTCCTTCATCATCTCAACAAACTCCTCCTTCTCACCGATTCGCCGAACGTCACAGTCCAAACTGCGGAGAAGCCTGCATACCTTCTTTTGCCGCTCGCTTCTTCCGTCTTTCAGTCCGGGGCGTTTCAGCTCTATAAATATAATCCGCCCGGCAGGAAACATGCATATCCGGTCTGGTGCGCCCGTCATTCCGGGGCATACCCACTTAAAGGCCCGGCCACCCGCTTTGCGGATTTTCGTTGTAATGTAATTCTCGAAGCCCGATTCGTACATTTTGCACAAACCCTCCTTTCTATACAAACCCTCTAAAAGGGCCTCAAAAGGCTCAAAAACTCGGTTATAAAACTCGGTTGTTTCGGTTGTTTCGGTCGAAAACGTATGTTCTGTTTTCGTTTTCGACTCAATTTTCGGAAAATTGGCTTTTTGTGGGGATTGCACAAAAACCGCCCTCCCGCGCAAAAGCCCGCTGCTTTCCGTATGGCTTGCCGCAGTAGGTTGACCCGTAGAATTTCCAGCCCTTTACCTGCCGGAGCATTCCCGTGATTTCTCTTGCCTGCGCCTGCGTATAAGCCTTAATGTCACCCTTAAACAGCTCAGCCCAGATTTCCAAAGTGCATACACAGTCCCTTCGTTCCGTACCTTTTTCCTCACCCGAGAATCCGCCGTTATAGAACATAAGCCGTCCGTCCAGCTCCCGCTCATCCCAGTTTTTCGGTACCAGACTTTCAAGGAAATTCTCGATAACGCCTTGTTTGCCGTTCTGCTCTGTGTGCTCAGACTGGACTTCCTTCGCCTTGCTCTCCGCTATATCGCTCAAGTACCATTGCTCGCCGGACTTATACCTGATGACGGACTCCGCCCATATCTGGTCGACAATATCCTCCGTCAGTCTGTTCGCCCACTTTATACCCTCAGCCGTTACGGCCACTGGCCAAAAGCGTCTATTGCCTGTAGAGTCTCTTAAAAATTCCTCGTCGTTCGTGCTGCCGAAAAAGGCGCATTGCCTCGGGTGTTCCTGCGCCCGTCTGGCATACGCCGCGCGGAAGTTGTCTGACTGCTTTGAGATAAACTGCTTCATCTGTTCAAGCTCGGCTTTTCTCATAGCCGCCATTTCTCCCATTTCTATAATCCAGTAGCCTTGAAGCTGCTCGTAGGCATCCTTGCCCGTAAGAGTATAAAGCGAGTCGGAAAACCACGACTTACCCAGTTTTGCGAGGGTCGTCGACTTCCGGCAACCTTGAGGGCCGACAAGTATGAAAACGTGGTCGTGCTTGCAGCCCGGGGCCATAATTCTCGCAACCGCGCCGATTAAAGCCCGGTGCGTAACCTCTCTTGTGTATTCCGTGTCCTCTGCGGCAAGATAATCGATAAAGAGCGTGTCCGCCCGCTTTACGCCGTCCCATACGAGGCTGTTTAGGTATTCCCTCACGGGGTGTCTTTTCAGCTTCAGCATAGCGAGGTCTACGGCGTCACGGATTTTAGAAAGGTTGTCAATATCGTATTTTTTCTCTACAAGCCTTCTGACGCCGGCGTCATCGGAGTCCGTCCATATATCGCTCTAACGGTCGTCCAAGTTAATCCACGGCAAGTCGCTGCATACGACCGGGCACTCACGGAATTCGTCATAGTAGTATTTTCTTCCGAGCTCGGGGGTCGTGAGTGATAATGATAAACGCGTTGTCGATAGTAGCCTCAACCTTGCCCTTCGGGGTCATAGATAACTGCTTCAGCCATTCGGTATCTTCCTCTTCGTCGAACGCTGCGGAGATTTCCTTTAGCTTATATTCCGCAAGGCTTTTCCTGACAGCCTCGTCCCCGATAGTGAGCTCGCTCATGGCCATATAAAACGGAAGCCTGTTGACCGGAGTACCCGGAGAAGCTGCGTCGTCTTGGTCGCCGAATAAGTGCAGGCGGACTAAATCGAACGCATTGCACAGCTTACCGCATATAGGGTCGGTCGCGTGGTGCGAGTAAGCAAATTTCCCGTCATCATACACGACGAGGCCGGCGCTTGAGTCAGCCGGGATATAATCGTAACGGTTTTCTGTCGCGCTCGGCTCGTATACCTCAGGCAGAAATTGCTCAATAGCATCCTTGATAGAGTACACCCTGCAAAACGCGCCTACGACGCCCGGCTTTTCAAGCGGGCCTCCCTGCTTCTTCGCCAAGCGCCGCATGATTTCGGTCTTTCTGCTTGATACCGGCCATTTGCTTGAGTCCCGCCAGTCTTTATACCTTGCGAGCTGCTCGTCTACGTCCAGCCACTGACTGTCTGAGATTTCAAAACGATAGTCCGCGTCGATAGAGGTTGACGGCCAGTACATCAACCGGTGTGCCTCGTATGTAGTATCGTCGCACATGTCGATTCCTATATCGCCCGCAATTCTGCGGGAGAGCGCCGCGTACTCGTCCGGCGTTACCTTTCGGGAAAGAGGCATAACCAGCCTCAGCCTCGGGGCTCTTGCCGTATGAGAGTGCGTGCTGTATAGAATCGCTGCACAGCCAATAACGAGCTCGACCGTCGGCCAAGGGTCCTCGCCCTGAGGTACCGAGTCAATGTCAAGGGTCAAGAGCTGACGGGTAATAATCGATTCAGCTTTGCGCCTTCCGTTCCTCAAAGTACCTCCTACAAAGCCTCCGACGTCCTTTATATCGTCCTTTTGAGATTTACGCATGGTACTTATACTCGTCCTGTGTTTCAGCTGTCCTCTGAGTGATAGACAGCCTCTGGGCGAGTTGACCCCACGTTGTTTCTTGATTTTTCCAGCTTGTGCTTTTACGTGAGCCCGCGGTCGCAATCGTGATGGGACCGTCATAATTCAGTTTCATTGCCGGCAGTCCCATTATGTTTTTCCTCCTCGTGTTACGACCTTAATAATTCCTGCGTTTTTAATCATGCGGTCGCAGTAATTGCACGGCGTCGGATCTACAGACTCATCAAGGCAAGCGAGGTATAAAACTGCTCCTCGCATATCCCGTCTGGCCGCGCTGATTATTGCGTTCTGCTCCGCATGAACGGCGACGCAGGTCCCGTACTGGTTTCCGTGTTTCGCTGCATTCTTGTCGATAGGAACGGAGTGCTTCTCGCAATAGCACTCGCCTGCGTCGCAGCAATTCACTTCGCCTCTGGGTGACCCGTTGTAGCCCGTAGCTATAATTTCGTCGCCCGCTACGATTATCGCGCCGTACTGCCTATGTAAGCAGGTAGACCTTGCGGCGACCGCCTTCGCTATATTCAGATAATAGCTATCTTTGTCTATTCGCATTACTATCACCGCCTTCATTCCAAGCTTCTATGTCGACGCCGATTTCCTTCAGCTTGTAGGTGTTCAGCCAAATGTTGTCTGACTCGTCCATCTCGTACCGGTCGACGAGATCAAAGTATTTAGCTTTGAAACAGTCATAAAACCGTCTTAACCGCTTCGCCCCAAACCCGAAGTGAACATATAACTGCCAAAGTATTATGGCATCAATCTCATTTGCGTGCTTGCGGTCGTACTCTGCAAGCTGTCTTTGGATTTCAAGATTCATTGCCTTGCGCTCGGTAGCGGTAAAGTCAGCGCCGTAAACTTTACTGCCAGCCTTCTTCACGCGCACAGCTATTTACCGCTGCTGCCGAATGCACCGGTACCGCATTCGGCTGCGTCCTCATAAGTAAACTCAGGTATCATGCAGGGTAGAATCACGAGCTGACCTATGCGGTCGCCTTCCTTTATATCATAGCCGGTGTTACTGACGTTCGATACAACAGCATGAATTTCTCCCCTGTAACCGGAGTCGATAGGAGGCAGCTCGCAGACGATACCCTTCGCACTCAGGCTGCTTCTGGGAAAGATAAAACCCGTAAAGCCGTCGGGCAATTCAAGCCCAAAACCAAGCGGGAAAGAATATACCTGCCCGGGGGGTAAATCGTCTGGTCACGAGGCGAAAAAATGTCAGCGCCTGCGTCGTTATAGTGTTTTCTTACCGGCGTTTTGCCGCCGAAGTCAATCAGCTTAATTCTCATAATCACACCTCACTTACGGAACGTTATGTAAATCTTTCTGAGCCCGTTCCTTTATAACCTCATCGTCCTGCTTCTCGTAGCCGGCCTTAACAACCGCGTCATGCAGCAGGGCGAGCCTCTTTGCGTCCTCCTCAACCGTGATAGACTTGATATACTCGATAATTCTCTGTACCTCGTCAATCGTCCAGTGAGGAATTTTGTTGCCGTATAGCTTCTTGCCGATTGCGTTCACCGTGGCGGGCGTAAGCCCGAGCTCGTAGGCAATTTCAGCGTTCGTATAAATCCATTCGCCTTTGGTGTTAATCATCAGAAGCACCTCCCGCAAGCAGAGGAAAGTCCTCCTTGATAATTTTCGCCGGGGTCATTGCCGGGTCAAGCGTATTGCCGCAAGACATTTTCCCTTCCATACAACGGCCCTTCATACAGAACGGACCGGTAACAGAGGGCGCAAACATTTCGGGCGACAGCCTATAGAGCTTTTCCCAAACGCGGAGCAGGACGTACCGGGTCTCGCTTGTGTTGCGTCTGCAAGTCCTCTGGCCTATCATGTGTTTCCACTGATAAGGCGTTGCGCTTATAATAAGGATATTCCTCAGGCCCTACGAGACCATATAACCTGCAGAGTCATTGTCAACGCTCTGAGCGATTGTAGCCTGATAATTGTCCATAGCCTCTTTGCACTGGTGTAAATACATCCGCTTTACAAGCACCGGCATTTCCAGCATTTTATAAGGAACCACAAAATCAGCTTCGCCGGAGTAGTCGCTGTACTGCAGCGACGCCGACATAAACTTGACCTCGTTCTGGTGCCTTGTTATCTAAGCTAAAAACCTTCTGCTCACGCCGACAATTACGACGTTAATAATGCCGAACTTCTGTATCGTCGGGTAGGGCAGCTTCGCCATAGCGGCGACGGTGTTTTTCGTATACGCTTTGTTGTAAAGCTCGATAAAATCCTCAAGGTCTTTAATCTTATGCCCCTTTTGAGTCAGCCGGGCAGCGCATACCATCATCTTTTCAGACGTACCGACCGCTTCGGGATTCAGTACGCAAACCTCAATTTTGTCCATCCTTCATTTCCTCCTCAACAAGAGCGCGGAGCAAAAGCAGGTAGTTGATAGAATCCGTAATCTTCTCAAGCCAGCGGTCCATATCACCCTGACCTGACTTACACATACCGCTCAAAGAGGCGATATGCTTGGACGCCATACCCCATAACGCCTGCTTCGGCGTTACTTCCTGCTCAGCTGCAGCGGTCTTAAAATAGTTCAGCCTGTCGTCTGTGAGGGAATATTCCTTTCCCTTTTCCGCGAGCACGGTCAAGCAGCGCTCAACCTACTCTTGTGTTATTGTGTTAAAATCTTCAATCCTCATAGGGTCTACTCCTTTTTATAATAACTGCACACATAGCCGTCTCCTTTAAGCGGAAGCCCTTCCGCCCATGAAATAGGAGTCGCCATGATTTCCAAAATATCCGATAAGGCTTTTTCCACCTTCTCCTCAGGTACCTCGCATATCAGCTCGTCGTGTATATGGAACACAACCGGATAACCTAAAGCCTCAGCCTTCATAATGGTCTCAGCCAAGCAGTCACGGGCGGTCGCCTGTACAATGTTCTCCACGAATTTCGGTCCGTAAGACTCGATACGACCCCAGTGGCCGGAGCTTTGCAGTGTGCCCTCGTAGGTTATATTGTCGTTGATAACCATAGGCTTTACATACGACAGCTCGCGCCCGTTCGGGAGTCTCAGCCTCAAGAGCGAGCCTTGACGCCTGAGGACGATACCGTGCGGGAGGTAACTCGGCGTTCTGGTGTTGATTGTTTCCCTTACAGCCGAGTCGGTGTCCCACCAGAATTTCGTAATAGCAGGATTTGCGGCCCGCCAGCTTGTTACCAGAGGTTTCAATTCACTCTCCGGTATGCCCATAGCCAAAGCGCCCATAGAGACGAGTGCACCGACGCTTCCGTCGTAACCGAGAGCAAGCTCTGCGATTTTCCCTTTTGTCTCATAGGGTCGCCCTTCTTAACAGACCCCGGGGGTAAATGGAACATCTGCTCGGCGCTTGCCTCATAGATTTTGCCGTGAGTGTTAAACACGTCAAGCCGCCATTGCTCGCCTGCCAGCCAAGCGATTACCCTCGCCTCAATCGCCGAAAAGTCAGCTACAACAAACTTACAGCCGGGTCTCGGGATAAACGCGGTACGGATAAGCTGGGAAAGGGTACCGGACACATCGTCGTAGCACGCTTCCAGCGTCTCCAAGTCACCCGCCCTTACGAGCTGCCTCGCAATATCAAGGTCTTTCTCCGGCATTTTATTCTGGGGCAGATTCTGCATTTGCACCAAGCGGCCAACCCAGCGGCCAGTCCTCGCAGCGCCGTAGAACATCGTTAAACCTCGAATTCTTCCGTCCTCTCTGACAGTACGGAGCATGGCGTTATATTTTTCAGTAGAGGTCTTTGACAGCCCCGCTCTTATATCGAGCATTCTGTCTACGTTGTCGTTATTCGCTGCTTCACGTACTCCCGCAACTTCCTTCTTATTAAGGCTTACTACCTCAATACCGGCGGTCTCTTCAATCCAGCCCTTTAGCTGGGCGGTGCTCTTCGGGTTGTCTAACCCTGTAAGCTCCTGAGCGTCGGCATAAAGTCGTGCCTTAATAATTTCGTCCATCTCGATAGCGCGCTTGGCAAACGTTACATCAACGCCTACACTGCGGTCGTTTATATGCTGGTCTGCTTCCCATAAGGGCTGCTCCGTCTCGATAACCGAGAAGCGAGACAGGCGTTTCCTGATTTCCCACTCGGTCTCGACGTCCTGACGGTTGTACTCGATATAAAGCGCCCATTTTTCGGGGTCATACTCCGGCAGGTTTCTCGTCCTCTGCCCATTTGTCTTTGTAGGCTTGCAAGGGATAGAGAAGTAGCGAATCAACGCCTTGCCGGTTTTCAGTTTTTGCTTTTCTTCCGGTAAACCTATTACTTCGCCGACCGCTTCCAAGCTTGCGGGAAGTCCCAGCTTGCGGGAAAGTACAGCCGTACATCTCCATTGCTCGGGCGGCGTCGTCTGCCCTAAGTACGCAGAAATACAAGTACGCTCGAATTGTGCGTTATACGCCGTCTTGATAACATCGGGGTCATATAACGCCTCCTGCAGCTCTTCGGGCAAGCCCTCGCGGGTGAGGTTAATCACCTGCGCGGGCTCGTCGTCCCAAGCGTAACCGAAGAGCAGGATTTCAAAATCAGGGCTTGTCGCATAAGCATAGACTCCGCACTTTTGAAGCGATACAGAAGAATAAGTCTCTATATCGATTCCTAACGTCCTCATAGGCTTAACCTAACAGGTCGTCAAAGTTATCGTCGTCAGTATCTTCCCAGCCATCATCCCAGTCGCTGTCCGTAACAATGCCGCTGCCAAGAGGCTCACCGTCGTACAGCTTCATGATTCCGTTATGGCCTGCGGACACACCCTTATTACCCTGTGTGTCGTATACGTAGAAGTTAATGATTGCTCTGCCGTAGCAGCCGGAATAGAGGTCCTGCGGGTCTGTAATCGGTACTTTGTCCGCGTCGACGATAACCGGAGGATTTTTAGAGCTCACGGTCATTACATAGCAGCCGTGGCACTCCTCACCGAATTCGCCGCCGTTCGGGCGCTCGCCGTCTCCGTTGTGCAGGGTGTTCTTGAGGTTAGTCGGCAGCTTTTTACCGGAATTGTGCTGCATGTAAAGGGTCTTTGCCGCCTCAATGGCTCCCTTGATTTTTGCGAGCGTCGTCTTGTCCTTCTTCGGGATAAGCAGCGTCACGCTGTACTTTGCGGGGCCGTTGTCGATAGCCCTCGGGGTAAAGAGGTTGCAGTAGCTGAAACGTACCTTGCCTGTAGTAATCTGAGTTGAACTTGCAATGATAAAATCTCCTTTATGATTTAATATTTTGCCGTTCGGCAATTTTCTTCGGCGGTTAATTCGCCGCGTCTGACTTAATGAATACCTCGGCCGTCTGCCGGCCATACTCTAACGCTTCTTCGTGCGTGTCGAAAAATATATTGATAGTGTTTCCTTCCAGTGCTGACCCTGTGTCTTCTGCTATGTACTCGTGGCCGTCGATAATAACGACCGTACCGTAAGGGATAATCTCAGGGTCAACGCCGATTGTTCTGCCTGCCATGGGAATAGTACCGGACGCCGTCTTTTGTACGTAGTCGGTACCAATTCTCGACGGGTGCTCCTCGCTCCAAATGCCGCAGCAGATTTCACAAGGGCAATATGCCATTATGGTGAATTCGCTGAGACTGATGAGCTCCGGAGCTTCCTCTGTAAGAGTCTCCTCAGTTGTGACCGATGCGGCTAAAACCTCAGAGGTCTCTGTTGTTTCCTGCGGGCCTGTTACCTCGCTTGTTATCGCGTCGGTTTTATCTTTACCGCAAAACGCAGCGGTAAGAAAAACGACGGCAGCGATAATAAGTATAGTAGCGGCATAGAGGACAGGCCTCTTTAACCTGCGTCTTTTGCGTCTGACTCTTTGCATTTGCTACACCTCCAAGCTTTACTCCTCAACGTCGTCAAAAGCGTCAAGAATAAGCTCTTCAGGTTTATACTCAGGCCGCTTGTCTGTAGCAGCCGCAAGCATTGCCTTGCCTTTGGGCTTAATAATCAGGTCGCCTAAAACGTTCTTAATTTCTTTCTTGCCGAATGCCTTTTCCATAGCGGTAATACCGAGAAGAGAACGCTCATAAATAAGAGCTTCGTCATATTCCGCTTTAATCATCGCCTTTGCGACTTCGGCCTCATCCTTATACTTACGGTTGCTGCGTCCTTCGACGAGCTTCCAACCAGTAACAGGCTCACCCGCAAAGAGCTTCTGCATAACAAGGTTTTCAAGGTCTTTCAGCCAAGCCTTAATATCAGACGCCTTTTCAAGAACCTCACCAGCCTCGTCGGGAGTGATAAGCAGCGAGTCGGGCGACTCATCGAAGAGCGCAAGGTTTTTCTCGTAGTGCGCTCTGCACTGTTCCTTTGCCCTGCAAAATCTGCAAGTATTTTCGCTCGGATTGAATTCGCCTTTACCCTCAAATGCAAGCGCTGCACAGGGCTTGACGTAATTCTCGGCCCAGTCTAAGAGCTCCTCAACCGTAATTTCGTCGGTACTGGGCTCGCAGCTGATTCGGGGCTGAATAATCGACATCTTGACTCTTTTAATGTCATAGAGCTCGCCGTAAAGCCTTATCGCTCCGAGTGCGTACAGACGCATTTGAGGATTGCCTACTGCGTCGACACGGACGCCCTTGCCATACTTGAAGTCAATGATTTCTAACTTATCGTCTGCAACGATAATACAGTCGCCGGTACCAAAGCCTTTAGGCGCCCACTCGGAGAAGTCAAGGCCTTTGACCTCAAGCTCGACGATAGCGTCGGGGCAATCTTTTCGGGTTGCTTTAACGGTCTCGCTGATAAACTGCCCGTAATCAGAGGCGCATTCCTGCATTTCCGCATTGTAATACTGTCCTTTTGAAAGCTCAGCAAGCTGATTTTCGTATTCCATCTCGCTTATCTCAGACAGCCAGTATCTCGCAGCCAGCTCACATAACTCGTGCGCCGCCGTACCTTCTTCAGCATAGCTGCTCGTCTTTTTTGGGAACTGCAGCTCAAGCTGAGCGCTCGGCGGACACGCAAGCCAACGTTCTGATCCGCTTGCCGACAGCATAGCGTGTTTACCCATTGACCTTTTCCTCCAAGTCTGCCAAGAGAGCAGCGTAATTCTCAGTGGCGATACCGGAAAGCTTGTCTGCACCGTACTTAGCGAAAATTTCCTTGAGCTCTTTCTGCCTACCAGCCTTAGAGAGCTTCAAAGCTACCGAACGAACGTCCGTAAGAGTAACCTCAGGGGCAGGAGCGGGAGCAGGAGCAGGAGCAGGTTTTTCCTCTTCGGCAGGTGCCTCTTTAGGAGCTGCCTTTTTGTCCTTAGTTGCTGCGCATTTTGCCGGTTTTTTGTCCTTGCCGGTTGTTTCAAGCTCTTCGGGATTGTCCTTGATGAATTCTTCAAGAATCATCTGACCCAGGATGTCGTCGCTCTTGACGGCGGTGCTTTTGCCGCTTGCCTGCGGGATTAAGAGCTTTAGGACTTTCAGAGTCTCAGCCGTAAGGTCAAGCGTTACTGTAATTTGTGTCATAAGTGTGTTCCTCCTTATTTTTCTTCCAAGCCTCGAAGGGTCGGAGATTTTCTTGATTCTTGTAAAAGGCGTTCGCATTCGCTAAAAGCCTTTCTACCATTACGCGCTCCTTAGCGTGGCCGTTTGCGTCGAGGTTTTCGTCTTTTACTTCACTCATTTTTGTCCTTTAGGACATTTCGCCGGCAAAAAAATTTGACTGGTAACGGTGGAACTGAGGGAAAGCAGCTCGACGCTTAACTGAATTTCCGGCGCCATAAACGCAACCTTGCCGTTGATTTTTCTATACGCAGTGGCCATGCTCCAGCCTTGCGCATCCACAAAAGCCTTTACCGTAACACTGCGAAGCGTCATTTGCGCTTTGAGCAAATTCGTGTTAATCAATACGCCGTTCATTGTCTACCTCCTTATTCAAATTCGGCTCGGTAACGGGGCCCCGTGTGCCGTCTGTCCCAAAGGACATTTTTATTATACTCTGTCCTTTAGGATTTGTAAATAGCCTTTGCGATAAAAATCTATCAAAATTTTTTCTCCCTATTTCATTTGCGACAAAAGTGTGGTATAATATGATAAAAGAGAATCAGCGCCCCGGGGCTACAGTCCGAAGCGCTTAAGTATAAGGAGGAATTTTCTATGCTGGACACTATAGGTGAAAGAATTAAAGACAGGCGTCAGGCCCTCGGCTATACGCTTGAAGAACTCGCCGGTAAAGTCGGAGTCGGCACAAGTACGGTAAGAAAATGGGAAATAGGATATATCAAAGATATGCGCAGCGATAAAATTCAGAAGGTCGCGGAAGCCCTTGAAGTCACGCCCGCGTATATAATGGGTTGGGAAGAAGGGCAAAGTGTAAACGTCGAGCAGGTCCAGACAAACAACGGCCTCATCGGGCAGGCAAACGCACCCGTGCATATAAATAATGAAAGCAGACCCGTACATCTGTCGAAAGAGGAGACGGAGCTCCTCAGGATTTACAGCGAGCTTAATGTGCGGGACAGAATGAAGCTTCTGACCTTTGCAATGGACTTGGAAGCTAAGGAGCAAGAGTCATGAAATGGGCGGTTATATATGCCCGATATTCTTCGAGCAATCAGACAGAACAGTCTATTGAAGGTCAAGTACGCGTATGCTCCGAGTACGCCAAAGCAAAAGGCCTTACCATAATAGGCGAATACATTGACCGCACCATCTCCGGCAGGACCGATAACCGGCCGGACTTTCAGCGCCTCATGCAGGACTGCAGCAAGCACATGTTTGAAGCGGTTATCGTATACAGGACCGACCGCTTCGCCCGCAATAAGTACGACAGCGCGATATATAAGAGGCATTTGAAGAAATGCAATATAGAGCTTCACTATGCTGCTGAGCCCATTCCAGAGAGGCCGGAAGGAATTATTCTTGAGAGCCTTATGGAGGGCCTCGCGGAATACTACTCGGCAGAATTAAGCCAAAAGATTAAAAGAGGTATTCGTAAGAGTGCGCTCAAAGGTAAAGCAACAGGCGGAAATATCGCCCTCGGTTATAAAATCGGGCCCGACAAGTCTTTTGTGATTGACGAGAAGTCTGCTGAGGCTGTAAAGATTGCATTTGATATGTTTGTCCGCCATAAGACAAATGCCGAGATTTGCGAATACCTAAACGGTCTCGGTCTCAGGACGAGCAGGGGCAACCCATTCATGAAAAGCTCGGTACCGAGAATCATTCAAAACGAAAAATATATAGGTGTGTACAAATGCGGGAATATCCGACTTGAGGACGCCGTGCCGCCTATTGTATCGAAAGAGGTTTTCCTCATGGTGCAAAAAGAAAACGCCCGAAGGCGTACCAGTAAACAGGCAGCACGCCCTCGAGCGGAGTATCTTTTATCAGGAAAGTTATTCTGCGGTCACTGCAAGAAGAAAATGACCGGCGTAAGCGGGACAGGAAAATGCGGCGGTAAATTCTATTATTACTATTGTCCGTTGGCAAGATATAAAAAGGGCTGCGCAAAGAAGCAGGTCCCGAAAGACTGGCTTGAGGATTTAGTCATCACGGAAACCCTGTCCCATATTCTTCAGCCTGACGCCGTTAACTATATCGCAAACGCTTGTTATGAGATTCAGTTAAAGGATAAGTCAAGGAATGAGGAAGAAGAATTTTATCGGCGCCGTCTTGCCGATAACAAAAAGGCGATTACGAATACCTTAAAAGCGATAGAGGCGGGCGTCGATACTATGTCGCTGCCGGCAAGGCTGAAAGAGCTTGAGGTAGAGCAGCTGCAGCTTGGAGATGCTTTAGCGGAAGCAAAGGCAAAGAACATTGTACTCACTCCTGAGCATATAGAATTTATGCTCATGCAGTACATGAATAAGGGCGAGGACGAGCAAGCATACAAGAAAGAAATAATTGAGTGCTTTGTGTCCAAAGTCTATTTATATGACGACCGTCTTGTGATATACTATAATATCAACAAGAATCAGCCTGAACTTGCCGAGTCGGACCTGTCTCTGTTAGAATCTGACGGGTTCGACCAGTGCGACCTTTGCTCCAGCAAAAATTCGTTTAACTTCACATCCTGTCCGTGATAAAGTAAAATACATTGTGCCGGTGTACCGTCCCTTCCGGCACGCCCAGCTTCCTGGTAGTAACTCTCCAAATCCTTGGGCATATTATAATGAATAACAAATGATACATTCGATTTATCAATACCCATACCAAATGCATTCGTTGCTACCATAATCGGCTTACGATCATAGAGAAAATCCTCTTGATTCCTTGCTCGTTCCAAATCGGAGAGTCCAGCATGATAACGTGTAGCAGAAAAATAATTTGTACAAAGAAATTCGCAAACTTCCTCCACATTTTTTCGTGTTGTACAATAAATGATGCCACTTTTATCCGGATTATCATTTAAAATTTCCAATAAATCCTTTTTTCTCCGGTTCGAATATCGTACACCAAAATATAAATTTTTTCAATCAAATCCTGTCTTGATAGTTACTGGATTTTGCAGCTCCAACAGCTTTACAATGTCTTGTTTTACCTGTAGCGTCGCCGTCGCCGTAAACGCAGCACAAATTGGTCGACATGAAAGGTGCGCAATAAATGTCGCAATATTCTGATAACTCTGCCGAAAATCCTGACCCCACTGAGAAACACAGTGTGCCTCATCCACCGCAATCATAGAAATTTTCACCTTCTGCGTTAACTGTAAAAATCCCCACATCATCAATCGTTCCGGAGCAACATAGAGAATTTTGTATGCACCGCTTACTACTGATCGCATAGTAGAATCATATTCTTCAGAAGAAATACTGCTATTGACAAATGCAGCTGAAATCCCTACTTGATGCAAGGATTCCACTTGATCTTTCATTAAGGAAATTAGTGGAGAAATCACTAATGTCATCCCTTTTAAAAGTAATGCTGTAATTTGATAACAAACCGATTTTCCTACGCCGGTAGGCATAATCGCCAGTACATCCCGACCAGCTAAAATAGCATCAATAGCTCGTTGCTGTCCAGAATGAAATTGGGTGTGACCAAAGTATTTCCGCAATAATTCTTCGGGCTGCATCATGAATTTTCATCGTCCTGCCTTTCCGAATCTTGCCAACGAATCAGTTCTGCTTGTGCCGATTGTAACAATAAATCGCTGGGATGATCGCCACCCATAATCCGTGCAATTTCTCTTACTCTTCCTGCTTGATTTAACAAAGAAACGTGTGTTTCTGTACGATCTTCCACCACCTGCTTTTCAATCATCAAATGCTGATCTGCCATTACCGCAATTTGTGATAAATGTGTAACACAAATCACCTGATGAAATTTCCCTACCTCCCGTAGTTTTTGCCCGATTTTTTGTGCAGCCTTTCCGCTGACACCCGTATCGATTTCATCAAAAATTAATGTAGGTACACCATCCCGATCGGCAATCACGCACTTCAACGCCAACATAATCCGAGACAACTCGCCACCGGAGGCAATCTTTGCCAAGGGTTTTGGTTCTTCTCCACAATTGGCAGAAATAAGAAATTCCAAATTATCCATACCATGTATAGTAAGCTTTCCCGTAGTATGACGTCCAGTCAGAATTACGTTGGGCATATTTAAAAATTCCAGCTGTGCAGTGACCTCCTGTACAAATCGTTCCAACGTCTCTGCTCGATATTTCGACAGTGCTTTCGCTTTGTCCGAGACTTGCTCTAAAAGAATATTTTTTTCTTTTTTAAGTTCCGTAATTTTTTCAATATTTCCATCGATTTGATTCAATTCCGTTTCTGCCTCTGCACGACGCCTTACCAAATCATTTCCATCTGTACAAGAATATTCCCGACAAAGTCTATGGATCTCCTGCAATTGCTTTTGTACCAAATCGTATCGATTTGAATCCAAATCTACACGACTACATAATGTATGGCACTCCTCCGCAATATCTTTTAATTCAATTCTCACAGTATTCAAACGTTCACACAAAGCCGTAAATTCCTGTTGTATATCCGTATATGCTGCCAGTTCATCTCGTGCAGATTCCGTCAAAAAGACTGCGGAAGCATCATTATCACTGTCAATTGCACTCACTGCATGACGTAGTGCCGACAAAAGTTCCTCTGCGTGCTGCATTAAAATCAGCTCTTCTTCCAGTGCATTTTCTTCACCGATCTTCAAATGCACTGGTTCTGTATCCATCAAAAAATGTTGCAAATACTGCCGTCTGTTCGTTTTTTCGCATTCCATTTTTACCAATCGATTCAATTCTTTTGCAGTCTGCTGTAAATCGTGAAATGCACCTTGATACGCTTCTAAAAGTGTCAGATCACCACCAAAATCATCAAGAATTTGCAAGTGACTTTCTGGTGACAACAATACTTGACTGTCGTGTTGCCCATGGATATTAATCAAAACTTCTCCAATTTCTCGTAAAATTGACACAGTCGTTGTATGTCCGTTGATACGTGCCGTACTACCGCCATCGACAGCTATTGTGCGAGTTAAAAGCAATGCATCATCCTCATGAGAAATTTCTAATAAGTCCAGTTTCTCGCATACCATTGGTTCAAGTTCTGTAAAAAGCGCTGTAATTGTCGCCTTTTTACAACCCGTACGGACAATATCCCGAGTCACACGCTGTCCTAATACAGCATGAATTCCGTTGATTAAAATTGATTTTCCTGCACCGGTTTCACCAGTAAAAACATTAAAATGTGGCGAAAACTGAATTCTCTCATGAGAAATCACCGCCAAATTTTCGATTTCCAACTCTTTTAACATCAAATTCCTCCCGATTCGGCTACTTTTGAGGCAGATATCACAATAGATTTTGCAAAGGATCGTGAAAAATCTCTTGCCTGTACTTCAGATCGAAAAAGCACAAATACCGTGTCGTCACCAGCAATTGTCCCCACTACGTCGTCTCGATGGAGACTATCCAATGCAACCCCCATAGCAGCAGCTGTACCGGCACGGCAATGAATCACGGCAATATTTCCAGCATAATCCGTTCGGAGTGCTGCACCGTGAACCATATCTTCCATAGAATCCGGCAATGGCTGCGTGACCGGAATGACATAATACGCTTGTTTTTCAAATTTTCGTTCCTTATATAAATGCAATTCCCGCACATCTCGTGACAAAGTTGCTTGAGTCACATCAAATCCAATCATCTTTAATCGCTTTCGCAGCGCATCCTGTGTTGCAATTTTCTCAGTCAATACAAGTTGCAAAATAGCTTCTTGTCGTTGTCGCTTCAATGGACTCACCTCACATTCCACTGTCTTTCAGTGGTTGCATTAGCTTCCGACTTAGTGAATCGAAAAACGTATTTCCACTCAAATCCAACATAGAAATCATTTGATCAGAACTAGAAATCTCTAAAATATGGGACGCTGGAAAGGATGCAGGGCATTCTCCATCTGCACAAATTTGCACATCATGTTCGCCACGCACTTGACAAGTGACAAAAAGTTCATTGTGTGGTGAAAACAAAATAGGTCTTGCAGCCATCGCATGAGGACAAATAAGTGTCATCTCCACACAAGAGAACTCCGGCTCAATAATTGGTCCACCTGCAGAAAAGGCATAGGCTGTCGATCCAGTGGGCGTACTAAAAATCACACCATCCGCATGATATTGACCCAAAATTTCGTCGTTTCTGGAAACCGTCAAATCAATTACACGGGAATAATTACGAGAAATCACAATATCATTGAGTGCTGTAAAATCCTCTACCGTCTCGCCCACGGCATTTCGTAAAACACCATGGAGCAACATTCGCTTGGAAACACGATAATCACCCGTTTGCAATCTGGCTATTTCGCCAATTTGATCCTGTTCCATGGACGCTAAAAAGCCCAATCGTCCGGTATTGATTCCCAAAAGCTTTGCCGATGTACCAATTAAGTGATTAGCACAATGGAGAATCGTTCCATCACCACCAATTGCAACAGCAATATCTGCATCTTTTATTGCATCGTCAAAAGGTGCAAAACAAACAAAAGGAAACTCCTTCAATAGCTTCATGCATGATGAATCTGCCCATACCACCATGCCATTGCGATACAGTGTGAGACAGACTTTTTTTGCAATCTCCGGTGCTTGTCCCCTTTGCAGATGTGGAAATATGACCACCTTCATTTTTGTTTCTCCTTTTTCTTCTGTAAAAATGCCTGTGAAACGACCTGTTGCACGTCCGGTACTTGTAGTGCTTTATCGGAGCGATCCAAAACCGCAAGATACTCTAGGTTTCCCGACCCACCCAAAATCGGTGAATGCCAAAGATGACAAAGAGTCAGATGCATCTGTCGAAATAATTCCAGCACCTGTACCAATACTTGACGATGTACTTGCTGTGACCGCACTAGACCATGTTTCCCTATCCATTCCCTGCCCGCTTCAAATTGTGGCTTGATAAGCACTACCATTTTCCCGTCATCGGACAAAAACGGTACTGCTGCCGGTAAAATCAATTGAAGCGAAATAAATGAAACATCAATAGACAAAAAAGAAATCAACTCTTTTACCGTATTCAACGATAATTTCCGAATGTCCGTTCCTTCCAAATTCACCACACGAGAATCTGTCTGAAGGCACTTTGACAATTGATTATGCCCTACATCTACAGCATAAACTTTTTTTGCACCGTGCTGAAGCATACAATCTATAAAGCCACCTGTAGACGCACCAATATCCATGCAGATTTTTCCGTCCAATTGCAAATGACCATGAGTGATAGCATAATCCAATTTCAATCCGCCTCTGCCCACAAATGGCATATCCTCTTGCAGTAATTCCAATCGATCTGCTTCTGAAACATTGTGAGCCGGCTTTTCACAAACTGTACCATTGACCAAAACTTGTCCGGCTTGAATCAGTCGTTTTGCTCTCGGTCGGCTTTGTACCATGCCACGCTGTGTTAATGCTATATCAAGCCTTACCATCTTTTTTGTCCCTCTCGGCGATTTCACACATTAGCGAAAAAATCGCATTTTCCGATAAATGCATTGATTCTAATTGCGATTCAACTGAAGCTTGACAAAGATATTCTTTCGGTGCAATTCGCTTATAGGTACCATGAAATTCATGCTGCATGAGCATATCTCCAAACATTTGAGAAATACCGCCATAATAATATGCCTCTTCTAAAAATATCACTTTCCAATAAGATTTTGCAATATTTACCAAAGACTCTGCTAAGGGAAAAATCCGTGTCAATTTTAACATATCAAAATGTATATCTCGTTCCCTTGCTCTTTGTGCAGCACGATAAAGCAAATCATAGACACGCCCATAAGTAACAAAAAGAATGTCTGTCTTTCTGCCGGATATGTGTGTATATTCCGTATTCAGCGCACTTTTATCAAAAATAGTATGATCAGATCCCCTCGGATAACGTACACAGGCAAGTCCATGATCTCGATACAATGCACGCCATAAGCAAAGCCGCAACTCATCGTAGCAAGCCGGTGCATAAATCACAGCTCCGGGAACACTGCTAAGAAAGGAAACATCGTACATTCCATGGTGTGTTTCACCGTCTTCTCCCACTGCACCAGCACGATCAATTCCCAATACTACATGATAACCACCAATTGCTACATCATGCATCAGTTGATCATAAGAACGCTGTAAAAAAGAAGAGTACACTGCAAAAACCGGCAGTTTCCCTGCTGATGCTAATGCTGCCGAAAAGGTCACAGCGTGTTGTTCCGCAATACCCACGTCATAATAGCGGTCAGGAAATTCTCTTGAAAAATAGTGTAATCCCGTACCATGCTCCATCGCAGCTGTAACAGCACATATCCGTGAATCCCGCTGTGCCAATCGTAGCAATTCTTTTCCAAACACATCGGAAAATGAATTCTCTCCAGATACCTTAGGATTCCCTGTTTCTATATCAAATTTGGGGATCCCATGATATTCCCCGGGGTTATGCTCTGCTGGGGCGTAACCTTTACCTTTTATCGTATGCACATGAACAAAAACTGGTTTGCAATATTCTTTTGCTGCAGCCAAAACCTCTTCTAACGCACCCAAATCATGACCATCTACTGGTCCCAAATACACAAAGCCAAAATCCTCGAACATTGTTGCCTGTTGTAACAATACTTCTCGAACGATGCTTTTGGAATTTTTTATTGCCTTTGCAACTGTCGGTCCAATTACAGCAGCATGATTCAATCGATTCTCTACTGCTTTTTTTGTTCGAATATATCCTTCTGTACCACGCATAGAAGACAAATATCTCGCAAGTGCGCCAACATTACGAGATATTGACATATTGTTATCGTTCAAAATGACGATAATATTATCCCCTATTTTTCCCGCATTGTTCATACCCTCATACGTCAAACCACCAGTTAGTGCACCATCTCCAACCACCGCTACAGCAAAATGATCCAGATCACCATTCATGCGCATTCCCTCAGCAATTCCGGTTGCAACAGAAATCGCCGTGCTACTGTGTCCACTAATAAATGTATCATGTGGAGATTCCTCCGGTTTTGGAAAACCGGAAATACCATTTTCCTGCCGCAGCGTTCCAATTCGATCCTGTCGTCCCGTAAGAATTTTGTGCGTATAACACTGATGTCCCACGTCCCATACAAATTTATCTTTAGGCGATTGAAATACACGATGCATAGCAACAGTCAGCTCTACCGTACCCAGATTTGATGCCAAATGTCCACCAGTTTTCGATACGCTCTTAATCAAGAGACTTCGAATCTCCTGACAAAGTGTCTGACATTGACTCAAATTTAATTTTTTTAAATCCTGTGGCAATTTCAGCTGATCCAAAAGTGGCTGATCCGAATCTATTATAATTTTGTTATCCATTGACAATCACCCTTCGTATACTCAAAAATCTACAGCATTTTCAAGCAACACGAAGAAATCTTCCTTTCGTATACAAATTCAATTTTGACGTGACAAAAGTTCTTCCGTAAGATCTAATAAAAATGCTGCATTTGGAAATTGCTTTATCGCTTCCATTGCTTTTTCCGTTAATGAAGCAGCTAGCTTTTGCGCACCATCCAATCCCAAAGTCGTCACAAAAGTTGTTTTCCCTTCATCTGCGTCACTACCTATCGGCTTTCCCAGCTTTTCCATTGTACCAATCACATCCAATACATCGTCCACGACTTGAAATGCAAGTCCTAGATTTTCCGCATAATTATCTGCCAAACAAATTCTTTTTTCATCTGCACCTGCTAAAATACAACCCATACGACAAGCAACTCGAATCAGTGCAACTGTTTTACCAGCTACCATTCTTTCTAATTCTATCTGACTTACATTGCTGCGATCTTCAAATTCCATATCCAAAACTTGTCCACCAATCATACCAGCCGCCCCGGCTGCATGAGAAAACTCCTTTACCAATCGTACCATAGATTCCGGTTTTTGGTTCGGACAAGAAACTAGAGTTTCATACGCTTGCGCAAAAAGAGCATCTCCTGCGAGAAGTGCTGTTGCATTGTCAAAAGCTTTGTGACAAGACAACCTGCCACGACGATAATCATCATTGTCCATCTCTGGCAAATCATCATGAATTAGCGAAAACGTGTGTAGCATTTCTATTGCACAAGCTGCCGGTAAAGCATCTTTTAGATTTCCACCACAAAGCGTGCAAAATTCTAACAATAATACCGGACGGATTCGTTTTCCGCCTGCCATTAAAGAATACTGCATTGCTTGAATCAGTCTCTCCTGCGGCTTGGTTTCCACCGTCACTTGTACACGATACGCAAGTTCTTTCTCTACGATTCGTACGAATTCTTCCAGATGTGCTTTATTCTTCTGTTCCATTTTCCTGTTCCCCTTCATGTTTATGTTGAATAACCGCCGATTCTTTTGTCATCTGTAGCTTTGCGTTTTGTAATTCCTCCTGACAATTTGCAGCTAAAAGCATTCCCTTTCCATATAGCTTTACCGCTTCCTCCAGTGGCAAATCTTCCTTTTCTAGCTTCAGTGTCAATTCTTGCAATTCTTTAAAGTGCACTTCAAAAGACATTTTTCATATCTCCTTTTCTTCTTCCAAATCATCGAAAACCATTTTGACCTCCGCCTGTATTTTTCCATGCTCTAAGCGGATTTCTACCTGTTCACCTACTGCTACATCAACAGCACGATGTAAAAGCGTTTCCCCATGATAAACAAGCGCATAACCTTGTTCCAATATTTTATATGGATTTAGCAGTTCCAAACGCTGCACAATCTGTGTTAGCTGTTGCTGTCGCTGTGCAATGATATTTTTTTGATAATGGGAAAGTCGAATCAAAATCGAATCCAATTGCTCCTGAGCCAACGTTTGCCGATATACCGGCGTTTGCAGTCGCAGTCGATCCAAAAATCGGTTCAATCGTTGCTGCTTTTGTTGCAAAATTTTTTCCATTTGCTGTTGCAATTGATGTGAAAAATGGGCGACAGTATGCATAAGTTGCTTTATATTCGGTACAGCCAATTCAGCCGCTGCTGACGGTGTAGGCGCACGCAAATCTGCTGCTGCATCTGCCAACGTCCAATCAGTCTCATGCCCTACTGCAGAAACAATAGGGACGCCGCAATGATATATCGCCATAACCACCTTTTCCGTTTGAAATGCAGCCAGATCTTCTGATGCGCCACCACCACGTCCAACGAGAATCACATCGCACTGTTTCATCTCCGCAGCTCGAATCGCATCACATATCGAATCTGGTGCCATTTCGCCCTGCACCTGTGCTGGAAAAACGTGAAGATGACCAATCGGATAACGTCGTTCCATAATATTTCGAATATCTTGTAACGCTGCTCCAGTATCTGATGTCACAACGCCAATCTTCTGTGGCATAGGTGGCAATGATTGTTTGTTTGCCACATCGAATGCGCCCATCGTCGTCAGCTTTTTTTTCAAATCTTCAAGTGCCAGCGTCCGCAATCCAGTACCATCTGACTGCAAATCCGTAACATATAGCTGAAATGCACCCTCTTTTTCATAAAGCGATGCAGTTGCAGCCACAATTACTTGCATACCGTCCTTGGGCATAAATTTTAGCCGCTGTGCATTGGAGCGAAACATTACCGCTTTCACGCCACTCGTATCGTCACGCAGTGTAAAATAATAGTGTCCGGAACGATAGTGATTGGTGAAATTTGAAATTTCTCCTCGTACCAAAACGCTTTGTAATGCCCGATCTCCTTGCAAGAGAAAGCATACGTAACGATTCAATTGTGACACATTTAATATTGCCATAATATTCTCGCCCCCTTTTTATGATTGCGTCATCATTTTCGCATAAATTGCCGTTCCGGCAGCATTGTCGCTGGAAAACATTGGTTCAGAAAACCAGCATACACTGATTTCCTTCTCCAAAGCCGGTCGAATCAAACGATTCGACATTACACCACCCGCAAAAAGTATCGGTAAGTCTCCGTATTTCTTCAATGCATACTGTGCCATTGCAGCAATCGTTTTTTCAATACTTCGTAAACAATATCCAGCGATTTCCTCCGGTGTGTCTCCTTGTTCCAACAGCGTTTTACAACGATTTTCCAAACCAGAAAGACAGCAATTTCCATTGTGTAGTACTGGCTTTAAGTAATCCGTTCGTGTCGCATTCAACGCCAATTTTTCCAATTCCGCGCCACATGGAAAAGATAAACCTAGCTGTAATCCAACTCGATCTACTGCCTGCCCTGCTTTCAAATCAGAAGAAGTAGCACAAAGAATAATTTTCAGCCGTTCCTCTGTTTCAATGGACTGACAATAGAGCAAATCCGTTGTACCACCGCTGACGTGAAATGCCAAAAAAGGTTTTCCTTCAGCGATAATATGCAACTTTTCTGCAGAATAAAGTGCAGCTAAAATATGTCCTACCTGATGAGAAGTACGATATAACGGTACACCAGTTATCGCCGCAATACTCCTTGCCACACCAAGTCCTGCCAAAAAACAGGGCATATAGGATCCGTCCATGTTTCGTGGTTTTTCTGATACGCCAATAGCATAAAGTGATTCATTAAAAAACGTTTCACGAAAATGCAGACGTTCTAATACCTCCGGCAATTGTTTTGTATGGTAAAAAACAGCATCACTTTGCCGCAGTCCGACCATACCTACTTTTACTGGCAACAGCATTTTTTCTTGCTGTAAAATCTCACCTGTTTCCATGTGCAGCAATGCTACAGAAGTCGTATAATTGCTCGAATCAATCCCCAGGATCAAACTCATGAGCGGAATCCTCCTTCGATGCTGCATGGTCACGCACATAATTTCCTAAAACACCATTGATAAAAGCGGTATCTTCTGGATAAGCATAAGCTTTCGATAAGCGAACTGCCTCGTATATCAATATGTTTTCTGCCGCCACTTCTTTTGGTGTATTGCGAAGTTCAAACAACGCTAAAAGCAATATGGTTCGGTTTACCACTGCAATACGGTTTAAAGTGCGTTTTTCACTATACTTAGCAATAATTTCATCTAGTATATCCTTTTGTGCTAAGGCTTGCGATACTGTTTGCTTTACTTCAGGCAAAATTTTTTCCAGTTCCGGCAATTGCTCCGTATCCATAAAAAGCTCCTCCAAAGTGTCCGGCGTATCGCCACGCATCATTGCTTCGTATAAAAGCAAAAATGCATATTCTCGTTTTTGATGCTGTGTCATATGAATCCTCCTTTTTTTCTTTTATCAATTTCGCCTTTTTATTTTTCTTTTTCTGCATCTTAAAATCAATCTTGAGTTTATTATGTAATTACTTCTCAAATAGAGCAATATTTTCACAATATATCAGATTTTTCAGACGAAATAAATTTTACTCTTATTTATTATAACAGAAAGCCACGAAAATTACAACTCTTTTTTGCATAAAATTTTGTATAAAATCATTTTGCCAAAAAAAGCCATACAAATGCACGGTGCAAACTGTATGGCTTGATTGATTTTTACGCAACTTCAAAAATACGGATATTCTCCGTTGGTATCAAAACCTCCCCTAAAATCACATCTTTTATGGCAGCTGCCTGTGCGGTATCTAGTCCATCTGTTTGTACCACAACCTTTGCACTATCACTATCTAAGTAAACAATACAATCTGTATATCCCATTGCTTTAATCAATGATTCAATGGTACTTTCACTTTCAATAAGCTTTGACATTTCCACTGCCGCAATTGCATCGGTGACAAGTTCATTCTCTGTCTGATCGCCTCCACCTAAGATCGACTGTAACGTTGCAACGCTTTCATCTCGACTTTGCGTTCGATTCAGCCTTGCTTGTGCAAAATAATCCTCTGCACTTTCTGCTGACTCTACTTCCTCTGCAATCTCATCCTCTGTCACTTCTGTCGTATCTGTACCTGTGTCAACACCTTTATCCACAACTGCCGCTGCATCAACTGAATCTCCATCTGAATCCTCCGTAACCTGTGCATCTACAAATGCCGTATCACCATACGTTATTTCATCTTGTACCAATTCCGCTGTTTCTAGATCTGTATCAGACAACGCATAATTCACATAAATTGCAATTACCAACATCAATGTCAGGCACGATAAGATAATCTGTTTTTTTCCGATAATCAAAGATGGCTTTTTCATTACCATGTCCTCCTCGCTTGAAATTGATTTTTAACTATTTTTTTCCAATACGCTAATTCAATTTGTAGGCAAATCCAATACTGCGGTAACAGCATCTACCACACGTTCTTTTACCACATTCGAAGACGCACCATCGCATACCACGATTGCACCGTTGATCTCTGGCGACAAGACACGCTCTACCAAAGCAGATTCTCCTGCGTCCGTATCTAAAATTACCACGTTTTCTTGTGTCTGTGTGCGACTTTCTTCGCAATCTGCATCGGTATCTTTCACATAAACTGTCTGCCATGAACCGGAAACAGTCAGCATTACCTCACAAGATCCCACCCCCTCTATTTGCTCTAAAATTTCTACAAGTGACCGCTCTAATGCCGTTTCATATTCTGTCAATGATTCCGATATTGATATTTCGCTTTCTTCTATGGTAAGCGAATTCGTATCCTCCTGTGAATCATCTGACACAGACAAACCAGATAACAGAATGAGTCCAAGTCCGATAACACCACATATCACCACCAATCGCACGCCACCTTCGCCTTTTAACCTTCTTGTCACTAGTTCACATATTTTTTTCACATATTAATTGCTCCTTAATTTTGTACTTGTATACCCAACGATTCCATCACCTCCCAAATCTGTGCCATTGTTTCTTCATCTGGTTCTGCGCCACTCTCGTCATACCAATCGATTTGTTCTATTTCTATGCTGCCAGAATCCGAAATATGCATGGTCACATTTGCAGTAATTCCATTCATTCCCTATTCCTCTAAACTTGCTGTCAAGGTCTGCTCCAGATTTTCTGCTGCCACCTGTGCTGTCTGTGTACTAACAGACGCAGAAAGATTGGTTTCTTCTTCCAAATTCAAATCTTCAGAAAAATCCAACGAACTTATCCCTTGGATCAATGGCGTTAAAATTCCCAACGTCAAGACACAAGACAACATTAATTTTATTTGTCGATCAAAACGTTCGTTTGGTTTAATTGCATTTAAAATGCTGCAAAGAAAACTCAAACAGCAAGTTATTAAAACAATTTCTCTTAATTTTCCATTGCCATTCTCCTCATAAAGTCATCGCAGTACCAACAATAAAAATAATACCAAAGCAAACAAGTAGCGAAAACGCAATTCCCAACGCATCTCCTATACCTTTTAATAGTTGATGGAGTGGTCGCACACCAAAAAGCTCCGCAAACGCTGCACCAACTGCCACAACTGTACGATATAACGTCAGCTCCATTAGTGGCGGTAAAACAATAAATAAAGTGCTGCAATGCCTATCACACCGGTACTGTTTTGCAACAACGCCAAACTGCTTTTCACTGTCGTATAAGCATCTGAAACTGCATTCCCCACAATCGGAACAAAGCTAGACACTACATACTTTACTGAACGACTGATTGCCGTATCTGCGCTGCTGCCCAGATGATTCTGCATAGACATCACACTAAGAAATATCGCCATAAACAGTCCCAATAACCAAGTTACTGCTTTTCGAATTAAACGTAAAATCCCACTGACAGATATGTTCGGACTGACTGCGTCAATAATCGCCAAGGCGAAACACATACTACACAATGGCAAGAGCACATGACATATCAATTGTAAAACCGTATCAGACAGTGCTAAAATTGCCGTTTGATAGAAAACTGCTTGACTTGTCATGCCGCCTGCCGCCAAAATTCCTGCGAAAACTGGAACAAACAGTAACATAAATTCCGCACCCTGCTGCAATGCGCTTTCCATGCTGTCAAAACAGTTTGAAAGCGGTTGTATCAGGACAAAAGCAGCTGCAATCGTTGTAACATATTCCCAAACATAAGAAGTATGACTCTCTAAGCGATTGCTTTGTAGGCTTCCATAAAGTGTTGCAAATAAAATTACTGTTAATAAACTGCCAAGAAGCAGCAAAGGATGTCCAACTTTATCTTGAAAAAAATTACCTATTACGTTCCACACCGATGACAACGTAAATGAATCAGAAATACCATCCCACTGGGTTTGGCTCAATCCTCATTGTTCCAAAATCGACTGTACATCGACGTCTAGCTGATCCGTAACAGATTCCGCACCACTGTTGTTCAATAGATCTTCATATGAATTCGTATCCATGGTTCTCACCATCCTAAACAATACCCTGTATCATTTCTAAAATTCCTTCTAACATGGGCAATGTCAGCAACACCAAGCTTATTCTACCCCAAAGCTCTGCCATTTGTGCCAAGGCTGTTTCCTCACAATCCCGACAAATATCTCCCGCAATTGTCGTAATATAAATTACTCCCATTGCCTTCCACATAATATTTAAATAAGCACTCGGCAAATCAGTTTGTGCGAACAAATTCTGTACTTCTTCTACGATTGGCGTCAAATAAGAAACCATAGCAAGTCCAATGCCAACACAAGCGGCAATCACACAAAATAAAGCGTGTTCTTGACAATACCGTTTTAATAGTACAGCAAAAATCGCCGCAATAACACATACTACTGCTACCGTTCCAGTCTCTCCTGTCATAGTCCAAACACCGCCTTCACCCGATCAAACAACGCACCAATCTGGTCAATAAGCAGCATTAGTACTACAACAAGCCCTGCCAATGTGGTCATCATCGCCTGTTCCTCTCGTTCCGCACGTTTTAACACGAGATTTAGCACGGCTACAATAATTCCGGTTCCTGCAATTTTAAATATTAAATCTATGTCCATGTTTTCCACCTCCTCATATATATTTACAGACAATTTCAAGAAAATCCGTATAAAGTCTCATACTGTGCAATGTTAAAAACACAAAAAGCAAAATATATGAATATAACAAATGGAGCTTATACATTTTCAGTGAAAAAAACACCGAAATGATGTTACTTGTTGCATAGAAATGTGAGATAATAAATCTATATGGTCAGAGGGTGCTGTTCACCTTCTTAAAGCGGAGACTTCTGCGGAAAGAGCAGCACCTCTTTTTTATCGCTATGCCAACAATATAACTGCCATCAAGCCGCCAAGAATTCCTAACCGAAAATAGAGCTTTTGCAAATTTTGAGCTTGCATACCGATTTCTTTCGTTTTCGATTCTAATAGACTGCGATATTGTGCAATTGTTTCAACTTGTCCATTTAGATCACTGGCACCAAGCTCTTCACCTAGTGGAAGTAGCAAAAGACACACCTCCTCTGGAACAATTCCATCAGATTTTAATGCCAATCGCCAGGCATTCGCCAAAGTCTCGCCCTTTTGAAGCAATAGCAACGTCTGCTTCGGAAAGGAAAACATTTGATAGGCTGACTCTATCGTCAATTGCTCCAGCAGTTCAGATACGGTACCGGAGCAAAAGGACATTTGCACGGAAAATTCTCGCAGCATTTGGCAAAGTGCTTGCAAAGCCACGCATTCCTGTCGCTTTTGTAGTGAAAAAAGCCAACCGACTCCTACACCACAAAATGCAACCAAAATCAGTCCGAGAAACTTCATAATGCAGGTTACCTCCCCTTTCATTTCATGTGATCAAGATTGACTTACCCTATCCTATGAGAAGTGAACAAAAAATAGAAGTCAGAAAAATAAATTCCCCCATTATTCGGAGAATTGAGATGATCTACAAACTGAAACACGAGATACATGATTCCGGTACAATTACATATAACTTGAACAAAATCGCTCCAACGGCTATAACGCTTGCAAAATACGTAGTGTATCTATCGTACAGTCTTCAGTCCACATATACTGGTATTATATTGTTATCACATCCAATATCCAGTAATAATATCCGTCATATTTGCTCTATGTTTCTATTTTTTAAAATATTTTGTTGTTTCTATAATCCTTCCATTCATCTATTATATCTATTTTTTATAAACACTTTGTTATCATTAATTTCCGTATAACATTCAAAATACATCTTTACAAAGCATAAAATATCTGCTATAATAATCACATAAAAACAAAGGAGTAATACAAATGAAATTAAAAAAGTGTATTATCGGATTTATCAGTATGATTTTGGTTATCAGTTCAGTCGTTTTCCCCGTTTCTGCAGGACAGCAGCTGGGTCAAACTGATTTTGAAGATGGTGTCGGCTTACCATGGCATATCTGTGAATCAGCTGCTGGTGAAATGGACTTTGAAATCACGGATGGACAATACGTCATCACTATCGTAAATCCTGGTGGTGCATCAAATGGCGGTGAAGACCGGTGGGACTGTCAGTTCCGTCATCGTGGTTTAACGCTCCAGTCCGGATGCACTTATGAAATAGCGTACGAAATTACAGTAAGCAACGATTGTACCTACTATACAAAAATTGGTGATATGGCAGAACCATTTGATGAGGATTGGCATGGAAACCCCGACGACAGTCAATACGATTCTTATTGGGGTGTGCAAAGCTTGACAGCAAATCAAACAGTATCATTTCAAGGTACGTTCACTGCCACTCGTACAGCAGAGGTAGAATGGGCATTCCATATTGGCGGCGATAGCGTTCCGATCGGGACTGTGTTCACGTTTGATAATATGTCTCTTATTTGCGTGGATAATGATACCTACGATTATGTCGCTGATGATGATTGGGTACGTGCAGAAATTGTTACCAATCAAGTAGGATATTTTACAAACGGTCAAAAACGTGCAACGTTGATTTCGGATGAGACAAACAGTGTATCGTTCTCGCTCCTTGACGAAAAAGGAAACGAGGTCTATGTTAGCTCTTCAGATCCACAAGGATATGATGCGGATTCCGGCGATAATATACACATCCTTGATTTCTCGGAAGTAACACAAACAGGCACATTTACTTTAAAAGCTGGTGATGCAGAGAGTCGAGAAATCACCATTGGTGACACAGAGACATATTCTGGATTACTCTATGATTCGTTGAATTACTTTTATCAAAATCGCAGCGGTATTGCGATTGAAAGCCAGTACATTACATCCGGTGACGCTAATACGCTGGCACGAGCAGCTGGTCATACAAATGATGTGGCAAGAATTACCACGGATTGGGACAACTTAAATTCCAACGGTGGCACACAAGATGTCTCTGGTGGTTGGTATGATGCCGGTGATCACGGAAAATACGTGGTAAACGGTGGTATTTCCCTTTGGATGATGCAAGACCAATATGAACGTTCCATTATAAATGGCACAGAAGCTGCCTATGCTGATGGTACGATGTCCATTCCAGAAAACACAAATGGCTATCCTGATCTTTTAGATGAGGCTCGCTGGGAAATAGAATGGATGCTGAAAATGATCGTACAGGACGGCGAGTATGAAGGGATGGTATATCACAAAGTGCATGACATCAAATGGACGGCACTTGGACTTTCTCCAGCAGACGATACAGAAGAGCGAATCATCAAACCGCCAACAATTTGTGCAACATTAAATTTGGCAGCGTGTGCAGCGCAAGCAGCAAGACTTTGGGATGATCTCGATCCAGAATTTTCCGAAACCTGTCTAAAAGCTGCTGAAGAAGCATATGAAGCAGCACAAGAACACCCGAATCTATATGCGCCACTAGATCAATCTATTGGTGGCGGTACATATGGAGATGATGATGCAACAGATGAATTTTATTGGGCAGCGTGTGAGCTATATTTAACTACCGGTAACAAAAATTATTTAGAAGATATGGAAGATTCCGAACACTATCTCTCTGTTCCTACCATTCTTTCCAGTGGCGAAGATATAAATACCACAGGTAGTTTCGATTGGGGGAATACGGCTGCACTTGGAACATTATCTTTGGCAATCAACGACACGGATTTGGCTTCAGAGGCAACAAATGCTATTTGTACAGCAGCAGATATTCATTTAGACCGAGAAGCATCGCAAGGATATGGACAACCAATTGCGCAGAGTACGTTAAGCTACGCAGACAGCGATACTGGCTATGTATAGGGATCCAACTCATTTGTGGCAGACAATGCAATTATAATGGCATATGCCTACGATTTAACAAATGAACAAAAATACTTGGACGGTGTCATCAGTGCCGTAAATTACCTCTTAGGAAACAATCCTATGGATATTTCTTATGTTACAGGCTATGGCACTCACGCTGTCGCAAATCCACACCATCGTTATTGGGCAAGCCAAATTTCAGAAGAATTTCCATCTGCACCGGCAGGTGTTCTGGTCGGTGGTCCAAACTCTGGTATGCAAGACCATTGGGTGCAGGGCAGTGGATGGGTGAAAGGAGAAATCGCACCTGCAAAATGCTACATGGACAATATCGAAGCGTGGTCTGTCAATGAATGTACGATAAACTGGAATGCATCGCTAGCATGGATAACTGGCTTTGTCTGCAACGAAAACGGCGGTATTATAATTGACGCCACATCTGGCGCAATGGAACAATTAGAAGAATCTAGAAATACTACCTCAGCTGAAACAAAAAACAACACCTCGACCACCGAAAGTAATATTATTACTAGTAGTTCAGATGAAAATAATACAGATACAAACGATTTCACTAATTTCTTTATACCACTGGTGCTTGTGTTGGCAGCTATTTTTGTTGTAACTGTTGCAATTGAAGTTATTGTTTATAAAATCGTAAAATCAAAGAAAAAATAACGGTATTACCACAAAATTACGCTTACCCATATCAGACTCTATCGCTTGATTTTAATGATATTATTAGATTGTATATTTAAATATACAAAAAACATACCATTTAACGCATTTTATTCGATATTTGCTTTGATCTGTAAAATATGCTCTAACTCGACCGAAATCATTTTCACAAAAAGAAAATTAAAAAAAATTTGCAAATCCCTTGCAAATTCAAATACATTATGATATAATAATATGGATTATACAAAGCCAAGAAGTATCAAAGGAGAAAATAGGTTTTGATTTTATAAAGAAATGAGGGTTCAATTTGGATTTACAAATGATCGCATACCTGGCGGAGCTGGGCAAGCTCCATTTCACTCCGGATGAAATGGAAACAATGGCAAGAGAAATGACCAACATCATCGAAATCATGGATACAGTGAAAGAAATTGATGTTGTATATGACACAGAGGCAGATAACAAAAATGTATATCTGAACGATTTGCGAGAGGATGTTAAAGCAGATAGCTTCCCTACAGAAAAAATTCTGCAAAATGCTGTACAAGATGAAAATTGTTTTGTCGTGCCAAAGGTTGTAGAATAACTGAGAATGTCAAAAATATCAAATAAAGGAAGAACAAACATGGATTTTACGCAATTTACAATTGAAAAGCTGCGGCAAATGCTGGATGCAAAGGAAATTTCCACAAAAGAATTAACGCAAGGATTTCTAGACCGAATTACCCGATACGATGACGAACTGCAAAGCTATATTACTGTGACATCGGAACGTGCTTTAAAAGATGCCGAAGTTGCACAAAAAGAAATTAACAAGGGAAACGCCGGTATGCTTTGCGGAATTCCTCTAGCAATTAAAGATAATATTTGCACCGACGGAGTTCGTACCACTTGTGCATCTAAAATGCTAGAAGATTTTATTCCTCCATATAATGCAACTGTGATGGAAAAACTAGAGGCACAACATATTATTATGCTTGGGAAAACAAGTATGGATGAATTTGCAATGGGAGGGTCGACACAAACTTCCGCCTTTGCAAAAACGAAAAATCCATACAACACAGCGTGTGTTCCCGGTGGCTCTTCCGGTGGATCAGCAGCAAGCGTTTCTGCATCTTTAGCTGTGGCTGCAATTGGATCGGATACTGGCGGTTCCATTCGTCAACCAGCGGCATTTTGTGGTGTAACAGGTTTAAAACCCACTTATGGCAGAGTTTCACGATATGGATTGGTGGCATTTGCCTCTTCTTTGGATCAAATTGGACCGATCGCAAAAAATGCAAGAGACTGTGCTTGGATTTTATCGACAATTGCAGGGTATGATCCTCACGATGGCACAGTTTCAAAACGTGGTGTAGATGACTATACTGCAAAGCTTGGAAAGAGTATCAAAGGCTTAAAAATTGCATTACCGAAAGAATTTTTTTCAGAAGGTATTGACAAAGAAATACGTGATGCAGTACTGAAAGCAGCAGAAACCTATCAAACAATGGGTGCCCAGCTTGTGGAATGCAGTATGCCAAGCTTGAAATACGCTGTTGCTGCCTATTATTTAATTGCATCAGCGGAAGCCTCTTCGAATCTATCTCGGTATGATGGTATCAAATATGGTTATCGTAGTAAGGTTGGAGACACATTCCAAGAACTGATTTGTAATTCCAGAAGTGAAGGATTCGGAAATGAAGTCAAGCGTCGGATTTTGCTTGGAAACTACGCACTGTCCAGCGGCTATTATGATGCCTACTATGGAAAAGCGTTGGCATTGAAGCAAAAAATTTCTGCGGAATATGCTCAAATTTTTGAAAACTGTGATGTGATTTTAACGCCAACAATACCATCGGTTGCTTACGGCATAAATGAAAATATTTCAGATCCAGTCAAAATGTATCAGGCAGATATTTGCACCGTCACGGTAAACATTGCTTCCCTACCAGCAATTTCCACGCCTTGTGGCTACAGTTCCTCTGGAATGCCCATTGGTATGTCACTTGTCGGAAAACAATTTGACGAGTCAACAATTCTGCAATTTGCAGACGCATTTGAGCAACAGTTTACATCAAATGCGCCTATGTTTTCAAAATAAGGAGAGTGATATTTCATTATGTCAAACTATATTCCTGTAATCGGTTTGGAGATTCATGCCGAACTACTGACCAAATCAAAAGTATTTTGCACCTGCAGTGCGGAATTCGGCGGCAGTCAAAATACACGTTGTTGTCCTGTTTGTACTGGTATGCCGGGAACGCTCCCTGTTATCAACCAAACAGCCGTACAATATGCAGTAAAAGCTGGATTTGCACTGGGGTGTCATATCAATAAATTCTCGGTATTTGACCGAAAAAATTACTTTTATCCGGACTTGCCAAAAGCGTACCAGATTTCGCAGTTGCAGCGACCGCTGTGTTTAGAAGGCTTAGTGGAAATTGAAACTTCTGCCGGTAAGAAAGATATTCGTATTAACCGAATTCATTTAGAAGAGGATGCGGGGAAGTTGATTCATGACGACTTTAACGCCGTATCATTAGCTGACTATAATCGCTGTGGGATTCCTCTAATTGAAATCGTTACCGAACCAGACATTTCTTCGGCAGAAGAGGCAAAGGCATTTGTAGAAAAAATTAGTCTGCTTCTACAGTATGCCGGTATCTGTGACTGTAAGATGGAACAAGGTTCTTTACGTTGCGATGTCAATATTTCCATTATGCGTCCGGAAGACAAAGAACTGGGAACACGTGCAGAAATTAAAAATCTCAACTCCCTGAAGTCCATCACTCGTGCTATTAATTATGAAATTAAAAGACAATCTAGGCTGTTAGATGCCGGAAAACGTGTGGTACAAGAAACAAGACGCTTCAACGACAATAAAGGTGAAACATCTTCTATGCGAAGTAAGGAAAATGCCCACGATTATCGCTATTTTCCGGAGCCTGATATTTTACAAGTGAATTTTACTGATGAAATGTTGGACGAAATTAAGGCAATGTTACCGGAATTGCCCCATAAACGCCTAAAGCGGTACATCAAAAAATATGGTCTATCTAAGACAGATGCGCAAATCATTGTCAATCAAAAACGAATTTCTGATTTCTATGATGAAGCAGTTGCAGCATACTATCAGCCAAAAAGCATCGCAAACTTCATTATAGTAGAATTGCTGCGACGTGTTAATTTAGGTGAAGTTTCAATGGAATCGCTCCCTTTTTCGGCACAAGAATTTGCAACGCTGGTAAAAATGGCAGATACCGAACAGGTTTCCAAAAATGATGCCAAGAAAATTTTACGAACTATGATTGAAACCGGAAAAGATGCAAAAACCATTGCAAGTGAAGCGAGAATGCTAATTCAAAATGATACAGCGAAAGCTAAAAGTACAATCGCTGAAGTTTTAGAAAAAAATTCTGAAGCTGTTGCACAATATCAAAACGGTGAAAAAAAAGTATTCGGTTTCTTGATGGGATTGTGTACCAAAAAATTGCGTGGCGTCTGCACACCAGCTGTTATCAAAGGACTCTTAAAAAAAAAGTTGTCTGAAACAAAGCTAACTGCGACATCTGAAAAGAATATGAATGAGCACCACGAGACAGAAGAAGTTGCATATGCTTGTACAGCGTATGCCAATCCGAATGCCTATTGTCCGAACAGTAAAGATGGAATCTTACAAATCGGCAGCGAAAACCTAGTGTCAGAATTTGAATTTTCAAATGCCACTGACCATATTAATGAAACAATTACCATTTGCGCCTGTGTGCATAAGATTCGTCAAATGAGTGAATTCGCTTTCATTATCCTACGAACAGGACGATACATTATCCAATCAATTTACTACTCGGATCAGTGTAAAGATTCCATCAACGGATTACGTGAAGGCAATTATATCTGTGTTTCCGGCGTCGTACAGCAAAATGAAAAAGCTGTAGGCGGTATTGAATTACAACTGAAATCTTTACAGGTAATTTCCAATTCCAACGAAGAATACCCACTTAAGGTTTCTAATAAGAAACTCGGATGTGGTCTGGATATCAATCTGGATAATCGTTCAGTTTCGTTGCGAAATATCTATCAGCGTGCGATTTTTCGCATCCAAGAAGGTGTAGTCAGCGGTTTCCGTGAGTTTATGCTACAAGAAGGATTCACCGAGATTCACACGCCCAAAATTGTTGCACAAGGTGCTGAAGGTGGTGCCAATATTTTTCATTTGGAATATTTTGATAAACCAGCCTTCTTGAATCAATCGCCACAATTTTATAAACAAACCGCTGTCGCATTCTTTGACCGTGTTTTTGAAATTGCACCAGTGTATCGTGCAGAAAAGCACGCCACTTCTCGCCATATCAATGAGTATATTGGCTTGGATTTTGAAATGGGATATATTGACAGTATGTATGATATCATGGCAATGGAAACCGCAATGCTAAAGCACTTGATGACATATCTAAAAACAAATTACACTTACGAGATCGACTTATTGCACGCAGAGATTCCGGAGATAACAGAAATTCCCTGCGTCACATTGCTGGAAGCAAAGGAAATTCTTGGCAGCAAAGGCTCGAAAAATAAGCTGGATTTGGAGCCGGAAGATGAAGTGGCAATTTGTACGTATGCGAAGCAAACATTTGACAGCGACTTTATTTTTGTCACCTACTTTCCTTCTTCTAAACCACCATTCTATGCAATGAATTCACGTGAAGATCCACGTTTAGCATATAAATTTGACCTATTGTTCCGTGGTCTAGAAATTACTAGTGGTGGTCAGCGAATTCATGATTATCAAGAACAGTTGGACAAAATGCATGCACAAGGACTAAATCCAGAAGATTTCAAATATTATCTGGAAGCACACAAATATGGTTTACCACCACACGGTGGATTGGGAATCGGTCTAGAACGTTTGGTTATGAAATTGCTTGGTCTATCTAACGTACGTCAAGCTAGTATGTTTCCACGAGATATTAACCGTCTGTTACCATAAAACCAGCATTGTCATGTAGAGGTGATTGATTTGGACGAAAAAGAATTCTATTTAGATGCTATTCGAGATGTCATGCCAGAAAACAAAGAAGATCAAATTCAAGCGGTATTTTACTCCTTTTTAGAACTAGAATACTTGTACGATTCTGCCATTGAATTGGTCAAAGCACAACTGAATATTTTTGACAATGAATTTAGTATGCGATTTCAACGCAATCCAATTCATAACGTGGAAAGCCGCATCAAGACGCCTCAGAGTATCGTTGACAAGTTGCAACGCAAAAATATGCCACTTACGCCAGAAAGTGCCAGAGTGAATCTGACAGATATTGCCGGCGTACGAGTAATAAGCTGCTATATTGACGATATTTATGCCATTGCAGATTTACTTATAAAAAAAAGTGGTTTTCGTTTGCGTAAAACAAAAGATTATATCCAAAACCCAAAATCCAATGGCTATCGTAGCTTTCATATGATTGTAGATGTTCCTGTTCATATGTCCAATGGACAACAAGAAGCACCAGTTGAAATTCAAATTCGAACAATTGCAATGGACTTTTGGGCAAGTCTAGAACACCAACTGCATTATAAATCCATCGGTGACACTAAGGTTGCTGCATCTTTAACTGATGAATTAAAAGTATATGCGGATATTATCGCAGAAACTGACCGTAAAATGCAAGATATGTTCAAACAAATCAATCAATTATGAAAAATGAAATGCAGACTATTCACTTATTTACATTTTCCTCTCTTTTGAAATTTTGCTTGACTTTTTTCATAAATTATGATATATTGTTAAAAATACAACACTGGGATTTTTTTTCGAATTATGGTAAATCACATTTCAGAAATGACTATCCCAACAGATTGGAGCGTTGCATTCGTGAACCTTATTCGATCAGGTGTACAGAAAATCAAAAAAAATCAATTCTTGTTCGAAGAATTGATCAAACGTGACTTTAAAAAAAAATATAAGCGAACAATTTTGGGGATGTTCTGGAGTATCTTAAATCCACTCCTTCAGCTGGCTGTTATGGCAATTGTTTTTACAAAATTCTTCGGTAGAGGAATGGACCACTATATCATCTATCTTTTTTCTGGAAACCTTTTTTATTCTTTCTTTAAAGACGCAACTTCCAGCGGTATGCACTCTCTGATGCAAAATGCTGCAATTATAAAAAAAATTAACTTACCAAAATACATTTTCCTCTTATCGAAAGAAGTTTCCTCTTGTATCAATTTTGGATTAACTTTGGTAATCTACTTTTTGTTTATCCTCATTGATGGTGTACCACTGACATGGCGTATACTCTTGATTGTTTATCCCATCTTATTTTTGATTATTTTCAACATTGGTTTTGGTTTTATTTTATCGGCGTTGTTTGTTCTATTTAAAGATGTACAATATTTATACGATGTATTCACGCTGTTACTTATGTATCTCTCCGCAATTTTCTATACCATCGATGCGTTTAGTCCAACTGTACAGAAATTGTTTTATCTCAATCCGGTATATTCCTATATATCCTACGTTCGGAAAATCGTCTTGTACCAAACTGTGCCATCTTTAGAGCATCATTTGCTCTGTGCTTTTTATGCTATTGCAGCACTTATTATCGGTTGCCTGATTTATAAAAAACTAAACTATAAATTTCTGTATTATATGTAAGAAAGGACGATAAAAACGTGGCAAAGAAAAAAATTATTGTGGAAGATGTTTCTGTTCGCTATATTTTAGGTGATTTTAAAGAAACGAGTCTTAAGGATGTGATTATCCAAAAATTAAAAGGAACATACCAACAAAAGGAATTCTGGGCAGTCAAAAATGTCTCGTTTCAATTAGATAAAGGTGAACTTTTAGGCATCATTGGTTCCAATGGTGCTGGAAAATCTACCCTGCTGAAGGTTATATCCGGCATTATGATTCCTACAACCGGAAAATTGGCAGTAAACGGAACGCTTGCTTCTCTTTTAGAATTGGGAAGTGGTTTTGACGGCGAACTAACTATCAAAGAGAACACATTTTTGCGTGGTGCTATGTTGGGATATACCCGTGAATTTATGGAGAAAACTTATCGGGATATTCTGGAATTTGCAGGCTTAGAAGAATTCGAAGATCGACTGTTTAAACAACTCTCCTCCGGCATGAAATCACGTCTTGCATTTTCTATTGCTTGTCTTGTAAATCCAGAAATTTTAATTTTAGACGAAGTACTTTCCGTTGGTGACGGTGCATTCCGACAAAAAAGTGAGAAAAAGATGATAGAAATCATCAAGGGTGGTGCGACAACACTGCTCGTATCTCATTCTTTATCTCAAATTCGTCGTCTTTCTACAAAAGTAATGTGGCTTGACCATGGAGAACTCCTTGCTTTCGGCGATCCAAAACCGATTTGCGATGAATACGAAATATTTCTAAAGAAACAAAAATAGGAGCGGTTAGTTATGGCAAAAAAGAGGAAGCAATCTGAAAAGCAACAGCGAATGGCAAACGCGAGACGTGCAGAACGAAAAGCGGCGGCAAAAGCGGAACGTAAAAAACAAAAACATAAGAAAGCGGTTATTTGGATTGTCGTCTGTGTACTAATTGTAGCAATTGTTACCGGAGCAATCACTTGGGGCGTAAAAACAAAACCCCTGACACACTTATTCTCAGTAGAAAAAACAGAACATTATTCCCTTTCTGCATCTGAACTTTCTTTCTACGCTTGGCAGATTTATCAACAGTATTTGTTCAGTGCTTCAGATTCTAGTACTGTTCCAGACACTGATGTATCCCTTGCGGAACAATATTACGATAGTGATACTACTTGGGAGAAATATTTTGCGGATGCTGCTGTAGATTACGCAAAACGCATCCTGACATTATGTGAAGCTGCCTATACAGAAGGCTTTGAGCCGGAAACAGATATTACGGCGGAAGCACAGGAAAGTGTATCTTCTTTTGATAGTACAACCTTTCCAAAAGGTGTCGAGGAAGATGACGTAATTCATGCGATGGAGCTATATTTTACGGCAGTCGAATTTAGTGCAGAAATGGAAAATCAAATTACATTGAGTGATGCTGATCTAGAAGGCTATTACGAAGAAAATGCACAAGATATGCAGGTGTGCAGTTACATTTGTTTTGGCTTTGCCTACGACGATTCCACAGACAGTTATTCTATTACAAGTGAAACCGCAGAAGAAGATGCTAGAGATTTACGGCACTGCACCACCAAAGAAGTATTTGAATCTTGGGTGACAGATTATTATAAGGAAAATTATTCTTCTTTAGAAGACGAAGATATTGCAGAATATGTAGATTCGCTTTATATGGAAAACACTGCTTATATTGAAGGCGATTCTATCAGTGAATGGGCTTTTTCCGGTGACGTATCTGTAGGGGAATCCACCATCATCACAGAAGCAGATGATGATGAAACTGGAACAATTTTAGTTTGTCTGCTGCTTTCAGAACCAGAACGTGATGAGTCATATCCGGTCAATCTGCGACAGATTTTATTCACTACCGATACTTATGGTTCTACGGAGGACGCACAAGCACAAGCTGAAAGTGTTTTAGAAGCTTGGCAGTCTGGCGATCAAACCGAAGACAGCTTTGCAAACTATGCAAATTATTATTCGGAGGATACATCAACTGATGGTGGCTTGTATGAAAATGTATCAGGCAGCGAAATACTGTCTGATTGGAAAAATTGGTTCTTTGATGATTCTCGTCAAACTGGCGACGTCACTATCTTAGAAAGCTCTTATGGTGTTTGCATTGTATATTATGTTAGCTTAGAGGAAACGCCTATGTGGGAAATCACTGCTAGTGAGGCTCTCGCAGAAGAGTATTATAATGATCAGTATGAAGTCTACCAAGAACAAGCAGACATTGAAGTATCTAGCTTCTTTCAAAAATTGATAAAAGTGTCAAATGCATAGCAAAAAGCCGAAATAGTAGGAATAGGACTGTTTCGGCTTTTTGTATTTTATATAAATGGCATACATTAGTTGTAATCACTGGCACGCATGATATATACAGCATCTGCTAAATCAATTTTACCATCGTGGTTGGCATCCCCTTTTGTACCAACTACTGCACTACCGTACATAATAATTTTGGCATCTTCTTCCGTTAGTTGGCGATCTCCATCACAGTCACCCGGTATTTGCGTAAACTGAAACGCATATACCGTATTGATACTGTATTCCTTTTGTAAGGTCATACTATCACCTAAATATTGGACATAACTCGACCCTGAATCCAACAGGTAAAGTCGACCCTCGTATAAATCCACACGATCCACCATAACATAATGGCTACTGCCGGATTTTGTGGTCATTTGTAAGATAAAACACCATTCGTTACTATCTCCATAAGATGCACAGGTTTCATACGCTAAGCGCATCTTGTCTTCAAGTGTTCCACCAGAAATCCAAGTGGTATCTAAACGAGTAGTGTATGTACCGTATGTATTAAAAAATTGGCTGATTTTTGTACCAGATCCGGATATAACTGTTTCTGTAAATTGAACATAATAATCATAGGAATTTGTAAAAATATTTACATTTGAAATTGGCAAATTATACCGTACTGTCATTTTCGCCAAGGAATAGTTTAAACATCCATCCTCGTCAATTGCTGGTGTATTCCAATTGGGTTGAGAAAACTGTTTCCACGTGGTATAACATGAAATCGCTGATAGTGATGCTGTACCTCCTGGCAAAAACTCTTCAGCCAAAACTGCTTGACTGGTATGAAACAATATCCCCATTGCGGTAATACTGCCACATAGTATTTTCATCCATTGACGCATAAAAACCTCCTGAAAAAATTTTCAAGGCAACCTAATCACATAGGATAGGTATGTGCAAATTAAACAAAATAGAACATAAAATGAATCATTTCTTTCTCCAATTATTATAACACGATACTGGTAGAATGTCAAGGGACAATTTCTGGAATAATAATTCATGAGAATAATCAAATAAATTGTGAAAAAATAAAGATTGTCCTTTTCAAACCAGAAAAAATATGTTATAATAATATAGATTGGCTGACAGTCAAGAAAGTCGTCAATCAAAAAAAATGCAAACAGTACCACAAAATAGGAGAGAGATTATGACGAATACGGAAAGCATTGAAATAAAACGAAGGGCATTGGAAACTTTCTTTCATACGCTAAATCGTCAACAAAAGGAGGTCGTTTTCTCCATTTCCGGACCTGTACTTGTATTGGCAGGTGCTGGAAGTGGAAAGACAACGGCAATTATTCAGCGAATTGTAAACATGATTTATTTTGGCGACGGATATGCAAAGGCAAATGAAAATTTATGCTTGAAAGATGCACAGTGGTTATCAAATTATATAAACGGAAAGGAATCAACAGATATTTTTCATCTTCGAGAAATTCTCGCAGTTCAACCTATTCGACCGTGGAATATCCTCGCCATAACATTTACCAATAAGGCTGCTGGAGAACTCAAAAATCGTTTAGCTGCGATTTTGGGAGAAGAAGAAGCATCACAGGTGCACGCATCAACATTTCACTCCGCTTGTGTACGAATTCTTAGACGAAGTATACCTTTACTGGGATTTGACAGTAATTTTGCTATCTATGATTCTAATGATGCCAAACGACTAATGAAATCTGTTATTAATGAAAGCGACCTTTCGGAAAAACAATTTCCGGCACGTAGTGTTATACAAGAAATTAGCATGGCAAAAAATGCGATGATATCACCGGAGCAACTCCTAGAAGAAGCGGCAGGCGATTATCGAAAAACGATGATTGCAAAGTTATATGCAGTCTATCAAAGAAGATTACATGATTCCAATGCGCTGGATTTCGACGATATTATTTATCTGACGGTAAAATTATTCCAAAAATTCTCTGATGAGTTGACGAAATATCAAAATCGCTATCGCTATGTTTTGGTTGACGAATATCAAGATACCAATAACGCACAGTATCAGCTCATTTCACTACTCACAAAAAGCAGTCATAACCTTTGTGTAGTCGGCGATGATGACCAAAGCATTTATCGATTCCGTGGCGCAACAATTCAAAATATCTTAGGCTTTGAAAAAGAATTTTCAGATTGCCATGTAATACGTCTTGAACAAAATTATCGTTCCACTCAAATTATCTTAGATGCCGCAAACAGCATCATAGCACATAACCTCGACAGAAAAGAAAAGCACCTCTGGACCAATGCAGGTGATGGCAACAAAATTATCTGGTATAAAGCAACAGATGAATTAGATGAATCTACATACGTGGCAGACGCAATTCAGCACAGTGTCGAGCAAGGTGGCACTTATAAAGACAATGCCATTTTATTCCGAATGAACGCACAGTCAAATACACTCGAACGCACACTCGTTCGCACTGGCATTCCATATCGGATTTATGGTGGCACTCGATTTTACGATAGAAAAGAAATCCGAGATATGATTGCCTATATGAGCATTGTTGAAAATCCAAACGATTTTGTGCACTTTGAACACATTATCAATCAACCAAAACGTGGAATCGGTGCTGCAACACTGACACTGTTGGAAGATATCTCTCGAGATTTACACTTGTCGCCACTAGATGTTATGCGCAATGTAGATCAGTATCCAGTACTTTCCAAAAAAGCGAATGTACTGAAAAAATTTGCTGCAATTTGGGATACTCTGATAGAAGCCGCCGAATCCATGCCGCTCGAAGATTTTATTGACGTGTTATTGGATCAAACCGGATATCGTACATTTCTGCAAAAAGCGGGACAAGAAGGTTCTTTTCGATTGGAAAATATCAACGAATTGAAATCATCAATTCTAAACTATGAAAAAGAAGTAGACACACCCTCTTTGGGCGGATTTTTAGAGGAAATTTCTCTGTATACCGATGTGGACAAGTACGAACCAACAGAAGATGCCATCATGCTAATGACTATACATTCTGCGAAAGGATTAGAATTTAGTAATGTTTATCTGGTAGGTATGGAACAAGGCGTGTTTCCCAGCAGTCGCAGTTTAGATGACCCTGCTGACCTAGAAGAAGAGCGACGACTCGCTTATGTTGCACTAACAAGAGCTAAACGAAATTTAACGATTACTTCTGCCGCAAATCGAATGCTATTTGGTATGACTATTCGAAATCTGCCTTCTCAATTTGTTAGCGAAATTGACCATAATTTAATAGAACGAAAAAATAGCAGATTTCTCCAAAAAAATGAAGAATCTACAAACACCGTCTCTGAAATCCAATCCATTCTATTACAAAAACAGCTTGCATCAAAAAAGACAAAACCTATTACACCAAAAAAAGAATATCATGTAGGTGAACGCATCGTACACAATGTCTTTGGCACGGGAACTGTTTTATCTATGACACAAATGGGGAATGATGCTATGCTAGAAGTAGGGTTCGATCAAGTAGGTACAAAAAAACTGATGGCAAATTATGCAAAAATCCGAAAAATTTCTACAAATGAAAACTAATTCTATTAGCAATGAAAGAAGGCGTCTTTTTTGAAAAATGGATATATGATAATCGATGCACACGCACATGTATTCCCAGATAAAATTGCAGGCAAGGCAGTCGACGGCATTTCTCATTTCTATGATTTGCCAATGGCTTATCAAGGCAAAGTAGCAGAAATGTTGGAAAACGGAACAAACGCTGGAATTGATCAGTTTCTGATTTGCTCTCCAGCAACGACGGTTTCACAAGTACGCTCTATCAATGCCTTTTTAGCGTCTTGTATGGCAGCTTATCCTATGTGTACAGCATTTGGAACATTGCATCCTAAATCTGAACAATTGGAAGATGATTTCAAGCAACTCCAAAACTTACACCTACGTGGCATTAAACTGCACCCGGATTTTCAAAATTTCCCAATCGATGATCCAGCTGCCTATCCTATGTATGAAATGATTCAGGAGTCCGGTCTACCGATTTTAATGCATATGGGAGATTCACGTTCCGACCTATCTCATCCACTTCGTTTGGCAATGATTTTACGGCAATTTCCAAGATTGCGAATCATCGCCGCACATTTTGGTGGCTGGGGATGTTGGAAAGAGGCCCATGAAATTCTAAAGCCAGACAGCCGACTTCGCATTGATACGAGCAGCAGTTTACCTTTTTTACCATCAGCCAAAATCTGTGCTTTGATTCACCATTTTGGTGCGGAAAATTGTTTTTTTGGTGTAGATTACCCCATGTGGAATTATTCTGAAGAGTTAGAACGTTTTTTTTCACTTTCATTATCCGATCAGGAAAATCGAAAAATTTTGTCAGAAAATCTCAACGAATGGCTATCTAATACACCAAAATTTTAAATCGTTTTGCATATGAATTCGATAAAATAAAAAATGATAAAGGAAATTGCAGAAATTTTCTTTATAATTAACTTTCTTTTTTTCGAATTCTATGGTATAATATTAAGGGTAGTAATGCCCATAGGAAAACACCATGATTGCAAAAAAATCATGTCGCTCTATTGTCCCCCACATAGAGCAAAATAAAAAAGGAAGCGTGAATACTATGAGAAAAACGAAAATTGTTTGTACCATTGGTCCTGCAACAGATGACGACACAATTATGCGTCAAATCATGCTGGCAGGTATGAATGTAGCCCGTTTTAATTTTTCCCACGGTGATCAAGAAACGCATAAAATGCGTTTCGACCAGATTACTAAATTGCGAGAGGAATTGGGACTACCAATTGCTACATTGATGGATACCAAAGGACCGGAAATTCGGTTGGGTCGGTTTGTGGACGATAAGCCTGTAACTATCCAAGACGGTGGAACTTATACGCTGACAACGGACGATGTACTCTGCGATGATAAAATCGGTAGTATTACGTTCAAAAACTTGCCAAAAGATGTCAAACCCGGCACTCGTATCTTAATTAACGATGGCGTCATTGAAATGGTCGTTGATCGAACAACTGCTACTACAATTGTATGTCATATTATTCATGGTGGAATTCTCTCCAACAATAAAGGTATCAACGTTCCCGGCGTACAACTTTCTATGCCATACTTGAGTGAAAATGACAAAAACGATTTGGAATTTGCTGCCAAATTGGGATTCGATTTTATCGCTGCAAGTTTTGTACGGACTGCCGCAGATATCGATTATTTGCGAAAGTATACACAAAGTCTAGGTTGGTATGATGTGCGCATCATCGCCAAAATTGAAAGTGTCGAAGGCGTTCGAAATATTGATGAAATTCTCGAAGCTTCTGATGGCATTATGGTTGCCAGAGGCGACTTAGGCGTTGAAATTCCTTTTGAACAAATTCCAGCAGTCCAAAAAGAATTGATCCGAAAGGGTTATCAAGCTGGAAAACAAGTAATTACCGCAACACAAATGTTGGAATCTATGATTTCTAATCCTCGCCCGACAAGAGCTGAAATTACAGACGTTGCCAATGCCATTTATGATGGTACTAGTGCCATCATGTTATCTGGCGAAACAGCCGCTGGTGCCTATCCTGTAGAAGTAGTCCATACGATGGACTTAATTGCTCGAACCACAGAGGATGATATTGACTACAAAGGAATGCACTCTGCCAGCCGTACAAAGAAAAACGCCGATATTGCAAATGCAATTGCTCACGCAATCGTTACAACTGCGCACGATTTAGATGCTGCGGCAATTTTAACCGTGACTTTATCTGGTGTTACTGCTAGAGAAATTTCAAAATATCGTCCTTTTTGTCCAATTATCAGTTGTACCATCAGTGAACGTGTACAACGTCAAATGAACCTTAGTTGGGGTGTGTATCCGGTTTTGGTAGACGAAATGACAAACACAGATGCATTATTCGATGCTTCTATCAAGGCCGCTTTGAAAACAGATATTGTAAATAAAGGCGATATCGTAGTGATAACGGCCGGTGCACCTGTGGGCGTTTCTCATACAACAAACATGATGAAAGTAGAACAAATATAAAATTTGATTTTTCATGACAATATAATCTTAAAAGCCAAAATAAAAGCGTAGTAGTTTTTGTCACTACTACGCTTATTATTATACTTTACAATATTTACAATTCATCGCCATTTGATGCAATTACATTTCGGTACCAGTCAAACGATGCTTTACGTTTTCGTACCAATGTGCCATTACCGGCGTTATCTCGATCCACATAAATCATACCGTACCGCTTTTCCATTTCCCCCGTAGTAAAAGACACCATATCAATACCACCCCATACTGTATATCCTATCACGAGAACGCCATCATTTATGATTGCTTTTTTTAACTGTTTGATATGCGATTTCAAATATTCGATACGATACGTATCATATATTTCACCTTTTTCATTTGGTTTGTCCACTGTACCAAAACCGTTTTCTACAACAAAAAGTGGAATTTGATATCGCTCGTATAAAAGATTCAGACTATAACGCAATCCTACCGGATCAATCTGCCAACCCCAATCGCTTTGTATCAAATGCGGATTTGGTACACTGTTGGAAAAACCATCTAAACCATTGCCACTGGATATCGATCCATACTGTACGGCATTCGACATATAATAGCTAAATCCCAGAAAATCAACTGTCCCTTTTCGAAGTATTTCACTGTCCTGCGTTCCCATTTGAATTTGATACCCCCTTTTGCTCCCATTCTCGCAGCGTGTATGATGGATAAACACCTCGAACATACACATCACCAAACAAAAAACGATCGTGCATGGCTTCTAGCGCACACATCATGTCGTTTGGGTTACATGAATAGGGATACAATGGTACAAATGACAACATACCGCCAATTTGAAAATGTGGATTGATACGGTGTCCCTCCTGTATGACAAGAGCATTTGCCACAAATTGGTGGTGTATTGTTTGATACATACATTCCTCAGGATTCTTCTCATTTTGAAATAATACACCCGAACAAGTATAACCAAAAAGTGGCTCATGAATATTTTTTTGATTATTAACTTCATTAAACGTTAACCAATATCGCACCTTGTCACGATAACGTATCATTACAGTGCGTGCGTAACATAGGAAAAAATCGATCAACTTTCGATTTTTCCAACCCCCATAAGCTTTCATAAGATGATAGGGCATTTCAAAATGTGATAAGGTGACAATAGGTGTAATTCCATACGACAACAGCGTATCAAAAAGTTTATCATAAAACAGTAAACCAGCTTCATTCGGCGTTTTTTCGTCTCCATTCGGAAAAATTCTTGTCCATGCAATCGATGTACGAAAGCAACGAAATCCCATCTCTGCAAACAACTTTATATCTTCCGGATACCGATGATAAAAATCAACGGCAACATGATTCGGATAATACATATCTGATTGAATGCCGTTTGTTATCTTTCGATTTTTACCATATGCACTGGCTGTCAATAAATCCATAATGCTTATTCCCTTTTCACCCTCGTTCCAATCACCCTCAATTTGATTGGCTGCCGCTGCACCACCCCATAAAAAATCATTTGGTAATTTTTCCATGATTCTCCTCCTGAATTTGAACAGTTAAAATCGTCTCCCCTTTGTTTACATGAGAATCTGTCTTGCAGATCAATACGTTCTCTGTTGGTTCCGTAACAAGTAAAAGTACGGTAGGATCATATCCTTTTTTTTCTAACTCTGTCGGGTCAAATCGAATCAAAGGTTTCCCTTTGCAAATATAATCGCCTTCCTTAATCATTGCTTTGAATCCCATACCATTTAATTTTACCGTATCAATTCCGACGTGTAGCAACAATGAAACTGCTCCACTGCGAATTCCAACAGCGTGTGATGTGTCTGAACACATCTCTACTATACCATCAAGAGGTGCAACAACGACGTCACCATCAGGAATAATCCCTACGCCTTGTCCTAATGTGCCAGAAGAAAATACAGGGTCATTGACTTCACAAAGTGGAACGACATTACCACTGATAGGACTTGCAATTGAAATAGCAGTATTTTCTATTTCAGTTTCTAATTCTTGTGGAATTGTTTCTGATGTCGTTTGCACTGTAGACTCAGATTCTTCTTGAAATCCCACCAAATACGTGAGAACAACGCCTAACACAAAGGATACGACGATTGAAATAACCAGACCTATAAATTCCGTGGCATATTCCTGTTTAAAATACGCTGGCAACGTGGCAATTCCTGGCATATTATAACTCCAAGATACCGCATGAAATGCACCTGCAATACCACCTCCACCTATCGCTCCTGCCACACAACCACATACCATAGGACGTTTATACCGCAAATTTACGCCATAAATTACTGGCTCAGTAATGCCAAACAGACCGGTTACTGCAGCAGACCCAGCAATTTTTTTCATCTCTCGTTGTTTCATTTTCAAGCATACACCAAGACTTGCACCTACCTGAGAGAATACCGCTGATGCTTGTAAGCCCGTAAAAGTGTCATATCCAAGTGTTGCATAATTTCCAACAGTCACTGGTGTGATACCCCCAGTGTACGCCAAAAATCACGAATACTTCCCAAAGTCCACCTACCAAAATACCAGCAACAATTGGACTCAAGTTATAAAAGAAATTGTAAACGCCACCAATTGCATCACCAACTGCATTACCAATCGGTCCAAACGCAAAAAGCGTTAATGGTACCATCATAGTAATTGTAAACATAGCGGAAAACAAGCTCCGCACAACTACAGGCAACACTCGATTCCAAAATCGCTCCAAGTATGATGCAATCCATATCGCCAAAATGATGGGGATAACAGAGGAAGTATAACTGAGCAGTTGCACACGCATTCCGAAAAAATAAACCGTTTCTTCAGCGTCTACCATAGCAATATAATCCGGATAGACGAGAGCACAAGCAATTACAACACCAACAAATGTGTTTAATCCAAATTTTTTCGATGCAGTCACAGCAATTAATACTGGTAAAAACGTGAATGCAGTCCATGAAATAAAATTAAGAATTTGATATGTGCCACCGCTTGTATCAATTGCATTCAGTGCAACGAATATGCCAAGAATGCCTTGCAAAATACCACAGGCTGCCAGAGTATATAAAAATGGTGCAAAAATACTGGAAATAACATCTATGATTCGACTAAAAATTCCAGATTTTTTCCCACCAGATGTTTTTACTTGAGTAGCTTCGTACTGTACGAGTTCTGTAACAAATTGATAGGCATCTCGCACATGATTGCCTATGACCACTTGAAACTGACCGCCGGCTTTCACTGTAGTAATAACGCCAGGAATACTGGAAATTCGTGCATTTTGTACTAGAGACTTATCGTGCAATATAAAACGCAGTCTCGTTGCACAATGAGAAATAGTAGAGATATTATCTTTACCGCTCAACGCCTCTACCAATTGCGCTGCTGTGTTTCGATAATCAATCGCCATAATTCTCATTCCTTTCGCTGATTTTGATACCCTTATCATGTGAAAAAATCGCAAAATTATAACGGAAATATTATGGCAATAAAAAGAGTATCACATGGATGCTCTTTTGTTATTTTCTTGTTTTCGGAAGTACTACCGTAAATATGGTAAGACCATTCTTGCTCTCTATAGAAATCGTTCCACTATGTAAAAAAACCACCTTCTTTACAATTGCAAGACCAATTCCATTTCCTTCCGTGAAATGAGATTCGTCCGCTTGATAAAATTTATTAAAAATTTTATCCATACTTTCTGATGGAATTTCCTTCCCTTGATTCGAAATTGAAACAATAATTTCTCCGTCCTGTTCTTCTATTTTAACTGTAATGATACCATTAGTATCAGAAAACTTAATGGCATTATTCAGCAGATTAATCCACACTTGTTCCATTAATTCTTTATTGGCATTAATCATATATTCATCAAATTCCACATTCAGATTTAAATTTTTTTGCATCCACATATCTGACAGTATGAGAATTGCTGAGCGCAATTGTTCTGATAAATTATAACGAGAAACATCACTCAAAATCGTCTGATTTTCCACTTTTGTCAGATTTAATACATTTGTTGCCATATAAGATAAGCGCAAGGATTCCTCTTCGATTATAGTAAGATAGTCTGCCTTTTCTTTGTCTGTCAAATCTCCTACACGCAACAACTTTGCAAAACCGGCAATAGAAACAATCGGTGTTTTAAACTCGTGAGAAAAATTGTTAATAAAATCTTTTCGCATCATTTCCGTACGTTCCAGTTCCTCTGCCGCCATATTAAAACAAGATTCGATTTCTTGAAATGCGGGTGTTATCGAAACCGACTTTCCAAACTTCACTCTTGCCCGAAAATCGCCTCTTGCTAAACGTTCTAATTGATTGATCAGTTGATTGACTGGTTTTAAGGATACTCTACTAAAGAAAAAAGTAATCAAGAAACCGATAATCGCACTGACTAATGCAATCATTAACAGCAAATCACGAAGCGTCAGCGTTTCATCGATGTTACCAATGACGTGCAATTTCAGTAAAATATAAATGATAAGAATTGCCAAAGTCACAGCAATAGTAATAAAAATGAAGGTTAATAACATCAGAAAAATATAACTAGAATGATCTTCTTTATTTGTTTGATTCTTATGTTTCATTTCTTACCGCCTTATACCCAAGACCACGCACTGTTTCAATTTTAAATTCGTTCCAATTCACAAATCGTTTTCGCAATCGTCCAATATGTACCGTCACTGTTTCCCAACCGGTCTCGCTATCCGACCCCCAAATCTCGTCCATAAGCTGAATTCGGGTAAAAATTTGTCCAGGATAAGACAACAATTTATAGAGCAACATGAATTCTTTTTGTGGCAGCTCTTGTATTTCACCTTTTCGACTGACTGTCAGAGAATTATAGTCGAGTGTTACGTCTCCAATAATCATTTTTCGTTCATTGACAATCTGAGCACGCCGAAGCAGTGCCTTGATGCGTAATAGTAATTTTTCTTCATCAATCGGTTTTGTAATATAATCGTCTGTTCCTACAAGAAAACCTTGTTTTTCATCTGCTGGTAAAATTTTTGCAGTTACCATCAGAATGGGAAGAGTGCTATTGCCTTCCCGAATAATTTTCGTAAACTCATAACCATCCATCTTCGGCATCATAATATCTAGCACCACTAGATCAATGTGCTGCTCATCCAGAACTTCCAGTGCATCTTCTCCATTGTTGGCTGTAGTAACAATATAATTTGCATTTTGTAAAATTGCACGCAATAGCATTCGTGTATGTTTGTCATCATCTACAACTAAAATATTAAACATTGTGAAACTCCTTTGATTACCAAACTTGATGCATACACATTACAATAAAAGTATCGCATCAAAATATAAACAGAATCTAAACTTATTACAAAATTCTTTTGATATAGTAATAGTAAATGTATATTCTGATTGATTATCAATTATATATCATACCATATTTTTACGAAAATTGCAATAGATTTTCATATACTGTGCAGCAAAAAGTATTGGAAATATTATACTTTTCATAGTCTAATAAATGATAAAAAATTCTTTGATGTGTACTTTTGCTTTTATTTAATATATACAAGATTCACCATTTTTTTTTATGATATTTATACAAAGAGAAAAAATATTTCTAAAAAATGTTGCCTTTTTCGGCGAAACAGGGTATAATAAAATATACTTGTATTTCATGCGTAACGCAAGAATGGAGGAACGACAAATGGATGTTCGCCCAGCAGATATTTTGGTGATGAAAAAGCCACATCCCTGTGGCAGTCAAACAATGTACGTCATTCGTATAGGTATGGATTTCAAGCTACGCTGTACAGGATGTGGCAGAGAATTCATGATTCCACGAAATAAAATTGAACGGCGAATCAAGAAAATTCAGCAAGAAGAATAACGAGAAAGGCGGAAAATCAATATGCTGGAGAAGCTTCGACAAATGGAAGAAAATTATAGGAATATGCAAAAAAAAATGGTGGATCCAGAAATAATTTCTGACAATCAGCAATATGCCAAGCTGATGCGAGAATATAAGCATATGCAGCCGATTATCGAAAAATATCACGCTTATTTACAAGTTTCTAAAGTACACGAAGAAGCAATGGAAATTTTATCTGACACGGAAAATGACGATGAGTTACAAGAGATGGCGCAGCAGGAGCTGGAAAGCAGCAAGAATCAATTGGAAATATTACAGCAAGATTTAAAGCGAATGCTCTTGCCAAAAGATCCGGATGATGACAGAAACGTCATTATTGAAATACGTGGTGGTGCTGGTGGCGAGGAGGCATTTCTCTTTGCTGGTTCTCTCTATCGAATGTACACAATGTATGCGGAAGCACACGGCTGGAAACAGGAGATTTTAAATGCCAATGAGACGGAATTAGGCGGATATAAGGAAATCTGCTTTTCTATCATCGGTGATGGGGTATATTCTCGCTTAAAATACGAAAGTGGTGTACACCGTGTACAACGTGTGCCAGAAACTGAGTCGCAGGGACGCATCCACACCTCGACCGTAACAGTCGCTGTTTTGGTGGAAGCTGATGAAGTTTCCGTGGAAATCAATCCTACTGATTTGCGGATTGATGTCTTTCGAGCAAGTGGTGCTGGTGGGCAACACATCAATAAAACAGAATCCGCAGTACGTATTACACATCTACCTTCAGGATTAGTTGTGGAATGTCAGGACGAGCGAAGCCAATACAAAAATAAAGATAAAGCAATGAAAATATTACGTTCACGCCTGTATGAACAAACTTTGCAGGAACAAAATAATAAAATTGCTTCGGAGCGAAAAATGCAGGTGGGTTCAGGAGATCGTTCCGAACGAATCCGCACATACAATTTTCCACAAGGACGATTGACTGATCATCGAATTGGCTTGACGCTTTATCGATTAGAAGATATTATGAATGGAAATTTAGATGAAGTGTTTGATGCATTGGCAACAGCAAATGAATTGGCACGTCTGGCTGGTCAGCAGGAAAAGGCATAAAAATCGTGGAAACAAAAATTTTACAGGATTGTGCAACCGATCTGTTGGAAGCAGCTACACTGCTACGAAATGGTAATGTCGTTGGAATTCCAACAGAAACGGTCTATGGCTTGGCTGCAGATGCGACAAATTCGGATGCTGTTCGACAAATTTTTGCTGCAAAAGGACGCCCTGCAGATAATCCGTTAATTATCCATATTGCAGAGATTGATCAACTATATAAAGTTGCATCAGACGTTCCACCACTTGCTCAAAAATTGGAGAAACAATTCTGGCCGGGACCTTTAACAATAATTTTGCCTAAATCACCGAATATTCCTTCTGTTACTTCTGGCGGATTGGATACAGTAGGTATTCGAATGCCGTCTCATACCGTTGCAAGAGCATTGATTCGTCTGTCTAATTGTGTGTTAGCCGCTCCTTCTGCAAACCGTTCCGGCTATCCTAGTCCAACGACAGCAGAACATGTTTACCGAGATATGTGCGGTAAAATTGCTGCAGTTTTAGATGGCGGCGTTTGTGATGTTGGCATAGAATCTACAGTACTGACGCTAGAAGGAGAAAATGACGTTCGAATTTTACGTCCAGGTGCAGTGACAGCAGAAATGCTAAAAAAAGTCGTACCGAATGTTACAATCGATAATGCGGTGCTGCATCAGTTGGAAAACGGAAAAACAGCAAAATCCCCGGGAATGAAGTATCAACACTATTCTCCAAAAGCAAAAATAACATTGGTGAAAGGGAGTTTGGAACATTTTACTTCATGGATATCGCAGCAGCAAAATGATACAGGTGTTTATGCTCTGGTATTTGACGGTGAAGAGAAATTTATTTCCGTTCCTTGCCTGACATATGGCATAGATAGTAAAGAGCAAGCACAGCAGGTATTTGCCAAATTGCGTGAATTCGATGATATTGGTGCAAACCATGTTTATGTGCATGCACCAATTGCTGATGGTATTGGACTGGCAGTATATAACCGCTTGATTCGAGCAGCTGGATTTGAGGTGATACAGGTATGAATAGTTTAGACGGCGTAATGGTCATTGGATTGGCTGGACAAAGCGGAGCAGGAAAAAGTACTGTTTCTTGCATTTTTGTAGAGCACGGATTCCAATTGATTGATGCCGATGCCATCTCTCGATTGGTAGTAAAACGTGGCTCACATTGTTTGGCAGATTTAAGAGAATGTTTCTCCGATATTATTCTGACTCCCAATGGTGAATTAGATAGAAAGATGATGGCATCAATTGCATTTTCTGACTGCCGAAAAAAGGAAACTATGAATACTATTATGTATCCCTATATCATGGGTGAAATTCTGCGCATGATTCATCACTTTTCACAACAGAATCATAAGTTGATTTTACTAGATGCTCCTACCCTATTTGAAAGTCGTGCAGATGACTTTTGTGACCTTATTATTTCAGTGGTCGCTAAAGAAGAAACCCGAAAGCAACGAATCATACAGAGAGATCATATTTCCGAGCAGGCTGCGATACAGCGAATGCAGGCACAACTATCTGAAAATTTTTTTCGAGAACATTCTGACATAGTTTTGGAAAATAATCTCGGAATTGAAGAGCTTTTTAACACGGCACACGAGTTATGCATGAAAATGCTCTCTTACTATCAAGACAAATTCGGTATATTGGTTTCTTAAACCAAAATAAAAAGATGAAGGAAATTTTTATGGAATCAAAAATGACAGAGGCAAAACAGAAAAAGAAGGATCTTTTCTACGAGACAAAGCACGCTACAGCACTGACAAGCGAAGAGGAACAGAAAAAAAGTAATGCTTTTTCTGCAGATTATATCCAATTTTTAAATGCATCAAAAACCGAGCGTGAAGCCACTAAAAATGTAGTATCACAGTTGCGTGATGCCAGATTTGTGAAATTTTATCCGAATATGTCTTTAAAAGCTGGCGATAAAATTTACGTGAACAATCGTGGAAAAGCCGTCATTGCTGCTGTGATTGGCACAGCACCTTTGATAGAAGGTACTCGTATTTGTGCGGCACACATTGACTCTCCACGGCTGGATTTGAAACAAAATCCCTTGTACGAAGATCACGAACTGGCTCTATTAAAAACTCACTATTATGGTGGCATCAAAAAGTATCAATGGACAGCAATTCCACTTTCATTACATGGTGTTGTGATGAAAACAGATGGCAGCACTATAGAAGTATGCATTGGTGAAGATCCGAAAGATCCAATCTTCTGTGTAACAGATTTACTTCCTCACCTAGCACCGCAGCAAATGAAACGTCCTGCCGGTGAAATAATTCGTGGAGAAGAGTTAAATATTTTAGTGGGTTCTATGCCGTTTAATCAAGATGAAGAAAGCGAACAAGTGAAGCTGAATATTCTGCATATTCTGCACGAAAAATATGGCATTTGCGAAGCCGACTTCCTTTCGGCTGAATTAGAAGCAGTCCCAGCATTTTCAGCAAGAGAATTGGGTTTTGACCGCAGTATGATTGCAAGCTATGGTCATGACGATCGTGTTTGCGCTTATCCTGCATTGCGTGCAGTTCTAGATTGTGATGCACCGGTGCATACAGCTATTGTAGTTTTGACAGACAAAGAGGAAACCGGCAGTGATGGCAATACGGGACTCTGTTCTTCGTATTTATCCTATTTTTTGGAAGATCTGGCAGATTGCTTAGGCGTAAAAGGTCGTCATGTAATGCACGCCTCACAGTGCTTGTCAGCTGATGTTAATGCAGCTTTTGATCCCACATTTCCAGATGTGATGGAGCAGAAAAATTGTGCATATCTGAATCATGGTGTTTGCGTGACAAAATTTACTGGAGCAAGAGGAAAATCTGGCACATCTGATGCATCGGCAGAATTCGTTGGAAAAATTCACAATTTATTGTGTAATGGTAATGTCGTTTGGCAAACCGGTGAGCTAGGAAAGGTAGATGCAGGCGGTGGTGGTACTGTTGCTGCGTATATTGCAAATTTGGACATAGATACCATCGATGTGGGCGTGCCGGTGCTTTCTATGCACGCACCATTGGAAGTCGTTTCAAAGCTAGACGTCTACCACACTTATAAAGCGTTTTGCATTTTTATGAAAAGCTAATATTGGGGAATTAGCATATGCATCTTTTTCAAAAAAATCAACAGTGCTACCAATTCCTTCCGGATTTTCTACGGATTCTATTCGAATGGAATCTAGTATTTGCACAGGTGAAACGATCATTGGCTTTTATGATCCGATAAAAAAGCATCTATATTATGCAGAACTGGTCAAAAGTCAAGCGGATATACAAGGATTTTACCTCAAATATGGCTTAAAACTCCCGGATTTGAAAGAAAGCTAGAAAAGGAGACTACCATATGAGCACTTTAATAAAATATTTGTGTACCTTTTTTGTCTCAATGGTTCCTATTGTGGAATTGCGTGGTGCCGTTCCTATTGGGACAGGCTTAGGTCTGCAATGGCTGCCTACACTGATAATCAGTATGATTGGCAACATGATTCCGGTACCATTCATCTATTTCTTTGCACGAAAGGTGCTGATATGGGGAGCGAACAAAAAATACATTGGCAAGTTTTTTCATTTTTGCTTAGAAAAAGGTGAAAAAGGTGGAAAAAAATTACAAGAAAAAGCTGGACATGGCTTATTTTTGGCATTGCTTCTTTTCGTTGGAATTCCTATTCCAGGGACAGGTGTTTGGACGGGTACACTTGCGGCAAACTTGCTAGATATGGGATTTAAACGAAGTGTTCTTGCAGTTGTGTTAGGCGTGTTACTTGCAGGAATTATTATGACACTGATTTCACAAGGTGCATTTACAGCAATAACATCATTGTTTTCATGATTTTACGAATAAAAATAAAATTCCCTTCTGTTGAATATGTCACCACCCAACGAGGATACTTTATTTCAAGTATCTAGACTCATCAGGTGTTCATATATAGCGATGTTACCCTATAAAGCCGAAAAAGAAAAACAACTCTCGAAACGTATGTCATATTCGCTATTCCTTCTATAATTGTCCAAAATCAGGAGCATATATACTATTAAATTTATGAGCGACTAATAAATTTATCTATATCTTGATTTTATCAAGCAGATCAGATATACTAGGGATAGTCGAAAGACAACATACTTTTATTCTGGAGGTTTTTCTATGTTAAACGAAAATGTCAAAAAGTTGCTTGACACAAGTATGTGGGATCTGGCAACCCAATGTAATGGTGAACCAAATGTAGTCCCAGTTGCTTTTAAGATGGTAACACAGGACGGCAAGCTTGCGATTGGTGACGTATTTTTAGAGACTACGCTACAAAACCTAAAGGTCAATGATGGAAAGATCGCTGTTTCTGTGTATGATGCCAAAACACTCGAAGGTTATCAGATTAAAGGAACGGCAGAATACCTAACAGAGGGCGACATTGTTTCGTCTTTTCAAACAATGGTAGAGAAAACGTTCAATGGTGCAGCTACTGCGAAAGGAGCACTGCTTATTACTCCCGAAAAGGTAATCGTTACAACACCAGGGACTGACAACAAAAAAACACTTTAATTCGCAATATTTTTTGATGCAATTAAGTGAACGGATGCGTACATTTGTTTACGCATCCGTTTTTTAAAAAATAGCCTGTAAAATTGCTCGATTATGTTATATAAAAATAACAAGGAAGTGTTGTTATGTATCAAAAGAAGCTTAAAGATGATATTCGTTGTCCGCTGGAATATGGTCTCGGTATATTTGGCGAAAAATGGAATTCACGCATTATATGCGTTTTAGCTGAGATGGGAACACTACGTTATAGTGAAATCCGCAGTGAAATGTCAAATATTACAGACGCTGTTCTTGCATCTACGTTAAAAACGTTAATTGCAAATGACATCGTACAGCGAAAGTCCTATGATGAAATTCCACCAAGAGTAGAATACGCTCTCACTGAAAAGGGCGAAACCGTTATTCCTATTTTACAAAGTATCTGCCATTGGTCAAGCAAATTCTACAAGCAGGATGCAAATGAAGAAATGACGCATTGCCAAAAATGTGACTATTGTCCATAGAAGAAAGGATGTTCTGATTAATTACTTATACAGAAGAAAAACATTTTACGGTAGAACAGCTCGAAGGTTTATTTCTATCCGTTGGCTGGTTATCGGGACAATATCCAATAAGGCTGTATAAAGCAGCTATGCATTCTTCCACGGTTATTACTGCTTGGGACGAAAATCGCCTTATTGGATTTGCACGTGTTCTGGATGATAGCGAGCTGGTTGCATTTATGCATTATGTGCTAGTACATCCGGATTATCAAAATATGGGAATTGCAAAACATATGATTGAAATGATAAAGGAGAAGTATCGGCATTATCTTTATCTTGAAATTATGCCAGAAGAAAAGAAAAATGCTGCATTTTATCAGAAATTTGGATTTCACATCATACCAGAAGGCACTGCAATGCAACTATGTAATTTCGATAACAAAAGATAAAGGCAAAGAAAGCCGAACAAGGCGTGCATAAATGTGCAAGCAAGAGCCCAACACAAGTAACTAAAATAAAAATCAGGAAGCTAAGCCAAGGTGCTTGCTCCCTGATTTTTTAGTTGATCTTATGCAAAGTCGTGACTATTTTGCAATTGTCCCTTTATGCCTTCCATAAACTATGGAGATTACAATAAGCATAAACAGGCGTTACTTCATTCCCATCGCATCGTACAAAATTGGCGGTTGATTCTTCATTTGATTTTAATGCTTTAATTGAGATTTCCTGCCTTGTTTTAAGCGCAATCCACATGATATAATGTTCTTTAAACATCATTGGTATATGTTTTTCAGCCGCACCATCAGTCGTTCTCGAGACAAGCTCTGTCATCTTCTCTCCACAGCACATTACAGGTACACCCTTATTCACCACCTTTGTGATAATATTACCACAATGCTTGCAAATATAAAATTTCAGCTGCATGAAAACGTCTCCTTAATGCGTATAATCTAAAATTAATACCTGATCTGTCAAATCCTTCTGTATGCAATCTTTCATTTTCTTCGCAAATGGTCACGGATAACCAATTGGGGTTCCTTTTTGTATACAAGAGGCAAAAGCTATTGTATCTGCACCCCTCCTTACCAACTCTCTTGATCGAAGAACTGCTTTCTTTCCCGGACATCCACCGCAATTGACGAAGCCGATGCATTCAATTTCCTCTGTAACACCGGAAAATACGCCCGTTTTCTCACGAATTGCCCGAAAATCAGCTGTTCCTGGACAAATATCTTCTGTTTGCATACAGCGAATAATACCTACTTTCATCGTCTTTTCCTCGCTGTCAACTTTCACATTTTCCATGACGGCATTCATGATCGTCTTTGCCGTGTTCGCCACAGCCTGATCCATCATGTTCACCTGAATGATGTGTGCACTTTATATCAGGAACAAACAAAAGTTTCCCCTCTAAAAGAGCTTCTACCGCTTCATCTGCGCTTCCCGTCACACCGCCATATAACTTGATACCAAGAGAATCAAGTGCCATCTGAGCACCACCGCCAATTCCGCCACAAATTAACGTATCTACCTTTTGAGCATTTAATATTTCAGCAAGCGCACCGTGCCCCTGTCCATTCGTACTTATTAGCTCGGAGGATACCACCTTTCCACCTTCGACATCATAAATCCTAAACTGATCCATATGACCAAAGTGTGCAAATACCCGACCATTTTCATAAGTAACTGCAATTCTCATAATATTTTCTTCTTTCGGCTTTTCAAAAATTTGATCAATTTTTTGCTTGTCACATACCGCCATTCCACAGAATTTGTTCTTCCCATTACATAGCTGATATGCACCACCCTCAATTTTTAGCGGACAGCCATCAACCAATGTATCTGCAAGTTTTTTTCTGGCACTATCATAAATCTTCTGAATCGTAGTACGTGCGACCTGCATACATTGCGCACACTGCATTTGAGATAATCCCTCTTTGTCAATTAGGCGAACTATTTCATACTCATCGACGGTCAAAACAATCGGAGCTTTTTCCACTCCACCCGCAACAGGTGCAAATTCCAGCGTTTGCAGAAAACAGCATATGCTTCTGTATTTCGTAGGTCTGGGCATAAAATCACCTCATTTCTTGAAATGATACCGTCTTTTGCCTTCCTGACACTTATTTTATTATAGCACAGTTTGTGACATATGTCAATAACTATTTTATAACGTCAGGTGATGACGAATTCTCCCAAGTATTGCAAGGATAGACTTTGTAAAATAAAAGTAAGAAGGCCGAGTAAAGTACGAGTGAGACGAACACAGTAGCTCATTCTGAATTTTCAACAATAGTTAGTATATTTTTCACGAATTTGTATCAAGCGACGAGTGCAATATTGTAATATTGCTGTCGTTTCCCTGCAGATAGCGGAGCATATTCGCCTTTTATTCCAATAACTCATAAAACACCTATAGATCATAGGCTTCAATATCGGCACTGTTCATGCTCTGTCTGACAACGCATTTGCGTATTACATCACACTGAATTATTTGGCGGACTTCGATAAATTATTATAAATCGTTTGCTTAAATTAATTTCAATGAAAACGAATTTCTCCCACTTGACAAATGCTGTAGAATTATATATAATAATTTATATGTAAAGTAAATTTCAAACGAATATAAAGTGAGGACAAGCTATGAAAAAAGAACTTGCAAAATCATATCAACCAAAGAATTTCGAAGATCGCATTTATCAAATGTGGAATGACGCTAGCTGTTTTACGCCAAAAATAGATGCCGAGAAGTCACCTTTTACCATTGTGATTCCACCACCCAATATTACCGGACAGCTTCACATGGGACACGCACTTGACGAAACGTTACAAGATATTCTCATACGCTGGAAACGGATGTGTGGCTACAGCACCTTGTGGCTGCCAGGTACAGATCATGCTTCCATTGCGACTGAAGCAAAAATTGTAGAGGCTATGCGAAAAGAAGGCATTCAAAAAGAAGATATCGGCAGAGATGCATTTTTGAAGTGCGCATGGGATTGGAAAAAACAGTACGGCGGTAGAATCGTCGAGCAGCTAAAAAAACTCGGTTCTTCCTGTGATTGGTCACGGGAACGTTTCACCATGGATGAAGGGTGCAGCAAGGCTGTCAAAGAGGTCTTTATCAAATATTACGAGGAAGGATTAATTTATCGGGGCGAACGAATTATTAATTGGTGTCCGAAGTGTCTCACCTCCATTTCTGATGCGGAGGTGGAATATAAAGATCAAGTAGGGTCTTTCTGGCACTTACGTTATCCACTGAAGGATGGCAGTGGATACTTGAAAATTGCAACCACAAGACCAGAAACGCTTCTCGGTGATACGGCAGTTGCAGTGAATCCAAATGACGAACGCTATCGAAATTTAGTTGGAAAGACGCTGATTTTGCCATTGGTACATCGAGAAATCCCCATTATAGCAAATGACTATGTAGAAATGGACTTCGGGACAGGCGTCGTGAAAATTACGCCTGCACACGACCCTAACGATTTTGAGGTAGGACTACGTCACAACTTGGAAATTATCAACGTCATGACTGATGATGCCAAAATCACAGATGACTATCCTCAATATGCCGGTATGGATCGTTATGAAGCACGCAAAGCAATCGTGAAAGATCTGGAAGCAGAGGGCGCACTAGTAAAAATTGAGGACTATAGCCATAACGTGGGTACCTGTTATCGCTGTGGTACAACAGTAGAACCACGGGTATCAAAGCAGTGGTTTGTCAAGATGAAACCGTTAGCGCAGCCAGCCATTGATGCGGCAAAGTCTGGTAAAACGAAATTTGTACCAGAACGATTCAATAAAATTTACTTCCATTGGCTAGAAAATATCAAGGATTGGTGTATCTCCCGTCAGCTTTGGTGGGGACATCGGATTCCGGCGTTCTACTGTGACGATTGTGACGAAATGGTGGTCACAAAGGCAGAACAAGCAATTTGTCCGAAGTGTAGAAAGCCAATGTGTCAAGATCCGGATACGTTGGACACATGGTTCAGTTCAGCGTTATGGCCATTTTCCACCCTCGGCTGGCCAGATCAAACAGAGGATTTGAAGTATTTTTACCCCACAGATACGTTGGTAACCGGCTATGACATTATCTTTTTCTGGGTTGTACGCATGATATTCTCCGGACTAAAAAATATGAATGAAGTGCCATTCCACACGGTTCTCATTCATGGTCTGGTACGGGATGAACAGGGACGGAAAATGTCCAAGTCTTTGGGCAATGGCATTGACCCACTGCAGGTTATTGACGAATACGGTGCTGATGCATTACGATTTATGCTGGCAACCGGCAATGCACCCGGTAATGATATGCGATACAGTGACGATAAGGTAAAGGCTGCTCGAAATTTTGCCAATAAGCTTTGGAATGCTTCTCGCTATATCTTGATGAATCTACCAGAAGATTTTGTATATCAGGGACTGCCAGAAAAGTTAGAGCTGGAAGATCGCTGGATTGTATCTAAGTTTAATGATGTATCAAAGGAAATAAACGATAATCTTGATAAGTTCGAGATCGGTGTAGCAAGCGCAAAAATTTATGATTTTATCTGGGACGTTTACTGTAACTGGTATATTGAACTAACGAAATCTCGTATGCAAGTGGGCGGAGAAACAAAAAAGACGGCGCAGGCAGTTCTTGTTTGGGTAATGCGGGGAATGCTAAAATTATTGCATCCGTTTATGCCTTATATCACAGAGGAAATTTGGCAGGTTTTGACAGATCATTCTTCTATGATTATCAAAGAGTCATATCCGATTTATGATACATCTCTTTCCTTTGCAGATGCAGCGCAGTTTGAAAAAGTTATCGCTGCCATTCGTGCCATTCGGAATCGGCGGACAGAATTACAAGTGCCGCCGTCCAAAAGGGCACGAGTTTGCATTGAAACAGACGAGCCAGATTTATATCAAAACGCCACTCCTTTTTTTGAAAAGTTAGCCTCCGCTTCTGCTGTCGAAATAGGAGAACACTTCGATATGCCAAATGCCGCTACTGCCGTTACAGATGCAGTGCGAATCTTTATTCCGATGGAAGAGCTAGTAGATAAGGAGAAGGAACTGGCTCGATTAAAAAAGGAACAAGGAAAGGTACAAAAAGATTTGGACTTTTTGGAGAAAAAGTTATCAAATCAAGGCTTTTTGGCGAAAGCACCGGAGAAGCTGATTGAAGCAGAAAAAGCAAAGCTTGCGAAAGCACAGGAAAAAATGGAAAAGCTGAACCAATCTATGAATGCATTGCAATAAATTGTATTTGAGGTGATATGCATGACTGTTTCCGAAACGATGGATTATATTCAAAGCTTTCAAAAAGGTGGGAAGCCGGTTCACGATTTGTCGAGGATTCACGCACTTTTAGAAGAACTTGGAAATCCACAAGACGCTGCTCGTGTGGTACACATCGCTGGGACAAATGGGAAAGGCTCTGTTGTGGCGTTTTGTGCAGCAGCTGCTGTTGCTGCCGGCTTTCGAGTGGGTACGCTGACTTCTCCTTTTGTGCGGCGATATCAAGATCGCATTCAAATAAATGGACAGGAGATTCCCAATGATGCGCTATGTCACTATTGCGAACAAGTAAAAAGCTGTAAGGTTTCAAAAGCGTGTTCTCAGTTTGAGATTACCTTTGCCATTGCATTGCTTTGGTTCGTGGCGGAAAAATGTGATCTTGTCTTTTTGGAAACGGGAATCGGTGGATTGTTGGATGCAACAAACGTGGTGAAGCATCCGCTGGTCTGTGTCATCACTTCTGTGTCCTATGATCACATGACAATTCTAGGTGATTCGCTTACGCAAATTGCCACACAAAAAGCGGGAATTATAAAGCCTGGTTGCTCTGTCATTTTATCGCCGGATAATCCTATGGATGTCACTTGTCTTGTGCAAGAAACTGCACAGCAAAAACACGCTTCACTGATCATTCCTCAAATGCTAGATTGTCGAATTCTTACAGAAACGTTAGAGGAAACTACGTTTTCTTATCACTGTTTTCAATATACACTGCATATGCCTGGACGGCATCAGGTCTACAATGCGTTAACTGCCATTGAAGTGATTCGACTCTTAGGTATGCATGGTTTTTTGATTTCTGCTGCTGTAACAAAACAGGCACTGGAGTCAGTGCAAATTCCGGCTCGAACACAAGTAGTTCAATATGAACCAATGGTTTTGTTGGACGGTGGACACAACCAAGCAGGCGTAATGGCATTGACTGATTTGCTGCACACTTGTGGAAAATCACCCATTTATGGAATTTGTGGTATGATTCATACAAAGGATTATGTGACGGCGTGTGGTATTCTAGGGCAGACTTTTGATGAGGTCATCTGTGTGGATGATTTTTTGGCGGATGCTGTGCCAGCAAAAACGTTGGCAGCGTATTTTGGTGTAACTTGTATTGTACGGACAGGAACACTGCATAAAGCTTATATCGTTGCGCAGGAACAGGCGAAAAAAAGCGATGGTATGGTGGTTGTCTGTGGCTCTCTCTTTTTGGCAAGCAAGTTTTTACAGGAGAAAGACCATCCAAACAAAAATACACTGCTATAACAAATACACGAAAATGATATAATCGTAGCGGCACTACACAAATAGCATTTTGTGTGGCGTCGCTTTTGGTGTGGAGAGTGAAATATGTCGAAAGAGAAAAAGGAAAAGACCAATGCTATGCGTATTTTGGATCGTGCAAAGGTGTCTTATGTGCATCACAGCTGGGAACAAGCAACGGGGCAACATACCGGCGTAGAATTGGCAAAAGCATTAGGAGAAAATCCAGAACAAGTTTTCAAGACGTTAGTCACGGTTGGAAAATCCGGTGCTCATTATGTATTCCTTGTACCGGTTGACAAAGAGTTGGACTTGAAAAAGGCGGCGGATATAGTGGGAGAAAAGGCAATCGGAATGTGTAAAGCGAAAGAACTGCTGCCTTTGACAGGGTATGTACATGGTGGATGTTCACCGATAGGTATGAAAAAGCTGTTTCCCACAGTGATTCACGAGACAGCAAAAGCGTTCGCAGTGATTCTGTTTAGTGCTGGGAAAATTGGGCATCAGTTGGAGGTCGCACCAGCAGATTTACAGCGTATCGTACCGTTTCAGTTCGGAGATATTGTGGTAGATTCGCCCCATACTCTCTCTTGAATGTGAAAACAATCTGAAAATTAGAAATTGCGTATTTTATGCATTCTTCGAAAAAATGATTCTATATAATATACGAATAACACAGCAAGTTAGTCGCTTCACACCTCACTTCAAAAGTGACTTATCAATTGCCAACAATAAAGCAGTCTGTACAAATTGTACAGGCTGCTTTTTGTTATAACGTCGAATATTTTTATTTTTTGCACTATCTACTTGATAAGGGGTGGGTCACCAATAAAGCTGTGTTTCGGCTATAAAAGCACTACCTATATAAAATGCCTTATGCTTATCATTCCCACTGCCGCATAAAGATATAGATAATAATCTTTCTTCCCATATCATAGTCACTTTAAGCTTCTAATACATAATCACAAAAATACAATAACACATTTGCACAATACCATTTTCCGTCTACTTTATAAGCATATACATCCTGTGTCACATTATGTCCAGATTTTGGCTCTATCGTTGTTTTACATTCCACAAGCTTGTCGTAATCCAAAAGTGCAATTACGTCGTCACTATCCGCTTCGTCAACACTACCGCTATCCTCAATGGCATTCAAAAGAGCTTTCTCGCTTGAATAATCAAATCCCCAGTTTGTTTCCAATAAATCTGCCAAATCTGCTTCTTCTTCATCCTTTACTTTTACGCTGACGCTGCCACATTTATATATTTCATAGTCGTCTAATCCAGGAACCAGATCTTTCCATACGGAATCACCATAATCATAATAGTAATAACTTAAGTCTTCCCAATAGCTTTCCCATTCCCAATAGCTTGCGGAATTATCATAATACCTATCATCTTCTACATTGTCCGTATGATTTTCAAGCCATTCGCCGTATTCCTTAAATGCTTCGTCAATGTCATCGGGAGCATCTTCACTTCCATACATATCGACAAATGCTTCCAACAAAATCTCTTGTTTTTCTTTCGGAATCAAATCTGCCATTCCCTCAAAGTCGCCATCCGCCAATAATTCGTAATACGCCTCGATCGCATCTTCCGGCGAATTTGCACCCGAACCAAAAATCCGCCGCACGATTCCGATAATCGAAAACAAAATTGCACACGCAATTAAAATTGCAATCAGTGGAGCCAGCCACTTTTTCTTCGGCTTCGACATTACAACTGCATTTCCCATTCTACCTACACCACGACCGTATCCCATACTGATCGAAGGCTACGCACCCATACCGCAATATGGGCAGAACATATCCGTATTTTTTATCGGGTATCCACAGCTCCCGCAATACGCATTTTTTCTCGGTTTCGGCATTGCAGCTGCATTTCCACTTCTGCTCACCTTTTTCGTAGTCTGTACGCTCATGCCGCAATACGGACAGAACATATCCGTTTTTTTCATCAAATATCCACATTTCCCACAATACATAATTTTTTTCCTCCTATATCATGCGTCCAATTATAAAGATTATCTTCTATTTCAACAAAATCAAAATAGAATAATTCTTTATTAATTATAGCATAAAAAACGTTTTTGTGTGAACTTTTTGTGAAATTTAGACAATATACCACTTTTTTATCCAAAAACCCCCGTTAAAAAAATCTCTAGTCCGATAACAATTAGAATTACGCCACCTAAAATTTGTGCTTTGTTGGATAATTTTGTGCCGAATTTTTTCCCGATGACGAGTCCTATCATACATATCACAAAAGTGACAATCGCAATAATTAATGCCGCTATCAATGCCATTAACCAATTATAAGATGCAATTGTAAACCCCACAGATAGTGCATCAATTGAAGTCGCTACCCCCTGTACCAGTAACGCCACTGTGCCTACGCCGCTTTTTTCTGCATCTGTATCATTCTTTTTTACTCCGTCTAAGAGCATCTTACATCCAATAAACGCCAACAAAATTAGTGCAATCCAAGGAATACATTTTTCAAATGCAGTAAAATATTGTAATATAGTATGTACACAAACCCAACCAATCATTGGCATAAGTGCTTGAAATCCCCCAAAAACACTCGCAATACTACACATTTTTCTTTTACGCATCTGTGGCTCGTTTAATCCATTCACCATAGATACAGAAAAAGCATCCATCGCCAATCCCACTCCAAGCAATATACTATTAAAGAAAAACATGAGATTCCATTCCATTTTTCACCCTCCTTTCCACTTCAAAAATTAGAAAAAATTCGAGTATTATCCTTAGTAATACCCGAATTTTTAATTGATTTTACAAAAAAGACTCGTGTATTACTTTAAACAAGATATACATGAGTCTTGCAATTTCAAGTAGACCAGATTGCATATTTACAATCAATGTGTTGACCTACTGCACAGCACTGTGCCTGCTACTCCCTCACAACTTTTTCCGTTTGTATTATATACCGTTTCTACTCAAATGTCAAGTACTTTTTTGAATTTTTTTCATTGATAACAAAAAATATATTGACAAATAAATTCTCGCTATAATATACGTATAAAGGTGATTTTTGTTCGATTTAAGACGAAAATTCGTTGATATAGCAATATATCGATTATTTGGGATAAAAATACGGAGGAATCATTATGACTTGTTACAAATGTGGGGCTGTGTTGTCGAATATGACACAACAAAACCAGTATTACAACGCACAACAGCAGAATCAATATCACAATGCACAGCAAGAGCAATATCAAAATCAATATAATCAATATTATGATGGGCAGCAACAATTTCAGCAGCAAGAAGTTCCGCCAAAAAAGAAACACCATGTAGGTATCATTATTGTAATTATATTGGTTCTTTTGGTTGCAGCTGTAGGCGGCAGTGCTTATCTATTCCGTGACCAAATCAGCGACTGGCTCAATGGCGGAGACTCTGATAGAGGTGTCAGCATCAATGAAGAAGATTTGGAGACCACTGCAAAAGAGGAAGCTGCTTCTTGCGTTACGGCAGCGCAAACCATTTTGTCCAGCGCATATGCTGATGGCTCGACCTATCATGCATTCGATGGTGGTAACGATGTCACGTTTGAAGCATTTACTTTTACAGTAGGAGGAGAACCGGATGGCTTCTTTGATGAAATCATATCGCTCTCAGAAACAGATGGCACGGTTAACTATGTGACAGCAGACGAAGGTATGGTTTCTATGCTTTCCTATACTTCTACAGACGATATCACTGTGGGTTATCAATACGGCAGCGGATACTCTATTTTGGATTCTCCAGACGTCATTTTAGAACCCGACGACAGCTCTGTTACAGAAGAAACGACAACAAGCCTTGAAGCTTCACTGGAGACGCCAGAGACAACAGAGACAGAATCGGTTGCTTCTAATATTTTAGAAATTGCCAGCATCGAATCCAATGCCAAAGAAATCAGCCGAGGTGAAATCGAATCGGTAGAAGGTACAATTTCTACGGAAGACCAAGAACTCGCCTACACTTTCACACCGGCAAGAGATAGACTTTATCGGTTTGAATTTTCAGATGTGACAAATGGTGCGGAATTTCGACTTTATATTTACAATTCTTCCATGGAACAATTGGCAAGCAACGATTATATGAAAGACGGTAGCGGTATTAGCATTAACTTAGACGCAGGAGAAACTTACAATTTTATAGTACAGCAACAAGGTGGTACCGGTTCGTTTACATTGAATGTGGGCTGTAAAAAACCAACTGTTGATATCACTGAATACACTGAAATCGAAGATAGCACAGAGTATACAGATCAGGAAAATGACTATACATTCACACCAAATCAAGATGGATTGCACCGATTTGAATTTTCTAACATTACAAATAATGCGGAATTCAAACTTTATATTTATAATGCTTCTTGGGAATTGCTTGATGACAATGATTACATGACTAACGGTAGTGGCATTAGTATTAGCTTGAAAGCAGGAGAATTATACTACATTAGAATAAAGCAACAAAGCAATAAAGGTACTTACGTATTAAATGTTGGAAACAAAAAAGAGATTGCTGATATTTCTGACTATTCCGGCGTTTCCGATAGTACACAATATACTGAGCAGTCTAATGACTATGCTTTGACACTGACACAGGATGGCTTATATCATTTTGAATTTTCTAATATTGCAAATAATGCAGAATTTATACTATACATTTATAACGACTCTTGGGAATTGCTCGATTACGATGATTATATGACGAACGGCAGTGGTATTAGTATTGATTTGGAAGCAGGCGAAACCTATTATATACGTGTAAAATAACAAAGCAACACCAACGAGTACACACTAACTTATTCCAAATAAATCGGGCGGAAAGAAGGCTTTTTATGGATTTACAAACGCAATCTCATGCGCAGGAAATCGAAAAATACTTAGAACCCTTTCTCACATCTCCTATTGCTCTTTCTATGGACACTTATTTACAACATGGCACAACATCAACGCTGCAGCACTGCCTTTCCGTCACATGAGTTAGCTATGCAATAGCTGCTTCTCTTCACCTTCACTTGAATTATGAAAATTTGGTGGTTGGTGCGTTTCTGCATGATTTTTATCTTTATGATTGGCATACCCAGCCTCCAAAAGGTATCTTGCATGGATTTGCACATCCGCATATTGCTAGTCAAAATGCTACATTTTATTTCCAAATCAATCCAGAAGTACAGCATATTATTCGAACACATATGTGGCTACTGACACTACGATTCTTGCCACGTTCCAAAGAAGTGGTTGTTGTCTGCGTAGCCGATAAATATTGCTCTGCAATTGAAACAACGATGAGATGAATACTGTCAATTAGAAAATTTTGTTTATATAGGAGGTCTGAATGAATAATGGTTCAATCATTATCTGAGTTTGTCATGCTCTTTTTCATGTACTCTAATCTCGGCTTGGCAATGGAAACAATCTATATGGAAATTCGGGAACATCATTTAACAAATCGAGGATTTTTAATGGGTCCGTATTGTCCAATTTACGGCATCGGACTCGTGGGAATCACGGCTTTATTTCAGAGTAGTCCATATGGGTATTGAATCAGTTTCTTTTCCATTATTTTCTTTTGCAGCGTTTTGGAGTATCTTGTCAGTGTCTTGATGGAACATATTTTTCATACTCGTTGGTGGGACTATCACGATATGAAATTCAACATCAAGGGACGAATTTGTTTAGAAACAATGATCCCATTTGGTGTTTTGGGTACATTTGCATTATTCCGTATGAACCCGTTTTTCTTAAAAATTTATCATTCTATTCCCACAAATATTTCCAATAAGGTTTTGATGTTAATAACTTTTATTTTCATAATCGATTTCATTATATCAGTAAAAATTATACATAGGCTATCGTTACCGAATAGCGAAGAAGATCACACAAGTGAAATTACAAAGCGTGTTCGAGAGACTTTGATTAAATATTTTGAATAGGTTAATTTTCCCAACTATATAGTAAAATAGTTGGTTCTTTTTTATGCTTTATACAATATGCCATAAAAAAATTGATGGATTTATTGCAAAATAACGAAAATGAGAAAATCCACTTGACTTTTTTTCTAAATAAGAGTATACTAAATTTAATATGATTTTAAATTCGCTGATCAAACGGAAGTATCCCATAAAAACGACTTTTCAGAGAGTCGGGGGCGGTGTAATCCCGATAAGTACGCTGTGGGAGAATGGGTTTGTGAGAAGCATGGTGAACGGGTTTTTCCTCAGTAGTCATCGCCGTATTTTCTGCGTTATCGGAAGAAGATATTTCTGACAATTTTTAGTCGGCGTATCTGTAATGAGGGAAGCTGTTTTTTTGGCTTCTGAAATTGGGTGGCAACACGCTGAGCTTTTTGTCTGGCGTCCCATATAGTGGGATGGCAGGCTTTTTTATTTTCTGCAGTCCCAATAAAGTAAGGAGGGCATCATTTTATGCTTACACCATCTTTAGAAGAGGTAAAAGAATTTGCCAAAACGTACAATACAATTCCCGTACTATACACGTTTTCGGCTGACAATCAAACTCCCATTAACATTTACCAAACATTATCCAAGGATCACAAAAACTCGTTCATCTTAGAAAGTGTTTCCAATGCGGAGCAGTGGGATCGATATTCTTACATTGGCTTTTCTCCAAAACAAGAAATCCGTATCACCGGTAACACTGCCGAAATTCGTGCTGGTAACAAGACCGAAACTCTACAAGTGGATCAACCGATTCTGTTTCTCAAAGAACACATGGCCACATTTCAAGCACCAGTACTTAATTCAACACTCCGTTTTACCGGCGGATTAATGGGGTATTTCGGCTATGATACAGTACGCTATATGGAACACAAATTAACCCATATTCCGGTGGACGATATTCATATGCCAGATATTCATCTGTTCTTATATGATGAATTGGTTGCATATGATCACCTAAACAGCAACGGCATTGTTATTTTAAATCTTCATCGTGACGGAGATTTGAATGCACAGTATGCTGCCGCAAGGTGGCGTGCAGAGGAAATCGTACAAAAAATTCTAGCCGGTACTCCATTGCCACAACAACCATCCCACAGCACATCCCCTGTCGTTCATTCTAACATGAAAAAAGAGGAATTTGAACAAATGGTGACGGATGCCAAACAGTACATTCGTGGTGGGGATATTTTCCAAATTGTCCTTTCGCAGCGTTTTGAAATTTCCAATCCACCAGATAGCTTTGCAGTATATCGCCGTCTGCGTGCGACCAATCCTTCCCCATATCTCTACTACTTCCACACGCCGGACTATGACGTAGCAGGTGCTTCACCGGAAATGTTGGCAAAGGTAGAAGATGGCATAGTCTACAATCGTCCCATTGCTGGAACAAAACCTCGTGGGCGGACACAAGCGGAAGATTTGGAAAATGAAAAAGCTCTCTGTGCTGACCCAAAAGAACGAGCAGAACACACCATGTTGGTGGACTTAGGCAGAAACGATGTGGGTAAAGTTTCAGAGTTTGGCTCTGTAGAAGTGACACGGTACAAGATTACCGAACGTGCTTCAAAGGTCATGCACTTGGTTTCTGATGTGCAAGGCAAACTTCGAGAAAATCAAACGGCACTAGATGCGTTGATGGCAATTCTACCGGCTGGAACACTTTCTGGTGCACCAAAAGTACGTGCTATGGAGCTTATCGATCAGTTCGAAAATAAAAAACGTGGTCTTTACGGCGGTACCGTTGGCTACCTCGGATTTGATGGAAACATGAATACCTGTATTGCCATTCGCACTGTACTTTTTACAAATGAAAAAGCCTATGTACAGGCAGGAGCGGGCATTGTTGCTGACTCTGTTCCCGAAAACGAATATTATGAAACCGTAAACAAAGCACTGGCAGTTATCAACGCCATTCAGGAGGCATAAGCATATGATTTTACTTATTGACAATTACGATTCTTTTACGTACAATCTCTACCAATATATTGGAGAGCTTTACAAGGATATCCAAGTGGTACGAGACGATGAAATCACCATTTCAGATATCGAAACAATGCAGCCACAAGCACTGATTTTCTCCCCTGGTCCAGGCTACCCCAAGGACGCCGGCATTACGCTCGAAGCCATTCATCATTTCAGTGGCAAGCTGCCGATGCTGGGCGTTTGTCTGGGTCATCAGTCTATCTGTGAAGCATTCGGTGGCACAATTGTTCAGGCTGAAACGTTAATGCACGGAAAGTCCAGTAAGATTACATTAGATTTGTCTTGCCCGATTTTTGCAGGTTTATCACAAACCATCGAGGGTGGACGTTATCACTCGTTGATTGCGCAAGCTTCTGATTTTCCTGAAGTTCTAAAAGTGACAGCACATGACGAGGATGGACAAATTATGGCACTGGCACATAAAGAATTCCCCATTTATGGCTTACAGTTCCATCCAGAATCCATGCTGACACCAGAAGGCAAGCGGATGCTGGCGAACTTCTTAAATCTAGTTCCAGGGGTACAAGTTCCAGTTCCGGCTGCAAAGGCAGAAGCACCTAAAACCGCACTTTGTCAATATATTGCAAAAGTTGTAGACGGAAACAATATGACCGAAACGGAAGCCGCTGGTGCAATGGACGTTATCATGAGTGGCAACGCAACCAATGCGCAAATTGCATCACTTTTAACTGCGATGCGCATAAAGGGCGAAACCACAGAAGAAATTACTGGATTTGCAAAGGGTATGCGTGAAAAAGCAAACCACATTGAGGGCTGTGAAAATACCATCGATATCGTGGGAACCGGCGGCGATTTGGCAAACTCGTTCAATATTTCTACAACTGCATCGTTTATCATTGCTGCTGCCGGCGCACCAGTGGCAAAACACGGCAACCGCAGTGTTTCTAGTAAAAGCGGTGCAGCAGATGTACTGGAGAAATTGGGCGTAAAAGTACAATCCACGCCAGAACAGGCAAAAGCGTCTATTGAAAAAATCGGCATCTCATTCTTATTTGCACAGAGTTTTCACGGCTCTATGCGTTTCGTCGGACCAGCTCGAAAAGAAATGGGGATTCGTACCGTATTCAACATTTTAGGCCCACTGACCAATCCGGCTTGTGCAGACTATATTGTCACCGGCGTATACGAAAAAGCAATTCTACCAAAAATGGCAAAAGTGTTCCAGGCACTGGGATTAAAGGGTGCGATGGTTGTCTATGGCAACGATCGATTAGATGAAGTTTCTATCTCCGATAGTACTTCTGTAGTAGAACTTCGGAACGGCATAATTCGTGAATACGAAATCAAGCCAGAGGATTTTGGTTTGCCTCGTGGCAATAAAAAAGAAATTGTCGGCGGTACAGCGGAAGAAAACGCCGCAATCACGCTTGGCATTCTCGATGGTTCTATTCAAGGGACAAAGCGCAATATCGTATTGTTAAACGCAGGATGCGCACTATATACCTATGGTATGACAGATAACATTCAAGCTGGAATTGACTTAGCTGCACAACAAATTGACAACGGCAATGCACTTAAAAAGCTCCACGAATTGGCAGCATTTACCCATGCCGACAACGCACAGTGAGGCTTCTATGATTTTAGATGATATTTTAAGCTATCGCCGTCAACAGCTGGAACGAGAAAAAAAAACGTGCAATCTCGAAAAAATGCAGCAACGTGCCGCAGACGCACTAAAAAAAAGGAAACCACTCTCTTTTGCGCAAGCATTACAACGTGATACTTTGTCATGCATTTGTGAAGTAAAAAAAGCTTCGCCCTCAAAAGGACTGATTTGTCCAGATTTCCACCCGGTAGAAACAGCAAAAGCTTACGAAAAAGCAGGTGCAAACGCTATTTCTTGCCTTACGGAGGAACACTATTTTCAAGGCTCTTCTCGTTACCTTGCTGCAATTCGTGAAGTAATAAACATTCCGATTTTACGCAAGGATTTTATCTTTGATCCCTATCAAATTTACGAAGCAGCTGCGATAGGTGCGGATGCTGTGCTACTGATTGCAGCAGTGTTGCCACCAAAATCTATGGAAGAATTATATCAACTAGCACAATCCTTGGACTTGGATGTCTTAATAGAAGTCCATGATGCAACAGAATTAGAACAGATTTGCTTTATCCATCCACGTATTTTAGGCGTAAATAATCGCAACCTGAAGACATTTGAAGTGGATTTACAAACAGTACAGAAACTACGACCTTATGCACCAAAAGATGCAATTTTCGTATCTGAAAGTGGCATCCAAAATAATGAAGACATGAAATGTGTTCGCTCTGCCGGTGCAGATGCAGTATTAATTGGCGAGACACTGATGCGCAGTGGGAATATTGCAGCTACACTGCATACACTGCGAAAGGATATGTAAATACAATGGACATCAAGTTTTGTGGTGTCCGAACTGGACAAGACGCTATATTTTGCAATATCCTAAAGCCGGATTATATGGGCATAATCCTATCCCCTGGCTTTCGACGTACCATCACACCAGAACAAGCAGCATCGGTGGTACGATATTTATCACCAAGCGTACGTTCAGTCGGCGTCTTCGTAAATGCGTCTACAGCTGAAATTCTACGAACACTGCAAATCGTGCCACTGCACGTCATTCAGCTGCATGGTCAGGAATCCGCTTCACAAATTGCACAGCTGCAAACAGAAACACATTTACCTGTATGGAAAGCTGTCCGTGTACGAAATACAGACGATATTCGGCGGGCAGAAACACTCGGTGCAAATCGGCTGATTTTAGAAGGTTATGTACCCAAACAAATTGGTGGCACAGGTATCAAAGCAGATTGGAACACGATTGCTCAGGCAAGCCCAAAGCAGCCATATTTCTTAGCAGGTGGCTTAACGCCTGATAATTTGCGTACAGCAATGAAAATCGTAACACCATATGGTGTGGATCTTTCCAGCGGTACGGAAACGGGCGGTGTAAAAGACTTTAGAAAAATGCAAGAGATTATCAGGATCGTACGAGGTGAATTAACATGGAAAAAATAGGAAGATTTGGTGAATTTGGCGGACAATATGTGCCAGAAACCGTGATGAATGCGGTACATGAATTAGAGACCGCTTATGCAAAATACGGAAGCGATCCGCACTTTTGGGAAGAATATCGAACGCTGCTTCGAACTTATGCAGGACGACCAAGTATGCTCTATTATGCCGAACGCATGACAAAGGATCTGGGTGGCTGTAAAATTTATATCAAGCGAGAGGATTTAAATCACACCGGTGCGCACAAAATCAACAATGTTTTGGGACAAATACTACTGGCAAAAAAAATGGGTAAAAAACGGATTATTGCTGAAACTGGTGCAGGACAGCACGGCGTTGCAACAGCTACTGCCTGTGCAATGTTCGATATCGAATGTGAAGTCTATATGGGAACGGAGGATATGCGACGTCAGCGACTGAATGTCTACCGGATGCAGTTGCTCGGTGCAAAGGTTACTGGCGTTGACAGCGGCACAGGCACATTGAAAGATGCCATCAACGAAGCTATGAGAGATTGGGCAACTAACATTGATACCACATATTATCTCATTGGTTCAGCAATGGGACCACATCCTTATCCGCAAATGGTACGAGATTTTCAGAAAGTGATTGGCGAAGAAACAAAGGCACAATTACAGGAAGTTGAAGGTAGATTGCCGGATTGCGTTTTAGCGTGCGTTGGTGGCGGATCAAATGCCATTGGTATATTCTATGACTTTATCTCAAACGAAAACGTACAGCTGATTGGAGCAGAAGCTGCTGGAAAAGGAATTGATACGAAACTTCATGCAGCGACAGTGGCAAAGGGAGAACTGGGAATTTTTCACGGCATGAAATCCTACTTTATTCAAAATGAAGAAGGACAAATTGCACCGGTCTACTCCATTTCTGCCGGTCTGGACTACCCTGGTGTTGGTCCAGAACACGCTAACTTATATAAAACCGGTCGTGCAAAATATCTGGCGATTACAGACGAAGAAGCTGTGCAGGCACTAGAATATCTCTCTCGTACAGAAGGCATCATTCCGGCAATTGAATCGGCTCATGCTGTTGCAGCAGCAATGAAAATTGCACCAGAAATGCAGCCAAACCAACTGATGGTTATCTGCCTGTCCGGACGGGGCGATAAGGATATGCAGCAAATTGCAGAATACAGAGGAGTGAAAATTGATGACTAAGAATCGCATAGATACAACACTGGCACAGTACAAGAAAACTGGCAAAAAAGCTCTAATTCCCTTTATTACCTCCGGCGACGGTGGTTATGATTGCACAGAGCAAGCTGTTATGGAAATGATAAAAAACGGTGCTGACTTAATTGAATTGGGAGTCCCCTTTTCCGATCCGATTGCCGAAGGTCCAGTGATTCAGCGTGCTAGTGAGCGTTCACTCCGACAAGGCACAACCTTAAGTGGTATTTTTGAAATGGTACAGCGACTCCGTAAAAAAACGGACACGCCGTTATTGTTCATGATGTACTTGAACACCATTTTCCGTTTCGGTACAGATCGCTTTTTCCAGACCTGCCAAATATGTGGCATCGATGGTGTCATTGTGCCAGACATTCCCTATGAAGAAAAGGATGAAATCCAAGGCAGTGCAGATAAATACAATGTCCACAACATTAGTCTTGTCACACCGGCTAGTGAAGACCGTATTCAGATGATTGCATCTGATGCAACGGGTTTCTTATACTGCGTTTCATCAAATGGCGTCACCGGTGTGCGGCAGAAGTTTGACACAGAGTTTGATCCGCTTTTTGAAAAAATCTACAAATATGCAAAAATACCCTGTGCTGTTGGATTTGGCATTTCCGGTCCAGAAGCTGCAAAAAAAATGAGCAAATATTGTGATGGTGTCATTATAGGCAGTGCTATTGTAAAGCTCGTAGAGCAATACGGTGGAAAAACTGCACCAAAGGAAATTGGTATATTTATAAAATCACTGCGTCAAGCGTTGGACAATTAAGTTTGATTGAATCATCCATCATCATAAAAACACCGGCATTCTAAAACGAAATACCGGTGTTTTATTTAAAAAAATTTCAATGATAAATCAGAAATCTTACTTTGCTGCTTCAATTCGTTCTTCCAGAGAATCGAGCTGTGCATACAGTGCATCTGGAATCTTGCCGCCCTTTGCGGAAATATCCTCGTCATAATATCGACGCATCTCTTGAATCTCTTTCCCCCACAAATCCATATCCAGCTTTAACAGAACTGCAATATCGTCACTGGTGAATTGCTTTCCATCATAAACCAAGCCTTCCACATTGATATCTTCCGGCTTCGGCTCATAGCCAATCGGTGTTTCAACGGCATCCACTTCGCCCTCGCAACGCTTGATAATCCAGTCCAGAACACGCATATTATCGCCAAAGCCCGGCCACAAGAAGTTACCTTCTTCGTCTGTTTTAAACCAGTTTACGTTGAAAATCTTCGGTGCTTTTTCGCCAAGCTTTTCGCCCATTTCGAGCCAATGTGCCCAATAATCGCCAACGTTGTAGCCAATGAACGGCTTCATTGCCATTGGGTCATGACGCAAAACACCAACTGCTCCTGTTGTGGCAGCAGTTGTTTCAGATGAAACCGCCGAACCCATATAAGTGCCATGTGTCCAATCGAAAGATTGGTATACAAGCGGTGTCGTAGATACACGGCGACCACCAAAGATGATTGCAGAAATTGGAACACCCTCCGGATTATTGAATTCCGGTGACAAGCATGGGCAGTTCTTTGCTGGTGCGGTGAATCTAGAGTTCGGGTGTGCTAAGTTGTTGCCAGCCGCAATATACTCTGGACCATTCACCTTTTCACCCTTCCACTCCGTTGCGTCAACCGGTGGATTCTTATCAAGTTTTTCCCACCAAATAGTATTATCTTCATTGTTCATAGCAACGTTTGTGAAGATAGTGTCAGACTTAGTGCAAGCCAGTGCATTTGGATTTGACTTTTCATTCGTACCGGGTGCAACACCAAAGAAGCCATTTTCTGGGTTAATGGCATACAATCTGCCATCCTTCCCTAGCTTCATCCATGCAATATCGTCACCCACTGTAAATACCTTATAACCATTTTTCTGATATCCCTCCGGTGGAATCAGCATTGCCAAATTGGTCTTGCCACAAGCAGATGGGAATGCAGCTGTAATATACTTAATCTCACCGTTCGGCTTCTGTATGCCAAGAATCAACATATGCTCTGCCATCCAACCTTCGTTTTTACCTTGGTACGAAGCAATACGCAATGCAAAACATTTCTTGCCAAGCAAAACATTACCGCCATAAGCAGAGTTAATCGACCAGATTGTATTTTCTTCTGGGAACTGTACGATATAACGATTTTCTGGGTCTACGCTTGCCTTCGAATGTAAACCACGTACAAAATCATTAGAAGTATCGCCAAGATTCTTAAAAGCATCTACACCCATACGAGTCATGATTTCCATATTCAGAACAACATAAATGGAGTCGGTCAGTTCAACGCCAACCTTTGCCAATGGCGAACCAATTGGACCCATAGAATATGGAATAACATACATAGTTCTGCCTTTCATTACGCCGTCATAAAGAGGAATCAACTTTGCTTTCATTTCTCCCGGATCCATCCAGTTATTAGTCGGACCAGCATCTTCCTTCTTTTTCGTGCAAATAAACGTACGATCTTCTACACGGGCAACATCATTCGGGCGTGTCCGATGATATAGACAACCCGGCAGCTTTTCCGGATTCAACTTATACATCTTATCCCAGTTGCCTTCTGGCAAAGAAGTTACTTCGTCTGTCAATGCAGCCAGTTGTTCTTTCGATCCGTCAATCCATACCACTTTGTCCGGCTTTGTCAGGGCGACCATTTCGTCTACCCATTGCAGTACATTTTTATTGCTTGTCAATGCCATTAGTAAAACCTCCTAATTTGAATACGAAACATTTTCAGCAAAACGATATCATCCAAGATTTTGCAATATATCATCTTACTTCTATTTATTATACCGAATTTTTGCCTTTCTGTCAAGTCCTTTCGGAAAAATCCTCGTTAATGTTTAAAAGCCATTCACAGTTTAAGTACAAATGTTCTTGTATGACAAACATTTCTGCGAATTTCCGTTTCAAAATTTATATAAAAACCCCATGCCCTCAAATTTGACATAGGGTTTTGTTGAAAAGTTAGGCTTTCCTCTTACGTTTGACTGCATCCTACTTTACAGCACTGTTTTTGATGGAATCAATTAGACCGCCATTTTCAATGATGGTTTGAATAAATGCTGGAAAGGGTGCAACGTGAAATTCCTTGCCATTTGTCACATCTAGAATTATACCGTTGTCCAAATCTGCTTCAACCGTGTCGCCTTCTTGGATCGCATCAACCGCCTCAGGGCATTCCACAATAGCAAGACCAATGTTAATGGAATTGCGGTAGAAAATTCGTGCAAAGCTTTTGGCAATCACGAGTGCAATTCCACTTTCTTTGATGGCGATTGGTGCGTGTTCACGAGAAGAACCACAACCAAAATTTTCGCCGCCTACCATGATATCGCCGGATTTTACTCGTGTCGTAAATGTAGTGTCCAGGTCTTCCATGCAGTGCGAAGCCAGTTCTTTTTTATCAATGGTGTTCAGATATCGTGCCGGAATGATAACATCTGTATCCACGTTGTCGCCGTATTTAATGACTGTACCATTTAATTTCATTTTAGAGAACCTCCTTTGGGGAAACAATCTTTCCAGCAATGGCACTTGCTATAGCAACCGCCGGACTCGCTAAATATACTTCCGATTCTGGATGTCCCATACGTCCCACAAAGTTTCGATTTGTAGTAGAAACCGCACGTTCACCGGCAGCTAATATGCCCATATGACCGCCGAGACACGGTCCACAGGTTGGCGTGGAAACAATACAGCCAGCTTCTATTAGATCCTTCAGTAGCCCATTTTCCATCGCTTTCAGATAAATTGCCTGTGTTGCCGGAATGATAATCGCACGCACGTGTTTTGCAACTTTTTTCCCACGCAAAATGGATGCTGCCTCTTCGATATCCTTATAAAATCCGTTGGTGCAAGAGCCAATTACTACCTGGTCTATCTTTACGTCACCCACTTCATCAATGGTTTTCGTGTTTCCTGGCAAATGTGGGAATGCCACTGTAGATTTGATTTCAGACAGATTGATTTCAAATACCTCGTCATATACGGCGTCATCATCTGCTTTGTAAACCATCGGCTTGCGGTCACTGTGTTCGGCAATAAATTGTAATGTCTGTTCGTCTACTTCGAAGATACCGTTCTTGGCACCGGCTTCAATTGCCATATTTGTCATCGTCAGGCGATCACTCATAGACAGAGATGCCACGCCATCACCAGTGAATTCCATCGAACGGTATAGTGCGCCATCTACACCAATTTTACCAATGATATGCAAAATCACATCCTTACCGGATACGAAAGACTGTAATTTGCCTTTTAGCACAAATTTTATCGCAGATGGTACTTTAAACCATGCTTTGCCGATTGCCATACCACAAGCTATATCAGTAGAACCAACGCCTGTAGAAAACGCACCCAATGCACCATAGGTGCAAGTATGAGAATCCGCACCAATGACCACATCGCCGGAAACAACCAAGCCTTTTTCGGGTAGCAGTGCGTGTTCGATGCCCATTTGTCCCACGTCATAGAAATGTGTAATATCCTTTTCTTCACAGAAATCACGGCATATTTTGCACTGTGTTGCAGCCTTGATATCCTTGTTTGGTGCAAAGTGATCCATAACCATTGTGACTTTTTCTTTGTCAAATACTTGGTCTACACCAAGCTTGTTGAACTCTCGGATTGCCACCGGAGAAGTAATATCATTGCCAAGTACCCGATCGAGTTGTACCAGAATCAACTGACCTGCTTCGACTGTGTCGAGTCCTGCGTGTGCGGCAAGAATTTTTTGTGTCATTGTCATACCCATAGAAATAAGCCTCCTTTTTAGAGATTTGTGATTGAGAAATTAAGAGGGATTGCTTTCATCCACCTGATTGATAATAGCACCTTTGTCAGCAGAAGATACCATTTTTGCATACCGTTTCAAGTACCCCGTCAAATTTTCTTTGACTAGAATTTTTGTAGTTTTCTTTCGCTGCTCCAGTTCTTCGTCCGAAACTTCTAGCGTAATGGTATGATGTGGAATATCGATTGCAATCATATCGCCATCCTGTACATAGGCGATTGTACCACCATTGACGGCTTCTGGTGAAATATGTCCAATTGCTGCACCACGGGTTGCACCAGAAAAGCGTCCATCTGTAATAAGCGCAACATCCTTGTCTAGCCCCATGCCAGCAATTGCTGAAGTAGGTGAAAGCATTTCACGCATACCCGGACCACCTGCCGGACCTTCATAGCGAATGACGACTACATCGCCTTTTACAATTTTGCCGCCAGTAATGGCCGCAATCGCTTCTTCTTCGCTATTGAATACCTTTGCTGGACCACGGTGTATGAGCATTTCTTTTGCAACGGCACTGCATTTTACAACGCAACGATCCAGTGCGAGATTACCTCTTAATACAGCAATGCCACCAGTTTCACTATAAGGATTTTCAATGGGACGAATAAGCTCTGGATTTTTATTGATACAACCCTTGATATTTTCACCAAGCGTCTTACCGGTTACTGTCATCACGTCCGTATGAATGAGATTTTTTTTCGTTAACTCGTTCAATACGGCATAGATGCCACCTGCTTCATTTAAGTCTTCCATATAAGTATGACCAGCCGGTGCGAGGTGACAGAGATTTGGCGTTCTTTCACTAATTTCGTTGATCATATCCAAGTCGATTTTGATGCCACATTCGTTGGCAATTGCCGGAATGTGGAGCATACTATTCGTAGAACATCCCAATGCCATATCTGCAGTTAAAGCATTTTCGAAAGCATCTGCCGTCAGAATATCTCTCGGACGAATGTTTTTGCGATACAGTTCCATCACCGCCATACCCGCTTGCTTTGCTAGCTGAATACGTTCCGAATACACCGCTGGAATTGTACCATTGCCTTTTAGTCCAAGTCCTAACACTTCCGTTAAGCAGTTCATGGAATTCGCCGTATACATACCGGAACAAGAACCACAAGTCGGACACGCATGATTTTCGTATTCTTCCACATCCTCTTGTGTAAACGTACCGGCAGCATAAGAGCCAACTGCTTCAAACATACTCGACAAGCTTGTCTTTTTTCCATTAATATGCCCTGCTAACATCGGTCCTCCACTGACAAACACTGTTGGTACATTGATTCTAGCCGCTGCCATCAACAGTCCCGGCACATTTTTATCGCAGTTTGGAATCATAACAAGTGCGTCAAAATGATGCGCAAGTGCCATACACTCTGTAGAATCCGCAATCAAATCTCTTGTAACAAGTGAATAGTGCATACCATCATGTCCCATGGCAATACCATCACAGACTGCAATTGCTGGAAATACAGCTGGTGTACCGCCAGCCATTGCTACGCCAAGCTTTACGGCATCTACAAGCTTATCGATATGCATATGACCCGGTACAATTTCATTATACGAAGAAACAATGCCCACAAGTGGACGCTGCATTTCTTCTTTTGTCATGCCCAATGCGTTAAATAACGAACGTTGTGGTGCTTTGTCCACACCCTCACAATAAAAATTACCACTCACAATTTTTTACCTCTTTTTTCGGCTTTTTGATAAAAACTTCTTCTCCCGTATCTTCATGAGAAAAGCAGTTTATCTATCCCATCTGAAAAGTAGATTCTATTTTTTTGCAATTAATTGTTAATCAGCTTGTCTTCACCGTTCCAGCTGTATAGCTTCCGAATTTCTTCGCCAACCTTTTCTGCCGGATGTTCTGCTGCACGCTTACGCATTGCTTGAAAGTGTACCTGAGCACCCGCATCTGACATATCGAGCAAGAAGTCCTTTGCAAATGTACCATCTTGAATATCAGATAGAATCTTCTTCATTGCCTTCTTCGTGTCCTCTGTAATAATCTTTGGACCAGTAACATAATCACCATATTCAGCGGTATTCGAAATCGAATATCGCATACCTGCAAAACCACTTTGATAAATCAAGTCTACAATCAGTTTCATCTCGTGAATGCACTCAAAATAAGCGTTTCTTGGGTCATATCCAGCTTCCACTAATGTTTCAAAGCCAGCCTGCATCAAAGCGCAAACACCGCCACAGAGAACAGCTTGTTCACCAAACAAGTCGGTTTCAGTTTCTGTGCGGAAAGTCGTTTCCAACACACTGGCTCTTGCACCACCGATAGCCAAACCATAAGCCAGTGCTAAATCGAGTGCTTTACCAGTCGCATCCTGTTCCACTGCTACGAGGCATGGAACACCTTTGCCAGCCTGATATTCAGAACGAACGGTATGTCCAGGTCCTTTCGGTGCAATCATTGTAACATCAACATCTGCCGGCGGCTTGATGCAGCCATAGTGGATATTAAAACCATGTGCAAACATCAGCATATTGCCAGCTTCTAAATTCGGTTCGATGCTTTCTTTATATAGCGTCGCCTGCTTTTCATCATTGATCAGAATCATGATAATGTCTGCTTGCTTTGCAGCTTCTGCAGCGGTGAATACTTCAAACCCCTGCTTGACAGCCTTGTCCCAAGACTTACTGCCCTCATACAAGCCAATAATCACCTTTGCATTTTCGCCAAGCGATTCTTTTGCGTTCAGTGCATGTGCATGTCCTTGACTGCCATAACCGATAACTGCAATTGTCTTACCATACAGTGCAGTCAAATCACAGTCTTCCTGATAATAAACCTTTGCAACATTTTCCATTGTAAAAAAGACTCCTTTTTATAAAAATTTATAGATTGTGTATATTCCAAGGCATGACTAGTCTTTTAGACAGCCATCGCCTCTTTCAAGTGCAACCAAACCAGTACGGCACATCTCTAAAATGCCATATGGTTCGAGCAGCTCAATAAAAGCGTTAATTTTCGACGATACACCCCGAATTTCAATAATAAGTGCATTCGGCGAATAATCCGTGATTTTAGCACGAAAGACGTCTACTACCGACATAATATCCTGTCGCTTGTCCGCATCATTGGCGATCTTTATGAGCAGCACCTCCCGTATAACGGTTTCATCCCTTGCCATTACCTTAACTTTTTTTACGTCATATATCTTTTCCAACTGGTGGACAATCTGATCACAAACCGCCTTATCGCCGTGCATGGAGATGGTAATTCGTGAAAACTCTGACGATTCTGTCTCCCCCACTGTCAACGTGTCAATATTAAAGCCACGACGTGTAAACATTCCAGAAACACGAGACAGAACACCGGCATGATTTGCCACTAAAATTGATATTACATAACGTTCATTCATGATCCGTCCCTCCTTTACATCGATGTCGGATCCACGATCATTTCGTCAATGCTGCCGCTAGGCGGTAACATTGGCAAAACAAATGCATCACAATCAATCGCACAATCAATCAAAACTGGTCCGCTTTCTGCAAATGCTTTCGGTAAAACAGCTTTCAACTCTGCCATATTACAAGCACGGTATCCCGGCAAGCCAAATGCCTCTGCCAGTTTTACAAAATCCGTCTGTCGCTCCAGCGTGGTGTTAGAATAATGCTTATCATAAAACAGTGTCTGCCACTGCCGTACCATGCCGAGCACACCATTATTAATAATAAAAATTACAACCGGCGTATGATTCGTAACAGCCGTTGCCAATTCATTCAAGTTCATACCAAAGCTGCCGTCACCGGTAAACAAGACAGTTTTCTTGCCTGTAGCAGTTGATGCGCCAATTGCCGCACCAAGACCAAATCCCATGGTTCCCAGACCACCACTAGAAATAAACGTCCTCGACTGTTCAAAAGGATAGTGCTGTGCTACCCACATTTGGTGCTGTCCAACGTCTGTTGCAATAATCGTATCTGGCTGCGTGTATTCCGCAACAGCATCAATCGCCGTAAATGGTGTCAGCTCCTCTGGGTTTTGTTTTTCCAATTCCCTAGTATGCGCTACCAGTTCGCCAACGTGTGCCATCCAGTCAGCATGACTCTGCTTTGGCAGCATTTCCGACAACATAAATGCCGCTTCTTTAATTGAACCAGTGATTCCAAGATCTACCGTAATATTCTTGCAAAGTTCCGATGCATCGATGTCGATGTGAATTATTTTTGAATTTCTGGCGTATTTTTGTGTATTCCCTGTACTACGATCACTAAAGCGACACCCCAAAGCTAGAATCAAATCCGATTCATTTTGCGCAATAGACGAAGCATAGTGTCCATGCATCCCTTCCATGCCCAGCCAACGTGAAATTTCTACCGGTATAGCAGAAATCCCCATCATTGTGCAGCCGATCGGTGCATCCATTTTTTCTGCAAGTGCTTGAATTTCTGTACCCGCATCATCGGTGATTGCACCACCGCCGATATAGATATACGGTCTTTTCGACGCCTGAATCATCTCTGCTGCCTTTGCAAGACTCTTTTCACAAATCGGCTTAATCGATTTTTTTTCTACCGGTGGTTGTGCCTCATATTCATACAGTGCATTCTGCACGTCCTTTGGTACATCCACCAGAACGGGACCCGGTCGACCGGATTTTGCAATCCGAAATGCCTCTCGAATGGTATCCGCCAAATCCTCTACACGTTTTATCATAAAATTATGCTTGGTAATCGGCATGGTGACGCCAGTAATATCTACTTCTTGAAAACTGTCACGACCAATCAGTGAATTAGAAACATTCCCTGTAATTGCAACCAACGGAACAGAATCCAAATAAGCCGTTGCAATACCAGTAACCAGATTTGTTGCGCCTGGTCCAGACGTTGCAATCACAACGCCAACCTTTCCTGTAGAACGAGCATAACCATCTGCTGCATGAGATGCTCCCTGTTCATGCGCAGTAATCACGTGCCGAATACGGTCTTCTGCTAAATAAAGCGCATCATAGATATCAATTACCTGTCCACCCGGATAACCAAAAACAGTAGTCGCACCCTGTTCAATTAACGTCTCTACAATAATTTGTGCACCTTTTAACTTCATTTGTCATTTCACCTTTTTACTATTACTATTTTTTACTATTTTGTGGATATCTTTTCAAAACGCACTGTAAAAAATCAAATACAGCAAGCCTCAACTTTTACAGCAACCCACCTTCATGATCCCACATGATAAAATCAAGTGCGATTTCTCTTTTCAGAACGACCCGAAATAAAACATATGCTGCTGGAATCCGTGTAAAAAACTCCGGCAGTACACCGAAGACCCAAGCAATTTTGCGTCAGCCTTCGGAAAGTCTCCCAGCCGAAACCGCATTTCTTTTGAAGATCGGCATACGTATAGCATAATATTCACTTCGGGTCTTTATGACTCGAAGCGATAGTTTCACTGCAATGACCTGACCCAAATAAGTATTGCCATATCGATGCATTGGTAGTACGCCGTCCTTCCTGTCTTAGCAACAGCACCTAAAATACTGTTGCTCGCAAAATATTCAAAATGCTTCTTTAAACCGATACCGCAAGTACACCACATGAGACATACACAGTAGTATATTTATTATAACACACTTTTTTTAGAATGCAAGTACTTTGTTCACTATTTTACATTTCAAGCTTTTTTTGTTCAAAATAAATTCATCTAATAGTATATGTCGTTTCAATAGCCACCCTATAAATAATCCCATATAATAAAAATTGACACATTCATTCCACAAACAGATGATATACCATAAAGGTAAGGGAAAAAATATCAAAAAAGAAATATTACAAATCGTTACTAGAATTAATTTCCGTGGGATTCATATCATTGACATTTTTCTTTTTTCATGTTATAATAATATCAAACTAAAAATGAGGTGAATGCTATGTATCAACCAAAATCTCTTCATGCGGAAGAATTTATAAACCATGTTGAAATCATGGATACGTTAGAATATGCCCAAAAGAATAAAGAAAATGTCTCCATCCTCTCCGAAATTTTGGCAAAAGCTGAACAAAAAAAAGGATTGAATCATCGTGAAGCTGCTGTGCTTCTTTTGTGCAAGGACAAAAGCATCAATCAAAAAATCAAACAACTGGCACACCAAATTAAATTGGATTACTACGGCAATCGAATCGTCATTTTTGCACCCCTTTACTTATCGAATTACTGCGTAAATGGTTGTACATACTGTCCTTATCATATTAAAAATAAACATATTACTCGTAAAAAATTATCGCAAGCGGACATTGTACGAGAGGTCACGGCACTACAGGATATGGGACATAAACGACTAGCAATTGAAGCCGGTGAAGATCCTGTACACAACCCCATTGAGTATATTTTGGAATGTATCGATACCATTTACCATATTCACCACAAAAATGGTGCAATCCGTCGAGTAAATGTAAATATTGCTGCAACGACAGAGGAAGAATACCATATGCTGAAAGAAGCGGGAATCGGCACTTATATTCTCTTTCAAGAAACATACCACAAGGAAAGCTATGAAAAGCTCCACCCTATTGGTCCGAAGCATAATTACGATTATCATACAGAAGCAATGGATCGAGCTATGGCAGGTGGCATTGACGATGTGGGACTTGGTGTTTTGTTCGGATTGGAAAGCTACCCCTATGAATTCGTAGGACTTCTCCTACACGCCGAACATTTAGAAGCCATCCATGGCATTGGTCCACATACCATTAGTGTACCTCGTGTAAAACGGGCAGACGATATTGATCCGAACAATTTTGATAATAGCATACCAGATGAGATTTTTGCAAAAATTATTGCACTTATCCGCATTGCTATCCCTTATACCGGTATGATTATTTCTACAAGAGAAAACAAAGCAGTTCGGGAACAAGCACTCTCTTTGGGCATCTCTCAAATTAGTGGTGGTTCTCGGACAAGTGTTGGAGGCTACGATATATCGGAGTTGGAAGATGAAAATTCTGAACAATTTGACGTTAGTGACCGTCGTTCTTTGGATGAAATCATATACTGGCTCATAGAATTGGGATACGTACCAAGTTTCTGCACTGCGTGCTATCGCACCGGTCGCACCGGAGACCGCTTTATGGCATTTTGTAAGTCTGGTCAGATTCTAAATTACTGCCACCCGAATGCATTAATTACGTTAAAAGAATATCTGCAAGACTATGCTGCTCCTAAAACAAAGAAAATAGGCGAAACGCTGATTCAAAAAGAATTACGTCAAATTCCTGATGCACAAAAGCGGTTGCAAACAGAAGAATATTTGAAAAAAATTGCCAATGGTGCAAGGGACTTTCGTTTTTAAGGAGTGTCCATATGGAACAAACACAAAATGATACGCCCCGTGGAAATCGCCTACATATCGGTTTTTTTGGACAGCGTAATGCAGGAAAATCTAGCTTGGTCAATGCGATTACCGGACAAAAAATTTCTATTGTATCGGAGATGCAAGGAACAACAACCGATCCGGTAGAAAAAGCAATGGAACTATTACCAATTGGTGCAGTGGTAATCATAGATACCCCTGGCATGGATGACACAGGTATCCTTGGACAGCTTCGTATGGAACGCACCATGCAAATTTTAAATCATACGGATATTGCAATCCTCGTAATCAATGCAACAATTGGACAGACAGCGGAAGATACCGAATTACTTGAACAATTCCGCAAACGTCATATTTCCTATCTTATCGTATGGAATCAGATTGATCGTTTGCCAAAAGAACAAGTTGTCCCAAAAGAAGTGATTCCGGTTAGTGCCACAACTGGCTGCGGTATTGACAAGCTGAAGGAATCCTTAATTCGCTGCTATCAAAAGAATTTTCAGATAAAACCGGAACGTTCTCTCTTTGGTAATTTACTAAAACCGGAGGATTTAGTGATTCTTGTTACACCGATCGATGAATCAGCGCCGAAAGGTCGCATAATTCTGCCACAAGTCCAAGCCATTCGAGCCGCTTTGGACAAAGCGGCAATTTGTCTTGTCACGCAGCCAGAACAATTAGCCCAGACACTACAGCTACTAAATCAACCGCCAAAGCTTGTGGTTACAGACAGTCAGGTATTTGAAACTGTAAAAGAAATTATTCCTTCATCTATCCCTTTAACTTCTTTTTCGATTCTATTTGCCCACTTCAAGGGCGTGCTACAGATGGCAAAAAAGACTGTCCAAGTATTGGATACTTTACCAAATGGCAGTCGCATCCTGATTTCTGAAGGATGTACCCATCACCGACAGTGCAACGACATCGGTACGATAAAATTACCAAAATGGATACAATCTTACACCGGCAAGCAATTTCAGTTCGACTTCACTTCCGGCAATAGTTTTCCAAATAATTTGACGCCTTATGCACTGGTGGTGCATTGTGGTGGGTGTATGTTGAATGAACGAGAGATGATTTCTCGTGCTGAACGAGCGAAAACGCAGTGTGTCCCTTACACCAATTACGGTGTATTAATCGCCTATCTCAATGGCATCTTTCAACGTAGTCTCTCTGTGTTAGAAATAATTGATAAATAACCGTATCATATGCACATCACATAATAATTAGAGTGTGTTCACATAAAAGTACTTGCAAAGCACAAAAAACTATGATATAATAAAAGTATGAAATTAACCAGAGAGCAATTTTCAAATCAAAATTAAACGTGCGATGGAAGATTGCCAAGGGGTATGTTGCACTTCTAGCAAAAACTAGGGTATAGAAAAAATCTTAATTTAAATCATGTGTTGTTAATTGATATGGAGGTAGAATTTATAAAAAAAGAAGAAATGACAAAAGAAGAAAGAGAAGTAATGATAGATAAAGTAGCCGAGCTCTTAAGAAAACTTAATAACAAAGAGGGCCCGTTCAAACCCAAAAAAATCTCGAAGGAAGAAGCACTTGAAATTATAAAACGTGAGGGGTTATATGATTACGGATGGAAAATCGGGATAATCACGCCAAAAAATGGACGAAGAGGAGCTATGGAGAATCGTATACTTATCAATAAAATGGACGATGGTAGTTACTGGGTAGTTGTTGCGGGAGAACGAGCTAGGGTTAGGTCAGAAGAATTCTTCGAAGATATCGAAGAAGCATATGCTTATGCAATCAGAGAATTGCGATTACAAAAGCAAGTTAGGGATACTCGCATAAAATAGCATATGAAGAAAAAGTAATTAAAAATATAAACAAATTACAAGCCTGTTAATGTGCTTTAGGTAAAAAATACAAAAATAAAAAGAGAATAATAATACTCTCGCAGAATCCAAAAAAGAGTGTTTAAATGACATTTGATTAACAAACTCGTATCGAAAATATTTTAGAACGTGGCGTTCGAAAAAGCAAAATTCCTGGTGCTTTCGGATGTGGAGCATATGGTAATGATGCCGCTATAGTATCTGATTTATTTGACTGTGCCATTCGTGATTTTATCGATAAAGGAAAAAGCAGTAATCAATTATTTGATTCTATCGATTTTGCAGTGCTTTGCCATCCAGAAAAGGATTATAATTACAGGGAATTTCGAAGAAGCTTCTTTTGAATGCATGGTTCGAATAGAGTCTCACTACACATTTACAGCATAAAAATTCCACCTTGACTATACAGCAAGGTGGAATTTATATAATACCAAATATTTTTTACATTGTTTATTTGACGTAGAACGGTTTATCGTCTTATACGATGGTGTCTTTACCTTTTATCATTTTTAAGAAATAATCATGTACCCGTGTATCCCGTGTCAACTCCGGATGAAAAGCTGTTACTAGCTGATTGCCTTGTCTTGCAGCAACAATCCTGCCATTAACCTATGCCAAAATTTTCACATTGTCAGAAGCTCCTATGATATATGGCGTGCGGATAAACACCATGGGAATTTTTCCTACACCTTTCATCTCCGCTGTAGTCGTGAAGCTGCCTAATTGTCGTCCATAGGCATTACGTCGAGCCGTGATGTCCATAGTACCAAGTTGCACCGAACCACCTTCTGCTTATTTCGCCAATAGAATTAATCCCGCACAAGTACCAAACGTGGGAAGTCCTTGGTAAATACGCTTTTGTATCAAGTCAAAACAACCCAGTTCTATCAGAAGCTTCCCAATCACTGTACTTTTACCGCCGGGAATAATCAAGCCATCCATCGGCTGCATGAAATCTTGTTTTTGCCGGATTTCAAAACTCGATACATTAAGATGTTCCAAAATCTCACGATGTTCTGCAAATGCACCCTGCAGTGCTAATATTCCAATACGCATTATTTGCCTCGTTCTGCCATCAATAACGAAATTTCGTCTTCGTTAATCCCGACCATGGCTTCCCCTAAATCTATAGACAATTCTGCCAACATTTTAGCATCTTGATAATTTGTTACTGCCTTTACAATTGCTGCTGCACGCTTTTCAGGATTGCCTGATTTAAAAATACCCGAACTCACAAAGACACCCTCTGCACCAAGCTGCATCATCAGTGCTGCATCTGCCGGTGTCGCAACACCACCTGCTGCAAAGTTTACTACCGGCAGCTTTCCATTTTTGTGAACATACTGCACCAAAGAATAAGGGACTCGTAAATCTTTTGCAGCATCGTATAATTCGTCTTCCGCCATTGACTGTAATCTGCGAATTTCTGCCTGCATCATGCGCATATGCCGTACTGCTTGTACCACATCACCCGTACCCGGTTCCCCTTTGGTACGAATCATTGATGCACCCTCATTAATCCGACGCAGTGCTTCTCCCAAATCATTTGCACTACATACGAAAGGTACATCAAATTTGGTTTTATCGATATGATATTTATCGTCCGCAGGAGATAACACTTCACTTTCGTCGATATAATCAATTTCAATTGCCTGTAAAATTTGTGCCTCTGCGAAATGACCAATGCGACACTTTGCCATTACCGGAATACTGACAGCATTCTGAATACCATGAATCATTTTGGGATCGCTCATACGTGACACACCACCAGCTGCACGAATATCTGCCGGAATCCGTTCTAGTGCCATAACCGCACACGCTCCCGCAGCTTCAGCAATTTTTGCCTGTTCTGGTGTGGTAACGTCCATAATTACGCCACCTTTTAACATTTGTGCTAGATTCTTGTTCAGTTCATAATGATTTCCTGCCATAGTAATAGTCTCCTCTTTACAAATAAATTTGCGACAACCTTGTCGTTTCTTATCCAGTATAGCACAGTTGTGGTATTGCTGCAATTGCCAGTTTTGTATTATTTTTTAATACCAGAATGATCTCATATCATAAAAATTGACACATTTCGCAAACAGGTGATATCATAGAAAAACGAAAATACAAAGATTTTACGATAGAAAAATTGAAACCAATGTAATCTCACTTCTTGATACAAATCCATGTAAAAATGTGCCAATTAATATTGATAAAATCATATTTTCAAAAGAAATGCAAGGAGAACGCAAAAAAATTGCAAAGAATCAGAACCGTCACCACTACCATATTTCTCTTAATTTGTCCCTACTTCCATTATATAGAATATCATACGTTAAGCCAATCCTGAATAATCCGTACCATTATAACAGTTTACGCCTTCGCCAAAGTCATGGTAATCTGTAGTAGAACAATCATATTCAGCAAATGTTTCCGTCGTAACACTATCTCCATCAAAAATAATTTTACTGATTATCTGAGAACCTGTATGTGTCATATCTGTAAAATAATTTACACCATCCGTCACGACCCAACAAGAAAAACCAGAGATACTGCCAGCAAATTTTTCACTTCCATTTTCAATTGTATAGACATCAATCATACAATCTGCCTCGCACGTGCCGAATTGATATAACAATTCTTTAATCCCGTCATGATTCAAATCACATAAATAATAGCAATCATATGCAAGCGTCATTTCACGAGAATAACTATTCAAAACATCACGATACACATCTGCATAAGCTGTATCCTCATCTGAAGGCTCATTTAGCGTTATTGTTTGTGCTTCACTCCAATTGCTGTACTTTTTCTCCTGGCCCGTTTTACAATAAGCACGTACTTCTATTGTAACCGTAACTAAATAATTGCTGGAAGTCGTGAATTTCGGTTCAGTTGTTACAGAGAGACTGTTATCACCTTCTCCACACGAATCAATCGTATCAACATTAATTTCATATCCATCCGCACCTTCTACAGCTTCCCATTCAATATAATATGTGGTACTATCAGCACTTTCGTCTAAGAGAAACTCCCCCAAAATCGGCATAGAAAGTGAGTCTATTTCCGTAATATTTTCTTCCGTTGTTGCAGCTTCTTCCGTCAACGTTGTGGTTTCTGTTGCTATTGAAACAGTTTTTGCAGGGTTTGTCGCAGTGTTTTCTTGTTTCAACAGCAACATAACCACAAGTACGAGCAAAACTGCTACAAGTATCGCAAGAATACCTATAACAATGGGTAACTTACTGCGTCTTTTAAAAGGTGTGCTTGTCGACATATGCGTCGTCATTGTCGTCGATGAATTGGATTCTGTTTCCAGATTGTTTTCCAGAATTGGCTCAGATTCTGTATTTACTACTGGATTTTCAAAGAGATAGCCGCACAGCAAACAAGTTTGTTCCTGTTCCTCAACTTCCATTCCACAATTTGGACAAAGCATATTTTCCACTCCTTTTGTAATTTTAAATTAAACTTTTTGGATTCATATCAATAAAAATCAATATAAATGGAATCAATCCAACCGTAATAGTCACCATCATCCGTATCCCAGCACTCATACCAAGTTATACCATAAGAATAGCATACGTTTTTCGCCGTAATATGCCAAGTGTTTTGCACGTGATGTTCTACAGCATAGCTGCCACCGTTGCACACATAAGACGTAGTCAATCCATCGACTGAGCCACCGTAGGTGTTCACTTGACCGGTCATTCCAGAAACGCTTGATCCACTAGAAGAGGACGAACCACTGCCAAATGTCACACTTTTTGTCGCACTCCAATCGCTATACACTGTCGTATCACCACGATATGCCACAGCTCGCACTTTAATCGATGCACCAGAAATATCCGAACCAGAAACTTTACAACTTGTAGCAGATGTCGTATAATAATCTCCTTCTGTGCCATAACCATACGTTAATTCTTCATAATATTCATATACATCTGCGCCATCTACTGTACCCCATTCAATGTAATAAGTGTAACCATCATATTGATAATTTGTTTGGTCTATAAAATCTCCAATCGTTGGCACAGCGAGCGTAAATTCCGTTGTTGTTGCCACAGTCGTGGTTTCGATTGTGGTAGTGGTCGTTATTGTCGTCGTCGTTGTTTCTTCAATTGTCGATTCTTCGGTATCTGTTGTTGTTTCTAATTGCGTTGTTTCTGTTGCCATGATCGTTGTGATTTCAGCGATTGTTTCTTCATTGTCAGAATCACTCGGTTGCAGCAATAAAAATACCGTTAAAACTGCCAATACAACAACTATCACTCCCAAACATACAATCACAATAGGCAGCTTGCTTCGCTTTTGTACTGTCTGCACAACCGCATTCGGTTTTACCATTTCGGCAGACTGCACTGATTTTGGCATACTGGACGGCGAGTTTGTTGTTTCCTGCTCTACTGAAGAAACTTCCACCGAATGTTCAAAAGCGAATCCACACAATGGGCAAATCTGTTCGCTTTCTTTCACTTCTACTCCACAATTTGGGCATATCATCAAGATTTCTCCTCCACTTCATACTCATAAATTACGATGCATTCTTCAATCCAGTCGCTGCCATCATAGCTATAGATGGTAAATTCAATATCATTATCTTCATCTGTATCGAGACCAATTACAGAAATATCATAATTGCTCAAACCTGTTGTGCGATCATCAATTTCACTATATGAAGAAGTGCATTCAGCTGTTGCACCATCTTCCGAATCAACTCGATAAACGGTAGATGGATCACCAGCAGAGAAATAGAAAGTTGCAGTCACACCAAGAGATTGATAGCTACTAATGCCATACGACCCACAGTTGATTTCATGTGGTGTACCAAGTGCATTGCTAGCATCATCGAGATCCGTTTTATATTTTTTTGTGCCTAAGAAGAGACAGACAAGAAGAACAACAACAAAAATCACAAGGACGATCAATGCACCAATGCGAATGCGTTTGTCTAAGCCTTTCCAAATAGCAGAAATTTTTTTCACAAAAGAATTGTTCGACACCGTTTGAACAGCACTGCTTTCCATAATTTTGCCATATTGTTCTGAACTTTTCATCGAAGAGACCGCTCCTGAAATGCTTTCGCCAATCTTGTTGCCCACATTTTTTGCAGTACTCATTGTCTTACGTACACCTTCATTTTGAGAAATATCCCCAATTTTATCATGTAAATTACTTACCATATCTTGTGCATTGCCGACAAAACTTGTATGTGCTGCAACAGTTGCTTGTGATACTGATTGTGCTTGAGTAGTTGATGTAGATGGTGACATGGAAACTTGTTGCATCGCTGGTCGAACAGTAATATCAATATGTGCAGGGCATTCGTCCATCAATTCTTTGGTTAGACTTTGATCACCAACGAATTGTAAATGGTAATAATCTACGCCAAAATAAGTGTTTAGTTCTGCATAAATACCATCCCACTTTATATCACCAAATTGCATAGGATATACCCATTCATCAATCGGACGATTCGCAATTCGTGTGGTATCAAACACTTTTCCATTTACAGTAATTTTTGTTGAAATCGGATTGGTATTATAAAGAATTACAACCCGATTATTGGTACCACTGACCTTTACAGGATATGACAGCATAGCGTTTTGCAGCACCGCCAAACTCTGATCATCGCTATCAAACAGAATGGAAAATTCGTCCAGTCCTGTAAAAGCTTTCAATTCCTCATATAATCCATCCCAACGAACCTTTTTCACAATAAAAGGGTATAACCAATCCTATATTGGTCTGTGTTGAATGCGTGTTACGTCAAACATTTGATTATTGATACTAATCTGTATTTTCAGTGTATTTGCATCATATTTGACATTAACTACTTTTGCCATAAATTTCCTTACCTTTCCGTAGAGTCATCTTCTTATTTTTTTGTCCATTTCAAATCGCATAAAAACCCTATATTTATTATTATACATGATTTATTTTCTGAGGTGTGTGAACGTGCAAAAATCAATGACAAATACCTATCCTGCATTGAAACCGCTCGCGCAATTCCCAGTCTAGATGTTTTTCTTCGCATATGCAATGCTTTAGAAACCACACCCGATCACATTCTGCTAGGCACCACCTGTCAAACAGAACAAACCACTTCAGATACAGTATTACTAGAAAGGTTTCACGCTCTCTCATCAAAAGGACAGCACCTATGTCTTGCATTCATGGATTGGATTTCAGACGAAATGGAATCCCTCTAATCCATATTTCCATTTTACATTTCAAGCCGGACATACGCCTGTCTGTTCAAAAAGAATTTACAATTTAATTCATCTAAAAAAATCCGCCAGACGAAATTCGATTTGACGGATTTTTGATTGTTTTAATAATTAGACAACGTTTTCTTTAATTCTGTTCTCATTTCGTTTACCAAACACTGTGGCGATAAAACTTTTATCCATGAACCTTGCGACAGCAAATATATGGATAATCCCACGTCCGTAATTCACTTCTGCCTCAACAACGCTGATATTTCCGTTTTTCTCGACTACCTTTGCAGTAGGCAATCTGTCAAGTATCGCCTGTAAAGACAATCTTGAAAATTCAAAACGAATCTTGATGGTTTCCCCAGGAAACATAAACTGGTTTTTTTCACGCAGGTCTCCTTCATCGAAATCATATTTTTTTCAAGGGTAAACAAATCACGATTTTCAATAATCGTTTCAATACGATCTATGCGAAAATATTTTGATTTGTATTCTTCATCATTCGCCATATATGCAATCAAATAAAAATAATATTCGCTGAACATGATTGAGACAGGTTTGATTCTGCGTTTTACCGCATCACGACTCATTTTGTAATAAGTAATCGTAAGTATCTGCTTGTTTTCAATTGCTTGTATCAGCTTCCAAAGATTATCAATCACTGATTTACAATCCGATTTAACCTCATGATAATGATAGACTTCTTTGCGAATGAGATGATCAAGCTTTTCCCTGTCAGCGACTGTTGTAAATTTTTTCAGCTTTTAAATAACTGTAAGAATTTCGTCCTTGCTTAAGGCTCTGCTGCCAAGCAATATTTTTACAAGTGCAAAAAGCTCCTTATTTTTCAGAAATTCGTCATTGCTCAGTCAATAAAATTTATCCTTGTAGGAGTATGTGAGTTCTGCATTCTGCATCAGCTCTCTATGTTCAGCAAGAAAATTCTGAATTTTACTTATATCACGACTGATACTTTTGGTTGAAACCTCATATTCCTTTGCAAGAGATTTTATTGATATGAATTCGCCACGCAGGGAACGCATAAAGATTTCAAGCACTCGGTCGTTTTTATTATTTTCCATGTTCTCACCTCGAATCTCTTATTTCTATTATAGCATAAATATAGGACAAATGGGTGTCCTTTTAAAAAATTTCGATAGAAAAATTTCAGTGAAGCTGACAAAAAGGTTGTTTCATCGAATATCATAAGCAAATTTTGTTCTCCACCTAGACTTTCCTCCCCTCTTTCTCCAACTGTACATCAAGCCTTCACCGTAGTTTGATTTTCAATTGTTTTTGTATTTCTAGCATTTTTCTAATTTCTTAGATGTGAATTTTACGGAATCAAGTAATAAAAAATACCTTATAAGCATTGTATCATATCAAAATAACATGATGAAACAAATTTAATTCATATTCTCACTGCTGATAGATAATTTCGTCCGTAGTAACCGTATATCCATCGTCTAGTCGAATGCCATCCAATTCACCGTCAGGATCAAAAGATTCTGTTATCATGTGAATCTCTATTACATCCGCCGGACAAATATATGCGGAAAAGCAAATAAATCTGGTTTCTGTCATTTCATCTTCGCTTATCAGAGTGTGTTCATCTGTAGATTCCAAGTAGTTTGTATTTTCCGTACCAAAATTTAAATTATACAAGTCATATCCTGCAAAGCCGTCAATTTTTGTACCATCTGACATTACCAGTACAAACGAAACATTACTTGTATCAGTATCAAGTTCAGCCGGAAAGGTGATTGCGGCAGAAAGAGAATTTATCGTGATATTTCCTTGCACATAGTCATATGTCACAGTATCCCAACCTGAAAAATCAAGCATAACATCGCCATTCCAGCTGCCGGAAACGCAGCAGTCTGATTCAGCGTAATATTGTGTGCGAAGACTTAACCATTCTTCTGCGGTAGTGTGTGCGTTGTAATATTTCTTCCACTCGTCCACGTCAAAAAAATCCGGCAGTGTATCACCTGTCAAAATCTGATCTTGTATGTCTTCATCGTCGGTGTAAGTCTCTGCAACAAATTGTGCCTTGAGTTCATTTTCAGCAGTGATTATGCGTGCTTGTACGGCTTCAACCTGTGCATCACTATAGAAATTTAAGAAATCTAAGTGCAATGTTTTTCCTTGAAATTCAATTCTGTTGCCATCAATATCACTGGCATTTAGATACACGTTGAGGTAGAAAACATCTTCATCTATTTCACTTTGTCTGATTTCATAACATTGTCCAGAGGAAGCCGGTATTTGAACATTGCCACTTTCATCTGTCAATGTCATAATCGTATAAACGCTGTAGGATTCAAGCAGCTGTGTTGATGCAGTAGATGCAATTGAAAAGCTTAACATTACCTGATTATCATCGCCATACATTCCCAACAAAGTGAAGATATTTTCGCCGCTTGTGCATGAAAAGGTAACTTCTGGTACAGAGATACGCTGTTCCATTTCTTCTGTAACTTCCGTTGTTTTCAGAGATTCTGTCACAAACAAGCTCTGAAAAAATTCTGCCAGTCCTCCCGATCGTGCCACAGCAGTAACAGAACCACCCGTCACTAAAATAACGACAGCAGTACAGATTGCAACGGAAGTCTTCACCGAAAATCTACGATGTTTTTCCTTTGAACGCAAAAACAGATTCGTAGAATTTTCTATGTGATGTACAATAGAATCCGTATTGATAGGCTGTTCCTCTAAAAGTGATGTATCACGTCGTTTCAGTTCATAAGCATCAAACAAGTCATATAAATTCATAAAAACATCTCCTTTGATCAAGTAAAAAGTGCGAAATCGATTTGCTTTAATTCTGGGGAATCTTCATAGTAAAATCCCTCCTCTACCAATTTACGCTTCAATTTTTCTCTTGCCAGACTTAACCGCATTTTTACAGCAGAGTCTTTCATATGCATTTCTTTTGCGATTTTTTTTACATTTTCGTAGTAATAATAATGCCGTACTAAAATTTCCCTATCTTTTGCTGATAGTTTATCCATGGCATTACCAAGTGCTTCTTCAAGAAATTTTTGATCAATTTTTGACTCCGTGTTGTCCTGTGTTGGTATGTCAATAATGTCTTCAAAACTGATTGTTTCCTGGTAATTACGAAAGCGATTCTTGGCTTTATTACGTGCGATTGCACCCAAATACGCTTTGACCTTGCCGGACTTTAAATGGTCTGCATGTGTCCAAACTGCCAAAAACACATCCGCAGTAATTTCTTCTACATCAGCTTCTGTGAACTTTTGTCCGATGATATTTCGGACGATGGTTCCCACATAGGAACTATATATTTGAATCAGTTCCTCCAGTGCAGAAGAATCTTTGGCTTGCAGTTGCGCAATAAGATCGGATTCCTTCAAATTAATCCCTCCTTTTTGTTTTCTCGACGTCGATCACTTATCATAACACGTAATAAGTGAAAATGGTCACATTGTAAGAAATTTTCATATGCGTTATGCAAAATGCATTCATTAATCTCCTGACACCATTCAAAAATTCCGTTATTCTAAAAAAAGACACCGATACAAGATATGATTTTTAAAATATACATTGTTATAAATAGGTGGTACAGATAATTTTCACTTAATTTGGATTCTCTGCAAAAAGACTCCTGCACGTGAAATCGTACAGGAGTCTTGTGTTTTTTTAAATTTATATTTCTTCTAGCAATAATTGACGCATTTTTACCAAATCAAATCCATTGAGTATTTCATCCTCGTACACATCAGCAGCTTGCCAATTCGGCAGATGCACTTCATAGCGAAGCAGCCATTTTTGTAATAACACTACATCTGCAAGGTTAAATACTTCATCGTTGTTACAATCACCGAGCAATGTTTCTTCAGTATTCTCGTAGGTATAAATCAGCGTGATGGAATCTATCGTCACCGTAATATCCGAACCAGCAGCCGTATCACTTTCCGAACTTATCCACCAATCCTGCAACTCTGCATACGTGTCGTTACAGCTTGCACTGACTGCCTTGGCAGAAGTACCACTCATAATATAGTATGTATCGTCAAATTCAATGGTATTATCATATGTGCCTAAGCTATAGCTGTAAGATTTATAACCCCAAACAGCGGTATCACTTCCATCTTCCACAACCTGATTGAAGCAAAGTGCGCCGCCACCGCTCGCCCAAGTAGAACCCGCATCTGATGTTACGGTTGTGCGAATTACAATGCTATCCAAATGTTCCTTGTCGCCCAAAGGAATCATAGGATAACCATTTTCAGAAATTTCCAGCTCATCATAGTTATAAACCACTGTTTCCGTCGTAATATCCGGTTCCTCCGTAATTTGTACAACGCTCTCCTCATCAGAAATGACAATCTGTGCCACAGATAATGGCGGCAGCTCCACTACAATCTGATTGTTAACAATGTCGTTTTGCACATCGATTACTTGAATATCCGTGCTGTCCTGCGTAATCGCATACACCGTTACACTTTGATAATCGATATCTGCACCATCTAACGTAATAACTGCATTTTCCGTATCCGTATCATTTTTATTCGTAAGCACAGTCGTAATCGTACTTTCATCGTCTCCTTCAATTGCCGCAAAAACTGCCGCTTGCGACAAATCTTCCGAAGTGGACTCTACTAAAGTATCACCAAAAGTACTGCCTTCCCCATCATAGTTTGTATATAAGTTAATTGCACTTTCTACATAAGGGCAATTAGACAGCGTTCCCCAATAGGTCGCTAGGTACACACCTTGGTCTGCAAATGCACCAAGTGCCTCCGCTTCTGCAATACCAGATGCAATCGATACACCAGTATTCTTTTCATCGCTGATATTGCCGAGATTATATTCCGTCAACGATAGTTTTGTTCCCGGATAATATGCATCTATCGTCTCTTGCAAACGTGTTAAGAATGGGAAATAGCCTCCAAACCAAGGCTGTAACCAACTATCCTCCTGATAATCTGAGTCATACAAGCTTCTTGCTGCCTGCAAAATTGCTTCTTCTGTTGAGCAATCCTGTGCGTAATAATGCACATCGAGGACATCAAGCAACCGTGTGCCGGTTTCTTCCTCTGCCTGTGCCATTTGTTTCAAATAATATGCGATGTACCAATCATACTGACTAGATACAGCGTTCCAATCGTCATCATCTATAGTAATACATGGCAACATTCCCCAGAAAGACGGACCGTATACTTCTGCATTCGGGTCAATCTCTTTGACTACACTGGCAAGTTCAATCGACTTGCTGATAAGCTCGCTATTGGTTACTTCTTCGCTATACAAAAGTGGATGCGTATCATTCCAAAGTACAGGTTCGTTGTCCAGCGCATAGCCCTGTATACCCGTGCTTGTTGTTGCATCGCCTAGGTTTTGCACAAGATAATTGACATATTCGTCCATATAGACAACATTATCTGTCAAATCTGGCGTATCCAAAAGTGTATCACCTTTTCGAAAGATTACCTCATACCAACGGTCAGACGGTGCTGCTTCGCTTTCTGACACCGTCCCCGCCTTATCCGCCGCCACATAACCTGCCATTTGTAAAGTAGTCATTTTGTAAGAAATATCATTGTCTTGACACAATTCTGACAAGCTACGTGCCGCATAAGCAGATCCATCGCTGTCGTCCCCTAAGTTCGTATCAGAACTATTCAGCCAATCCTCACCGGCATTGGAATAGTTGGTCTCCCAATTATAACCCGTATAACGATTGCCGCCTTGCCGCAGCGCAGTCGTCGTCACTCCGTCCAACTCCGTTTCGTTACCATATGTGTTGACGCCGTAAATATATAGACTGATTTCTTTATGTTCACCATCTAAATTGATCGTGATATTCATATCATAACTGCCACTTTCTTCGGCAACTGTCGGCAGTTGCATCAGCGTTGAAGCGAGCAATAGAGAAGTTGCTGCAACCGCTGCAAAACTACGATATTTTTTCATACGATTTCCTCCATTTTAAAGAAAATTTTATGAGAGTCATCTATCGCTCTCCGAATTAAAACTCCAAATTGTTTTTATCATATTGTCTAAAATAAGACAAGCCATTTTTTATAAAAACAGCAATTTATACAAATAAACAACTCTTGTTTTGGTAAAATTGCCGATCGCCGATTTTTTATTCATCAATATTCGCACAATCTCTTGACATTTTCCAAAATTTCAGTTATACTAAAAAACGAAACTGATACAGGAGATGATTTCTTGAAAAAAGCACTTATTGCCATGAGTGGCGGCGTAGACAGCTCTGTTGCTGCTCTATTGATGCAAAATAAAGGGTACGAATGCACTGGAGTAACCATGAAACTTTTCAACAATGAAGACGCCGGAATCAAATCAGAAAAAACCTGTTGTTCCTTAGATGATATGGAGGATGCACGCAGTGTTGCTTATCGTCTAAATATGCCCTATTATGTATTTAATTTCAAGGCGGAATTTGGTGAAAAAGTTATGGATCGATTTGTTTCCGCTTATCAACACGGCTGCACGCCAAATCCTTGTATTGATTGTAATCGCTATCTCAAATTTGAACGACTGTTCCAGCGAATGCAAGAACTCCAAATGGATATCCTCGTAACGGGACATTATGCAAGAGTTGTATACGATAAAGAAGCCAAACGATGGTTTTTAAAAAAAGGCATCGATCATCAAAAAGATCAAAGCTATGTACTATATAGTTTGACGCAAACACAATTGTCACATATTCAATTTCCAGTGGGAGAACTATCCAAATCAGAAGTACGGACACTTGCAGAAAAGCATGGTTTTACAAACGCTGCAAAACCGGATAGCCAAGATATCTGTTTTGTTCCAGATGGAAATTATGCTGCGTTTATCGAACGATATACCCAAATGGAATCAAAACCCGGCTTGTTTTTGAACAGTAAAGGTGAAACGATTGGTACACACAAGGGTATTTCCCATTATACAATCGGTCAGCGACGAGGTTTAGGGGTTTCTGCTCCGAAGCCATTGTATGTCTGTCGAATTTATCCGGAAGATAACACAATTACCCTTGGCTATCAGGATATGCTCTTTGCACAAGAATTAGAAGCCGATGATGTTAATCTTATCACCTGTGATAATTTATATGAACCAACATATGTACAGGCAAAGATTCGTTATCGGCAACCGGAACAGCCAGCAACAGTCTGGCAGACAACAGACGGAAAATTGCACGTAAAATTTGATGTCCCACAACGTGCAATTACTTGCGGACAAGCAGTTGTACTGTATGATGGAGAACGAGTCGTGGGGGGCGGCACAATCACGAAAGTTCTCGATTGATTTGACTAAAACTTGTATACAGAATCTATGGTAAATTTGGGGAGGAGGATACGATTCAAACAAATAGGAGAGTTTACTTTATGGATTCGGAAACCATCTTTATTATCAACAATGTATATGGCGCATTTTTAATAGAATTGATTGCATCTATTTTTGCTTAGGCTGTTTTAGGAAAACCAAAGCATCTCTTATGGTCTTTTGTTTTTGTTTTGGCAACATCGGTTCTTTCAATGCTCGTATTTTCATTGTTCAATAGCAATTATGCTAGTTCTTTTATAATATACGCAGCTATGTTTTTGTACTATATGTTCTGTTTTATAGAGCGAAAACGCAGCTACCGCATTTTTTTGTGTATGCTTTATATTGTAATTATGTCTATTTATAGTACAATTCAATATGTCGTTGTAGAGCGATTTCATATCGAAGCAATGGGCAATTGGTACAGTCTGAAATACATCCCGGCGTTTACTATTTCAATGTCTATATTTGGATTACTTTGTTATGTGATTTCTTTCTTTATTAGAGCGAAAAAATATAAGAGATATCAATCCGTTGACAATTTTAATTATTGCACCATCTTTTCTCTATTTATATCTTTTAACAGTCACCACAAATTATTTTTCGGTATTGAAAGATAATTTATTCTTGATGATTGTTTGTATACTCAGTATCGTGGGTAGTCTGCTTGCCAGTATCTTTGCAATCCGTCTTAGTAACTCTTTGAAAAACAAAGAAATTTTAGAGCAAAAATTAGACTTTATGGAACAATACGAAAAATTATCTGAAGATTATTCCAGTATGGTCAAAGGAAATTTGATGGAAATGCGAAAAATCCGTCACGATTTCAATAATGCTATACAAGTCATTCAAGCAATGATTATGCAAAACAACCTGGAAGAAGCAACACAATTGTCTGAACAACTGCAAAATGAATATACTGCTTTATCCAATCAAGAATTTTGTGAAAATATCACGATTAACACAATTTTACAGCAAGAACAGCGAAATTGCGAAAAAAATAACATCGCATTACACGTCTCCTGTAAAGTACCGAAAGAACTGCCTGTTTCACAAGTAGATCTTTGCAGTATCTTAACCAATCTCCTTCACAACGCAGAGCGAGCAGTACTTGAAATTCCTGAAAATACGGAACTCAAACGAAGAATTTCTCTTTCTGTTTGGATAGAAGGCGATATGCTTATGTTTCGGATAACAAACCCAAATAAGAATCCAATTATTGAGAAAAACGGTAAACTCGTTACCACAAAAACCGATAAGAAAAATCACGGACTTGGTATGGAAATCATCAGACAAATTGCAATACAATACAATGGTGATGTACATATAGAACACGATGATTCTAACTTTACTGTACTTGTCATGTTAGGTCTCGTAAATACATCCTCAAATTAAAATCAATTATAATCATAAAAGCCTGACACTTTCTAAAATAAGAAATTGTCAGGTCTTTTATAAAAAACGTTTAATAGGCAAAACATAACATTATAGTGTCGAGTATATCATTTACCTTATTTCCATAACTTTCCCACCATGTATCATCGATATTTTGTGTATATATCATATAGGTGACATCACCCGTATCTATAGTGATATCGCCCCAGTTGGCTTCGTTGTTAAAATAATGCACATTTGCATCATAACCATCTAAAGTACATTCTTCTGTAGCTGTTACCTCTGTGTCACAGATACTAGTTTGCATATAAGCAGCAAATACAAGTGATCCATCACTATCCTGTGGCATAACCGTGATACAATAATAACAGGTATCCAAGCGTGCTGCCGGATCGTCGTATGATTCAATGGAATAGTTCCAAGACGCCGGCATCAGAAACGATATCGCATTATCGGTCATGTCATCTGTTACATAACGAATATACTGCAATGCTGGATCTGCCTTTTCAAGAATTTCTACGCTATAGATGTGATCGATTCTTTCTGGATAGCACTCGGCAACTTCACCATTGTACGTCACGCAAGCGCTATCCCCTACCGAAAGATTCGCCATAACAACATTTTTCTGATCTGTTAAGCCGTTGCAGCTGATGTCTCTTAGACTATTCGTTTCTTCTTCCAACAAATAAAAACCATTGTCACCAATGCTATAAATTTTTCCGTTCAACATATATTCATATTCGGTAGTATCTATATTTTCCTCTGGCTCGATAGCATCCGAACAGCCACTGAATAAGGCTATCGAAAGTAAAATCAAGGATATCATCCATTTTTTCATAAATATATCCCCCCTTAGTGAAACGCATTATCTTTCTATCTGTATTTATAATGTCATAATATCAACAGATTGTAAATCGCTTTTAATATATTTCACAAATTATCACAAAAAACTCTCAACTACCTTTCTACTGAAACGCAGCCGAGAGTTTAAAATTCTAAAAATTTAAAAAAAGGAAAATGCCTTATTAAAGTCAAATTGGATTAATAAGCTACACCCTGCCACTTCATTGCATCTGCAACTTTCAGGAAACCTGCGATGTTTGCACCGACAACAAGATTGCCTTCTACATCGTATTCCTTGGATCTGTCATATGCATTGTGGAAGATATTGACCATAATATCCTTCAACTTCTTGTCCACTTCTTCAAATGTCCAAGACAAACGCTCGCTGTTCTGAGACATTTCTAGACCAGAAGTTGCAACGCCGCCTGCGTTTGCAGCCTTTGCCGGTCCAAACAGTACGCCAGCTGCTAAGAACTTGTCAATTGCTTCCGGAGTAGACGGCATATTTGCACCCTCAGCAACAACCTTGACACCATTCTTGATGAGGATGTCTGCGGAATCGCCATCGATTTCATTTTGGGTTGCACACGGCAGTGCTACATCACACGGAATCGTCCAGATACCGTTGCAGCCTTCGTGATATTCTGCACCATCTACACGATTAACATATTCCTTGATACGTCCACGTTCTACTTCCTTGATCTGCTTTACGACATCAAGGTTAATACCGTTTGAATCGTAGATATAGCCGTTAGAATCTGATAATGCAACAACTTTTGCGCCTAGTTCAGTAGCCTTTTCAGTCGCATAGATGGCAACGTTGCCTGAACCAGAAATGACAGTAGTCTTACCCTTCATGCTGTCGTTGCTCATGCAGTTCATCATTTCTTCTGTGAAGTACAGCAAACCATAACCTGTTGCTTCCGTACGTACGAGCGAACCGCCATAGGACAGTGCCTTACCGGTCAAAACGCCGGTAAACTCGTTGCACAGTCTCTTATATTGACCAAACATATAGCCGATTTCACGTGCGCCTGTGCCGATGTCACCTGCTGGTACGTCGGTATCTGCACCGATGTGCTTCGACAGTTCTGTCATGAAGCTCTGGCAGAACCGCATGATTTCGCCGTCTGACTTACCCTTCGGGTCGAAGTCAGAACCGCCCTTACCACCGCCAATTGGCAAGGTAGTCAGCGCATTCTTGAAAATCTGCTCAAAACCTAAGAACTTGATGACGGATGCACAAACAGACGGATGCAGACGCAAGCCACCCTTATACGGACCAATTGCCGAGTTGAACTGGCAACGGAAACCACGATTTACCTGTACATTGCTGTTGTCATCTACCCAAGAAACTCGGAACTGAATTAACCGCTCCGGTTCTACAATACGATCGATAATACCGTTGGTTTCATAAGACGGATCCTTTGCTACGACCGGCTCGAGAGACATTAGTACTTCTCCAACTGCCTGTAAAAATTCCGGCTCATTGCTGTTGCGCTTTACAACACTGTCATATACCTTTTGCAGGTATGCGCTCTGAAAAGAAAATGCCATGGTAATCTCCTCTTGAAAATAAAATATGTGATGGAGAACTGTGTAAATACAATGTTTTCTCTGTTCAAACACTTGTTCGCACAATTCATATAATAAATATTATACACTATTTTTTTTTGTTTTTCAATGCAAATTTAGTAAAAAGATTGATTTTCTTATTTTTCAAATTGTTTTTACTAAAAAATTAAAATAAAAGTATTCATAACCTTTAAAATCGCAATTATAATGTTCTTCTGCTTTCCTTTTTTAAGCAGAATTTCAGATACACAGTCAAAAGTACAATTCAATCAGAGCAAATCTGAGAAATACGAATCCTGTTCAATGTGTGTCATAGATTATATGCTCTGATTTTTGAACATAAATAACTTACCAAAAAGCAGAAAAAATAATAAATCCCAAGTTTACTACCTAAAAGAATGTACCTTTGCGGATCATGGTATTCTTGGAAATTTTTTCGAGTTGGTTTCCTCATCGCACAGCACGCATTCCATCCATATATTGTGTTGCGTGGAATACCCAGTTCATTAGCCGCCTTTGCCGAGCCGATTTCCTGCGCAAGCTTCACTGTCTGCGACCTTATATTTCTGTTCATATTTCTAATTCTCTGCCATTTCCAATTCTCCTTGCACCTCCCTGGGAGGTTGGTTTTGACCACTCTATACCTGTAATTAAGTCAATTAGTCCATCCAATGAAGAATTATGATTAGGCTGGTTGGAAGCAGTCTTGTCGACTATACCTGTAATAGCACAAATTTAAACATTCGTAAAGTACATAATGATAAATTTGATTCGAAAAAGTTAGCTTTGATTGCTTTGAAGCCGGATTTAAAGACTTCTGTTATCCCTTCCGACCTTGTTCTGAATATCAGAAATCTTGTCAGAGAGTATTATCGTTTGAAAGACGAAAGAACGGCTTACGTTACGAATGTCAAGCTCTCTAAAAGAGGCTCAAGGCTTGCAAGAAGAGTTCTCCATATGATGGCTCTCAACAACATTGCGATCTACAAAAACGGTGCGCTTAAAAATCCTGTTCTTCGCTCTTACTATGAGATGAAATGTATTTCCAAGCCTAAAATGGTTGCTTTATCTGCCGTTACCCACAAGCTTTGTAACATTATTTTTGCGATTCTTAGAGATAACAAAGCCTTTGAAATCGTCACTCCAGAACAGCATAATCTTTCTTATTATCCGAATCAGCTTTCTGCCGCTTGACCTATCATTTCATAACTTATCAGGCTTTCACTAAAATTGTAAAGGTCTGCTTTGCTATGAATTTTTTTGATCGTGAACTCTTTGTAAACCTTTGCCCTTGCCTATTGACTTTTCTTAGCTGGACTTGATACCGCCGTGTCGGTTTTAAGTCGTCACAAAACGACGTCTTGATATTTCAAACCGCCGATTATCTTATAGTGATATTTTGTTATCGAAAAACAAAAGCCTATAAATCGTGTATAATTATTTGCTCCGCCCCTCTGTCAAGTAGACAGCGCAAAAAACAAAAATATTCTACTATTTAACCCAAAGCAGTCTTTGCAATTTGTGCAGACTGCTTTGTTGTTGACAAGTGGCTTGTCGTGTCACTCGCTTGGCTAACTACGCTACATATTCTTGATATTCGAACCAACATAGTACTTGAATTCCGTTACATCGGTAGGCCATTTCTCATTCGGCTTATCTGCATGAGTCTGTAAGTACGTTTCTTATTGAAGTGTACGTCACTTACAATATCTTGTTTTCCATACGCAGTCTACCTGCATCTGTAAGCTTATCTTCGGGCTTTATTTTTCCTCTGCGGTCAGTGAGACCTTCTGCTCCCTTTGCTTCGTACTTGCGCACCCATGAATAGATCTGCTAATAGGATACTTTGTATTTTTCCATTGCAAGACCATAATCCTTTCCGTTTTCAATGCAAAACGCTACAATCTCCACACGTTCTTTCAGCGTGATCCTCCTGCCTTTGTTCATGGTAATTCCTCTTTCCGAGCGTGTACGCTCCTTAAATTCCTTACCTCTATTGTAGCACAAAATCCACACTTTGAAAACCGTACGTTGCGTAATATGATACTTTGCATATATTTCCGTCTGACTGCAGCTGCCCTCAAGATATTCAACTTTTAGTTTTGTTTCAGTGGAATATTTCTTGTTTTTGCATCTTATTTTTACGGATTCTATCCCATCAGTTTTGGCTCGAACTACCAATTCTCGGAAACGTCCGCAACTTATTTCATACTTCTTGGCTATTGCTGCATAGCACCCTTTTCCTTCAAGGTATTCCCTCACTGCTGCCATTTGTTCTTCATCTGTCAGTTTGCTTCTTCTTGACATAAAATAACCCCCCTTAAAGTTTTCACACATTTTTGTTTTTTCTTGTGTCTACTTTATGGGGATTATATCGCTTGTCAAGATACCCAACTTTCCGCTGGAACAAAAATAACACCTGCTAAGGAAATCAATCCCCAGCAGGTGCAGTATTATTTTATGACTTGTTTATCACTTACAGCAGTTCCACCAGCAGCTTTATCAGTATGGCAATAAAAATCACTCCGCCAATACCGCTGATGATGCCATAAATCTTTTTTCGATTCTGGGTCTTTCCATTCTTTGACCAGATAATACAGACCGAATGTTGCAATCAAAGCCCCTATGACTGCGCCGATAATACTAATGACCATTACTTTTTCCTCCATTTCAACAGTAGTGATGAATTTATAATTACTAAAACCGAGCCTGTGTTATGTACCAGCGCACCGACAACCGGATTTAATGTTCCGATGATAGCAAGAACGATAGCAATAAAATTAAGCGACATGGAAAAAGTCATGTTCAACTTAATTGTCGTCATCATCCGCTTGGACAGGGCAATCAGATGTGGCAGTTCTTTTACCTCATCGTCCACCAGAGCGATGTCTGCCGCATCGACGGCAATGTCACTGCCTACGCCGCCCATTGCAATACCGACATTCGCTTTTTTCAAGGCAGGCGCATCGTTCACGCCATCGCCAATCATGCAAACGGCTTCGTTTTTCTTTTGGTAAGCGTCTATCCAGTTTAATTTGTCTTCCGGCAGACAATTCGCATGAACTTTCACGATATGAAGCTGACCGGCAATGGCAGAGGCAGCTCGTTCATTGTCACCGGTCAAAAGGACAGGCTGTACATTTAAATCTTTCAATGCGTCAATCATACCGACGCTTTCCTCACGCACCGTGTCCGAGAGAACGATATATCCGCTGAGCCGTTCAGACACCGCAAGATAAGTCACAGTGCAGCCCTGGGACAGATACTGATCCACCTGTGCATGAACAACCTCCGGTACATTTATCTTGTTTTCTGTGAGCATTTCCAGATTGCCTGCAAGAATAATTTGTCCGCCAACCTCGGCGCAGACACCTCTTCCGGGGAGCATTTGAAAATTTTCACAAAGGAGAAGTTCGGCATCATTGTCCTGCTTGTACGAACGGACAATCGCTTTCCCCAGGGGATGCTCAGAAAGCTGCTCTACCGAGGCACAAAGACGGTATAACTCTGTTTCAGAAAAATTGTCTGTGATGCTTGCAACTTTAATAGCCTGCGGCGTTCCATAGGTCAGTGTTCCCGTTTTATCAAAGGTGATTTTGGTAACAGATGCCAGCCGCTCCAACGCATCGCCCTCTCGCACCAGAAAGCCGTGCTTGGTGGCGTTTCCGATTGCCGCCATAATTGCCGTTGGTGTGGCAAGCACTAGCGCACATGGGCAGAACACAACGAGTATTGTAACCGCACGGATGATTTCGCCGCTGATGAGCCACGTTAAGGCGGCGGCAGAGAGGGCAATCACAACAATCCAGGTAGCCCAGTGGTCAGCTATGCCCACGATTTTTGCTTTCCCTGCGTCTGCTGACTGCACTAACCGTATCATCCTCTGAATAGAGCTGTCCTCGCCGACCTTTGTCGCTCGCATCTCAAATGCACCAAATTGGTTGACCGTACCGCTAGACACCTCATCGCCTACGGTTTTGTCCACCGGCAAAGACTCGCCGGTCATAACAGCTTGATTGACAGAGGTCTGCCCTGAAATAATTATGCCGTCCACGGGAACCGTTTCCCCCGGAAGGACACGGAGCAAAGCGTCCACAGGGACTTCTTCTGCAGGAACAATTTTCTCGGTTCCATCTGCAATAAGCCGTGCTGTCTGTGGGGTTAGATGCACCAGCTTTTCGATACCGGCTCTTGCCCTTGCAACCGTCAAGTCCTCCAGCAGTCCGCCCAGCTGCATGATAAATGCGACTTCACCGGCGGCAAAATCCTCGCCGATGCAAACTGAGGCAATCAGGGCAATAGACACAAGCACATCTGCTTTGATGTCAAAGGCAGTAACCAGTCCAATAATAGCTTCCAGAATAATGGGGACACCGCATAGGATAATCGAAATCCATGCCAAATCGAACGGGAGCGGATTCCAACCTATCAAGCTGAGTATCAGGAATATTCCTGATATAACAAGAAGCGTAATATCTTTTTTAGTGCCGCCCTTTTCCAAAAGTGACTCCAGTTTTTTCATCAACTGTTTCATTTTATTCCTCCAGACTTATACTAATAGGGGTATGTGTATATTTATATTATACTTATGGGGGTATGGGTTATCAATAGGAACAAAGAAAAAAAGAGAACTAAATCTGAAAAATCATCTAGTCCTCTAAATTAAAAGGAGATATATTGAATATTTTTGTTGAATCTGACATCATTTCATATTTGCAAAACGCTCTACTGCCTTTGTGAAGTCTGCTATGGTTTTATCTGCATTACCATGTTCAATACCGTCCCTCACGCAATGCTGAATATGACCTTCCAGGACAACTTTACCGCAGCCATGCAGGGCAGATTTCGCCGCATTGATTTGTGCCAGAATATCCTCACAGGGGACATCCTCATCTACCATACGGTCAATCGCCTGTACCTGACCGGTTATTTTCTTTAATCTGCGATGCAGATTATCCGCATCCATACACTGTCTCATCTAAAATTCCTCCAATACTTCAAGGGGTATGTGTATATTATACTCTAATTTGAAGGGTTTGTCAAGATAGCCGACTTTCTGATGGAACAAAAATATCTCATTAGTCCCAGCAGGCATTACTCTTGCGTAGCTTACTGCTTTTTGAGATCCGTCTCGCAGCAGAAGCCGGTGTATTTGATCAGCCGATACAATTGAAAAATACAGAAAAATTATCATGAATCATTCATATTATGGCGTATGAGTATGATTCAGATGAACTGTTGCATCAAAAAATCGAATACAAATATGCAGAACTTCTCTTTCTAAAGATCATGCGTTTTATTCGTTCGGATATAGATTCACCATTACACATATTTACAGAACAAAATTCGCAGCCGACTTTTTTGTATATGCGTATTCATAAAGAACCTGAGAGATTTCACACAGTTGATGAAATGCCAGAAGATCCGGCAAATCGTCTTGCTGTATCAGTACATTATTATACGCCTTCGGATTTTGCAATTTTAGAAAAGTTGGAGTATTACATGAATCTGTTGCAGACAAATTTTGTGGATCATGGGATACCGGTAATTATCGGAGAATATGGCTGCCCAAAGAACAACAAAGAAGAGGAATCTGTGCGATTATTCTTATTCTTTGTTTGCGAAGCAGCCTATTCCAGAGGGATTTGTCCGATTTTGTGAGATATTACTGATTTGCATTATGACCGAACCAATTGCGAAATATACGATGACACATTGATGCAGCTTCTGCTCTCGGTAAAAGAAACTGAAAAATTTATTATTGGCGATGTCAATGCAGACGGTACTTTTGATGAAAACGATGTTGTTATGTTGCAGCAGTAGTTATTGAATAAAGGTGAAATAACGGACTGGCAGGCAGGTGATCTATATGAGGATAATGCTTTGAACGCCTTTGATTTGTGCGTAATGAAACAAATGTTGATTGAAAGCGAAGAAACATAATCTGCACACAGATAATCCCACACTCCCAATAACCATTCTAACTAAACAGGACTCGTCCTTTGGCGTCACCGTTACCGTAATTTCGTTTGTACCAGTAACAAGGATCAGCCATTCCGAAACAGCAAAGTCTAAATAAGAAAGATAGTCCGTCTCTGCTTTTCCCGCTTTGGTATAGCTTTGAACCGATTTCTCGCCGGTTTTGGTGTTGATCAGAAGATA
>JAJQEI010000021.1:19309-56157 GCA_021201755.1 Ruminococcus sp. | reverse complement strand
TTTCAAAAATTTATCTTTTTTTGTTTTTTCAAAACATAAAAAATATTAAAACACAATTTTTTTTAAAAATAAAAAAAAAAAAAAACAAAAAAAAAAAAAAAAAAAAAAAAAAAAAAAAAAAATTTACAGGTGAAGCCCACCTGTTTTCTTCGTCGGTTTGTATAAAATACACAAAATTTAAAAGAAAATTTGTCTTGAATTTTAGAAGAGAAGGTCTTGACAAAATGTCATATGTTCGGTATAATAATTTGTAATAAGTAATCGTACAATATCACGATAGAGAATCCTATATTGTTTAAAATAATTATAGTATGGCTTCAAACTATCAGAAAAAAATATATAATTATAGCGAGAAATCAAATATGGAAGGAGTGATTGAATATGAAAAGAACATATCAGCCGAAGAAAATTCATCGGAAGAAGGTGCATGGCTTCCGGAAGAGAATGGCCACATCCAATGGTAGGAAGGTTTTGGCCCGTAGAAGAAATAAGGGCAGAGTGAGACTAAGCCACTGATTGTAGCCGGACCACAACTGATTTGTTTGTGGTCTTTTTTTCATAAAGGGCAATGCACAGGAGACGGAGGACGTTTTGAAAAAGGTTACGCAGCGTACAGAAATCATCCATGAGAATCGGGATTTTTTGAATCTCTACCGTCGTGGAAAAAAAGTTGGCTTGCCATATATCGTTGTTTATGTGCGAAAAAACCGCAGGCAGTATAATCGGCTCGGCATCACGGTTGGGAAAAAGGTTGGAAATGCAGTAAAGCGAAACCATGCGAAGCGTGTGATTCGGGCTGCATATCGACAGGCAGAATCCGCTATCCCTCTGGGACTGGATATGATCATTGTGGCGACGCCGAAAATCTTAGAAGTTTCTTCGACACAGCTGGGCGATTATCTGATGGGTTCCTGCGTGAAGCGTATGAAGAAAGCTTTGCAGATATCATAGTGAGGAGGTATTTTTAATTATGAAATATCTCTTAGCAGGACTGATACGTGTGTATCAGCTCTTTTCCCATCTGACGCCGCCTCGCTGTCGATTTTATCCCAGTTGTTCCCACTATGCCTATAAAGCAATTTTGCGTTTTGGTGTGATTCGTGGAGGATTTCTAGGCGTGCGTCGACTGTTTCGCTGTCATCCGTGGAGCGTCGGCGGAATCGATCCTGTGCCGGAAAAATGGGAAGATGTTTTTCCAAATCATCGTTTGCAGCAGCAGAAGCGAATTTCATTTCATGCAATGCATCACAAAAAATATTAAGCAAGTATTAAATATTAGTAGAAATGAAAGGCATTTAGTATGGAATTTTTGTATAATCTCTGTGGAACGCCGTTTGGCTGGATTATGCGTCTGATTTACCAATTGGTAGATAATTATGCACTCGCCATTCTGATCTTCACCATCATTACAAAACTAATTATATTCCCCATTTCATATTGGCAGCAGCTTAGCACTGCGAAAATGCAGAAGCTGAATCCGAAGTTGGAAAAATTGCGGCAAAAATATAAGGATGACAGGCAAAAGCTTCAAGAGGCGCAGATGAAACTCTATCAGGATGAAAACATCAATCCCAGGGCGTCTTGTTTGCCGATGTTTTTACAGTTCTTTATCCTGTTTGGCATTCTGGATGTCGTCTATAAGCCATTGACCTTTATTTTTAAGGTTGGCGATACGGTGATCGATAATGCCTTTTCCGTAGTAAAAAGTGTGTTTCCCGATTTGGCAGAACAGGGGACGAGTCTGCAGGAAGAATTGGCGATTTTACAGGCGAGTCACTCTGATCCCAGTGCTTTTGCAGATGTATTCGGGGACAGTCTCTCGGCAAAAATCGCAGAATTTTATGATAAGTTCACTTTATTTGGCGTAAGCCTAGGTACGACGCCAGAATTTTCGCCGGACGTCTGGAATTATCAATCGATTGTATTGTTTATCATTCCATTTGTCTCTGGGTTATTACAGCTGATTATGACCATATATACCCAAATCGTCCAGAGAAAGCGCAACCCTTCCGCACAGCGTATGGGATGTATGAACGTGATGCTTTATATCATGCCGCTTTTTTCCGTATGGTTTGCGTTCCAAGTACCTGCGGGTGTTGGTTTCTATTGGGTATGCTCTTCGTTTTTCTCTCTGGTTCAGTCCGTGGGACTCAATCTCTATTTCACGGAAAAGCGTGTAGATCGGATCATTGAAAAACAAAACAAGAAGCTGGAAAAGAAATATGTCAGCGGTAAGAAAACGTTTACCCAGCGTATGGCTGGTCAGGTGAATGGTCCGACAGAAGCGGAAAAGAAGCGTGAGGAACAGATTGAAGCGGCAAAGAATATGTCAAAGGCTGATTTGGCGAAATATCGGCAGCAAGTGCTGAAAGAGGCACGGGAGAGAATGGCAAAGAAATATGGAGATGCGATGCCGACAGATGAAGAGAATGAGGAAATCGCAGAAAATCAGCAGCCAAGGAAGAAGAAAAAATAAAAAAATGACCACCATAACAAGATTCTAAGGTATCGCCTAAGGTTTCCTGCGGCGTGCTATCATGGAATAAATCAATTTTGAAGGGTGACTTTCAAAATGGAAGGGATGGATTAAGCATATGGAAGTGAAAGAAATATTTCATGGAAGTTCAATTGAAGAGGCAAAAAAAGCTGCCTGCGAAAAATTAGGACTTCAGGAAAGCCAGATTGTTTTCAAGATTTTAGAAGAACCCAAAAAGTCTCTGTTTGGAAAGATAAAGCGAGATGCACAGGTGGAGGCAATCTTTGAAAAACCGGACGAGCCGGAAGCAAAACCTGTGGCACAACCTGTAGTGGAAAAGAAACCGGCAGCAGCTGAACCAAAGGACGCTCCTGTTCCGGCAGAAAACCAACCGACAAAGATGGCAGAGCCGAAGCAGGCTGCACCTGCACCCAAGGGAAAAGGTATATCGACAGCAGAGGAAAAATTAACTGAAAAGAAAGAAAAGCCTGTTTATGACAATTCTCCAGGAATTGAAGCAGAGCCAGTCGAAGAAATTCTCACGGAAGAAATGCTGCCGGAGAATTTGAAAGTTGCAAGGCAGTATGTTGTAGATATTTATCACAATATGGGCATTGAAGTAACTGTGGAAACGACACGCACCAAGAGCGGTATCCGTATGGAACTTTCCAGTGACACCAAGAGCGGTACGATTATCGGTCGCCGTGGAGAAACATTGGATTACATCCAATATTTGGCTTCTATCATTGCCAATAAAATTGGAGATGATTATTGCCGCCTTATGCTGGACAGCAATGGGTATCGGACGAAGCGGCGGAAGACGCTGGAGATGTTGGCAGAAAAGATTGCTCGAAATGTGCAGCGGAGCGGTCGTGCGACGACGCTTGAGCCGATGAATCCCTATGAGCGGCGGATTATTCACAGCCGTATCTCTGAAATTGAGGGCGTTATCTCTCGCAGTGTGGGAGAAGATCCGTATCGAAAAGTTGTGATTTCGTCCGTTGGTGGGCGTCGGAATTATAACAATAACTACCGTGGCAGAAATAACCAGCGGTATAATCAAGGGCAAAATCGAAACGGGAAACGTAATTATCGGGAACGAGATCAGAGAAAACCAGAGGACTTCAAGCGTAGTAATTTGGACAATATGAAAACAAGCTTTGAACGAGATTATAAGAAGCCGAAGCCGGAGGATGAAATCAATGCCGGATTGTACGGAAAAATTGACTTTTAATTTTGTTGTGATTTTGAAATGATGGATTTCCCTCTCCCTGTGGAGAGGGAAATTTTGTGATATATTGAATGGAGATTTCTATGTCAGAATATGGTAATCAAAGGACAATAGCGGCAATTTCAACGCCGGAAGCACCTGGCGGAATCGCTGTGCTGCGCCTGTCGGGAGAGGATGCGTTTTCGATTGGACAGCGTTGTTTTCGCAGTTCTTCTGGAAAAGCAATTGGGGATATGGCTGGATATACCTGTGCATACGGGACATTTCTGGACGCAAACGGTGCAGATTTGGACAACGGAATCGTCACGGTTTTTCGTGCTCCACATAGCTACACTGGCGAAAATGTGGTAGAATTTTCCTGTCACGGCGGACTTTATATCACACGATGTCTGTTGGAATCGCTCTTGCACGCAGGAGCAGATGCAGCACAGCCGGGGGAGTTTACACAGCGTGCGTTCTTGGCGGGAAAAATGACCCTGACGCAAGCGGAAGCGGTGATGGACGTCATAGGAGCAACGGGGGAACGGGAGCTGCGCTTTGCGCACGCAGAACAGAGGGGGGCACTGTTCCAACGGGTGCAAAAAATCAAAGACCAGATGGTGCATTGTCTTGGTGATCTGGCAGCCTGGGCGGATTATCCCGAAGAGGAAATCCCTGCGGTGACGCCGGAACAGTTGAAAACGCTGTTGAAAGCTGTGGAAAAAGCTCTGAAGGATACGCTTTCCACCTATCACTACGGAAAAATCTTGCAGTCCGGCGTTTCGGCAGTGATTGTGGGGAAACCGAATGTGGGAAAGTCGACGCTTTTTAACCTTCTCTCCGGTTGTCAGCGGAGCATTGTCACGGATATTGCGGGAACGACGAGAGACGTTGTTGAGGAACGTGTGCAGTTGGGTGATGTTACACTACGCCTTTGGGATACAGCGGGACTGCGTGAGACGAGCGATGCCATTGAGAAAATTGGTGTAGAACTGGCACAAAATTGCTTACAGAATGCAGATTTGATTTTGGCGGTGTTTGATGGCAGTATGCCGCTGGAATTGACGGATTTCGATATATTAAAACAGCTGCCGCAAAAGCCGATGATTGCAATTGTTAATAAGTCGGATCAGAAAATGCAGTTTTCTTCGGCGGATTTGGCAGAGCATTGTAATTTTTCGCAGATTCTTACGATGTCTGCAAAATGTGGCGATGGGTTGGAGTTGCTGCAAAACGCTATCGAACAGTTGTTTTATAATGATAATATTGCGCCGGAATCGGGAATTGTATCGAATACACGGCAGAAAAAGTGTATCGAAGAGGCATTGCAGCAGATTCGGCTCGCCCTAGATGCACTGGAACAGGGTAAAATGCTGGACGGTGTCACAATCTTGATTGAAGAAGGATTGGAGGCAATTCTTACTTTGACTGGCGAACGAGTGTCGGAAACTGTCGTTGATGATGTGTTTTCTCGCTTTTGCGTTGGAAAATAATGTTTCACGTGAAACATTGCCCTGCACGTCTCGCTATTGTTTCATGTGAAACAATTGAGAAGCGTGTCGAATCGGTTATACTAGAGGAGGAAAAATCATGTACGAAATGGGCAGCTATGATGTGATCGTGGTGGGAGCAGGGCACGCTGGCGTGGAGGCGGCTCTTGCCAGCGCACGTTTGGGGTGTCATACCGTACTTTTCACCATATCGTTGGATCAGATTTCAAATATGCCTTGCAATCCGTCCATTGGCGGCACGGCAAAGGGACATTTGGTGCGAGAAATTGACGCATTGGGGGGAGAAATGGGACGTGCAGCGGACGCTTGCTTTTTACAAAGTCGAATGTTAAATCGGGGAAAAGGTGTGGCAGTGCATAGTTTGCGTGTACAAGCAGATCGAGTGCAGTACCACAATTATATGAAGCAAGTATGTGAAAAAATGCCGCATTTGGAGGTGAAACAAGGAGAAATTGCAGAAGTAATTACGGAAAATGGCAGTGTGAAAGGTGTTGTTTCTTCTCTTGGAGGATATTATCGTACAAAAGCTGTGATTATTTCCACTGGAACCTATCTCAATGGACGAATACACATCGGTGAGGTGTCTTATGAAAGTGGTCCGGATGCAGCATTGCCTAGCCGGACGCTTGGGGAAAATCTGCGGAATTTGGGACTCTCCCTTCGTCGTTTCAAGACGGGTACGCCCTGTCGAGTACATCGGCGCAGTGTCGATTTTTCTGTATTGGAGCGACAGGATGGGGATGAAAAAATTGTTCCTTTTTCTTTTTCCAGTGATGCATCTACGATGAAAAATCAGGTTTCCTGTTATATCACCTATACCAATAGCGAAACTCATCGTATTATTCGGGAAAATCTCCACCGATCGCCGTTGTTTTCCGGTCAGATCGAGGGAATTGGACCGAGATATTGTCCCTCTATCGAGACAAAAATTGTGCGGTTTTCTGATAAGCCACGGCATCAACTGTTTATTGAGCCAATGGGATTGCAGACGGAGGAGTTTTATTTACAGGGAATGTCCTCGTCTTTGCCGGAGGACGTGCAGCTTGCGTTTCTGCGTACGATTCGTGGACTAGAACACGTAGAAATTATGCGTCCGGCGTATGCGATTGAATACGATTGTGTCGACCCGACGGAGCTGCGTGCAACGCTGGAATCTAAGAAGATTTCGGGGCTATTCGGTGCAGGGCAATTCAATGGCAGTTCTGGTTATGAGGAGGCTGCCGCACAAGGATTGATTGCCGGAATCAATGCGGCAAGAAAAATACAGAATTTACCGCCTTTCATGCTGGATCGGGCGTCTTCGTATATCGGTACGTTGATTGACGATTTGGTGACGAAGGGATGTGAGGATCCGTATCGAATGATGACATCACGGAGTGAATATCGGCTGATTTTGCGGCAGGATAATGCTGATTTTCGGTTGATGCCCTTAGGGCACGAACTGGGACTTGTATCTGATGAGAAATATCAGCGAATGTTGGAGAAATATGAAAAGGTGGAAAAGGAGAAAAAAAGAGTGCAGATGACGACGATTCCGCCTACGGAGTTGCTGAATGATTTCTTAAAAAAGCACGAAACTACGCCAATTTCCACGGGTGTGAAGGTTGCGGAACTGATTCGGCGACCACAGCTGCATTATGAAATTCTCAAGCCTTTTGACCCGTCACGTCCGAATTTGGAGGAAGAGGTTACGGAACAAGTGGAAATTCAAATTAAGTATGACGGTTATATTGAAAAGCAGTTGGCACAGATTGAACGAATGCGAAAACTCGAAAATATGAAATTACCGGGAAATTTGGATTATTCTACGGTGCATGGTTTGCGTCTGGAGGCAGCGGAAAAGCTAAATGCACATCGTCCACAGAATCTTGGACAGGCAAGCCGCATTTCCGGCGTATCGCCTGCGGATATTTCGATTTTGATGATAAGAGACCGGACGGAACGGGAGGAGAAATTATGACATTTGAACAGGCGAAAAAAATATTTCAAAATGCTGGTCTCGATCTTTATGAAATGCAGTTCCGTCAGCTTTCCACATACTTGGAAAAACTTGTGGAAACCAATCAGCATTTCAATTTAACTTCGATCATCGAACCTGCAGAGATTTGGGCGAAACACTTTCTAGACAGTGCTGTTTTGCTGCAAAAGATACCAATTTCGATTGGCTCTCACTATCTTGACGTGGGGACGGGTGCAGGATTTCCGGGAATGGTGCTGGCAATTTTACGGCCGGATTTACAGGTAACGTTGCTGGATAGTTTGCAAAAACGTGTGGATTTTCTTGTAGATTTGGCAGAATATCTGGGCATAGACAATGTACGGTGTGTCCACGCCAGAGCGGAGGATGCAGCAAAAATGACGGAATATCGGGAAAAATTTGATTTCGTGACATCGAGAGCCGTTGCAGCTTTGCCGGTTCTTTTGGAATATTGTTTGCCATTTGTGAAATTGGGTGGGATGTTCTGTGCAATGAAAGGTCCTTCTGAATCGGGACGGGATGTGGAAAATGCTGCATGGACATTGGGCGGTAGTTTTCAACAAGAAGTGAACGATACGTTGGAAAACGTCGGACAGCGCAGATTGATTTTATTTGAGAAGGTGGAAAAAACGCCTGCACAATATCCCCGACGTGGAGATAAAATTCAAAAAAAGCCATTGTAAGAAAGGCGGCATCCAAGAAATTGGTGCCGTTTTTTATCGCAGAATGTGACACATTCCTCTGAAAAATGTGGTCGATTTTTCCTGTTTTTTTGTATATTCAACTGGATTGCCGAAAAGAATACCGTAATTTCGGAGATTTTCTCGAAATGTTTTACTAGATTTCATTTCCGAAACCTGTTACAATATCATTATAGATGCAATGAACCATGTTTCGTTAAATGAAAGGAAGTTGATTATGGCTGGATTTTTAGCTTTTACCAAGGAAAAACTGATTAATCATATTGTTGAGGTGGATGTGGAGGAAATTTTCCCGAATCCACACCAACCCCGTACAGAATTTGATGTGTCTGATATGCAGTCACTCGCTGAAAGTATTGCACAAAATGGTATTTTGCAACCCCTCACCGTGCGGCGTGGAGATGGACATTATGAGCTTGTCGCTGGGGAAAGGCGTCTGCGTGCTGCAAAGCTTGTGGGAATGCAGGTAGTGCCGTGTATTGTTTTGGACATTAGTTCCCGTAACTCCGCTATTATGGCACTGGTGGAGAATATTTAGCGACAGGATTTGAATTTTTTTGATGAGGCTGCTGCTATCGAAAAATTGATTACATACTATGGCATGACACAGGAGGACGCCGCAATGAAACTCGGCAAGGCACAAAGTACCATTGCAAATAAGCTTCGTCTGCTGCGCTTGACAGCGGATGAACGGGAAATTATCCTGAAATATAACCTAACAGAACGCCATGCAAGAGCCTTGTTGCGTCTTGCTGCACCGTCGGAGCGTCTTTCTGTGCTGGAAAAGGTCGTAAAGCTGCATTTGAATGTGGAAAAAAACAGAGGCAGCCGTAGAAAAAGTGATCGGCGACAAAAAAACGAAAGAGAGCTACCGCAAGCGCAGCAAGGTGTTTCAAAATGTTCGGATTTTTGTCAATACCATCACAAAAGCGGTGGAAACGATGCAGGCTGCTGGAATTGATGCCGATTCACAGAAAATTCAGCGAGAAAATTACATTGAGTATCGGGTGCGTATTCCAATTGGAGATAGACAAAATATGTCGAGAAGAGAACGCTGACAAAAAATTTTTTTGGTGATGATATCGTAAATTGTTTCACGTGAAACATTCCAGGAATACGCTGGACAAAAGTTTCACATGAAACATTTTTTTTTAAAAATTGTAATTGGTACTTTACAATGCTCCGAAAATGTGGTATAATAAAAATGAAAATTCACCGAAGAAAGAGAGCGTTAGAAGATGATTTACGCAGTTGCAAATCAAAAAGGCGGCGTTGGGAAGACGACCACTGTGGTAAATCTCTGTGCATATTTGGGTTCCAGAGGGAAAAAAATTCTGTGTATTGATATGGATCCACAGGGAAATAGCACAACCGGTTTTGGTATTAAAAAAAAGCACTTGTCACTTTCTTCTTACGAGGTACTGATTGGAAAAGCGTCCATGGAAAATGCCATTCAGAAAACAGAATTTGAAAATGTTCACATTCTTCCTGCAAAAAATGCACTGGCAGGTGCAGAATTAGAGATATCAACGATAGAAAATCGTGCAAATCGGCTTAAAATGCAGCTTCTCACTTGTAGGGATGGATACGACGACATTATTATCGACTGTCCGCCTGCACTGGGAATGCTAACTGTAAACAGTCTTGTTGCAGCGGATGCACTGATTATTCCCATGCTTGCGGAATTCTATGCATTAGAGGGACTGTCACAGCTGACAAATACCATTAAAGCAGTGCGAAGTAATTTTAATCCGACACTGGAAATTGCGGGAATTTTGTTTGTCATGTATGATCCACGGTTGAATGTATCCCGTCAAGTGGAAAAAGAAGTGGAAAAATATTTTCCGGGAAAGGTATTTCAAACAAAAATCCCACGAAATGTACGTATTTCGGAAGCACCGAGTCATGGAAAGCCTGTGATGTATTATGATGCATTCTCAAAGGGTGCAGAAGCATATGAATGTCTAGGAATGGAACTGTTGGGTGAAAAACTACAGGAGAAGAAACGCCGTAGGCTTCGGTTTGGAAAAAGAAAGGAGCGTGATTCTTGATGAGTATTGGTGGATTGGGCAGTGGACTCGATACCCTGTTTGATGAAAACACCGAAGATATGCAAGTGAAAAAAATGATGCGTACCACGGATATTGAACCGAATCGAGATCAACCTCGCAGAGAATTTTCGGAGGAAAAAATTGCAGAATTGGCGGATTCTATTCAACAGTATGGAATGTTACAGCCAATTGTCGTCCGTCCCTATGGGCTGACCTATCAAATTGTCGCAGGGGAGCGGCGTTGGCGTGCGGCACGGCTATTGCAAATGGAAGAGATTCCGGTAATTATTCGTGAATTTTCCGATGAAGAGGTGATGGCAGTCGCTTTAATCGAAAATTTGCAGCGTGAAAATTTGAACCCGCTAGAAGAAGCGAGAGGCTATGCACAGCTTATGGATCAGTTTCATCTGACACAGGAAGAAGTAGCGAAGCGTGTGGGAAAATCACGCAGTACCGTGGCAAATGCACTGCGTATCTTGAAATTGCCGCCGTCGATTTTGGAGATGGTCAAGGACGATGACTTGTCCGCTGGGCAAGCTCGTGCGCTACTGAGCATCGACGATCCATTTTTACAAATGGAGGCTGCTGGAAAAGCTGCCGAGGGAAAATTAACAGTACGTGCCATTGAAAAAATCGATGCAGATGAAAAAAAGAAGAAATCGTCCGCCGGAACCCATCGGGATTCGTTCTACGATGAAATTGAAATCAGCCTAGAAAATTATTTTGGACGTCGTGTGAAAGTGAATTCAAGTGGGTCGAAAGGAACGCTTTCCTTGGAATTTTATGATATAGATGACTTGGCATCTTTGGCACAACAAATAGCACCAGATGGTGGAAAACGTTTCACGTGAAACATCGTCCGCCACAGCAATACACAGAATTGTTTTACGTAAAACATAAGAAACATAATATAATAAAGGAAGATAAACGATGATTGATATGAAATGGATCCGGAACGACCCGGAAAAAGTAAAAGAAAATATTCGCAAGAAATTTCAGAATGAAAAATTACCTCTTGTGGAAGAGGTTGTAGCTCTGGACAAGCAGTTCCGAGAGGCAAAGGTACAGGGCGATGCATTGCGGAATCAACGAAAGACCATTAGCAAAAAAATAGGAAAACTAATGGGACAAGGAAAAAAAGATGAGGCGGAACAAATTAAAACAGAGGTAAAACAAATCGGAGAACAACTGGATACACTGGAAAAACAGGAGGCGGAGCTTAGTGCGAAAATTCGGGAAATCATGCTTGTAATACCGAATTTTATCGACGAATCTGTTCCAATTGGAAAGGATGACTCGGAAAATGTAGAAGTAGAACGATTCGGCGAGCCGTATGTGCCGGAATTTGAAGTGCCGTATCACGTAGATATCATGGAAAAGGTAAACGGTATTGATATCGATGCTGCACGAGATACCAGCGGCAATGGTTTTTATTATCTCTGCGACGATATTGCAAGGCTGCATTCGTCTATTTTGGCATATGCCCGAGATTTTATGATTGAAAAAGGGTTCACCTATTATATTCCTCCGTATATGATTCGCAGCAATGTGGTGACTGGCGTTATGAGTTTCGCAGAGATGGAAGGCATGATGTACAAAATCGAGGGCGAAGATCTCTACCTGATCGGTACGAGCGAACACTCTATGATTGGAAAGTTTATTGATACAATTCTGCCGGAGAGCGAATTGCCTAAAACGTTGACAAGTTATTCCCCATGTTTCCGAAAAGAGGTTGGGGCACACGGCATTGAAGAACGTGGCGTTTATCGGATTCACCAGTTTGAAAAAGAAGAAATGATTGTGGTTTGTAAGCCGGAGGAAAGCATAGATTGGTTCCACAAGATGTACCGTTACACCGTGGAATTTTTCCGTAGCATGGATATTCCGGTGCGTACACTGGAGTGTTGTTCCGGCGATTTGGCGGATTTGAAAGTGAAGAGCATTGATGTAGAAGCATGGTCTCCGAGACAGAAAAAATACTTCGAGGTCGGATCTTGTTCTAATCTCGGCGATGCGCAGGCGAGAAGATTGGGCATTCGGGTAAAAGCGGAAGATGGCAGCAAATATTTTGCACACACGCTGAATAATACGGTGGTTGCACCGCCTCGAATGCTCATTGCATTCTTAGAAAACAATCTCAACGAGGACGGCTCAATTCGTATTTCAAAACCATTACAACGCTATATGTTCACGGAACAAATTTCTGTTCCGAAAAAATAAATCTGGATGGAAATATAAAAAGTGACGGTGCAGTTTTTTGGCTGTACCGTCGCTTTTTCACTTTTTTAGAACGTCAATATGAAACAAATCCATTTTCCATATTCGGATTCCACTTGAATTTTAATTTTATGGGTATCTGCAATTCCCTGTGCAATAGAGAGTCCCAGTCCATATCCGCCGGTATTTCTCGTTCGGGAGGAGTCACTTCGATAGAAACGTTCAAAAATACGTTCTTTCTCTTCCTCTGTAACGCCTTTTTCGGTATTATAAATTTTCAGCGTTTTCTTGTCTTTCGTCTGACTTAAGGTCACACGAATTTTGCCCTTTTCGTCGCTGTATTTAATGGCATTGTCAATGAAAATTGCCACAAGCTGTTTAATCTGGTCGATGTTGTCGGAATAAATCAGTCCCTCTTGGATGTTCACTTCGAGCTTTTTATTTTGCTCAAATGCCTGACTTTTAAAGGAAAGTGCAGCACTGGAAACTGCGTTACTTAAGGAAAATTGTTTGAAATCCTTGATGGGATTGTCCATTTCCAGTTTTGTCAAGTTCATCATCTCGTTGATGAGGACACGCATTCGTTCGGTCTGTGCGTGAATATAACTCAACCACTTATTTTCTCCAATTTCATCGTTTAAAATGTCTACGTTTGCGGAAATAATCGTCAACGGTGTTTTTAGTTCATGTCCCGCATCGGAAATAAACTGCCGCTGCCACTCAAATGTCTCATGAATTGGCTGCATTGCACGGCGTGTCAGGAAGATTGTCAGGAAGAACGCCACAATTTCCATGACTAAGAACATTCCAATACTAATCCAGAGGATGTTGCGCAGCATCAATTTTGCGGCGGTACAGTCTGTGAAAACGATATAGATGCCGGATTTCATTTCCGATTGATAATATTGCAGATTTTCGTAATATCCGTCTTGTTTTTCAGATGCCAGAACATAGTCGACGATATACTGCACCTCTTCGGTTGTATAATCCGTTGTACCGTCCAGATTGTCCAATATGCCGTATTTATCGAGATAACACGAAAAATGGTCGATACTCGTGGATCCATTATAATTTTCACTGGGTTTTGTCATGGAAACAGCTTTTTTCTTTATTGTCGTTCCCGTATTGCTTGTGGTTTGGGTGGTCACGGTAGTAGCTTTTGTGGATTGTGTCGTCGCTGTAGTAGTTTTTGTTGTTTTTGTTGTTGTTTCCTTTTCATTTGCCAGTAGTACAATATCAGCGGAATCTTCCATATCATTTTGTTCCGCCATAGGGGAATTGAATTGCTGCTGTTCTCTCCATTGCCATTCATCACCGTCTGGATTATTCGGGTTTTCTTGTCCGTTATTTGTGCCATTTTGTTCGTTTTGGGTGGCTTTTGTCGCCTCCGTAGTTTTCGCTTGCGTTTGAGTAGTATTCTTCGTCACTGCCGTGGTTTCGGACGGCGAGGGTGCGGTCTCCAACGAATTTTCCGCCTGCGTTTCTTGTTCGCTTTTTGCATTATCCACAGTCACAGTACGGGTTTGAATTTCACCGTTTTCGTCCACATAGGAATAAATTGAAGTAGAGGTTGTTTCTTTCTCTGTATTTATTGTAGTCGTCGCACTCTCTGTTTCTTCCTCTGTGGTATTTTTCTTCTGTGCTGTCGCCATTTTCTCTTCGGGATGGCGGCGTATCGTCCGGCATCCCGTCAGGAGAATCATAATCCTCCTCCCACGCTTGAATTTCGCTGATGGCGATTTGTTCCAGCGTATTGGCAGTCTGATTATATGTTACCATTTTGGTAATAAAATTCAGCGCAATCAGCAGAATAAGCAGCATTGCCGTTAGTATGGACATGGTGATGATAACAAATTTATTTCTGACTCGTGGAATCATGGTTTTTTCTCCAAGAAGTAGCCGATTCCTCTGGCAGTTCGAATACGAATGTCAGATTCAATCGCCGTGAGCTTTTTTCGCAAAAACGAAATATAAACTTCAATATTATTGTATTCCACGTCGCTTTCATATCCCCAGATTTTTTCGATGAATCGTTCTTTTGGAATAATATGTTCCGAGTTTGAAATTAAAATTTCCATGATTTGATATTCCTTCAGACTGAGCTTGATGGAGTTTTCCCCATGGGTGAGACAGTAGCTCTGGCGGTTGAGCCGTAAATCCTCAAAATGCAAATAGTCCACTTCTACTTCGCCCTTTCGCCGTGTCAGCGTACGAATACGGGCGAGCAGTTCCCCAGTGGAAAATGGTTTTGATAGATAGTCGTCTGCGCCGCAATCTAGTCCATGAATTTTATCCTCCACCTCGGATTTTGCTGTGAGCAGCATAATTGGTGTGGAATTGTGTTCGCTTCGTAGAATCCGAACGATTTCGATGCCGTCTCGAACGGGAAGCATGATATCCAGAATGATGCAGTCATATATGCCGGTTCGAGCATAGTCTAAGCCGTCCTCTCCATCAAAAACAGCGTCTACGTTGTACTTGTTGCGTTTGAGAATTTCTGCAAGACTGTCCGCAAGCTGAACCTCATCTTCGACAACGAGTATATTCATGATAAAATCTTCTTTCTATGGTAAAAAAAGTGAATATTGCATAAAATTGGTTTAAAATATACAATTTATGGTAAAGGTTATTTTTAGCTACTTTTATTGTAAAAAATCAGGATTGAAAGATGCTTAAATTTATAATAAATTTATCATATCACAGCACAAAAAAAAATGTCAAGCGTGCTGCGAATCTCGCAGATAAAACGCAGGGAAAAATCGATTTTTTGCAATTTTTCACAAAAAACACACGGAAACCTCTTGCAATTTTTTCTGTGATGTAGTATAATAAATTTGTATTGCATATTTCGCAATATCAAAATCGATTCTAATTTATTTTTGAGAGAGTGAGGAATTTTTATGGCATCTTTTTTTAACAGACTTGGGAAAACCATTAGCGATACCACGAACTCTGTGGTGGAAAAAACAAAATCCTCTACCAATACCATGCGTCTGAATGGGCAGATTAACGAAGAGAAACGCAACATCAACAACGCTTATCTTGCAATCGGCAAGGAATATGTGAATCTCCACAGGGACGACTATGAACCTGCGTTTTCCGAACAGTTCCAGAAAATTGCGGAGAGCCGTCAGAAAATTTTCGAGTATCAGGAACAAATCCGAAAGAATAAACACATTCTGTTGTGTGAGAATTGTGGTGCGGAGATGCAGGAGACGATTCTTTTTTGTACCGTATGCGGCGCAGAAAATCCGGTGGGAAAGCGTCTGAAGGAAGAGCGGGACGCTGCCGAAGCCGCAGCACAGGCACAAGCTGCTGCAAGGGCTGCCGCACAGGCACAGGCTGCGGTAAATACTGCCGCTTCGACGGTTTCTACCACTGCGACGGAAGTGAAAGACGTTTGTCCGAACTGCGGTGCGCCAAAAGCAGGCGATGCGAAATTCTGTACCATGTGCGGTTATCGCTATGAGAAGTCCGATGCTGTTTCTACAGAAGCAGAAACGTCTGTAGACACAGAAACGACGAACGCAGCTGCGGCAACGGAACCGAAGACCTGTAAGAGCTGCGGAGCGGAAATTCCGGAGGGAAATAAATTCTGTGTCAAGTGTGGCGAAAAAGTAGCAGACTAATTTTTTAGCATATGATAAGGAGAATGGAAACCATGAAGACTTGTCCGAATTGCGGTGCATCCGTAGAGGATACCGAAAAATTTTGCCCGAAATGTCAGTTATCACTGGATGGAGCAGAGACATCGACAGCCACCGAAGAACCGACAGCGACGCCGGAAGCTGTGAAAGCGCAGGAAACTGTGTCAACACCTGTGACATCAGAGCCGACGGCTTCTGAACCAGAATCACCCAAAAAGAAACACCACGCTTTAAAAATTATTCTGGCGATTGTCATTCCTATTGTCGTGATACTTCTGATACTGTTTGTGGGTGCGCTGATTTTTGTCCACTCTTTGCAGATACGCAGCGAGGAAAGTGTAGATACGTATTGGAACTATTATATTGAAAGCGACGAAGCGGGGATGACCACCGAAATACCCGATGCGTATTGGGATTATATTTCCGAAACATATGGTTACACTCAGGAGGAGTGTACACAGGGTGTCGGCTATTTTATGGACTCACTGGCTGCTGTCTATGGGGAAAACCTCGTGGTTAGCGACACTGGTACCAGCGGACCGTATTACGGCTATACCAGTATGTCGGAGATGGAAGAAGTTGACGAAAATATGGAGCGTTTTGGGCTACAATATACGTTCGCAGTCGCAGCACAACAAAACGGCGTGATTCTTACCGGCGATGCGGACAGCTATAATTATGGCGACGTGGTACACTGCATGGTGAAGATTGACAGAGAATGGTATGATTATACCATTCTTATGGATATTGATGTGATTTGTGAACAGGGCTATGTGGAACAGGCACAGTATCAGTCGACGTATGGCGATGACATCAGCACATTCTGGACGGCGTTTTATAATGTCGATGCGGATACTGTCACGGGAATGGCACCGGACGGTCTTTGGGCAGTGACGGAAAGTGAATACGGTTTCGACAAGGACGGCGCAACGACTTGTATGGAGACGTATCTTAACGATTTGATGTCTTATTATGGCTTTACCGATTCCGAAATATCTTTTGAAGTCAGCGTCACTGGCGTAACAGAATGCACCGACGATGATATGGTGAATTTACAAGACTTTATTGACGAGCTGGGCGACAACCTTGCCGCAGACGAATATGTCTATGTAGATTTTGACTATACTTTGTATCAGGACGGGGAAATAACGGAATCGGGTTCTTCCTCCAGCAATATGATGCTGTTGGATGGACAGTGGTATAACATGGAATGTATGTATTTGATCCTAGACGCTTGCCTTTATTGCAGTTGATATTAGGGAAAGGGGAGAGGCATGATGAAAACTTGTCAAAAATGTGGGGCAGTAGCAGACCCGAAGAATAAATTCTGCGCAAAGTGTGGGACACCGTATCCAGTACAGGAGGCGAAACAGAACCCGACACAAAATCTGAAACAAGATCCGCTGCCGAACCAGACGGCTCAGAGAAAAAAATTCTGTCCAAACTGCGGCGGAGCAGTTGGGGCGAATGGGGTGTGTATGGCTTGTGGAAAGCGTGTTTTTGAATCGGCACAAACTGGACAGACAGTTCAAAATCAATCTGGTTCATATCAGAATCAAAGTTCAAATCAAGCTTATCAAAATCAGGGACAAAGCTCAATTTTAGTAGACTATGCACCTGTAAAGAAACGTCATGCTTGGCCCTTTGTCATGGCAGCATTTCTCATTGTACTGATTTTTCTTGTGGGAATTTATGCGTTGTTCTTTACTCACATTCTGGAACAGGATCTGGCACAGGAAGCGGCAGAAGATTATGTGACAGCAATGCACAATCAGGATGCAGACGACTATCTCGACTATTTGGCAGACACTTATGACAGTGTAGAGGATAACGATACGCTGGCGGAAAATTTAGCCGTTTACTTTGAAGAGGGCTGTCCTTATGATGCAGATAACGCTTGGCTTGTGGAAGAAGATGTTTCAAGGGAATATGAACTGGAAACCATGAGCGAAAAGCAGCAGACCGCCTGTGAAAAGACGTTGAAAGGCTATGATCTGACGGCGGATTTCTTTGTCGTTGCTGTGCCTGCGGACGACTCGTCCGACGGCGATACCATTTCGCTGGCTTATATCGATGAAAAGTGGTACGCTGTGGATGCCATGGAAATTGCAGAGACGTATTGTTTGCTGAACGAGAAATTTGAAGAGCGTATAGCGGAATACGTAGAGGCGAGAGCAAGTATCGATGTGGCGACCTTATCCGAGATGGTGCCGGATGACTTTTGGAGCTATTTGAATGACGAATATGGTGTGATTCAGGAACAAGCAGTGGAATACACAGAGAAATATTTAACCGATCTTGGAACATATAATTACCTAATTGGTACAATAAATGGTGTGTCCGATTTGAAAACGGAAACGCCTGTGTGGATGGATGCAGCGAGTACGACAGTTTATTTATATGCATATGATTACGGATTCGATTATGATATTTGTACAGACATTGGATTTACCTGCACATTCGAGGGTACGCTGGATAGCTTTGATACGAGTACGGAAGCTGACCATGATGCAACGGTAACTTTTACCCATATGGAGGATGACATGTGGCTGCTTTATGATGCCGCAATGATGTTCGACTTTGCTTGTGATTATATTGTCAACGGCAGTACTGAAAACATACCCGACGGCATGGGGGTATCGCAGGATTGTCTGGATCAGATTGACGCATACTTTGACGCCAGAAGTATGTGCGATACAGATACCTTAATTGATGAGCTGCCGGAAACTTATCAGGACGGTTTGGAGGATCTTCTCTATGACTGTTTTGATGAAACGATGAGCGAAGCCGATGTGGAGGTGTCTGCTGCACTTATTTTGTTACTTGCGGATTACGACCCCTATGGGTATTCCTATGTCTTTGAACCCACAGAACGTGATAACTATACCGAATCGGAAATTGCAGATTGGAACGATACGTTTGGTACGTATGGTATAGAAGCGGAAGACTGGATGGATATTTACGGCAATATGTATATCCTAGACAGCAGCGGAGAAGTCATCGATACGTATGAAACTTATGTGACATTTGCAAAATACGATGGAGAATGGTGTCTGTTTGAGACCGTGGTTTTGTATTTTGACATATCTTATTATTTATACGTATACGAATATGATTACGATACATACGACGACAGCGATGCATATGATTATTTTTCATTTGAGGAATAAAACGGAAAAGTGTTATAACCCATCTCCCAAAGAAAGTCCCTGGAAGAACATGGGCGGAAAGGAATCTTATGAAGTGTGAAAATTGTGGATATGATGCGCCGGAGCGTGCGATTATTTGTCCGGAATGTGGCGAGCCAATGCCACGGCAGAAGAACGAGGAGCAGCATCAATCATCAGAAATACTCGATAATTTTTCTATGCCCTATCTTCAGGCACCCGCTGCGGACAGCGGTACAAACGGCGGAGCCATCGACCCGAAAGAAACGGCACAGGCGAAAGAAATCAAACATAACCTGCACAAACGCTGGATTATTTACGGTTCGATTCTGGCGGTAATTGCCGTCCTTGTGATTATCTATGGTATCTTCTTCAGCGGTTATAAGTGGGCAGTATTTCGCTATGTCAAGGGAGCGGATTATTCCAGCGGCAGTTTATATTTATCGCTGGTACCGGACGAATTTGTCGATTATTTAGAAACCACCTACAGCACCACACGTCGGGACGTCAAAAATATGGTCAGCGACTATTGGGTCTACTGGAATGAAAACGAGGGCATGGAGGGGAGTATGTCCTATGACATCCAGAAACACTATTCCTTGGGGGATACTTCGATCGCCGAGCTGGAAGAAGAGCTGATGACGAATTATAACGTAGATGTGGATATTTCAAAAGCGGAAAGCGTTACGCTGGTGATTGACGACGGCGGACTGAAAAGCACGGAAGAAGCGACATTTTTCAAGGTCGGTCTGCGTTGGTACTGTCTCGAAGCCTTAGACGGCATTGACGAAATTTGCGAATATGACGGCTATGACGTCTGGTAATGGGAGAAAGTGACATGGGAAAACAAAAACAAAAGGAAAAATCCTCAAACGGTCGTCTGATTGCCGGCATTGTATTGATTGTTGTGGCAGTCGTGGTACTCGTTGTCGTTGGTGTGGTCTACTATTACCAAAATCAGGAGGAAGAGACGACTGCAACGACAGAGGACGCAAATCAAGCGGCATATATCGATCTATTAGACCGCTATTATACTTCCATGCTGGAGGGCGACGGTGAGTCGCTGGCGCATTGTATGGCGCCGGACGCCTATTGGGATTATTACATGGAGACTTATAGTAAAACAGAGGAGGAGGTCATTGCCACCTATGATGACGCCTGTGTGAATACCATAACCGTATGGGAGGAGAGCTATGGAGAGGGCATCTCACTGGAGTATGAGATTATCGGCACTTCCACACCAGACGAGGATGGCATTAACGAGTGGAATACGAACATCGAAATTGATGCACTTGCCATTCAGGATGCCATTACCCTACAGGTGGAACTGACCGTGACGGGGAGCGTATCCGGAAATGTTCTGATTTATTATCCCACCCTTGCCAAAATGGACGGCGAATGGTATATTTTAGAAGAAAACAGCGAGACGCTAACGGTGGCGGAGTGATAGAGCCTCCCCTACGGGGGGACTACTGCGGTCGCCTTTTAGGGAAGCCTACTGAAGCCTCCCCTAAAAGGGGAGGTGGCTGCACGAAGTGCAGACGGAGAGGTCTTATCCACACGTCCGAATTGTCGTTCCGGGATAATAATAAAGTAAAATTTCTTCCCAAGTGCTGCCGGATTTTGCCATAGCGTTTGCACCGTATTGGCTCATACCCACGCCGTGGCCATAGCCTTTGGTGGAAAAGGTGAAAGTGTCGCTGTTTTCGTCGTATTCTACTGTGAAAGCCGCAGAGCGAAGCGATAAAACAGAGCGGAGCTGTTGCCCCGTGAGAACCTGACCTGCGACGGTGACGTCCAGTACGGTCTCGGCATCGGAAACGTCTCCCACGGTGATCCACGTCGCAGGACTGTCTGACCATTTGAAATCTCCTTCCAGATTGCTATCCGTCACTTTTTCTTTGAACGCATCGGCAGTGAATTCCACCGTCTCGAAATAGCGGGGAGCAGTGGTGTTTGCGGTGCTTTCTACGGATACCAGATAGTCGACTTTGTTTCCCCAGACTGTTTCTGCACTTTCTGTTTTGCCGCTGGATATAGAGGAAAACGCCGCAATAATCGGTTCGCCCTCGTATTCGAGAATATAGGGCAAAACTTCATCTACAGCATCGCATATTTTTTGATAGTAGCTGTCGAAGCTGTCTCCGTAATAGAGCTGTGCTTGATTTTCTGTGAAGTACGCAAGATAAACACTGCTGTCATTGGAAAAATCCCCACCGCATAGAGAGGCAGTGGGATTTTCTGTTTCTAACAGGTGTTGTCGCTCGGCGTAGGTGTACGGCTACAGCCTGTGCCTTGAGTGCTTCAGATTCAAACGTAGCGGGCATCTCCGCACAGACGGCTCCGATTAGATATTCTCGTACGGAAAGCGTTTTCACCTTTCCGGTGGTGATGTCCAGCATATTGTATGTACTGCAAAGCTCTGTCGAAGCGTCGCCGGATAGGGCGGATACAGCAGTGGCAGTGGTGACATTGAAGGTTTCATCGCTGTGTGTCATATCGTCTCCAACCACAGCATTTAACAGCTGTACCGGCACTGCCATCAGGAGAAGGAGAACGCCGGTAAAAGCACTCAACATGATGAGATATTTTTTCATATAAAATCCTTTCTTTTCGAAAAAAAACGGGAAAATTGTTGGAAAATTGAAAAAATAAATGCATAATCCAACAAGTTTTCCACAAATTCGTTGACAAGGACGGCGAATGTGTGGTATAATAAACATTAGTGTATTGAAAAGGAGGTCATGCTATGACATCACAGATGATTTATAACGAAAGCATTGAAAGTTCGGACATCCATAACCTATGCGAAAAACTGAAACAATATGCAAGCATCGATCCCGGGTTTTATGAACGGTTCGATGTAAAGCGTGGACTGCGAAATGCCGACGGTTCCGGTGTGGTTGCCGGCGTGACACAAATTTGTAATGTTCATGGCTATATCATCGACGAGGGCGAACGACAGCCAATCGAAGGACAGCTGATTTATCGGGGATACCATATCAATGACCTGATTGAAAATGCAGAAAAAGAAGATCGCTTTGTCTTTGAAGAGGTGGTCTATCTGTTGCTGTTCGGGGAGCTGCCGAATCCGGCGGATCTTGCACGGATGAATGCATCCCTCAGTGAGCGCAGAGAGCTTCCGCCGGGATTTTTGGTAGATTCGATTATGCAGGCACCTTCGAAAAATATTATGAATAAACTCGCCAGAAGTATTCTGACGCTTTACTCCTATATTGACGTGGACGACGTGTTATCGCTGGAAGATGAAATGGAAATTGCACTGGATCTGATTGCAAAAATGCCGATTCTGATGGACGGTGCTTATCAGGCAAAGCGACATAAATACGATAATGAGAGTATGATTATGCATCCGCTGCGTTCGGAGGAAAATACCGCAGAGTCCATTCTCTCTTTGATTCGAGTGGATCGAAAATATACCAAAAAAGAGGCGCAGCTTCTGGATATTCTCCTCGCTTTCCATGCAGACCACGGCGGCGGAAACAACTCCACATTCGCTTGTCGGGTGGCGACTTCTTCGGGAACGGATCCGTTTGCGGCGTATGCCTCGGCAATTAATTTCCTAAAAGGTCCCCGCCACGGCGGTGCGAATATCAAGGTCATTCAAATGCTGGACGACATCAAGGCACACATGGCACACTGGGATAACGAGGGAGAAGTAGCGGATTATTTGAAAAAAATCTTGAAAAAAGAGGCAAACGACGGTTCCGGTCTGATTTATGGCATGGGACACGCTGTCTATACCCTTTCTGACCCGAGAGCGGTGATTTTGAAGCGAAAAGCTATGGAGCTTGCAAAGGGAAAAGAGATTGAACGGGAATTTCAATTATTGAGTCTCGTAGAGTCCCTAACGCCGGAGCTGATGCATTCTGTGCGTGGCATCGACAAGGTGGTTTGCGCCAATGTGGATATGTATTCGGGTCTGGTGTACTGTATGCTGGGGATTCCGGACGAGCTGTTTACACCATTGTTTGCTTCAGCGAGAATGGTTGGCTGGGCGGCACATCGGATGGAAGAACTGATTACCGGAAAGCGTATCATTCGCCCTGCATACAAGACGATTGCAAAGCCGAAGAAGTATGTGCCGCTAAAAGATCGGGAGGCATGAAACCATTGAAGAACAAACTGCGGCGGTGGAATTTTCAAAAAGCACTGACCGCATTTTGCCTGTTATTTTCACTGCTTTTCACCACAGGCTGTGATGCGAAAATCGGGGCGTCGGTGGACACCCTGTTGAAACCACCAAGCCTGAGCGAAGAACAGAAACAGATTTATTTGGCATTACAGGATTGCGTCGGGGACAATATTACACTGCAATATCCTCGTTCCGGCAACAACCTCTCCGCTTTTACGATAGCCGATCTGGACGACGACGGAGAAGACGAGGTACTGATCTTTTATAAAAAAACGAGCCTGGCCGCAGCAGAAAATACATTGCGTGTGGGCGTACTCAATCAGGTGGATGAACAGTGGCAGGTGGTGTGTGATATTCCTGCGGATGGAGCGGAAATCGAAACGGTGGAAATTTCCCCGATGGGAGCGGAGAGCCGAAACCGAATTTTCTTTGGTTACAGCGGTACGGATCAGTCGGACAAGTTGCTGACGATCTATACGTATGAGGACGGTATGATGACGCAGCTGTTTACGACGAATTACACCATGTTTGACGTGGAGGATATGGACAACGATGACCAAAAGGAACTTCTTGTGTTGACTCGTACCACTGACGCTGCCAATGCCGCTGCGGCAATGTATCGGCTGAATACCCAAGAAAATGTGAACCTGAGCGGAAAACTCGATTTGCGTACGTCGTTTACAGACTATAGTCAAATTCTCTACAGCAAGCGCAGTGACAACACACCTACAATTTTTGTCGACGGACAGTCGAGTACGGCGACCGTCATGACGGAAATTTTCTGTGTCTCCGAGGGAATTCTGGCGTATGTGTTAGAAAACTCTGAGGCGGTTGCTGCGACGGCACGTACGGTGGGCTATATTTCGATGGATATTGACGGAGACGGTAGTATCGAAATTCCGGTGCAGGAGTCGTTCCCCGGTTATGAGGAGGATGCCTCCGATCAGGTGAAGCTGATCCGTTGGCTGGAACTGAACGGAAATCAATTGACGGAAAAGACGAGAGGATATTTTGACTTAAGCGACGGCTGTATGTTTCTGCTGCCGAAAGCGTGGTACGAGACGGTCACTGCCATTACAGACGCTCTAACTGGCGATATTGTCTTTTGCCGCTATGACGGCGAAATCACAGACGACATGATTGAATTGATGCGTTATGGCGTCGTACAGGAAGAGGAGGAAATTGAAGATCGGGAGAGCGACGGCTATTTACTCATTCATACAAAAGGAAAGGCACAGTATTATTTCAAAGCCGAGGACAGTGACGACAGCTTGACAAAGGATTGGAAAGAACTATTGACTTGTTTTCGGTTTATATAGAGGAATCGATAAATTGGTAAATCAGGGAAAACCCAACGAAGGTGAAAAATATGAAACGAATTTTAGTTTGTGAGGACGAAGACTCCATTCGTGACTTTGTCGTCATCAATTTGAAGCGTGCGGGTTATGACGTGATGGACGTGAACTGTGGAGAAGAGGCACTTCGCCTGTTCGACGAAGAACGGGGTAACTTCGATATTGTCTTATTGGATATTATGATGCCCGGAATTGACGGCTTTACGGTGTGCAAAAAGCTAAGGGAGAAAAGCTCGACTTTGGGGATTATTATGCTGACGGCACGGACACAGGAGATGGACAAAGTCAGTGGCTTGATGTTCGGTGCAGACGATTATATTACAAAGCCGTTTTCTCCGTCGGAATTGACTGCCCGAGTGGACGCCACCTACCGCAGGGTGTGCATAAGCTTTATCAAGGACGAACAGTCGCCGATTATCGAAAGCGGTCCTTTTGCACTAAACTTAAAAAGCCGTACCGTCACGAAAGATGGAAAGCTGATTGACCTGACACAGGTGGAATATCAGATTATGGAATTCTTTTTGAACAACCAGAATACGGCACTGGATCGGGCGAGTATTTTAAATCATATATGGGGCGACAGCTATGTGGGAGATGACAAAATTGTCGATGTGAACATTCGCCGGATACGCATGAAAATCGAAGAACAACCGAGTAAACCCCACTATATTACAACCATTTGGGGTTATGGATATAAATGGAATGACCAATAATAGACACCGCCGAAAGGCGAAGAAGCCCAAAAAAGGGTCGATTACACGCCGCTGGGTTTTGAATAATCTGGGGATTATTGTCCTTGTGCTGTTGGTGCTGGATGTGGCGATTGTCTACGCCTTTCAAAGCTATTATTATAGCTCCGCAAAGCAGTATCTCAGCACAAAGCTCAGCTCTATTAACGGTGTACTCAGCTGCTATGCACAAGACGCAGATATGAATCTGTCGCTGGAAATGCGCAACACCATCGAGAATTTTTCCGATAAAGAGAAGATGGAGCTGATGGCAATCAACACGAACGGCAGAGTGGTACTGACCTCCTCCGGCTTTACGCTAGAAGCGGATGCTTCTATGCCCGATTATGAAGAGGCGATGGAAGAGGGCGAGGGGTATTGGCTTGGAAAATCCGGAAATGAAACCGTTATGGCGATGACGCTGGATATTTCTGATTTGAACACAGAATATAACGCCATACGTGTAGTGGCGTCGGTGGATCAAATTCAGGATAACTTAAAAAGCCTGATGCTTGGCGTTACGACAATTTGTCTGGGAATTTTAATACTGCTGGCGGTTATCGGCGTTTATTTTGTCCAGTCGATTGTGAGACCGATCAAACAAATAAATGCCACCACTCAAAAATTTGCGAAGGGCGATTTTTCTGTCAGAATCGCCGGCAATACCAATGACGAAATCGGTGATTTGTGCGGTTCGATTAACCAGATGGCGGACGAGTTATCCAATACGGAGAACTTGAAAAATGAATTTATCTCCTCCATTTCCCACGAGCTGCGAACGCCTTTGACGGCAATTAAAGGCTGGGCGGAGACCATGAGTATGGATGCCGATTCAGATACGGTACAGCGTGGTGTACATATCATCGTCAACGAAACGGAGCGATTGTCGGAAATGGTGGAGGAGCTTCTCGACTTTTCCCGAATGTCCAGCGGAAAATTCTCACTGCAATGTGCGGATATGGACGTGTTGGCGGAGCTGGGAGACGCTGTTCTCATCTACATGGAAAAGGCGAAACGGGAAAATATTCATGTCATCTACCAAGAGCCGGAAATGCTTCCCTTTGTCTACGGCGATAAGAACCGAATTCGGCAGGTGTTCATCAACGTCATTGATAATGCCATTAAATATTCGAACCGAGGCGGTACGATTACCATCAGCGCAGAGGCAGTGGGCGGAATGATACAGGTGACAGTCACGGACAACGGCGTGGGCATCAGCGCAGCGGATTTACCGAGAGTCAAGATGAAATTTTTTAAGGCGAATCAAACTCGTCGGGGTTCCGGCATTGGACTCGCCGTAGCGGATGAAATTATCACGACCCACGGCGGCAGATTGGATATTACCAGCGAATTAAACGTGGGAACGGCAGTGGTTATCACGCTGCCTATTCAAAATAATCTGCAGGAACAAATGGAGGGCGATTAAACGGGCATGGGAAAAAGACAAGCGGCAAAATCGGAAAATCCAAAGCATATGACGAAAATTGGCGGTCAGGCGTTGATTGAGGGAATCATGATGAAAGGGGCAGAAGTAGGAGCGATGGCGTGTCGGCTGCCGGACGGGAAAATCGAAATGGAAACATGGAAAGAGAATAATGGTGCGAATATGCCTTGGTATCGGGAATGTCCTTTCATATGAGGTGTGTTCAATTTTTGTATTTTTTTAAAAGACGGTTATCGCTGTCTGATGAAGTCAGCGGAAAAGCAGATGACAGAGGAAGAAAAAGCGGCGGATAAGGAGAAATCCGGCGGTGCTTCCGCCGTGATGAGCATTGGCGTATTTTTGGGCGTCGCTCTGGCAATAATTCTCTTTTTATGGCTGCCGAAAACGGCAGTGAATCAGCTGATTCTCCACACGCCAATTTCAGACGACAGTCGATTTCTCCGTTCTCTCCTAGAGGAAATTTTGAAAATTATCCTGTTTCTGGGATATATGGCTTGTACGGGTCTTATGGCGGATATGCGGCACAATTACGAATATCATGGAGCAGAGCATAAGACGATCGCCTATTATGAGGCAGGAGAAGAACTGACGGTGGAAAATATCTGAAAGCACACTCGCTTTCATCCACGCTGTGGTACAAGTTTTATTTTCATTACCCTAATTGTGGAAATTTTGGTGATGTGTCTTGTGCCGCTGACGGTGGTGTGGCAGCGTGTAGTGGTGAGCATCTGTCTTTTACCGGTAGTGATGGGAATTTCCTATGAGTTCATTCGCATTGTAGGTCGCAGCAACAGCTGGCTGACACGGTTATGTTTTTGGCCGGGACTGCAAATTCAGCGCATCATCACACGAGAGCCGAACGCCGACCAGATCGAATGTGCCATTGCCGCAATGAAACCGTGTATTCCGAAAAATCGGGAGGACGATAAGTGGTAATGGATATGGTTATGACAGGGAGACGCTGGGTGGCAAAGCAGCTGAGAAAGGCTGGATTAGATGAAGATACGGCACAGTGGGAAAGTCGCATTTTGGTGGAAAAGGCAATGGGCTTTACGAAAAATCAGTATCTCCCAACAACGACAACGATGACACAGGAACAACAGGATACGTTAATACAGCTGACAAGCCGTCGCTGTGACGGAGAACCGCTGCAATATCTTTGCGGAGAATGGGAATTTTTTGGTATTTCCTTTTCCGTGGGAGAGGGCGTTTTGATTCCGAGACAGGACACGGAAACACTGGTAGAAGCGGTACTCCGTCTGCGACGAGGACAGAACTCCACTGCACTGTTGGATCTGTGCAGCGGCAGTGGCTGTATTCCCATAGCCATTGCGAAGCACCTCCCTGCAGTTCAGGGGGACTGTGTGGAATTGTCGGCGGATGCCTTTGGGTATTTGCGGCAGAATCTGGAACGATATGATGTTCCGATCACCCCGTGGCAGAGCGACGTTTTCACACCACCGGAAACCCTATTCCAGCGGCGGTATGATGTCATCACTTGTAATCCGCCGTATTTGACGGCGGCGAATATGCAGAACCTTCAGCGAGAGGTGCAGTTTGAACCTGCGATGGCTCTTGATGGCGGAACGGACGGGCTGGCGTTTTATCGGCGGCTGATTCCACAGTGGAAAACCTGTTTAAAAGTGGGTGGCTGGCTTGTCACCGAAGTGGGACAGGGTCAGGCGGCACAGGTCGCTGCTATCATGAAACAGGCTGATTTGCGGCAGTGTCACACCGAAACCGATTTATGCGGCGTTGAACGTGTCGTTCTGGGACAGTTAGCGTAATATAAATTGAAATCATATACACGGCGAAAGTCGGAAAGGAAATAGACTATGGCAAAAGATAACAAAAAGGCAAATGTAATTCAAATGCCTTCTTCAGATGAAGAAAAGAAAAAAGCACTGCAAAGTGCCATTGCGCATATCACCAAGACATATGGAGATGGTGCCATTATGCGTTTAGGCGAAAATCATGCGAACATGAACGTGGAAGTGATTCACACGGGTTCGATTATGCTGGATATGGCACTTGGTGTTGGCGGTGTTCCGAGAGGACGAATTGTGGAACTTTATGGTCCGGAAAGCAGCGGCAAAACCACTGTTGCACTGCACATCATCGCAGAAGCGCAAAAGACAGGCGGCGAAGTGGCATTCATCGATGTGGAACACGCACTGGATCCCACCTATGCAAGAACATTGGGTGTGAATATTGATGAACTTCTCGTCTCTCAGCCGGACAGCGGTGAACAGGCACTGAATATTGCAGAAGAGCTGGTGCGCTCGGGAGCAATTGACGTTATCGTCGTCGATTCTGTTGCGGCATTGACCACAAAGGCGGAGATTGACGGCGATATGGGTGACGCCCATGTGGGACAGCTGGCGAGACTGATGTCACAAGCCATGCGGAAACTGACGGCGATTATTTCAAAGTCCAATTGTGTGGCAATTTTCATCAACCAGATTCGGGAAAAAATCGGCATTATGTATGGCAATCCGGAGGTAACGCCCGGCGGACGGGCACTGAAGTTTTATGCTTCCGTGCGTATGGATGTGCGCAAGGGCGAACCCATCCGAGAGGGCGGCAGACAAATCGGCAGTAAGACAAAGGTGAAGATCAGTAAAAATAAAGTCGCTCCGCCGTTTCGGGAGTGTGAATTTGAGCTGATTTATGGAAAGGGTATTGACCGCATTGGCGAACTGGTGGACGTGGCAACAGAACTGAAAATTATTAAGAAGTCCGGCTCTTGGTTTAGCTATGGAGAAAACAAACTGGGACAGGGACGAGATAATGTAAAGATTCTTCTCGAAGAAAACACAGAACTGCGTGAAGAAATCCAAAAGCAGGTTATGGAACAGAAGGATACCCTATATGCCAACAGTTCTCCGAAGAAGAAAAAGAGCGCATTGGAACTTGCAGCAGAACAGGCGGCGGAACAGGAAACAAATGGAAGCATTGCACAAAATGCAGAACCATTTGAGACGACGGAGAAATCGGGACTGTATGAATCACTGCCAGATCCGTCTGAGCTGGAAGTGAACGCCGAGGACGATTTTGAAGAATTTGATCCGACATAATCGATGCGAATTACAACACTTTCGCCCTATAAAAGGAATACATGGAAGATTGCCTTCGACGATGAAGAAACGTTATATTTTTTAAATGTATCCGTTGTGGAAAAGTTTTCGCTACAAAAGGAAATGGAAATTTCTGAACAGGAATGGGAACGGATCTGCAATGCGGAGCTTTGTCGAAAGGCGTACAGTCGGGCGTGTTATCTGCTCGACTATCGGGGATATAGTTATCAGGAAATGTACCACAAACTGGAGAAAACATATCCATCGGCAGTTTGTTTTGCAGTGGTGAATCGGCTGGCGAAACAGGGACTGATTAACGATCACCGTTATGCGGAACAGCTGGCATATCGATATATTATAGTGAAAGGGTATGGGTTTCGACGGGCAAAACAGGAGATGCGGAGGCGGGAGCTGCTGGATGCACAAATTGATGAGGCGTTAGAACCGTTTGCGGAGCGGACACTGGAAATTTTGGCGGAGCGTGTGGCTGAAAAGTATGCGAAATATTTCGCAGACGCTTCCGATCGACAACAAATCGAAAAGGGAAAGGCGGCACTGGTGCGCCAGGGGTATTCTTTTGGAGAAGTGAACCGTGCAGTAAAGACATATCTAGAGGAACAAGAAAAGGAGTAAGAAATATGCCAATCAAAGTAGGAATGGTGTCCTTAGGATGTTCAAAAAATCTGGTGGATTCGGAGCGGATGCTGGCAAAACTGAAACAGCATGGCTATCAGCTGGTGACGGAGCCGGGGGAAGCGGAGATTGCGATTGTGAATACCTGTGGATTTATTCAATCCGCCAAGGAAGAAGCCATTGAAACCATATTAGAACTAGGGGCATTGAAAAAAGAGGGGACGTTAAAGAAAATCATCCTCACAGGATGTTTGACAGAGCGGTATCAGCAGGAGGCGGCGGATTTGTTTGAAGAGGCAGACGCCGTTATCGGCATTGGTGACAATCGGGATATTGTGGATATTCTCGACCATGTGCTTGCTGGGGAGCGAGTGGTACGCTTCGGCAAGAAAGCAGATGCTGAAATGAAAGGCGACCGAATTGTTACCACGCTGCTGTTTTTTGCGTATTTAAAAATTGCGGAAGGGTGTTCCAACTGCTGTACCTATTGTGCCATTCCTGCGATTCGGGGTCCTTATCGCAGCGTACCGTTGGAGAACGTCCTCGACGAGGCACGCTGGCTGGCGTCCCATCATGTGACGGAATTGAATGTCATTGCACAGGACACCACCCAGTACGGTATGGATTTATACGGAGAATTCCGTTTGCCGGAGCTGCTGCGAGAGCTATGTCATATCGAGGGCATTCGCTGGGTGCGGGTGTTATATTGCTATCCGGAGCGGATTACGGACAAGCTCTTGGACATCTTTGTGGAAGAGCCGCATATGGTGCCGTATCTCGATTTGCCAATACAACACTGTGACGGGGAGATTCTGAAGCGCATGAACCGTCCCGGGGATGAGCAGGAACTGCGGCAGATCATCGGGCATATTCGGGAAAAGGTGCCGAATATTACTTTGCGCACGACCTTAATTACCGGCTTTCCCGGTGAGACAAAGGAACAGTTCAACTGCCTTGGCGACTTTGTACAGGAGATGCAATTCGACCACTTAGGCTGCTTTGCCTACTCTGAGGAGGAGGGGACAAGGGCAGCGGAATTTGAAGACCAAATTGATGAGGACGTGCGGCAGCATCGGGCGGATATTATCATGGAACAGCAGCAGGAAGTCAATGCAGAAAAAAATGCAGCAAAAATCGGCAGCCGCCTGACGGCAGTGATTGAGGGATATGACCGCTATGCGGGATGTTATTTCGGCAGAACTGCGGCGGATGCGCCGGACATTGACGGAAAAATTTTCATCAAGAGTGAAAATCGTCTGCGACTGGGGCAATATATCACCGTCGAAGTTTTCGATACGCTGGATTATGATTTGTTAGCGGAGGAGGTAGAAGCATGAATCTGCCCAATAAACTGACGCTATTGCGTGTATGTTTGATACCGGTGTTTCTGGTGTTTCTCTATGTGCGTGCCATTTCCTTCCATTTTTTGTGGGCATTGATCGTCTTTGCGGCGGCATCTCTGACAGATATGCTGGACGGGAAAATCGCTCGATCTCGAAATCTCGTCACGAATTTTGGAAAATTTCTCGATCCCTTGGCGGATAAGGTGCTGGTCATTACTGCGCTGACTGCCTTTGTGGAACTGGATGAAATTCAAATGTCGGCGATTCCGCTGATGATTATCATCGCACGGGAATTTATGGTATCCGGTTTACGTCTTTTGTCGGCACAGCAAGGCGTCGTCATTGCTGCGGGAATTTTGGGAAAGCTAAAGACGGCGTTTACGATGGTGACTATTGTGGGAATCCTTTTCTATCTGTTGCTGGTGGGGGACTTTTCTGTCGCTGTGCCGGACTTTGTGAAAACGTGGATTTTAGGGGGACTGATTTGGATTTCTACAGGATTGACGGTGATTTCCGGCTGTGTATATTTGAAAGGATGCTGGCATTATTTGGACAGCGATAAATAAATGGGTAGAAAAGAATAAACAGATAAAATTAGGATGGTAAAAAAGATGAGTGTAAAAACACAGGTAAAGCATATTTTACTGGAATCGGGCGGAGAATATTTTTCTGGAGCGGCACTGGCGAGAACTTTAGGCGTCAGCAGAAATGCCGTTTGGAAGGCAATTCAAGAATTGGAAAAACAGGGCTTTCCGGTGGAAAGTAAGAAAAGCGTCGGCTATCGTATGGTACAGGCGGCAGATTTGTTGACAGAAGAAGACATCAGAAAATATTTGCACACGAAATATCTGGGAAATATACTGATTGTGAAAGAAATTATGGATTCCACCAACGACTATTGCCGCAATCTTTTGCAGCAGGGGGCAATACGAGGTACAGTGGTGGTGTCGAATGAACAGGTTGCAGGCAGAGGCAGACAGGGAAAACGGTTTTATTCCCCGGGTGGGTGTGGACTCTATTTTTCCGTGATTGTGAATCAGGATTTTCAATTGCAGGATGCCTCTGTGCTGACGGCGTGTGCCGCTGTAGCGACGTCTCGTGCCATCGATAAGCTATATCATACACACACCCAAATCAAATGGGTAAATGACGTATATTTAAACGGTAAGAAAATCTGCGGTATTCTGACGGAGGGCGAACTGAGCTTGGAGTCTGGCACGATGTCTTATGCCATTGTGGGAATCGGCATTAACGTTCGGAATACAGAAGAGACGATGCCGCAGGGACTACGGTCGACGGTGTCATCTATAGAAGAAGAGGTGTCGGATTGTCACGTACAGCGGTGTGCACTTTTGGCTGCGATTTTATACGAGATGGAACAGCTGATTTCTGAAATGACGGAACGTCGCTTTTTGGCGGAATATCGCCAGCGTTCCTGTTTGATCGGAAAGCGTGTGGAGTGGGTGGAAACTAACGGCACAGTAAAAAAAGTGGCAGTGATGGACATCACCGACGACTGTGCACTTGTGACGCAGGATACGTTCGGGAATGTGGAAACCCATTATGGTGGCACGATAGGAAAAATACTAGAAGATTAAAATCAAACAACATGACACGGCGGTATCAGTTTCCTGTGTCGCTTTTTTGTCTTTTTTTCACCCCAAATTGTCATTATTATTATAAAAAATGACAAGTGATTTTGTGTAGAGTGAATAAAATAACAGTCATAATTTTTGTGTGATATGTATAAAATCATAGAAGATGGGACAAGACGCTGAAAAAAGTCTTGCAAAATGGTTACATCTGTGATATAATGAAAATCGTACGGAAATGTATTCGCAAAGGGCATTCGGATTTCTCGTACCGTGATGTTTGCTTGCGTGGTGCATATCTGCAAAAGCTGCTGCCGTGGGCGGAGAAATCTGCCTTTTAAAACGGGTGCAGCTGTGCAATGCTTTTACGGCACATCAATCTCTGGGGCGAAAGTCCGAAAGAGACCGGACAGGCATGTGTACTTATGATAACGGAGGCTTGTGGAATACTGCACACAGTTCCATCAGGTCTTCACGCATTGCAGTGACAGATTTTTTTGCCGTACTGCAATGTAGCGACTGCTACAGTGCAAACGAATCCCTATGGTGTCACCGCACAAGGATCGTCCTAGGCGATTTTGCACGGTGTGCCATCCCATCCTGTGTGAGGCTTGTTCGCTGGATGGACAGGTCTTTACACACGCACCAAAAGGAGCAATCAGTATGCGAAAAAAACTCATGGCAGTCGTATTGTCTTGTCTTACTTTTTTGACGATTGTATTTTCTGCGATATCCAGTCCGGTAGCTGCTTCGGCAGCGTCGTTGAGCGAGATGACGACGGTAGCTGTACAAATCATCACGAAAAATGAGGGCAGCTATGGATCGATTAACGCAAACGACAATGGCGCAGTAAGCATTGGTATTTTACAGTGGCACGCAAATCGTGCGCTGGAGCTGATGCGTTCCGTGGCAAACGCAGATACTGCAACAGCAAAAAGTATCCTTGGCACTACATTTTACAACGATGTAATGACCTCGTCCAGTTGGGGCTCCAGAACTTTCTCTTCTTCTGAGGCGTCTGCGGCGTCCAGCCTGTTGACGACCAGTGTCGGCGTTTCGACACAGGACAGTCTGGCTTATTCTGACGTACAGGGATACATAGAAGTGGGACAAAACAAGGGCCTTACCGATTCTTGTGCATTGGTATATTATGCGGATCTCTATAATCGTGGAAGCGGTATTGCTGCACGAATTGTTACGGCAGCAAGCAGCAGCGTGGGGAGCGTCAGTGCCATCACCTTGGACGTCATCCACAACGCAGCACTCGCCGACAGCAGCAATAGCTCCGGATATTATACCGCAAGACTGAATTCCGCCTATTCTACGTTGTCGTCACTGAATTGGAGCAGCGTCTCTTCGAGTACGACGACTACCACGGAAGCCGTGACCACCACTGCTGCGGCAGAGGATGAAACCACGGAAACCCAAGCAATAGAAACGACGGAAACAGACACCGAAGAACTTGCAGAAACACCGTCTGATTTTTCAGAGAGCTACGCCGGCACATACACGATTGATGCCTCGTCCTTGAACATTCGCCTTGCACCGGACACGAGTGCAGCGGTTGTGGCAATTGCTGAATCAGGAGAAACCTTGGAGGTTCTCTCTGGAAACGGCAGCTGGGCAAAGGTGACTTATGGTGAAGTAACTGGTTATGTATCTATGGATTATATCAATGTTGTTTCAGAGGATGAATCGGAAGAGACAACGACTACCGAAGTCACAACAACTGCGGAAATGACTACGACAACCACGGAAGCTGTTGAAACAACGACCGAGGAAACTATCGTGGAGACGACCACAGAAGTTACGACTACTACGACCACTGCTGAAACGACAACCACGTCTACCACAACCACGACTACAACGACGACTACGACCGAAGCAACGGTTGTGTCCAGCGTCGAGGTAGAGGGTGTGTCTGATCCGCTTTATGCCGACCTCTATGGCGATGTAAACGGAGATGGAACGGTTGATGTTGCAGATGCAGTGATGTTGCAGCGGTATTTGAATGGGTATGAGCTGCTCAATCAGCGGCAATTGGCAAACGCAGATTGTCAGCTGGATAACGTGTTGGATACCACAGATATTACGGTAATTATGCAGTATTTGATTTGTAACCTGACAGCAATGCCAGTTGCATAAATCAATGAAGATGTGACAATTGATTTGAATTTAAGGGCATTTGAGAAATCAAATGTCCTTTTTGTTTTTTGTTTGTATGATTTCAATGATATGAGAAATACTAATACACGGAGCCTATACGATGCCTCCCCCGAAAGGGGAGGGGGACCAGCCGTAAGGCTGGTGGAGAGGTCGAACCGAGCAGTGAACTAGCGTTTTCTTGGTGATTTTTAGATGGGACAACGTTTCGGTTTTCGTCGAAACAACCTCTCTGTCAGCTTCGCTGACATCTCCTCCCCTACGGGGACTACTTCGATCGCACCCCAAGGGCATTTCTTCATCGCACTCAGGGTGCCCTTTTAGGGAGGTATCAAATCTAACTTCTTAAATTTTAATCTCGAATTTCTAAAAAGGAGCAATGCTATGAAAATTAGTCGTGATTTATATCAGACCATGCAAAAGCAAACGGCACCGAAGTCGAAATCTTGGAAAAATATTCCGCTGACTGGCTTTGGTAATCTTCTGGCGGAGGGCGTCAAGGAGGCAGTGGATAAAAAGGGAATCCTTGGTATTTTTATGGGTGGCTTAACGGCTTCTTCTGGCGGCATAACGGCAGCAATGGTGTTTGGTGTCGTCGCTGCGGCGATTTTTCCTTCGAAACAGAAGGATTCATAGGAAATGGTTCACAAATTTGTATAATTTTACGCAATCAGCAGAAGAAAATTGTATTTTATTTGTGCAAGGATACAAATTCTAAAAAAGAGCTTGACAATTGACCGAAAATGTAGTATACTAAATAAGTCGTAGGAAATACGGTAGAGTGTATTTCTGACTGCAATTTTCGATGTGGCGGCATAGCTCAGTTGGTTAGAGTACTCGGTTCATACCCGATTGGTCGCTGGTTCGAATCCTGCTGCCGCTACCATTCCGGCCCGTTGGTCAAGAGGTTAAGACACTGCCCTTTCACGGCGGAATCATGGGTTCAATTCCCGTACGGGTCACCAGAGTATATCCCCAAAAATGACGTATTTGCGCCAGTTTTGGGGATTTTATTGTGTGAGAAAGCGAGTGTATGGCGAAGCTTATGAGAATGTATCGAGAACTGGTGGGAGAATAAAAATTTTTGCAAAATGGCTTGACAAGATGTTTCAGACGTGGTATAATACAAGTAATCACGAAGTTTATGATGTCGCATGATGACACACAAGTGAATCCCCCGAGAGCGGCAACTCTCGGGGGATTTTTTTTTGGGTTTGGTCGGTACAGGTTAGTCCCTGTCAAACCACTTGCTCAGCTAGTCACCAATTAGCCTTGCCATAACAGAGACAACGAAGTTTATGATGTAATTCATGATTTCCACCTCCTCCCTTTCGGAAGAGACCGACAGTGATAGTATAGCATATCTTAAGATATTTTGTCAAATTTCAACGTATCAGAA
>JAJQEI010000021.1:0-19209 GCA_021201755.1 Ruminococcus sp. | reverse complement strand
ACAGTGATAGTATAGCATATCTTAAGATATTTTGTCAAATTTCAACGTATCAGAATATGGGGAATAAAATTTTTGATAAAAGGCTTGACAAGGGGCTGTAGATGTGGTATAATGCAAATAACCATGAAGTTGATTATGTGTACGATGACACACAAGCGAACTCTCCAGAGCTGGCACTCTGGGGAGTTCTTTTTTTGGGGCTTTGTCGGTACTTACTTTCTGTCAAGCTACTTGCTAATCTGATCACTAACCAGACGAGCTATAACAGAAATTACGAAGTTGATTATGTAATTCACGATTTCCACCTCCTCCCTGCGGAAGAGACCGACATTGGCATTGTAACATATTTTAGGGGATGTTGTCAAATTTTGATGCGTCGGGATATGGGGAATTTTTTTCAAAAAAGGCTTGACAGTGCGTTTCAGACGTGGTATAATGAGAACAATAAGAGCAAGATGTAGTAGCGATGGCTTCACTACAAAAAAAGAAATCCCCCAGAGTTGCAGCTCTGGGGGATTTTGCCTTATAAAAAGGCATAGGCTTTAGGAGTGTCGGCTTTTATCTGTTAAGCCATTTGTAGAAGGCGTATAACGCTAATTCTACTCCAACAGATATTGCGAGCGATAAGATGTAGTATAGCAATGACCTCACCTCCTTCCTTTCGGAAGAAGCCGACAGTGACAGTATAGCACATTTTAAGGGATGTTGTCAAATTTCAACGTATCAGAACATGGAGAATAAAATTTTTGCAAAAGTTTCATACCTATTGATCTTTTCGGAATTGTGTAGTATAATAAGAAAGTAAAAGTAATTACTTGGAGGAAGTTAGATGAAATTTAAGACCGTAAAGCCCTTCGTAAAATGGGCTGGCGGAAAAAGTCAGCTCCTTGGTGAGATAAGAAAGAAGTACCCTGATACCATAGAACGTTACTGTGAGCCTTTTGTTGGTGGCGGAGCTGTTTTGCTTGATGTACTTGCTAATTTTCAGCCTAAAGAGGTGCTGATAAATGATGTAAATGCCGAGCTTACTAACGCTTACGTGCAAGTTCGTGATAATGTAGATAAACTTGTTGATAGACTTAGCGAGATGCAAAATGAATTTTGGATGATGAACGAAGACGAGCGAAAGGAATATTATTATAAGCAAAGAGAACATTTTAACGAGTTGATTGGCAATAACGATTCTCTTAACGAAAAAGCTGCTCTATTTATATTTCTCAACAAGACTTGTTTTAACGGACTTTACAGAGTAAACAGCAAGGGACTGTATAATGTTCCTATGGGAGCATATAAAAAACCATCTATCTGTGATGAGGTTAGTATTCGTCTGATTAGCGGTCTGTTGAAAAATGTGGAGATTATGTTGTTTAATAGCAAGGGAGGCAATTATGAAATACAAAATAACAATAGAAGAAATGATTTCAGAGGATTTCTTAGTTGAAGCAGATGATATGGAAAGTGCATTGGAAATAGCTGAAAAAAATATATAGACGGAGAATTTGTTCTCGCACAGGGAAATCTTGTTTGTAAACAAATGTGCGGACAATGCCTTGAAAATAACGATTGTACGAAGTGGTATGAGTTTTGATGAACTTTAATTTTAATGAACAGCTAGCGAGTGGATATAAAAGTGCTACTCAGAAGGTTAGGATTATGAGTGAAAGCTAGGTGGTAGATAATATATTTTGCCCTTGCTGTGGACAGCCACATATACATAAGCTTGATAATAACAAGCCTGTTGCAGATTTTGAATGTAAATGTAAGAGATGCGGAGAAACCTTTGAGCTTAAAAGTAAAAAAGGCAAAATAGGCAAAAAAATAAGTGATGGTGCATACGGCACTATGATTGAAAGGATTACAAGCACTGATAATCCTGATTTGTTTATCTTAAAATATACATCAAGCTTTGAGATTACAGATTTGTATGTTATACCAAAGTTCTTTTTTGTCCCATCAATCATAGAAAAGCGTAAGCCTTTATTACCTACAGCCAAGAGAGCAGGCTGGGTAGGTTGCAATATCCTTATTTCACAAATTCCATTTCAAGGAAAAATTGATATAATCTCACATGGAGTAGTATCTGAAATTGAAGATGTAGTTACCCTCAAAGAGCTTATCATCAAGGAACAGCACAACTGCCGTGCGACAGGTTATTGGAAAACAAATAGCATAAAATACAACTTTCTGCTGATAGCTCATGAGTATTTGTTTGTGTTTAGAAAATAAAACCGGCTGCACCCGAAAGCACAGCCGGTTATTTCCAATAAGCATATACACAAAAATCTTTTTATTCCATCTGAAATAATCAGATTCGTTTTTAACATCATTTGTCCAGCTGCCGTACGTACGCACGCAGTTCCAACACGTTGTTTGGCGAGACGGAAAGCTCATCGATACCGTGATCCAAAAACCACGCCGTCATCTCCTTATCCGCAGCGAGTTCCCCGCAAATTCCAATCCATACGTTATGCTTGTGTGCTGCCGTCGCTGTCATCTCAATGAGTCGTAGAATCGCTTCGTGATGGGCGTCACAGTATCGCTCTAATTGTTCGTTTTGTCGATCACACGCCAGCGTATACTGCGTCAAATCGTTCGTTCCCACGCTAAAAAAATTCACGTGTTTCACAAGGCAGTCGCTGATGAGAGCCGCCGCAGGCGTCTCAATCATGATACCCACGGGAACATCTGCTCGAAAGGGCATGGACTGCGTTTGGAGTTTCTCTTTTACTTCGCCGCAAATGCGGAAAACTTTTTCCAGTTCCCATAAACTCGTGATCATTGGAAACAGGATTCCCAAATTTCCATAAATCGACGCCCGATAGATTGCACGAAGCTGGGTACGGAACAAATCCGGTCGCTGGAAACAAAGGCGGATGGCACGCAGTCCCATTGCAGGATTGACCTCTTTTTCTAGGTGGAGATAGTCCGCCTGTTTGTCAGAGCCGATGTCCAGCGTGCGAAGAATCACACGCTTTTCGCCCATGCGCTTCAGGATTTGTTGATAGGTGTGGAATTGCTCCTCCTCTGTGGGAAGCTGATTTCTTCCCAGATAGAGGAATTCGCTGCGGAAGAGTCCGATGCCGCCCGTATCCGATTCCAGTACCGCATCCACTTCATCTAGGCTGCCGATATTCCCGTGGATTTCGATTTTCCTGCCGCTTTTCGTGATATTTTCTTTTCCACGCAGTGTGAACAGCTATTGTTGTCTGAGGCTGTCCGCCTGTTGTACTTATTGATATTGTTCCAGTGTCGTGTCATCCGGCGAGAGAATGACGATTCCACGATGTCCATCCACAATCAGCAGTTCTCCGATTGTGATGCTGTCTAGAAATTTGCTTCCCACGCCGATAACTGCCGGGATATTGCGTGAACGGGCGAGGATAGAAGTGTGGGAATTTCGGGAACCGTAGACGGTGACGAACGCCAGAATTTGATTTTTGTCCAGCATCACCGTCTCACTGGGTGAAAAATCGTCTGCACAGAGAATCGATTTTTCACCGCCAGTTCCAATTGGGATGGCGGTGTTTTCGGCTGTCAGGTGTCGAATGAGGCGGTTGGAGACATCTTCTACGTCAGCGGAACGGGCTTGCAGAAGCTTATCCTCCAAGGCGGAAAATTGGGCGGCGAAGCGTTCTCCTGTGACGGCGACGGCGTACGCCGCACAAAGTCCTTCATTTTCGATGATACGGGAAATGGCGTTGTTATAGTCTTCGTCCTCCAGCATTATGCGGTGGATTTCAAAAATTTCCGCCTGTTCCTGTCCAATTTCCTGCAAAGCCGTCTGATAGATTTGTGTAAGCTCCGCACACGCCGCCGCTCTGGCGGTTTTTAATTTTTCCAGTTCCGCTTGGATTTCGTTAGGCGGAATGGCAGTACGTCGGACGGTGACTTTTTGGACATACTTTGTCGCTTTTCCAATGGCAATTGCACCGTAGACGCCGATTCCTTGGAATGTTTTCATATTACAAATTCTCCTCAAAGAAAGCTTGTATGGCGGCAGCGGCGTTTGATTCATCTGTGCCGTCAATCGTGAGCGAAACGCTGTCTCCGGATTGCAGTCCGAGGGACATGACCTGTAGGATATTTTTGGCGTTTGCCGTTTTTCCAGATTTGTCACAGGTGAGGGTGATCGCGGCGGAAAACGGCTTTGCCGCTTTGACGAGCATCCCCGCAGGTCGGGCGTGAACGCCGACGGGGTCGGTGATGGTGTAGGAAAAATTTTTCATAAAAACTCCTTTTTCGATTTTAAAATTTCCAGAAAGCGCACAAGGCTTTTCTTTATTATGAGGAAAAAACAGCGCAATATACATTTTGAAATGGCTATTTTTCTATGGTTATGAGTGTGTCTAAAGCATGAATTTTGTTTTGTCTGGATGGTGTAATGGTTTGATATGTATCCGTATTGGTGATTAAAATCAGAGTCGTCGTATTGTATCCTTTTTTCTTCAGCTACGTGGGATCAAATAACAGAAGCGATTGACCAAGCGATACCGTTTCGCCCTCTTGTACCAGCGGTGCAAATCCCATTTCATGCAGCTGCTCCGTGTCAACGCCAATGTGAATGAGGATTTCGATACTGCTGTTCAGCGTGAGTCCAATGGCGTGGGCAGTCGGCGATAGCGTTGTCACTACGCCGTCCGCAGGAGCGAGAACGTGGCTGGAAGTGGGAAGAATTGCGATACCTTTTCCAAGTGTCCCTTTGGCGAAAATCTCGTCGGAGACGTTTTCCAGCGGAATTAGCGTTCCCGAAAGTGGTGCGGCGACGATGAGGTCGGGTGTTTTGGCGTCGTTTTCAAAGAGGTCTTTCGGGCAATTGCGGCAGAACAGCAGTGTCAGGAGGAATGCCGTGAGAAACGACACTGCCATCATCAACAAATAGGATAAGGAATGATCCGTCGTAATCAGGATACCGAAAATGCCCGTGACGCCGTAGGCGTTGGAAGTGATGTGAGAAATACCGCTGACCAGTCCTCCAGCCGCTCCACCGAGAATGCCTGCGAGAAACGGTCGCCAGAAGCGCAGATTGACGCCGAAAATTGCAGGCTCTGTAATGCCCAAAAAAGCAGACATGGATGCGGGAAAAGCGATGGAGCGGAGCTTTTTATCTTTACTGCGTATGCCGTAAGCCAACGCAGCTGCACCCTGTGCCACATTTGCAGCGGAAGCAATGGGCATATAGGCGTTTTCTCCCGTGGCACCGAGCAAACTTGCCTTTAGTGCATGGTACATATGCTGCACATCTACAACAACTATAGGCGCATAAAACACGCCGCAAATGGCAGAACCAATGCCAAAGGGAATGGAGAGGAGAAACTGAACGCCTGTAATGAGACGAGTTTCGAAGAAGCCGAAAATAGGACCGAAAATCGTCAGAGAAAAATAGCCGGTAATCAGAATCGTGGTCAAAGGCGTGACAAATAAATCCAACATATTAGGGATAACTCTGTGCAGAAATTTTTCCAGCTTGCTCATAAATCAGGCGACGATGATCACAGGTATGACAGATCCTTGATAGCCAACGAGATCAATTTCATATAATCCGAACCAGACAGAAGCCGTAGGAATCGTTTCCATTGTATAAGCCGCCCATGCGTCCACCAGATTTGGGTGTACCATAATGATGCCGATGATTGCCCCCAGATAGGGCGTTCCACCAAAGACTTTAGCGGAACTGAATCCGATGAGAATCGGGAAAAACATAAAGGTGGCGTTACTAAACAGGTGAATGATTGTGAAACTGCCGCTCTCTTTGATGGAGGGGAAAATTTCAGGCAGACCGTCTAAAATTCCCATGAGCAGACCCGTTGCAACGATAATGGGAATCAGCGGAATAAAAATATCTCCGATCATCTGCATGAGGCGACGATACCAAGGTGTTTTGGATAGAACAGACGGACGGTCAGATGGAGAAGCGAAATCCTCTGTGGATAGATCGGCAAGTGTGACGAGCGCATCATAGACCTTGAGAACGATACCTGTGCCAATGACAATTTGCAGCCGATTGTTCACGAGAGAAATGCCCTTGACACCGTCGATTTGTTCGAGTCTTTTCCGATCGATCTGTTGTACATCATACAGTTCCAGTCGCAGTCGTGTGGCACAGTGGATGACGGAACGGACATTCTCTTTTCCGTGGACGGCGTCGAGAATCGCATGGGCGCATTGCATTGGGAGCATAGAAAATCGATCTCATTTCAAGTAGAATATGGATTTTGGGATAGATTTTAAACAGCACTATTATACAATAAAAAAATAAATTTGTCCAGCAGGGGATTTTTAGTGGATGATAAATAGGGTTGTTTGCCAAAAAAAAATGAAAATATGCTTGCAATTTGTGAAACAGTGTGATATAATGATTATGAAATGGTTTTATCGTATGAATTGATCCGATTGCAATTCGAAATATGAACAAATGAAATAAAAAATGCACAACAAAAGGTGAATCAATCATGAATATTACGGAATTTGCAAAATGCGCAGGCGTTTCCAAGTCTGCTGTCAGTCGCTATTTTAACGGTGGTTATCTTGCAGATGATAAAAAAGAAAAAATCAAAAAAGCAATTGCGGAAATCGGCTATAGTCCCACTGCTACGACGCAAAGTATACGCCCTCGTGCCACGCATATGATTGGTGTCATTCTCCCGAAACTCTCCAGTGAGAGTGCCGCAAAGGTTATGGAGGGCATCACGGAATTTTTGAACGAAAAGGGTTATGAAGTTTTTCTTGCACATACAGGCGGAAATTTTTACAAGGAAATTGAATATCTCGACCTGTTCCGTCAAAATCGTGTAGACGGCGTTATTCTTCTTGCCAGCGTGTTCACGGAACAGCATCAGGAGATGATACAAAAGATACGTATTCCCGTGGTGATTGTCGGACAAAATTTTAAGGGATATCATTGTGTTTGTCATGATGATATGGGTGCTGCCTATGCTCTGACGAAGCATATGATAGAAAATGGTTCTCAGTTTCCCGGATATATCGGCGTTACGACGGAAGACAGAGCTGCCGGAAAGGCACGGCGGGATGGTTTTATGAAAGCACTGGAGGAGGCGGAAATTGAAATACCGGTGGAGCATACGGCGGTAGCGGCATTTTCCATTGAATCCGGCTATAAAATGGCGAAGCATATCCTCTCGTTTGCCATGACGCCGGACAGCCTGTTTTGTGCGACGGACAGTATTGCCGCTGGTGCAATGCAATACTGCTTGGAAATCGGAATGAAAATTCCGAAGGACATGATGATTTGCGGCATCGGCGATTCCAAAATTGGACGGATTACTGCCGTACCGCTGACTACGGCACACTTTCATTATGTCACTACGGGCAGAGAAGCAGCACGGCTGATTTATGGATTGATTCAAAAACGGGATAGCACGCCAAAGATTATGCAGCTTGATTTTCAGCTCGAGCTACGTGCATCGACCAATCGGAAGGTGCAAGAAAATGATAATATACAATAAAAATGTATAAATATTCATTCTCCCCGTTCCTTTTTCCTGTACAGGTTTGAGACCTTGAGAAAATAGAAGCGATTTTTTGAAAAATTGTCAGAATTGTACCGATCGATACACAATAAGAAAATAATTTTATAAAATAACACGAATTTTTACACTAGAATTGCTCGAAATCACGGGAAATTTCAGTGTTTTCTTTTTATCAAAAATCACAACGAAAAAAATATTCCGAAAAAATGAATCAAAAATCTGAAAAAGCCCTTGACAAGCGAAAAAAAATGATGTATCATAAAAACAGTGTAAATTTCAAACGGCTGTTTTTATGAAAAAAAGTCGTGAAATTTCAGACAGCATATTCGCTGTATAAATTGCATAATATGCATAATTTTTGTATACACAACGGAGGAAAATACAATGGGAAGCATTAAAAAGGTGATTTTAGCATATTCCGGCGGTCTGGATACTTCGATTATTATTCCGTGGCTGAAAGAAAACTATGACAACTGTGAAGTTATTGCTGTTTCTGCGGACGTGGGACAGGGGACGGAACTGGATGGATTGGAAAAAAAGGCAAAGAAAACTGGAGCATCGAAGCTGATTGTGCTGGACTTAAAGAAAACGTTTGTGGAAGATTATATTTTCCCGACGGTACAGGCTGGTGCAATCTATGAGAATCGCTATTTGCTTGGCACGTCCTTTGCACGACCGATTATCGGGAAACGGCTTGCTGAAATTGCACTGGAAGAGGGCGCAGACGCCATTTGCCATGGTGCAACTGGAAAGGGCAATGATCAGGTGCGGTTTGAGCTTGCCATCAAGGCGTATGCACCGGATATGAAGATTATTGCACCTTGGAGAGAGTGGAGCATTAAGAGTCGGGAAGAGGAAATCGAGTATGCAGAGGCACATGATATTCCACTGAAGATCAATCGGGAAACCAACTATTCTAAGGATAAAAACTTGTGGCATTTGTCTCATGAGGGACTGGATTTGGAAGACCCTGCAAATGAACCGCAGTACGAAAAGGAAGGTTTTCTGGAACTCGGCGTATCGCCGATTCAAGCTCCCGACAAGCCCACTTATGTGACCATTCACTTTGAAAAGGGTATTCCCACTGCCGTTGACGGCGAAACGCTCGGCGCAGTAGAGCTGGTGGAGAAGTTAAATCAGCTCGGCGGCGAAAATGGCATTGGTCTGGCGGATTTGGTCGAAAACCGTCTGGTCGGCATGAAGTCGAGAGGCGTATATGAAACGCCCGGCGGTGCGATTCTCTATCATGCACATGACGTATTAGAGACGATCACACTGGATAAGGAAACAGCACGGACAAAACAATATCTCAGCATTAAATTTGCAGATATTGTCTACAATGGACAGTGGTATACACCGCTGCGGGAAGCTCTGTCGGCGTTTGTCACCGAAACCCAAAAGACAGTTACCGGCGATGTGAAGCTAAAGCTTTATAAGGGTAACATCATCAATGCAGGTGTGACTTCGCCGTATACGCTATATGATGAAGAAGTTGCTACGTTTGATGCAGAAGAAGTTTATAACCAGAAGGATGCCGAAGGCTTTATCAACCTGTTTGGTCTGCCGATTCATGTAAAGGCAAAGCTGGATCAGAAGCGGGGAAAGTAAGTATTCGTGCTTAAAGAATGAGAGGGAAGAGGTTAGGAGAGCTTTCATCTAACCTCTTCTCTAATCTCTGGCTTTTAGAAAGGAATGATTCGATATGGCACTTTGGGCAGGAAGATTCTCCAAAGAAATCGACAAGGGCGTCAATGCGTTTAACTCCTCGATTGCTTTTGATGCACGGATGTATCGCCATGATATTCAGGGCAGTATTGTCCATGCAACAATGCTCGGCGACTGTGGGATTATTGCCAAAGCGGACAGTGCACAAATCATTGACGGACTGCAGAAGATTCTCGCAGATTTAGACAGCGGAAAGCTCGTCTTTGACCCGAACGCAGAAGATATTCATATGTTCATCGAAGCGGAACTGACCAAACGCTGTGGTGATGTGGGAAAGCGTCTCCATACGGCTCGTTCCCGTAACGATCAGGTTGCACTGGATTTGCGGCTGTATTTACGGGATGAAATTACAGAAATTCACAGTTTAACGGAAACGCTTTGCAAGACGCTTGTGTATCTGGCAGAAAAACACACTGAAACCGTTATGCCGGGTTATACCCATTTGCAGCGTGCGCAGCCGGTGACGTTTGCACACCATCTTTTGGCATATGTGCAGATGTTCTTGCGAGATCTGGGCAGACTGGATGATACCGCAAAACGGATGAATGTGTGTCCGCTGGGCAGCGGTGCGCTTGCTGGCACGACCTATCCCATCGATCGGGAACAGACTGCTGCGCTGCTCAGATTTGATGCACCGATGGAAAATAGTCTGGATGGTGTGTCCGATCGGGATTATTGCATAGAACTCGCAAATACGCTGTCGATTCTTATGATGCATTTGTCTCGTTTTTCCGAGGAAATTATTTTGTGGTGTTCATGGGAGTTTAAATTTATTGAACTGGATGATGCCTTTGCAACCGGCTCGTCTATTATGCCGCAAAAGAAAAATCCAGATATTACAGAACTCATTCGTGGAAAGATCGCAAGAGTGTATGGCGACTTACAAACGTTGCTTACCATGATGAAGGGGCTGCCACTGGCATATAACAAGGATATGCAGGAGGACAAAGAAGCGATTTTTGATGCGGTAGACAATGTGAAACTCTGCTTGGAAACCTTCATTCCGATGCTGGAAACCATGCGTGTCAACAAAGAAAATATGCGTGCGGCAGCGGCAAAGGGATTTATCAATGCGACCGACTGTGCAGACTATCTGGTAAAAAAAGGTATGCCGTTCCGAGACGCTTATAAAATCTCCGGAACACTCGTGGCGCAGTGTATTGAAAGCGGCTTGACACTGGAAACGCTGCCACTAGAGGAATATCAAAAACTGACGCCGCTGTTTGATACAGATGTTTATCAGGCAATTAGCTTAGAAACCTGCGTGCGTGGCAGAATTTCTCAAGGCGGACCATCGCCGGACGCTGTGAATCGACAACTTCGTCAAGTCAAACAGTGTCTGCATATGACGGAATCATAACATGGGAAAAGTAAAACATCCCAATGTGGCGGCAAAAAAGAAACAAAAACGGGAGTTTCAGAAACGTAAGTGGAAATTTCTCATTGCACTGTGTGTTCTGGCGGCTTTTCTTTGGATTAGCGGAGAAATTTTGTTCGGACTGGTTCTGGATCTGGGACTTACGGTATCTCGTATCTGGGCGATTATGGTGATTGTCGGGACTTGCGCGTTTAGCTTGTGGAAGTGCCCGAGGTCGTGACTGGAACGAAAGTGGAGGGGTCTTATCTCCCCTAAAAAAAGGAGAAAGTATGATGGTTACAAAAATTTTTATTGATGGGCAAGCAGGTACGACAGGCTTGCGGATTCGGCAGCGGCTGGAAACGAGACGGGATCTCGAACTGATTACGTTACCGGAAGAAATCCGAAAGGATACGGACGCCAGACGAAAAGCAATCGCTTCCAGTGATATTACATTTCTCTGTCTGCCGGATGTTGCCGCAAAAGAGGCGGTCGCACTCGCAGGCGACTGTGATGTACGGATTATCGACGCTTCTACGGCACATCGTACCCATCCTGATTGGGCGTATGGCTTTCCAGAGTTATCTAGGGTGCATCGGGAAAAAATTGGTACGTCCGCTCATGTTGCAGTGCCGGGGTGTTATGCTAGCGGCTTTGCATCTTTAGTTTATCCGATGGTGCAATCCGGGTGGCTGCCGAAGGATTATCCTGTGCAGTGCTTCGCCATTTCCGGCTATAGCGGCGGCGGAAAAGCAATGATTGCGGAAATCGAATCGCCGCAGCGTGTGCCGGAACTGTATAGTCCCCGTGTTTATGGGTTAGGAAATCATCACAAGCATTTGCCGGAAATGCAGCAAATTTCGGGACTTACCAAAAAACCGATGTTCACACCAATTGTAGATGATTTTTATAATGGAATGCTTGTCTGTGTGCCGATACAAGCGGATATTGCCGGAAAGCCGATGCCGCCAAAGCAAATACAGGAGATGTTTACGGCACATTATGCTGGTGCAAGCTTTGTTCATGTTATGCCCCTTGGTACAATCGAAGAAATGGACAAAATGAAGCTGAGCTGTAACGATTTAAGAGATACCAACGATATGGAAATATTTGTTTTCGGTAACGACAGCCAGATTTTGCTTTGTTCCCGTCTGGATAATCTCGGAAAGGGAGCGTCCGGTGCGGCAGTGCAGTGCATGAATCTGATGCTGGGACTGGACGAAACAACTGGATTGCGATAGTTGCGATAGAGGAAAAGGAATATGAAAGAAATTAAAAAAATCCAATATGCGGGTTTTTCTTATATAAACGGCGGCGTTTGTGCGGCAAAAGGCTTTCGGGCTAACGGCTTGTATACTGGGATTAAAGAAAATCCGACCAAAAAGCCGGATTTGTGTCTCGTCGTATCGGATCAAATTTGTCGTGCGGTGGCAGTATTTACGCAAAACAAAGTACAGGCGGCACCAGTTACTGTTTCGAAGCGGCATTTGCAGCAGACTGGCGGCACTGCCCATGGGATGATCTTGAATTCCAAAAACGCCAACGCCTGTAATGCAGACGGCGTTGAAAAATCAGAGCGTATGTGTCAGCTTGCTGCGGAAAAAATCGGCGTGGATGCTGCGGAAATTCTGATTGCGCAGACCGGCGTGATTGGACAGATTATGCCGATCAAACCGATGGAAAAAAATATAGATGCACTGTATCAGGGTTTGTCCTACGATGGAAACGAAAAAGCAGCGATTGCCATTATGACAACGGATACCGTCAAAAAAGAAGTCGCAGTGGAATTTCAATTAGACGGCAAAATTTGTCACATCGGCGGCATGGGAAAAGGAAGCGGTATGATTTGTCCCAATATGGCGACGACACTGAATGTGATTACCACCGACTGCGCCATTTCGACGGAAATGCTGCAAAAGGCACTAGACAGCGTGGTCAAGGTGACGTATAATTGTTTGTATATCGATGGCGACCAGTCTACAAATGATACTTGTGCCGTTCTGGCAAATGGTTTTGCAGAAAATGTGGAAATTGACGGCGAAGGCGAAGCATATGATAAATTTTGTCAGGCACTTTTTATTGTCATGTCGAACATCACCAAAATGCTGGCAAAAGATGGTGAGGGTGCAACAAAACTGTTGGAATGTAATGTCACTGGCGGAAAGACCTGGGAGGATGCTTTGGCGATTGCAAAAAGCGTCATAGCATCGGATTTGTTGAAGTGTGCCATGTTCGGTGAGGACGCCAACTGGGGCAGAATTCTCTGTGCGATTGGCTATGCACCGGCAGAGTTTACGCTGGAACACGTAGCAGTGACGCTGGAATCGAGCGGCGGCAGTGTCAAAGTCTGTGAAAATGGCGCAGGTGTGGCGTTTTCGGAGGAAGCTGCAAAAAAAGTGTTAGAGGCGGATGAAATTCAAATTCAAGTTGATTTAGCAGACGGCACAGCAAAGGCAACGGCATGGGGCTGTGATTTGACATATGATTATGTGAAAATCAACAGCGATTATCGAACCTAAAGGGATGTAAAACATGAGTGAAATTAACAACAATATACGGGCGCAGGTTCTCGTCGATGCGCTGCCGTATATCCAAAAATATAACAACAAAATCGTTGTCGTGAAATATGGCGGCAACGCAATGACAAACAAAGATTTGAAACAAGCCGTCATGAATGACATTGTACTGCTGTCGCTTGTGGGCGTAAAAGTGGTTTTGGTGCATGGCGGCGGTCCGGAAATCAGTGATATGCTGAAACGACTGCACATCGAATCAAAGTTTATTGGCGGATTGCGTTATACCGACGAAGAAACGGTCGATATTGTAAAAATGGTTCTGGCGGGAAAAGTCAACAAGGAACTGGTGAATTTGCTGACAAGGACGAAGGGCAAAGCACTGGGACTTTGCGGTATTGATGGACAAATGTTGACAGCACAGCGGAAGCTTGGACCAAACGGTGAGGACTTAGGCTATGTAGGCGATATCGTCAAGGTCAACGAAAAGCCGATTTTGGATGCACTAGACCGTGGTTATGTGCCGGTGATTGCGACCGTTGCGACAGACGAATTTGGACAGACCTATAACGTCAATGCCGATACCGCTGCGGCACGGATTGCAGCACAGCTTCGGGCGGAAAACTTAATTCTCATGACGGATATTGTGGGATTGCTCCGTGACAAAGATAATCCGGATACGCTGATTCCGTTTGTCAACGTCAGCGAAGTACCGTTTTTGAAGCGCAAGGGCATCATTTCCGGCGGCATGATTCCAAAGATTGACTGCTGCGTGGAGGCGGTACGCCGTGGCGTGAAGAAAACTGCGATTATTGACGGCAGAGTGCCGCACTCGATTTTGATTGAAACCCTGTCGAATGAGGGCATTGGTACGCAGTTCCGGTGAGTTATAAAATAAAATTATCCATTCGATAATTATCCTGGCTGCGAAAAAATGCTATATTTTGTCAGATTGATTTTATGATTTATTTGGAAAATAATTGGGCAATTTTATTCTTACGAGTGTGAATAAAAAAGGAGTGTTAAAATGACCACACAAGAAAAATTAAATGCGTCCGTCATGGGGACGTATGAACGGTTTCCCGTGGTAATCGACCACGGTGCAGGGGAATTCTGTACGGACGAAACTGGAAAATCGTATATCGACTTTGGCAGTGGAATCGGTACATCCTCCCTTGGCTATTGCAATGCGGCTTGGGCGGATGCGGTCTGCAAACAGGTTCACACCTTGCAGCACACCTCGAACTTGTATTATACCAAGGTGCAGGCAGATTTTGCAGCTAGGCTCTGCGCTGTGACAGGCTATCAAAATGTGTTTTTCTGCAACAGTGGTGCGGAAGCAAACGAATGTGCCATTAAGCTGGCTCGAAAGTACAGTTTCGATAAATATGGAAAGGGACGCCATAAAATTTTAACGCTGGAAAATTCTTTCCACGGCAGAACCCTTTGTACCCTGTCTGCCACAGGACAGGACGTATTTCACAATTACTTTTTCCCGTTTGTGAAGGGATTCGATTTTGTGAAAGCTAATGATATCGCTGACCTAAACGCAAAACTGGACGATACCGTTTGTGCGGTGATGCTGGAATATATCCAGGGGGAAGGCGGCGTAAATGCACTGGAACAAGATTTTGTAGATGCAATCTATGCGGTATGTGCGGAAAAAGACATTCTGGTGATTGCAGACGAAGTGCAAACCGGCGTGGGAAGAACTGGTACGTTTTTAGCAGGACAACAGTTCTACCATCACGCAGATGTTACAACCCTTGCAAAGGGCATTGCCGGCGGCTTGCCGATGGGAGCTTGTCTGGCAAATGAAAAATGCGCTGGTGTCCTCGACAAAGGTTCTCACGGTTCAACGTTCGGCGGAAATCCGGTTTGTTGTGTAGGCGGTCTTGCAGTGTTGGAGACGGTGACAGCGGACGGCTTTTTGGATGCTGTACGGGAAAAAGTAGTATATTTGCGTGAAAAATTGAAGCGGCTCTCCGGTGTTGCTTCTGTTAGCGGCTTGGGATTGATGATTGGTATTGGACTAACAGACAAAACAGCAGGGGATGTGGCAAATGCGGCATTGGAAGAGGGACTGCTCGTGTTGACGGCAAAGGAAAAGGTGCGGCTCTTGCCGCCACTGACGATTACAGAAGCAGAAATCGATCGTGGGGTAGAGATTCTGGAAAAGGTGTTGTCCAGAAAATAAGTTTTAACCACAGGAGGAAAATATGAAACATTTATTAAAAATGCTCGACCTAGAGACAGAAGAAATTTTGGAGATTTTAGATTTGGCGGATCAGCTGAAATATGAGCTAAAGCATGGCATTTCCCATCCTCATTTAAAAGAAAAATCTCTCGGCATGATATTCCAAAAGGCATCCACCCGAACCCGTGTATCCTTTGAAACGGGTATGTACCAATTGGGCGGACATCCTTTGTTTTTGTCCTCGGACGATTTACAAATTGGCAGAGGCGAACCGGTACAAGATACCGCTCGAGTGCTTTCTCGTTACTTAGATGGCATTATGATTCGAACGTTCGAACAAAAGGAAGTGGAAGATCTCGCAAAATACGGTTCGATACCGGTGATTAACGGCTTGACGGACTTCTGTCATCCTTGCCAAATTTTGGCGGATCTCATGACCATTCGGGAAGTGAAAAGCAGCTTTGATGGACTGAAGGTATGCTTTATCGGCGACGGGAACAATATGGCAAACTCGCTGATTGTTGGCTGTCTAAAAGTGGGAATGTCCTTTTCGATTGCTTGTCCGGACGGTTATCATCCGGATGGTCAGGTGATGGCGTTTGCCAGCGGATACGGCGATAAATTTACCTTGACGAACAAGCCCATGGAGGCAGCACAGGATGCCGACATTGTGATTACGGACGTGTGGTCTTCGATGGGGATGGAGAGCGAAATCGAAGCGAGAAAGCGTGCTTTTGCAGGGTATCAGATTAAAGATGATGTGATGGCGGCTGCACATTCTGACGCAATGGTTTTGCACTGTCTGCCAGCACATCGGGAAGAGGAAATTACCGAAAAGGTATTTGAAGCACACGCAAAGGAAATTTTTGAGGAAGCAGAAAATCGTCTGCACGCACAAAAAGCCGTCATGGTAAAGCTGATGGGCGAGTGATTGTGGAAAATCGGTAGAAATTGTGGAAAAGAGCCACCGGACGCAAGGACGGTGGTTTTTTGTATGTTACTTTTTCACTAAAATATCACAGAGAATATGCAAATTTTTCGTGATATTTGTGATGGAAAAAGGAATAGGTTTTCTGTTGAAAAATGTGGAAAAACGTGTTATAATAAGAATGTTGATTCGCTGCAAAAAAATGCAGTGTTTTTAGGCATTCAAAAATGCTGTAATTTGGAAATAAACACGATATAAAATTTGAAAGAAAAGAAGAGGATGTTATGACCATTCAACCATCAAAACCACCGAAAAAAGATTTTTCCGAATATGTGGAAAATGTAAAAGCTTTTGTGCTGTATTTACCGAAAATGATATTTGTGATTGGTGTTGTCGTTTTTCGGAAAATACAGGATTTGTGGCGGCGCATTTGTAACGAACCGTCAAAAAAAGAACCGCCGAACGGAATTTTTTAACAGTCCTCCAGACTCCGCCGATTATCTGGATTATGACTATCCAGATGATCCCGACGACGATGAGCGGAATCCGAGAGAATTACGCTACGGAGGAAATGACCCCTATTATGAACCCTATGGGCGAACCGGTCGCACGAGTCTCTCGTTGGAGGAATTGCCGCTGGCACGTATTTTTTATATTTTATTGGCAATTTTGATTACACTGGTGATCGGGTTTTCCGTAATTTTGACTGCCCGTGAGTATTGGAGCAGAAACAGTGTGGAAACTGTTTCGGCGGATGTTACCGTAGCGACCGGAGTCACCGCAACTGCGACCACTTCCATAGGTGAGTCGGGAAGCGATGTATCCGCAGCGTCGGGAGAGACGACAAATGGAACAGCAGAAACCACAGAAGATACAATGGGCGAAAACCTTTTGGCGGCCATGTCCGAAGAAGAACGCTATGCTTGTTATGCGAATAATTTGGTTGTGATGGGCGATTCGATTGCCTCTGGTTACCATCTTTACGGCTATATTCCCACAGAACACGGACTCGCTACCAGCAATGCTGCCATTCGAAATCTCCACGACTACACCTATTCTTATAACGGCACGGAAGATATGGTGGAATCGCTAGGACTGGAGAATGTGGTGTTTTTCGATGCATTCAGCGTTTTGGAAGATAGTTCCAATCACAGCCTAAAATCAGAATATTCTGCCGGAGACGGCATCCACCTAGCACCTGCCGCCTATGAGGCAATGCTGGACGCACTCTATCCGATTCTGGACACCATGACCGTTTCAGCGGAAAATTTGATTTTGGATGACGAAACAGACGACACAGCCGAGACAACAACTGCGGATACAACAACCGATACAGAAACATATGATACATATGGTACAACTGATACAACAACACAACAAGTTTATTAAAAAGCAGAAAGGAACGCTAAAAAATGGAAGAAAATAAAATACCAGAAACCAACGCCAAAACAAACGAAACGGCAATGCAAGAAACGGAAACTGCAAACAAGCCGAAAGAGATGACCATCGAAGAGAAGCAAAAGCCACGCCATAAGCAGAGTGAACCGGCAAAAGCGGAGGAAAAGACGGTAGAAGAAACATCAGAAACGCCGTCTGAGTCGGAAGAAAAATCCAAAAAAGAGCGAGGAGGAAACGGAAAATGTTCCATTTCATCAGAGCCGAATTTTTATCATTGGAACTGTGGTGGATAGCGTTGTTATCGTAGCGGTGATTATTTTCATCTTGTTCCTGACGCACGTTTTGTGTATTCACTCTTGGGCGGAGGCGACTTGTACCGAGCCGAAAACCTGTTCTCGCTGTGGTGACACAGAGGGCGATCCGCTGGGACACGACTTTCTCGCAACTACTTATACAGATCCGGAGACTTGCAGCCGCTGCGGACTAACACAGGGGAATGCGCTGGGGCATACAGTTGTGGAGGCAACGTGTACAGAAGATGGATATTGTTCGGTTTGTGGGGAAATTTTAGAAGAAGCTACTGGGCACGACTGGATAGACGCCACCTGTGAAGAGCCGAAAACGTGCAGTATATGCGGCGAGACGGAGGGCGAAGTTGACGGTCACGATTGGATCGAAGCCACTTGCATCGAGCCGAAGACGTGCAGCATTTGCGGTAAAACCGATGGCGAAGCCGCTGGTTATACTTGGGTAGCGGCGACCCTGTCCGCACCGAAGACTTGTTCCGTTTGTGGGGAGACGGAGGGGAGTGCGTTGAGTTATACAGAACTTGGAACGGGTACAGTGAATGTGGATAGTGGCAGTACACTGTTGTTGCGAAAAGAAATGTCTGACTCATCAACGCAGCTTGCTTCTATTGCATCTGGGTCTACAGTGAAAGTTTGGGATTGTGATTCATCAGATTGGTATTATGTTTTGTATGATGGAACATATGGCTATGTAAAGTCGGGATATATAACGCTGGGTAGAAGCTCTTCTAGCAGTTCTTCTTCAAATTCGACAGTTTTAGGATGGTTAGGAATTAGTAATAGGGCAATTACTACGGGTGAAAGTTACGATGCGTGTCAAGTTCGAATTAATTCTGCGACAGTGTCTGGTGGTGTCGTAACAATTAATTTTACAGTGAAGAGATTGCGTGCGTTTTTTGGAACAGATCCGTGTAACATATACATTGGTGTAGTTCCAAATGGTAAAAGCTATGAACAATCGTATGCTAGCATAGTAAGCGTGACGCAAGAAGTGGGCGATAGTATTTCGTTAGATGATTATACATTAAATGCAGAGCAGAGTTTTACTGTCTCGGGAACGGTAAGTGGTGTTACAGACGCTAGTGATATTGATAAAATCGTTGTTGTATTGCCATACGGTCAAGGCTGGTATACGGGAGATACATCGGGCTCATTGAATTACATAGATGTAAATTGAAAAAATGAAGAAGGTGTGCAAAATGCAATTATACATTTTGCATACTTTTCATATGTAATTTCATCAATTTTTCCACTTGACAAATTGATAGGAGATGTGCTATAATAATAAAGCTGTCG
>JAJQEI010000027.1 GCA_021201755.1 Ruminococcus sp. | reverse complement strand
TTTTTTTTTTTTTTTTTTTTTTTTTTTTTTTTTTTTTTTTTTTTTTTTTTTTTGATATTGCACTTTATTCCTTGATTTTTAACAAAAAATGTGGTATACTATTTATTAAGGTATGATAAAACAGAATCATCTAGAATTTAGAGATCAGAAAGAATCGAATGATTTTTGCTATATCATCTTATCTCTTAACTGCTAGAATACATAAAGAAAATGAAATCACCAAGGGAGGATTCACCATTTATGAACCTAAACTCTTTTGACGAAGTATTCGATTGTGTCAAACAATATTGCTTAAAAGAAGGGGGCATGCCAAAAGTCGCCGTGAAGCTCTGGATCGACTGCCTGACGCCGGTTCAGCTTTCCGGAACGACCGCACAATTTACCGTCCAATCGGATTTTCAGCGCAGTATTACCATGGAAAATTATCACGATCTGCTAAAAGAGGCATTTCAACACGTTCTGGGATTCGAAGTAGACATCGACATTCAAGTGGTCAATGACCCGAACTTTCAGAACATTCCGGAGGAAAAGAAAATTCACGATTACGATGAATTGGAACGACGCCACGAGGAATTGGAACATAGCTATGAAGAGGCAATCTATGATTATACATTCGACACCTTTATCGTGGGAGAATCCAATACGTTCGCTCACGCCAGTGCCCGTGCTGTCGCTAACGACCCGGGAAAGGCGTTTAATCCCCTGTTTATCTATGGACCGTCCGGACTGGGAAAAACCCACCTGATGCACGCCATCGCTCACGAGGTACGCCAGAACAACCCGAACTTTAACATCATCTATATCACTAGCGAAGACTTCGGAAACGACCTGATTTCTCACATTAACGACGGCAATATGACCGGCTTCCACAACAAATACCGAAACGCCGACTTGCTTCTTATCGACGATGTGCAGTTTTTCGCCAACAAAGAGCGGATGCAGGAGGAATTTTTCCATACATTCAATAAGCTCCACGGAGACGGCAAACAAATCGTTATCACGTCGGATAAGCCGCCAAAGGAACTGAAAACCCTAGAAGATCGGATTCGCAGCCGCTTTGAAATGGGACTCATTGCCGATATTTCGACGCCAGATTATGAAACTCGTGTGGCGATTGTCCGGCGAAAGGCAGAGCTGCTCAACTTATACATTCCGGACGATGTGACAGAATTTATCGTCAATCGCTTGAAAACGAATATCCGACAGCTGGAGGGGGCAGTCAAAAAACTGAAGGCACTGAAACACCTCGCAGGTTCGCCGCCATCCATCTCCATGGCGCAAAGCGTCATTCGGGACATCCTCAGCGACGACCAGTCTGCACCAATTACCGTCGAGAAAATCATTGCAGAAGTTGCCGACGTGTACGGCGTCTCGCCGGAGGACATTCGCTCTACGAAGCGAAACAGCCAGATTTCTACGGCACGGAAGGTGGCAATCTACGTGGTACGAGAGGTGACACAGCTTCCCCTCCAGACCATCGGGACAGAATTTGGCGGAAGAGATCACTCGACCATCGTCTATTCTGTCAGCAACGTGAAAAATCTCATGAAGCGAGACGACCACTTTCGTCAGCTGGTGGAAGACTGCATCAAAAATATTCGGGAACGAAATCAAGTCTAAACCCGTCGGCTTTTCTGTTTTCCACAGGAATTCAACCGCTTTCCACAGAGAATTAAAAGTTTTCCACCACGTTTTCAACAGTGTGTGGAAAATTTCATGTGGAGAAAAAGAAAGCACAACTGCGTGGAATTTCGATAAGGAGAAATTGGTTTTGCACGACGATTCGTGGAAGACGCTGTGAAAAGTAATTCAAGCCAATGTGGAAAAAATTAGAGTAGCGAAACAGCAATGCAAGTTTTCCACGAATTTCTCCACAAGTTTTTGTTTTCCACTCCACAATGCTTCCACCTTTCCACCAAAAAAAATATTTTCCACTTTTCCATATTTTTTCCACTTATCCCTTGTGGAGAAAAAACGACCGTGTTTTCGAGAAATTCCGCTAAACTTAGTTTTCCACAGTCTCTACTATTACTACTATTTTTTTCCTTTGTTTTGTTTCTTTTTCTGCGAAACCGCAGAAAAAACGTTCTTTTTTTTTCACAAGGCTTTTTTCATGTGGAAAGAAACACGGAAATCATTCCAATCAAAATCAGAAATAAAAAATCGTACAGCTTTTTTTCTGCTGCACAAAATCAAAACAATCATAGAAGGTGAACGAATTGAAATTTTTATGTAATCGACAAGCATTTGCCAATGCAGTCTCCAACGTATCTAAAGGCGTTTCTCCAAAGTCAACCATTCCGGAACTGGAAAAGTTAAAGCTCAGCCTAAATCATGAAAATCTGGAGCTGACCGGCTATGACTTAGAATTTGGAATTCAAAGCAATATTGACGTAGAATCTAACGACGTCGGTGAAATTGCCATCGACCATCATTTGCTCAGCGGCGCACTAAATAAATGCTCCGGCGATTTGGTGGAAATGGAAGTAAATGAAAATTTTATAGTACAAATTCGTTGTAACGACGTAAATTTACAAATTTCCGCCATGTCCGCCGCAGAATATCCCTCCTTACCAGAATTGGACAACCTGCAGGAGGGAATGCATCTGGAACAGCCCGTGTTGAATTCGATGATTCGGCAGACAAAATATGCCGTAGCAGTCAGCGAGTTAAAACCGATTTTTACCGGCGAACTGTTTGAAGCCGCAAATAATCAACTGCGAATCGTGGGGATCGACGGATTTCGTATGGCGATTCGACAAGAACCCATCAATTTTGAGGACGATATTCATTTCGTCGTACCCAAGCAGACGCTGGAAAAGCTCACGGGTATGCTTCGGGACGATGCAGAAGAACTGGTCACCATCTCCGCAAATCATCGGTATGTGATGTTTGAATTTGGAAAATATATCGTATTTTCGAGACTTTTAGAGGGCGAATTCCATAAATATCGGAGCAGCATTCCAGATACGTACGTCACCGAAATCAAAATTGACGTACGGAATTTACAACAGTGTCTGGAACGCTGTAGTCTGCTCATCAGCGGAAAATTCAATGCTCCGGTTCGGTGTACGTTCGGGGATGATGCCCTTTCCGTCTGGTGTAAGACGGGAATCGGCGAGATTCATGACAAAATCCCTGCGGAGGTTCACGGTCCGGAGGTGACCATTGGTTTCGATGTCCGCTATTTTCTGGATGCGGTGCGCAACGCCGACTGCGACCAGATTCGAATTCAACTGACGAGTAATAATCGTGTGACGAAAATGCTGCCTGCGGAGGGAGAAAGCTTTATTTTCTTGCTCATGCCGGTACAGCTGCGGAAATAATGGAGGAAGCATATGAAAAAAATTCCAATCCATACTGAGTTTATCAAGCTGGACGCATTTATAAAATATTCCGATCTGTGTGAAACGGGCGGGCTTTCAAAAGAAATGATACGAAACGGAAATATTCTCGTCAATGGCAAAGTCTGCTATCAGAGAGGAAAAAAACTTCGTCCCGGCGATATTGTGACCATAGTCAGCAAACGGACATTATTTTATCCGAAATCCGTTAATTTCCAAGTAGTTGAAGAATCAGGCGAAATACAGGTGGTTTTTGAATCCGAAATAGAAGAAACGAAAGAAACGGAAGAAACCGATTCATGAAGCTGACACAATTTCAGGCGGATTGTTTTAAAAATCTCCGTCACGTGTCGTTTCAGCCACACTCTTCGTATAATCTGATTCTTGGAGAAAATGCCCAAGGAAAAACGAATTTATTGGAATCCATCTGGTGTTTTACCGGATGCAGAAGCTTTCGGGGTACGAGAGAGCGGGATTATCTGCCCTTTGACGGGGGCGTTCTACAGGTGGAGGCTGGATTTCAGGACAGCCGACGGGAACAGACGATGAAAATGTGCATGGTGGGGGGAGCAACACCGGAGAAAAAATTCTGGTGCAACGACATTTTCAGAAAGGGAAGCGAACTCTTCTCCATTTTCCATTGTGTGATTTTTACGCCGGAAGATCAGGCACTGGTCAGCGGCGGACCGGAACGGAGGCGGACGTTTCTAGATATGTCCGGCGCACAGCTTATCGCTTCCCTTTTGGGGTATGTGCGGCGGTATCAGCTGGTGTTACAACAGCGAAATGCACTCCTTAAGGAAAAGCTGCCGGAGGATCAGGTGACGCCGATGCTGTCCGTGTGGGACGGACAGCTGGCACGGCTGGGAGCGGAAATCGCAGTCCAGCGCAGCGCATATGTCCGAAAATTATCTGAAACCTGCGTGCCTTTATACCATAAAATCTCCGGCGGTCGGGAAGAAGTCTCTCTTCACTATCAATCCAGCGTGTACGGGAGGGACGCACAGGAACACCTGCCGGAACAGGTGACGGGAGAACTCGTACAACAATATCTCGAGAAACTGGAACAGTCGAGACAGAGCGACTTGTTTTTGGAGCATACTTCTTTTGGAATTCACCGAGATGATCTGGGACTTTTGATTGATGGAAAATCCGCACGGGAGTTTGGCTCACAGGGGCAGAAAAAAAGCTTGTCACTGGCGTTAAAACTCTCTCAGGCGGAAATCTATCGGAAAAAACAAAAGGAATCGCCCATTGTATTACTGGATGACGTGATGGGAGAACTGGATCAGCGGCGGCAAACGGTGGTGTCTCACATTGTGGAGGAGATGCAGGTATTTGTCACAACCTGTCATCCGGAGTCGATACAGCTTCAAAAAGAGGGAAAGCGATTTCTCGTCACGGACGGCGTCCTGACGGAAGCATAGGTGAAATTTTGTGAAATAGAGAAAATTAAAGTTACAGGTTTTTCCAATGCCGTTTTTTCCACAGCATATAGGAAAAAGCGTGAAAAACAGAGGGAGCAAAGTCGAAAAAAGTACGAAATTACGGATACTTTTCACTTTCCACAGTGTGTTGAAAATTTTGTGGAAAACCTGTTCAGAGATGTTAAAATCAAAAATTATGCCATAAAATGTCGGCTTTTTGGAGAGTCTGTAAGGATTTTTATGGCATCTCCAAAAGATCGATTGACATAAAAAATGCACAAAAATATGCAAAAAATGCAATCAAACAAAAGGCATCACAAATAGAAATAGGAGTGAATCATCACATGGAAGAAATGCAACCAATCCGTCCTGCGGGACAGGTGGAAGAAGAATACGACGAAAATCAAATTCAGGTGCTGGAGGGACTGGAAGCAGTACGAAAGCGACCAGGTATGTATATCGGCTCGACCGGTCCGAAGGGATTACACCATTTGGTATATGAAATCGTCGACAATGCCATTGACGAGGCACTGGCTGGATACTGTACGGAAATCATGGTGGAGATTTTGCCGGAAAATATCATTCGGGTATCCGATAACGGCAGAGGCATCCCCACGGGCATTCACCCGAAAGAGGGCATTTCTGCGGCGACGGTCGTGTATACGATCCTCCATGCGGGAGGAAAATTCGGCGGCGGCGGCTATAAAGTATCCGGCGGACTCCACGGCGTGGGAGCGTCTGTCGTAAACGCCTTGTCAGAATGGCTGAAGCTGACCGTCAAGGACGGCAGTCATATCCACTATCAGGAATTTTATCGGGGCAATTATGATGAGCCAATTCATATCATTGGCGACACCACAGAGACTGGTACGACAGTCGAATTTAAGGCGGATCCGGAGATTTTTGAAGAGACCACCGAGTATGATTATGAAGTCTTATTGAAAAGATTGCGGGAACAGGCGTTTCTGAACGGCGGAATTCGGATTATTTATAGCGATAAACGCAATCCAAAAGAAATCAAACAGGAAGTTCTCTACTATGAGGGCGGAATTCGCCAGTTCGTGGAATTTCTGCACCAGAAACGTGGCTTAGAATCCCTATCGGAGGAAGTTATTTATATTTCCGGCACACAGGGGGATTCCTTTGCAGAAATTGCACTGCAATATAACGACAGCTATAATGAAATGGTGATGTCCTTTGCAAATAATATCCATACGCCGGACGGCGGTACTCATGAAATGGGCTTTCGTACGGCACTGACCAAAGTGGTCAACGAGTACGGAAAAAAATTCGGATTACTCAAGGAGGGCACGAAGCTCTTAGGCGAGGACGTCCGAGAGGGCTTAACGGCGATTATCTCCGTGAAGCTGACGGAGTGTGAGTTTGAGGGACAGACGAAGGGCAGACTGGGAAATCCGTTTGTGAAACCGTTCGTGGAAAAGATTGTCACGGAAAAGCTCATGAACTACTTTGAGGAAAATCCCATGGAAGCACGGGCGATTTTCGAGAAGAGCCTAACGGCACAGGCGGCAAGAGAGGCTGCGAAAAAGGCGAAAGAGACGGCAAGAAGAAAATCCGCTATGGAGAGCGCATCGCTGCCGGGAAAACTGGCGGACTGCTCCGAAAAAACCACCGAGGGAACGGAGATTTATATCGTCGAGGGAGACTCCGCAGGCGGTTCTGCCAAGGAGGGCAGAGATCGGCGTTATCAGGCGATTTTGCCCCTTTGGGGAAAAATGCTCAACGTGGAAAAGGCGAGAATCGATCGAGTTTATGGAAACGAAAAGCTTATGCCGGTGGTGACGGCGTTGGGAACGTCCATCGGCGAGGATTTCGATATTCATAAGCTAAGATATGGAAAAGTCATCATCATGGCGGATGCCGACGTAGACGGCTCGCACATTCAGACGCTTCTGTTGACGTTCTTCTTTCGGTTTATGCGGCCGCTGATTACCAACGGCAACGTCTATCTGGCACAGCCGCCGCTGTTCAAGGTGGCGAGAGGAAAGAAATATAAATATGCGTTTAATGAAGCAGAACGGGATAAGTGTATTGCGGAGTTTGCAGATGCGGATGGAAACACGTCAAAAGTTGACGTACAGCGGTATAAAGGTTTGGGAGAGATGAGTTCCGATCAGCTTTGGGAGACGACGATGAATCCAGAGACACGGTCGATGATGCAAGTAGAGCTGGAGGACGCAGAAAAAGCGGACGAGATTTTCACCATCCTCATGGGCGATAAGGTCGCACCGAGAAAAGCATTTATCGAAGAAAATGCGAAGTATGCGAAGAATCTGGATTTCTGATTTCATGAAGAATGGAGAAGCTGGAAGACCCCTCAGTCACGCCTACGGCGTGCCAGCTCCTCCCCTACGGGGACTACTTCGGTCGCCTTTCAGGGGAGCCTACTGAAGCCTCCCCGTTTAAAATATTACAATTAAACGTTTATTTCTCTGCTCGGTTTGACCTCTCCACCACCAGCCTATGGCTGGCGGTCCCCCTCCCCTTTTAAGGGAGGCAAGACCCCTCCGCCTCACTTTACTCGGCACCTCCCCTTTTAGGGGAGGCATCTAGTTACTAAAAAGGAGTATCTTATGCAAAAAAAACAGCCTGTTACGCTGCCGGTGTTTGATGAAACGGCACCTTATACCATCGCCTTGAATTATTATCGGGATGGATTTCTTGCGTTTCAAAAGAAATTCGTCATGAAACGGAATTATATCACAATGATTGCGTTTTTTATTCTGATGATTGTGATGGTGATTTCTGCTGTACAAACTGGAATGCAGATGTATTATTTATTATTGCTTGTGTGTCTGGCGTGCATTTTTATTTTGTGGTATAATCCCCGAAAACAACGGCGCATGGTGATCAATGCCGTGCAGGATCTGGAGGACGAACGCTATACGGCATCCTGTAATGGAAAGTGTCTGCGGATTCAGACTGTCCAGACGGAAGAAGAACGAGAGAAGGATCCGATTCCAGAAAGCCGGATTGATTTGGATACGGCTTGGGTCGAGGACATGGACGAATTTTTCTTAGTGTGCGACGTAAAAACAATGTTCTATATTTTGCCAAAAACAGCACTGCATATGCCGTTTTCTTCGGAAACACTGATAGGGGCGGATGAAGATAAAAACGAAAATACAGAATCCATAGATGAAAATTAAGAATAAGTAGGTAATATAATGGATAATCAAACAACAAATGAGAATTATTTTTTGAACGGAAAGCAAAAAATAACACAGATTGACATTGGTGACCGAATGCAGGATGCTTTTTTGCAGTATGCCATGTCGGTTATCGTGTCCCGTGCGCTGCCGGACGTGAGAGACGGTCTGAAGCCGGTACATCGGCGTATTCTCTACACCATGCACGAAAAGGGATTGACGCCGGATAAGCCATATCACAAGTGCGCCGACACGGTCGGTTCTGTTTTGGGTAGCTATCACCCACACGGCGACGCCTCCGTTTATGATGCGCTGGTGCGGCTGGCACAGACGTTTTCTATGCGCTATGTGTTGGTGGACGGTCAGGGAAACTTTGGTTCGGTGGACGGTGACCCGCCTGCCGCTTATCGTTATACCGAAGCGAGAATGTCCAAAATTGCACTGGAAATGCTGACAGATATTAACAAAGAGACCGTGCCGTTTGTCCCGAACTATGACGACCGACTGAAAGAACCAGAGGTTCTGCCCTCTCGATTCCCAAATATTCTGGTGAATGGCTCGATTGGTATTGCCGTGGGTATGGCGACCAATATTCCTCCCCATAATCTGGGAGAAGTTATCGACGGGATACAGCTGCTCATGAAAAATCCCGATTGTACCCTAGACGAACTGATGACTTGTGTCAAAGGCCCCGACTTCCCCACCGGCGGTATTATCATAGGCCGCAGCGGTATCCGTGCAGCCTATGGTACGGGACGGGGAAAAATCACGCTCCGTGGACAAACCTACTTTGAAACAGTGCGTGGGCGAGAGTCGATTATTATCACGGAAATTCCCTATATGGTGAATAAGGCGAGACTGGTAGAGTCGATTGCAAACCTCGCAAAAGAAAAGCGAATTGACGGCATTCATCATATCCAAGACGAATCCAGCCGTGAGGGTATGCGGATTGTGGTAGAGCTGAAAAAGGACGCCATCGGGCAAATTGTCCTAAATAAGCTGTTTTCATACACCCAGCTACAGGATACCGTCAGTGTGAATATGCTGGCACTGGTGAAAGACGAACCAAAGACGCTGAGTCTGAAACAGGTGCTGGAGGAATATCTCTCGTTTCAGGTGGAGGTCATCACCAATCGGACAAAATTCGACTTAGAAAAAGCAAAGAAACGTTCGCATATTTTACAAGGCTTTGTCGTAGCCATTGACCATATTGACGAAGTCATTCGAATTTTGCGCAGCAGCAAGACGATTCCAGAGGGCAAGGCACGCCTGTTAGAATTTTTTAAGGACGTGGATATGTCTGCCGTCTTGGATTGGGCGGAGTATGACCTGACGCAGTATCATCTGGAACAGCAAACGGGACTCTCGGACGAACAGGCGGAAGCGATTGTACAAATGCGGCTGGGACAGCTGACCGGCATGGAACGTCAAAAAGTGACAAATGAATTATACAGTTTATTGCAAAAAATTTCTGAATATATCGATATTCTGGCAGACGTGATGAAGGTGTATCAGATTATTCTGGACGACTTAGAAGAAATTCGCCAGAAGTTTGGGGACAAGCGCCGGACGGCAATCGAAACCGTAGACGGCGAAGTGGATATTGAAGACCTGATTCCGGTGGAAGAGTGCGTGGTAACGTATACCAATAGCGGTTACATCAAGCGCATCCCTGCGGACGTCTACAAAACCCAGAACCGTGGGGGCAGAGGTGTCACCGGCATGAAACAGCGAGAAGAGGACTTCGTCAGTGAAATGCTGGTATGCTCTTCTCACGATAATGTCTTGTTTATTAGCAATCGTGGTATCATGTATAAACTGAAGTGCTACGAATTACCAGAAGGTTCTAAGAGTGCAAGAGGCACGAACATTATCAATCTTCTGCCCATGCAGCAAGGAGAAAAGCTGGCAGCGGTATTGACAGTGAAAGCATTTGAAGAGGATAAGAACGTGGTCATGATTACCACACACGGAAAAATCAAGCGAACTTCCCTCTCCGCCTATAAGAACGTGCGGAAAAACGGTTTGATTGCCATCGGTATGGACGAGGGCGACGAAATTGCCGGCGTAAGGCTGACGAATGGCAGCAATCGGCTGTTTATCGCCACAAAAAATGGCATGGCGATTCGCATTGACGAGAACGATGTACGTCTGATGTCTCGTTCGGCGCACGGCGTCAAGGCGATTACGCTGCGTGGAACGGACGAAGTGGTTTCGATAGCGAGAGAGCGTGAAGGTGCATCGCTGATGACCGTGACGGAAAAGGGCTATGGAAAGCGAACGCTGCTCAGCGAATATCGGATTCAATCGAGAGGCGGTTTGGGACTGCACAATTATAAAGTGGACGAAGAACGTGGCGGCGTTTGCGGCATTAAAGTTGTGGACGAAACGGACGATTTGATGTTGATTTCCAGCGATGGTGTGATTATTCGTCTGCCGGTGTCTCAAATTCGGATGATGGGACGGACGGCAAAGGGCGTTCGGGTAATGCATGTCAACGATGGTCAAAAGGTAGTGGCATTCACGAGAATGGAAAAGGAAGAAAAGGAACAGGAAGCGGAAAAAACAGAGTAAAATAAAAAAAGATGTATAAAAAAACACAGCCACGGTTTTGTGACTGCGTTTTTATAAATATATGAGATGAAACGTGCGTTATATTTCTATGCTATTCCCACTTTGGCAATTCATCTTGATAGGCTTTTGAACATTTTCCACACGCCCAATATGTTCCAGCATAGCTAGACAGTTCACTTTCTGGAATGTCAATTTCTTGGCGATTTGCATCGTCAATTTGTTTTGCAGCACTACATGAGTCTCTGATATGGACACACCCGGTTTTTGTATTTAAAATAAAATGTAATATTTTTTCTTCTGTGACCGCCTCTGTTGTGGTCTCTTCCATCTCGGTTTCTATGGCAACCACAGTCGTTGTTTCTGTTGTAGTTAATTCTGTTGTAGTTGTTGTTGCTTCTGTTATTGTTTCGGTTGTGGTGACAGTAGTTGTAGTAGTAGTGGTTGTCGTTTCGTCTGTTTCAGCTTCTGTTGTAATCGTGACTGAATTTTCATCCTCATCGTCATTGTCATCGCTGCCTGAATTACTAATACTTCCAATAAATACCAAATGCAAAAATAACGGTTAAGATAACCTTAACGGATAATTTCCAGTCTTTTTTGTATATCTACATGAGTCCAGCTCCAACTGGAAAAAAGAGAACAAGACACAGAATAATAAACCAGCTTTTTTGGTAAAAATGCGTCTCAGAATTTTCGTTTGGCGGAATATTCGTCTGTGTATTTTGCGGCATCGTGTATGGGTTTGTGGAATTGGATGATGGAACGTTATTTTGTGTTGTAGACTCTGTTGTAGTTGAATTGACATTATCATCGACCAATGGCGCACCACAAATACTGCAAAATTTTGCACCTTCCTCGTTTTGAAAAGCACATTTTGGACATATTTTCATATACATTCTCCTTTTTATGGATGCGTTTTTATGTTATTTCTTGTTTTGGTTTATTTTATCAGGCGGAGGAATGTATCGTCTTTGCCAGTTCCTCTAGTTTTTCCTCGTCCATAGGTTTTACTGCCGAGCGTATGGTAAGGACTTCTTCCGAAAGGTGGAGATTTTTCATCTGCTCGAGATAGCTGCGCATCTTTTTCCCTGCACACGGTGCCCAAGAGCCGTTCTCCACCAAGAAAACGGAACGATTTTGAAAATTCTTCGCCATCAGGTGAATAAGAAAATCTTCCATGGGTAAAAAGACGCCGCCGTCATAGCTGGACGCCGCCAGTACCATTCGGTCAAAGCGGAAAGCCTGTTGTACAGCATCTGCCATGTCGTATCGGCACAAATCCAGCGTTACCACGGTTTCACCCAGTGCTTCCAACTTTTTCGCTAGGAACTGTGCCGTCTGTGTCGTGTTTCCGTGTATGGAAGCATACGCCACAAAAACCCCCGTCTCCTCTGGCGTATAGCTGCTCCAAGTTTGGTACAGATTGAGATAGGGAGACAGATCACCGCTGAGAATTGGTCCGTGCAGCGGACAAATGCCTTTTATTTCTAGTTTTGATGCTTTCTTTAATAAATTCTGGACTTGTAAGCCATATTTTCCCACGATATTGATAAAATATCTCCGTGCCTCGTCTTTCCATGGTTCATCAGCGTCCAACGCTCCAAACTTTCCGAAAGCATCCGCCGAGAAAAGAAGCTGTTCCGTCTGTTCATAGGTCACCATAACCTCCGGCCAGTGTACCATGGGAGCGGCGAAAAATTGGAGCGTGTGGCTGCCGAGCGAGATGGTGTCCCCTTCTTTGACCACCTGTGTGGGATTGGAAAGCGGTTCCCGACAGAACGCCGTCACCATTGCAATAGCTTTCGCCGTCCCCACGAGGGTCATGGTGGAAAACCGAGTCGCAATATCCCATAAACTGCCTGCGTGATCCGGTTCCATATGGGAAATAATCAGATAATCCGGCGTTTTCCCATCCAGTGTTTCCAATAAATTTTGCATCCAGACGGTTGTACCACGTCGGTCAACGGTGTCCATCACTGCGATTTTTTCATCGACAATCACATAAGAATTATAGGACACGCCCTTTGGTACAGGATATTGGCTTTCAAAGAGATCGATTGTTTTATCGTTTACGCTAATATAAAAAATATCATTCGATTGTAAAACATTCGTTTTCATTTTTTTCCTCCTTGTGGGATGAGGTACATTCCAGTGTGAAAAAGTTGATTTCCGAGGGGTTCAAAAGCCGAAGCTTGCCGATACCGCCGGAGACGTACATTTGGGTTTGCGTCTGTTGATAAAGACCTTTGCTATATTTTGGAAAAAACTTTCGTTCTGGTGAGAGCAGTCCTCCTACAAAAGGAAGCCGCACGATACCGCCATGGATATGACCAGATAAAACCAAATCTGCACCCCATGCGGCATAAATATCCAAAAAAAACGGATTATGTGCCAATAATATGGTGCAGTAGTGTTTTGGATGTATCTCTTTTGTCAGTTTTTCTAAGGTATATTTTTCTAAATTTCGAAACCCATGATTTTTATCTCGATAGACACTGTGACACAAGCTTGCACCCACTAGCCACAGCGTTTTATTTTTTCGGATGGTGACAGATGCATTATCCAGAAGATGGCAGCCACTTTTTCGTATGATTTGCAATAGCTTGTGGTATGTACCGGGCGGTAAGTCTAACTCGTGGTTGCCTAAGCAGAGATACACCGGTGCAATCTGTCGGAGATGATGGAGAAATATAGCGGTATCGTCAAAATTTTTCTCGTCACGAGAGACCAGATCCCCTGTAATCACAATGATATCTGGTTTCAGCTGTTGTGCTTTTTTTACAATCCGACGATTTTGTTTTCCCATTTTTTTATAATGAATATCTGAAATTTGTAAAACATGGTAACCATCAAAATCAGCGGGTAAATTTTCCAGATAAATCGTCTTTTTTCGAGTCAGAAGCAATCGCTGTTCCACGCAAAAACAAATCAAAAACAGGCAAAAAAGTATGCCAATGATTTCAAAGAAAAGTTTCATGACGTACTGCCTCGACGGTCTTGTTTTCGCTCTTTGTGTCTCTCTTGAAAATGTTGTAACGGAATATCGATCCATGCAAACACGAGCAAATAAAACGAAGTGATGGTGAGTCGTCCAGCAAACATCATCACGTATTCTGCGGCGTTTCGCTCTTGAACTGCCATAGGATGGAAAATGGTTAAGTCTGGATTATGTACATACATAGCAACAGTTACCAAAATACTCAGTACAAACGGTATCACCACACCTGCGAGGAACACCTGTAATCGGGAAAGCCCCCGATTTTCCGTTGTATCCGCCTGATAGGCGTGATAAAGGGCGCACAACACCAGCGGCGTCAGGAATAGTAATCCTGCGGAAAAAGATGTCCACGAATAAATCAGCCAGTGTATGATTTGTAAAAACAAGCTGACCAGCGTGACCAGAATAAAATCTTTTCGGTTATGCGTTTTCATCTTCTGGTAAAATTGTCTGGAATTGCTGTGTCAGATGGTAAATCTCGCCGGATTGCAGTTCTCGATAGCCGGTTTTTTCCGCTGGCAGAGAGAGATTTGGAGCATCGATCATCGCCGTCATCGGCTCCGGGCAGAAATAATGCTTTTCGCCACGGTCGTTCCACAAAATCCAGAAGTGATACCCTTCGGAGACTTTGTAGGCGATCCCCTTGCCGCTGGCAGTATCTGTCATTTTTACGCCACGGAATGGTTTTCCCTGATATTTTAATTTTCCTGCCGTGTACATTTCATTATCCACCACACGCTTGACTGGACACTGCCCTTCTTCTAAGTATTTTTTATCGTATTCAGAAAGTGGAAGAATCTCTTCTGTCGGCAAGCACCGTTCATTCAGTACCCAGCGTTCTTGAACAGGAACTTGAATGCGAATATCTTCTTCCTTTGCTCCATCCACGAATGGAGCGGAAATGGTGGTGTGGGTAGCAATCGAAATGGGAAGTTTTGCGTTCGACTGGTTGATCATGGAGAACTGATACTCTAAGCCGCAATCGCTTAGGATAAACAGGAAGGATGCAGTAAATAGCAACGGAAGGTATTGAAAAAACGTGTCTTCTTCGTTATAAACATACGCCGTCCGCACCCATGCTCCCACTTCGTTTGCGGAATAGGCGGTGATAGTGTGCTTCCGTTTGTGGAGAAAGCCGTGAATGTGGTTATGATAGGGTTCTTTTTCGTTGACAGGGAGGTGATAGGTATGATCCGAAATTTTTAGGACACCGTCGGCGAACCGATTTGGGAGGTAGAGAGTAGGGAGTCCCCAGACTTCCGGAGATTGGCGAATGCTTTTGGGGGTATTGTCTGGATTCCAGCGGAAAAATTCTATGCCGTTTGTGTCGTCGTGTAGGCGCAGCACGTTCGAGCCGATTTCCGGTGCAATCAGAGCGGTGTATCCGCCTGCGGTCAGCTGCACGCAGTTCATACCTTTCCAACTAATAATTTCCGCTTTGTTTTTTTGTTTCATGTTAAATTTTTCCTTTCACATTTGATTTTATCCATGCTCTATATCAAGCGATATCTTTTTTATTATAGCACAAAATAAAAAAATTGTCTAGTGGAAATTAAAAAAATTCGCATTTCCTCTTGACAAGCGGAATTATTTTGGATATAATAGGTATAGAAAGAGTGTACCGAAATGCGGTCAGCTCCCATTTTAGTTTGGTTATGAAAATAACCGCCTTATGTGGAAGTGAGGTGGTTATTTCTGTTTATATATCAAGTACGCAAGAACTGCGACAAAAACATCACAAACGATGTCAAATAGATTGGCAATTGTGTCGAGATCCATTGACATCACTCCCTTCTGGGAGCAGGATTTGACCGCCGATATGTATGAAAATACATCCGCTTCAGTAACGCTCTCTCTATGCCTTTCGGCACGCTTTTATTATAGCACAGTCGACAAAATCTGTCAATGAAAAATAAAATTCCCTCTTGACAGTAGAACGTACGAATCTAAAAAATTTGATTTTCTCACAATTACGCCGACACCTGTTTCATACTGAAACGGTTACAAAAATTGTAAGAAATTTGTAAGATTTTACTTGACAAGTGGCACAATTCGTGTTATACTAATTGTAGTATGATTTTAAAACTCACATTTGTACGAATTCGTCGTTGTGACAATCACACACTTCGCTACAACCGCTCCGTGCTCCTGAGAGGAGGAACTTATGGGTATTTTTTCAAGAATTAGCGATATCTTAAAAGCCAATATTAATGATCTCATCGATCGAGCAGAGGATCCAGAAAAAATGGCAAAACAAATTATTGCAGATTTACAAAAAGAAGTCAGCAATGCAACACAGGCACTTGGAAAAGCAATGGCGAGTGAACGAATTGCACAGCGGCAATACGAAAATGCACAGCGTGTTTCTGCTGACTGGGAAAACAAGGCGAAGGCTGCACTGAACGCTGGCGAAGTGGATCTCGCTAAAAAGGTACTGTCTAGCAAAGTCAAGGTAGATGCCGATTTGGAAAACTATCGCCAGATGTATGAACAAATCGCAGGGCAGACTGCACAATTGCGTGAACAGGTGGAACAGCTGAAGGCAAAGCTGAATGAGGCGAAAAGCCGACAGGCGATGTTGATTGCACGGTCGCAAATGGCAAAGACACAGAAAAATTTGGCACAGTCTATCGGCGGTATGAATTCCTCCAGTGCAATGGAAAAATTTAACCGCATGGAAGAAAAAGTTGCACAGCAAGAAGCAGAAGCTGCTGCATTCGCTGAAATCTCCGGCTCAAACAACAGCGCAGAAGAGAAAACCTTTGAACAGCTTCAACAAGATATGGCAGTCGATGCAGAATTGCAGCGTCTGATGGCGGAAATGGGACAAACGACAAGTGTCTCCATGCCCGAAGGAGGCGAAACAGAATGAAATGTTGTCAAGAAGAAAACCATGACACCTGTAAACATACGATTCACTTGATATTATTGATTTTGGGAATCGCTGTTACTGTGGCTTTCGTCGTCTACGGGTTCGCTGTCAAACGGCGTCGTTTTCTCCACGAGGAAAAGTGGAAGGATTATGACGAATGCGGTATGAGCTAAGGAAATCATGAAAACCAAATCAATCAGGAGGTGAATCTTTCTTTGAGATTCGCCTTTTTTTGGAAATTGTGACTTCTCTCTATTTCCATATCTCTGCCCAAGATTTTTTGAAAAAAATAACTGCATTTCTTGTCGGTATATGTTATAATAGATGTGATATTATTTCTTTCGCTATACTCGACATTCTGAAAAATGACGCCGCTTAGAGATACATATTGTATAGCGGATTTGGTGATCAGTTGTCATGGTCACACCTCTCCATTCACTTTTTATTTTTTCATTTTGTAACATTCGATTGTCTATTCTTTGTCTATATATCCGTACATCACATTTAAAAAAGACAACGGGAAAAACCTTATCAAATGATTTTTTCGGAGAGGAACCAAACAAGGGGAGGTTTTTTTCCATGCACGGCAATAAGGTAGTGCTGGATCTGGAATTTACACCGGTGACGCACCCTGATCTACAAGATACTGCCGGAAACGAAATTATTGAAATTGGCGCAGTTAAACTTGGAACACATAATGAATTGATAGAAGAATTTCAGACCTACGTCAAGCCAAAATATAGCTGCATTCTACCACGTATTACCCGTATTACCAATATCACCAACGAAACCGTAGAATTTGCACCGGATTTTGAAACTGCAACAAGAGCTTTTACAGAATGGATTGGCGAGACAAAAAAAACACAATTTTATACCTGGAGCGGCGCAGACCAGCCGGTCATACAGCGAGAGGCAGAAATGAAGGAATTTCCGCTCCATCCCATGTTCTATACCCATTGGATTGATTTACAACGGATTCATCAACGACTCTACCGCTTTCAAAAACCAATGAATCTGACCGTTGCACTGGGTTCTATGCAAATTTATTTTGAGGGACTGGAACACGGCGCACTGGCGGATGCACGCAATACCGCAAAAATTTTGCACACCCTAAGCGATGTCAAAGGCACAATCCGCCAAAGACAGGGCGCACGAATTTCTTATAACGATCCCTGTGAATACGGTATCCTAATGGAGTTTGTTTTCCGAAAGAAATCTACGAGCCGAAAGTAAATTTGAAAAATCCCATGGAAAAACGTAATTTTTTCGTTAAATCACTTATTATTCCGTCACTTTTTTGTTATACTATATTATAATGATAATCGATACAAACCATATAATTTATAACTATTATTTGACGCAGCCAAAAAGAAAGGATCTTACACCATGAATTATACACAAGCCAAACAGCTTTTGGATCAATATGGACAAAGCCATGTTTTAAAATATTATGATACGCTGTCTCCATCCCGACAACAACATTTATTAGAACAAATCGAAAATCTAAATCTCCACCATCCACACTTTCAAAATCCAACAGCCAGCACGCAAAAACGTGGAACATTTGCACCGATGGATGCTGTCACGTTGGACGATATTCGGAAAAATCAGAAAAAATATCGAGATATTGGCATACAAGCCATTCGGGAAGCAAAAGTTGGAGCGGTGCTGCTCGCAGGCGGTCAAGGCTCTCGCCTGGGGTTCAATCACCCGAAAGGAACCTTTAATATAGGAAAAACAAGGGACTTGTATATTTTCCAATGCCTGATTCAAAACTTGAAAAAAGTAACTGACGAAGCAGACACTTATGTGCCGCTTCTGATTATGACAAGCGAAGATAATGATGCTGAAACAAAGGCATTTTTACAGGAGCATGACTTTTTTGGGTATAGCAAAGACAATGTGGAATTTTTCACACAGGAAACAGAACCTGCCATCAGTGAGGAAGGGAAGCTGCTTTTGAAAACACCGGACGAAATTATTCGTACACCAAACGGAAATGGCGGCTGGTTTCTATCCATGTACCGTGCGGGTATGATGCACTTGATCGAAGATATCGGTATCGAATGGCTGAATGTATTCGCCGTGGACAATGTGATGCAGCAAATCGCCGATCCGATTTTTCTCGGAGCAGTTATCGATTCTGGTTGCGTCTCCGGCGGAAAGGTTGTCAGCAAGGCAAATCCAGACGAACGAGTTGGCGTATTGTGTCTGGAGGATGGCAAACCATCGATTGTGGAATATTACGAAATGACGGAGGAAATGCGAATATTACGAAATTCAGATGGAACACTGGCGTATCGCTTTGGTGTCATTTTGAATTATCTGTTCCGTGTCGATGCGCTGCAAAAAACGCTGCAATTGGATTTTCCACTGCACGTAGTACACAAAAAAATCCCCTACATGGGGGAGGACGGGATTATCATAAAACCGGACAAGCCGAATGCTTATAAATTCGAGACGTTGGTACTTGACATGGTGCATATGCAGGACAGCTGCTTGGCATTTGAAGTAGAGCGAATAAAAGAATTCGCTCCGATGAAGAATGCGGTGGGCGTAGATTCTGTCGAAACCGTACAGGCAATTCTGGAACAAAACGGAATTGTATTATAATCCATTTAGAATAAAACCGTACGGACTCGAAACCGTACGGTTTTATTTTTCATTGACAGATTTTGTCGACTGTGCTATAATAGAAACCGTGCCGAAAGACATAGAGAGAGCGTTACTGAAGCGGATGTATTTTTATACATATCGGCGGTCAAATCCTGCTCCCGACTATCTTCGTTTTATACGTGGATGGGAATCAGGAAGGTGTTGCATATGACATGGATGGAGTTTTTTACTTTATGCAGTGTTATTTGCCAGATTATTCTAATCGTGCAAAATTGCAATAATAAACGGAAATAACCGCCCCCAGTATCCAATGTGAGCAGTTATTTCTTATAACCTATCATTTTTGGGAGCTGACCGCATTTCGGTGCACTCTCTTTTTCTTTATTATACCCGAAACGCTGCAATTTGTCAAGAGGGAATTTTATTTTTCAAACCAGTTTTTTCTGTGCGATGAAAAATAGCCTTGGAAAGCGGAAAATAACGCTGCCGTCCTTTTGGAGCGGATACGCTCGCTTCACCTCTTTCAACACATCCTGCACAAAACGTTCCTGTTTGTCCGGATGAAGTGCCTCTAAATATGGTCGCATTCCCGTTCCACGATACCACTCGATGATTGCCTCGTGATCCGGCATATGATGAAAATAAGTGGTCTGCCACATATGAAACTCCGGTGTCAAGTCGGACAATAAGTCGTAGTAGCTAGACGGCGTCAGATTATACATTGCTCTCGAACGAACGAAATAGCCTCTCCACTGGCTGCTCTGTGACAGACGTGATAGAATTTTGTGAATGGGTTCTCCATTATTCATGGAAATCTGTACTGCCAAAATCCCGTCTGGCTTTAACAGTTCCATCATGCGATACACCATCTCCTGATGGTTGGGAATCCACTGCAGCGACGCATTGGAAAACACAATGTCATAATCCTTGTCCAACTGTGGCAAGTCTGTTTCTGCATTTGCCAGCTGAAATTTTAAATGAGGGTGCAGCTATATCGCCTTTTTTAACATATCCTCCGATACGTCTAACCCCAAAACTTCTGCATCTGGAAATCGCTTTTCTAATACTGCCATGCTATTGCCCGGACCGCAGCCAATGTCTATGATTTTTTGCGGATGCTCCAGAGGAATTCTTGCCGCTAAGTCGATGGCAGGTTGTGTCCGCTGGGATTCAAATTTCAAATATTGTTCTGCGTTCCAACGCTCCATGTTGTCTTTACTCCTTTTCGTCGATTGGTTCTATTGGTTCAATTTTCCAGATATTTTCTGCATAATCCATAATCGTGCGGTCTGCGCTGAATTTTCCTGCGCTGCACACGTTCATCCACTGCTTTTTCGCAAACGCCTCCCGATCTCGGTAGTCCCGATTACAGCGCAGCTTTGCTTCTACATAAGATTCCAGATCGCCCAATAAATAGTAGTGATCCGGCTTGTGCCAGCTGGCTCCGTCTAAAAGTGCATAGTAGAGTTCTCGGAACGCACCCGTGCCGCCGTCCGAAACCGTACCATCGATAAGCGTTTCCACCACTCTGCGAATCTTCTCGTTCTCCGCAAAAATCTTCCTGCTGTCATACGTGGGCTGAATTTTTTCCAGTTCTTCCACCCTTGCGCCAAAGATATAGTTGTTCTCTTCGCCCGCTTCTTCTGCAATTTCAATGTTTGCGCCGTCGTACGTCCCCAGCGTTACTGCACCGTTGAGCATCAGCTTCATATTGCCCGTGCCAGACGCCTCTGTTCCAGCCGTCGAAATCTGCTCGGATACATCAGCGGCTGCCACCAGCTTTTCCGCATAGGACACATTATAGTTGGAAACAAATACCACCTTAATATACTGGCTGACCTGTTCGTCCGCTTCCACAAGCTTTGCAATTTCGTGAATATACTTGATAATCTCCTTTGCCCGAGCATATCCCGGGGCGGATTTTGCTCCAAACAGGAATGTGGTCGGCGTAACGTCTGTGATACTGCCATCCTTGATTCCAAAATAGAGATATAAAATCGAAAAGGCATTGAGCAGCTGCCGCTTGTACTCGTGCAGCCGTTTAATCTGAATATCAAAAATAGAGGTCGGGTCAATGGTGATGCCCTCTTTCTGACGGATGAACTTTGCCAGCTGCTGCTTTTTCGTCTGCTTGATTTGGACAAACTCTCGCATCACTGCCTCGTCGTCCGCATATTTTTGAAGCGGCTTCAGCTTCTCTAAATTTACCATCCACTCGTCCGAACCCGACAGCCGTGTCAGAAGCTCCGACAATTCCGGATTACACAGTACCAGCCAACGGCGTTGGGTAATGCCGTTGGTCTTGTTCTGGAATCGTTCTGGATACAGGGCATACCAATCCTTCAGGACAGAATCCTTCAGGATTTGCGTATGAATCGCCGCCACGCCATTGGTGTGCGCTCCCACATAGACTGCCATATGCGCCATGTGTACCTGTCCGTTTTGTATCAGCTTCATCCGGTCAATGGCATCCTTTTCTACATTCTTTTGATACATTTCCGTCATAAATTGTTCTTGTATCCGCAGAATGATACCGTATACTTCCGGCAACAATTCTTCTACCAAATGACAATCCCATTTTTCCAGTGCCTCCGGCATCACCGTGTGGTTGGTGTAGTGGAAAATCTGTTGTGCCATTTGAAATGTCTGTTCAAACGAATAGCCATAATCGCCCAACTGCCGAATCAACTCAGGAATCGAAATCACCGGATGGGTATCGTTCAATTGAATATTCAGCTTTTCCGATAGCTGATCCAGCGTACCATAGTCGGCGAGGTGCTTTTTCAAGATGTCCTGTAAGGACGCCGCACAGAAGAAATACTGCTGTTTTAGGCGCAGCTTTTTTCCCTCCCACGTGTCGTCGTTGGGATAAAGCACACGTGAAATATCTTCCGCATAGACGGTTTCCGCCGCCGCTTCGAGATATTTCTGTTGATTGAACAAATCGAAATCAAACGTCTGTATCGGTTCCGCCTGCCACAGGCGCAGGGTACTGATGTGGTGTGTTTTACAGCCGATAATAGGCATATCATAGGGAACCGCCCGCACCGTCTGTCCAGAAAAACGCACAAGCACTGCATCTTCTTCTCGCCGTACCGACCACGGGTCGCCATACGCCAGCCAATTGTCCGGCGTTTCTATCTGGAAACCGTTCTCGAAATGCTGTTTGAACAGTCCGTATTGATAGCGAATTCCATAGCCATCCAAAGGCAGATTTCTTGTAGCGGCACTGTCCAAAAAGCACGCCGCTAAGCGTCCCAGTCCGCCATTTCCCAGTGCAGCGTCCTCGATTTCTTCCAAATCCGCCAGAGATACGCCAAGGGACGAAAAGACTTCTTTTGTGTCCTCCAGCATATCCAACACCATCAGATTATTGTATACGGCACGTCCTACCAGAAACTCCATCGAAAAATAAGCAGCGTGCCGATTTTTACGGTGTACTTTTTGACTGCACTCCCAGTCGGGAGAAATCTGCTGCATAACCACATCACCCAGTGCCTGATGCAGCTGCTGCGGTGTCGCCTGTTTCGGGTCTATGTGGTGCAGTGCCTGCAGCATTGCCTTTTTTAACTGTTCCTTTTTTAATTCGTGCGCATCGGTCATAATTACTTTTCCTCCAATTTCATTTTTTCCATTTTTACTTTTTCTTACTCCTTACAATTTTTTCCATTTTTTCTATTTCTCTTATTTTTTCCAAGTCCAATTCCATTTCCCTTTCCAGATATGCTCTCTGACGTGCCTCTTCCTTTTCGGAATCTTTCGATTTCTGTTCTGCAATCCGTGCCTTAATAATCTCGTTGTTTCGGTTCGGAATGGTGTTGTTCATCTGATCTAACACCTGTTGTACCGCTGTGTTGCGCAATCTGCCCGTTTTGCTTTTTCGAGAATGTGCCAGCTGCGGCGGCTGAGTCAATTCCGGCAATCGATTATATAGCTCATTGATACGGAAAATCCGCTTCGCCAGTCTCGCCGTAAAGTCTGCACTCACCGTCCGAAACTGCCAGTTTTGTCCGATCGTCGAGGGCGTATTCATTCTTCCATCTGCTCCCACTTCCAAAAAGTCCTGCATCTGCGCTACTGCCAGCTGCGCAATACTGCTCCATGCAGCACGGATGACCTCTGTAGGCAAATCCGTCACGTTACGGCAGTGGAGATAACGTTTTGCAAAGCCAATCGATTTCGTAGACGAGGATGACAGCCAGCCACGGAGCGTGGGGTTGTCGTGTGTACCGGTATAAACGATACAATGGGGATCGGTGTAGTTCTGCGGCAGGTATTCATTCGCAGGATTGCCGTCGAACGCAAACTGTAACACTTTCATTCCCGGAAATCCGGTTTCTTTTAACATCTGCCGTACTTGCTGTGTCACAAAGCCCAGATCTTCCGCAATGATAGACAGCTTTCCAAGCTTTTTCTCTGCCTCCTGAAACAGTTCCACGCCGGGACCCGACTGCCAGATACCGATTTCCGCCGTTTCCTTTCCATAGGGAACGGCATAGTAGCTCTCGAACCCACGGAAGTGGTCAATGCGCAGGGTATCATACATCCGTTTTGCTTGTTCTAGACGAGAAATCCACCAAGCGTATTTTGTTTCCTTATGATAGCTCCAGTCGTAAAGGGGATTGCCCCAAAGCTGACCAGTCGGAGAGAAGATGTCCGGCGGACAGCCGGCCACAGCCTTTGGTTCAAGATTCTCATTCAACAAAAACAGCTTTGGGTTTGCCCAGACGTCTGCGCTGTCGTATGCCACATAAATCGGAATATCGCCGATAATCGAAATATTTCGACTATTGACATACGTTTTCAGCTTTTCCCACTGGCGGAAGAACCAAAATTGCACCGCCTGATAAAAGGCGATATCCTCCGCATATTCATCCTTTGCCTTTTCAATCGCCTGGGGCTCTCGATCGGTGAGTACTTTCTCCCAGAGATACCACGGCTTTCCTTCGTTTGCATCTTTCAGTGCCATAAACAAGGCATAGTCGTCCAGCCAAAAGGCGTTCCTTTTACAAAAATCCTGAAATTCTGTGTTTTCCCGATCAAACCGTCCAAACGCCACACGCAGCACATGGAAGCAATAGGTATAAATCCGTGTATAGTCGATTCGTCTTGGGTCTGTTCCCCAATTGATCGAAGCATAATCCGGCGTAATCAGCCAGCCGTCTTTTTCCAGCTGGTCAAAATCAATAAAATATGGATTTCCTGCAAATACCGAAAACGACTGATACGGCGAATCGCCATAGCTCGTCGGTGTCAGCGGCAGTATCTGCCATACGGAAACGCCGCTGTCCACTAAAAAATCCACAAATGCATATGCGCCTTCTCCAATTTTCCCAATTCCTTGTGTGGACGGGAGACTGGAAACGTGCATTAAAATACCGCTTTGTCGCATAAAATACCTCCTGATAAATGGAAAATTTTTCTTTTTCTTTTTCTTCGTTGGAGAAAAAAGAAGTGCTATCGTATCATTATCATATAATCCACTGGTTTTGACACAAGATAAGCGTATCCCGACGCTTTTTGGAGGTGTTATCCTCATGTCAAACTGGAAACCATATGAACTGTGTTTCATGTTTCTGCTGGGCTGTTTCGTCTACAGCTTTTTAGAAATTGCCTGTCGTGGTTATACTTACTGGACGATGACCCTAACCGGTGGAATCGTCGCCGTCTTTCTCTTTCTCCTTCACCTCAATTCCCCGCCAAAATCCCTATTCTTCGAATGCTTTTGCAGAGCGATGGGAATTACTGCTGTCGAAATGACTGTCGGAACCATTGTCAACATCAAGCTCGGTTGGAACGTCTGGGACTATAGCGATATGCCGCTCAATCTGTTTGGTCAAATCTGTCTGCCATTTTCCGTCCTCTGGTTCTGTCTCTGTTTTCCTGCCTTTGCCATCTGTCACCTGGTGCATCATCGCTTCACATCGGCTGCACCCATATCGAATCCTGTTCAACGTTTTTGATACATTTCTAGTATAGCATACCCTTTCCAATTTTGCAAGACACTTCACAAAATTGGTTATAAATATTATAAAAACTTGCACAATTCAAATACAGACTGTACAAGCTTTTCATTTATTATTCAAATATTCGTATATGACTCATGTGTTACATCAATTTACAAATCTGATTGGAGAATGCCACCGGATCTGCAATGGGCATTCCTGCAATTAGCAACGCCTGATCATACAGCAGTTTTGCATACTCCGTCAGTGTTTCGCTGTCGTTCTCTTGGAGCTGCATCAGCTTCGTATAAATTTCGTGTTCTGGATTCAGTTCCAAAACCATCTGTGCCTTTGCTTTTTCGCCTTCGTTGCCCGGCATTTCGTTCAGCGTCTTTGCCATATCCATAGACAAGTCGCCCTCGCTGGACAGACAAACCGGATGGGATTTCAGCCGACCAGAGAGCTTGACACTTCCTACTTTTCCCTCCAGTGCTTTCTGCATGGTTTCCAACATATCGTGGCTTTTTTCTTGTTTTTTCTCCAGAGCTTTTTTCTCCTCTTCGGTTTCCAGATCCAGCTTACTATCCAGTACGGACTGGAATTTCTTCCCCTGATAGTCCTGGAGCATCTTTACGGCAAATTCATCCACATTATCTGTAAAGTAGAGGATTTCATAACCCTTGTCTTTCACCTGTTCTATCTGCGGCAAAAGCTCAATCCGCTGGATATTTTCGCCCACTGCATAATAAATGCTCTCCTGTCCCTTTGGCATACGGTCTATATATTCCTGTAAAGACGTCATCTTTCTGTCCTTCGAGGACGAGAACAACAACAAATCTTGCAGTACATCCTTATGCATCCCGTAGTCCTGATAAACGCCATACTTCAGCTGTAAGCCAAAGGACTGATAGAACTTCTCATACTTCTCCCGATCATTCTTCATCATCCGTTTCAGTTCATTCTTGATGGTCTTTTCAATGCTCCGTGCAATCTGTCGCAGCTGTGCGTCATGCTGTAGCATCTCTCGGGAGATATTCAAGGACAAATCCTCCGAATCCACGAGACCTTTTATAAAGCTAAAATAATCCGGCAGCAAGTCCTCACAGCGATCCATGATCAATACGCCGTCGGTATACAGCTGCAATCCCTTTTCATAGTCCTTACTATAATAGTTATAAGGTGCATGAGAGGGGATATATAGAAGTGCATCATAGGTAATCATACCCTCGTTGCGGACGTGCATATGACAGAGTGGATCGCTGTAATCGTCGCACTTATCCTTATAGAAGCTGTTGTATTCTTCCTCAGAAATTTCGTTTTTGTTCTTATGCCACAGGGGAACCATACTGTTTAGCATGACATTTTCAATATAATCCTCATATTCGTCGGAATCCTCTTTCTTTCGGCTCTTCGTCATATCCATCCGAATCGGGAAGCGGATATAATCGCTATAGCATTTCACCAAACTCTGAATCCGATACTGGTCGAGATACTCGCTATAGTTTTCGCCACCGTCGCCGTCCTCGCTAGGTTCTACGTCATCTAGCAGTTCCAAGATAATTTCAGTACCCACTGAATTCTTATCACAGGTGTCGATGGTATAACCGTCCACGCCTTCGGACTCCCAGACGTATCCTTGGGTTTCGCCGAACGCCAGAGACTTCACTGTCACTTTCTTTGCCACCATAAAGGCGGAGTAGAAGCCGACGCCGAACTGCCCGATAATTTGGTTATCATCAGACAGGCTATTGTCTTTCTTAAATTGCAGAGAACCGCTCTCTGCAATGGTACCCAAGTGCTTTTCCAGTTCTTCCCGTGTCATACCAATGCCGTTATCTGCAATGGTCAGTGTCCGTGCATTCTTGTCGATGGTGATAGAAATGCCAAAGTCAGACTTCGTCATGCCCATGCTGTCATCTGTCAGCGATTGAAAATAGAGCTTGTCGATGGCGTCGCTTGCGTTAGAAATCAGTTCCCGCAAAAAAATTTCCTTATGGGTATAAATCGAATGGATCATCATGTCCAAAAGCCGCTTGGACTCGGCTTGAAATTGTTTTTGTTCCATAACTTTTTTCCTCCTCTTAGTATAGTAGAAGCTGGAGATTGGACGTTCGGACGTTCCATGCCTCAGATTAGCATTCCATCTTCTTAAGTGCTAATACTATTATAACACCTCTGCTAATTTCGTCAAGGGATCAGCACATTTATTTACAATTTATTTACATTTTTCATTGTACAGGACACAGAAAACGCCCATCCGGAAATCGTTTCCGGACAGGCGTTTTTTAGAAAATAGGTGGAATTTGGTATTGCCTGAAGCATTATTCTGTCATTGGAATTGTATCAATGTATTGCACGAGGAATTTCAACAAAATCAGTGCGTCTTCTTGTTCTAGGTCTCCGTTGCCATTCGTATCGGCAGAGCTTGTTGCCGTTTCATTGAGTTCCACAGAACCCGCAATCGCTTTATTCAGCTTTACCGCATCTGCCAGAGACACAGTGCCGTCTAAATTCACATCGCCACACAAAAGCGGTTCTGTCTCATCATCCGTCACCACGGTAGTTGTTTCATAAGAGATTACTGTCGTGGTAGTCTCCGTTATAACCCAAGTAAAAAAATTGTTGTCGTCATGTTTGGATCTTCCGTTGTGGATACTGTCGTAGTTGTCACAGGTGCTTCTTCTACCACAACATTTCGTGAAAACTGTTCTCCATTTGTCAATGTCATAGTAATTGTCACTTTCCCTACCGCCAAACATTTCAGCGTTGCCGTTTCTGCAAACATTTCATCTGGATTGTCATATTCTGTACCAATAATACTAGACCATTGTGTCACGATTGTTTTCCCATCATAGGATACGCTTGCAATCGAAGTATCGCTGTTTTCGACAATGTCAAATGTATCATGTATCCCTTCTGTCGTGTAGGTCATGATTGTTTCTTCTGTTTCGGCAGTTGTCGTAAGACTCGTCGTTTCAGTCGTTTCTTCCGCAGTTTCCACCGTTTCTTCTGTTACCGTGTCATTCTCTTGGATAATCGATTCCTCCGCTTTCGCTATCGTAGGACAAACGGAAAGCGAAGCAATTCCGGTGACTGCCAATGCAGCGGATGTGAGAACGGCAAGCGTCTTTTTGACATTTTTTCTTTTTTCATAAAATCAACTCCATTCTGTTTGATTCATTTGGTTTTGTGCATTCAGCTTCAATTGCGTCCATAAAAATCCCCTTCTACTATATACACTTTTTAAGACACCGAAATGTTGCAAAAAAGGAATTTTTTTGTATACTTGCACAAAATTTATCAAATAAAATTGGCGTTTTTCACAATAGAGTTTGTAATAATGATATAGAATACGCCAGCTAACTCCGCTTGTCAAGAGGGAATATAAATTTTTTCATTGACAGATTTTGTCGACTGTGCTATAATAAAAAACGTGCCGAAAGGCATAGAGAGAGCGTACCCGAAGCGGATGTATTTTCATACATATTGGCGGTCAAATCCTGCTCCCGACCATCTTCGTTTTATACGTGGATGGGAATCAGGGAGGTGATGCGAATAAGTTTTGATATTATCGCAAAAGTCATCGACATTGCTTGTGATGTTTTCATCGCAGTTCTTGCGTACTTAACATACAAACAGAAATAACCGCCCCGAGTGACCAACTTGGACGGTTATTCTTAACTAATTCAAAATGAGAGCTGACCGCATTTCAGTGTGCGCTCTCTTTCTATATCTATTATACCCGAAATAATTCCGCTTGTCAAGAGGGAATTTTATTTTTCATTGATAGATTTTGTCAAACATGATATAATAGAAAGCGTGCCGAAAGGCACATTTTATAAGAGCGTACTACAAAAACGGTAGGCGGTCATTTCTAGTCTCCCACGCATCTCCACGATGATGGGAGGTGATAATATGGAAAATTATGTTACATGGCAGCAGTTATTTGAGCTAGTGAAACTACTCATCGATACCGCTTCGCTTATTTTCATGATATACTATTATCAAAAAAAGAAATAATCGCCCGAGCTACTAACTTAAGAGCGATTATTTTTTACTCGTTTATTTAAGTGGGAGCGACCGTCTAACGTGTACACTCTCTTTCTATAATTATTATACCCGAAATGCTGCAATTTGTCAAGAGGAAAATCACACATTCACAAGAATTTTTTCTTTTGCATAAACTGGAGTAAACAGACAGAACTTGAAATAGAACGGCAGGATGCATATGAAATCATCATTAAAAAAAACGCTGCTGCTCGTGGGCGGCGATGCACGCTTGACGTATACTGCAAAAATGCTTGCTAAAAATTGTCACGATTATGAAGTAAAGACGCTGGCTGTCCCCGACACGGCATCGCTAACCGTTTCGCAGGATACACTGCATTATGATATTCTCGTACTGCCGGTTCCCACGAGTACCGACGGCACGATTGTTTTTTCGGTACAGAGCGAAGCGATACCACTGGCGAGCCTATACGATCTTGCAAATCCCCATGCACTGGTGTTGACAGGAGCCTGTCGGGCAGATGTGCGACAGGGGTTTCTCACAGCCGGACTGTCTGTCGTCGATTATATGGAAAGGGAAGAATTGGCTCTGGCGAACGCCGTCCCCACAGCGGAAGGTGCAATTCAAATCGCCATGGAAAAGCTTCCCATTACGCTCCAAGGCTGTTTCGCCTTAATTTTGGGCTACGGTCGATTGGGAATGGCACTCGTTCCACGCCTAAAAGCACTTGGCGTGGATACGAAAATTGCTGCACGTCGTTCTGAAGTACGTGCAATGGCGGAAATGCTTGGGTTTTCCACTGTGTGTCTGTCCCCTGTGGTGCTGGCGGCGTGTGTATCGCAGACACGCCTGATAATCAATACTATTCCGTCGCTGATCTTGACAGAGGAACTTTTATCTCACGTTCCTGCAGACAGCTTGATTATCGATTTGGCGTCTCGTCCCGGCGGAACAGATTTTGAAGCGGCAAAGCGACTGCATCGGAATGTGGAGTGGGCATTGGCTTTACCGGGGAAGACTTCGCCCCAGACCGCAGGCAAACACATTGGAAAAACCATCTTGAATATCTTAACAGACTTAACAGAAAGGGGAATTTCCAGTGCAAGACCTGACAGGTGAGCGAATCGGATTTGTCGTCACAGGTTCGTTTTGCATGTTTTCCGCTGCATTCGCACAGGCGAAGCAGCTGATTTCGTTGGGTGCAGACCTGACACCCATTTTTTCCGAACACGCTGTGGCGTTCAGTACCCGTTTTAGTGAAGCGGATGCACGCAGAGCGAAGTTAGAACAGATTTGTGGAAAGGCTGCGCTGGATACCATTCCAAGTGTAGAAACCACTCGGACCAAAGGATATGCTGGATATACTGATTGTCGCTCCTTGTACCGCCAATACGGCGGCGAAACTAGCCTGCGGCATCACCGACACCACAGCAACGATGGCAGTAAAGTCTATGCTGCGGCGACAAAAGCCCATTGTACTTGCCATTGCCACCAACGATGCACTTGGAGTATCGGCAAAAAATATCGGCTTATTGATGAATACCCGTCACTATTATTTTACGCCCATGCATCAGGATAACCCACAAGAGAAGCCGAAATCTCTTGTGGCAGATTTTAAACAGTTGCCGGAAACAGTTTCTTTTGCGAAAAAAGGTGTACAAATTCAGCCTATGTTCATATAAAAATAATAAAAAAGATAAATTTATCTGATATAATAGATGGAGAAAATAAAAGAAGAATCACGCATCGCATAAGCGGAATACGGCGCAGAAATGCCGTGTTCCGTTTTTTCAAGAAAAACGAAGAGGAGTTATTATGGCAACGATTATTTTAAAACAAGCAATTTTGATGCTATTGCTCAATCTGGTGGGCATGATTGCGTATCGTGCGAAAATTGTCGACAAAAACGGCGGACGCCAATTTTCTAATTTTGTGCTGGAAATTGTTACGCCGGTTCTGGTGGTGAACGCCTACGCAGAGGTTGACTATGACCCGAAGCTGGTGTGGAATCTCTTGTGGACATTTTTATTGGCGGCGATTTCCTATGGCATTGCTATTGCCGCTGTCACGCTGTTTATTCGGAAAAAGCCAGAGCGTGAGACATCTATTGAACGATTCTCCGCCATCTACAGCAACTGCGGCTTCATGGGTATCCCACTGGCGAGCGCATTGCTTGGGAATATTGGTGTGTTTTATTGCTCCGCCTATCTGACCATTTTCTTTTGTTTCGCTTGGACCCATGGGATTATGATGCTGACCGGTCAGCACGACAAAAAAGCCTTAATCAAAAAGCTCACCTCCCCTACCATGATTGGAATTGTGATTGGACTATTGTTATTTTTCTTCCAAATCGACTTGCCCGAGGTATTGCAAAGTACATTTGATTATATTTCCGGACTGAATACACCGATGGCAATGGTGGCATCTGGTATCAGTGTCGCACAGGCAAAAATCTGGCAGGCACTGAAAAATCCACGGGTGTATTACGTCAGTGCTGTGAAGCTGATTATTTTACCGCTGATTTTGATGGTATTGTTTTTGCCGTTACAGTTTATTCCCTTGGAAATTCGCACGGTGGTACTCGTATTATCGGCTGCACCGTCGGCGGCGATGTGTACGCTGCAATGCCAAAAATTTGGGAAGAACGACAGCTATGCAGCGCATATTTTTGCAGTCAGCACGATAGCATCTACGGCGACAATGCCGCTGATTGTAAAGCTGTTCACCACGCTGGCGAGCTATATATAACATATATACTATATAATGTATATCAAGAGAAAAGAGGTATGATTTTATGAACGAACGACGTGGCATCAGCAAATTCGATTTAAAGCAGCACAATTGCAGTCAGATTCTGCGTGTGATACGAGAATCGGAACAAACGAGCCGAACCGATATTGCAGATGAAATCCACCTGACACGAAGCTCTGTCACCATGCTGGTAAATGAAATGATAAAGGAGGGAGTTCTTCTCGAGAAGGATAGCTTTCATCCGGAACGGACAGACGAAGCAACACGAACCTCCTGTCGATACGATCGGGGACGGCGTAAGCTGTGCTTATCGATCAATGATACGTATCGTTTTGCAGCCGGCGTTTGTATCGAACACAATCGGCTCACAGTGGGGATAACGACGCTGTCGCTGCAGCTGTTGGAGAGCCAGAGCGTCGCTTTTTCCTTGACGGAATCCGTCGAAGCGACTGTAAAAAAAATTGTGAAGCTTCTGGAAAAAATATTAACGAACAATTGTCTGTCTTATGCCAATTTACTAGGAATTTGCGTGGGGCTTATGCCGGAAGTACAGTCTAATACTGCGGAGGCGGAATCGGGTTTCAATGGCGAGCAAATCAGAAACCTGAAAAAGAAGCTGGAAGAACAGCTGGACATGACGGTATTTTGTTGGGATGTGCTGCGGTTTTTGGCAATCGCAGGTGTTCCTGTGGGCGACGACAATGGTTCGTCACGGCGGCAGCTGATTTTGTGGCAGCGAGAGAAAGAGACGCTGGAGATGATGTGGGGATGGGACGACTGTGTCCATTCGCTGAATGCGTTCCAGCTGTCTCAGAATGCGGAAGGCACGGTGGCGGAGGAGCTGACCATACATGGATTGCGTACAAAAGTAGTGTCGGCTTTTCTGGAGAAGGGCACACCCAAATTTCAGAAGGTGATGAGCGAAACACTGTCCGATTTTAAGCCGTTTCAGCTGGTGATCGGTGCCAAAACGGACACACGTCTGCGAACGCTTGCGGATGATTATTTGAATGCCCTTGTTTTATTGCTTTATAATTTGAACGTACTGTTTCAGCCGCAGGATATCTTACTCTTTCGTATGGGAACGGAGGAAATCTTGCAGGAAATCCGAGACCGTGCAAAACAGCTGTATGGGGAATCATTTTCGAATGGTATCGACAATATTGCAGAAACGCCGTCCAATTTACTGTTGGGAAGCTGTCATTATTTGATAGAATCGACAGTTTTTTCCGGCATAGGTTTCATATCATCGGAAAAATCGAAAAAAAAGCTTTGATTCTGTGTTTTTCCTGCGTGGACACTTGACCATCAGCCGTGGATATGGTATAATAAAAAACAGAGTGGAATCCATCCGCCTTGCGAGAAATTGCAGTGCCGGTTCAAAATATTGAAAAAAGGAGCGCACTTCCCCGAAGCGCATTGTAAAAGGGTGAAGTCATGTGAAGAGCAATGCAACTCAAAGAGATGAATCAAGAAGCACTTTCTCTGCTGCAAAATACCTGTCAGGCACAGTATCAGGCATTTCAAGCAGCTGGTCTGAAACTGGATATGTCCCGTGGAAAGCCATCCCCGAAGCAGCTGGATTTGACGAACGGGATGCAGACGTGTTTGTCTGCATCGGACTATACCGCCGAAAACGGACTGGACTGCCGAAACTACGGCTGTCTTGACGGACTGCCGGAAGCGAAGGCGTTCTTTGCTCCCATGTTGGGATTAAAGCCGGAGGACGTGATTGTCTGCGGCAACTCCAGTTTGAATATGATGTACTGGGCAATGTCTCTAGCAATGACAAACGGCGTTCTGGACAGTAAGCCTTGGGGAAAGTATGACAAAGTAAAAGTACTCTGTCCTGTTCCCGGTTATGACAGACACTTTGCTGTTAGTCAGTTCTTGGGGATGGAGCTTGTCAATGTTCCCATGCAAGCGGACGGTCCGGATATGGATATGGTAGAACAGCTGGTTTCGACAGACGACACGATTAAGGCGATCTGGTGTGTGCCGATGTATTCCAACCCAGGTGGTGTGGTTTACAGCGACGAGGTTATGAAGCGTTTTGCGGCACTGAAACCGAAGGCGGCGGATTTTCGTATTTTCTGGGATAATGCCTACTGTGTCCACCACCTGACCGATCATCCGCCGGTACAGGCGAATTTGTTGGAAGAGGCACGGAAAGTGGGAAACGAGGATATTTGTTATTTGTTTGCTTCTACCTCGAAGATTACATTTCCGGGTTCCGGTGTGGCACTGATGGCGGCAAGCGAGCGAAATTTGGCTTCCTTGAAAAAGGCACTGGGATTCTCCACCATTGGTTATGATAAGCTTAATCAGTTGCGGCACTTGCGTTTCTTTGATGGAAAATATGAGAATCTTGTGGCTCATATGAAAAAGCACAAGGATTTGATTGCACCGAAGTTCCGTATCGTTATCGATACGCTACAGCGAGAGCTGGGCGAACTGGGCATTGCGAACTGGTCGGAACCGCTGGGCGGATATTTTATCTCATTCAACCAGACGGGCTGTGCGAAGCGGATTGTACAGCTGTGTAAAGAGGCTGGGGTTGTCCTGACTGGAGCGGGAGCATCGTTCCCGATGGGAGTTGATCCGAAGGACGAGAACATCCGTATTTCCCCGACCTATCCCACGGAGGAAGAGCTACAAAAGGCGATGGAGGTCTTTACGTGCAGTGCGAAGCTCGCCGCATTGGAACAGGTATTATAATATATAGTATATATCGAAAAAGTGAAAGCGTACTTGCATCAGAAGCGAGTACGCTTTTTTAAAAGCCTCCCCTAAAAGGCGACCGAAGTAGTCCCCGTAGAGGAGGAGCTGGCACGTCGTAGGCGTAACTGAGGGGTCTTATCTTTCCTTTAGGGGAGTCTATCGAATGCCTCCCCTAAAAGGGGAGGTGGCTGCCCGAAGGGCAGACGGAGAGGTCTAGCCTTCTCCAAAACCGAAAAACCGCCCAGAAATACTGGGCGGTCCTTCGGAAAAATAATAAGGAGAATGTATGAAAAATAACGAGATGTCAATAAAATAAGAAATAATTTGAGCCTTAGAAGCATGAAGTTTGAAAGTTAACGACCATTATTGTTATTATTATTATTGTCATTTTCCTCTGCTTCGCTGCTCTCGCTGCTGCTTGTCGATGAATTTGCCTCTTCCAATGTCACCTCGACTTCGATTGTCTCGCTGCTACGGACGATAGTCAAGGTTATCACATCACCGGTACTATATGTATTCTTGATGTTGTTGAGTTCTTCCGTGGTGGAAACTTCTTCCCTTTGGATGCCGGTGATAACGTCGCCAACTTGAATGCCAGCCTGGTCTGCTGCTCCGCCATCCGTTACACTGACCACATAACAACCCACCGGCAGTTCATACGCCTGAGCAACCGATTCCGATACATCCTGACAAGTAATGCCAAGCTGCGGACGACCGGTGACATAGCCGTAGTTAATCAAGTCGTCGATGATTTCCTGTACCTCTGTCATAGAAATAGCGAAACCCATTCCCTCAACAGATGCACTGCTGGAAGAATACGAAGAGGACATCTTCGCAGAATTTATACCAATGACCTGACCAGAGCTGTTAATCAGCGGTCCGCCGGAGTTACCGCTGTTGATTGCGGTATCCGTCTGAATCAAGGTCATTTCTTTGTCATTAATCGTAACTTCTCGATTGAGTGCAGAAATAATTCCGCAAGTTACGGTGTTCTGGAATTCCAACCCTAACGGGTTACCAATCGCAACAACCATTTCGCCCACTTTTAATTGAGAGCTGTCGCCAAATTCCGCAGCCGTCAGTCCAGTTGCATCAATTTTCAGAACTGCCAAGTCTGACTCCATGTCATATGCTGTGATTTCTGCATCATACGTCGTTTCCTCGTCCGACATGGTAATTTGTACAGCGATTGCTTCGCCATAGCCGTAGTCCTCGTCATAGATTACGTGGGCATTGGTAATAATATAGCCATCTTCCGACATGATAATTCCCGTGCCGACGCCGGTTGCGGTAGATCTGCTGCTGCCGTTGTCATAGCCGTAGCCAAAGAAATTGTAATAGGAGCTGTCGCTGGAGCTGCTGGACGTGTATGTCGCCGTAACGCCCACAACGGATGGCGTAACTTTTTCTACAATTTCAGATACCATCATCGAGCCGTCTGCCGAAGCCAGTTCAATCCAGCTCTCACCGGAAGAACCGGAAGAGCTTTCCGAATCCGAGTCGGATGCCGTGCTGTCGTCGGAGCTGTCTGCACTGGTAGAGCTTGCGCTTGCGCTGGAGCTGCTGGATAAGATGGTAGTAGAATCGTCCGAGCTTTCCAGCGTCTCCTGTACGCCCTCATAAATGCCGATAGACGCTCCAGAAACAACGGCGATTGCCAGAATCAAGCAGCAGATTTTCAAACCGGTGTGCTTTTTCTTTGGCTTTTTGTCCTTCGGGGTTTTACCGTCGGAGCCGTTGGAATAATAGTTCACATAAGAATAGCCACCGTTCGACCCGCCGTCAGAACCGCTCTTGGGTGTCGGGGTTGGGGTTGGATTTGAGTATCCGTTCGAACCGTATGAACCAGTCGATTCATAGCTGCTGCCATACGAAGAAGGGCGGCTTCCGCTGTAAACCGGCTCATCCTGATGTAGTGTCGTATTTCGGTAATAACCATTTTGATAAGAGTAGGGGTTACTGCCCGAAGCACCTGTTCCGGCGTTTGTTCCATTATTATAAGGAGATCGTCCCGGGTTTGCACTCGGATTTGTCCCTGTCGTACCAGTACCACTGGAATATCCAGTCGAATTTGCCGTGGAATTTCCTGCTGTGGGATTAGCAGTTGGATTTGCATTTGTACCGGTACCGTTTGCACCTGATTCCACGTTGTTCATTTTATGATTTTCTTCCTGATAATTGCCATCGAAACGTTCTGTCATATCGCAACATCCTTTCTAACGAATCAGCATTTCATATTTTCGAATCGAAGCGCATTTAGCGTTCGGTTCGTTTACTGTAATTATAATCATACTTCTTGTTTGTGATAATTGTATGATAATCGATGGAAAAGATGGTAAAATGCAAGCGTTTTTTTCGTCACATAGCTTTCTCAAAAGTGAAAATTAGCTGTTACGCACATCATCCCAAGTGACATCGTTTCCAGCGGCGATGTTTGCGGTGTACACCTGAATCAAATAAGCGTCCTGTACCGTAATATCCCCATCTAGGTTAATATCCGCAGCGGTATTTTGCACATCTGTGAAAGCAGGTTCCAGACCTGCGGCAATATTCGAATACTCTACCATTACTGCATATGCGTCCTGCACGTTCACGACACCGTTGTTATCAATATCGCCGGTTTCCAGTGTTTCTTCTGGTTCTGTTGGCGTTTCGGTTGTGGTCTCCGCAGGCGTATAAGCTTCTACTGTTTGGATAATGCTGTCTAGGGAGCTGCGTTCTGTGGAGAGGTATTCCCGTTCGCCGGTAGCGTCATAAGCCGCTGTAATTACGCTGCCGTCGCCCTCGTGGAGGTTTTCGTCTGCTTCAATTGCCGCCGCCGCCAGAAGTACCTGCCCCACCGGTGTGAACGTCATGCGGAGATTTCCGAAGTTCGTGAGATACAGCCCCAGAGTCTCTTCGCCGGAAGCACCGTAGAATCCATCATAAATATCTGCCACATAGACGCCCTGCAGCTCCCGAATGCTTTCGTTGACACCTTTTTCCACATCCAGCGTGTAGTTATAATACGTGTTCGTGCCGCCCTCCAGCGTAACGTTTAAGTAAAGGCACAGCTGATATGCCACTGTCTGACGGTTGGTGGACAAACCTAAGTCTGTGTCTGTGACTTCAACTGCCATCGGGTTTTCTACCGTATGAATAATAATATCCGCATCTTGATTTTCCGCCTGAATCAGCGAAACGGAGGTTTCAATGTTTTCGGAAATTTCCGTAATTGCCACCTCTAAATTTGCCATTGCTTCATCTACCATAGCGAACGCATTGGTGGTCGGGATAGAACTGAGCATTTCAGAGAGTGTCGAATAAGAATCCACATCCGGGACATACTCGTTTTCGTAGAGTCCCGCATTCAGAATATCATAGACGCCGACTGAAACGACAACCACATCCGCTGAAGCCACATCTGCGAGAACGTCGCTGTCCGTCTGGAGCATTTCTACAAGCTCAGAGGAGGTCAGCCCCATTTGTGCATCGTTAATCGCCGTCCCTGAGAGATAGTCTGCGATCCATTCTACCGAAGCGGTCTCGCCGTCCTCCGCTAGCATGGTATCATCGCCCAGCGCAAGAACCACTTCGCCTGCTGCGTCTGCGGAGGTGATAGACAATAATTCGGCACAGCCTGCCACCAGAACCGTCGCAACAGAAATTGCAATCAGTTTTTTCAAGTAATTTTGTTTCATAATAAAATCCTTTCTGTGATAAAGAAAACTTTTTTAATATAGCATAATTATAGCCTGTTTCGTCAAATTTGTCAAGTGGAAGATTTCGTTATGTTCCTATGGTCCTATGTTTAAAAGAACGAAAGTATACACCGACTTTTCAACGCTTCTCCCATGTTTTCCACCCACTTTTCCACAAGTTGTGGAAAACAAAAACCGCTTATTTTCAAAAAAAACTGCAATTCGTAACAAGTTTTCAACATAAATCGGAGAAACGATTTCAAATTATAAACAACGAAAATTTTCTTGTAACCGTTTTGTTATTAGTTTTCCCCATGATTGTGGAAAACCCCGTTGAAAAGTTGGGGAGAGTGTGGGGAAATCTTCTTCTCCACAGGGGAAAATGTCGAAAACACACCAAATTTAAAATGGTGAAAATGTGGAAAAGGGATAAACAGCGAATTGTGGGAAACGATAAGACCAGCCTTGCAAGAATAGCTGCAAGACGACTGGAAAAATCAAAAAAATTCGAACCTCGAGGTGATTCAAATGACGAAGAAACAGCGGAAGCTTTCTGCAATTCCGGTTTTCCTCCTCCTCGCCGGCAGTATGCTCACCGGTTTCACCGGCTGCGGTAAGGACGAGACGGACGACGACAAATCCGGCGATACAACCAGCGTATCTGACACGGACCACAGCGATGCAGACGACGATCTGGAGAGCGATGTAGAAAAGGCGGTTACGGACGCCGAAGACGGTGCAAGAGACGTCGTCACCGACGTCAGCAACGCCGTTGACGACCTGTTTGATGATGACGATGATGATGACAGCGACAGCAAATCCGATTCCAGTAACGCATAACCCACACCGGCAGAATGCTGCCGGTACATAGGCGAAATTTGTGGGCTTTCGATTTTGCGGAAATAACCTAAAAGTACTTGACAAAATGGTCAATTTTGCGTATAATAAAAATGGAAAAGTAAAAAGACAAAGACAGCCGTATCAAAGTAGATAAAATATGAGATTATGAAAAAATTGCAATGAAAAAGGAGAAATTTCAGTTTGCGCTATCAATTTGAATGGGACGAAAATAAAAACAGTATCAACAAAAAGAAACATAAAGTTTTGTTTGAAGAAGCCAAGACTGCATTCTATGACGATAATGCAATCTTGTTCGATGACCCAGAGCATTCAGAAAGCGAGGATAGGTTTTTGTTGATAGGTATCAGCAATAAAGCAAATCTGCTCATAGTGTGTCATTGTTATCGTCAATCAGATGAGGTTATTCGAATTATATCTGCACGAAAAGCAACTAAAAACGAAATCAAGCAATATCAAGAATGGAAGTGAGCTTATGAGAGAAGAATACGACATTGATAGTCTGAATCCAAGAAGAAACCCATATGCAAAAGCACTTAATGAAGAAAAAACGATTACCCTTGATGATGATGTTATCGATTATTTTACCAAGATGTCCACTGAAAAAAAAATACCTTATCAGACGCTTATCAATCTGTACCTTACAGATTGCATAAAAAACCATCGACAGCTATTCATATCATGGGAATAAAGTCAAAAACAATCGAAATATTAACACAACAAAATCTCACGGCTTCGGCATTAAAATCCGAAACCGTGGGATATTTTCTGGCGCGGAAGATGGGATTTGAACCCACGCACCGGTTTCCCGACCTACTCCCTTAGCAGGGGAGTCCCTTCACCACTTGGGTACTTCCGCATCTAGAAACTAGAAATTAGAAAATAAGCGTAAAGAATATCATATAAATTGGAAATACAGATGTTTTCTAGCTTCAGCTTCTATGCACCTGATTTCTAGTGGCGGAGAGGGTGGGATTCGAACCCACGGTTCCTCTCGGAATCACTGGTTTTCAAGACCAGCTCCTTAAACCACTCGGACACCTCTCCTTTTGTATATTTGCAGACAACCATTCACCAATGATAAACAAATACAGAATGATAAACAAATACAACTCTATTATTATACTACGCTTTTATGGAATTGTCAAGGAAATTGCACAAAAATTTTGATTTAAAAAGTATCACTTCAAAAATACTTTGAAATCAAAACAAAACCGCTTCACTTTCTGTGTGCATCCCCGAAAAAAAGAAGAAAGAAAACCGTCCCTCGGCAGAATATCGGAGGAAAAATCTACGCAAAAATGGCTCTTGCGAGCACGTCAAAAAACGCTTCACCAATTTGTGCAGATTGAACAAAGTTTTGATAAATAAATTTCCCCTATTGACAAATTTGATACAGCGTGATATAAATAGTATGTGTAAATTATGATTGCGCTTTCCATACCCTTGGCGGCGCATTCGGATAGACTTTATACCTTACAACATTATAACATCAGGAGGGATTATCTCATAAAATTGAAAGATTCCACCACAAGGGAACACACCTTGCACAATCGAATATTGGCACTCTTAATGACGCTTTTGTTGATTGTCGGGTGCATCCCCGCTGGGTTCTCATTCCAGAGTTTCACTGCGGCGGCGAGAGCCGGCAGCTCGAATTCAATGGTATTGACGAACGCCAGCGTCAAATTCCGTGACAGCAGCTATAAAGAAATCACCAGCGTACAATCTGGGACGACGTTCTATATCTTCCAGTCACTGAGCGGCAATAACGTTAACCAAAACGGTTCGTCCAGTACGTATACGATTACGATTGAGGACGATAACTTATTGCTCACGAACTTCTCCGAAAACGGCTTCGTGGACGGTGCCACTTATAATGGCTTCACCATCCACGTGACCCAGAACGCCGACGAAAGCTATACCCGTACGCTGACCTATAGCGTAAATAACAGCTCGACGAAGCAGCTACAGCTGGCGGCAAAGTTCGCAAACGGCACGACTGCGGACGGCGAGACGGCGACCGTGACGATTAGTTCCGGCAGCTCGGGCGGTTCGACCTCCTCCACCATCACGGCGACTTCCACTGCCCTTTCTTGGACGGCAGACAAAACCGAAACTGCCTCCTCGATTTCCAACATGGATCTGGTCAATGGCAAGACGCTTTACTACACCCTAAAGGCGACCAGCTCCGGCAGCAGCGGCTCGAAGGGCGCATGGTGGACACAGTATCTGGAGTTCAGCGACACGCTGACCATCTCGGGCGCAACGTTCACCGACACGGATGCCATCATCAGCCAAATCAAAACCGCAATCGAAAACAGCGGCTATAATATTGTAGATGGTACGCTGAGCGTTACCGCAGACAATAGTAATACTATCTCCATCTACTTCAAGATTGAAAACGAAACCGACTCTGCGGAGATGGACAACGTCAGCATCAGCGTTCCGATTACGCTGTCGACCAGTACCATCACCATGGGCAGCAGCGACGCAACGCTGACCAATACAGTAAAAGTGACCTCCACGCCGTACAACACCGACACCCCGTACAGCGAGAGCGAGAAGAGCGTTACGGCGACCATCACCGCTCCCACGGGGGCAGTGTTCACGCTGAATAAGACGGTTGAAAACTGGGCTTCTTATTATAAAGCTGGCGACGCCGTCACCTATAAAATTACAGCATACAACACCGGCGACTCCGCTGGCAGTATCGAGATTACAGATACCCTCCCCAGCGGCTTGACGCTTTCGAGTATCAAAGGCTATAGTAGTTCCGATGTGGAAACTGGCTCAGTGAGTGGCAGCAAGGTAACATTCGATAGCGTTGCCGTAGGCGACTATGTGTATGTTATTGTTGAAGTGATGGTTGGCAGTAATGCTACCGCAAGCACCTACACCAACACGGCGGAGGATGATCATGACAACAAAGCCACGGCGAGCATCAACGTAAAAGTGGCTTCGGAAAGCTACTCGGTTTCGAAGTCGGTTTCTCCTTCTACATACTACACGAATTACAATAGTGACTAAACAGTAACATATACCATTTATATTACAAACAACAATATCGAGGAATTGACAAAGACCGTTTCGGACACTATTCCGTCTGAAATAACGGTTGATACAAGCCTCTTTGAGCGTTTCGAACGCAACGAATTATAGCAACTTAAGCTTCTCGGGTAACACCCTCTCGGGTTCTATCACCGTAGCAGCTGGCGAAACCGCAACCATCACCTACTCGGGAACAATTGCGGCGAACACTTCGACAGGCACAATCACAAACAGCGTGTCTGTAGGCGATGAAACCGCTTCTGCTAGCCTCACAGGCACAACCCCAACCGCAAGCATCGGGGTTTCCAAGAGCGCAGTGATTACGGACGGCAGCAGTGAAGTACAAAGCGCATATGAAGAGGGCGACACCGTCACCTATACGATTATCGTTAGTAATACCGGTGCGGCAGAATCTATAAACGTGACTGTCAGCAACCCGACAATTACTGGGATTGATTATAAGACATATGATATGACGAGTAGTTTGTCAGGTTCAAAAAATACTGCAAGCAATGTAGATTGTTCCAGTGGCTTAAGCCTCACCCTCGACATCCTCGCAGCGGGCGAAACCGTAACGATTACGCTGACGGGTACGGTGAATGCTGATGCGTCGGGTAATATTAAAAATACAGTCACAGCAGACAATCAGAGTGCGAATGTTACAATTACTGAGGATACTTCGGGATTATATTCTACTGAAAAATGGATTGTTGATTCAGACGGAAATACTATGGTGGATAGTAGTGGTAACATCGTAGATTCATCTTTTGATGGATATCAAGTGGGCGATACTATTACCTTCCGTATGAAATTCACCAACAATAGCGGTTCTACAATTACTGGGTTGATAATGACAGAAAATGCTTTGTGGTTGGATACGAATTACCATAATACTTTGAAAGTTGTTGAATGTACGGGTGAAAATTATACAGGCGGAACTTTTACTTTTGCAAATTTGAATGCAAGTCCAAGTAATAGTGGTTGGTACTATAAGTTGGAGAATATTGTTCTTGACAATGGTGAATATATTGTCTTTGAATGGTCGACAGTTATGTACAATAGCAATAGTTATGGCGAATATTCTTTGAATAACTATGTTACATTTTATCCATTGACTGCGTCTACCCCGACACAAGCAATCGGTGGATGGGGAGATACTACGAATAGAGACCAATATGCTTATACAAGCGTGCAAATCCCGACAACCGATAAATATCTCTTTTCTGTGAAGAAAACCTCAACCGGCAGCGGCAACGTCAGCGGCAAAACCGCTTCCGAATTAGAGGTGTTGACATTCTCAAACACTATCACAATAACCCCCGACACCAGCGACACCGTCGATTATACGAACAAGTACATATAGTAATGATCCTGCTGTAAGTCTTGAATCGGTGAAATACGACGAAAGCTCAAACACTCTAAAAATTACGCTGAAAAATTATACATCAACTTTGAACAACAGCTCATGGTCAGCTAATTCTTTCACCCTCACCTACAACACCAAACTCACCTCTACCGAGGCGTCAGAGGTAGCGGCTTCTTCTGATGACAATTTTACGTATACCAATACGGTAACGCAGATTGACATTTATTCGGATTTGACCGGCGAACCCGACAAGACGAAAGAGCCGAACGAAGAGGCGACGGTTACTCTAACGAAACTGAACCCCGCCCCCGGCTTTGTAAAAGAAGCGTATGCGAACTTCCAAGGGCAGGAGTACACAGAGGGCGATACAACCTTGAACATCAACGGGGCGTTTGGCTCGTCAATCACCGCAGGCGACACGCTAATTTGGAGACTGGTTTCTTACAACGGCGACGGTTCGGATACTTATACCAAAGACAACACCGTCATCTTCACCTTGGGAACCATCACCGACACCCTGCCGGACAACTATACTTTCGACACCACCACCGGCTATACCATGATGGCGAAGATTGTTTCGCTGGCTTCTGACGGCAGCTATGATTATTCAGACAGTAGCAACACATCTGTCACCCTGACCCAGGGCACAGGCAGCACTGCCAACACGATTTACTACACCGTCAACGGTCAAACCGTGACGTTCGACTGCTCGAATATCACCCTGAGCGTTAATATCGCTCAGGTCATTGAATATGCGACAGTTGCGAAAACAGACCTGACCGGCGTTTTCACCAACAGCGCAGTTCTGGCACTGGAAAACAGCTATACCAATAGTCAGCTGGTGGCAGGCGAATCCACCGACGAGGGAATCTGGGCGACGGCGAACTATAGCCTGTCTGGACTGTCCACCGATTCGTATAAGACGATTAAGTATACAACTTCGAATCATACACTTTCGAGTGACGGACATGACGACCCTGAAACCGACACCGGCGACAGCCGTGATTTCTTGAACAACTATGTACAGGGTATGCAGTCCGAAGACGTCACCTATACATTAAATATCACGAACAATTCTACTTGGCCTTTACAGGAATTCGTGATTATCGACCATCTCCCCTACGTGGATGACGTGGGACTGGTCAGCGGCTATGAACGTGGTTCAGCGTTTAGCGTAGCGTTTAAGCAGATTAATTCTATCAAAATTACGACTAGTGACGGAACAACAATACTTAGTGCTAGTGACTATACCGTCACCTACTCCACCAACAAGACCGCCGTTCTGGATGAATATTCCGGCGACTGGCTGGGCGAAGACGACATTATGACTTGGACGAGCGATCCTACGGATGCGGTCAACTTCCGCATCATGATCGACTCCAGCATCGAGATTCTTGCCAATGCGACCATCACCATTGAATTCACGGGTACGGTTCCCGTCTACGTGGCAGCCACCGGCGAGGACAACATCGCTTGGAACTCGTTCGCCTACGGCTATCAACAGATTGACACCTTCGGCGAAGACTACGTCATGGTAGCCGAGCCTGCAAAGGTTGGCGTCTGGGTAGAAGCACCCACCGCAACCAATTCCGTCAACATCACGAAAAAGCTGACGGACGAAGAATCCACAGATAACACCTTCTATTTCGCCCTGTTCACGAAAGACACGAATTTCGGCGAATACGTGCGGATTTCGGACGTAGTCAACGTCACCATTGGTGCAGGGGAAATCGAAGCCGAAGTGACGATGCCGAATATTGATTATGACACGCTTTTGAGCAGTGTGGATTCGAGCTATAGCATCAATGGCGGCAACGCAGTTTATATCTACGAAACCGACATCAACGGAAATCTTCTGTCAACAGGCGATTCGGCATATGAAATTTCGTATGAACAGAATACATCTGGCACATCAAAGACCGAAAATGAAATTGACACAAGCGAATCTGAAAACGAAATCACCGTCACCAACGAGAAGAGCGTAGGCTCAATTAAGGTGACAAAAACCGTGACTAATGAAACCGGCTATCTCACCGGCGGAACGATTTATTTCGCACTGTTCACTTATGACAGCGACACGGATACTTATACTTGTTACGAGGACGCTGGCGTGAAGAGTCTTTCGTTTACCTCCGGTGCAGCTTCTGGTACTGAAGGAACAGTAACGTTTACGAACGTCCCCACGGGGAAGACCTATTACGTCTTTGAAACTACGTCCAGCGGTCAGCTGACGAACACGAACATCACGAACGGCTCAAGCTGGACATACACCGACACCGAGGGCTTGACCTATAACGTAACGAGTACGAATAACGGCGTGGCTGTAGAAAGCGGAAATACAAGCTCCTACGCCATCACCAACGTCGAGGACGTAACCTATTCGATTACGGTTTCCAAGAGCGTTTCTGACTCCTCTTATAAAGGTACAACATTCACCGTTGGCGTATTCACTTATAACGAGACGGATAATTCTTATACGCAGTTTGGCGATACCCAGACCGTGGCTGCCGGCAGCTCTGTCACATTCGACGGCGACACGTACAACTTCGAAGCTGGTACAGCTTACTACGTATTCGAAGTAGACTCGAGCGGCAATCCAATTTAGGACGGTGACTCTGTCACCATAGACGGCATCAATACCTTCTACCCCACCTACAGTACGGCTAGTGCAGAGACGCAGATTATCTTCGGCGGAACGTATCCCACGAGCTACAGTTCCACCATCACGAATAACACCGACTCGCAGCTTTATATCACCGTCACGAAGTATGCAGAGGAAGATGGCGTGGCTGTGAGCGGACACAAAATCAATGTTGGACTGTATACTTATAATAGTACAACTGACGAATACGAACCTGTGAAAGATGATAGCGGCACTGCCGTCACAGCAGAAATCGAAACCGGTGACGACGGCTATGGAACAACGACCATCAGCGGCGACTACTTATATTCCAATGTAGAATACTACATCTTCAAGCTGGATGACAGCGGCAATCCAGTGGGCGACGGCGAAGCAGTTGATGTTAGCGGTACCACCTATGTGGTAAGCTATGAAAGCGGCAACGTGGTTGTTCTCTCCAGCGGCGTCCCGGGCACACAAAAGATTGTAGACGCAGCTTCTACCACGGTCACCATCTCCTTTAACAAATACGACGTCAGCGGTAACGCAATGTTTGGCGTAACGATGACTTTGACAGCGAATGACAGTCAAGACTTGACAAATGTAACCGCTGGAACAGGTGCAACAATTAACACGTCTACAAAAACAATCACTTGGACAACCGATGGCAGCACCATGGAAATCACTAGACTCCCTGACGGCAGTTACACCTTGACCGAAAACAAGACGGGTTATACTTCCACGAGTGTTGATATCACAATTGAAAATGGATATATTACGAATAGCAGTTCGGACGACAATGTTAGCCTGTTGGCAACGTCTGTATCCGTTTATAACCTCTCGACGGTCAGCGTCAGCAAGAAGGATATTGACAATACGAGCGGCGGTGAGATTGAGGGTGCAACAATCACCATTACACGCACTGACGGCAGTTTGTATTCGGCTCTTCTCTCCCTGACACAGGGCAGTACAGAGTTGATAGAGGGCACAGATTATAGTGTTTCTGACGATGGTACGGTCTTAACGTTCACTTCCGGCACGGCTGAAACCGTTATCACTGGTTTGCCGGACGGCACGTATACTATGGAGGAAACCGTCGCACCAAACGGCTATGAACTGGCAAACAGCACATTTACATTCACCATCGCCGATGGCAATGCAGATACTACAGTAACAGGTACAGATGAATATGACTTGACAGGTAACACCATCACCATGTATGATACGGCTACGAAATCTGGTACGATTACCGTTTCGAAGATGGATATCACCGGTTCGACTGAAATCGCAGGAGCGACTTTGACCTTGACGGCACAGAAGTCGGATAGCGATAGAACCGCAGTTGACTTGAGTGCAGTGAATGCAAGCGATACGAATAGCAGTACCATTGACTTAGGCAGCGATGCAAGTGACGGCACGATTTCTTGGACATCCACAGGCTATGCAGTAACCTTAACCGGGCTGCCGGACGGCTATTATACCTTGACTGAAACAGGCGGTAGCTTCACATCATCGACGGATGGCAAGACATATACGGTTATGACTTCCAGCATAAGCTTTACCGTTTCCGGCGATACGATTACTATGGATAGCAGCGTTGCAACAGAATCGAACAGCAACCCAACAGACAGCTACGCATACTATAGTTCGACAAATGCAACAATTTATGTTTGCGATGCAGAAGCGACGTTCACCGTAAAGATTTCGAAACAGGATATCAACGGCACGAACGAACTCGATGGAGCAAGCTTAGCAATCTATGCGTCGGATGATACAAATTACGAAAATCCGATTGATTCGTGGACATCTGAAAGCACAAGCGCACACGAGGTTGACCTCGCCGCAGGAACCTACGTTCTCGTAGAGACCACCGCTCCAGACGGCTACACCATCGCAGAGAGCATTACATTTACAGTTGACAGCGATGGAAAAGTATCCTACAAGGATGCAGACGGAAACACTGTAGACAATACAGACACCGTCACCATGAAAGACGACTACGCAACCGTTTCCATCTCGAAGAAGATTACAGGAACGAGTACGGAACTGGCTGGAGCTTCGATGAAGCTGACCTATGAGGGCAGCGGAGATTTGTCGAAGGTAACAGCTGATAGTAACAACAATATAACAATTAACGACAAGGTTATCACATGGACATCGACTGACAATGTTCTGACCCTGACCTGCATCCCGGACGGCAACTATACTTTGGTAGAAACCGCCGCTCCGAATGGCTACGCAGTGGCAACAAAAATCACATTTACGGTTGAGAATGGCGAAGTGACAAATGTTAACAGCAGCGTATATGACAGCACTTCCAACACCATCACCGTATTTGACAACGCACTGGGTTCACTGACCGTGAACAAGGTTGACTTAACTGGCGAAAACGAAGTTTCGGGAGCAACGCTCATCATTACTGGCGTGGACACAGACAACAGTCAGTCCGCACTGGATTTGAGTGGCGTCACCGCAGCAGACACGAATGGCGATGATGTAAATTCGTTTGATACAACGAATGCAAACGATGGCACGATTTCTTGGACATCCGGCGATAATGCGGTTGTTCTGAGCAATCTCCCGAACGGCACGTACACATTGCAAGAGTCTGGCGATACCATCGTAGATAACGGCACAGCATACACGATCCTTGAAACGGAAATCATCTTTACCGTGAAAGACGGCGTTGTGACAGTAATAAGTGGTGCGGAGAGTACCAAGGCTACAAATCCGACAACAAGTTACGCATACTCCGAGGATGGCAGTAACGCAATCACCATTTGCGATGCAGAAAAGACATTCACCGTGAAACTCTCGAAACAAGACATCAACGGTAACGAAATCGCAGGAGCAGAGCTACAGATTCTGGATGCTAGCGGCGACGTGGTCGATTCTTGGACATCTGTTGCAGGCGAGACCCACGAAACAACACTGACACCGGGAACATACACGCTTTACGAAGAAGTTGCACCGGACGGCTATGTAGTGGCTTCTGACATTACATTCACCGTTGAAACGGACGGTACCGTTACGGTTGACAATAGTACTGTTACCGAGGTCGAAATGACCGATGACTATGCAAGCGTTTCCATTGCGAAGGTTTCTTCCGATGGCAGCACCGTATCGGCTGTTGAGAGTGCAATGCTGACGTTAACAAACAATGATGGAGCTTCTTTGGCAAATGTCATCGTGGACGACAGCAGCGCAGACAGCATTACAAAGGATAACAATACCATTTCTTGGATTACCAAAGATGGCACATTCACAATTGAAATGATTCCAGACGGCAGCTATACCTTAGTAGAGACGGCTGCACCGGAGGGATATGAAATCGCAACAACAATTACTTTTGACGTGGAGAACGGCGAAGTGACAAACGTCAAAGTAGGCGATACCGACGCAACAACGGACGAATATGACGGCAGCGTAATTTATATGTTCGATGAGGCAGTGGCTGAAACTACCACAACCACAGAAAAAACGACTACAACGACAACAACAACTACAACCACCACCGAGACAACGGATACGGACGAAACCACGACGACAACAGAGTCTACTGCTGGTCCGACCAGTACCACAACGGAAACTACCACCACAACAACTACAGATACGGATGAAACTACCACAACGACTACAGTAACAACAACTACGGATACGGACGAGACCACGACAACAACCAAGTCTACCGTTGGTCCGACCAATACCACAACAGAAACTACCACAACAACAACTACAGATACGGACGAAACCACTACAACAACAACTACCACAAATACGGACGACACAACTACCACAACAACTACTACCACCACAGACACAGATGCAACAACGACTACAGAAGAAATTACCACAACAACATCTACTACCACAACGGAGGTAACTACCACTACAACAGAAACGACGACAACTACCACCACAACAACGGAAACAACAACCACAACGACTACTACTACAACTACCACTACTACAACAACAACCACCACTACGACGACTACCACCACAACTACGGATGATGGAGATCTGAATGATGATGGTAATAACAATGGTGGCAGAGATAAGACAAATACAGACGAGACAGAAACTACCGAAACAACCGAAACAACAACGACTACAGATACATCGGATACTACTACGGTTACAGGTACGTCGACGACAACCACAACGACAGTTACCACAACCACCACGAAGAAATCGAACTCCAGCAGCTCTGGTAGCTCCAGCAGCAGCTCGAAGTCAAGCTCCGGTTCTTCCTCCGGCAGTAGCTCATCCAATTCTACTTCCGCTTCACCAAAGACCGGCAGAATGGTTGCAGGTGCAGGGTTAGGTACCGCAGGAGCAGCATTGATTGTACTTCTGGCAGTAGCAATTCAGCGGAAACGGAAATAATCTGATTTGATAATATCTCATTTTTATTGACCTCTATGAAGGAGAAGAGCATGGATTTGATATCCATACTCTTTTTCTATGTGATAATGGTAACAGTGGCGATGGTACATGAAGCGAGGGGTGTCGTTATGTCCCCGAAAAGGCATAGAACCCGTCCGCATATGCCTCCATAAGCGTAAGCAAGCCCTTATCGTCCCCCACAATGCGGATTCTCGTGAGAACTGCACGGGTTAACACGCTTCCATATGTACCGCTAGCGTCCGCCATATAGAAGTCGCTGTAGAGGAGCGACTGATCGGTGATCATGCCGACTCGAATGAGAGAGCGATCCGACGAAGCGGAATATCTGCGATAGGTTGTGGGCAGTGTGATTTGGATTTCATTCGCACCACGGATAAAGGGATAGGTCTGATAGAGCTTATAGCTCAGGTTTGCGATGCCGTCCCACATACTGACATTTTGTTTCACGTAGATATAATTGCTCGTGTCCGAATTTTCCTCCCAAGTAATATCTTCCGGAAAGGTGTAGAATTCCATCATCAGACGATCTAGGGACATTTCGGTATGAATCCCCGGCTCCAGCTGGTTTTGCAGCAGCATTGCCGTCAGTCCTCGTGAGGTCAGCTGCAGTTTGATAATCCCGTTTTCTTTTGTCACAGAAAGATGTTCAATCGTACCGAGGTGCAGCTGCGTACTGTCAGAAAGCAGTTTCGCCCGATTGATATCGAGAAGGTTTTCCGGCGAGTCTGTATCATATACCGTGACAGTCAGCTGGCTGTAAGATGTATAGATTTCCTTTTCCAATACAAGTGTGTGCAAGTCACTAAAATAAAATGTGTGGCTTGTGCCGGTGAGGATGAGTTGTAGGCTCATGAATTCGCCTCCTCTGCTTCAGAAATAGAGCCGGTGGTGAGAAATGTCAGTTCACAGGGCAGCGTTCCATTTTGGACGGATTCTGAAATCGTATAATCCTTGAGATACGCCACGGACACGGAAAACCCATGTATTGTCAGAGAAAACGATGTCTGATTTCGGATGGCGGCGTCCAGCGCAGCCACGAGACTGCCGGGACTTTCTGTAAATGGAAACGATCCGCTTAAGGTGATTTCACTTGCCTGAACGCTGTTGTTGTTGAGATAACAAGCACCAGTACAGCTGGACAGCTGTGCGTAATTGCGCTGTCCGTGTACCTTCCAGCCGGAGGCATAAAACGTCAAGTCGCCGAGCGACACAGGAAAGCTTCGTGTGGCGGCAAATGTAAAGGCACTGGTAGAATTAAACATTCTCTGTCACCTCCTCCGTCAGCGTATACATTCCGTGGAGGGATAAATCGGCTGTCATACAAAGCCGCCGATACTGTCGCAGCAGCTGTGGCTTTCCCAGTTGTACCTGATCCACACGAGGTGTCCACGTATCCATACAAGCCAATACCGCCTGTTCCAGATACTGAAGCAATACGCTTTCCGTCGTATCCGGCGGCATCAGCAGTGTCATACGGAATATGACTGTAAAGGGATAAGAAGTGGTGCTGTCCGTCAAAATCGGTTTCTGTACATCTAGATTTTCCAGTCCCACCATGAGAAAACAGTCGTCCCGCTTTGCAAAGGATGCAGGGTCGAAAGATTCATATACGGGAATGGACGTTGCCGCCTGAATGGCGTCGATAATTTCTTCTATCATGTTTATTTTCTCCTTTTCATTGCACAAGAGGAAGTAAATACGTTGGTTTACTTCCTCTCGGCTTTTGGTTTATGGTTGGTTAAACGGCGTGAAAGAAGAACAAGTTGTCTTTCAACAGGTCACGGCATTGTGCCCGATAGATTGCAACCAGTTCTTTCGCAAACATAAGCTTTTGCTGTGCATCGGTATTTTGTGCTACTGTTCCAGCAAAGGTACACGCTGCCCGATCTCGGGCAGCAGTGATTTCGACATAGCGAAGTGTAGCGATTGCCGCTGCCAAAAAGTTTAGTCGAGTATCACTTTCTTCTGCACTGTCTCGCAGCATTTGTTCGACTTCTAAAATTGCCATGGAAATGATAGACGAATAATCCTCGACTTCTGCTTCGTCTCCTACGAATAATTGAAATAATATGGTAACGGAATCCAGATCCATGTTATCCTCCTTTCGGTTTATGCGTTCGGGTTTACATTTGGAATGCGCTGTTTGTTGTCTCGGTATCTACCGGTGTCAGCTGTGGTTGACATTGTGCCAGCTGCTTTTTTCGGAGCGTTTTCTGAAAATGCAGCAGTCCCTTGAGATCCATGTGTTTTGTGATTTCTGATATAGCGTCTGCTTCTATGACGCCCTCCGTCAGAAATTGCAGCCGGATAATATCCTGCCGCACATGGTCTTCCACCTGTAACAGTGTCTCCGTCTGTTCCGCCAGCTGCTTTTGCAGTGCATCCCGCTGTTTTTCTATAGTATCCTTTTCATTGCGAAATCGCTTGGTGACGCCCGCTTCCCGCTGTGCTGGAATTGCCACGAAGCTCCACTCATAGGCATCCGTTATGTCGGACAGTACCGTATGACACAGCTTCTCACCATAGAGCATACCATTTTGATGGACACATCCGCTGCGCTGTTCGCAGCCGCAAATAGAACAGGTGCGAGAGGACACGGCACAGGAGACGCTGACTTCTTTTTTAATGCCACCGTCAATCTCTTGAATCAGTGCGCCGTTCTTTTCTGTACGGATCATATAGGCTTGTCCTTTTAAGTAGGTGTATGGTTCGCCGCTTGTGGTTTGTCGTTCCGGCTCTTCTACGAGCTGTGTGGCATAAATGCGTGCTGTCTGGTTTTCGCCGGATGGGATATGATCAAAGATACCTGTCTTTCCCACAAACAGCGTTTTCAGCTGCGCCAACGCCTCCAGAGAAAAGCGTTCTCCATCTCGGTCAATTTCGTTGTCGCAGAGCTTGACGTCGAAGAGAAAGACTTCTTCTTCTGTGAAAGTACGTCGGGTGAACTGATTCAGCTGTTCCAGCTTTTCTTGTATATTTGGTGTCACGGTCTATCACTCCTTTCCGAAAAGCGTCGGGATTATAGACTCAAAATGTGAATGGCGTCCGCCGTCATCACACGGAAGCCCACATGAAGAGACATGGTGATAACGTCCAGCTGGTTGTCAATGAGCTTGTCAGTCTCCAGAATCAAGTCGCCGGAGGTGACCATTTCCATGGCAAACTGTGTATCCAGTCCAACCAAATATCCCGTATCCATGCTGGCACACTTTCGCAGCTGTGCGCCAAAGGGCAGCGTAATCACATTCGGCTGTGTAGAAGCCATTTCCTGCATTTGATCCAGTGCCATGATCACTGCTGCCGCACTGGGCGAAGCCAACAGTGCCGTCATATCAAAGTCTTGGAACGCACCATACAGATTGGTCAAATCGGTATAGGAGATACTGCCGGAGGTTTCTGCAGCGATGGTGGAACCTGCGTTTTCGATCATTTTTTCGGTGGCTTTTACTAAGATTGTATTTGACAGTCGAACGCCAATCGCACGTAAAATCGAACCAAACGCATCCAGCTTCTGGCGGCGTACTGCCTCATAGGAGGCGTGGACAGCTCTGCCGTATTTGTCTAAGGTTAAAATAGAACTCGACTCCAAATAGGTTGCAGTAGGCAGTGCAGCACCGTCGGTTGTAGTAGTGGAATAATCGGTGTCGTCTGTCAGAACGCCGCCCACATATTCGCTGGCGTCCACCTTTGTATGGACAGCCATGACATCGGACAAGACAGACTGTTCGACGCCGCTTTGTACCATGCGGCGGATAAATTCCGGAAATAGTACGGCACTCTCCGTCGTGGAGAAAAACTTTTCCACTCTGTCGCAGTTTGGTCCTGCTACATGAATATCGAACCGCTTTAGCTACCGTTCATAGGTGTCCAGTCCCTCCAGCGGCGTATCTCGATAGTTGTCCGATGGATCCATATTCTCTAGTACTTCTGAAAAACTCTTTCCGGTGATGTGATAAAAACCTTTTTCTAATTTGATTGCTTCGTACATAATTTTTTTCCTTTCTGTGCGTTTTCGCACCAATCATAAAATAATAAAAATAATTAAAATAAATAGATGGTGAAATCTTATTCTTCCAAGGGCACCACCTCCTTTCCATCCAGTGTTGGTATACCCCTTTCGATGCCTCCCCTGAAAGGGGAGGGGGACCGCCAGCCAAAGGCTGGTGGTGGAGAGGTTTGCCGTTCTTCATTTTTCCAGCTGTGCAGCCTGTGCATTCCAGAGTCTCATCTGTGCCAGTTCCGTTTCGTCCTGTAGGTTGATGTTGCTCCAGTCTACCTGTACGAAGCCGTCAGAACCCTCCAGCCGTAAAAAGGCGTTGCCAATTTGGCGCAGCATCGGTTCTAGGACACGGCGATAATATTCCAGCTCGGAAGTCAGAATATCCGCTTGTTGACTGCTCATCCGTTCTGTCGAGGACCAATTGAGTCCCAATAAGAACGGCGGTATGGATAATTTTGCAATCAGCTGTTCTAACAGTTGTCGAACGGGAACTTCTGTGTCCAACAGGGCATTGTCTGCGCCAATGACACGAATATCCACGTCGCCTGCACAGACGAAATCCCGAATTTCTCCACGACCTCCCGCACGCATACCATCCTGCCATTCCTTCGCAATTCGCTTCGCCCGATCCCCTGCGTACGCCCGTTCTGCCGGATCACCGGAGGGTTTGTAGGTCACGGCGTAGCGAACGTTGCCCATGCGGTCATAATTCTGTCCGATACATTCGTAGATCCGAAGGAGAATTTCGCTTAGCGCAGGCAGTCCCCGTAGGACGGACACGCCGTAGATACCGCCTGGCGGAGGAGCAAGTGCGGAAAAGAGAATCCGTTCCGGATGCAAAATTTTTGTATCCTTTGTGTCTGAATCACTGCTGCACAGCCAATATTCCCGTTTTGACGGTATTTTTTCCTGACGAATGCGAATGCGTTCCGGCGGTGCAAGCTGCAAACCAGCCAAAATACCATTTTTGGGGTCGATCAACATTTCTCCCAAGGCGTTGCCGAAAGTGAGCATACTGTCGAGATAACCGTCTACGAAATGGGAGAGGAAACAACCCATCAAGCCAACGGGTACGTTTTCGGCGAACCAGTCTAGTCTCTTTTGCATTTTGGGGTCAGAAGATATCAGTTGAAAGCTGCCGGTTAGGCGTACAATCTTTCCAATTGCCGCATCGATAATCGGTACGGCACGCCGCAGTCCTGCATAGAGAGCCTGTTCCATCGGATCGTTTGCAGAATCCGTTTGAAACCGAGCGGCGTTTCGGGGAACACTTTGTAATATGCTGCCCTGTGTGGATACTTGTTTTTTTCGAGGAAATAATCCCATGTGTTTCAACTCCTTTCATCCAATGTCGGTACATCTTTTCGAAGTCACCCCTAAAAGGGGAGGGGGACCGCCAGCCAAAGGCTGGTGGTGGAGAGGTCGAACCGAGCAGTGAACTAGCGTTTACTTGGTGATTTTTAGACGGGGCAACGTTTCGGCTTTCGCCGAAACAACCTCTCTGTCAGCTTCGCTGACATCTCCCCTTTTAGGGGAGATTTTCATGGTATTACCGAACTGTCACTGCAAAAAATCGATTTTGTTCCTGTCGTTTTCCACTGACGATGGTGTGTACAAAATATCGCATATCGTCCATCGCATGGTCATTTTCCTTGATGGGTGCGTCGCCCTTTGCGGAATCGTTCCACCGATATTCCCGAAACTCACGTAAAATATCTTGACACGCTGCCGAAAACTTTAAGTTTCTCATTGTCAGCATATTGCTCACGTCCTAAATGCCGGACATGACGTCGTTATCTGCCGGCTGTACGATAAATTGCTGGTGACGCTGGATACAGGTGATAAAGCTGATGGCGAATGGGTCAACGACGACCGTTTCAATGGGATATTCTCCCACGAGATCTTCTAACGCCTGATAATACTCCTCGTCCGTCAGTCGTTCGCCGCTGATTTTGTAGTTGTAGTAATACTCCCGTATGCGATACCAGACACCATCCGCATATCCCCACAGTCCCATCGACATGGGGTTGGTTGTGCTATAGTCACAGAAGACGAACCACTGTTCACAGGGTGGAATTTCTTCTGGCGGTACGACGTGTTTTTCTTCCGAGAACATGGTATAAATTTGTCCGCTGGTACACGCCCATTTTCCCAGAACGAACCGCTCATAAAATGCGCCGCTATAAATTCGCTCGTATCGTCTCCGTACACGGTCGGATAATGATGGATTATCTCGCATGGTAAAATGGAGGTAGAGCGCATTTTTTTCGTCCGCCTTTTGAATCCACTCCCGATAGAACCAGTGTGCAGGATGATCCGGATTGCAGTTGAACCAAAGCCGAGAACCGGAGACGCTGCATCTCGCCAGTGCCTGTTCCACGAACGATCGTGGCATCAGTGCCACCTCGTCCAACAGCACGCCGGTCAGCGTCATGCCTTGAATCAAGGCAGCGGAGCTTTCGTCCTTGCCGCCGAAGATATAGAAGCGATTGGTGACGTTTGCGAGTGTAATATTTACATAATTCTTGCTGACCCGTTCCAGACACGTAAATCCCAGCGAACCCAGTGAGTCCAGAAGCGGCATCATCACGTTTCGTTTCAGAGAGGTGATGGTCTTTTCACAGAAAGCGAAATTGTGTCCCCGAAAAGAGGACATCGCCCATGCGACAAATCCGATGGACATGGAAAGCGTTTTTCCTGAACGGACTGGCTCCATCGCAGATGATGGCATCATAGTGTTTTGTCTGAGGCGAATTCCACCAGGACATGGCGATTTTTTGTTTTTTCGAAAATGGAAGAAATGGATTCATTCCAAATCACCTCCCTCGGTTGGCGTGCTTACGATGGCTTCTAAGAGGGATTGTGCAGCTGCATTTCCGGCAGCGTCACCGCTGAACTCATAGAGTGAACACAATGCCTTTTGTCGATCGGCAAAGTGAATTTCTACACCGCCGTTTTTGTCACGCTTGATAGAAGCGACACTGTAGAGGTCTAGGCTTTGGATTTCACAAGACGTCAAAGTTTCTTCCGCCAAGAGCAGCTGTAAAACGTCATTGCAGCGACCAAAGGATAATCTCTCCAGTCCGGTTTTTACCTGTGCCATTGTTTCGTTTTGCAATGCCTGTCGATAATCGGCAACCATCTTTTGATAGACGCTTTTTCGGAGCAAATCTGCGCCGTCCACCGCTGCGGTTTCTATCGGAAAGCCCGCTTTTCGAGCAGCCTCCTCTACGTTACCGTAGTTTGCGTAATAACAACAAAACAGGCGATTGCGATTCTTTTTTTGTTGTACTTTTTGACATTTGATGATTCATGATAATAATTACTCCTTTTTGTAAAATAATATATTCGAAGTAAGCATATTTAATAAAATAAATAATACTTATCCTCACTTAGTACTATACCAGATGATTTTTCAAATGTCAAGGGAATTTTTTACATGAGAATTTTTTTTTTTTTTTTTTTTTTTTTTTTTTTTTTTTTTTTTTTTTTTTTTTTAAAATCACTTTTTTTTTTTTTTTATTAATTTATTATTATCATTTTTTTTTTTTAACTCCTTCTTTTTTTGTCCCACCCC
>JAJQEI010000001.1:46441-58500 GCA_021201755.1 Ruminococcus sp. | reverse complement strand
GGCTCGAACTCGCTACCTCCACCTTGGCAAGGTGGCGCTCTACCAGATGAGCTAAATCCGCATCAAGAAGCATGGATACCATCTCCCGTTGTTACAGAAAACTGTCACACACTTCATGGTGCCTCCGATCGGAATTGAACCAATGACACGGGAATTTTCAGTCCCCTGCTCTACCGACTGAGCTACAGAGGCATTGCAACAAAATTGCAAAAAAATGGCGATCTGAAAGAGATTCGAACCCCTAACCTCCGCCGTGACAGGGCAACGTTCTAACCAACTGAACTACCAGACCATATGGTGGAAACTATAGGGCTCGAACCTATGACCCTCTGCTTGTAAGGCAGATGCTCTCCCAGCTGAGCTAAGCTTCCACGCTTATTTATCGCTCACGGATCACCCGTTGACCGGTAACTTGTTAAGTATATCACATACTTCCCATTTTGTCAAGCTTTTTTTGCAAAAAAATCTGAAAAAATTGTCGTTTTGGATAAATGCACATATTTTCAACTTAAACAGTGTTTAAAATTGTGCTATTCTAACAAATATGTACCTCAGTTGATGCTGTTTTCTCCAATCTGACCGAACAATCGTGCCACAGCAACCTGTAAACTGCTGTTCTCCCGAGCTGTCAAATTCGGATCTTCTTGTAAAATTTGCCGTGCCATTTCCTGTACCTCCTGTAATAACTGCATATCATGAGAGAGGTCGGCAATCTTCAGCGGCGGCAAACCATGTTGTCGCTCTCCAAAAAAATCTCCAGGACCACGCAGTCCCAAATCTGCCTCAGCAATCTGAAAGCCATCGCTGGTACGGCTCATAATTTGCAATCGTTTCCGACACTCGTCCGTTACGTGGTCTGTAATCAAAATACAGTAGCTTTGTGCGCTGCCACGTCCTACACGTCCTCGCAGCTGATGCATTTGGGAAAGTCCAAAGCGATCTGCATCCTCGATCAGCATAATAGTAGCATTGGGTACGTCCACGCCCACCTCGACAACTGTCGTACAAACGAGCAAATCAATCTCGTGCTTTCGAAACGATTCCATCACAGTGTCTTTCTCCGCTGCTTTCATCCTTCCGTGGAGTAACCCAACTCGATAATTCCGAAATACACCGTTTTGTACATTTTCCGCATAAGCCGTGACCGCTTTTAAGTCACTGTCCTCGTGGTCATCAATCGTTGGACAGACGATATATCCTTGATGATTTTGATTCAGCTGTTCTGTGACAAAGCCATAAGCACGTTCACGCAGCTTTCCCGTGACGGCGAACGTACGAATCGGCTGACGCCCTTTGGGGAGTTCCTTGAGAACAGAAATATCCAAATCACCATAAATCATCAATGCCAGCGTCCGTGGAATCGGCGTAGCAGACATAACCAGTTTATGTGGACAGCCGCCCTTATCCGCCAATAACGCACGCTGTGCCACGCCAAAACGGTGTTGTTCGTCGGTAATCACCAGTCCCAGCTTTTGGAATTCTACATCTTTTTGAAAAATTGCGTGCGTACCTACCACCAGCTGCATGGTTCCGTTTACCAAATCAGCGTAAATAACCCGTTTTTCTTTGAGACGGAGTGAACCTGTCAGCAAACCAATTTTTACGCCCAACGGTGCGAGAAATTGACATAGCGTACGATAGTGCTGGGTCGCCAAAATTTCTGTCGGTGCCATAAGCGCACACTGGATTCCATTTTGAATCGCATAATAACAAGCTGCTGCCGCCACAGCTGTTTTTCCGCTCCCCACGTCCCCTTGGAGGAGTCGATTCATTGGCGTACCGCCGCACATATCCTTTACGATTTCCTCTACCGCCTTTTGCTGTCCATTTGTCATCGTAAACGGGAGAGCAGCATAAAACGGCTGTAAATCCGTATCCAAAGCCATAGGATAACCAGATTGATTGTGATTATTCGCACGCTGTAAGAGCATTCCCAATTGCAGCTCTAACAATTCATCGAACACCAGTCGACGGCGTGCCTGTTCCATTCGGACTGTATCCAGCGGAAAATGAATTTGTGTCAGTGCCTCTTGCAAGGTGATAAGCTGATGCGCCTGACGCTTTTCCGGCGACATCCAGTCCCGAATTTGATTATCTTCTAAGATTTTAACTGCCTGTTCCATTGCCTTGGTCATATTCCACGCCGTGATGCCACTGGTCAAGTGGTAAGACGGCACAAGCAAATTGGAACGTGCGTCCGGCTGAATCTGGGGAGTGGACAGTTCTCGCCGCAGGCGATTCCCTTGAATTTTTCCGGACATCCGATACCACGAGCCAACTTTCAACGCCTGAAATCCGTAGGTATTATTATAGATAACAACCACCACATCCGACACGCCATCTGTGGCAATTGCCTTGTAGATGGTCATGCCCTTGTGGATATACTGCGGCGGAAATTTTTTTACAATCTGTACTCGTACCACGTTTACGGCATTTAACTGAACCTGTGCCAGTGGAACCGGTGTCGTATAATCCAGATAAGACCGTGGGAAATGGTAAAGTAAATCATAGACAGTTTCAATGCCGAGTCGGCGAAACGCTTCGCCACGCTTTTCTCCAATGCCCTTGAGCTTCGATATCGGACTGAATAGTGCATCCATTTGGTTCACCTCCTGTTCAAATGAGACAAAAAGGGCTGTCAAGAAGCCCTTTTTGCGATTTATTTATAAATCAAATGATATATTCCTTTTTAAGAAAGAATATCGTCCCACGTCGGATAATTTCCCGCAGCAGTTTGTGCGTAGTATTTCTGGATATAATAAGCGTCTTGTACGGTAATCTCACCGTCTCCGTCCACATCTGCGGCAATCCGCTGTGTGTCCGTCAAGCCGTCGCCGTTCCCAGCGGCTGCATTCGCAAAGGCGCATTGATAGAGATATGCGTCTTGGACGGTGATTTCATTGTCGCCGTCGAGGTCGGCGAGGGAGAGGGGTGTGCCCAAAGAGATAAAAATATACCCATAGGTTTCGGCATAAGCTTCAGCCGTGGAATTATCATAGTTGTAGATCGTACCAGTATATAAATAATCTTCATTCCAAATTGTCAATGAGCTATCGGGAATCTTACAATTTGGATTAAAAAATATAATACTAGTAAGACTCTTACATTCATAAAATGCATTACTCCCAATACTCGTCACGCTGCCCGGAATGGTGACGTTGGTGAGACTTGCACAGTGATAAAACGCATAATCCCCAATACTCGTCACGCTGTCCGGAATGGTGATGTCGGTGAGATATACACAATAATAAAACGCAGAATCACCAATACTTGTCACGCTGTCTGGAATTTCTACATCGCCCTCGCATGTCATACCGTCAATTAAAATATTGTTCACAATAACCAATGGATTTTCGCTTTGCTTTCCTTCCAACCATGGTGTATCATAAAACGCCTCAGACCCAACATTTGTCACACCATTTCCGATAGTGACGCTAGTTGAGACTGGTGCAGTGTTGAAATGCATAATCTCCAATACTCGTCACACTGTCTGGAATTACAACGCTTGGGAGACTCTTGCATACAGCAAACGCTGCTTTTCCAATACTAGTCACACTTTCTGAAATCGTGACGTCAGTGAGACTGTAGCAGTAGTTAAATGCCCGCTCTCCAATACTTATCACACCATCCTCAATCACGACGGTTTCAATACTGCTTTTGCTAGAATACCAAGACATTCCGTTCATCGAAGAATAATCCTCCATCTCCCCCGTTCCAGAAATCGTCAGCAAACCATCCTCTAAGATCCAAGTCAAATTATCTCCACAAGAGCCGCTTGTTGCATCCTCTGCGCTCGCCACAATCTCCGGCACGCCGGTGAGGGTTTCACTTAATGTACCCCCCTCCTCCGATTCCAGAAAATGCCATCCCAGAAACGAGAACCACGCCAGCCGTCACTCCCGACAGCCATTTCTTCATTTTCATTTGTAACATCACTCGTTACCTCCTAAATATAATTTCACGCAAACGTTTCTCTGCTCGAAGCGTTCTACATAATCTTAGCATACCACGATTTCGCAGAATTTTCAAGTGTTTCATGGATTGTTTTGAAAAAATTTACATCAGTCCTGTCTTTTACTGCCGGACTGCGTTTTCGTGTGGTCTATCCTCTCGTCAGAAAGATAATGCGCAATAAAATATTTCGGGCGGTGTTTTGATTCCAGATAAACTTTACCGATATACTGCCCGATAATACCAATTGCAAACAGCTGTAAACCGCCGATTGCCCAAATGGACACGGCAAGGGACGTCCAACCAGTGATTGTCGCTCCCATCCAGTGGCGAATAACCGAATAAACCAGCATACCAATGCTCACGAGAAAAATAATCAGTCCGAGTTTCGTAATCATGCTAATAGGCTTAATCGAGAGCGACGTGACGCCCTCCCACGCAAAGGAAAACATTTTTTTCAAGGGATATTTCGACGTTCCGGCGAATCGTTCCTTGCGTGCATAATAGACCACATCACTGTGATAGCCAATCATGGGGACAATACCACGGAGGAAGAGATTCGATTCTGGATATTGTTCTAACGCCTCCAAAGCTCGGCGGCTCATTAGCCGATAATCCGCATGGTTGTAGACAAGTTCTGCTCCAAGGTGTTTTAGTGTTTTATAATACCCTTGGGCAGTCGCCTTTTTGAAAAAGCTGTCTGTATCCCGATTATCTCGTACCCCATAGACCACGTCGCAGCCATCGTGGTATTTTTCAAGCATCTGGTCGATGGCGTCTATATCGTCCTGTAAATCCGCATCTAAAGAAATCGCCATATCACAAAATCGCTTTGCAGTCATAAGACCCGCCAAAAGGGCGTTTTGGTGTCCCTCATTCCGAGAGAGCGAAACGCCCTGATAGACAGGATTTTCATGATGCAGCTGTGCTATAATTTCCCAAGTACTGTCACTGGAACCATCGTCGACAAAGAGAATGCGGCTTTTCGGAGAAATTTTTTTCTTTTGTACAAGTATGCTGATTTTTTCCAGAAGCTGTCTTGCGGTTTCCGGCAAAACCTCTTGTTCATTGTAGCACGGCACAACGAGATATAACAAATCCATTCCAAGACCTCTTTCATAAGACGATATCAGGCATTTTCACCCTGTTCTCTTATTATAATATCTTCTTCCGAGTTTGTCAACGGATTGGAATGGATTTGATTTTATTTGATTTCTGCCTCCTGTGCCACGGAAAGCATTTCGTCGCATTGGACATAGACAGGAACATAAACTTCATCTTCATCAAAATCTAAGTAGAGGATGGTGCTGCACGTTTCGTAATACTCCTCATACTCCTCGAAGACCGATCCTTCCGGCGGATAGATAATTAACAGGTTGTCGTCTAACATGGTCCATTCGCCTTCGCCATCATAATCTCCATCCATTTGATATGTTCCATCATCGCTGAATTCGATTTCATAGTCGGTGCTATCGTAATCATAAGACAAGGTAAATTCTTTTCGTTTCTTTTCTGTTTCTAGAGAATATCCCTTTTGTTCGCAGACAAGGTAGTCGTTCTTTTGCTTGTGTTGAACAAGACACGCATCATCATAGCTTGCAGATACATAGCTATCAAAATAATAATCATAAATGTATGGCAGTTCAAGATAATTATATTCATCAGACACAAGATTTGTATTCACAAAATTTGCAGCGAGAATTGCACCGCCATCTTCATTATTGACAAGAAAACTGCCGCTCTCATTGGAAACAGTTATAACTTCTTCTATAAATTCATCCTCATTATCGCTTACTTGTTTGTAGGTCAGTTCGATCGTTCCATCCTCGTCTGTTTCAACATCTCCTGTACATACAAATGTAGTAGGAGAAGCAACTGGAACGCTTAAAAATTCTCCATCATTGAAATAAATAATTCCATAGTCACCCAATTAGTTCTTCTGAACTTTCGTAATCTGAGTCTTTCAACATATCTGCAACCGCTTCATCCGCTTCTTCACGTGTAGCATAAAATGACACATTCTCATAATCCTCATAATCTAATATATACATCCATACTCTCACATACGCCACTTCATCGCTCGCTACGTTTACCGTCTCATTCTCTGTAACGTCAACATCAGTACCTCCACGATGCAAGATAAAATATGCGCCAGTACCGCCACCACCTACAACAAGTACAGCCGCCGCTGTTGCGAGTGCAATCCACTTTTTCTTGGATTTCTTCTTTGGCGTTTCCGGCTGAACCTGTACAGTTGGTGGGGTTTGGGTGACGGGTTGGGACTGCGGTTGTTGCCATTGCGTCTGCCACTGCGACTGCTGCGTTTGTGCAGCGTCTATTATCCTTTTCCCACAGCTTGTGCAAAACAAGTTGCCATCCGCTATTTTTGCACCACATTTTCCACAAAACATAACATTTTTCCTCCATTTATGATTTAATAATTTATTACAGATATATGATAGCAAAAAAACGTATATTTTTTGAATATTTCATTAATTTTGAGATTTTCAGCAATTTAAGCACTTTCATCTGCTGATAAATCTTCTCTGTCTTATCACAAAACCAGATTTCGATTTCAATCTAAAATAGGCTTCTGACTTTTTATTTTTTAAGCAATGACGCAGTACTTGACAAGTATGACCGAAATTTGCTATAATTATATGATATTCAGAAAAAACAATAGTCTTCGGCAAAAAACCGAAACGCATTTTGAGATATGGCACAAATCATTACCGCCGTATCTACCTTGAAAGGAATGATGAACATGGGGTTGACCCTGACGGAAAAAATTTTGAAAGCTCATCTCGTGGAGGGTGAACTAAAAAAAGGTTCGAAAATTGGTATTCGCATTGATCAGACGCTGACACAGGACGCCACGGGTACGATGGCATATCTCGAATTTGAGGCAATGGGCGTGCCAAGAGTCCGCACCGAGCGTAGTGTCGCTTATATCGACCACAATACGCTGCAAAGCGGCTTTGAAAATGCAGACGACCATCGCTTTATCGGCAGCGTTGCTAAAAAACACGGTATCTATTTCTCCCGTCCCGGCAATGGTATTTGTCATCAGGTGCATCTTGAACGCTTTGGTGTACCAGGCAAAACGTTGATTGGTTCTGACAGTCACACGCCGACGGGCGGCGGCATTGGTATGCTGGCGATGGGTGCCGGCGGTTTAGATGTGGCAGTTGCTATGGGCGGCGGTACGTACTATATCACTTGTCCCAATGTTGTAAAGGTAGAACTGACCGGAAAGCTGTCCCCGTGGGTTGCCGCAAAGGATGTAATCCTAGAGGTACTAAAACGCCTGTCCGTCAAGGGCGGCGTAGGAAAAGTGATTGAATACTGTGGCGAGGGCGTCAAGGCCTTGTCCATACCAGAACGTGCCACGATTACAAACATGGGTGCGGAATTAGGTGCAACCACTTCAGTTTTTCCGTCAGACGAAGTTACCAAGCAGTTCCTAGAAGCACAAGGACGTGGAGAAGTCTGGACGGAACAAAAGCCGGATACAGACGCCATCTATGACGAGGTTGTTGAAATTAACCTGAGCGAACTCGTACCGCTTGTCGCCTGTCCACATTCGCCGGATAACGTCAAGAGCGTGGCAGAAATCGGCAAGCTCAAAGTCGATCAGGTCTGCATTGGTTCTTGCACAAACTCTTCCTTGCTTGACATGATGAAGGTGGCACATATCCTCAAAGGCAAAACCGTACACCCGGATGTTTCGCTGGCAATTGCGCCGGGTTCGAAACAGGTGTTGAATATGATGGCGGATATGGGCTTGTTAGGCATTATGATTGACGCAGGTGCCAGAATTTTGGAGAGTGCTTGCGGACCCTGTATTGGCATGGGACAGGCACCGAATTCCGGCGGTATTTCGCTGCGTACGTTCAATCGGAACTTCCTTGGACGTTCTGGCACAAAGGATGGACAAATTTATCTGGTGTCGCCGGAGCTGGCAGCATATTCCGCACTGACAGGTTATTTAAGTGACCCGAGAGAACTCGGTGAAATGCCAGAATTTGTTTTACCGGAAAAGTTTACGGTACACGACAACATGATTGTATTGCCGGCAGCGGAAGAGGAAATGGACAGTGTAGAAGTTCTGCGTGGGCCAAACATCAAGCCTTTCCCAGAAACTGCACCGCTGGAAGCAACTATTGCCGCAGGCTGTTCGCTGAAAGTCGGTGACAACATCACTACCGACCACATTATGCCGGCAGGTGCAAAGATTCTGCCGCTGCGTTCAAACATTCCGGCGATTTCACAGCACTGCTTCACAGTATGTGATGAGGCATTTCCAACCAGAGCCAAAGAAATGGGTAAAAGCATTATTGTGGGCGGCTCAAATTATGGACAGGGTTCTTCTCGGGAACACGCTGCACTTGCACCGCTCTATCTGGGCGTAAAGGCTGTTTTAGTGAAAAGCTTTGCGAGAATCCACCGTGCGAATCTGGTGAATGCAGGCATTCTACCACTAACATTTGTCAACGAAGCGGATTATGACAAGATTTCACAGGGCGATATGCTGGAATTGGCAGACGTACGTGCAAAAGTTGAAGCAGGCGAAACAACTTTGACCTTAGTCAACAAGACGACCGGCACAGAAATTCCGGTGCTTTGCGAGCTGACTGGACGGACGAAGGACATTATCCTTGCCGGTGGACTATTGAATTATACAAGAGAAAACTTAAGCAAATAAGTGCATGAAAAATCAGACGGCAAAGGGTATTTTTAATCGCAACCAGCTGAAATATTTGGCGATTGCCGCCATGCTCATTGATCATGTGGCATGGAGCTTTGTGGCAACAGATTCCCTGTTGGGGCAATTGATGCATTTTGTTGGGCGACTCACCGGTGGGGTGATGGCATATTTTGTGGCAGAGGGATATTATTACACCCGAAACGTGAAGCGGTATGCTCTACGCCTTGGAATTTTTGCACTGCTATCGTGGCTGCCTTTCGTCTATTTCGACTATGGCACATTGCCGCTTGTGATAACTGAAGAAGGAGTGCAATGTTATCCATATTTTGGTGTGCTGTATACGCTGTTCTTATCGCTCCTTGCCATCTGGCTATGGGATCAGGGAAGGTGCAGTCAAAATATGAAAATTTTGGCACTTGTAGGAATTTGCGTCTTGTCTGTCTTTGGCGACTGGCCTATTTTCGATATATTGTTTGCACTGATCTTTTTCACATATCGGGAAAAGCCGGTGGAAAAGTGGTCGCTATTTTCGGCAGTGGCAATGCTGTATTGTCTGATTTCCATTTTGGAAGACCCTTGGTGGGCAGGACTGTATAGTTTTGGGATATTTCTTGTTCCACTGCTTCTACAGTTTGGCTATAATGGCAAAAGCGGCAGCAAGCATGCATTTCACAAGTGGTTTTTCTACGCATTTTATCCAGCACATTTGGCTATATTAGGTGTATTGCGATGGGTGGTATTTACTTAAAACATAAACATAAAAATAACATTTTTGACTAGGGCATAATTTCAAAAAAAGCAATCAAACAAAAACATGGAGGTATTTATTATGGCAAAGATTCAAATGACGACGCCGTTGGTCGAGATGGATGGCGACGAAATGACCCGTATTCTCTGGCAGTGGATCAAGGATATTCTGCTGACTCCGTATGTCGATCTCAAGACGGAGTACTACGACTTAGGACTGGAATATCGGGAAAAAACCAAGGATCAGGTGACTACCGACAGTGCAAATGCAACACTGAAATATGGCGTCGCTGTTAAGTGCGCCACCATTACCCCGAATGCTGCAAGAATGCCGGAATACAACTTGTCCCAGATGTGGAAAAGTCCGAACGGCACCATTCGTGCGATTTTAGATGGCACCGTATTCCGCACACCAATTCTCGTCAAGGGTGTCGACCCTTATATTCCCACATGGACCAAACCGATCACCATTGCTCGTCACGCATATGGCGATGTTTACAAGAATACCGAAATGAAAGTACCGCAGGGCAGCAAGGCGGAGCTCGTTGTCACAGACGGAGAGGGCAAAGAAACAAGAGAACTTATCTATGATTTTGCAGACACAGACGGTATCATTCAAGGTCTGCATAACAAAAAGAATTCCATTGCCGGATTTGCACGGGCTTGCTTTAATTATGGCTTAGATTTAAAGCAAGATGTCTGGTTTGCAACTAAGGACACCATTTCGAAAAAATACGACCACACCTTCAAGGATATTTTCCAAGAAATCTTTGATGCGGAATACAAGGAGAAATTTGAAGCAGCTGGCATTGAATATTTCTACACGCTGATTGACGACGCAGTAGCTCGTGTCATTCGTTCCAACGGCGGCTATATTTGGGCTTGTAAGAACTATGATGGCGATGTCATGTCAGATATGGTTTCAACTGCTTACGGCAGCCTTGCCATGATGACTTCCGTTCTGGTTTCACCCGACGGCATTTATGAGTACGAAGCCGCACATGGTACGGTACAGCGTCACTATTATAAGTACCTCAAGGGCGAAGAAACTTCGACCAATTCCGTTGCCACGATTTTCGCATGGAGCGGTGCACTGCGCAAGCGTGGTGAACTGGATAATCTGCTGGAGCTGATGGCGTTTGCGGACAAACTGGAAAAAGCAACCATTCAAACTATCGAGGACGGCGTGATGACCGGCGACCTCTATCTGATTTCAAAACTGGAGAACAAGAAAAAAGTGAACTCCAAGGAATTCTTAGAGGCAATCAACGAACGCCTGTCGACACTTATGGCATAAGGGAGCGATTGGCTTGACACCAAAACATGAGGCTTCGGATTCTGCAATTCGACGGCTTCCTCGCTATTATCGGCTCTTACAGGAAATGGAGCGCAGCGACAAGACCCTGACTTCCTCTCGGGAGTTGGGACAAAGACTCGGACTGACGGCATCACAGATTCGACAGGATTTGAGTGGATTTAGCTGCTATGGACAACAGGGCAGCGGCTATGTAGTATCAGAACTGCGAGAGAACTTGGAGCGAGTCATGGGACTTCCAAGACCGCTGCCGGCAATTCTGGTGGGAGCAGGCAGTCTGGGAAAGGTTGTTTCGGAAAACGTCTCGTTTGAACAGCGTGGCTTTTCACTGATTGGCATTTTTGACATCAAACCGGAGCTATTGAAAAAACAACTAGCGGGACAGACGATTTTACCAATGGAACAGCTGAAATCATTCTGCGAAATGAACCATCCTGTGGCAGCAGTTCTCTGCCTACCGAAGGAATCGGCACAGGCAGTGGCACAGCAGCTCGTTTCCTATGGCATACAGGGCATCTGGAATTTTAGCCACTGCGACATTTCTGTCCCGGGAGCGCAGGTTGTCACCGTCCACTTGGACGATAGCCTGATGACCTTATCTTATAAGATGCACCACAGACGGTGCGATTGTGACAAAAAAACGGATATAGAGGATGATATAATATGAATGATAAACGAACAGAATTGATCTTTATTTTAGACCGCAGCGGTTCTATGCACGGACTGGAAGAAGACACCATCGGCGGCTTTAACAGCATGATTGAAAAGCAAATGAAAATAGAGGGCGAAGCTTTTGTAACAACGGTTCTATTTGACGATAATTACGAAATTGTTCATGACCGCTTGCCATTGCAGAATGTGCCGCCAATGACACAAGAGGTGTATACGGTTCGTGGCAGCACGGCACTTTTGGATGCTATTGGAAAAACCATCGAGCATATTGCAAAAATTCACAAATACGCACGGGAAGAAGATGTACCAAAGCGAACGTTGTTCGTCATTACAACAGATGGTCATGAAAATGCAAGCCGTATTTATCCCAGCGACAGCGTTAAAAAAATGATTGAATACCAAAAGGCAGAATATCAATGGGAATTTTTATTCCTCGGTGCAAATATCGATGCGGTGGAAACAGCAAAGCACATTGGAATCAATGCAGACAGAGCTGTTAGCTATCACAGCGATAAAGTTGGAACAAGACTCAATTATTCCGCCGTAGGAGATGCAATTGTATCATATCGCAAATCAGAAGCCGTTGGGGCGCGCCGTGGGGGGGGGGGGGGGGGGGGTGGGGGGTGGGGGGGGGGGTGGGGGGGGGGGAGGGGGGGGGGGGGGGGG
>JAJQEI010000001.1:0-46431 GCA_021201755.1 Ruminococcus sp. | reverse complement strand
AAAAAGTTCGTCTCAAGGGAAAGAAGCGATCGAAGACGATTTCAAATCAAGAAATAAACACGGCAAAAAAGGCGACAAGTAAGGGACAAAAATCGAATAAAAGCGTACTGCAACCAGTACCCTTTTTCGGTATTCTATCAGAAAAGAGGTTTTGTATCATGACAACAACGATTCCTGATACTTCGGTGATCCTAGTTTGCGCTGGAAATGCTACCCGAATGCAAGGACAAAACAAAATTTTCCTGCCACTGGGAGACAGCAGTGTCATTGGATATTCCATGCGTGCATTTGAACAGTGTGACCGTGTGGTAGAACTGATCGTTGTGGCACGTCCCAGCGATACAGACACTGTTTGGAAAACTGCCAAACAGATCGGCATACAAAAGCTAAAAGCTGTAGTACCCGGCGGTACGACACGTCAAGAAAGTGTCTCTCACGGGCTGGAGGCGTTGTCGAAAGAGACGTCACTTCTTGCCATACACGACGGTGCAAGACCACTGGTACGCACCGATCAGATTGAACAGGTGATTCATGACGCAGCCGTATTTGGCGGTGCAACACTCGGCGTCCCGGTAAAAGATACGATCAAGATTGTACAGGATCACCTCATTACTGACACGCCTTATCGACCACACTTGTACGCTACCCAAACGCCTCAGGTATTTCAACGAAAGCTTTATTTTGAAGCGATGGTGTTCGCAAAGTCACACAATCTGGATTTTACCGACGATTGTCAACTTGTAGAATCGCTGAACCACAAGGTTTATATGAGTGATGGAGATTACACCAACATTAAAATTACGACGCCGGAAGATATTGAAATTGCACGTCTTTTTCTGGCACAGAGAATTGGAGCGACACCATGACAAAATATTTTCGTGCATATCTCACTTTCTTAGAAGAAATGCTAAAAAATGATGATACCGACTGGCAACGGCTAATACAGCTGCATTGTCAAAAAATACGAGACTTTCAGCATGAACGACTGGTACATTTACTGGTGATGATGTTGGTGGCAATTTGTACGTTGGCTTGTTTCCTGGTGATTATTATATCAAATAAAATCACACTGATTCCTTTGGCATTGGTGCTGCTAGTGCTGCTCGTTTTCTACATAAAGCACTACTATTTTTTGGAAAACAATGTACAGCTGCTATATCGCTACTATGATGACATCGAAAAAAAGTGCTATGGCACATGGGAAACAACGCATACGGAGGTAAAAAGAAATGCAAATACGAATCGGACACGGTTATGACGTCCATCGGCTGGTGGAAAATCGCAAGTTGATTTTAGGCGGTGTGGAGATTCCCTTTGAAAAGGGTTTATTAGGACATTCTGACGCTGACGTGCTGCTACACGCAGTTTCAGATGCACTTTTGGGAGCGTTGGCACTGGGCGACATTGGCAAACACTTTCCAGACACTGACCCGAAATATGCAGGTGCTGACAGCCTGATGCTGCTGCGATATGTGGTAGAACTTGTTCAAGAACAAGGCTATACCCTCGGGAATATCGATGCGACGGTTCTTTGCCAAGAGCCGAAGTTGGCACCGTATATACCGAAAATGCGAAAGAACATCGCTAATGCCTGTGGTGTCACAATCACACAGATCAGCGTCAAGGCAACGACCGAAGAAAAGCTCGGCTTTACTGGCGAGGGATTTGGCATTGCAGCGCATTGTGTTTGTCTTCTGGAAAAACAAGCGTAATGCGAACTGAATCAATAGAAAAACATCCCAAAGCAATGGCTTTAGGATGTTTTTTTCTGGCAATGACCTATATTTCATGATTGTGCTGTTTCGATATTTTGAGTCGATTCATGGCACGATTCAATGCCACCTGGCTATGATAATACTGCATAATACTCTGCTTGTGCAGAAGTCGCTCTTTTGCACGCTTCGCCGCCTCTGCAGCTCGCTTCACATCAATTTCTTCCGGCAGCTCCACGGCGTCGCTCAAGATTAACACATAATCCTTTCGTACCTCCGCAAAGCCCTCACTGATTGCCGCATAACGCCAAACGCCATCAACCATATACTTTAGCTCTCCAGATCTAACCACCGTAATCATAGATTCGTGTCCGGCTAATACACCTAATAAACCGTCCATTGTGGGGAATACTAGGTGAGACGCCGGTCCCATGTAGAACGGGTGATCTGACGCCAAAATCTCCAATTGAAATGTCTTTTCGCTCATGTTCCTCGCCTCTCACTCGCTCAAACGTCCTGTGTTTCCATCGTCTTTGCCTTTTCGATAACTTCATCAATTGTGCCAACCATAAAGAACGCATTTTCCGGATATTCGTCCATTTCGCCGTCCACAATCATGCGGAAGCCTCGAATCGTCTCTTGCAGCGGTACATATTTACCCGGTAATCCGGTAAACACTTCCGCCACAAAAAATGACTGGGACAGGAATTTTTGAATTTTTCTCGCACGGTATACCACCAGTTTATCTTCCTCGTTCAGTTCTTCCATACTCAAAATTGCAATAATATCCTGTAGTTCTTTATACCGTTGCAGCAGCTCCTGCACTCTCCGAGCTACACGATAATGTTCCTCACCGACTACGTCCGGTTCCAGAATACGAGAAGTAGACTCCAGTGGATCTACTGCTGGATAGATACCCTGCTCCACGATTTTTCTAGATAATACGGTCATTGCATCCAAATGTGTAAATGTCGTCGCCGGTGCTGGGTCTGTTAAGTCGTCTGCCGGAACATAGACCGCCTGAATAGATGTAATCGAACCATTTTTCGTGGATGTAATTCGCTCCTGCAGCTCGCCTACTTCATTCGCCAACGTTGGCTGATAACCAACGGCGGATGGCATTCGTCCCAACAGGGCGGATACCTCCGAGCCTGCCTGTACATAACGGAAAATATTGTCAATAAACAATAGTACATCCTGATGCTTTTCATCACGGAAATATTCCGCCATTGTCAGTCCCGTCTGTGCCACATGCATACGAGACCCGGGAGGTTCATTCATCTGACCGAAAACCAGTGCCGTTTTATCGATAACGCCGGATTCTTTCATCTCGTTCCATAAATCGTTTCCTTCACGAGAACGCTCACCTACGCCGGTGAAAATCGAATAACCACCATGCTCCGTCGTAACATTGTGCATCAATTCTTGAATCAAAACCGTCTTACCAACGCCTGCGCCACCGAACATTCCAATTTTACCGCCCTTGGCGTACGGAGCAAGCAAATCGATTACCTTGATGCCGGTCTCCAGAATTTCTACTACCAAACTCTGGTCACGAAACGATGGTGCACTTCGGTGAATCGGCCACTTTTCCTCCGCTTTTACCTCTCCTGCATCGTCAATGGTTTCGCCCAATACATTGAACATTCTGCCCAGCGTCGCCGTCCCAACCGGCACTTGAATACAAGAACCAGTCGCCGTCACCTCTATGTCTTTGGCAAATCCTTCCGTAGAGGACAGGCTAATACAACGAACAACGCCATTCCCCATATGCTGCGCCACTTCCATGACACACCGTTTCCCATTTAAATTGAGTTCTAATGCGTCTTTTATCATCGGGAGTTTTCCCGAAAATGCCACATCAATAACCGGTCCTAAGACCTGTACAATTTTTCCTGTTTCCATACCCGATTGTCCTTCCCTTCCGTTTCTCTGAGACTAGAAATTCAGAAGCTAGAAGCTAGAATTTAAAATAAAATTTCTAACGAACATATTTCTAAAATCCAGCTCCTATACCTGCGCACCGCCGGCAACTTCCGTAATTTCTTGCGTAATGGCAGCCTGTCTTGCTCGATTGTATTGCAGAGAAAGATTCTGCAGCATATCTTTTGCGCTGGTTGTCGCAGAATCCATGGCAGTCATTCTCGTCTGCTGCTCACTGCAAAACGATTCGACCATTGCACCGTAAATCGTCCCTTTCATAAAGTTTGGCGTCAAATGCTCCATTACCTCGTTGGGACTCGGGAAAAAATTCGCCTCGTGGTGTCTCGTGATTTCGCCCTCTTTCTGGATAAAATGCGATGCATCCAAAGGCAGCAGCTGCAATACTCTCGGTTCGCACACCATCGAGGACACCATTCGTGTATAAATCATATATACCTCATCCAGTCTGCCCTCTTCAAATTCTTTTAGTATCAGCTCTGCAATACTTCTTGCACGATATAACGTCGGGTTTTGTGTTGTGTAGATAAACTCCGTATTCACATCAAGTACTCCTTCATGGGTACGCCGTTGAAAATACATTCTACCCATCTGTCCCATAACGTACAAGTATGCATGGTCGATGCCCGCCAATTTTTCTTCAGTCAGCTTGGTGACGTTATGATTATATGACCCGCACATTCCATGGTCTGCTGTGATAACAATATAGCCAACCTTTCGCTTTTCCGCTGGAATCTCTTCCCGTCGGTCAAAATAACGCATATTCAAATCCTCCGGCGCACGAGACAAAATACTACGCATAGCGTATAACAGCTTTTCAAAATAGGGCTGGGTTGCCGCCAAATCCTTTCGTGCCTTTTTCAGCTTCGAAGAGGAAATCAGATACATGGCATTGGTGATTTTTATAATATTGTTAATGCTCTTGATTCGATCCAGAATCTCACGCATACTGCCCATTTTAGTTCACCTGCTTTTTGTACTTGATGATGAGCGCAATCAGTGCCTCCATTGTTTCGTCTGACATCATTCCAGTCTTTTGAATTCCCTGCACCAAATCTGCTCCATTTTGACTGACATAGTGCAGCATTTGTGCCCGAAAATCATTCAGCTCCGATGGCTCTACATCGTCCATCAGCTTTTTCAATACTGCTACAAGCAATACAACCTCTTTCCACATCGCCAGCGGATGATACAGCGGCTGTTTCAACAGTTCCATCAAAATATGACCATGATCGAGTATTGCCCGCGTTGCAGGATCGAGATCCGAGCTGAACTGGGTGAATACTTCCATTTCACGAAACTGTGCCAGTTCAATTCGCATTTGACCGGAGGCTTTTTTCATCGCCTTAGTCTGCGCCGCACTACCAACACGGGATACGGACAAACCCACGTTCACTGCCGGTCGCATACCCGCATTAAACAGCTCACTCTCCAAAAAAATCTGTCCATCCGTGATGGAGATAACATTTGTCGGAATATATGCCGAAACGTCACCCGCCTGCGTTTCGATAATAGGCAATGCGGTAATCGATCCGCCACCGTGTGCATCATCCAATCGGCAAGAACGCTCCAAAAGTCTGGAATGCAAATAGAACACGTCTCCTGGATACGCTTCACGCCCCGGCGGACGATGCAGCAGCAGCGACATAGCACGATATGCCACGGCGTGCTTCGACAAATCGTCGTAGACAATCAATACGTCTTTTCCCTGCATCATAAAATATTCTGCAATTGCCGTGCCGGAATAAGGAGAAATATACTGTACTGGAACCGGCTCGCTGGCGGATGCTGATACGACAATCGTATAATCCATCGCATCCATTTTCTTCAGTGTGGACACAATTTTCGCTACTGTCGAGGACTTCTGCCCAATTGCCACATAAATACAGATGACATCCTGTCCCTTTTGATTAATAATAGTGTCTACAGCAATCGATGTTTTCCCCGTCTGACGGTCGCCGATGATAAGTTCACGCTGTCCTCGTCCAATCGGAAACATAGAATCGATGGAAAGGATTCCGGTTTGAAGCGGCACAGAAACAGATTTTCGATTTGCTATGCCGGGTGCCTCCCGTTCAATCGGGAAAAAATCTTCTGCTTCTATGGAACCGCCACTGTCAATCGGGCTTCCCAAAGCGTCTACCACACGTCCAATCATTTTCGGGCTAATGCCGATGCCGGCACGTTTTTTCGTCCGAACGACTTTTGTACCTTCGATGATGCCATAATCACTGCCGAGTAATACCACACTAATGGTTTTCGTTTCTAAGTTTTGTACGATACCTCTCACGCCATTTTCAAATTCTACCAGTTCTCCATACATAGCGTGTTGTATGCCGTAAACAGTTGCAATCCCGTCACCGACCTGAACGACGGTGCCAGTCTCTTGTACACCAGATTTTCGATCAAAATCTTCAATTTCACTTTTTAAAACGGATATAATTTCACTTGCACTCATGGTACTCATGTCTTACCCTCACCTCCGTACCAAACTTTTTCGCAGATTTTGCAATGCACTGCGACTGCTTCTATCATATGTATGTCCTTCGATTTGTAGGACAAATCCACCGAGCAGTGCAAGATTCTGTCGCAGCTCCCATTCCACCTTCGCCTTTCCGGTTTCGGCGCAAATTCTTTGTTCCATTGCCGTCAGCTGCGGCTGCGTCAAGGGTGTCACATATTCTAAAACGGCATAGACAACGCCACTATTCTGACGTAACAATGCTCGATATTCTGCAAAAATATCCAAAATCTGGTCTATTCGTTCATTGCGGCAAACAAGCTTCAAAAACGAGTGAAGTTGTTTTGGAAATAATCGCTCCAGAACAGAAAATTTCTCTCGCTCTGGAATTGTCAGATTCGACAAGGCTTCACAAAGCAACTCGTTTTCTTGAAACAGTGTCTGTGTCTGTGTTACTGCCTCCTCTGCCGGATGCATCGAAAACAGCACCGCAGCATAAGCCGTTATACTGTCATTCATGACGGGTCGCCCCCTTCAGACAAAAACGCATTCACCAACGCCCGATTCTTTTCATCGTCCAGCTGTTCTTCCAGAAGCTTTGAAGCCGCAGCCAAAGCCAAATCTGCAATTTCACCCTGTACATCCAAGAGGAATTCCTGTCGCTCCAGTGCAATTTGCTTTTGCGCTTTGCTCAGCATTTGCGCCGCCTCCTGTTGTGCAGCAGTGGTGATTTCGTTGCTTTGGGTGTACACCATCTGCTGCGCATCCGCTACAATTTGGCGTGCCTCGTCTTTAGCATTGGAGAGTGTCTCTTTATAATTCTTCTTCAATGCTTCCGCCTCTTCTATGCGTTGTTTGGCTTCATCCAAATCCGCCTGTACCATACTCGCCCGTTTTTCCAGCATCGCATTCACTCTGCCGAACAAAAACTTTTTCAAAAAGAAAAACAACACTAGGATATTGATGACAGAAAAAATCACGGTCCAAATATCAAAATCTAACATATCCTTCTTTGCGGCTTTCCGAAAAAGCCGTTCTCCTTTCTACAGGATTTTGGCGGAGCAGTTACTTCATGATGATCATGAGCAAAGCGATAACGAAACCATAAATTGCCGTTGCCTCCGCCAATGCACAGCCCAAAAGCAATGCACTCTGAATCGACTTCGACGCCTCCGGCTGTCTTGCCATCGACTCCACTGCCTTTGCTGTCGCATAGCCAATGCCCAAACCTGCGCCCAGACCTGTCAAAACTGCAATACTTGCACCTAAAAATACCATAAGAATTCCTCCTAAATTACATCGCTAAGCTTTTTTCAGCTTCGGAACCGGCTCTTCTCGTTCTAGACCCTCCGCCACAAACAGCGACGTCAAGAACACGAATACATACGCCTGAATAATGCCATCAAACACGTCGAAATACATACTAAGTACCATCGGGAGTATGACACCACAAACATTTTCAATAAGCTTCATTACCACGAATGCGCCCAAAACATTTCCGAACAGTCGCATACATAGAGAAAGTGGACGAATCCCAAGCTCCAAAATATTGATGGGAGTCATCACTGCCATAGGTTTTGTAAAGGAACGCAAAAAACCCTTTAAACCGCCCTGTGCAGAAAACGTAGCCACTTCAATCAGCACAATACTCATCACTGCCAACGACGCCGTCACATTAATGTCCTTCGTAGGCGGCTTGAGTCCAAATCCAAACATACCAATCATGTTTGCAAGTCCTAAATAAATCAAGACGGTACTCAAATATGGCACATAGCGTTTCCCTGCTTTTCCCATGTTGCCCTCAAAAAACTGATTGAGCCACGTGACACAAAATTCTACCAGTGCCTGACGCTTTCCAGGGATTACCTTCATATTGTGTGTCAAAACCAGCACTACAATCATGATAATCGCCATAATCAGCCAAGTCACTGCAACCGATTCGTTAATATGGATTGGCCCCAGAAGTGGCACATCGAAGGAGCTTTCCCACAGGATTCGTGTTTCAAGTTCTTCCATAAGCTCTTCCGCCATTCTCGTCCACCACCTTTTTTATGGATTTGATTCTGCAAGAAAAGTGGGAAAATCCAAAAAACGATACAATTTCCCATAATCTTTCCATTACTGTTTTTTATTATAAACCCTTTTCACAAAAAAGTCAATCTTTTTTTTTACATTTTCACTTCACTTTTTTATGAAGAAACTATGAAAATAGCACATATGCCAGAAATGATTTTTGAATTTCGTTCGATTTTACAGAAAAAATATTTGATTTCTCAATTTTTTCAAATGTTTTGGATTGAAAAATTAGGCTGAATCTTTCGATTGTCACATCTCACAAACTTTTTCTCCGAAATTCTCGATTTTTGGAACGCATCAAAAATGCCACATTCAGTCAACCCGAATGTGGCATTTCTATTCATATTCACAAGTCTTGTAAAATATTCACAAGCCTTTTACATTACGAAGTGTATGGAAGTGTATTCACCAACTGTACCATGAAGCGGAGAAGTACCGACACATCGTTAGAATCTGTATATCCATCGCCGTTGCAGTCTCCATTTGCCGTTGCTTCGCTATTCAGTGTAACAAAGCCTACGCCAGCCTTTGTCAGCAAAACTGCATCTGCCAGTGTTACATTGCCATCCAAATTGATGTCCCCACACAGGGATGCTTCTGGATTCACTGTAACCGTAGTCGTTATGGTTGTTGTTTCCGTTGTTGTGGTAGTAGATGTTGTTGTGGTAGTTTCTTCTGTAGTCGTTGTTGCATCTGTGTCTGTGGTGGTAGTAGTTGTTGTGGTAGTTGTGTCGTCCGTATTTGTGGTAGTTGTTGTGGTAGTGGTTTCGTCCGTATCCGTGGTCTCGGTGGTGGTTGTAGTTGTTGTTGTCGTTGTAGTATCGCTGCTAGCCTCGATGCCTGTGCCGGAAATTGTAAAGGTCACAGTGATATTGCTTTCGATATCCATATCATCCAATACTTCAGCACCAGTCTTTGTCCAGTCATCGTGGAGATAAATTCTCGTCACGCCATTACTCTCATAATACCGTGTGTTGATATAAGCTGTGCTCAGATCTTCAATTGCTACACCGTCAACGGTAACAGAATCCAAAGTAACTTCCAGATCCTCGAAGGTATCCGTCGTAAAGGTATCTGCTTCGCCTGCCGGATCAATCTGTACTGCCAAGAACCAGCTGGAACCTGTAGAAGTTGCTTCTTCTAAATCCCAAGAAACAGTATAGGTGCCGTCACCAGTGACAGAAGCACTTGTGATACTATCACCATCCGCTGCCCAGTTTTCTGCTGTACCAAAGCTGCCGATCAGATAAGCATTGCCCACTGGATCGCCAGAAGTAGTGTCGCCGCCATCGGAAGTAGTTGTTGTTTCGGTTGTAGTAGTTGTCGTTTCAGTCGTTGTCGTTGTTGTATCGCTGCTAGCCTCGATGCCTGTGCCGGAAATTGTAAAGGTCACAGTGATATTGCTTTCGATATCCATATCATCCAATACTTCAGCACCAGTCTTTGTCCAGTCATCGTGGAGATAAATTCTCGTCACGCCATTACTCTCATAATACCGTGTGTTGATATAAGCTGTGCTCAGATCTTCAATTGCTACACCGTCAACGGTAACAGAATCCAAAGTAACTTCCAGATCCTCGAAGGTATCCGTCGTAAAGGTATCTGCTTCGCCTGCCGGATCAATCTGTACTGCCAAGAACCAGCTGGAACCTGTAGAAGTTGCTTCTTCTAAATCCCAAGAAACAGTATAGGTGCCGTCACCAGTGACAGAAGCACTTGTGATACTATCACCATCCGCTGCCCAGTTTTCTGCTGTACCAAAGCTGCCGATCAGATAAGCATTGCCCACTGGATCGCCAGAAGTAGTGTCGTCTGTATCATCTGTAGCGGTTGTTTCCGTTGTTGTTGTGGTGGTACCATCGCCACTCTCAGTATAAATATAGCCATCGAAGATAACGGTTACACTTTCAATCGTGATGGTGACAGTATCGTCATCCGTGCCAGACCATGTCCACCAGCTTTCAAGTTTCAGATAATCCATATCCAGTTCACCATTCAATGTAGTAACTGCGTTACCATTATCGTCCGTTTCGGTGACATAGGTGTTGTCAGACGGGAAATCGAAAGTATACACTGTATCGCCGACTGCTAACCCACCGGAATCCAAATAGCACCATGTCGGATCGGTTGCATCGTTGCCATCTTCGATGATATTAAAGCTCAAATTGATGTCGCCTGTGTATTCGGACGAGCCAAGTTCCGAAGTCATCGTATAGTTAACGACAACGGAGCTAACAGTTACACCGAGATCTGCATATTCAGACAAATCGATAAGCCAAGAGCCATCACCTTCATCAATTTCATCTGCATCGAAAGAAACACGGTCGGTTTTTTCGTAAACGTCAGATGTTTCGCCGTTTAATACTTCTTGCAAAATGTCATAAATCTCAGTTGCATACCAGCTGCGAGTCTTCCTGCTGAATAATGCAATCGTACCAGAGTCAGAGTCATCCCATGCAATGGCACAAACACCTTCTATTTCATAAGCTCTGCTCATGACTTCTTTGTAGTATGCTTCGATAGAATCCTGATCTTTGTCATAGGACGTGGTGGTGTAATACTTATCGGCATTGCACACACCGTATTCACCAATGATTACGCCATAGCCGTTGTCGGTGAACTTTTCTTTTAAGTCTTCGAAATCATTTGCCAAAGTCGTATACTCCGAAGTCGTACCCCATGTACTGGAATAACCCCATATGGAATCAGTAGATGCGACGCAGAAAGTAGACGGTTCATAATAGTGTACAGAAACTGCTAACATATCGGAATCATCATCTGGCATAGAAAAATCAGAAGACAGTGCCTTCGAAGTGTTATTGCTTACTGCTGTAACAATCAGCAGACGATCTGAGTTGTTGTCGCCGGTTGCACGGACGGTATCAACAAATGCCTGGTTATATGTCATTGCCTCTGCATTGCTGGAGAAGCTAACCTCATTCATGCCTTCAAATACTAGATGTTCGTCATAGTCAGCAAAATAAGTTGCAATTTGTTTCCAGAGCTTTTCAAAGATATCAATCTTTGAGGTGTCCTTTTCCCAATCCTCATCGTGGTGGGTGTTGATAATGGCATACATATCATTGTCGATACAATAATCAACAACTTCTTTGACACGTGCCAAGAACTTTTCAGCAACCTCGCCATCAAAATCGCTCATACTTGCGGTGCCAGTTGTTCCCGTCATATCCCACCAGGTGACAGGAATACGAACGGTGTTGAATCCAGCCTTTTTAATTTCTTGAATCATTGCTTCAGTGGTTTCTACGTTACCCCAAGCAGTTTCAATGTCAGACGGTTCTAGATTCGCCGTCCATGTGTTGGTGCTGTCCAGTGCGTTGCCCAGGTTCCAACCCAAGCCCATATCCTCCACCAGCTCTACTGCAGTCATATCAGCCGCCGAAGCAGTAGAAGTCACAGTGCCGGTGGACAAGGCAGTGGTCATCGTCAGACCCAGAGCCGCCGCAGTCACCGCACTTAGCAGCTTTTTCATCAGTTTCATAGTAATCGAACTCCTTTTCACTTTTTGTACCTCACAGAATTTATCATCTCTACTGTTTTTTCGAGATCTGATAAAAGTACATTTTTAAATAATTATACCATTTTTTTGTACGCTGTCAATAGTTTTTCGCCACATTTTCATTAGAAACTGCGCCAAAGCAGCAGTTCACACAAATTCGCGCCCCGCTTTTTGTACAAGTTGTACACGTTTTTTAAGATCTCGCATTTCCTAAGAACGCTGCGCCAATAATTCCAGCATCGTTACCCAATTTCGCAATAACAATTTCTGTATTTTTGGCGGAGTTTCTGGTATAAACCTGTTCCTTCACCAGTGCTTTCATCGGTACTAACAGTGGATCGCCCTCGTTGCAGACACCGCCACCTACACACAGCACATCCGGCTGGAATACGTTAATCGTATTGGTGATACCAGCAGCCAAATATTTAATATAGTCGTCCACCACTTGCTTTGCCGTCTCATCACCAGCACGCATATAGTTAAACGCTGTTCGAGCAGAAATGTGCGGTTCATCTTTCATGGCACTCTCCGGATGTGCCGCCAAAGCCTCTTTCGTCATGCGCACAAGTCCTGTCGCCGAGGAGAACACCTCAAAACAACCTCTCCGTCCGCAGGAACACTGTGGACCATCCACCGAAATTACTGTATGCCCAATTTCGCCGCCGCCAAAATTTGAGCCGCCATAGATTTTTCCATCGATAACAATGCCGCCGCCAACACCTGTGCCGAGGGTAATACAAACAGCATTCGTTGCACCTTTCGCCGCACCTGCTACATATTCACCATAGGCTGCGGAACGTGCATCATTTTCAATATACACAGGTTTTCCCAACGCTTCTTCCAGATACTTTACCATTGGCACATTGCGAAATCCCAAGTTGTTGGAATATTCAATAATACCAGTATCGGCGTTTGCCGTGCCGGGCGTACCAACGCCCACCCACTGAATATCATCCAGCGATAACTCGGCGTTCTCGATTGCCTGTAACGTCACCTTTGCCATATCTGTGGCAATTTCTGTTGCCGGACGAGGCAAATTGGTTTTGACGCTGGCTTTCGTGAGAATCTGATAGTTCTCGTCCACAACGCCTGCAACAATGTTTGTACCGCCCAAATCAATTCCGATATAATATTTCATGATGATTACCTCCGTAAATTTTTTATCAATCTTTCCAAGTCTCTAAATAGCGGCAGCTGCCTGTGACGTGATAGCTGCCATAGCCTGCCGGAATCAGCAGACTGTCTCCCTTTTGAAGCGAAATGGTATCATTTTCTCCATTTAGCGTGCCGCTGCCGGACAGCATAAGCAAATGACGAAAAGAAGTTTCGTCCGCCATCCCAACAACACTGCTAGTTACTGTGACAACCTGCGTCGAAAAATAGGAGCATTTTTGGAGCAGCTGCACTGTTCCGCCGGAAACGGGTGTCATCGGAAACGGACGCATCAAAGGCTGTGGTGCCAATTGCGCCGTTTCCAGTGCCTTTTGGATATGCAGCTCCCGTAAATTTCCTGCAGCATCTCGGCGATCGTAGTCGTACACTCGATAGGTGATGTTAGAATTCTGCTGGATTTCCGCCAAAAGTACACCACCGCCGATGGCATGAATCGTTCCAGCAGGAATATAATAGGACATTCCAGGCACTGGCGTCACACGCCGCAGTATCTCCGGCAAGGTGTGATTTTGAATCCGCTGTTCCAGTTCCTCTCGTGTCACAGCTCGATTGACACCGCAGTAAAGAAACGCATCCGGCGTCGCATCTAGGATATACCATAATTCTGACTTTCCCGTACCGTGTTCCACACGTTTGGCATAAGCGTCGTCCGGATGTACCTGAATGGACAAATCCATCTTTGCATCAATCAGCTTAATGAGAACGGAAAGTGCATCCGAACCGGCACAGTGTGTACCGAGAAACACCGTGCCATATGTGGCAAGAAATTGAGACAGGGTGATTTTTTTGCCCTCCCACAAAATAATGCTGCTGCCGTCGGGATTTGCCGCCAGTTCCCAGCTTTCGGCAATTTTATCGGAATCCCCACGCTTCCCGAACACCTGTTTTAATCGATTACCGCCCCAGAGATAGTCCTTAGAAACCGCCTCCAGCTGCAGCGGCGTGAAGTGATTTGCGATAATATCACGCTCCTTTCATTCGCATAATTCTTCCCAAGTGACGTCGTTTCCTGCGGCAGCACTTGCAAAATATCTTTGGATGATATAGGCATCCTGCACCGTAATCGAACCATCGCCATTCACATCTGCAACCGTCCGCTGTGCGTTGGTCAATCCGTCGTCTTTCCCTGCGGCAACGTTTGCAAAAGCACACTGACAAAGATAGGTGTCTTGCACCATGATTTCACAGTCACCGTCGAGGTCGCCGGTGTCCGTGGGATTGATAACGCCATAGTAGATATTGGCAGAAGTAAAATAAATATTCGAGTCGCCAACTTTGATGTTGTTCCACTGTTCCTCCGTGCCTGCGTAGTAGACATTCTCTAAGCTAGAACAAAATCCAAACGCATAGCTCTCCATGGCGGTCATACTGCTGGGAATAGAAATTTCTACTAGGTTTTCACAGTTATAAAAAGCATAACTTTCAATTCTTGTCACACCGTTTCCAATAATAACACTGGTGAGATTGGTACAGCCTAAAAATGCATAGGCACCGATAGTAGTAACCGTGGAGGGAATCACGACAGAGGTTAAGTCTGTATAATCTGAAAAAGCATAGTCCGCAATGCTGGTAACTGGTACATCATCAATTTCAGATGGAATTACTACGTCTGTTTCGTTGTTATAATAATCATGATAACCAGTGACTTCTAATGTGCCGTCGTCGAGTGTGGAATAAACGAAACATTGATCTCTATCAACCATTGTACTTAAAACATCGTCCACATTCGACGTACCTGTTTGACCTGTTCCGGAAATCGTAAATACTGCTGTCACTTCTTCATAAATCGTGCAATCTTCTAAGGCAGTCGTATTCGTACCTGCCCAGTTATCGTGTAGGTAAATTCTCGAAATACCTGCTCCACCGTCATAATTTGCCAAATCAATTGTGGCGGAACCTACAGAAACTTTTTCGCCATCTACGTAAACTTCATCTAACGTAGCTGCCAAATCTGGATAACTATCCGTTGTAAAGTCCACGGCACTGCCATCGTCCCCATAAATCTGTTTGCCACCGTCAGTAGTGGAAATCACAATAGCCAAAAACCAACTGTTACCGGTTTCAGCAGGTTCAGATAACTTCCACGTCACAGCATATTGTGCGTCACCATCGATAGTTGCAACTGATGCACCACCATCTGTAGAACCGCTTCCTACTGCCCAACTTTGATTTGAACCGATTATACCAAAAAAATACGCTTCTCCAATCGTACTATTGGCACTTACCAAAAACTCTTCCAACGAAACCGCCGTCAAAGATGCTGCTGCTACCAAAGTCGCCACAATCACGGAAACCCATTTTTTCCATCTCATAAATTTTTCCTCCTTTTTTCTATTCCAACCCAAACACCGCCAAGAACTCCTCCAGCGTGCCGTTATACACATTTAAGTCAATATATTTCTGATCTCCGTCATAGCCCTCCAGCTGTCCAGAGTCGGTATATTGCCAAAATGTCCAGTTGAAATATGGTTCATAATAATAATTACTAATCCAAATGGGATAATCCCCTTTGAAATATTTCACATACGTCCGATAGGTATTCGGGGCAGCGTAGAGAATCGGCTTTACACCGTAATATTCCTCCAGTGCGTCCAGCATCTCCTGTAAATTCTCCCGTACCTCCTCCACGTCCGGCTCTTCCGTCAAGGATTCGTACAGCTCCACATCAATCACCGGCGGCAAGGTGTTTTCCGTCAGCAGTACGGTTTCTATGTAGTGTGCCGCCTGTTCTACGCCACTGTCTTCAAATCGGTAAAAATGATATGCACCCACATAGATTTCAGAATTTACGGCACTGCTCCAATTTTCCTCAAATCGACTGTCTAAGTGATCCATGCCTTCTGTCGCCTTGATAAATGCGAACGTGATTCCTTGGGATGCCAGTGTGTCCCAGTCAATATTTCCTTGATAATACGATACATCTACGCCACGCACGGGATAATCCACTACGCTAGGGACGTCTGGCGATTGTTTGCCGGTACTGGTCATGTATATGTGATAGAGCCGTGTGCCGCCAATTCCAGCTGCTGCAATCACTCCAATCAACAAAGCGAACGTCACCAACCAGCGGAAGATGTATCTTCCATAATGCCGCTGCCTCACTGCGCAATGTCACCCATGATAATGCCACGACCGTTCGTCGCAATATAAACTCTGCCGTAGACATTCATGTCTCCTGTAATATAACCGTTCAAGTTGCCGAATAAATGCTGCTCATCATTAATACGCACCCATGTTTCGCCCTTATCTTCAGATTTATAGATGCTGTCACCGTTTTCGCCATCATCTCCCAAGGCATAAATCACCGGATAGCTATCCGCATCTTTTTCCACACCAAAGCCAATACAATCCACTGTCGAAAGGGTTTTCACGTTCTGGAATGTCTCCCCTGCGTCCTGCGTATACATAATCAGCGTACTGCTGGACAGCCAGACGTTTCCCTCCTGTCCCGGAACTGAAATCGGTTCTGCGGAGTCCGCCACCATTTGTCCGGTAGATTCAAACGTACCGCCACCATCTGTAGAAACGTAAAACAGACCGTCACAGGTTGCATAATAAATATCCGGATTTACCCGATCCGCAGTAATTTTTGCATTATAGCCAAGTCCTTCCACATAGTACCAAGTTTCACCAAAGTTATATGTCACATAGGGTTTCCCAGAAACACTCCCGGGAATCCAGATAAACGACGAGCCGTCTGCCGCCATCGCCACCTGTCCGCCGGATGCCTTATCGGGTTTATGTTCCACATAGCTCCATGTCTCGCCGCCATCTGTGGTGTAACAGAGCGCAGTGGTGTCCTCTTCGCTGGCGTATACGGCAATATTGGAATCCAAAAAGGCACAGTCCACATCCGTAGGATTGCCGTTTTTCATAAAGTGGTTATCATCCGGACGCTGCGTCACGTCCAAATGAGAAAAGCCCGTCAAATCACCCATAATCGAGTACATCACCGGAGAATCGCCATCGCTGTATGGCGTCACCATCTCATACACCGCCGTCTCTTCTAACCCATAAGCGTCAAAAGAAATTGTCACTGCCTCTATATCAATATTTGTGATATTTTGGGTAGTATAAACAGTCGCACCAGTTCCATAAGTGACCTCATCTGCGTTAAATGGGTTGATTTCCACATCAGCAACCCACCAACCAGTTTTTGCCTGATTTTCACCACGTCCCCAGTCTAGCCACTCAGCATCGGACGTATCCATTGTATAATTTACCTCGTCCGTTTTGACGTTAAACAGACTGCTCCACGTTTCACCGCCATCTGTCGAATAATAGAGGTTATCACCCTCGTTTGACCACCAACCTAGAGTCGATACGACTAATGTATTCGGGTCTTGCGCATCGATGGAAATGCCACCAAAACCACCTTGGCAGCTGTCGTCCAAATCCGGCGTAATATCGTTAAATTCACCCGTTGATGTGTCATAACAATAGACTGCCCCAGATTCCGGTGACAGGTTCGGACCACAGTTGTCGGAGTATGCCAAATATAATTTTCCATCAGAAGAAAAGCTTGCGTGAAGCGGATAAAGTCCCGCTTCCACTGCCGGCAGCGCATCCCATGTCTCACCACCATCAGAAGTAGTATAAATGCATACGCCGTCCGTCATAGCAACACCCACATACATATCTGTAGAAGTCGGATCAAATTCCACCCACAAAATACCGATGCTATTGCTTTCTTGTTTATAATTCCCAGTGACAGGAAACGACGTTACCTCCTCCCAAGTCTCGCCATAATCCTCTGTTTTCCAAAGTCCGCTATCACGAGAGCCAAACCAGACTTCATTGTTGCTGTTGGGGTTGACCTGCATTCGTTCCCCACAGCCTCTTCCGGACTGATTGCCGCCGCAGCCAAAGGGTACGTCATAACGTGTCCATGTTTCGCCGTAGTCGTCAGACGCAAACAGCGCAGCATCGTCGTTCATGTACGTCCCTCCAGCAAAATAAACCCGATTTGGTTCTACCGGATCGGTTGCCATACTCTCGATACCAATATAGCTCCAGTCGTCCGAACCCAAAAAATCCGTAATCGGTTCCCAATCGCCACCGTCCTTTCGGCGATAGAGTCCGCCGATGTCGGTACGGGCATAAGCCAATCCCTCTTCCGTGGCGTTATATTCAATGCCGGTAACATAACCACCATCGCCGATGGCTACGTTCCCCCAAGTGTAGTCCGCAGCAGCAGTATCATCAGAAGCAGAATTGTCACAACCCACGCTGCCCAGCAGCATTGCCGTGCTGATGGTCAGTGCCGCAAAGCGTTTGAAAATTTTCATCATGATTTTGTTTCCTCCTTGAATGGTTCTATCTCGTGTACTGTAAATTAACATAATATAATCATAACCGAAAACGGGCAAGACGTCAATAAGAATTTTGGAATTTCTGAATTTTTTTGTCATCGCTATAACGAATTGATACAGCCCGTGTCGTGTTGCCTTAAGGTAATATGATATTCTGTACCCGAAAATGTACCGGTATGCCATTCTCCATAATCAAATTCAGCTCGCCCTGTATCAACGGCAAAAAGTATGCAAGCGCATTTTCACTGATGTTATTCCCAGCTGGAGTCAAGAAGTCGCCGGGCAAAAATTTCTCCCGATTGGCAATCAACGCCGCATCCGCAGGTTCCATCACGACGGTATAGGGCTTATCGTGTATTCGCCGGAACACCATCACACGGTCGGTTACACCTTGCATCGCACAGCGTACACCAGCCATACCGATTTGTTCCGATTCATCAATATCCGTCTTCGAACATAAGTGGGACGAACAGCGCTGCATTACATTCAACTCAATCGAACGTACCTTACAGCCGAATTGAGATCTTGCCATTTGTTTCAGATATTTCCCGATACCGGAAAGATACTTGTGCCCAAACTGATCGATAAGTCCGGATTGTACGCCCTCCGGTACAGCGATTCCCTTCGAAACCGCCACAACAACCGCTTTGTATTTCGCCATCTCCTGTTCTACATCCCGTAAAAAACGCCTTTCTGAAAAATTCGCTTCTGGCACATAAACAAGATACGGTGCAGGCTCACCCATTGCGTGCAGCACAGCACTCGATGCAGTCAGCCAACCTGCGTGCCGCCCCATCACCTCCACAATCGTTACAGAGGGAATACTATACACGGAACTATCTCGAATAATTTCCTGCATTGTCGTCGCTACATACTTTGCCGCCGAACCAAATCCCGGCGTGTGATCGGTGATACGCAGGTCGTTATCAATGGTCTTTGGGATTCCGATGACACGGGTATCCATTCCCACCTCTTTCAAATAGCCGGACAGCTTATGTACCGTATCCATCGAGTCGTTTCCGCCAATATAGAAAAATGCACCGATTTTCCGCCGTTTCAAGCACTGAACAATCTGCCGGTAAACGCTGTCGTCCTCGTGCCAATCGGGAAGCTTATAGCGACAGGAACCGAGTACAGTGGAAGGCGTCTGCCGCAATAAATCCAAGTCCCGATCTGTGCGCAGCAAGGTTTTCAAATCCACCAAGTGATCTTGTATCATTCCCTCAATGCCATTGAACGCACCAAAAACGGCGTCAATTTCCGGCTGTTTCAGTGCCTCTCGAAAAACACCGACCAGCGATGCGTTTATGGCACAGGTCGGTCCGCCGGACTGTGCAACTACAATATTCATAACACTACTCCTTCCCATTTTTGCCGCTGCGATAGGCGGCAATATAATCACGCAAATGTTTTATAAAACGCTGTGCAATGGAACTAAGTGGTCTGCCAGCCATGTGAATATAGCCAATTTCCATCTCTTCATCACTCTCCAGCGGCAGTGCAACGATATTCGTACCGTTCAAATCTTCACTTAAAATACCGGAAGAAATGGTATAACCGTCCAGTCCGATCAGAAGATTAAAAAGCGTCGCCCGATCCGATACCAAAATACTCTTTGGACTTTCGTCCGTACTGTGCAGCTCTTCAGAAAAATAAAATGAATTGTGAATACCCTGGTCATAAGTCAGTCTCGGATAGGCTTTCAAATCCTCCAGCGTGACACACCGCCGTTCCACAAGGGGATTATTCCGACTGACGAATACGTGTGGTTTCGCATAAAACATCGTCTTAAACGTCAAATCATCTTTTTCAAAAATTCGCAGCAAAACCTCTCGATTAAAATGGCTTAGGAACAATACGCCCAATTCGCTGGCACTGGTGCGTACGTCCTCGATAATATCTCCCGTCCGCAGCTCACGCAGAGAAAATTCATATTTTTCCTGTTCATACTCCCGAATCAGTGCCACAAAGGCGTTCACCACAAAAGCATAATGCTGAGAGGATACGGCAAACACCCGTTTCACCGGCGGACCGTCCTTATATGTTCGTTCCAGCAGCTCCGCCTGCTCTGTCACCTGCCTTGCATAAGACAAAAACCGAACGCCATCTTCCGTCAATTCCACACCCTTGGCACTACGGTAAAAAATGACAATTCCCATTTCACGTTCCAACTCCGAAACCGATTTGGATAAACTCGGTTGAGACGTATACAGCTTCTGCGCCGCCATGGAAATAGAACCACACTCTGCAATGCGAATGATCGCATTCAGCTGTTGCAATGTCATCGCATTCACCTTACCTTTCGATACCTGAAATACGGTCAATGGCATAAAGCCGCATCCCATTTTCCTTTGTCTGCGAAAGCATCGTCTGGGTGTCTATGCCCTTTATCATTGCCGCCGCCTGAGCCGTATAGGCAATCATACTGCTGTCACAGCGTTTCCCCCGAAACGGAACCGGTGCCATATAAGGGCAATCCGTCTCTAAGACGAGCTTGTCCATAGGAACCACTTCCAGTGCACGCAATGCCTTTTTAGCGTTCTTGAACGTCAACACACCGGTAAAGCCAATGTACATCCCTAGCTTCAGCACCTCCTGTGCGGTCTCGGCACTGCTGGAAAAACAGTGTACCACGCCTTTCGGCTGATAGTATTTCAATATGTCAAGATAATCCTGTGTGCAATCTCGTGCATGAATCATCACCGGCAAACCCAAATCTTTCGCCAGTTCCAATTGCTGCTGAAACAAACGATATTGTTCGATTTTGTCATAACCCGGGTAATGATAATCCAAGCCGATTTCGCCAATGGCACGAACCTTCGGATTTTTCGCCAAACTCGCTAGCCGCTCCAAATAGTCTGCGGGCTCGCTTCCTGCGAATTCTGGATGAATGCCAACAGAAGTATAAAGCCACGGATACTGGGCAGCGAGATTCACGCCGGCAATACTGTCATCCAGATTCGTTCCTGCAAGGGTAGCGAGAGATACGCCCATAGATGGAAGCTTCTTTAAAACTTCTGCACGATCCTCCATGAAGGCATCGTCCAAATAATGACAATGGGTATCGAATATGCTGTGAAACATAGAAATTCCTTTCTCTGTCGATCGACAGATTTATGCAATTTTAAATTTTCTCTTGCAATTTTCTAACGAATATGCTATACTATAGAGTACGCTATAAGGTTACTGTTTCAGATACAGTTTCCATAAGCGGCGATTCATTTTAAATATTCTTATCATAGCATATTTTGCATAGAATTGCAAGAAGCAATCCCCACAAAGGAAAAAAACACAATGAAAATTGAGCAGCAAAAACGATATCGTGCGTGGGCAGAGATCGATTTATCCGCACTGGAGCATAACGTCAATGTGGTACGAGGAAATTTACCAAGTCAGACGGCGTTTATGGCAGTGGTAAAAGCCAATGCCTATGGACATGGCGATGAGGCGATTTGTAAAAAGCTTTGGGAATTAGGCGTGCAGTGGTTCGCCGTATCCAATCTGGAAGAAGCACTGGCAGTCCGCAGCTTTTGTCCCTATAGCGAAATTTTTATCCTAGGCTATACGCCGCCGGAATTTGCACCAGAGCTGGCCCGAAACAATATCATTCAAGGTGTAGTTTCCACAGAATATGCCAAACAGCTGCAACAGTTCGCCCATCAGCCGGTACGTTGTCACCTGAAGATTGATACGGGTATGGGGCGTATCGGATTTCGCTATAACACGCCGGACGACTGTGCAGCAGCACTAAAGCCGCTATTTGGACTGGAAAAGCTATCTATTGAGGGGGTTTATACCCACTTCGCCGTGGCGGACTCTATGATGCCGAACGATATGATGTATACAAACAATCAGCAGGATTTCATTATTGCCATCTATGACAAGCTAAAAGAAAGTGGCTGCCCCGTGAAGCACCTCCACTTCATGAACAGTGCTGCAACGATACTCCGACCAAATCCAAGGGCGACTCTGGCACGAGTGGGCATTGTCATGTATGGATTACAACCCAACTATATGGAAACAGATATTCGCATCCCCTTGAAACCAGTCATGTCCCTCCGCAGCGTCGTATCGCAGGTAAAAACGATTCAAGAAGGCGATTCGATTAGCTACGGCAGAATGTATATCGCACCATCCCCCCGAAAAATCGCCACTGTCACTATCGGCTATGCAGACGGCTATGCAAGACTGCTCTCCAATCGGGCACAGGCTATCCTCCATGGTAAACGCTGTCTCGTTGTAGGACGTGTCTGTATGGATCAGCTGATGCTGGACGTGACAGACGTTCCAACCGAAATAAAGCCCGGAGACGTGGTCACCATGTTCGGCACTGACGGAAATGAAACCATTACGGCGGACGAATTGGCATCGATATATGACACCATTGGATATGAAGTCGTCTGTGGCATTTCCAAACGAGTACCACGAGATACTATAAACTGTAATGTTTAATACAGCAGCTTTGTAGAAAGGAGAAACTATGAGCGAAGAAAAAGAACACAGCCAAACTTATGGCACGCCTTATGCAGTGGGCATTGACGTTGGATCTACTACGGTCAAAACTGTGCTGCTGGATAAAGAAAAAAATGTCTTATTTTCCAGCTATGAGCGACATTATTCTAAAGTACGGGAGACGGTCTGTGGCGCACTGCAGGAACTTTCAGAAAAATATCAGGATATTGCACTTCGTGTCAGTATCACCGGTTCTGCCGGTCTGGGGCTGGCACAGGCAGCAAAACTGCCGTTTGTACAGGAAGTTCATGCGGCGTTTCTCGCCGTAAAACAACGTTATCCAGACGCAGACGTTGTCATCGAACTGGGCGGAGAAGATGCCAAAATTATCTTCTTAATTGGTGGCGTGGAACAGCGCATGAACGGCAGCTGCGCAGGCGGTACGGGAGCGTTTATTGACCAAATGGCAACACTTCTGGATATGAGTGTGACACAGCTGGATCAGATGGCACTGTCGGCGAAAAAGGTCTATCCCATCGCCAGCCGCTGCGGCGTATTCGCAAAATCGGACATTCAACCACTCTTCAATCAAGGGGCAAGGCGTGAAGATATTGCCGCAAGTATTTTTCAGGCAGTTGTCGACCAGACGGTTTCTGGTCTGGCGCAGGGACGGCGCATTCAAGGAAACGTTCTATTTTTAGGGGGACCTCTGTCATTCTTACAGGGTCTGCGCAACGCTTTCACTGAAACGCTCCACTTAGACGAAGAACACGCCATTTTTCCGGAAGACGGCAGAACGTTCGTAGCATATGGCAGTGCCCTTTCTGCATATGATTTGAACGACACGTATACACTGGTTCAAATTGCCGATTTACTAGAACACGCTGAAACACAAACAGCACTAAACGCCGATAAACCGCTTTTTAGCTATAAAGAGGAATATGAACGATTTCAGGCACGACACGCTGCACACGACGTGAAGCGACGGGATTTCAAAAGCTATACGGGAAAGGCTTATCTTGGCATTGATGCCGGTTCAACCACTACGAAAATCGTCCTGATGAGTGAGGAACACGAACTGCTCTATGATTTTTATGCGTCTAACAAGGGACAGCCGCTGGACTGTGTGAAACGAGAATTGAGCGGACTGTATGAAAACCTGAGTCCAAAGTGTACAATTGTGGGCAGTGCCATCACCGGCTATGGCGAGGATCTCATTCGGGCAGGTCTGGGCGTCGATTTTGGGATCGTCGAGACGGTGGCACACTTTAAAGCAGCTTCGTTCTTCTGTCCGGATGTCGATTTTATTATCGATATCGGCGGTCAGGACATCAAGTGTTTCCAAATCAAAAATCACAGCATCGACAGCATTATGTTAAATGAAGCCTGTTCTTCTGGCTGTGGATCGTTTATTCAGGCGTTTGCTATGGCGTTGGGATACGATATTGCGGAATTTTCAAAGCTGGGACTCTTTGCAGAGCATCCGGTAGATCTCGGCTCTCGCTGTACCGTTTTCATGAACAGCAGTGTGAAACAAGCGCAAAAAGACGGTGCCACAGTAGAGGACATTTCCGCAGGACTGTCTGGATCGATTGTCAAGAACGCTATCTATAAAGTCATCCGTGCAAGAAATCCGGAGGAGCTGGGAAAACACATCGTGGTACAGGGCGGCACATTCTTAAATGATGCTGTATTGCGGTGCTTTGAACGAGAAATCGGTCAAGAGGTAATTCGCCCTGCCATTTCCGGCTTAATGGGGGCGTTTGGTGCAGCACTGTATGCACAGGAAAATGCCAAGGAAAAAAGCACACTGTTAAATGCAACACAACTAGAAAACTTTTCTTACACGGCAAAAGCCGCAACCTGTAAAGGCTGCACGGCGCACTGTGCTTTGAGTATCATTCGCTTTTCAGACGGCACACGCTTTATCTCCGGCAACCGCTGTGAAAAAGGTGCCGGTAAAAAAGAGACGGAAATGCTGCCCAATTTATTCGAGTGGAAATATCGCTATATCCTGGCTCTCGAAGAAAGCCAACCGGAAAAGCCAAAAGCAATAGTAGGTCTGCCGCTGGCTCTGCACTATTATGACCAAATGCCACTGTGGGAGACATTTTTCAAAACGCTGGGATTCCGTGTGGTATTCTCGGAAGAAAGTACCCGTGACACCTACTATAAAGGACAAGACACCATTCCGTCAGATACCGTGTGCTATCCTGCAAAGCTCACCCACGGACATATTATCAGCTTACTAGACAAAGACGTAGACTTTATTTTCTATCCTTGCATGAGCTACAACCTAGACGAGGGAAACACGGACAACCACTATAACTGTCCTGTGGTGGCGTATTATCCAGAGCTGCTCATGGCAAATTGCGAACGACTGAACAAAGAAAATTTCGTCTATCCGTTCCTCGACCTGAATCGGCGAAAATCTACCATCAAAACGCTGAGTCATACATTGCAAAATTACGCAACGAAAAAACAAGTAGAAACGGCATTCGACAAGGGTATGGCTGCACTGGAACAATACCGATTGGATGTACAGAAACAGGGCGCAGAAATTATTCAACTGATACGAGAAAAAAATCAACAAATTATCGTCTTAGCCGGCCGCCCCTATCACATCGATCCGGAAATCAACCACGGCATTCACAAGTTAATTGCAAGCTTAGGTCTGGCGGTCATTACAGAAGACAGCGTAGCAGGGCTAGCTGTTTCGCCGGATATTCAGGTACTCAACCAATGGACATATCACGCTCGTATGTATCGTGCCGCAAATTATGTCACCACACAGCCGGATATGCAGATGGTACAACTAGTCTCCTTTGGCTGCGGTATCGACGCTATCACCACCGACGAGGTACGCCGTATTCTGGAAAGCGGCGGAAAGCTATACACACAATTAAAAATTGATGAAATCAGTAATCTCGGAGCAGTAAAAATCCGTCTGCGCAGTTTGATTGCTGCGATGGAACAAAACCGCTGAACGGATTTTGGGAAAGGAGTCGTCTTATGGCCTATGCAAAATTTACACCGGAAATGAAAAAAACACACACGATTCTCGTGCCAAATATGCTGCCGATTCATTTTCGCTTATTGATTAAGGTTCTGGAACAGTTCGGCTATCATATGGAACTTTTGGAATCCTCCTCCCGTAACGTGGTAGAGGAAGGTCTGAAAAACGTCCACAACGACACCTGTTATCCTGCACTGTTGGTGGTAGGACAATTTATGGACGCACTAAAAAGCGGCAAATATAATGTAGATCACACTGCACTGTTGATTACACAAACCGGCGGCGGTTGTCGGGCATCCAATTATATTCATCTGCTGCGAAAGTGTATGGCGGAACATTTTCCGCAAGTACCGGTGTTGTCTCTGAACTTTTCCAGTCTGGAAAAAGAAAGCAGCTTAGAACTATCGCTGCCGCTGGGACTGAAGATGGTCTACTGCGTGTTGTACGCTGATATGCTGATGACCATTTATAACCAGTGCCGTCCCTATGAAATTAACGAGGAAGAATCGAAACAGGTGCTGGACACCTGGCAGGAAAAATTGGCAAAATCGTTTGATTCAAACGCCTATCTCTCCACAGAGAAAATTTATCAGGAAATTTTAAACGACTTCGCCGCTATTCCGAGAAGTTCTCAATCGAAAACTCGAGTGGGCATTGTCGGAGAAATTTATGTGAAATATTCCCCCTTGGCAAATAATCATCTGGAGGATTTTCTCATTTCTGAGGGATGTGAGCCTATCGTCCCCACATTGATGGAATTTATCTTATATTGCTGTGCCAATGCAGAAACCAATAGCCACCTCTATCACTATCGGGACATGAAATCCACGGCGTTCCAAATCGGCTATAAGTTTCTACATAAAAAACAAGTACAGATGATTCAATGTATCAAAAAACAAGGCGTCTTTACACCGCCCCACGACTTTGAAGATTTACGTGCAGCGGCAGACAAATACATTAGCCAAGGCGTATCTATGGGAGAGGGGTGGATGATCACCGCAGAAATGGCGGTACTTGCAGAAACGGGAACGGAAAATATCATCTGTACCCAGCCGTTTGGCTGTCTGCCCAATCACATTGTAGCAAAGGGTATGTCACGGACGATTAAGAATGCATACCCAAACGCAAATATTGTTGCTATTGACTATGACCCAGGTGCCACAAGAGTAAACCAAGAAAACCGAATTAAGCTAATGCTGGCAAATGCTGTAAAGCGATAATATATAATATCTGAAACAGAATTCTGCGCTGTGGCAGTAATTACCACATTGCTGTCTGTATCCACAACCGTAATTTGATCGCCCGCAGAAGCACTCGCTCCTGTTGTGACAACCAAACCAGAGTCGCCATATTCCATCATACCATTATAGGACATCGCCAAAACTATACCGCCCGTGCAGGTCATTGTCGTTTCAAAGTCAATAGAACCGTCTGCACCTGTCGTAGGTCCACAAATAACCAGCATACCGCCGGTAATGTCCAACGTAGAATTGGAGTCCACACCGTCGCCAGTTGCGCAAACATATGTGTAACCGCCAGTAAAGGTCAAAGCATGACTATCTCCAGTACCACCAGTGTTAATACCATCGTCAGAAGCGTTCAGAATCCGAATTGTACCGCCGCTGACAGTCATATCTGCCTTGGATTCAATTCCCTCTGTCGCATTGTTGATGGTGATTTCACCGTCAGAAATCGTTAAGTTTCCGTGAACACTGATGCCCTTGTTGTCAGAGGTAATATTGAGCGTCGTTCCGGCAAATACGCCCGTCCCTGTAGCGTGTACTGCGTGGTCTGTGGAAGTCACCGTACACGTACCGCCGGACATCACAAGATTTCCGGTACACTTTATGTCTTTACTGCTGGTACTGTCATCCGTAGTATCTGTCGTGGTGGTATCTTCCAACGTCTCGGCACTCCATTCCACCAGCTCTATGGCAGCAGCATTACTTTCCGTAGTATCATAGTTCATACCCATGCCGCCACCACGCTGCATATCGCCGCCGCCCATGCCGCCGCCTGCGCCACCAAAGTCGCCAAAATCACTGCCAGAAGAGGAAGAAACTTCGCCGGTAGTAGTAATATTCATCACACCGCCGGTCTGGGTCAAGTCGCCATCCGCCTGTACGCCGTCCGCTTCAGAATTTATCGTCAGCGTTCCATCTTCCATCAGGAATGCACCTACACTGTGTACACCATCTTCCGGCGTATCAATGGTAATCATGCCGCCTGCAATGTCCACATCGCCACTACAATGAATTCCCTTGGCACTGGAAGATTCTCCAGTGTCTGCATCCACTGCCGTTCCGTCGCTGGACAAAGTATACGTGCCGCCAGAAATCCAGACCAGTGTTTCACCCTGTAACGCATCGCCGCCCGCACTGATGGTCACGGTGCCGCCTTCCAGCTGTAAATAGCCCTTCGTCAAATCTTCTGTTTCCGTAGACTTCAAACCGTCATTTCCGGCAGTGATCGTAATATCACCGCCGAAAACAGCTGCACAGTCCTTGCTCTTAATTCCATTCTCTGCGGCAATCACTGTAATTACGCCATCCACAAGCTTTAGATTGTCCTTACAAAATAATACCGTCGCCACAGTTGCCATTGACGATCAAGCTGCCACTGCCGTTGATGGTCAGCTTGTCCTGTGCATAAATCGCACTCTGGTCAATCTCATGTTCCTCTACCGTGTAGACATTATAAGAACTACCGTCAGAGATGGTATTTTCTGTTCCCTCCGCCAGAGAGATAATGGTACGCTTTTCGTTCACACAAAGAAGAGCCGGACCAGTAGAATTCGTAATCGTAACACCATCAAGATATAGCTTCACTTTTTCTGTACCAGTAACAAGAACCTGCCCATCGGAAAGCTCCCCAGTCAAGCGATAAGTGCCACCTGCGGTAATGGTGATGAGATTGTCCGTAATGGTCACGCCGCTGTCGTCACCGGATACGGTGGAATTATCATCTGACAGGGTGATTTCTGCATCGAAACTATCATAAGTGGCGGTTAAATCGTCCTCGTCCGCTTCCACACCGATTTCGCCGGATTCTATTGCGGACAGTGTCTCCCCGTTGACAGTAGTACCAGTGTCTTCTGTGGAATCTGTATTTTCACTGCCGGATTCCGCCGCCGCTGTACTGCTGTCTGTACTATCAGCCGCTTCCGTACTTTCTATTTGATTACATCCGGTGCAAGCAATTACAGCAGCAAGCATCAAGCTCATAACCCATGCCAAATTTCGTTTTTGCATTTTTCTTGCACATCCTTTCTTCGGATTTCCTGAGATTTTTTGATTTCGATTTTTCATAGATAATACACTCCTCATTTTCATACCCAATCCCAGTCTATTCTTTTTCTCTCTATTTGTTCTATATGATTTCCATGACTCTATATTATCATACTTATATGGAAAATGCGTGAAAATTTGGTGCAGACATTTCAAAAGTTAATTTTACGTTATTTCACACGCTGTCAAAATTGCACAAGAAAGAGTACCTTTCGGTACTCTTTTTCCCTTAAAAGGATTGCTTAATAAAGCCGCTCGTAATAAGAAACGATTTCGCCAATGACTTCTCGGTGCATCGGGTTGTCTTCTGCGTAAAACTTTTCATATACTGCCGGGTCAACAAAGCCTTCCTTCTGCATATCACCAATGTACATTTTCTTACAGATCATCACACGACGTGCCTGTGCAAACGCCACCCCGCCGTCCAATATCGCCGGTCTTAAGTTCGTGTGTTCCAACTTATTCACATCCCTGCCAGAGTGAGAACCACAATAACTCAGCATCGGTTTATAGCCTGGGTCGAAAAATGATGCAGTGAACGTGTCGTACTTTTCCAGAAATTCCAACGTATAACGGTTGGTACGAACGAAACAGTGCAGCGTAGGCACTGCCCAAATTTCACCAATTGCACCCCATCCCGCCGTCATCATGTTGTAATCTTCCGGTGTTCCGGCAGTCAACAAAAACCAGCTTTGTCCAATCAAAGAAGATGGGCTGCACTGCATTGTATCAAGGTCCACTTTTGTCAAAAATAGATTTTCCATGGTCTAAATCAGATCCTTTCGCCTAATAATATGGCATGACTTGCGTGGGCAAGTCGCCTATAGAAAGCTGCTTTTTGACAACGCTCTTTGCTTCCGCTCTCGAGCATTCCAAATGCACAGCTATTCCAATCTGTACAAATGCTATCTGCACCTCGATTTTGTTGTTCCAATGCATACAACACTCTCTAATTTTATCATACCACGTTTTTTCTATCAGTTCAAGGAACTATTTATGAATAATTTGGCTTTTAAAGCCAATTGATTGTCTTTATTGCATAGTTTCTTGCCAAATTCAATAGAAAATCCAATAAAATCAAACAACCATATCATTACTGCCATCTTAAGATGGGCTATTTTGGTTATAACCGTTTCCGTATTGCAGCCGCAGCTTGTCTGTCAACAGTGCTATAAACTCAGAATTTGTCGGCTTTCCCTTACAATTGTTGACGGTGTAGCCAAAAAAAGAGTTGATGATATCCAAATCGCCTCGATCCCAAGCAATTTCAATGGCATGACGAATGGCACACTCTACACGGGAAGAAGTAGTATGGTACGCTTTGGCAACAGTTGGATACAGCTGTTTCGTCATGCTCTCCAGCAGTGACGGATTGTGAATCGACGCCAAAATGGCGGTACGGAGATAGTGATAACCTTTGATATGTGCCGGAACGCCCAACTGATGAATCATATCCGTGACCACAAGCTCTAGATTTTCCTCTTGGGTACGGGCGGACGTGGGCAGACGGGCGTTCATCAGCGTCAAAATCCGATTTCCCAGCGCAGCAATTTCAAATGGCTTAATCATGAAGTATGACGCACCATTTTCCATGATCTGTCGCTCGATGAAAAGATTCTCATAAGCGGACGTGACAATAAATGCTGGTCGATGTTCCATACTGCGTGTTTTTTCCAAAATCTCGATTGCGTCCATATTGGGCAAGATGGCATCGATAACCACCACATCCGGTTGGTCGTTGTGAATGGCGTCCAGAATAACCTTTCCATCCCGACGTCTTGTAACCACGTAGAAATCCAGCGAGCGCAGCTCATTTGCACACGCTACACCATATTCTGCACTATCATCACCAATGAGGACTTTTATTTTTTGTCCATGTTATTACCTCCTGTTTTTTGTTCTACCAGAACATTTTAGCACACCTCTTGGAAGTTTGCAAGAATGAAAAAAGAAGAAAAGGAACTTCTTTTGTCAAATCAAAAAAGATTTGAGAACACAGGAGTTTTCACAAATTTTGACAATGGGTTTATGCTATAATTCGCCTAGAATGGATGGTGCCTCGGCATCCTTTTCGGCACGCTTTTTTCGACGTTTTTCCACTGCCTCTTCCGACCAGAATTGTAGCAGTCCCACGCCCCACAAGCACACGAATGCTGCCATAGCAGGAATTTCTTCTAGAACATACAGGTTCTTCACTTGCATATTCAACAAGTCGCTGTAGAAGCTATTGGCGGAGGCATAGTGAACGAAGAGAAACACCATACCGGCACATAATATCCCTCCAACCGTACCTATACCAATAGAAACCCAATTCAGGTGAAACAAAACGAGTATGATTGCAATCGCCAACAGTATCGTTCCTACAACCATAAACCAACCGTAGTCCGCATAATTAGACGGCCAGTTGTCTCCGGCATTGGCGTTGGAAATCCATCCCCACGCTTGTCCCAGGTGGATAAACACCGTGACAATTCCGGTGAGAATCATCAATACTTTTAAGACATTCTGACAAGTGCGGCTTCGCTGATTTCGCCGATATTGTTTTGCAGTTAGAATTTTTTTCTTTTCCGGCATGGTATCACACTTTCTTTTTTGGAATATTTTTACAGGTTGTCGAACTTTCTTGCATTTACGTGGATAATCGGTCACAGATCACGCAAGATAAATTGCAGAAAGGAGGTTTTTATTTTTCATGAGACAAATAAGGCTTCATTGGATGCACCGGCTGACGGCGTTTTTCGCAATACTCTTATTGCCGCTCTACGGTTCAGCAGCCTATTACGCATGGCGTCTGCCGGACAGTTATTACGTCAACACAGGCTCGACTCTGGAAATTGACACACGACTACAAATCAAGGCACAGCCGACCGTCTCTACTGTACAAGCTGCTGCGAACGGCGTACGCACGCAAACAGAAACGCTTCGTCTGTTCGGTATCATTTCCATCAAAACCGTTGAGGTAGAGGAAATTGAGACGCCTGTGCTTATTCCCTGTGGACAGCCCTTTGGATTAAAGCTGCAAATGGGCGGTGCTATGGTTGTCGGAATGGGTGACGTAGAAACTGCTTCCGGCGGCTGTTGTCCGGCACAGGAGGCAGGAATTCAAGTGGGTGATTTTATCCAATCCATTGATGGCGTAGAAATCACCTCAAATCAGGCTCTCCAAGCTGTCATCACAGCGTCGGAAGGGGAAACGTTAGAAATCATCAGACGAAGAAGTCTTAGAATGCCATTTTAAGCCGGTTTACGCCATCGATGACGGCGTCTACGAAGCGGGCATCTGGGTATGGGACAGCAGTGTAGGAATTGGCACGCTCACCTACTACAATCCGGAAACAGGCACCTTCGGCGGACTGGGACATCCGGTCTGTGACGTAGACACCGGCGAGATTTTGCCGGTTTCCTCTGGCGAAGCGAATGCAGTTACGATTACAGACGTTACCAAGGGTACCGCAGGCAATCCCGAAATGCTTTAGGGCGTTTTCACCGATGATGAACCGTTCGGAACGCTGCTATGCAACAATCGCTGTAGCGTATTCGGTACAATGGAACGTTGTCCGGCTGTCGCAGAAGCTGTTCCCATAGGACTCAAGCAAGAAATTACTACAGGCGATGCACAGATTCTCTGTACCGTTCAGGGCGACACACCGGAATATTATGACATTCGTATTATAGAAATTGACTACAGCGGTACGGACAGCACCCGTAACATGGTAATCGAGGTAACAGATCCCACGCTGCTTGAAATCACCGGCGGCATTGTACAAGGCATGAGTGGCAGTCCCATTTTACAAAACGGAACGCTTGTGGGAGCCATCACGCACGTATTCGTGGACGATCCCACAAAGGGATATGCCATCTTCTGCGAAAATATGCTTCGCTATGGCACACAGTAAAAATCAAATAAAAAAAGACCTCACGGCAGACTCACTTCGATCCGGCACGTGAGGTTTTTTGTACAGGAATTTCAATGGCTTGCGCATTCCAGCCTTATTCGCTGAAGCCGCTTTCTACTAGATCAACCAAAGAATTTACAGCCGCCTGTTCATCAGCACCATCGGCGATTACCTTAATATCAGTTCCGCCGACAATACCCAAAGACAGAATTCCGAGCAAACTCTTTGCATTCACACGACGTTCTTCCTTTTCAATCCAGATGGACGCCTTAAATTCGTTGGCACACTGGATAAAGAAAGTAGCTGGTCTTGCGTGAAGACCTACTTGATTCTGCACAGTAACATCTTTAACATACATAATGATACTCTCCCATCTTATTTGCTCTGTGTGCCTTCGCACACTGCAATTGGATTTCGTCTGTTTCTAACAAGTCGATATCTCGTCGAGTAATAAAACACAGACTTTATTTTTTACCATGTTTCTATTATACCGTTTTTTTTGCTTCTCGTCAACGTGCTTTTTGCAACAATTTCGCCTTTTTTCAGAAATTTCTACGAGTTGACACAAGTTCGGGATTTTTTTCTTGTAAAGTTTGTGGACTTTGACAACAATGTCAAAAATTTTACGGAATTGTTCTTGCGTATTTTAGCCTCTGTTCAGGTTGTACAAGAGAAGGCATTATTTTTTGTTCAAATAGTCCAAGTATAAATCCGGTCGATGCTGTTTTGTCATGTCCAGGCTTTGTGCAAATCGCCAATCAGCTATATTTTTGTGGTGCCCAGTGAGAAGCACCTCCGGCACTTCCTGACCGTGCCAGACGGCAGGCCGAGTATATTGCGGATATTCCAGCAGACCTGAATAATGACTTTCCTCCTCAAAACAGCACTTCTCCGGCAAAACGCCGGGCAACATTCTCGCAATGGTATCCACCAAAACCAGTGCGGGCAGTTCTCCGCCGGTCAGAACGTAATCGCCAATCGAAATTTCTTCATCGATAATTTCGTTCAGCACACGCTCATCAACGCCTTCATAGTGTCCACAGAGCAAAAATAAGCGAGGCTGTTGTACAAGCTCTCGTGCCCGCTGTTGGGTGAGAACCTTTCCCTTTGGAGAGAGATAGATGCAGTGCGGCTTTTCCGCCATCTCCCCATCTGCACAAATTGCCTGATAGCAGCGAAAAATTGGATCCGCCTGCATCACCATTCCTCTGCCACCGCCGTAGGGACTATCGTCCACACGGCGGTGTTTATCCAGGGTATAATCCCGAATATTCCAGCAGTTCACCTCCAAAAAGCCAGCCGTTCTGGCACGTCCTATGATACTTTCTGACAAAACCGCTTCACACATTTTCGGAAATAGCGTCGCAATATCAAAGCGCATCCAGCAATCCCTCCAGCAGCGTCACATGCATTTCACCATGTTCCAAATCCGTTTCTTTTATCACGTCTGGAATTGCCGGCAATAAAATCAGCTTTCCCTCCCCATGAACTTCATAGACGTCATTTGCACCAGTTTCCAATACGTTTGTCAGTGTTCCATAGAGTGCGCCGGTTTCTGCGTCATAAACTTTCATTCCAATCAGATCTTGAATGAAATAAGCTCCCTCTTCTAATTCCACGTCGTCCCGATTCATATAGAGCACTCTGCCACAAAGCTTTTGATCCGCCTCTTCCAGTGTCTGTACCCCGTCGATATGCAAAATCACGTTACCCTTCTGAACACGGGCGTTGGAAATAGAAACCGACGTATGTGTCTTATCCAAATACAACGTTTCAAATTCGCACAAAAACGCCGGATCATCGCACCACGGCACAACCTTGACGTCGCCGCCAATTCCTTGGGTATTGACAATTTTTCCGATTTTCAGATATTGTTTCATCTTCTCACACCGCCTTTTTGCATTGTGCTTTCTATCGATAAAAAACAGGCGAACGACTTCGTGCTGCCCGCCTGTCAAGAATGTGTTGTCATTTAGTCAATTTCGACCGCAACTTTATTGCTATTCTTGGCTGCGCCTGCCCGCATAATGACACGAATTGCCTTTGCAATCCGTCCTTGCTTTCCAATCACACGACCGGTGTCCTCCGGTGCTACGTGCAAATGATAGACAACGACGCCTTCTTCATTTGGTGCATCTTCAACAATTTCAATTGCATCTGGATTTTCCACCAGACCTGCAACAATTACCTGTAATAGTTCTTTCATAAAACTACCTCGCTTTCCATGCCAATCCTTATATATCCAAGGAACATATGATTTTTCGGGTATTTATTTACCCCACGGGGCAGCCGACTTTCCTGAAAATTTCTCAAAAATCAGCTCTCCGGCGGAGCAATCCCATACAGTCATTTCACAAAAGCCATAAACCCCGCACGCACGTTTCAAAGTGTACCTGCGCACACTTCGCACGCTTTGAAAATACGCCTTAAAGTACGCCCTCTTTTTTCAAGATCGCCTTCACCGTATCGGTCGGCTGCGCACCATTGCCGATCCATTTCTTTGCTTTTTCAGCGTCTACGCTGACAACGCTCGGTTCCTTGGTCGGATCATAGTATCCAATTTCTTCAATAAAACGACCATCTCTCGGATAACGTTCATCGGCAACCACAATGCGATAGAACGGTGCTTTTTTTGCGCCCATTCTTCTCAGTCTGATTTTTACTGCCATGCTCTTTTCACCTCCTTCAAATGAAATCTATAAACAAAGGGGGAATTATTTTCCACCCATCATTTTTTGGATGTCCTCCATACTCATACCTGCCATCTGCTTTCGGGCACGCCTGCCCATCCTTCCCTTTTTTCCAGGATTTCCAAGCTGTTTCATCATCTTTTTCATCTGCTCATACTGTTTCAGCAGTCGGTTGACGTCTTCTACTTTGGTACCGCTTCCTGCAGCAATACGCCGTTTTCGGGAAGGATTGATCAACGATGGTTTCGCACATTCTTCATTCGTCATGGACGTAATCATCGCTTCAATCCGCACGAACTGTCGTTCGTCGATGTCCACGTCTTTCAGCTTATCTCTCACACCCGGAAGCATATTCACGATAGAGCGAATGGAACCCATTTTTTGAATCTGGCGCAGCTGGTCAAGCAAATCGTTCATGTCGAACTGATTTTGTTTCATCTTTTTCGCCATTTCTTCGGCGTCCTTGTTACTGATGGTATTCTCTGCCTTTTCAATCAGCATCAGCATATCGCCCATGCCCAAAATTCGGGATGCCATCCGCTGCGGATGGAATGACTCAAAATCGTCGAGCTTTTCGCCCATACCCACAAACTTAATCGGTTTTCCTGTAATAGCCAGTACAGATAGTGCCGCACCGCCACGGGTGTCGGAATCGAGCTTCGACATGAGAACACTGTCAATACCCAACGCTTCATCGAAAGCTTTTGCCACATTGACGGCGTCCTGACCAGTCATCGCATCTACCACGAGCATAATTTCATTGGGATTTGTCAATGCTTTTAAATCTTTTAGTTCATCCATCAGTGCCGTGTCGATATGAAGACGACCGGCAGTATCTAAAATCACCACATCATTGCCGTGGTCTTTCGCATATTTCATCGCCTCACGAGCAATAATTTTCGGGGCGATCTGTCCCATTTCGAAGACCTTTACGCCGGCACGTTCACCTACTACTTGCAGCTGATTAATTGCAGCCGGACGGTAAACATCACAAGCGACCAGCAATGGATAGTGTCCTTCTTTTTTCAAATGTTTTGCCAGCTTTGCAGCGTGTGTGGTTTTGCCGGAGCCTTGTAGTCCGCACATCATAATCACACAAGGCGGCTTCGACGGAAATTGAATCCGTGCGTTTTCTTCGCCCATAAGGGCAATCAATTCTTCGTTGACAATCTTAATGACCTGTTGTGCCGGCGTCAGACTATTCAGTACCTCTTCACCAACAGCTCGTTCTGAAACCTTTGACACAAAATCTTTTACGACCTTATAGCTGACGTCCGCCTCCAAAAGTGCCATTCGGACTTCTCGCATGGCGTCCTTGACGTCCTGTTCTGTCAGTTTTCCGTGCGATTTTAATTTTTTAAATACCTGATTCAGTTTCCCAGAAAGCCCTTCAAAAGCCATACCATCGTCCTCCTTTTATCATATTCTGTCATAATAATTTCAATCCCTCAGACACTTGTTCCTGTGCCTTTTTACAAAGGGATTGCAGCATTTCATTTTCTGCGTCAACCTGAGCAATCTGTGTCAAGCTCACCGACAGCGACGTGTAATTCTCTCGCAGCGTGAGAATACGCTGAGCGAAGTGTAATTTTTCTTCCATCGCCTGTAAAATCTGTTCGCCACGTTTGATAGCGTCTCGTACGCCCTGACGAGAAATAGAGACATTTTGCAGCTTTGCAATTTCGCCCAGAGACAAATCTTCACCGTAATACAGTTCCATCATTTCACGCTGATGCGCCGTCAAAAAATCGCCGTAGCAATCCAGCAATAATACGATACGTAAATCCTTCGACACAACGCAAATCCCCTCTCACTACAGCCACTGCTATCTGTAAAAGTCATCACCTTTATAAGTATACCGAATTTTTCTGTTTTTGTCAAGTGTTTTTTTTCGTGATTTTGCACAAATTTGACTTTGGTATTTCTCCATTCCTCTTGTATATTTGCCGTTCTTTCATTCTTTATATTTATTTTCCTTGACAAAATCGGCAAACTCTTGTATAATAAAAGTGTACAAAAGCCAAAGGATTTCGCTGCAAAAAGCAAACCTTGTGCAAAAATGCCTGCGGCATTTGCAATGCAATGCTGCCCATGGAAAGGAAAAAGGAAAATGACTTTTGAAGAAATGTTTGAACGTGCAAAAACAGCGTTGATGAAAGCAAAGGTGTCCGATGCCGCTACGGTAGCTGTACAGGTGAACGTTACCGGCGATGGATCCGGAATCTTCTACGTAAAAGCAGACAGTGGTGTACTCGCAGTAGAGCCTTATGACTATAAGGACAACGATGTAATAATTACAGCAGATTCTGCAGTATTGCTCGAAGCACTGGAAAAAGGGAAAGCAAACGAACTGCCGATTGAAGGCTGTCCGATAAAGGGCGACGAACTGAAAGAAATCCTGGCATCTGTTCCGGCAAAAAGAGCAACCAGAACACACAAGACAACCACTACAAAGACGACGTCAAAATCTGCAACAAAATCTGCTGCTGCAAAGACAACGACTTCTAAGACAGCTGCAACAAAATCCACTGCCGCTACAAAAAAGGCAGATGTGCCGAAAACGACAACCAGCAAAAGAGGCAGACCGTCGAAGAAGACTGCTGCCACTGAAGAATAATCTTAGCTATTTATTGTTTTAAATCAAAAAGCTGTCCAAATTGGACAGCTTTTTCTGCTTTCTGATTACGCTTCTTTTTTAGAAGCTTCTGCGCCATAAAGCAAACGGTCACGCTTTTTTCCAAACAGCTTCGTCACCCAACCAAGTACGACTCCCACACAAACCACACTGATAATCGTACCAACGCCAATGCTTCCCATAGAGCGAATACAGATCAAACACGTAACGAGAGACACTACCACCATAGAAACATCAAAGGCAATTTTCACTTTCGGAAAAGCAATGCCGGTACAACTTGAAATCGCCTGCATCGTCCCCTCTCCTGCAAGGGGCATAATGTCCGCCGGCATATAGAGAAAAATTCCAAATGCCACAAAGACGATGCTGATCAGTGCCATGACAATCCGAATAAAAATATGTTTCGGCGTGGGAAGAAACGAGACAAGATAATTGCAAAACGTCGTAAAATAACCAAATACCACGCCAATCAGCACCTGCAATAAATTCCGCACTCGAAAGTGCTTGCACATGATACATATTTAAATGAAAACCAAGGCACAGTGAAATAGAATCGTTGCTTTTCCCATTTCAATTCCCCATACGCAAGTGATTGTGTATGGAATCGAACTCACTGGCGAAACACCCAAATTGGACTTTACGGAAATGGCAATTCCAATGGTCATCAGAAACAATCCAATGAAATACATTGGCAAACGAACTTTTGCATTTTTCATAGAAACATCTTCCCTTCTAAAATTTCTTGGACAGAAACAAGAGCTGCATGACATTGCACTACTCGCAAAAAATCAGCACACTGATTTGATTTCAGTGGCTGATTTTTTGTATATCTGGTATTTCAAACGATTTCGAACAATACCCTTATTTTTTCTTCATCTGAACCTCTTCCACAAGCATTGCCATCAAATCCGCAATGGACATGCTGCCCAAATCTTCGCCGTTTCTCCGACGCACACTGGTTGTTTTCTCTTCACATTCCTTATCACCGATGGTCAGCATATACGGCACTTTTTCCAACGTTGCCTGTCGAATCTTATAACCAACTTTTTCTGCACGGCTGTCGATTTCTATACGCAAGCCCGCCTGTTGCAACTGTTGTTTCACCTTATAAGCAAAATCCAGATGCCGATCCGCAATCGGCACAATGCGCACTTGTTCCGGCGAGAGCCACAGTGGCAGCGCACCACCAAAATGTTCAATCATATACGCCAGTGTCCGCTCATAGCAGCCTAAAGAGGTTCGATGGATGATATACGGCAGCTTTTTCTGCCCGTCTTTATCCTTATAGTACATACCAAATCGTTCTGCCAAAAGCATATCTATCTGAATAGTAACCAGCGTATCTTCTTTACCGAAAACATTCTTATATTGAATATCCAGTTTCGGTCCGTAGAACGCCGCTTCGTCGATACCGATCGTATAATCAACGCCTAAGTCGTCCAGAATTTGACCCATAACTCGCTGTGCTTCATCCCACTGTTCCGCTGTACCTTCATACTTGTTTTCCGGATTTGCCGGATCCCATTGGGAGAAACGAAATGTACAGTCTTCCAGCAGCCCTACAGTATCCAGCATATAGCGTGCCAAATCTAAGCAGTCAGAAAATTCCTGCTCCAGCTGATCCGGACGGAGAACCAAATGTCCCTCGGAAATGGTGAACTGCCGCACACGAATCAAACCGTGCATTTCGCCGGAATCTTCATTTCGAAACAGCGTGGACGTCTCGCCCAATCGCATGGGCAAATCTCGATAAGAACGCTGGCGATTGAGATAAACCTGATACTGAAATGGACAGGTCATCGGTCGAAGTGCAAAGCACTCTTTGGTTTCGTCATGGGGGTCATCGAGGATAAACATTCCATCCAGATAGTGATCCCAGTGACCAGAAATTTTATATAATTCTCGCTTTGCCAAAAGCGGCGTTTTGGTCAGAAGATAACCGTGTTCTTGTTCCACATCCTCGACCCAGCGTTGGAGCAGCTGTACGACCCGTGCGCCTTTTGGCAATAAAACCGGCAGTCCTTGTCCAATAACATCAACTGTGGTGAAGAATTCTAGTTCTCGTCCCAATTTATTGTGGTCACGCTTCTTAGCATCCTCCAACTTTGCAAGGTGTTCTTCCAGCATCGCTGCTTTCGGAAATGCCACGGCATAAACACGAGACAGCATCTTGTTTTTTTCAGAACCACGCCAATAGGCACCAGTACAGGACAACAGCTTGAATGCCTTCACCATACCCGTAGCCATCAAATGCGGACCGGCACACAAGTCTACGAAATCACCCTGTTGGTAGAACGAAATCGGTTCGCCTTTGTCAGCGTGTTCCTGACATAGCTCTACTTTATAGGGTTCTTCCATATCCCGAAGCTTTTGTAGGGCTTCTTCTGGCGGAAGATAGAATTGTTCCAGCGACTGATTCGCCTTTACCAGCTTTTTCATTTCTGCTTCAATTTTAATAAGTTCCTCCGGCGTAAACGGATGTTCTAAATCGAAGTCATAGTAGAACCCTTCATCCGTCGCAGGTCCGATCGCCAGCTTTGCCTCCGGATAGAGGCTTTTCACCGCCTGTGCCAGAATGTGAGATGCCGTATGCCAAAACGTCTTTTTACCATCTAAGCTGTCAAATGTCATGACCTCAAAGGTACAGTCGTGATCGAGGACGGTACGTAAATCACAGACCTTATCGTCAATTTTCACGCAGCAAGCCGCCTTGTAGAGTCCCATACCAATGCCCTTGATGACTTCAAAAGCAGGCGTCGGCGATTCCAGCGTGCGGACGCTGCCGTCCTTTAACGTGAGTGAAATCATAATAAAACTTCCTTTCGTACTCTGTGCAGGCACAAAAAAACTTGCACAGAAAAAATTCTGCGCAAGGGACGTGTAAATCTATACCCGTGGTTCCACCCTTGTTTAGGTATGCCCCAAATGGCAAATACCCCTCATTCTGGTTCGATAACGGAAACTGACCGCTGCGGATTGGGCAGACTCGGAGAGTGGTGTGCCATTTTTATTGTCTTTATCGCCGCTTCCAGCCGATGGCAACGATTCTCTGGAAAAGACCATTTTTAAAAAAGCATCTCTCGTCAACATTTTTTATTATCTTTAGTATAGCACAGTTTTCAGTACTTGTCAAGGGGGATGAGAAAATTTATCGTTCTCTCGGTGTCACCCTTGACATTTCCTCTGTTTTCCGCTATAATAGTAAAGAATATTTTATGCGAAAAGGAGCAGAAAACGAATGCTGTCAAATGAACAAAAAACAATGGACAAAATTGTTGATTTATGTAAATCACGGGGGTTTGTTTACCCCGGGTCAGAAATCTATGGTGGGCTTGCAAACTCGTGGGACTATGGTCCACTGGGAGCGGAACTGAAAAGCAATATCAAAAAGGCGTGGTGGAAATGCTTTGTACAAGAATCGCCCTATAACGTGGGATTGGATTCTTCCATTCTGATGAATCCCCAGACGTGGGTAGCGTCTGGTCATCTGGGCGGATTTTCGGATCCGCTGATGGACTGTAAAGCGTGCAAAACACGCCACCGTGCTGACAACTTGATTGAAGATTTTGACGGTACGGTATGTGCCGGTTGGACAAACGAGCAGATGATGAGCTACATTCGTGAAAAAGGTATCATCTGCCCCAACTGCGGCAAGGGTGATTTTACAGAAATTCGCCAGTTTAACCTGATGTTCAAGACGTTTCAAGGCATCACTGAAGACTCGAAATCAGAACTATATCTTCGTCCGGAAACAGCACAGGGCATTTTCGTCAACTTCGCCAATATCCAGCGTACCACACGGAAAAAGCTGCCCTTTGGCGTGGCACAAATCGGAAAATCCTTCCGAAACGAAATTACCCCGGGCAACTTCATTTTCCGGGTTCGGGAATTTGAACAGATGGAACTGGAATTTTTCTGTAAACCAGATACTGATTTAGAGTGGTTCCAATATTGGCGCAGCTATTGCAAGGACTTCTTATTGTCACTGGGACTGAAAGAAGAAAATTTGCGTCTGCGTGACCACGATGAAAAGGAACTGAGCTTCTATTCCAAGGCGACAACTGACTTTGAATACAAATTCAGCTTTGGCTGGGGAGAATTGTGGGGCATTGCAGATCGGACAGATTATGACCTGACTCAGCACCAAAACCACAGCGGAAAGTCGCTGGAATATTTCGATCCGGAAACCAATACGAAGTATATCCCCTATGTCATCGAACCGTCCTTGGGCGTAGAGCGACTGTTTCTGGCGATTGTCACGCAGGCGTATGATGAGGAAGTCGTAGATGCGGAAAAGAACGACAAGCGTGTGGTGATGCACTTCCATCCTGCACTGGCACCGTTTAAGGCTGCCGTTCTGCCACTATCCAAAAAGCTCAGTGAAAAGGCTCGGGAAGTGTATGAGAATCTGGCGAAATATTTCCCCGTGGATTTCGACGAAACCGGCTCTATTGGCAAACGCTATCGCCGGCAGGATGAAATCGGTACGCCTTATTGTATCACCTACGATTTCGATACGCTGGAAAAAGATAACTGCGTGACCGTGCGTGATCGGGACACTATGGAACAAGTGCGTATACCTATTGATGAGCTAGTGGCATATTTGACAGAAAAGACTGCATATTAAGAGGCTTGAAATGCATACAAATTATTTTACACTCACAAGCAACAAAAGCAAAACTGTGGCACTGATTTTGTGTGTATTAGGGTTTTTCTGGATAGGTGGATTGCACCGCTTTTATGTGGGAAAATTTTGGACGGGTCTGCTTTGGATTTGCACCGGTGGGTTCTTCTACATCGGAACAGTTCTGGATTTAATCGCCATTGTGTCAGGCAGCTTCGATGACAAAAGCGGTCTGCCGCTGAAACAATAATCATAGAAATGAGAGCATAGAAACATGAACACAACTTCATCTGCAATATCTTATCCTGATGTTTCACAGCTGCACCGTAAACAAAAGGCGGCAAAAATCGGCTCGGTTGGCATACCAGCTGCGATAATCATTACTTTTTTAGCGAGAGATATCGTGTTCTCCCTTATGGCGTAGAAGTATTATCCCACTTGTACGCTGTACGAGATGACAGGGTATCTTTGCCCGGGATGTGGCAACACAAGAGCAATTTTGTCGATTTTACATGGACATTTCCTCCGTGCATTTGCCTATAATCCTACTGTACCGATTTTACTGCTGGTGGGACTGGGTTTTTACGGAGAAATGGTATATTTCGCCATCACCGGAAAACACGTCCACATTGTCCCACAGACCTGGGTGCTATTCTATGTGGTGTTGGGACTGATTCTCGCCTATGACGTACTGCGCAATATTTTTCCCGTGCTGACGCTGTGCTATTAACACGGATCATCATCATAAAATAAACCAAAGCTGCCGTACTTTCTTTTTCCGAAAGTACGGCAGCTTTTGAGGTAAATAAGGTAATAATATAAAATGGAGAAAAACATGAAATCAAGAAAATTTCTGAATTAGTACTCGTAATAGCACCCTTCCACATACTGTGCATTGTCACAGTTGAGTCCCTTTTTGGTGGAATGTACATTGACAGAACCGCCGCTAATCGTAATGCTGACATCCGCCTGAATGCCGTTACCTGAAGCGTTCTGTACATCAATATAGCCATCCTCTACGGTGACATAGCCATCAATTTCGGTGCTGTCACAAGCCTTTAAGCCATCTTTACAGGTGTAGACAATAATATTACCACCGGTAACTTGAATACTATCCTCACCATAAATGCCGGCAGAAACGGCATATAAATCCAGCGTACCGTTTTTCACTTTCACATCATTGTTCGATTTGATGGCGTGCTTTGCATTACCCACAACAGTCATCTCACCGCCACCCTTGATCGTCAAATCATCTTTGCTGAAAATCGCTGCGCTTTTTTCGTTTGCACTGGAATCAGAGACATAGTTGGTAGAACCATCGACAAGGTGAATCGTGCAGGTGTCAGCACTTTCCACATAAATTGGTGCGGAATAGGAACAAGTCAGAGAAGCACCGTTCAAATAAATGTCCACCTTTTCTTCTTTCGTCGCCTATACGAGAATTTGTCCATTACTCAGCGTTCCGGTGAATTCATAACGACCCTCTTGGGTAAGATAAATCGTATCGCCGCTGATAGTCACGCCGGTATAATCCGAAGCGGTACTACCGCCACCGTCCGATAAGCTAATTACGATGTTGGTTTCTTCTGTGGTGGAAGAGGCATCATCTGAAGTCGTATTGTCGGAGCTGCTCTGGCTGTTGGAAGAACTGCTGCTGCTACTGCTTCCAGAGGAAGAACCGCCGCTGCTGCTGCCAGAAGAACTGCTGCTATTGCTGGAAGAACTGTTACCGCTGGAAGAATTATTTTCAGAGGAGCTATTTCCACCGGAAGATGAGCTGCCGGAACTGTTCGACTTCGTGGTCGTCGTACCGGATTTTGTAGTAGTCGTCGTCTTGGTTGCAATCTGGATAGAACTGCTCTCGTCCGTAGTTTCTGCATCATCGACAGAAGAATCTTCCGCCGCCGTCGATGCGTCTAGGTTCACATCCTCGTTCGTTTCCTCCTCATCGCCACAAGCAGAAAATGCCAAGAGCGAAGTCATCGCACAGAGAACGGCTAAAATTTTTTTCGGGTTCAGCATACCGTATAACCTGCCTTTCATTATGGTCTGATTGGACACGCTTTCGCTTGTAAAATAAGTAAAATCCATTTCTCTTCATGTAGAAAGCGACGTTGTTCAAACACGTTTCATTGATATATACAATTGTAACAGGAAAAGTTGAAAATAACATTGAAAAAACATGGACTTTATCTAAAAATTACAAGCCTTTTTTCAAAAGGAAAGTGCGAACCGCCGAAGCGATCCGCACTTTTTATGAAGATAATGTTACGAGAATGTCAAAATTAAATTAGAAGCCGCCGCCTTGGTTGCCACTGTTGCCGCCAGGACCAGAGCTGCTGTCGCCGCCGCCATTCGGACCTTGGTCGCCGCTTGTGCCACCATCTACATTGCCTTGGCTTTCTATGGTTGTACCGCCGCTTGCGGTGCCGCCATAGCCAAAGCGATAGCCGCTGTTATATGTGCAATTCGTCAGACCAGCGAAATAAGTTACGCCAGAAAGCGTTGCACCAGTGTAACAAGTTGCACTGCTCACAGAATCACAGCAGAATGTCATCATGGTGACATTGTACGGTGTATTCAAGGTAGCCAATACATTGCCGGAACTATCTGTAAAGGTGATCGTGCTGCCAGCAGTAATGCTCAAGCCGCTGGATGCATCAAAGAGTGCATTGCTCGGCATTTCGCCCATGGACTCGCCGTTGCCGACTGCGATAACGGTACCGCCATTATAATAGCAAGCGTTGCTGTCTCCGTAGTCAAGCGGTTCGTTGCCACTGCCATTTTGTACCACGCAGACATAGCCGCCGTTGAGGTACATATCGCCGTTGGAGTCTAAGCCGTCATCGGAAGCGTCCACATACGTATAGCCGCCGTTGATGGTCAAGCACTGGCTGCCGTCCGAGCCGCCGCTGCCCATGTTGCCTTGGTCGAATCCGCCGCCACCAGAAATGCCAGTGGAGTCGCTGCCGCCTGCTGCGTTAAAGCCGTCGTCTGTTGCATAGACGAGAACGCTGCCGCAGTTTACGATAATATCAAAGCCTTCTATGCCTTCATAGCTGTAGCCGATTTCAATGTAGGGGTCGCTATAGGTGTTTGCTGCCGTCTGACCGATATAAAGGTCATTGTCAGAGTGAATGGCATCGTCTGCACTGCACAGATCATATGTACCGCCATAGAGGTAAACATTACCGCCTGTGTGGATACAGTCGTCAGAGGAGTTGATGGTGATGTCGCCTGCATAAATCCAGGTATTACCCTGATCGGAATAAGTCGGATCGTCTGCATCTTCATCCACATAGCGTCCCACTGCCTTGATACCCTTGCAGCTGTTTTCAGTGGAATTGGTGTTGCCACTATCATTCATGCCGCCTTGGTTGCCCATGCCACCTTGGTTACCGGAGCTGGAAGTAGAACCAGAGCCAGTGTATGTATAGCCGGCGTAGGTGTAAATATCAACCGTACCGCCGTTCATATAGAAGTTTTGTTTTGCCTGAATGCCGTCACCTGCACCGGAGCTACCAGCGTTGATGGTGACTGTACCGCCGTTGATAGTAACATAGCCTTCATCATCGTCTGTGGACTTGGTCTTAATACCATCTCCACCTGTACCAGAATTATTATAACTATTGGTAT
>JAJQEI010000028.1 GCA_021201755.1 Ruminococcus sp. | reverse complement strand
GATATTTCATGAGCTATTGGGCAAACAGGAGGATTTGCACTGCCAACAACGGACTTTCTCCCGGCGGTCAAGAGAAGACTCTACTATGATAACTCTTCCCTTGCTGCCTAAAATTTGTTCGAAAAAATTGTGTCAAGTATTATTGACAAAATCATTCCCCAAAAATCGCTTATGGGAACAAAAAGACATGATGTGAGAACTTCCTTACGATTTTTTCAAGAAAACAAGCAACATAATCATAAAAGATACTGGAAAATCGAATTTAAAATGGAAAGGAGTTGTTTTACATGGAAAATGAAATCATGAAGTTTGAAGAGGTTATGGAGTTTCTGAACGTTGGTAAAAATACACTTTATGCGCTCCTAAACTGTGGAGAGATTCGAGCATTTAGGATCGGAAAGATTTGGAGGATTCCTAGGAGATTATCTGTATAAATTTAGTTCTGAAAATGCCCTCTTTTCTTAGACTTGCTTTTGGCTATATTTATATTATACCACATTGTCTAACAAATGGGGAGCATTTCACATTTCAAGTTTTTTGATATATGAAGCGTTTTGATGTATTATTCCATTTCGTTCTTCGCATATGCCTGACCAGATCGATACGCATAGAGACACTCTGTATTCCAGAATGTCGCAGTTGCATGATCTTCACTGACCAGTCCCAGCGTTGTGACAAACGTTCTGTTGCTGTTCAAATATTCGCCATCGCTGGTGTAATCAATGGTAACGCTGTCACCGGTGGCAAGTTCTCCATCCAGATATGCGCTGACATAATCATAATCCGTATTCGACCAGTTCGTAACCTCTGTTATGATATAAGTCCCCCGCTTGTCTGTTTGCAGCAAACTGCTGCCAGTGCCGTTTTCACAGTTGATTGTCACATATGTGATGCTCTCCGCAGCTGTTGCCGTATCCGGATCATTGCCCTCTGCGTAATATACTACCAAAAAAAAGAACGTCTGCTCTGTGTCGGTCGAATCTGCATCTACGGTCAAACCATCGCTCTCCACAATCTCCTTTTCCACTTCCAAATAGAGATGCATCACATCGGTTCCGACCTGGTTAGTTACCGCATCACCGTGCGCAACAATGCTCGTATAGCTTGTCGTTTCGCAGTCCTTCGTATACGTAATCCCCGCTGTATTTCGGATTTCTGCATCCTCCGTTTTTGTTACTGTTTGCTCACCGTAAAATGTTAAGATGATTTCGTTACCTGCGCTTTGTGTAATACCGCCGTCATATGTAATGGTAAAGCTTGCGATATCACTCTCAGAATAATCTGTTCCACACGTTCCCGACAGCGGATTTTTATTCGCATCGTAATACGTAATCGTGTAAGAAGTTTCGCTAATCTCCGTATTATTGATCTTGATTGTAGTCGGGTCGATGACAAAGTCATCCGGCAGCGCATCTCGAAGCCTTGTAACCATACAGCCTGACAAGTCAGAAAACGTCACCGTGTAAGTATAATAACCCGAATTATTCACATCTTCCTCATCGTCCATATCCATGCCGACTTCCACCGTCGTTGAAGCATCGCTTGTTGCGCCGCTGTTCATTTCTGAGAGATACGTCCACTCCGCCGTATTGGTCAGAAGTATGCGTTCCTCGCTGGCTTTGATTTGGTCGACAATAACGGCATACTCGACATAATACTGCTCAAAGTAGTCGATTTCTGAAATCTCCCATGTGATTTCTCCGCTGCCTGCATCATACATAATTGTGAACGTAACGCCGTCACTATCGGTCTTCGTCCATGTGGTTATATCACCTGACATACTCCCACCATCACTGCTCGTCAAAATCGTCTGCACCACGCCATAATAGTTCCCGGTATTTTTCGCACGGTCTTGCTTTAGGATTTGAATGGAGTTCTCTTGCAGGGTGCAGCCAACAGGAACAGAGTCGGTTACTACAATGTCTTCCGAGTCTGCAAGACCGGTGCTTGCCAAATCCATGCGATAAACTAGCGTATCGCCGCTCAGGACACTCAGGCGTTCACTGTCGTCCATAATGTCCGTATCGTCTACGCTGCGAAGCGCATTGTCATATTCCGTCAGCGACTGATAATTCAGACTCGTATCACTGCTCGAATCTGTACTGCCAAGTCCTGCGTTGATTTCGTCCACATCTGTTTCCCCAAAAAGCACAGACTTTGTCAATTGCACGGCGACCGGCTTATAGGTGTTCACAAGCGAAATCTCAATCACGGCATCCGTATCCTCTTCGCCTGCCGCATCGCTATCTTTTCCGATTACCAAAATATAGCCGCCAAGGGAATCGTCATATTGCAGCATGCCGTTTGCAAGGGACATTTCCATGCTGTTCCATCCGTCAAACGAATCCGTCAGCAGCAAGTGCGTGATTTCCGTGAGGAGATACGTCCCCTTTTCCAGCGTATAGCCGGAGGAATAGATCAAGGATTCTTCTCCCTCATCATTTTGAGAAACATCTTTCTTTCTTTTCGATTATATCCGCCTGTTTGTTTCTTCTTCTTTCTTCCCCTAAGAATACTAATAGCAGCGATTGATGCAGGATTTGAATATGATGATATGCTTCTTGAAAATAGTATACAAAATTATTTAAAAAATAATTATACACCAGTAAGCATTCCTATGGATGATTCAGAATATCTTGTGGTTGAAAGCGAAAGTTCTAATGAACGTGAGACTATTTATGTGTATGATTTCACGGATTCATTAAATAAATTCTTAAAATATGGTGCAAATGATTTTCATACACATTATTTTCAGTGCAATGCTAATGTGTATGATAATGATAATAAAAATTTATTTAGCCCCTTATCAATAATGAAGCAAACTTATAGGGTTACAAAATATTATGATGATTCGTCGCAAATATGCATTAGTTTTAGGAATGCTATATCTGATTATACATGGCTGATAGAACAGGTAAAAAATGATGCCCTTTACAACATCAAATTAGAAGAACATTGGAATGATATGTGTGAAAATACATACACTGATATGCCTTTTTATCATAGTGCTCTTCTGTTCGTTTTTAATGGCGAGGAAATAAACGCAGAAATATTCGGAAACATTTTGTATGGTTATATAGGTAATGCCGGTGGATTTTCGGAATTAGAATTAGTAGGTGGAGGAAGTCTTTATTCTATTATAGATACGGGAAAGCCGGATAATTCTGAAGACACTGCAATGGTAAAAAAAGAATTTCAAATGTACAATGAGGTGAAACATAATGCACTTTAAATCTAAAAAGTGTAAGGCCATATTTATCATTGCTGTACTGAACTTGTGCGTACTTGGGTTATCTGTCACGTATAATTTGACAAAGGTCGATCCAGTTGATTATTTTAATAATCACGAAGATGAATTTAATCAAATTGCAGAATATTTTAGTGATAATCCTGAGATTAATTTTGATGTTCGTAGCGGAGAATTGGATGATTTAGAAAAAATTGATGATTATGAAGTTGTAAATTCAATTCAAAATATTATGTCTGATGGAATTATTTTTGAAATCAGGAACTATAACCATGATGCTTCGAAAATAAAAATATATTTTAGATGTTGCAATATTTTTGTGAAAGAAGATGAAACAATTTCTATCGTTTTCTCCATGCATACGCCACAACCTGAGATTAGCTATAAGGGTGATCAGATTGAATATGTATTTGACTATGAGCAAATAGATGATAATTGGTATCGCAAATTTAAGCACTTTTAAGGAAAATTAAAATCCATATAATTCTGCAATTTTTGGAAGGAGCGGTATGATTTAGATTTTCTATATCATACAAATTTAAGATAGGATACTGGGGAACCGGATTATATCAGAATGATGTTTCTGATGATGTAAAAGAATCATATTTGCGTGCATTAAAAAATGGAAATGACAATATGACAGCTACGAAAAATATAATGGAACAATGCTCAGACTATATTGCTGATGAGGAGGACAGTATTTACTTCTGGCTTACTTTAGCGGATACGCAATGGAATATGGGGTGATTGCTTCCAGACGTAAAGGAACACGCTATTTTTTGCATAGAAAGGTATTTAAATAATGCGGAGGATGCGTATTTGCTTTCGAAAGGAACACTTACTCGGTTAAAGGAAAAACTGATACAGCCGCAGCCTCCGGAAAAGCGTATTCCAAAAGAACGAAGGTATGTTTGTCCTTGGAAAATCGGCGATGTTTTTGCATTTCAAATTGGCACGGAAAAATTTCAAGAGCATCCTTTATTTCGTCATTGGATTGTGATTCAAAAGATAAGGGCAGTTCCTTGGTATCCGCATCACATAATTCCGGTGATTACTGTTCGCTACTCTCTGAATGCAGAGCGTCCACTGCTAAATAAAGTAACAGCATATCCGTTGATTCCAATTGCCAAACATTATGAAAGAAGAAATGAGCATGGAAAACCAATTGGCGATTTTCGTTATGATTATGAACTGGGATTGGTTATGACTTCAAAGCGAAATATGCCAGATACTTTTTTCTACCTTGGCGAGCTGCCAGTTCAAATGCCGGAGAATTCATATCAAAAAGAAAAAGGAAAAGAATTTGAATGCTTTTATTCAAAATGGACTAAGATTGAAGAGCTTCTTCTCGGAAAATACACAAAGTTTGTTGAGGAATCGTGATTTGATAAGGTGAAAGATGTACCTGAGATTGTATGGAGTTGCTCTTTTGGGGATCATTTTCAGTTTTATGCTGATCCGTCAATGCTTGAAGCCATCCTTTATCAATCCGGATAAAGTGATGCGAGGCATATATGCTGATAAAATTGTTCGTCATATGAATACCATAAATCATATTGGTCGGATTTGTGCAGTCATTTTAACGATTGCTTTGACAGTTCTTTTCATTGTTCCTGCAATCGTGGATACAGTGCATATCAATCGAAACGAATATGTTTACGAGATTGTAGAGACAACGAGTGATTGGAATCGTAATAGTTACAATTCGAAATATGGTCATATACAATTTATACTACATACAGAATTTATTTATGATCCCGAGCTTGAAGAAATACGTTATGTTCCGGAAAATGAGCTTTCACAAACAACCGAAACTCCTGATATTGCGATTACTGATTATGAAAAAGGAAATTATTATCTGGTCCGCTACCTTCCTTATTTGACTTACGGTGAAGTGATACTTGTGATTGACGATATTGAGCAGTATAAGACATAAAATGAATAGATAAACTAAAAGCTATTTATCACGAAAAAACTGCTCTCTGTCAAATCGACAGTAAATATTTGATTTTGAAAAAATCTACCTTGTTTTAAGCAGGGTAGATTTTTTTAGTGAAGGCAGCATCGCATTTCATCAATATCGTATAATGGAGAAAATTCCTAGCAACAAGCAATTATTCTCTACAATGCTTGCCATAAAAAGGCCTAGATTTTATCTTTGTATATAAGTGAAGAACCAAATAATGCAGAAAAACGACCATATAGTGCAAACCTATTGCAATTGGCAATTTCTTTTGTTACAGTAAAAGCATAAGATACTTGTAATTTACTATTATCAGAAAGTATAATTCAAAAGTATTTCAATGACCAAATGATGCAGAAAATCGACCAAATAGTGCAGACCTGTTGAAATTTGCGAATTTTTCTGTTATAGTGAAAATGCAAGATATCTTGAAAATAGTGAAAGGAGGCGGTGCTATGAAAACAGGAAAAAAGAAAATTTTGACTGGCGTTGCGATAGCTATCAAGAAAACTTCTATACTTTTCGCTAACGCATCATGCACATGGTGGGATTATGATCCCAAGAAACCGGAAGCAGTGAAAAAACTACGAAAATTTTAATACTGCGAATCAAAAGTCATAACAGTTGCAGACGTGTATCAGCTTGACACTTTTGTGATTAAAATCGCAGCTTATTTAATGAAAATCTTTAATGACCGAAAGGAGAAGTACCATGAAATCAAAAAGAATACTCGCTTGTATCGTGGCGGCAACTACGCTGTTTACAGGTACCATGTCTTCTGGATTTGTTACATCCGCCGAAGAAAACACAGAGCAGTCCTATACCTACGACGACTATGATGTGCTGTATCAAGTCACCAATTTGTGGGGTGACACCGAAGTCGTTTCTATCACATTAACGAACACTGGTGAAGATGCTATCGAGAACTGGATGCTCTACTTTGACCCTAACAAAGATGTTACTTCTGTGACGAATGTACAGCAGATGACTACTTCCGACGGCATTACCTACTACAAAAATAGTGGGTATAATGCTGATGTGGATGTAGATTCTTCTGTCACATTTACATATTTTGTGGATAACTGTACCGCTGTGCCGGATTCGTTCACACTGTGTCAGACAAGAGAGGAGAAGGAATCTGGCTATGAAGTGTCACTGCAAGTAAATGAAACTTGGGGAACCTCTTTCAATGGAGCAATCACCATTCAGAACAACACGGATACGGACATCGAAGGATGGGAACTGACAGTCGATACGAACTTTACTATTACGGAAATCACCAATAGCTGGGCAGCAACTGTGACTGAACTGGAGCCTTACAGCTATTTGCTGAAAGGCACATATACAGGAACGGTTTATGCGAATTCCAGCGTGTCGCTTGGATTTGTTGGTGTGATGGATGGAGAGCCGGAGATTACAGATTATTCCTTGACAGAGATTGTAGTGGACGAAGATGTAATCAACGCTATTTTGAATGATAACGATGAGGAATTTTACGATGACTGTATCGATTGGTCAACCTTACCTGACCTTGACGAAGATGGTCTTCCAGATGAATATGAAGAAGAATACGGTTGTGACCCTGATAATCCGGATTCAGATGGAGACGGTTTGCCGGATGGTTATGAAATCCTTACCGTAGGTTCTGATCCGGCAGATGCAAACTCATTAGATGCTAACTTGAATGACGGAGAATATGACAATGATCAAGATGGCTTAACCAATTATGAAGAATACGTACTTGGCACAGATCCGCTTGTTGCAGACTCTGATTTTGATGGCTTGTCTGACGGAGATGAGACTGATGTATATGGGACAGATCCGTTGAATGCAGACACGGATGGGGATGGTTTGTCGGATGGAGATAAAGTTGCACTCGGTCTTGACCCATTGTCGACGGATACAGACGGTGACAGCATCACAGATAATGAGGAGGTTTTCTCCCAAAGTAGAACATTCGACGGTGATGAAGAAGATTCCTTAGTGAAATCCATTGATGTTGCATTTGAGGGTACCGGCTATGTTTATTCCAACACAAAAGTGAAAAGTGTTATGGACATCGATTGGATGTGTTCCAATGTCGTTGGATTGATTGGCGACCCTTACGATATTTCTTCTACCTCATCTGTTAACACAGGCAGTATCATATTTCATGTGGATCAATCATCTTTAGGAGATACAAGTTTTGACAACCTTGCTATTCTTTGGTATGACGAAGAAAATCAGCGATTTGAAGAAATGGAAACGGTTTTAGATGTTGAAAATTCCACCGTGTCTACTACGGTCAGCCATTTTAGTAAGTATCTGATTGTAGATTGTACGAGATGGTATGCGGCTTGGTCAGAAAATTATTATCCGTCGAATGGAACTACTTTGCATACAGCTATCACAATCGACTGTTCATCAAGCATGGAAACAAACGACCCTAATTGTTATCGAATAGCAGCCGCAAATTCCTTTGTAGATGTAATGATAGCCGCTGATTTGGCTTCCATTATATTCTTTGCCGATGGTGCTGAGGAAAAACAAGAGCTTACTGATGATGAAGAAGCACTGAAAGCTGCAATTGAGGAAGTTTTTTCTGCTGGGACAACGAACTATGATGATGCTTTAACAATTGCAATAGAAAGCTTAGAAAAGCAGTCAGATTCCAATGCTGATAATATCATTATTTTTCTCTCTGACGGTCGTCCAACATATTTGGAAAATGGAACGGGAAAAGAAATATCTGCTGCAGATTTTGATTATTCATTAGTCGATGAAGCCGCAAGTAAGGGCATTCGCATTTATACAATCGGATTAACTGATAATGTAAATGAAGAAATCTTGAAGAAAATGGCAAGCAGAACGAATGGTGAATACTTTTATGCCAATACTGCTGATGAGCTTGTAGAATATTTCCTGTCCATCAACATGGAAGAAAAATATGATACTACTACGGACACAGATTGGGACGGCTTACCTGATTTGTTTGAAGAGTGCGGAATGCCAGTTGCGAATGGTCAAATATTGTTCAGTGATCCGAATGCAGCGGATACAGACGGTGATGGACTGCTTGACGGCGAAGAAGTGCTCGTAAATGTAGTTAATGATGAAGAAGACGTAGAAAGAGCTTATAACTTTATGCGGGAAAGCATACCGGATATATACATCAGCAATAATGGTGGAATATATTTTGAAATGATTGCTAATCTTGAAAAGATAAGCACCTCAGATGATGGAATTAATGATTTTGATAAATTAAATCTTGAAAAGATCTTTGACAAATATAAGTCCGAATATTATTCACAGGACTGTGCATATTATGATTTTTATGATGATGAAGAATACTATTATGAGCATCTTGATGAACGCTTCAAAGAACGTAATGCATTAAAAAAATATACGGTTGAGTCCCTATTCCCTGAATTTGATGATGATTCATTGAATAGTTCATCTAATTCAACATATATTATAGTAGATGGTAATAATATAGAAATTCATGTGAATTTAATGTTATGGGATGCTCAATATATTGAAGATGAACCATTAAACGGATCTGATTATAATTATAATCAACTTGCGTCACAGATGCTAAAGAATATTGATGATAATGATACTAGAACGCTGAGAGAAGCATTTGTTGATGGGTTGAAATATTATTGGGAAGATTCATTAACGGGGTCGTTGTTTAATTTTTATCCTGGAATGGAAATTAACACTAGTATCGTTGTTCATGATTTCACTGGTACAGATACCTACTATGATAATGGAATAAACCACAAAAGCAGAATGTATGTGGTATTACATTCGGAGGAAGGCAGATCATATATGACGGTAAATGAAATTAATATATTTTGCGATCGAGATATCCTTGATTTCTATAGATCGTCCTCTCATGAATTTGGTCATATTCTAGGATTAGCTGATTATTACTCAGATGCAGGAAATGAAATTCCATTAATTAATGATGTGCAACTTAATCCAGAAATACGAAAGAACGGATTGATGAATTGTGCATATGCAAATCTGGTTGAGTTGACGCCAAACGATATTGAAATGGCTATATATGGATCTTTTGATGACTCTTTTTCAGTTTCGCAATTTTATATACCTAGTAGAGAAAATGAAATTTCAACCGCACTTCGTGAGAAAATAATGTACAGCAAGAATTATACAAGTTACAAATGGGTAGAAGATGGTTACTTTATACCTGCTACTTCTGATATCGAAAATAATGGCTTGTTTGAATATTATCTCTACAATGATAATATTACAATAACTGGACTTGATGAAGAACTCAAATATGCTGAAAATATTGATGTGCCTTCGGAAATAGATGGTTATCCTGTTAAATTTATTAATGCGATTTCTTTTGAAGGTTGCAGTAATTTGGCTAGCATTTGATGGAGCAGCTGCCCAGTATACAAAGTGTGATGGAAATTGGAAAATGGGCTTTCGACGATTGCGAATCCCTAAAAGAAATCAACATCCCCACCAGCTTGATAAAAATCGAAGCGGGACTTTTCAAGGGCATTCTGCTCGAAAATATAGAACTTCCTAAAACGCTCACCGAAGTCGGAAAAGAAGCGTTTTACGGCACGAAATCCTTCTGTCTGACATCAGAGAATTACACGTTAACACTTCCTGTTCTCCCCAAATCGCCACAAAACCGAAAACGACTCCTGCAACGAGAAAATCCCCCAATTTATCATTGAAAAAGACCTCGACAAGAAGTGGGAGATTGTCGCCAGCATAAAGAAAGTGCCACTGAAACATATGCTATCCGCATTTATGACGCTGACGTATGACCACGCAGCAGCGAAAACCTATCTGAAGCGCAGCATCAAAAAGGCGATGCAGACCTTTATTGATATGCAGGACGTTGACTTTATTACGGACGTGCTAAACCTTGGCTTTGTGACCATGAAAAACTTTGACGAAATCTTTGCCTATGTCAATGCCAAAAAAGGCGGCGAATTTACAGAACTGAAAGTAGTGCTGCTCAACTATAAAGAGGGCAGCGTCACAGCTTGCCTTCCTTTTTTCTATTATATCCGACTTCCTTCAACTTTTTTTCGGTGGATGTACGGTGGATGTATTTTTCAATTTTGAATCAAATAAAAAAATCACGCAATCTCGAAAAAGTACCGAAATTGCGTGATTTATTCTGGTTGCGGGAGCAGGATTTGAACCTACGACCTTCGGGTTATGAGAATTCGTGATGCCATATTATCCAGTATCGTGTTGTGCTAAAAAGTACGAAAATACGTCATTTTTCCGGTTATAGGCACTGATCCTGTTAAAAATATTTTTCTGTGGTGGATGTACAAGTGGATGTATATTTCCCATCAAGAAATTCAAAAAGTAAGCTGCCTAACAGATCATAACTTAAACTGGACAATTTGCTTCACCCATTGTAGTGACACCTATATCCGGTTGTACTCAGTGCTTCTTCCAACGTGCATTTGGTATTTCTCATCGGGGTCTTAGAGACTTTTCTTAACAAGCAAGCCTTTAATCGGGAGCAGTAAATTTTTGAGAGGTTCTTTTCGTATTGTATTTGGTTTAGTCAAAAAAGAATAAGCTGATGATCTGTCCACGATTTCTGTTGTGCAATATGAACCACATCATCGGGCGTACTGTTTCCAATCAGAAACGGGGATTTCGGGTCATGCAGTTTCATATTCTGCATGACAAGTCTGTTGTCGGCATTGACGTAACAATATTTGCATAAGTGACCACAGGTGTTGTACTGTCCAATATCTCTGCCGAAAACGCAGGTACACGCTGAACGCTGTGACTTGATTTTTGATTTTGGTATATCAAGTCTTCCATGAATTGCCTTTTCCAAAATATTTTGCGTAAGACAGCCGCCGCAGTCTGCACCATAGACTGCAAGCTCATCACCATCACAGCAGGGACGAACTGTCATATCATATTTTTTTGCAATTTCAATCAGCGCCTTTCCAAGAGCAATTCTATCAGCTTTTTCAACTGCCCTTGCCTGCGGAAAGTTACGTTTTGTTTTCTCGTAAAGGTCAATAAAGCTGATCACACAGCTATGTGTATAGCCATGAAGCAGTTTTGCTATTTCTTCAAAATCGTTGATATGCCGATTGATTGTGTATGTTTCGGTGAGGAAAACCGGGTCATATTGCCATCCCATACTGTCTGCACCTACGATTTTTGAGAGCCGAATAAAATCATTAATAACCTTTTCCTTTGGCGGAACATTTGGCTCAATTTCCCTGCCGTATGGAGTAATCGTCACAAACCAATATTGACCATAGGGGGATAACACTTCCATACGGTCAAGCATAGGTGCAGGATTTTTCGTGCAAAAACCGATAATATCTACCACATCGGGAGAGAGCGAATATTTCGTAACCTGATTTGGATAATACGGATTTCGGGTGCAGACAAATCCCGCTTTGATCCGATTGACAAACCATTCGGAATAGAATGCAGGAATATCTGTTCTCATACCAGTCTGAATAATCATCGCATCACTTCCTCGATAACTTCGTGGATATTTCCGTCAATACAAATCGACTGTGATTTGATTTCAGGCGGAACGCCAGCCTGTCCATAATTCAGACACGCAAAAGTAGCATTGGGATTTTCTGCTGTCATCTGCCAGAACGGGTACTTGATAATGATAGGCGTATTGAAGCCGACACCGAGTTCAAGGAAAACAATACGCTGATGTTTGTGCGTGCGGATAAAGTTTTCGTAACGCTCTGCTGCTTGATCCCAACCGCTGTCCTGCACAAAAGTATCGTCTGCTCTGAGGTTCATTGACATAGGCTTACCACATTTCGGACACTTCGGAATCAGCTCTGTCGGAACGGACATTTTCAGCTTGCGATCAGCAGGGCGGATCAATTCACCGTCATTTCCGATTGTAAAGCTCTGTGCAAGCACCGTTTCTCTGATAACCGTTTCGTTATCGTAGGTATCGTTATGGCAAGGTTCACTGCACTGAAATAGGCCGTAATCACCCTGCGTATAGAACAGCCGCTTTTTGTCAAATCCTGCCTTCTGAAAGCAATGGTCAACATTGGTAGTCAGCACAAAGTAATCCTTATCCTTAACAAGAGTAAAAATATTCTCATAGGTTGACTTTGGAGCATTCATATAGCGGTTGATGTAGATATATCTCGACCAGTATGCCCAGTATGCTTCGGGAGTCTGATAGGGATAAAATCCACCCGAATACATATCTTCAAAGTGATACTTCTCTACAAAATTAAAAAAATATTTCTGAAAACGCTCTCCGCTGTAGGTAAAGCCTGCCGATGTGGAAAGTCCTGCACCCGCACCGATGACAATCGCATCAGCCGTTTCAAGTGCGGACTTCAAACGTTCAATCTGTGCCGAGAAGTTCTCTGTAGATTTGTAAATCTTCGTCTTTAAAGACATTGAAAATCACCTCAATTTCGCTGTGTTCCTTGAATTTTCTTACGGTATCAACTGCAATTTCAGCCGCCCTATGGTTCGGAAACATAAAAACGCCCGTAGAAATACAGCAGAAAGCAATTGATTTCAAATTGTTCTTTTCGGCAAGTTCAAGACAGGAAGTATAACACGATTCAAGTGATTTTTCGTGTTTCTCTGTTAGATTACCCTCAACGATCGGTCCGACGGTGTGAATGACATACTTGCTTGGCAGATTAAAAGCGGGAGTCATTTTTGCCGAGCCTGTTTCCTCCTCGTGTCCCTGTTTTTCCATAATTTTAAGGCAAGCCGCACGGAGCTGAATCCCTGCAAAGGTATGAATGCAATTGTCGATACAGTTGTGGTTCTGGCGAAAACAGCCAAGCATCTGTGAATTTGCAGCATTGACGATAGCATCACATTTCAGCGTACTGATGTCGCCCTGCCAGAGATCAATGCCGTCCTCGACAGGTGTCAGATCATGATAGTCTGTGATGCCTCTCGATTCATTTTCTGCTTGCAGATACTCGTCCTAAATCCGCATAAAATCGGGAGTTGTTTCCTGTGGCATTCTGATATTGAACAATGCTCTGAGCAACTGCTTCTGCTCGCTCTCGCTTGTCGGAATTTCCACCTCCGCATAACGCTTGTCCTCATCGAGCAGATAGCGTATCAAAAATTTTCGTTTTTCGGTCTGGTTCATTGCAATCACCTACATAAATCTATATTTCCTATTCTCGATGCCTTCTGTAACTGTGCTGAATTTTACTCTTATATCGTTACCACGATTTTTCCGTCAACTCTGTGATGATCCAGATCATAGAGAGCAGTGGAAATATCGCTGAAATTGTACTCTGCACCGATAAACGGTGTGATTTTATGCGTATCAATAAATGAGAAAATTTCATTCATAACTGTCTGTGTCGGATCGTTTAAAAAGAACCCTATCAGATACACTCCGTTGGGAATGAATTTTATCGGGTCAAAGTGATTCAGAGCATAGACATTGCCGAGAACACCTGTATTGCACACGATACCGCCTTTTTCTACGGCATTCAGTGTGTCGGAAAGTGTTTTTACACCGACAAGTTCAAGTGCTTTGGTAGCAACATGAATCTTGCCGGAAAGTTGTCCGTCATCAATAATAGCAGCATCTGTATTGCTGATTAACAGCAGTTTACTCTCACGATGTGTTGTGGCAATGACCCAACCGACCATTTTCGCAATCTGTATCGATGCATAGCCAAGCGCACAAGTAGCTCCTCGAATCAGCAAGATATCTTCTTTTTTCAGCTGTAAGCACTCAAAAAGTGAACCCCAAGCCGTAAACCATGTTTCAGGCACAGCCGCCATACCGACCCAATTCAGATGGGTATTAACAGCAAATACATGATGAGTCGGCAGTAAGGCATATTCCGCATAGCTTCCGTTGAAACTTCTGCCCATGCCGCCCATAAGAGCTACGATCTTTTGACCGACAGAAAAGCCACTGTCAGAAGAATTGGCAATTTCACCGACACACTTAATACCGGGAATAATCGGCTTGTTGATATAGTCTGCTTGAATTTCATTCAATCTTAAAATCTATTCGGAATGATTTAAACCGAATGCTTTTATTTTGACAAGTACCCAGCCGTTTTTTGCCTTTGGCACTTCCGTTTCGGAAAGCACTACATTTTCGGCTTTTGTAACTTCGCTCAGTATAACAGCTTTCATCTTCCCACCTCTTTTCTTCGATTACGAATTTGCTTTTCTATTTGCCTTGATTTTCCGTTGTCGAGATGAAAATACTCGATCCTTTTGCAGTAAAAAATATATCGCAGCTTCCTCATAATGGATTGCACTGATATTTCTTACTTATGTATTCCTGTATTTATCGACAGTTTCAAATACCAATACGCCGACATATTACAGTTTTTAAAGGCAAATAGCTAAATCCATATTACACACCCTTTCTGAAAAGTTCGCTGTTTTCGTCTGCCCAGCATTGTGGGTCGGCAGAGTAGAAATCTCCGTTAGTACCCTTTGCAACGGCAGGACAGCCATGACAGAACGCAAGGAGCTTGCACTTCGTACACTTGCTGAATTTGGTGTACTCTCTGTAACATTCCGTATTTGTTACCCACACGTCGGCAAGCCTATCCTCAAACACATTATCGACTTTGCCTTCTTGAACTCTGCGGCAAGCGTAAAAATCACCTGTCGTAAGAATGGTAATGTGGCAGTTTCCACAGTTACAGCCACCGTAAATCATACCGTCCTTTGTTTCGGAAAGCTTGAATGTGCTGTTTTCATAGTTAAAGAGTGTCCAGAGGTGGTCTTTTTTATTGAAATAGGTGTGACAGCCCTGTGCCTCATAAAATTTAAATTTCTCGTCACACTTTGCAATGAGTTCTCTGTATTCCTGTGCAGTCATGTTTGCATCAAGGTCACCGCCACTGGGAACATATCTCGAAAATACGAAAATATCAACCTCATTTTCCACAACAGTATCCATGATCCCTGGAATATCGTCAAGATTGGTCTTTGACACAGTTGTCATGATAACGCTCTTGATCCCCGCATTTTTAATGCACTTTATTTTTTCAATTGTGCAGTCAAAAGAGCCAGGTTTTCTGAACCAATCGTGCAGTTCACGCAGACCGTCAAGGGACATCTGATACTTTTCACAGCCGTGTTCTTTCAGTCGTTTACAGACTTCATCTGTGAGGTGAAACGGATTGCCGAGAATGGTAAATTTGATGTCATGCTCCTTGATCAGTCCAAGTAAATCCCAGAAATTCGGGTGAAGAATCGGGTCACCGCCTGTGATGTAAAAGTAAGGCTGGCGGTTGTACATTTTGCAAAAATTAAGGCAGTTGTAGAAAGTGTCCTAAATCTGACCCCAAGTCATTGAGATGAGCTTTTTGCATTGGTCACACTCGTCTGTAATATGCCACTGAAAAGAAAAATACTGTTTCATGATCATCACTCCTTGTAATGTGGTTTCTATGTAATCGGCTTTTGCCGAGATCTAACGCAAAGCTGTGACGGATTGCTCCGCCACAGCCGTTTTGAAGAGTTGTCAGAACGAATTACTTGTCAGATGCTCTACAGGCAGAACCACAAGCGGAAGGCGCTTCAGCAGGCTTGTCAGATGCTCCACAAGCTATACCGCAAGCTGCCGCTGCCTGTGTTTCCTTTTCGTCGTTCCAACCATAAAGATTTGAAAGTGCCATTATTTTTTCCTCCGTAAATTTAGATTTTTCAGAAGCTGTATCGCTTTCTGTAATTATATTCTAACATGACTTTGCAAGCTGCACAAGTACGCACTTTTTTGTAACTATAGTAACCTAAAAGTAAGTATTGCGCAGATCAGCCGTTTTCGAGTGAAAATTTTCAAAAAATTTTATTCTTAGCTTGACAGAAAATTGCTTATACAGTATAATAGAATGTAACATCATATTCGAATGTTACATACAAGGAGTGATATTACATGATTAAAAAAGAAGAGCTACCTGAATGTCCTGTTGTCACAACTGTCGGACTGATCGGCAGCAAGTGGAAACTGCTCATTATGAGAAACTTGCTCGTTCGTCCATGGAGGTTCAATGAACTTCAAAAGGACTTGGCAGGAATTAGCCAGAAAGTTCTCACTGACAGTCTGCGTTCCATGGAATCTGATGGCATCGTCACAAGAACCGTTTATCCCGAAGTACCGCCGAAAGTTGAGTATGCACTCTCCGAACTTGGCGAGTCAATGCGCCCGATTATCAAGTCTATGGAGGCTTGGGGGAAGAGTTATAAGGAAAACAATATTTAGGTTTAGTAAGTCATTGGGACGTTATAGTTCTAATGATCTTTCACTTGTCTTTGCTTTACATTTAATGAATCGACCCCAAAAAGTTAGACAAAATTAAAAACCGAATTTTATGCAAAGCAACTAAGAGTGGACTTAGTCGCTATTGTTATGCAGCATTGAGTATGCACTGTAGCGGCGACATACCATCCAGTTTTCAACAAACCGAAGAAATTTTCTGCGCAGGCATCTTCGATATCCCTTGTCGTCTTGATGCCATATTCCTTGGACAGTTCTCTATGATGTTCTTCTCATCTTCACGCATCAGTTTTCTTTTTCGTCTTTCCATAAAAATCAGCCTCCTGTTATATTATTTTTATTCTACCACAGTTTGATGCTTTTTACTGGTTTTTAGAGAGTCAGTCAAGTTTTGACCAAGAGATTTTCATGATTTCTGCCCACACTTTTCACCAACGAACTCTTCCACTGATTTTCTAGGAATCTTCCAGATCTTTCCGATCCGAAATGCTCGGATCTCTCCACGGTTTAAGAGTGCATAGAACGTATTTTTACCAACGTTCAGAAACTCCATAACCTCTTCAAACTTCATAATTTCATTTTCCATATAAAACAACTCCTTTCTATTTTAAATTCGTTTTTTAGGCATCCTTTATGATTATGTTGCTTTTTTAGGAAATCGTAAGGAATATTTCACATCATAGCTTATCTGTTCCTGTAAGCGATTTTTTGGAATTATTCTGCGTCAGATTACAACAGAATCAAAGACCATTCTACAACTCATAAAAGCGAAATCAGAAAGTTAACGAATAGAAAATAGTATAAATTTTTGAAGAAGAATCAAATTTCCTTGCAATTCATCCGAAAGTATGATATACTAAAGCTAGTGGAAATTTCGGTGAAAGTGAGGTAAAGAAGCAATGGAGAACTTCAAGCCCATCCCAATTGGTGTGGAAGATTTTAAGGAAATTATCGATAAAGGCAGCTATTATGTAGACAAGACAGCTATGATTCAAGAGCTATTGGATAGCAATGCAAAAGTGAATCTTTTCACCCGTCCCAGACGTTTTGGCAAAACTTTGAATTTGAGTATGCTGCAGCGATTCTTTGAAAAGACAAACGAAGATAACACATATCTATTCAATGGTCTGAATATCTCTCAAACCAGTGAAAAATATATGCAGCATCAGGGGCAGTATCCGGTGATTTCGCTGTCTCTCAAGAGTATGAAGCAGCCGAATTATGACCTGTCATTTTACACATTTCGTTATATGATTAGCGGTGAATTTGAGCGGCATAATGAGATTTTGCACAGTAATACAATGGCATCGAAAAAAAAGAAAATGTTCGAAGAAATCTGCAATAATACAGCAGACGACAGTGTCTTTATCAATGCAGTTCGTTTTCTTTCGGATTGCCTGTATGCAGTCTATCAGAAGAAAATCATCATCCTGATCGATGAATACGATGTACCACTCGAAGCATCGCACTTTCGAGGTTTCTATGACGAAATGGTAGATTTGATTCGTTCTATTTTCGAGAGCGCATTAAAGACAAATCCGTATCTGGAATTTGGTGTGCTAACGGGTTGTCTGCGAGTTTCGAAGGAGAGCATTTTTACAGGACTGAATAATTTGAATGTGTATACCGTTCTGAATAATGATTTTTCTCATTATTTTGGATTTATGCAGCAAGAAGTAAAAAAAATTGCAGATGATTTTGGAATGCAAGATAAATTGTCGAAAATGAAGCAGTGGTACGATGGATATTTGTTTGGACAAATGGAAATATATAATCCATGGAGCATTTTGAAGTATGTGCAATCGGCAAGAAGTAACGAGACTTGCCCATCGCAGCCTTATTGGAGCAACACCAGTTCCAATGACATCATCCATAAACTCGTAGTGAACGGCAACGAAGAAACACACAATCAGATTGAAGCTCTCGTGAGCGGCGAATCTTTGACAAAACCAATTTATGAGGACATCATCTACCGTAATATCAACATCAATACGGACTATATTTGGAGTTTCTTGCTTTTCACAGAATACTTGAAACCGATTTCGATGCATCTGGAGGGTGATCTCATCTATGCGGAAATAGTGATCCCGAACCGTGAAGTTGGCACAGTGTATAGGCGGATGATTATGCAATGGTTTGATGAGAAGGTACAAAGCACTTCACGTGATAATTTGTTTACGGCTATGATCAGTGGAGATGCGGACAAATTTGAAACACTTTTAGGCGATTGGCTGGACGAAACAATTAGCTACTATGACAGTAAAGAAAATTACTATCACGGCTTTTTATCAGGGCTGTTGGTTGGTTTTAAGGGATATGATGTGATGTCTAATCGAGAAAGCGGCGATGGTCGACCGGATTTGCTTGTATTAGAACGGAAGCGACATAAATTAGCTGTAATTTTGGAAATCAAAGTAGCAGAACGATTCCGTGATTTAGATGCTAAGTGTGATGAAGCGTTACAGCAAATTGAAGAAAACAGATATGAAGCAGAATTGAAATATGACTGTTTCCAGAAGATTTTAAAATATGGTGTGGCGTTTTGTGATAAGGCGTGCTGAGTGAAGTTGGAAGTAGAGGAATAAGCGTAAGAAAAAATTTCACTTGATAACCACCAAAAAAATCACGCATTTGCGTGGTGTCACACTTTAAAAAATCAAAAAATACGCTGAAATAAAAGGTAATGCATCGGCTCCTGGTCGTTTGCATCCAAAATTTCATATACCACTTCCGATTATGCTTCATCTTGCACATTCGTTTTCACTGGAATGCCCAAAAAATAGCCGTTTAGC
>JAJQEI010000049.1 GCA_021201755.1 Ruminococcus sp. | reverse complement strand
TTTTTTTTTTTTTTTTTTTTAAAATTTTTTTTTTTTTTTTTTTTTTTTTTTTTTTGATTTATTTCGAATTTTTGTTATTTATGTAAAACGGCTTGACAAAAGTGAATAGCTCATGCTATAATAAATCATAAAGATAAAATATACATAAAAAATGATAATAAATGTCTACCCGGGAATGTAAAAGATGGGAAGAAAATTGCATGAGCAGAAAATCGCTTCGCTTTCGTAATAAAAAATATTCCGATAGCGTGCTGCGAAAAATTAACAGCTGGCAGTGGATTTTGCTGGGTTTTTTGGGCGTTTTGATCTTTTTTATTTTACCGTTTTTTGTGGTGTTTTACTATAGCCTGATTGATAATGTCATAGCAAAGCAATTTGTTGGGTTACAAAACTTTATTGATCTGGTGCAAAATGAAGCATTTCGCTTGGTGGTAAAAAATACCATAATTTTTTCAGTGACGGCAATTCCTTTGTCATTAATATTTGCTCTTTTGGTTGCACTGATCCTAGAACGGGCAATTTTTGGGAAAAGTGTGATTCGCTCTTTTTTTTTGACACCAATGATGGTTCCAGCTGCTTCGGTCGTGGTTGTTTGGTGAGCATTGTTTCACGATAATGGCTATGTGAATGCAATATTTGAGCATTTGGGACTCGATTCGATTCGGTGGCTCAATTCTGGATATGGAATGGCTGTCGTTGTATTGATATTTGTTTGGAAAACAATGGGGTATAATATGGTTCTATTTATGGCTGGTCTGGCAGGAATTCCAACAGATTATTTAGAGGTTGCAAAGCAGGAGGGTGCATCAGCTTGGTGGTAGTTTTGGCACTTGAAACTGCGTTATTTATTTCCTACGCTATTTTTTGTGTTGCTGTATGACATTATCTGTTCATTTAAGGTGTTTCGGGAGATTTATTTGTTAACTGGTGATTACCCTTGTGAAGCACTCTATATGCTACAGCATTTTATGAATAATACCTTTCAAAATGCCAACTATCAAAAATTATCTACTGCTGCAATTTTGATGGCGGCAGTATTGCTCGCTGTGGTAAGTATTTTATTCGGCATTGAAAGGAAACTGGGAAAGGATTTAGAAGATTAAATATTAAGGGGATTTTTAGTTGAAACAGAAAAAATGAGCAATGTCAAAAAGAATAGCGCACATTTGCTACGACACCGTCGTTTTTTTCGACGAAAATTTTTGGATCTTTTTTGGTTCATGTTCATCGGTACGGCGGCGATTCTATTTCTTATGCCGTTGATATTGACGGTATGCGATTCGTTTATGACAGAAACAGAAATTTTTTACAATTATGGAGTAATGCTGGACTTATCTAGCGATACAGTTTATACAGCGGATTCTGTGACGATAAAGTTTATTCCCGATCGTATAACCGCTCAGCAATATATCAGTGTATTAATTACAAATTCAGAATATTTGTTGAAATTATGGAATTCTGTTGCATTGACGTTGCTGCTTATGGCTTTTCACGATACAGCGGACGATTGAAACAGATTATTTTTCTGGTATATGTGATACTTATGCTTATGCCTTATCAAGTGACGCTTGTACCAAATTATATTGTCAGCGAAGCGATTGGTATTGACGGAACACGATGGTCAATTATTTTGCCTGGGATTTTTTCCACATTTCCGGTTTATTTGTTTACAAAAATTATGAAACGGATTCCTAAGACGTATTTTGAGGCAGCGAAATTAGACGGTGCAGGAGAATTTCAAATTTTTCGCTATATTGCTGTGCCGTTGTGTCGAAATGTGGTGGTATCTGTGTTGCTTTTAGTATTTATCGACTGCTGGAATATGGTGGAACAGCCTCTGTTAATGCTAGATGATAGCCAAAAGCAACCGTTATCTGTGTTTTTATCTCAAATCAATAGCAGTGATTTGGGCGTGGCTTTTGCGGCGGCTGTAATATACATGATACCATCACTGCTGCTGTTTTTATACGGTGAAGAAGATTTGGTGCAAGGAATGGCATATGCTGGAGTGAAAGAATGAATAAGATTGAATCAAAAAAGAAAAAAAGAATTCGGAATATTGCAATTATCTTTTTTATGATTATTGTGATATTGACATTTTTCTCTAATACAATTATGAATGCATCGCTTCCGGAAATTACGGCACAGTATGTAACAGCCGAAACAATTACGGAAAAAATCAGTGGGTCAGGTACTGTTACAGCGAGTACAGTGATTTCAGTTTCTTCTGCTGTTGCAGGAACGATTTCGTCTATATCTATAGAAAATGGTGATGAAGTAAAAGAAGGCGATTTATTGTGTACGATTATGCCGGAAAGTACGGCGAATGCCAATAGTGAAACGGGTAGCAGTTATGATGACGCCTTTTATACTGCAGTTTGATTGTACATGAGTGATGATGTAGATTATGACACCGCAGTACTAGCTTTAGAAACAGATCAGACAGAAATTTTATCAGGAATTTACGCATCATATCAATTGAGCGATGAAAGTCCTGTATCTGCTCGGTGTGCGGCAATTACGACAGAGCGTAACACTTTGGAAAGTCAGATGACGTTAGTGACAGTAGATGATTACAAAAATTTACCGGAACAATATCAAGTGGGAATTGCAGAATCATTGACAGCACAAAAAGCGGCAGAAGAAACGCTTGCGGATGCGCAAGAAGCTTTGACAAAGGCACAAAGTAAAGTCACTGTCGATAGCGAAACGCAACAGGAATTGATTGATGAAGCATTAAAAGCAGTTGATGATGCATATGCAGATTATTTGACGGCATTTCAAGCTTATCAAACGGCACTTGTTGATACGAGCGAAGAAGGGGTGTTGCAAGCGGAGGAATATAAAGCGACGTCTGATCAGGCTTGGGATACATATGAAGAATATGTAGCAGCATATGATGCAGCAAAAGAAGAATTGACTGAGATTCAAGCATTGGAAAGTGATGTTTCAGCGGCGAAAGATGCATTAGAGTCCGCAGAGGAAGCAAAAGAAGTAGCGGATGTGGCTGTAAATGATGCCTTGGGTGATGTGACAGAACAAATGCAGCGAGAAGATGCAGTGATGACACTGTTGCTTTTGGAAATTGCAGAAGCCGATGTTACGTATAATGAAGACGGTACATTTTCCGTTTATGCGGAAACAGCAGGAACTGTTTCAATGATTTATGCATCCGTTGGGGATAGTGTTGCAACAACAGACGTACTAATTGATTTTGTACAGGCAAACAGTACCTATTCAGTGAGTTTCAATATATCTGCACAAAAGGCAAATCAGTTGAAAGTGGGTAGCGAAGCGGAAGTGATTAACGCAGATGCTACGGCGATTTTGAAAAGCATTCGCAATACCACAAATACAGATTCCGGAAATTTAAATGAAAAAAAGTTAACTTTTACCGTAACAGGGGACGTAACCGATGGACAAACACTGGCATTAAAAATGAATGAGAGCAGTCAAAAATACGAATATACCATTCCGTCCAATGCGGTAAATGAAGACAGTGATGGAACATTTTTGTGGATCGTTCAAACCAAGAGTACTCCTTTGGGAAATCGCTGCTATGCAAAAAAAGTTGCAGTAGAAGTCGTTGCGGATGATGGTACAAATGCAGCAATTAACGGAGATATTTCTACAGATACTTATGTAATTTGCCTTTGTACGGAAGCTTTGGCGAATGGAGATATGGTACGCATGAAAGAAACAGCGGAGTAATGCCATGAAAAGAAGGATATGGATTTTTGGACTTATTGGAATTATACTCATGCTTATTGGTATTTTTAGTGTACAATATGCAAGGACGATCCAGTCAGACCAGCGAATTGTGGAACGATGGGATGAAAACGCTGTGCAAATCAGTGTTTATTTTTCTTTCAATCTGAATCTTCACATAGATGGTATTGCAGCAATAGAAGATGCAATTACTAGTAACTATAAAAACGATGCTGCAGAGGAAGGTGAAAATATTGCTTGGTATGGGGCGTATTCCTGTGAAGTTGGATCGGTATCCGCAATTGGGACGAAATCTGTCAGTAGCAGTTTGACGTTGCATTTGGTCAGTGAAAATTATTTTCCCATGCATGCCTATACGATTTTATCGGGAAATGATTTATCTGAAGCGGACACGTCTTCGGGGCGTGTGGTTTTGGATGAAGCTGCTGCATGGAATTTATTTGGTTCTGTAAATGCAGCGGGGATGACAGTTACATTTGATAATCGTATTTGCGAAGTGGCAGGAGTGATACGATTGCCCGATGATTTTGCAACAAAACAAGTGATCGAAGACAGTCAACCGGGTATTTATATGCTTTATGGGGACTATTTGTCCTCTTATAATTTTATTGGAGAAACCGAACCGGCAATCACTACTTACGAAGTGGTTTTGCCAGAACTTTTGGAAGGTTATGCCTATTCCCTTATGGAAAAAGTACTAGAAGAAACTTCTTCTAATTGGAGTGTAAGTGACGGTTTAGCAGATGGAAATACTGTTGAACAAAGTGATAATAGCAATCAGCAGTATCTTTTGATTCAAAATATCAATCGTTTTTCTTTTTCAAATATTTGGGACTATCTTTTTTATCACGAAAATTATATTGTTCGAACAAATGATATCCCTTATTCCACTTCAGAAAATGCAGCACGAATCTTATTGCATCGTATTGCAATGCTGATGTTGTTTACATTTTTGGGGATAATGATACTGTTTGTGGCAGTTATCTGGGGAGTAATTTCAATGCGAAAGCAAATTCAAGCGAGGTGGAAGGTCATAGGCACATTATTGCGAAAAAAGAAGAAAATTTTTTTTAATTTTTGAGATATTTTCAGTAGCTTATGTGTTTTATGAGAGAGGAAAAAGTCAGAAATTGGAAAGGGTGATTTATATGAAATATCAAAAGAATTGGAGAAAGAAAATTTTTTGTATGCTAATAACACTGTTTGTGTTCGGATTTACTGGATGTAGCGGTGAAAGTGAAGACACTTCTTCCAAAGAGATTTCTACAGCGGATCAAGTCGCATTTCGGGCGGATACACTGGGATGGACGGGAAGCGCAGATACTATGATTTATGCTGTTGAAGATATTGTTTATATTCTCGATGGGGAAATTATGAATGATGCAAATGTTTATACACTTACATCGTGTAACAGCGATGGCATATTAGAAACGGTATTTACATATACCGTTGAAGCAGATGCTTATGTGGAAGATTTTGTCATACGAGATGATGACAGTGCAGTATTCAGTGTGCTGTTACAAGGAAAAGACGATGTCACAACAGGACGTGTGGATTGTGTAGACAAAAATGGTAATGCGGTACAATGTGAAGAAGTAGGAGAAATATCATCTATTGCAATTGCAGAGGATGCACAGGACAATCTTGTGATATTGGCAAATTCTGAAGATTTGTCTCAGGTAACGCCTTTTCTTCTCACGTCGGATGGCAATTGGACGGAGGGGAAGAAACTTGAAGATGTGCAATCTATGGATGGGTTAGTGCGTGCATCAAGTGGCGATGTGTATGCATTATGTGTGAATGTATGATACAATGCAGCTGCGGCAGTGGAATGGAGAAACCATGACGCTGGAAGAAATGATTGTGGATTTTTCAGACAAAGGCTATGTTACAGGGATTTTGCAAAGCAATGCGGCAGAGGATATTTGTGGTTATTACAACGATACGGGAATTTATCGTATTGGGACTGATGGTACAATTACGCTGCAATTGGACTTTTGTGCTTCGAATATTGTCTTATCAGATTACATCGATGATATGGGGTGTAGCAACGGTACCTTTTATGCCTTATTGTAAAATGATAGTGGCAGCACACTTGTTAAATTGAATGAATCAGATGCAGTAGTAGAAACCAAAACATTGACTCTTGCTACATTTGTAACTGATTCTTGTTTGGAGAAAATGGTGTCTGATTATAACCAAGGGGCAGAAAAATATCATATTGAGATCGCAGATTATTCCGAGTATAATATATCTGATGATGAATATGACTGGTCACTCGGATTAGAACAACTAAATATGGATATGGCGTCGGAAAATGTACCGGATATCATTAATGTATATAACATCGATTTATATACTTATGCCAGCAAAGGATATTTCTTGGATTTGTATGAGATGATGGGAAATGATGAAATTTATTTCAAGAATGCATTTCTTTCTGGCTATTTGACAGCGAATGAGTGGAATGGTGCGCTTTATTGGCTTTCACCGATTTGTCAGGTGGAGACCTTGGTAGCAAATGCAGATTTGACAGGTGGTTTGGAAAGCTGGGATTTGTCACAATTTTTTGAGATTTGTCAAACGTGTAACGAAAGTGGAATACAAGTAGTACAATCACCATCAAATATGTTCATTTATGCTGATAGGGATTTATTGGATTGTAGCGTAAATACTTGTTATTTTAACAATGAACAGTTTTTGTCCATCATGGAATATGCTTCAGAATTGACGGATTATAGTATCGATTACTCTGGTCTTACAGATTCTGAAGCACAGGCAGCTTCTTTAGAAGAAAGTGCACGTTGGGGCAACGGCGAACAGCTGTTACAACAGCTGACCATTGGTGATTACAGTGACTATGTTCAAATGCAAGAGAGTGCTGTATCCTATACGTTGATTGGCTATCCCACACGTGATGGAACAAATGGCACTTATTATACAGATACACAGTATATGTTTGCAATTCCGGCGAATTGTACAGATGTGGATGCGGCATGGGATTTTATTACATCGACACTGGAAGTGACTTATGATGATAGCAGTGGTTTTTATTATAGTGGTTTGCCGGTGGTGACGTCTTACTTAGAAGTGTATGTGCGAGAAGAAACTGCTGTGGAATCAGGAGAAGTTTCCGATGCAGATTTGCAAGCATTTGAAGATTTTTTAAATCGTATTATAAGGAACAGTATTTGGGATAGCACGATTGAAAATACGGTGCTAGATGAATTTCAAAAGTATGTAGATGGTATGCAGTCAGCAACAGATACTGTGGATCTGTTACAACAAAAAGTGGGATTATATTTGAAAGAAAATGCTTAAAAAAAGGAGAAAAGAGAATGAGAAATTTTCGAAGATATGCCGCAGTGCTGGTATCTGCCGTGCTAGTTTTTGGTACAGTAGGGTGCAGTGCAAAATCAAATGATAGTCAATATTCTGAAAATAAAAATGTTGGAGAAGCGACGGAGCTAACTATGGCGGCATATATTGTTTGGAAGGCGAGTTGTCTACAGCTATAGCGAATTATAATAATGCGCAGGATAGTTATTACATTACGGTAATAGATTATGCAGAATATGATGATTATGACGGCGATGACGAAAGTAATTATGAAAAAGGTTTAACAAAATTAGACGAAGAAATTGCCACAGGTAATATTCCGGATATTATGGAGATTTCTTACATGGATATTTATGCTTATGCAGAAAAGGGACTATTCCTAAATTTGTATGACCTAATGGAATCCGATGAAGTCTATACAAGAGATGTTTTTTTTGTCAAATTATCTTACCGCTAATGAGGTAGACGGCTATTTGTATTGGCTTTCTCCCACATTTTCAGTGGATACAATGATTATGAATGATAATTTGTCTGGTGGAATTGACTCTTGGACGTTACAGAACTTTGTGGATGTGATTCGTGATTGTGATGCGCAAGGAATTGGTATTATGGAATATCAAAGTCAAGAGACATTGATACAAAAGATTCTTCCTGTAATGGTGGACGAAGTGGCAGGGATTTGTTATTTTGACGATGCAGCATTTCTGGATTTATTAGAATTTTCTGAAGAAATGCGCATTTCAGAAGAACCGAATGATGAAACGATGTCGGATTCAGAGTTGGAAGCATATACTTTGGAAGAAACAATGAAATATCAAAATGGACAGCGGCTTTTAATGTGTGCCGATTATTATGGATATGAAGATTATCTTTTATATACGGTGCCGTTTGGAGATGAGCCTCATCAAACCGTCGGTTATCCGGTTATCGTAGGAAATAATAGTGGCTATATTCGCAATGGTAATTCAATGCTTGCAATTACAAGTACTTGCACGGAAGTCGATGCTGCTTGGGATTTTTTGAAATCAGTATTAGATGTTTCTACTGATTTTGTTGGTATGCCGATTTTGACAGATGCACTTGAAACATACATTCGAGATAGTGCTGAAAATATCACGGAACAAGATAGCAATGTTTGGACATATAACGGCGTGGAGTTTCCAATATCAATTCCAACAGAGGAGAGCATTACAGCATTTATGACATATCTTCAAAGTGTGGATCAATTGAAATGGAATAATCAGACAATTGTAGAAATGGAGTATGACGTGTTGCAGGATTTTTATAATGGAAATGCTACCGCAGCAGAAACTACACAGCTTTTACAAGAAAGAATCGGATTGTATCTTAAGGAAAATAGCTAGTTAAAATATACAAGATATCTCCACGGTAACAGCATTTATTTTTAAAATAGAGATATGAATATAGAAGAACTGAAAGAAAGAATCAAAAACATCAGATAGCCAAGAGGAACAGGATATGGAAATATCCGTCATAAGCTCAAAAATATAATAATCATAGGTGATATAATCCCTCATAGAGCAGACACGCCGAAAACAAAAGTGTGAAAACTCTAAGGGGGTTATTTTATGTCAAGAAAAAGTAAACTAAGGATGAAGAACGAATAGCAACTGTGCAGCGTAACTAGTTAAGCGACTGCCACGGGCAAGTCACTTTCTTTGTTTTCCCGTTTATCGCTTCGTTCTTCACTTCAATAGTGGCTTGCAAATTACCAACCAAAAGCAGTCCGCACAAATTGCACAGACTGCTTTTTTAAATGTAGAATATTTTTTTCGCTGTCTATTTGACAGGGAGTGGAACAATTTTATCTTTGTTTTTTTATCTGTTTTTTATGCCATCACAGCTGCCGGTCTTTCCAATTCCACAACCGTTTCTACCTGTTCTTCTGCCAGAAGCTCATGCATATTTACTTTACCACGAATAGCCTCGGCAATGTTGAGACAGCTAACGCCAATCCGATTGATTCCGTGAATGATTTGTCCAAATGAAGCAGTTAATGTCGCATCACACGTTCCTGCTGCCACACGATTCATGTGACCTAAGCGCATATCAATATCCAAATCTAACAATACCTCTCGTCGTTCAGACAAATCTGTATTCTTCATTTCTTCTCCACGCATTGTCCCCAATACCCATTCGTAAATTTCGGAGAAAGATTGCAATGCATTTCGAATATTCTGTAATGCTTCTTTAGAATAGTATTTTTTTTTTCTAGCGTAGATTGCATGATCATTGCAATTTCTCGATATTGTTGGTTGATTCGATCCATATCTCCCAATACACACATAAGTCCAGCTGTCTGTGATGCTTGCTGTTCCGTCAGCTTTCCGCCTGAAAACATCTGTGTCAAATAATCTACAATACTATCATGTAGACCGCAAATTTGTGAAGAGCGATCGATAATTTGGGCAATTTTCTTTTTCTGTTTCTTGGGAGTTTCTTCTTGCAAAAAATCACAGAATTGTTGTAATAAATCCTGGCTAGATGCACCATAATGAATGATTTCTTTTACAGTCAAATGGAGTGCTGTAGTCACTTGACCTACCAGTTTTTGATTTAAATACCGTGGTTCTCGTAAGCTTTGTGTCTGTTCTTTTTTGTCTGGTACTATAAGCATTACAATTTTCACCATCAGCCAAATGAGTGGAATCCAAATAAGTGTCATCGTAATATTAAATATCGTGTGGGCATTGGCAATCTGTCTTGAAATCACATCCACTTCGTCACCTCTTGGTGAGATATATGCAATCAACTTTGCATAAGGCTTTACAAACCAAATGAATAGCAAACAACCGGAAATGTTAAAGGTACAGTGTGCAACTGCTGTTCGCTTTGCATTTTTTGACTGTCCAATGCAAGCAATGAGTGCCGTTATAGTCGTACCGATATTATCTCCAAGCAGAATTGGAATTGCACCTTGCAATCCCAAAATGCTGCTGCCGTCCGCACCCGCTTGTGAAGCGAAATTCTGGAGAACGGCAATGGTTGCACTAGAAGATTGTACCACAAGTGTCATCAGCGTACCAACACCAACGCCTAAAACTGGGATGTCCGCCACTTTTGCAATCATGTCTGTAAATACAGCACTATACGCAAGGGGCTTCATAACACTGCCCATTGTTTCAATTCCCACAAATAATAGACCAAATCCAAAAATCGTCTCTCCCCAATACTTCAGCTTCTTTGACTTTGCCACAAATGCCAGAAGAAAGCCCAAGAAAACGAAAACATAGATATAGTCGCTGATTTTAAAAGCCAACAGCTGTGCTGTAATGGTCGTACCAATATTTGCACCTAAAATAACAGAAATCGCTTGTGGGAGTGTCATCAATCCTGCGCTGACGAAACTAATCGCCATAACGGTTGTGGCACTGCTGGATTGCAATACTGCCGTACAAAGCGCACCAGCAAGTACACTTAGAATCGGATTTTTGGTTAAGAAACCCAGAATTTGCTTCATCTTGTTTCCGGCGACACTTTGCAGACTGCTGCTCATCAGATTCATGCCAAAGATAAATAGTGCCAGACCACCGAGTAGACCAAGTATGGTTTGAAACATAAAAACTTCCTCCTGTCAGTTATTGTTCGGTAACAATACCGTTCCACGACGAAATCGCACCGGTATACACGTTACATAACATTTCCGATGAAATAGATTCCAATGGATTGTCCGCCGAGATAATCACTGCAATTTTATCCACTGTAATGGATGTCTGTTCCAGAAGCTCCGATTCATAACTTGCAAGCTCCCTCGACGCCATACCAAAATCATATGTACCTGCCATTGCACCCGTTAAGCCATCTGTAGAATCTGTTTCTGTTACAGTAATTTCTGCATTCAGATTGATTTCCATGTAACTTTCTGCCAGTTCACATAGCAACGGTGCTGCGGAAGTTGACCCACCAATGGAAAGTGTCCCCGTAGGCTGTGACGACAAAAACGTACTGCTAGCTGAAACTGATTCATAAGATGTTGCTACAATGCGTTGTCCTGCACTGGTAACATATCGTAAAAAATCCTCTTGCAGCGAATCTAAAGTACCCAAATAAGTCAAATAGAATGTACGTTCCAACGGATATTTTTCTTCCTCTGGGTCATATCCATCTACTTGCAGCACTTTCACATCATCAGTATCTGTGAGGCTTGCGCAAGAGACATAGCCAATTGCACTTTCGCTTGCTGACACTGCCACAATTACATCCGCTGTGCTTTCTACAATTTCAGCAGTAGATGCCGTCAAATATGATGATCCATCTGCACTCGCCGTATCAAATCCTAGCAACTGTGCAAATGCCGTTCATGTGCCAGATCCGTCCTCTCTCGCCACAAGGTGAATTTCACCGAGTGATGCCAATTCTTCAGCATCTGCATTGGATGTTTCCGTATTGTTACAGCTACATAATGTCATGAAAAAAGTCGCTGTATAAAGTAGAATAGAAGTATTTCGACACAAATTCCTAAATAAAGCCTTTTGCATATTATTCCTCTCCTTGGAATTGTTTTGTTAACTATATTGTATCTCCTATTTGTAAAGTGTGAAATCGTATCCATGTAAAGTTCATGTTAAGTCAATTGGTTCTTATGTTTTGTGTTCAAGATAAAATCTATATCCGGTGAAATAATTTGTGTATTCCCTCATTTTCAAAAAATCTATTGACAAATAAAAAAAACAGGTGTATAATATAAAGCATAGAATTCCTATTGATTAAATAGGAAATAAGAACAAGTAACATATAATTTTTAATTTGAGGGAGGACTTTATTATGAGTCAAGTAAAAGAAAGCGCATTGGAACTCATCGGTGGCATACCGATTCTAAAGCTGAATCGTTACAGCAAAAAGATTGGCATTACAAATGCCATGATTCTCGCCAAGCTGGAGTACCTGAATCCGGCTGGATCCATAAAGGATCGCATCGCCTTGGCAATGATTGAGGATGCAGAGCAAAAAGGTCTCCTCAAGGAGGGTGCAACAATTATTGAACCAACAAGTGGTAATACTGGCATCGGCTTGGCTGCGGTTGCTGCAGCAAAGGGCTATCGAGCAATCCTGACTTTGCCCGATTCTATGAGCGTAGAAAGGAAGAAACTCTTAAAAGCTTATGGAGCAGAGCTAGTACTGACCGAAGGTGCAAAGGGCATGAAGGGTGCTATCGCAAAAGCAGAAGAACTTAAGAACGAAATCGAGGGGGGCAATAATCTTAGGACAATTCGTTAATCCGGCAAATCCTGCAGTACATGAGGCAACAACTGGTCCAGAGATCTGGCAGCAAACAGATGAAAAGGTAGATATTTTTGTTGCTGGTGTCGGGACGGGTAGTACCATTACTGGCGTAGGTGCATATCTAAAAAAACAAAATCCTGATGTAAAAATCGTTGCCGTCGAGCCGGCAGGCAGTCCAGTACTCTCGAAAGGGACGGCAGGCGCACATAAAATTCAAGGCATTGGTGCTGGCTTCGTGCCAGAAACACTGGATACAACGATTTATGACGAGGTAATTGCCATTGAAAACGATGACGCATTCGCAGAAGGCAAGATTTTTGCCGTTAGTAAGGGGATTTTAGTTGGCATCTCCTCCGGTGCTGTATTGAAAGCAGCTTCCATTCTGGCAGAACGTTCAGAAAACAAGGGCAAAACTATCGTAACACTGCTGCCGGATTCTGGCGACAGATATTTGTTTACGCCACTGTTTAATAATAACTAATTCATTTCAAGCGTTACTGGGAGGTGCTTTCATGCCAAATACCTATGAAGATTTACAGCTTTCCCATCCTTGCTTTGGCGGACAAAAAAACAATGTAGGGCGGATTCATTTGCCAGTCAGTCCCGGATGCAATATCGCTTGTCGATTCTGCGACCGAGCTGTAAACGATATCGAAAATCGACCCGGTGTAACGTCAACTGTAATCGAGCCGGAAGAAAGCATCACCATATTAGAAAAGGCTCTAACAAATAGCTAATTACACTCTCGTCTTTTGAATTAAAGATAAGTTCTTCACCACCAAGTATGTATTTCCCTGTGCATTTCCCGTCTGCTTGAAAATCACCTGCGGGACTGATATAAGTCCATTTAACATCCTTACGGTCACGAAGCTCGTTGAGTGCCTTTGCCATTGCTGCTGCCAAGGGTTTGAAAGCATCTGGGAAGTCAAGAGTGTCAGCCACACAGGTGGTATGTTCATGATTAACATACAGACTTCCAGCTCCACCGACAACCAGTAGACGAGTATCTGTTCCGCTTAAAACATCACACAGTTTCGTAAGAGAAGTGCTGTGCATGGGAAATGTATCCTTCGTCCATGCGCCAAATGCATCGATCACCACATCAAATTTCTTTAGATCCTCTGTAGTCAGGTCAAATAAGTCCTTATTCAGGACTTTATTTGCGACAGTTTTGTTTTCGCTGCGAACCACGGCTGTAACATCAAGCCCTCTGTTGATAGCCTCCGCTGTAATGAGCTTTCCTGCTTTACCGTTTGCACATACAACTGCAATTTTTATGATAAATACCTCCGAAATAAGTTTTAGAATGATTTCGTTGTAACTATTTTAGTTACAACTATAGTATATCACGTTTTAGATGTAATGTCAATAGTTACATCGAAAAAATAATAAAAAATTAAGCTATGTGCAAAATAATGCTTATAGCTTAAAAAAGTTAATCTATTTCAGATTTATAGATGCAATCCTTTGTTTTTTGAATCACGTCAGCAATTGTAATTTTTTGCATTTCTGATTCCATTGCATATTGAATTTGCTGCAATTTATCATCCAACACCTGATGTATATTTCTTCCGACTGGACAATTCGGATTTGGGTTTTCATGAAAATGAAATAGCTTACCATCTTCCACGCAATCTACTGCATGATAGACGTCGAGAAATGTAATTTCTTCTAACGGTTTAGCAATTGACGTACCGCCACTGCCACGTGTGACAGTAATCAGTCCGGCAGCTTTTAGCTGCTGAAGAATACGCCGGATGATGACAGGATTAACATTGACACTGCCGGCAAGAAAATCGCTAGTCAGTTTATACTCGTTTTGAAATGTATCGATACACGCAAAAATATGAATTGCGATTGTGAATCTACTTGAAATCTGCATTGGATTTACTCTTTTCATTTTTACATTATAACATAAAAAGAACGTAATGTCAATGATTGCGAAAAAGAACCATGGAAATCAGGAAGCTGTTTGACAAATTGGTGTATTTGTGGTATGATGGGGTACGATGAAGCGATTGGAAAGGTGTGTTTTAAAATTTATGAAGGATGGATTTATCAAAATTGCCTGTGTTACGCCTGCGTTGCGTGTGGCAGATTGCGATTACAATGCAGTGCAAATTGTTGACACGGAGAAAAAAGCTGCTGCAGCTGGTGCAAAACTTGTTGTGTTTCCTGAACTTTGTATCACCGGCTATACTTGCGGTGACTTGTTTTTGCAGCAGTCGCTTTTACAGGGCGCATGGTCGGCACTTGAGATGATTTTGCGTGAAACAGCACAGTCGTCTGCGGTGTTTCTGGCAGGGTTGCCTTTTGCCTGGAACGATGCATTGTATAATTGTGCTGCCGTCTGCTATCGGGGACAGCTTCTGGGACTTGTCCCGAAGCAAAATATCCCGAACTACAGTGAGTTTTACGAAATGCGTCACTTTACATCTGGTCCGGATGCCACACCAGATGGGGCGATTATTTCTATTTCGGTAAGCGAACGTATGGTTTTTGTTCCTTTTGGTGCAAAGCAGATTTTTTCTTGTACCCAAATGCCTGATTTTTCGTTTGGCGTGGAAATTTGCGAAGATGTTTGGGTAGGGGATACGCCTTCGGTTAAAATGGCGGCAGGCGGTGCCACAATCATTGCCAACCTGTCTTGTAGTGATGAGATCATCGGAAAAGAAAACTATCGCCGGACGATTCTGCAAGCAAAATCAGGCAGCTTGCTGTGTGCCTATGCTTATGCGGATGCTGGATTTGGAGAATCCACGCAAGATATGGTTTTTGCAGGGCACAATTTAATTGTGGAAAATGGGAGCGTTTTAGAAGAATCAAAATTATTTACCGATGGTATATTATATGCGGATGTGGATGTACAACGTCTGGCGAGCGAACGACGCCGTTCCAACACCTTTTCTCCCCTGCCGGCGGATGAAATTATTCGGTCAAACTTTTCTATGTCTTTAGAGGAAACAAAACTTAGCCGTTTGATTGATCCAGCTCCATTCGTACCAAGCGGCAATCAAGAACTCGCACAGCGTTGTGAAAAAATTATAACGTTACAGGCAATGGGATTAGCCACACGATTAAAAGCAATTTCCTGCAAGACTGCGGTGGTGGGCTTGTCTGGTGGACTGGATTCCACGCTTGCACTGATTGTTATGGTACACGCTTTCCGTATTTGTGGCTATGATCCAAATGGTATGATTGCGGTGACGATGCCTTGTTTTGGCACAACGGACCGCACTTATCAGAACGCTTGTCGTCTGGCGAAAGCGTATGGTGCAAATTTGCGAGAAATTCCCATTCAGGACAGCGTAAAACAGCATTTTGAGGACATTGGACAATCGTTAGATGTACATGATGTCACTTATGAAAATTCTCAGGCACGGGAACGAACACAAGTTCTTATGGATCTGGCGAATAAAGAGGGTGGTATTGTCATTGGCACGGGAGATTTGTCTGAACTGGCACTCGGCTGGGCAACCTATAATGGCGACCATATGAGTATGTATGCGGTGAATGCGTCAATTCCAAAAACATTGGTGCGTTATCTTGTGGCGTATGAGGCAAGTCATGTAAAAGAAAGCTTAGCCGCAGTATTGCGTGATGTTCTGGATACGCCGGTTAGTCCGGAGCTTCTTCCGCCGGAACAAGACGGTACGATTTCACAAAAGACAGAGGAACTGGTCGGTCCTTATCAGCTACACGATTTCTTTTTGTATTATGTGCTTCGGTTTGGCTTTGCACCGCATAAAATCTATCGATTGGCGAAAATCGCATTTGATGGTTCTTATCCGAACAGCATCATTCTTCACTGGCTGAAAAAATTTTACTATCGTTTTTTCTCTCAGCAATTCAAACGCAGCTGTCTGCCAGACGGTCCAAAGGTGGGAAGTGTCACCCTTTCGCCGAGAGGAGATTGGCGTATGCCCAGCGATGCAAGTGTGGCACTTTGGCAAAAGGATTTGGAATCGCTCGACGAATAGACGAGAATTCTGCGTTTTTTTATAAAGTTCTTGTGCAAAATGCTTGACAAATTGTAAGAGATGTGGTATGATAATATTATTCATCAAACGATATGGTTTCTCATACTACACCCACATTACTTTTGGGAAATCACAATAAATTAAGGAGTGAATATACAATGTTACATTTTAAACAATGGAAGAAGCGGCTGGTTGCCGCAGTGTCTGCCAGTGTTTTGGCAGTGACGGCTACTGCTTCTGTCCTTTCTGTCAGTAATGCCAGTGCGGATTCCTCTGAATGGACGTATGGCGATGCACTGAAATTATCCCTTTATTTTTACGATGGGAATCAGTGCGGTACAGAAGTGGATGACAACTGCCTGACATGGCGTGGCAATTGCCATACATATGATGCGGAGGCATCGTTGAGCAATGCGACAGGACTTTCTTCATCTTCTCTGGCGGCCATTAAAGAAGCAAACGGCGGTTCGGATACTGTGAATGTTTCCGGTGGTTATCATGATGCTGGAGATCATTTAAAATTCTCTATGACTATGGGGTTTTCTTGTGCGAATCTCGCTTGGGCATATTTTGAATATCCAGAAGTATTCACCGAAACGGACAGCGAAGATCATCTGCTTTATATCTTGAAAAATATGTGCGACTATTTTATGAAAGTCACCTATCTCGATGATAACGATGACGTTATCGCATTCTGTTATATGGTTGGCGGTGACCAGGATCACAACTATTGGACAATTCCGGAATCTCAAACCATGGATCGTCCGACTTATTGGGCGGATTCCTCTCATCCGTCTGCGGATGCTTCAGGACAAATGTCAGCAGCATTAGCGGCAACTTCACTTGCTTTCGCTGATAAGAATGCGGAGTATGCAGCAGAGTGTCTGAAATATGCCAATGCGCTGAAAGAATTTACGGCGGCGTATCCAAGTGCAACTTATGATGGTATCGGTTCGTATTATAGTTCTGGCAGTCAAAAAGATGATGTCGCTTGGTGCGACTTATGGTGTACAATTGCAAACAATGGCGGTACATTGCCCTCATCTTATTCTGCATTGTATGAGAGCAATGGCAGTGGTGTCTATGCAGGCAGCGAATACGACTACTGGGTTTATAGCTGGGATAAAGTCTGGGGTGGTTATGCGGCTTTGCTGACCACAATGGGCTATAAAACGAGTACCTATGTCAGTGAATTACAGTTTGAACTGAATCAGCAAGGTGGTCTAAGTTCCAGCAGCTACAACGCTGTTGGTGGCTGGGGCGCATCACGATATAATTGTGCATTGCAAATGTATGCGCTGCACATTGTCGCAGCGAATGGCACGACTTCTTATCAAGAGGCGGCGGCGTTCCAGATGGATTATCTCTTGGGCAATAATCCCACTGGATATAGTTTCTTGCTAGGCTATAGCGACAGTTGGCCGACCCATATTCATCATCGTGCTGCAAATCCTGGCAGTGGGACTTCTACCGATAACTCAGAAGCGACCTATACCTTGTATGGCGCATTAGTAGGCGGTCCGACAGACAGTAGTGGCTCTTATACCGATAATAAGGATTCTTATAGCTGTACGGAACCGGCACTCGATTACAACGGCAGCTTTATTATGGTGATCGCCGGATTGTATGACGTATATGGTGGCTCGACTGACGCTGCAGATGCGACAATCGAAGCGGCAAGTGAAATTGATAGTGATTACGTTTTTGACTACGGTGGGACTTCTCCCAACGGTGGTGAAACAACGACTACAACCGAAGAAACAACTACCACAACAGAGGAAACTACGACAACGGAAGAAACGACTTCTGCTACAGAAGAGACCACAACAACAGAAGAAACGACTTCTACTACAGAAGAAACAACTACCACAACAGAGGAAACTACGACAACGGAAGAAACGACTTCTGCTACAGAAGAGACCACAACAACAGAAGAAACGACTTCTACTACAGAAGAAACCACTTCTACCACAGAGTCTACAACAGAATCGACAGTTGATCCATCTGGTGTGTCTATGTATGGTGATGTCAACTTGGATGGTCAGGTCACTTTGGCGGATATGGTTATGCTGAATAAAGCAATTTTTGATGTTGTTACGCTGAACGATGAAGCAAGAGTGAACGCAGACGTGAATGCAAGTGGTGGCAGTCCGGATTCTGATGACGCATTATTGTTACTGAAGTTTTTGGTTCAATTAGTGAATGTACTTGGATCAAATGCTGGTTAAACCATTGATTATTACAAGTAGGTATTTAATTATGAATCGAAAAGCATTGCAAAAGCTTTCTTATGGTGTATATCTTGTCACTACATTGTCAGAGGAAAAACAGTACGGCTGCATTGTTAATAGCATTATGCAGATTACTTCAACACCTATACAAATTGCCGTAAGTTTGAATTACGACAACGCAACCCACAATGCAATTGCAAATAGTGGTATTTTTGCAGTAGCAATTTTGTCTACCAATTGCACACTGGCATTGATTGGTGGCTTTGGTTATCGTTCTAGTAAGGATGTAAACAAATTTGCAGAAGTTCCTGTGGAATACGTTGATGGATTGCCTGTTCCAGCAGAATCTATGGCATGGATGACTTGTCGTGTGGTGCAGACGATGGATGCCGGTAGCCATACCATCTTTTTGGGAGAAGTGATGGACAGTGCAATTACACAGGAAAATGCCATTTCGATGACATATCAATTTTATCACACGGTGATTAAGGGCGAAAGTCCGAAGAATGCGCCTACATATGTTCCATCAGAGGAAAACGAAAACTGAGTTCTGATAAAGAAACAGCAGCCATAAGGTACGAAAAAAGGTATCTTATAGCTGCTGTTTTGGTTTTTAATTTAGTTGTGTAATATTACAAACGCCTTGATAGATACCCCATAATAGAAATAGTAAAATGCCAATTGCTGTCAGTGTGGTACAATAATGTTTCTTTGGTGTGTGGTTTTGATGGAGATAACTTTGAAGATCTTTTCTTCGGTGGAGGAGCCAAAATGCGCCTATTGCAAAAAAAGCGATGTTAATGCCACGGTAGATATAATCTTGCACGAACAAAGGAGCAGTAGACAGTATACGATAAAGTATTTCCCCATAGAGAAAATTATTGATTATGTGGAGCAAAATTGACCACAAAATCGAGTATTCCAGAGCGACAAAACCGAGAACCAGTCCGGTGAGAAAAGCAAAAATCATTTGGAGAAAATTTCCGTGCATGACGCTGAAGAGGAGTGCAGACAGAATGATAGCATATACTTTTCCGTATCGTTCTAGTCGATGCAGGACAAATCCACGATAAATGAATTCCTCACCGAGTGGAGCGAAAAAAGCAGTGTATAGAAAATACCAAATGGTTTTGTTTTGCAGTGTTATGGTGCCGCTGCCCATGGCGGTAAAACCGAACAGCTCCAGAATAAGTTCTAGTGTATTTCCAAATAAGCTGTACAACAGCTGTGCCGAGAAAAAGACGCACAAGAAAAACAGAAATGCCCGACCTGACATGGCTTTTTTGGAAAGGTATCTTTTCAGTGGTAAGCGTTTTCGAGATGCAATTTGGAGAAGTGATGCGCCGGACAGAACCGCTATCGTATCGAACAGTCCTAATGTCCAATCAACAGGCGTTATTGCTTCAATTTGAAAGATGAACCTCTGCCATACAGCATAAAAGCACAGACACCAGCCAATGTATTCCGCATTGTGTCGCACAGGGTTTTGTAAAAAATGCTGCAATCGTATTCCTCCTTTGATAAATGAAAAAGCAGACTGATCACCAAATAGATCAGTCTGCCATTTTGGTGCGGATAAGAGGACTTGAACCTCCACCCCCTTGTGAGGACTAGCACCTGAAGCTAGCGCGTCTGCCGATTTCGCCATATCCGCATATATTTTAACAACATATGTAATTATACCACATGATTTTTGGTTTGTCAAGGGATAAAAAATTTTTTTTGATATTTTTTTCGATCTTTATCATCAAATCAATTAACGAGCAGGGGATTATCCATTGATAAATGATCGGAATTGTAGAATACAATTATCGTACCAAGATACGAAAGGAAAAAGTTAAAGTGTGCAAAATGCAATTATACATTTTGCATACTTTTCATATGTAATTTCATCAAT
>JAJQEI010000040.1 GCA_021201755.1 Ruminococcus sp. | reverse complement strand
GATATTTCATGAGCTATTGGGCAAACAGGAGGATTTGCACTGCCAACAACGGACTCCCTCCGGCACTCAAGAGAAAACTCTACTATGATACCACTTCCCTTGCTGCCTAAAATTTGTTCGAGAAATTTGTGTCAAGTATTTTTGACAAAATCATTATATAATTCATCTGCTCTACCTTTTGGCGATTTTTCACCACAAAGATTAAAAGCACGGCGGCGATAAAACCCACCATCAACTAAAATTGCTGTAGTGATTTCACGCTTTTATTTTACAATAATTTTTTGTGGTTCGTTTGCACTTTCCATATGATCACCTCATTACATCAAAAAACCCGTAGTCTCGTTTACGCCCCAGATAGTGGGGGAACTACTGCTACAGGATTACTATCAATATCATCATGGATAATATTATTATTATACCCACCTTTCGAAAAAAAGTCAATCGTTATTTTGCACAAAAAATACTGAACAAAATCGGCGCATTTAACAAATAGCAGGTAGGTGGATTTGCTGGATGGTGCAGACTAGGTAGAAGTCAAAACATGACTTTCAAAATCTGACGAAAGAGTGCGAGAAATCCACGCTTATTTGAATGGGCAGATGGTTCATGCAGAAGGTGAATTTACTTCAAAATCCGGCACAAAAGCGCAGTATCTCGGCGGCTTTGGAATAGCCGCAGAGGATATTAATTGCAGATGTACGGTCAAATATACCTTGATGAAAAAAGACGAGTTTTTGGCACAGGGTGGGGTTTTGCCGGATGGTGGAAAAAGGTTGACTTCTGGTAGAAAAAGTGATATAATAGAATCATGAAAAAAGAGCAACAATTCAAGAGAGGATTACCATTTTTGTTTCTGATGATGAATTCAACAATCTTACAATTGCGGCAAGAAAAAAAGGTGCATATATTCTCAGAGGTGGCGAGGAAGTAGAAGCGCATCTTGACCGAATGGGTGCTGATGCTTTAATTGTTGGCGATGTGTTGATGTTTAGAAAGGACGCTTGCATAAGTGAGATTCTGGAAGAAACATACCATTACGAGCAAAATCTTAACGGGCTTAATAATGATAAAGATATAATTTTGCAAAGCATTTTAAATGAAATCGATGCAAAAGAGTATCTTATTGCTAATGCTAAAAAGTACAAAATTCCACGAAAAAAATGGAATTAACAAAGAAGCAACTTGAATTTTATCAGCAAGAGTTGCAGCAATATGAGGAGAAGTGATCTAAATGCTAAAAGTGATTGAGGATTTTCAAATCGATAAATATCGAATCTTGATATTAGATGGAAGTCGCTTTTCCACTGCCCTATATCGAAAATTCCTCATTGACGGGGAATCATATGAACCTGTTTCAATGTATGATGCAGACGATTCGATAATTGCAATCGAATCAAGCGGTAGCTTCGAAGGAAAAACGGTAGAATTTATATAAAAATCAAATATTTCAAAAGCACCTGCTTTAGGTGCTTTTTTATGCCTATTTAGATGGTTAACTAGTTCACGCAGAAGCAGAGTTCACCTCAAAATCCGGTGCAAAAGCGAAATATCCCGGCGGCTTTGGAATAGCCGCAGAGGATATTAACTGTCGATGTACGGTGAAATATACCTTGATGAAGAAGGGCGAGTTTTTGGCACAGGGTGGGGTTTTGCCGGATGGTGGGAAAGGGTTGACTTTTGGGGATGAAGATGGTATAATAAATACAGATTGGCAAGGCGAGCCCACAAAAAGAGATGTCAAGCTGTCAGACGAAGCGAAAAGCTATGATGAACAGCTACAGAAAAAATCGGATTACATTACCGGAAAAAGCGGTGCATTTCGTGAAGATGATGTGCGGTGGTTATCGGCGAAAAACGGCGTGGAATACGCTTGCTTGACGATTGGCGATGAATCCGTTTTGATTCGTGGGGATTCTGGAAGCACGAGTATTTCAGATGAGTTCTTTGACCGTCTTGTGAAGAACGGCGGTACGTTCGATTATCATACGCACCCGTATGATGGCGATATTATACCGTCACAGTCGGATATGGCATTAATGGGCAAGTTGAGCGGCTTGACTGGTCAAGAAACTAGTAAGATTATTTCAACTGATGGGCTGTACTCGACTTATACCGAATACGGTATAGTTGAAACCGGAACGGTCACGCGAGAGATCGACGACGATTATGCCGAATTTCTTAGTATGCTGTTTAGTTGATTGAGAAGGTGGCAAAAATGCTGAATAAATCAAAACTTATTCTTTGCGCAGGCACAAAAATGATGGACCTATTTGGCAAGGAGTACTTGAAAAAACATATGTTTAATGGCAGTTGCCATGCACAATCTGAGAATGATGGCTATTTTGAACTTTTCTGCGGTTTCGCCGGAGACGAAGCGACCAACAAATGGACTGAATTCGCATACGTCAGAGTACACACAGAGACAGGAGAAACCGAATTTTTAGATTATCGTTTACCTGACGGAACACGCATAAAAAATCCGGTGAAAGCGGTTCGGCTGGCGGCGGATTGAACAAGATTGAATTGAATATTTCAAAAGCACTCTAAACAGGGTGCTTTTTTCATACCCAAATTACGAAAAAATGGTGATTTATGAATTTTTTGAAGTTAAAGTAGCTTGGGAACTGGGCAAATTTGAGTGGCATAAATTATCAAACATACATGGATTG
>JAJQEI010000019.1 GCA_021201755.1 Ruminococcus sp. | reverse complement strand
TGAAACAGACGACGGCTTAACCATGAACTTAGAAACCAATCCGCTCCTACAGTTTGGTTTGCAGACGACATGGGCGAGGTTATTAAACAGAATCCTTGACGCTATTTCCGTTGTGGAATACGTACCCTTTGACAGCGATACCATTGGAAACCCTGCTCTTGACTCGATGGACTGCCTTGTTTTTCGGGGCGGTCATGCGGATGAAACGAAGATTTCCTGTATTACAAGTATCACGTACAAAATCAACGGAAAGCACTCTCTAAAGTGTGTGGGGAAAAATCCAAAACTTGCGGAAGCCAAAAGCAAAAACAATAAAAACATCACAGGGCTGTTAAACCAGATTGAGGACAGCAAAACTGTGGTATATGACTTTGTGAACGCATCACCCTTTGAGATAAGCAATTCCGTCACGGAGGTTTTAAACATTACCTTTGTATCAAAGGAATTTACGAGTGCGATGTTTTTGGCAGAAATGCTGCTGACGGTCACAGCGGAGGAAACGACAGAAACCACACAGGGAACAATTACCTACGAGGACGAAAGCACAGCAAATGTCACGTATACATTCACAGGGAAAGCACATCCGGACATTCAAGTGATATACAAAATCAACGATGAGGAGGTTGACACCTTTTATCCCATCCAGGTGACACATGAGGGAAAACAAATCCTCACGCTCTTTTTCCCGCTTAGTTCGGTTGAAGAAAACAGTGAGAACACTTTTGCCGTTTCCCTCAAATGCACAAACGGAACGCTTACTATCGGCGAGCAGCAGATACGAGCGACCATTAGCGGACAGGGACTGGTTGCGGGGCTTGGCGACTGGAACGGGCGTGTCAGCATCACGGAAACCATATCCGATGTGGCGATTGCCGAATCTTTCTTCGGTTATAACGGACTGGGCGATGCCCTCACGGTGACATTTCCGAAACTGTATATCCCCAATGCTGCACAGGTCTTTTCGAGTATTCCGATTTTGACAAGTACCTTTACGTTTGACGCAGTCAATGAACGGGTAACGGCGGAGGAGGTCATAAAAACCTTTACGATGAACAAGGTGCATTTTGGCGAATATGACGAGTCGGAAATCGAGGTGACGGAGGATGGTGTATTTGAACTGATTCACACCTACTCCTATACTTCTGTTTTGGAAGAAATCGACACCGGATGTCTTGCACATTTGGCAATCGACACGACCGATTTTGAGGAAGTACAAGAGATAACGGTTTCGCTGACGGAAAGTGAAGAGCGTGTGGAAACTGCGGACAGTACAGACGAAGAAACAGAAGAAAGCGGTTCTGAATACTTCCTCATAAAATCCGGGAAGCAGTATTACACGATTGACGTCAATATGGTAGGCTGTGCAGTCTATAACGTACAGAACAACACAACCGGAACGGCAAGGGGCGGCTACAATCAGACCAAGAGTGAAATTGATTTGACGAAAAGATATATGAAGTATGTGTATGATTTTACGACCTCACAGGCAAACGGCACGATTTCCTGTATCTGCCTTATCCATGCATCGGGCGGATACAACGGATATGGGTACGTGGATGCAGTTCCGGGAACGGCATCGGAGCTTGGCTTTACGACCTGCACCTCTGCCTTGCACTATGTATATCAGGACTACACCGGCGCAATGACAACGGATAAAACGCAAAATGTGACATTTGGCACATCGGAAGCACTCTTTTTGATTAGCCGAAGCGAGGATGCCGCCTATTACTTTAAGATAGTGGACGAGAGCAATATTTCCATTATCAAAAGACGGGCACATTTAAAATCCGTTTCCGTGCTGGTAAACCCTTATACGACAAAGGAACTGATTGAAGAAACGGAACTTGATTCACTTTCCACGCAGTTGCTGACCTATTATACAACCTACAATTACGACCATACGAATAAGTGTCTGTACCTCATATCTTCATCAAGCAGTACGATTGCGGTAAACGCTAGCTTTGTTGTGACAAAAATCAGTACCACGGACTGGAGCATTACACAGTATACCATGACCAATACGGCGGATGTTTCGTTAAACGGAAGCGGTTCCCAGTATGCGATTGTACATCAGGGATATGTGTATATGAGAAGCTATAGCGGCAGTTACAAGATATACAAGTTTGAACTGGGAAACAGCGCAAACGTCACGGTTATGGAGTCCAATGGAATTACCTCCATCACAGGACTGCCTTTGCTTGCACATGATGAACGAATTTATTATGTTACAAGCTCGGGCAGCTCATCAAGCCGCAGAGTATATATTTTGAATACGCAAACGGAGCAGTTTACCGTCAGCGAGAATTATGATTTTTACAGCGAATCAGGCAGTTACTCCTATACACCCGTTGTGGATGAACCGATGCTGTATTACAAAAGCAACGGCGGTTCCAATTCAATCGGGTTATTTGTCACACCGACTAATTATCTGGCAACCATCAATAACCTGTCCGAAGCGGTAACAAAGACAGCGGATAAGACGATGAAAATAACCTATACGATTTAGGAACAGTAGGCGGCATCTCTTTTTTGAGGTGCTTTTATTATGCCAAAAGAACAGGAGGGATACTTTATAAAAGAGTTATGGAATGTGATTAAATTAGTTTTCACGATGATAGGCAGGTGGTTAGGGTGGCTCTTGGGCGAATGGGATGGACTATTATATGCGTTAATTGCATTTGTAATAGCGGACTACATTGTAAGTATGCTGTGTGCCATAAACGACCACACGCTTTCAAGCAGTGTGGGATTTCGAGGGATTTGTAAGAAGGTTCTGATTTTTCTGCTTGTCGGAATTGCCAATATTCTGGACGTGCAGGTGATTGGGACAGGCAGTGCGTTAAGAACTGCCGTTATCTTCTTTTATCTCTCGAACGAGGGCGTGAGCAT
>JAJQEI010000013.1 GCA_021201755.1 Ruminococcus sp. | reverse complement strand
AAAAGGTGCTGTCAATTTGTTCACCCGTCCCAGACGTTTTGGAAAAACTTTGAATTTGAGTATGCTGCAGCAATTCTTCGAAAAGACAGACGAGGATAACGCATACTTGTTCAATGGTCTGAACATCTCTCAAGCCGGCGAAAAATATATGCAGCATCAAGGACAATATCCGGTGATTTCACTGTCGCTGAAAAGCATGAAACAACCGAATTATGAGTATGCTTTTTCTGAATTTAAGAAGTTAATCCTATCAGAGTTTATTCGGCATGAGGAGATATTAGATTCCAATCACTTAAGCATATCATATGAAGAGCGATTTCAAGAGATTTTTGAAAATAAAGCTGCGGATAAGGAATATGTTTCAGCGATTCGATTGCTATCCGATTGTCTGTACGCCACTTATCAGAAGAAAGTTATCATTCTTATCGATAAATATGACGTACCACTTGAAGCATCGCATTTTCGTGGCTTCTATGACGAGATGGTAGACCTAATTCGCTCGGTCTTCGAGAGTGCATTAAAGACAAATCCATATTTAGAATTCGGTGTATTAACAGGCTGTTTGCGAGTCTCAAAAGAAAGTATTTTTACAGGACTTAATAATTTGAATGTGTATACTGTTATAAATAATAATTTTTCTTATTGCTTTGGTTTTACGCAGCAAGAAATTGAAAAAATTGCAGATGATTTTGGAATGCAAGATAAATTGCCGGAAATGAAGGAATGGTATGATGGCTACCTGTTTGGACAAACAGAAATATATAATCCGTGGAGTATTTTGAAGTATGTACAATCTGTAAGGAGTAATGAGACTTGCCCATCGCAACCCTATTGGAGCAACACCAGTTCCAATGACATTATCCATGAACTTGTCGTAAACGGCAACGAAGAAACGCACAATCAAATTGAGGCTCTCGTGAACGGTGAATCCTTAACAAAACTGATTTATGAAGACATCACGTACCGCAATATCAACATCAATACAGATTATATCTGGAGCTTCCTCCTGTTCACGGGTTATCTAAAGCCGATTCGTTTGTTTAAGAAGAATATTCTAACCTATGCTGAACTTGTCATTCCAAATGTGGAGGTTCAGACCGTATATCAAACTACGATTATGCAGTGGTTTGATGAGAAAATCCGTACAAACGGCACAGACGATTTATTCAAGGCAATCATCGATGGAAACGCCGAAGGCTTCGAAGAAGAAGTAAATAATTGGCTAAATGAGTCCATCAGTTACCACGACAATTATGAAAGCTTTTACCACGGATTTCTTGCAGGACTGCTCATGGGCAGACGTGGCTATCGTGTGGAATCCAATCGTGAAAATGGCAAAGGTAGAACAGATATTACAATTTGCGAATATCGGAAACGAACCTTTGCAGTTGTGATTGAAGTAAAAATCGCCAAGAATTTTATGGATTTGGATAATGCCTGTGATAAGGCGATGAAGCAAATCGAGGATAAGCACTATGTTTCGAATATGAAACAGAACGGCCACAAAAAAGTCCTAAAATATGGCGTGGCATTTTGCAGCGAAAAAGTTTGTCGGGTGAAGCTAGAAGAAGAATAATTTACTATGAGCAGAAAAATCAGTGTGCATAGTATGCACGTAATTTCTTGTTTTCCGAATTAGTTTTAAGACCTAATAAAGCATTTACAGCAGTACCTCCAGCACTAACTGCGGCAGCAGAAACACCAGCTAATTTCATATTGCCTGTTTTCTCATTGACCAAGTACTCAGTGACCAAACCGCCAACAGTAATTACACCTTCTGAAATTTCAAGCTTCTTTTTATTGTCCATTATGGTTTTACCACTTTTGTATAGCTGCTTTCCTTGATCAGCCATTTTATCCGTTTTCAGCTTTCTATATGCTGAATTCATTGGATTTTTCGCTTTTCTCGTTTTAACCTTTGCTTCTGTGTAACTCTCTTTCGTTGCGTTACCGCTTTTATAAGCAGCTTTTGTACTGTTCAAAGTATCCTTGGCGGTTTCATAGTTGGAACGTGCCTTTTTATAGCGTTCCAAACCTCTCTGTGTGTACGAACCGTCATAGTTTTGATACCGTCTGACGCCCCACTTTTGTCCGAGAATACCATGGTGGTAAAGATAACTATCCACTTGCAGATCTTCCTATCTCTCTTCTAATTGCTGCATGAATTTTTGATCTTCTTCTATCAAAAAAATTTCCGATGCCCAATTTCGTACCACTATTCACTTTTTCCATAGCATCCATGATTGACTTGAAAAATATCTTTCCGTCTGACTTTCTTACAAATATGACGTTATTTCCAACGGAAAAGTCATCAGAAAGAACAGATCCACCTTTCCAACTTCGATTTGCCATAACAAAGCCATAGCTATCATCACAGTCGTAACAACCGATAATTCGCATACTCTCGTTATCAGTTTCTGCGACATAACAAGCCTCTTTCAAAGTGATCATAATATGTCTCCTTTCGCTTTATGTATTTATTCATTATATCACAAATGAACAAAAATAGCAATCATTTACTTTTCACAACTTCACCAATCGTATCGGTATTTATTGTAACGTCATCAAGTCGTGCAATCCGAGCACCACGTATGATTTGACCATTTTTTATGCCTTTAAATACACGTAACGATATATCTGAAACATTATTTTGTCCATCAGCATACTGTATTGTGTCATTTTGATTTTCCCATGTTATGTAATGCCCGCCACCTGTTGAAAATCCGACCAGCATAATACCAACTGCACCGTTTTCGTTGTTACAAGCTTTCAATAGCTGTTCTGATAACGCTTTTTCGTATTCAGACGCACTCACATGATTGCCAGTATAGATAGTTTCATGATTCAAGGTATCGAAATATTTCTCCAAATCTTTAAACATTGTACCGTTTTCACGATTTTTAGGAAGATCTTTAGCTTCTACATCGTAGCCCATTCTCCGCATAGCAAGTGCTACGCTACAATGCGTACAGTTGTTACGCTGTATAGCTGAACCATAGGGAGTAAAATCCGGATCGGTCTCAGCACAGTCCTCACTCATGCTTTGATGGCTTGTCTTTAGCTTCAATCCAGCTTTTTGCGCAGTTTGCTTCACTTTTGCATCTGGTTCTCTCGACAAATAACCAGTATCACTTAACCAATTCGAACCTTTACCGATGAGTTCTTTGGCTTTTCCACCCGTTAAAAAAAGTGAGCCGAACCGATGAAGGCGTTTTCTCTACAGAACTATACGCACTTCCAAGCGGATACGGAGGGTCGTTTTTCTGTCCCCACTTTTGACCGAGAATACCATGATGATAAAGTTCGTTTATAGAGATCACCCCCATTTACAAACAGAATGTTTTTAGCTTAGCTTTTCCATCTCTTCTTCCAAAATTTGATTCCAAATCTTTTGATACTCTTCAACATACTGCTTTCCAATACCAGTAGAATGATCACTTACATCATCGTTTTCGTATTTTTTGTTTAACTTTGCTATCAAACCATTGGAACCATTCATTCTTGTGGCAGCGTTATTATGTGCTTTCACATACATTTCCTCATAGGCACTCGTCGCATTCTTGTTAGCCTTCTTGTTAGCCTTAGAGGAAAAGAGCGAACCGCCTGAGGTCGACTCATCGAGTGCTTGCTTTTTCGTTCTTCTATTAGCTATAACTTTTTTTCCGATGAGAACAGCATTTACCGCAGTAGCACCCGCTGCGGCGAGTCGAGTTACGCCTGTCGTCGTTACAACATCCATACCAGCTCTGCCTAAAATATTAGAAGTTAGATTTCTTCCTACAATAATTCCTGCTTCAACGCCCGCTGATTTTAACAATGTTTTTCCGGTACTTGTGCTTTTCTTTTTACTATTCGCATTATTTAAATTGCCACCACTTAGAGACGAACTCAGTTTGTCGGTTGAGCCATATCGCTCTTTTCCTGCTGCGGTCAACGAACCGTCATAGTTTTGATACCGTCTGACGCCCCACTTTTGATCTAAGATACCGTGGTGATAAAGTTCATTCATCATTTTTCTTTTCCTCCACAATTCGTTTTAGTTCTCGATTGAGTTTGAAATCAATCCATTTTGAAATTTCACCATTTGCCGGTTTTAGATACAGCTGCATTTGTTCTGCACAAATCAATACATCTGCAATTTCTTCCATAAAATTCGCACTCCACTGTGCATTTGTTGGATATCGTTTGCACTTTTGCGCCGCTTGAATCAGTTCAGCGCACTCTTCCACTAAAATTTCACGCTGTCGTTCAAATGAATAGTGTTCTGCGATATACTCTAGTTTTTCCATCTGACTTTTTGTCATCATGCAAATGCCTCCCGATTTAATTTAAAAGCAACAAAAGCATCCATCATTGCAGCCACTGCATCGATTTTTTGCTCATATCGCTTCTTCAATAATTTTCGATTTCCATTCGTGTCCTCTAATGTAATACAATTTCCCATAGCAAAAGTCATCAGCTCCTCGTCAAATAAGAGCATACGTTCTTCGGAAAGCTTTTTCAATTCGCCCAATGAAACTGATTCTGTTTTGGCACCTTGTATCACCTTTTCTACACCAAACTGTGAATTTTCGGAAATCCATCGTCCCACAAATTCCTTTGCATTATAGGGATCATAGCCAAAGCTTCGTACATCGTATCTGCATTCAGCAATGTGATGATCTAGGTCATCGTACACTTCCATCATGTCCAGGACCGTGCCCTCCAGTACAATCAGACTGCCTTCCCGCATAAAGGAATCGTATTTGCTTCTCATAGCTGTCGGTAATTTCGAAAGCGTTACAGAAGTAATATAATTTCTCGTTTTTACACCAAAAGCACCATCTGCAAGCAGAAATAAAAACGTAAACGCACAAAAGTCGTCACCCTGTGACAAGTCTGCACCAAGTGAACAGGGCATCTGCCAATAATCTCTTTTGCGATGCGAAAGGGTTTCCTCATAGGTGAAGTAGTATGTATACCCCTCCATGGGAATGCCAAATCGTTTTGCCAAAATATCATTTCTGGCAGCAGGTGCTTTTTCAGCACGTTCTACGTCTAATTGATAGGTTTCATAGCTAACAGTTTTTCCGAGATTCGGATTTACTTTTAACCACATATCTGGCTGTCCTATCTCATCAATATTATCAAGTTTATAGTACCAGATAGAGACATGAGGATTAACGTACTTACCTTTCAAGATGTCCATCAATTCCATTTTGATGGTATCGCCGCTGCCGTTTCGTACCGTTCCTTCCGAGCTAATTGCAACAATCAAATAATCATCTATCTTAGACGCACCCTGTTCAATTGCACCGATGACATCTTCTTGTGTATCACTGGAAAGCCATTCGTCGACGGTTGCGACTTTTGGACGAAGTCCTTGCAGCTTATTAATCGACATCGGACGAATCTCCAAAAGAGAACCCGTTAAAAAATTTTCAATGCCTTTTTTTGTTGATGCAAGCTTCACACGATTTGCTTTTGAACCAGTCGTATTTTGCAGAGAGCCTTCTGTCAGAAATTGAAGCAGGGGGACCTCTGGCACGTGTAATAGCAGTTCGAATAGGAGATAAAATCTCTTCCACTTACTTCATCGTAGGGGCTGTTGTGATTTGATGAGTTGTAGTAGTATCTACATTCAGAAAATAGTTTTGCAAACAGGAACCATACATGGATTTTGCTGCACCTCTGGCAACAATCAAATACTGCTTATTGATGAGCCGTTTCTTAATACGCTTGGTTATATAACGTCCTCCATGACCGTTTTCGTTAGGCTCATATACAGTTCTTTCTACAAAATAATACCAACCAAAAATTTGTTCTACCCAAAGTTTAAATGTATCAAGAAGTTTTAAATCGCCGCCGTCTGTCAGTGTCAGTTCATTCTCGCAATAACAAATAAAGCCATCAATAGCTTTATCGTCATACCAGACACCAGGATTTGCAATCAAATCATCAATACGATGCATTTCCATATCGATTTCTTTGCAGACGGGAATTTCACCACGTAATACAGCATTTCGAAATCTTTTGTAATACTTTGGTGTTGCAGTATTGGATAAGGACATGATTTGTTACCTCATTTTATCCTTTTAGTTCTTTAATTGATAACACTATCGCCAAAGCAGAACTTGTAACAGACAAAACACTTCCAGCAGCTGCTAAAGCCGCTTTTGTGTAAGTTCGTCCTTTTGAAATCGCAGGAGTAGTTTCTTCTGCAAACAAATTATTGTATTGGCGTTCCAACAACTCACGGTTAATTCGATCTCGCATCTCCTTATCAGTCATACTCGAAAGATCCATCTTCACTTTTTCCGATTTGGGTGCAGTTTCCTGTTCGATATCTTGCAGTTGTTTAACCAACGTAGAAGAAACATCTACTATTTTCTTATATCGTTCCGTATCCTCCTTCGACCATCGTTTTGGATCCGGATTATCCGTATTAATTCGATCATCCTTCTTTTTAGACAAATTTTCCTGAATATCACGAGCGTATCGTTTTTCTCCAGCAGATGTAAGAGATCCATCTTTATTTTGATACCGTCTGACACCCCATTTCATCCCCAAAATACCATGGTGTTCAAGAATATCGTTTGTCATAAAATCACCTCCAAATATATTTATATGTCTGGGTCTGTCTGTACAAACAGTCGCTATTCTAACTCGCTGATTTGACGATTCATAGCGTCAGCAACAGAAGAACTGAGTGGCGGATCAAATAACAAACGGACTTTTAAATATAAATAAGACTTCACCATAGAAAGTCGATCGTCGTCGTCCATAAAATCAGACCAGACTGCTGTGTAATCACTAATAGAAAAGCCACCATCCGGACCCAATCCAATTTGTGTTAAAATTGATAAGACTGTGTTAATATGCATAATAATATCAGCATCGAAATGCTCGTACTCTTCTGCAATTCCCAGCATTTTCTTAACAGAAGCTAAAATACTATCCAAGTTCCAAACCTCCTCTATGATGTATGTCGCCACGGGCAAGTATCGTCTTTTTTTCGTGAAACAGGCTCACTCAACAGTAAATTTTCATCACCATAATGAATGGCATTGTGTGTGGTTTTGGATGTACAAATTAAAAAGTCGGGGTCAAATAAAAATTCGCTTCGCTTTAAAATATCTGTTTTTGTGATAGGATTCATATGATGAATGAGAATTTGCCCATAAATCGTTCTGCCTAGAATTCCAAGGTCACAGCCATCATCTCGAACAATAACTGCATCTCGCACTTTTTTCCATTCGGCGGAGTGATAAAATATCTGATTGAGATGACGCTCAAATCCGAATGTTTCTTCTCCGACTGTACCGTCCAACTGAAGGTATTCGAAACGTTCTTGAAAGGTTGAAAATTCAGATAATACAGAATATCTTCTAATCATTTCTGTTGCCATTTCCGCTGTAATCACGCATAGCATCCAGTGCTTTTTCATAGAGTTCTTCCACACGCTGTGCCGAACGCAGTGACTCTGTTTTTGCGTCCAGCAGCTCTTTTTGTTTTTCTAGGATTTCTTTTTCGATTTTCTCTTTGGTAGAACCCAGCTTCAGGTAATGCGTGATAACCTGTGAGAAAGCTGTTCCTTCCATGAGCTGCTTTTCTGCTAAATCAACTGCCAAGGAAATCAGCTGATTTTCCCGTGCCTCTGGATTTGAAGCAGGCGGACATTTCCGCTTTATGGTTGGTGTTTCTTTGTCTGATTTTCTCGGCATAACATCACGCTCCTTTCCGTTTTTTAAAATTCGACAAAGCTTCGTTTTCTGTAGTATAATTGAAATGTTCATATCACATAATTTTCAACATTGACAATATCGTCCTGATATGCTATAAAAAAAGAAGACAGAACAAAAGGCATGGAATCCACGCTATCTTCGGCGACTACAGGATTTTTGCCTGATGGACGATACCTTTATGTCCAAGGTATTTGAAGATAAAGCCTGTGCAGAACTACTCTTACAAATTATTCTGCAAAAACCACAAGCATCCACTACAAGACGCTGGCAGAACGTGTGGGTTATTTCAAAAACGACTCGAAAGGAGTGAGCCATATATGTAAAATTATGGAGGATCTCTATAAAGAAAGTCAGGAAGAGGGAAGACAAGAAGGCAAAAAGAAAGGTTGTATCTCTATCGCCCTAAATGCGCTGAGGATGTCGTTGCTGTCGCATATGGGCATTGCAAAGATGACTGGTTTGAAGTCGAAGACTTGGCGGCACAAATAAAATAATGTACTGCAAAATTTGAATTATAAGAAATCCACTTGCTTTAGCAGGTGGATTCGTTTTTACATATCACTTTATAGTTTATAATCCAAGCATTTTCCGCCCTACTAACACCAAATCAGAAAATTTTTGTTCACTTGTCTTCGTACGATACGTTTTGTCAGAAATGACATTTTCCATATCAAATACAATCATTGGAGATTTCGCTTTAAAGCCGCCATAAATAGCATCATTTGTGTCGAGAACAGCTCCATAACCAGCTTTTTTACAGGCATTAAAAAATTTTGTTCTTTGTGTATATATGTCTTTTTCGCCCTGTGTATCATTGCCAGAACCGTCATATGGAATGACATAATTGAACATACGATAAACAGTTTGAAGGTCGTCCCCAGTAGGTGTATAGTTCTTATCTTTCATCCGGTCAAGAACGTCCTTCGCTTCTCTGTATCCTTTGAACCTGTACTTTTCACTGACAAAATACGACTCCATACGATCTTTATCCGTTACGAAGTTATAGAAATCCCGATCATTCTTATACAAATTTTGAAATATCTCCGCACCGGAATCTTCACTAGCGACTTTAATATCTTGCGCCAGTTTATTATTAATGCAATACTTCATACAATAACCAGATCCTAAAGAATTGCCATTTTCGTCGTAAACGGTCTGCGGTACTTTTTTATTGAACAGAGCATTGTACTGATGCTTATCGAAAAAATCAGTCGTTGCATAGAACATATCTGTATCTTTCGTTCGATTTAGATCATAAGAAAGTGTACTAAGCACTGTCTTATCGGAACTAAGCGTTTCATCGATATGCTTTTTGTTATACGTACTATTTCTCCCGATTCTTTTTTGATAGGCCTTCTTTTCAGAAGGTGAATAGTCTCTACCACGAAGAGGATAGGGTGGTCCATTTCGAACGCCCCACTTTTGTCCTAAGATGCCATGATGGTAAAGTGGTTGGTCTATGAAAATCTCCTCCTTCTCAAAAAAGAAAGAGTCCCTGTTTGGAACTCTTTCTCATTTCACGATTGTGTGTGCCTAATTACTTCTTTCCTAAATTATGCGCAACTATAGTACCTATTACACCGCTGCATATGATAACACTCTGCATGACAATACGTTCGATTCTAAGTTTTTTGTTCAATTTCTTGTTCACTTCTGCTACTAGTTTTTCATACTTCCATATATCAAACACGCCTTGCGATCCGATTTTTCCACAGCACTGTTCGAAGATACCTTCGTATGGATCTTTAGCTTTGAATAATTTCATACCACACACCTCCTTTCCATAATATATCTTGTATGTTTTGCGAAAAGAAGTGTGAGCTTTGAAATCAGTAAAGATTAAGGAACACGAATAAAATAGCAGACTTCATAAAAAGAAAGAGTCCCTGTTTGGAACTCTTTCTATCATCAATTTATTTTGAATTTTTCATGAAAGTGTAATTTACTCAGTTTTCTTTCATACGACGTCTGAATTCTTCAGGAGTGATGGTGGGAAGCTGGTGAATATTATCAACAGCTAATGCAAAATCAAGAAAATCTGTCCTTTTCAAATCCTTGTTGTTTTTATTGACCTCGTATATGGTTTCATCATAAAAGTATGTTTTCTTTGTATCGACATAATAATAATCTTGATACATTCTAACTTTCGTTATTTCCTTACTAAGGAGTTCATTTAATGTGACGTCTGCTTCAGAGGTTCTAACTCTTTGATTCATTTTTATCCACCTTTCTATTCAAGCCATTTTTTGATGGCGTCCACGTTAGGTTCTGCATTGTCAAGTCTTGCAAGGGTAAGGAGCTTATTCTTATCGATTAGATCCCAATATCTTGCGCTAATAAGGTCGTTATTATACGCTTTTTGCCCATCAAAGAACGAAACAATACCATCTTTAATGCTCCAGTTAAATGCGTGTCCATAACCTTCATCCTTCCATGCCACACTGCAAACCCCACTAGCATTCTCCCCAAAATGTTTTACCAACATCTCTGCGGCATCTTGACGAGAACGTCCAAATTTTGTTGCTGTGCCATCTAAAACCTTTGCATTCTTGAAGCATTCTTCGACAATGCCACCTAAGATTTGTCCTTCACCACTAGTAGAACCAGCTATCACATCATAACCTTGTGTGCGCAAAAATGTCGCAATACTGCATAATGTACAGTTGTTATTGTAATTCAGATTACCCCGATTGGGATTAGCGTGACTTATTGCTTCGGAAATAGATTCCGGCTGTGACAACTTTTTCAAACCATTGCTAATGTTTCCAACAACGTCCTTTGTTTCGTTGTCATCAAGTAATGAGGAGGCGACACTTTTTCCTTGTCCAATCAGTCCATCAAGTTTTCCAGACTTTGCAAGCTGATAAGTGCCGAATGCCGCTAACGCTACTCCAGCGGCAATAGCACCGATTTTCAATGCTTTCTTTTGTTTGTCACTTAGACTGGACTTCTTTTTGGTTTTTTCATCATTCTCACTTGATTTGCTGCTTTTATTGTACACTTTTGCATTAGATTTGTCAAGTGATTTTCGCCATCCTGCTTTCTTTTCTGAGGCGGAGTGATCAGCAGAATCCAATAGATATGGTGGACTGTTCTTCTTGCCCCACTTTTGACCTAAAATACCATGATGGTAGAGTGAGTTATAATGCATTCGTGTCGATCTTCCTTTCATGAAAAAAATAATAGAGAAAGAAAATCGGCGAACTTCTTTCTCTTCTCATAAAAGGGCTTGTTTTTTGGCGTAAAAAAAGAAAGAGTCCTTGTTTGGAACTCTTTCTGATTTCACGATTGTGTGTGCCTAATTACTTTTTTCCTAAATTATGTGCGACTACACTACCTATCATTGCTGCACTCAAAGTCGTAATGGCATTTATGGCACATACTTGCTTTTTCGCTTTCTTAAATTTATCAATGTCAAGCATGTCATACTTTCCCCATTCTCCGACTTTTGCTTTTTTGGTAACGTAGTAGCTTCCCCAATTTATAATTTTATCTAAAGTCATATTACACACCTCCTTTCCATAATATACGTTGCGAAATTTGCGAAGACAAAAAAGAAGAATCCTTGGTAAGAACCCTTCTTTAAATATTAGCGAAACTCTGCGATACGGTTCAATCGATCATTTTTGTTTTTGATTCCTGTGCATTTGAATCCAATTTTTTCATAAGCCTTAATCGTTTTAAAGAAATAATAATCAAGCTTATAACAAACTGTATCCGTATGTACACCGGCTTTATATAGCCACTTATACATCTCATACATTCTGCTATTATGCAATAATATCTTACACTTTTCACGATAATCGTTCCGCTCTTTTGTAAATCCATTCATAATGATTCCTCCTCATGTTTACGCTTCGATTTAACCATAAGTTTGTGTTCCCATAATATATCTTGTAAATTTTGCGAAGCGACAAAAAAACAAAGAGTCGCTGTAAAAGTGACTCCGTTTTCATGCTCAATTCAAATCTGTTTGCTTTAAAATAGCCATAAGACTTTCTTTTGACAAATCTGCATCTGCGTCGATATGTGCGTGTGCCTTTCCATCGGTAACACGAATCTTTACTTCTCGAATTTGTAAATCGACATTGATTCCCAATTTCTTTCGTATGATTTTTGCTATTACTTTAGAAAGTGTTTTCGTCATAAACGATGATACAATATTCATTTCGTCCATATTCCTCCTCCTTTCAAGTTTGTATTCCATAATACATTTTGTAAAACTTGCGATGTTTTATGAAGGAAAAAATAAAAAGAAAGGGCTATGAGGAGCATCGAACTCTCATAGCAGCGGTGATTACTGAAAGTCACTACATTCGTGTCTCACTGCTTCCTTTCCATAATATATCTTGCAAATTTTGCGCAAAAATGAAAAGAAATAGCTACGATCCAGCATTGTCTTCTCTCATAGCAACGGTGATTACTGTACATAATTTCATGTCAACCTCAACCTCTCCTCTTCCTCATCACCATAGACAAGTTTAGCTGTTCTTTTTCTTTCCATAATATATCTTGCAAATTTTGCGTAAAAAAGAGAAGACTCTTACTATAAGGTCTTCCCTTTGTTTTAAAATTCAATTCTAAGAATTCGCAGAATCACTTAAAACCGCTAAACTTTCCTGATAGTCTTTCATCGTGTATCCGGTCATATGAAGTGCTTCGTCTAACGTACATTTTGTATTCTGCATTAAAGCGGCTATAACTTGTTTCAGCTTTATTGCTTCGCCTTGTCTTCTACCGGCTTCCATACCGGCTTCCATACCAGCTTCTTCTCTTTTGTCGCCATAAACTCTCACTGCATCACACATATGGTTCACTCCTTCTTCGGTTTCTTTGTAAAGCTTTACACGATCAGACAATCTGCTGAATGACACGCTGTCGGAAACGCTATTCTTGAAAAACTGCAACAATTCAGAAATACGAGTGTCATCTTTTATTGCTGTGTTAAAATACATCTCATGCACACCGTTGAAGATTTCTTCGGAATAGCCTCGCTGTCTTTCCTTTATTATATCATACGATCAGAAGAAATGCAAGGGTATATCAGAAAAACATGAAAATTATCCGCCGGAGAATTTTTAAGGGACGCTGCGATGAAGAGGGGGTGTCATTTTTGAGAAGACCCCCTACCCCTTCGAGTAAACGAATATTACATTAAAATTGTAATAAAAATTGTGACCTCGAATTTTTAAAGCAATATTTTTTTGCAGAAATGTCAATTAGCATACAACATAACAATTGTTCAGCATCATGGCTTCCTTTATACCCTTACTTTGCGATAAACATTCATGAAATCGTACTTTACAATTTCATCTATTGCACGTTCGATTCCCTCATTATTTTCTTTATCTGTCAGTTGATCGGAAGTGTTTGCAATTCATCCTAAGTAAGCGCATGAGTTATAGCCTTTAGTCACGTCAAACAAGAACCACTGTTCGAATTGTTCTGATGGATTGTAAGGATTGTCGAATGTTGTTAAATAGCAGCTTTGTTGCATAAGAATCTCACTCCTTTTCTTTCTTCAAATGGTATCGAATTGTAGATGTGGAAACACCTAATACATCAGCGATTTCGGATACGATATAACCGGCAGAAGCAAGCGATTTCAATCAGTTCAGCTTCGCAGTACTTAATGTACTGTTAGACTTTGGTGTTGCCAATTACCGCACACGAGTGCTGTCCGCATAGCGAAGAATCTTTGTCAGTTTGTTCTCGCTGATGGCATCAGATTGAATCGCTTCCCATTCTTTGTCGGTGATGTCAATTGTCTGCTGCTGTGCGCCAACTTGCAATCTTGCTGAGGCTAGTGCTTGTTGCTTTACCTTTTTTAGCTGTGATTTACTGCTTTTCTTAGCAAGATCGGGGTTGTCTTGTATTTTTGCTTTCACAGTTGTGTTAGCAATCAGTTGTGCTTGGCGTTCTCTTGGCGCATTCATAAGTGAAACGTTTAGCTTTGCCATGAGAGAGTCATATTGTTCTTGGTACTTTGCTTTGGCTGAGGCACTGTATTCGATTCGACCAGTGGAAAGAATCTCTAGACGTGCCTCATTTGCTAGTGATTTCATCTTATTAGCATAGTCTGCATACAGTTCTTCTTGGGGTGTACCGGAGGAAAGGGTGTAGGCATCAGAAGTTTCTGCCATTTTTGTACTGCTCTGGGTACGGTTCTTCGTCTTTCCCTTTTTGTCTACATAGGTCTCATCCACTTCCTTAAATATCAATTGACCAGTTTCAGGATTGGTATGTGGTGTGCCGACACGTTTCTTTACTTGCACACTAGACTTTACTTGAGATATCAATGTAGCCGCACCCTCATGGTAATGCCCATCTTCTGACACTCTTCCTTGATATTTCTGTTTTAGTGCTGGAATATCATTGTCGATTTCGCTCTGTTTGTAATTTAGCTTGTGCTTTGCAGCATCAATAACTACCATGCTATGTCGAACTGCTCTGGCAAGCTCGTCTTCTGTTGCACCTTTCAAAGTCATGTCAGTAATTAGATTGGATATCACGCCCATCTGTTTTTGTGTATTATCAGTTCCGGTTATCGGATCTTTCATCAAGCATATACTACCTTCTTCATATGTATCCGGACCATACTGCTCTTTTGGATCAAATCCAACGAGTCCATCAAGAGGAGGTATAGAAGTGATATGAATACTACTGCGATTGGAATTACAGGGAATCACCATAACTGTATCCCCATCGAAATCGGCACCCGATAAACGTTCCGCAACGTTGCTGTTGATACCAATTGCATCTACGGCAGTGGAACCAATCAATTTTTCGGCGTCTGTTTGCTTATTATTTACTTTTAAAATTGGAATTTCAAAAGTACCACCATGTGGATATCAAATCAACGCAACAGTTTCGCCATCATGATAATTGGGGGCATATACTTCGTCATCCTTCATGCTGGTAACTGGTAATATAACATGATATTTCTGGCGTGGCAATGCTGCTGCCTTCAAATGGACGGCTGCTGCATCACAATCTTCTGCGAAAGATTGTAATAGACTCTTCTTGACGGTTGGATTTGTTAAAGAACAAATTTCTTCAAATTCTAAAATTTTGTCATTCTTTGCAATGGTCAGTTGCTTTTCAATCAACGGTTGATTTTGCTTTGATAAAAATTGAGACGGAAGTGCATCAGACCAGTCGCTCCAGTCACTTTCTTCTGCACGCTTGTTGATTAATGAAAGCTTCTTGTTTCCGTCGCTATCGATATACTCGCTCTGTCCGCCGTGTTCTTTGATAAGAGAACCAAATGGATTGTCAGGGGCATCGGAAATCGGCTTTAGGACCGAAGTCATAGGCGTACCCGATTTTTTATTTGTATTAAATATCACATCTACCCCGTCCGGCATATCGTCAGAATAGACAGCCATGCCTTTCAAATAGTGTGTACCATCCACTAGAATTCGAACCTGTGCATAGTTGGATTCACCGAGGGACAAATCTGCTATATTACGTCGCAGCTCAATTACGCCATCCTTCTGCTTTCCACCCTCATCATCATATCGAATCTGTAAGCGACTAGAATCCATGCTGGACGGGTAAACAAACGATTTCTTGAATGTCTCACCGCCATCGTAAGAAATATAATCCCCGACAGAGTCAATCTTTGCATCTGCAGCATAAATGTCCTTGTGTTCTGTTCCAGGTAGGCAAAGTACGAGAATGTTTGTTTGCTTACCGGGATTTGTCACCTGTGACACGCCTCTCGCATAAATAGGATATCCTTCTGCATCCATAATGCTCAGAGCCTGATTCAATTTTTCCTTTGAAACGCCTAATTCTCGCACAGCTCCTTCGCTGACGTCAATCATCCCTTTTTCAGCAACCATCTTTTTTAAAATATCCGCAGTTGCAACTGCCTGATTCATCTTTGCTTCTGACTTTGGATTTAGCAGTGAGCGAATGGAGGAATCGTTAGAATATCCCATAATCTTGGCAATCTCATTCAGGCTTTTACCTTCTTCTCGAAGTGATTTTGCACGTTCCACTTCTAATGCACGACGTTCATTTTTAGCGATTGCTTTATATGCACGCAGCTGTGTAGTGGTAAGTTTCATCGCATCAGCAATTTGTTTTTCTGTGTATCCTTGCTCCTTTAGTTCCTCCACACGGCTAAGAAAATCGCCGCTGTGTTGATAGGGATTCTCTCCAGAACCCCAAGGATATCTACCAGAACGTCTTGGCATTCCGTAGTGCATTAAAATATCTTCAACTGTGTAATTCATGATTCATTCTCCTCTGCCTTAATTCTCTTTAGAATTTTATCGAATGTACGAATTTTGTCTATAATGGGTGCAATGTCTTCTACTGTCGGCTGAAATATCAAGATGTCATCCAGCTGATAAATACGAAGCTCCATTTCAATTTCAGAAGGCTTTACTGCATATTCCAAACAAAAAAGAGCAGCATAAATTTCTAGCTGCTCCATGTGTGCCGGTGTAACACCGGTTTTCAAATCGTGAATCCGTAAACAATTGTCTCGAAATGAGATAGCATCTGCTGTACCAAAATAATTCTCCGAAAAATATAATACCTGTTCTGGCATCATGCGAAAGCCAATAGCGTCGTTTACATACATATTCAGTGTTTTTCGAGACCTTGGCAGCTTTTGTCCGAGTGTAATGCAGCGTGCTGCGAAGTCATGTAGTATGGTTCCCTTTTTCGCTGCCAAAAAATTCGTATAAGTATCAGCAACTTTTTCTTCATCATAATTTAACCAAGCGTATTTGCTCGCTCCAAGAAAAGCGTGTTGTCCGCTAAGGTTGGAATGCTTGTTGAAGGTCATTAAAAACTTCCTCCTTGTTTTCTGGGCAGATAAATCTAGAGAATGACATATCATTCATCCGATTTACATAGTATTCTTGATTTGGCTGCCGAGTGGCAGACTTCGATTTTTTACATTCCAAGGTCGCCCATTTGTTTTGGTATAGAACTAGAATATCCGGTATTCCTTGTATGTAGTTTGCATCGAGTTTCATTACGATGTATCCAGCAAAACGTTCTTTCAATTCATGAATGAGCTTCGCTTGAAAATCTCGTTCTAATTTTGACATAAAAAAGAACCCTCTCATAAAAAATAAGAGAAGGTAAAATCGGATGATTCACCTTCTCTTCTCATAAGAGGGCTTGTTTTTTTAGCGTTTAAAAATATCTACACTGGTTGTTGTGCTTTTTTCATATAGACATCGCCGACACTGGAAATATAATAGTCTGTTAGTGTTTTCGGAAATTCCAGATACTTGTGCAGTGTCTTTGAAATTTCGGATTCGCTGCCGTCTTCATAAGCAGCCATAACGTCATTTATTTTTTCCAAGAGAGCATCTTGATCCAATTTTTTCAGGAGTGTGTCCTTATGCTTGGCAATCAGAATACGCAGTTCTGAGAATTTCGATAAGATATGCTTTTCACATTTCGAAATGTACATTGTGGCTTCATTTTCTATGTATTTCAAATATTCAGAATCAAAATTCTCCGCATAATACACTTCAAGTAGCATATTCATCACATAGAGCTGTATTGACAGTTCCAGACACTCTTTGACACGGCACGCTTTGTCGAGCAAAATATCCACATTTTCTTTTCCTTTTGTCACTCTGCTTAGTTCATTCATGTAGAATTCGATGTCTTTCATAGCTACTTTTTTTCCATTTTGCAGACTCTGGATGGTTGCAGTTTTCTGGGCTTCCCGTGTCATGACAGAACTGTAATTCTTCATGGCAAATTTTGTGAATGTCACCTCTGCGATAAGTTCAGCCTTTTTGTCGCCATAAAGGAACTCCAGTATTTTATCAATTCCCATTTCAATTTTTCCGAGTTTTGTTGTAATTTGGGTCAGAAAATACTGTTGTGTTATCATAGCCATCACAGAAAAGGCAGAAAATATAATTGCTTCTGTTCGTAATTGTGCCGCTTGTGTAGCTTGTGCTTGTGCTTACGTATCTGCTTTTGTCAACCAAGCTGTATCAACAAATTTACCATCTTTTCCAGTAAGAGTTGTGGTAATACCTCTGTTATCACGCAGTTGAAGTGGAGTCCTTGAAACACCTTTTGGAAAATGCATGATATACATATTTGGCGTGATACCTGACATAGTGCTTGCGGCAGACGACATAGCATTTGCAACGCATAGTGTCGGAAGCTGTGAAGCAAGTCCACTCATGCAAATATCCTGCTCTTCCGTTTGCTCCAGCTTTACAAAGCGATTGTCGTTTTTAGGATGAACAGAGTCGTCACAAGGCGTAACGGTAAAAAGATTCTCACTGTAAATCGCATTCTTTCCTTTCGATTCCATTGACATATTCTCCTTCGGTAATATCAATTTTAGTGTCCGATTTGTGATGTATGATTTTATGTACACAATCTGTTGCACAAGTTTTTACAGAATTTAGCTTTTCTTTCCGTTCTGCTTCTTTTTCTGTTTTACGTGCTTCGGCTTCTTCGTAAAGACGTTTGCTTTCTTCGATAACGGGTGTAGTAATATATTTCACGATAACTTGTTCTCCGGGCTTTACTTTTTGACGTGCCTTTGGTGATGTGGCAACCACCTGACCGTCAAAACAAAACCTATACTGAGGTTCTGCTTCAAAAAGCTGCATTTCACTCGTCATTACTTGTAAACCGTTTTGGGAGAGATTGTCTATCGCTTGCTCCAACGTTAATGGAAAATCTTTCAAATATAATTCAGGAATCGATATCAGACTTTTTCGTTCTTTAAAAGCAATTAAAATCATCTGAACCAGTTTTTCAAAATCAACTTGATCTAAAAGATACGAGATCAGACTGCCTCCAAGCCATTCTAATATTCTCGATTTTGTAGAATCGCTTCCAATTCGTTTGTTTTGTGAACTTTGTTTTTTGCCTGCCATAAAACACCCTCCATTGTCATATGAGAAAAATATCAATACAAAAATATCAATTTTCACAAATCAGCTCTCGTTTCTCAAATTTTCGACGTCTGTTTGAAAACTGTCTAATACAGTGTAAGCCTCGTCTAAATCGTCGCTCCAGAATGCACTAGAAATATCCAGCCAAAAGTCGTATATAGCCATGTCGCTGTCCAGCCAGAAATCGTACACATCTGTATCACAGTCCAACCATCTGTCATATTCGTCTGTATTTACAGACAGCCAATCTGTATAGTCTACAGAATCCGGCGCATCACTTAACACACTGTTGTAAAATGCATCGTAAATATCATCTAGAAGACCGTCGTAAATTCCGTCATATATGTCATCCAATGCACCATCGTAAATATCATCATAGAATGTATCCCAACTGTCGTTCATATCATCTATCGACGCACCGGAAGACAATATAATTTCAGCATAGGTAATACTATACTCTTCCATGCGAATGCACAGATCATACGTCTCGTCATGAATATGCGTGTAGAGCGTTTCCACGTCTGCAACATTTGCAACAAAACCGTCGTAGTTACCAATTCTTCCGAGTAATGTATTGTATTCCGCATTGAGACTATTCACTGTCTCTGAAATATCCATCGAAATTGTTTCGCTTAATGCGTTAATTTCTTCGCTGTAATCTACGGAATCGGAAGATGTGTCACTTTCGGTGACAGTTTCTGTTGCCGCCGTCGTTGTTGTGACAACAGACGTTATCGTTACCTCTTCTGTCGTTTCTTCCGAAATATCATCTTCATCTTCATTTTCGTCTTCGTCAGGCACATAGATTCGACCGCTCATTTTTTCGTCGATAACATCGTATTCTACTCGCAAATCATAACCGGATGCGTTCTCAGCTGTGAAATAGGATTCAGAATCGTAGCTGCTTTCTGATGCATCCACTGTAAATCCCATATTCTTGCATTCGGAGATATAATTCTCGAAGATCTCTTCTGAAGCACCATAACCTTCAAAGGATACCTTATCGTCGCTTTCACTTGTTTGTAACAACGGCAAAGCACTCGGTTCCGGAATCATTGCAGCAAGTTCACTGTCCGACCATTCGTATGCAATAATGCTACCGTAACCACTGTCGGTGCAAACGCCTTCAGAAAAATCATAGTAGAATGCATACGCTTCGTCTTCACCCAAAACAACAATTGTCGCTTCAGTAGGCTCCATCAATTCATACTGCTCCATGCTTGACATATAGGGAGCGAGATTATTAACGGTACAAGGCGCATAGGTCACTGACTCTCCTGGTTCAGCGATTTTGGAATTACGTCCCATCATGTAAATATCCGCAATGTCCTCGTCTGTCCAGTCGTCGTATGTTTCTTTCCATTCATCAAACACACTGCGCTGTGCATCAGTCACATCATCACGCTGGTGAAATTCAATGGTCAGTTCTGCAATGGTGTAGTCTGTGTTGTTGGTATACGACAGTGACAGAGCATTCGTGCCGTAAAAGTTTGCTTCGTCTACGCTCCAGTTGATGTCGGAAATATCAAAATCCTTTGGGAAGTTTACTTCGATGTTTTCAGAAGCGTCTCCACACGCTGTTGCCGTTGTTGTTAGCAACATTGACAATACTGTCAAAAATATCAATTGTTTTTTCATGCCTGTTTCTCCTGCGGTTTTCATTTTTTACAGTACATTTTAGCATTGTAGAAAGCGAATTTGTTCAATATTTCATACAAATCGCACAAAATATACCTGTAAGCATTATACAACCCTATTGTGAAAAAAATTGTGTGATATTTTTGTGAAATTTTATTTTGTGGTCAAATGCCCACTTTTTTTCTCTATTTATATATATTATTTTATTTTACTTATCACATTAAATAGAAGAAAAAAGTGGGAAAGTGGGCAGAAGTCCAAAAAAGCACGCAATTTCGAGCTTTTTTTGTGCCCACTTTTATTTTTAAAAATGGACATTTGTCCACTTTTTTTGCCCACTTTTCATTTCAAAAGTGGGCAGAGAAATTTACCTTTTTTTTATCCAAAATATCATAGAATCGAACACTGTTGTTCTTCAAATTCCGCCTTTGTATAATTCATTAGACTCATTTTTCTTCGCCTTCCTTTCTGTAAAGTGCATTCGTCCCCAGGTCAACCCGCATAATTCTCCAATACAAAGTCATGTGAACAGACAGAGCAAAATCCCTAGATTCATCCTATCTAAATGGTGCAGCAAATACTGCTCTAGTCTTTTTCGCTCATCTATATTTAACACATCAAGTGCTTTCTTTTCCGATTTTGGCATAGTAAAATGCGTGGATTTTATACCATATTCCTGTACAGCATATCGTTCTATGCTGCGATACACGGTCATGATATCCCGAACATATTTTGGTGATAGCCCACCTTTCCCATTCAATTTCCCATGATGTTATTTTTGTAAAACAAACTGATCAATATCATGTGTTTGGAGTACGGAAAAGCACTTATTTCCAAGAGCGGGAAGGATATGCTTTTGCAGAATATTCTCATAATTGGCAAAGCTGGTATGTTTTACACGAAGCTTCGCAGCCATAAGTCATCCCTCAGCAGCATCTTGAACGGTTAGTTTTAAGGATGAAACTGTTTGATTCTGCCGAATCGTATAAAATTGCGCCATCTTTTCCTTAAGACCGGAAAGTGTATGGTCATACAAGAATTTGTATCGGCGTGAACCATCCTCCTTATATCCAATGGCAATTCTTCCTTCATAACGACCATCTTTTCTTTTGTAGATATTACTTCCTCTTTTTGGCATATTGATTCCTCCTGACTACGGTTTGGACTGCTGAAGCTCTAGATTTCTACATATTTTCATCTAGAATTCATGCAAAAGTGCTTTACATTTTGAAAAAAACGTGGTATAATCATAATAGATTTCCTCGAAATTTGTGTGAAAAGTATTCGATTTTCACTCCATAAAGGGGATAAACCCCACGAAAAAAATCATACTGAGCAAAACAGTATGATTTCATTTTTGCAATATAAATTCTCAAAAAAGCATTGTATTCTCCTTGCAATTCTTCTGAAAGTATGGTATACTAAAACTAGAGTAAATCCCGTGGA
>JAJQEI010000020.1 GCA_021201755.1 Ruminococcus sp. | reverse complement strand
CAATCCATGTATGTTTGATAATTTATGCCACTCAAATTTGCCCAGTTCCCAAGCTGCTTTAACTTCAAAAAATTCATAAATTACCATTTTTTCGTAATTTGGGTATGAAAAAAGCACCCTGTTTAGAGTGCTTTGGGGTTATTCAATTGTAATCACTTTTTAAGAAACTTTTTTCTTGTAATTCTTTTTCTAATTTTTCGATTGCCGTTCTTAATTCCTCCGGTGTCATCTTTTTGATTTCATCAGGGATAATTACTCTATCGTCCAAGAATAATTCCGCCATGTTATTTCACCTCCCAAAATTCAATGTCATAATTTTGTTTTAACTTATCAAGTGCTTTTACTTGAGAGTCAAACACGCTATAACCATCATCAATAAACGAACGAATGTACATATCGTATAAAGTTTCGTTTACTTCCTGCTTTGCAGTATATACAAATATTTTGCCGTCATGGCAAGCAATAATACCCTTCTTATAATGATTTCTATAACAAGAATTAAAATCCGAAACACTTGGTGGCATACTGCTTGGATGCGTATGTAATGTAACGATTTCATTGTTATCTTTTATAACATTGTTAATGCGATTTGTATAAACAATAGCACGCTTTACCGAACTATCTGTTACTTCAAGAATAACATTGCCACTTGTCACATCAAACCAAAACATATCTTCATATTCTGTTCCACTTCTGTGCTGCAGTGCTTCTTTTGCTTTTTGATATACATTACGATTAAGGACTTCATTTTCAGAAATTTTGTCAAATTTACGACGATATTCGCCACTTTCGATATATATTTTGTTTACGAGCGTATCTTTGTTTCTCCCATATCGCTGGTCTTCTCGTGCCACAGTATCACTTCCTAATTCTATTATACCACCCTCGCTCTCAGAAGTCAACCCACTCTTCAAAAAATACTTTGCTTTTTCCGAACTACTCCCAGAGTACACCGGCACAAACGTGCACCGACACCAAGGATGCATCGGGGGAAAGTTGACGCCAGGGGAACGCTCATCAATCTTGAATTTCTGCCCATCCAGAGAAGCGCAAATATCGCACGCTCTGCCGTCTGCAATCATGTATTCATATTCTTGAAAATCGGAGTCGTTGACATACGTTTGCATTGCCGCTTCATTTGCCAAATAGGTATCTTCTGTAAAAATCAGCCGTTCAATATCACGCTTTGACACCCTTTCAAGGCGGTCTTGCACATTCCTTGTAATCGTTTTGTAATCATCACCACGGATAATGCCGTTTAAAAAATCGCTTTGTAATGTTTTTGCGAGTGCTTGCCGATTTGACCAGATACGGCTTGAAAAATCCGTTTCTTCAAACCACGCTTGACCGACTGCGAGTCTCGCAATATTTTTATCAATTACAAGAAAGTTTGCCGAGCTTTCCGCAAACAATGACGCCATTTTTTCAAAATGTTCCTGCAATTCACTGTTTTCAATTGCCCCGATTTCTAATTGCTGCAAAAGAATCGACGTTTTCAAGCCCTCTGCACGGTTTAATTTATAGATGCTTTCTCGCACCGGCAAAAGGTCAGCGTATTCTGGATATTTATCCGCAAAAGCATCGTAATCTTCAAATAAAAGCTGCCGTTCAGAATCGGATAAATTCTCTAAAAGTTTCCGATATTCAATGACGTTATCCACGCCATACTTGCCATAATAGCTTGCGATTTCCTGTGATAATTTCTCGCTTTCCGTGGCATAATATTTTTTGAGTGACTCGTTTAATTCTTCTTCCGATTTCTGCATTGACTGGTTTTTCGCCTATTGCTCTTGCCAATAATTATCCGCCATAAATTATCACTTCCCATCGCTTACCGCTCTGTCACATATTCTTTCAACTCTGCCGTGCCGTCTTCCTCTGCAATCTGCTCGATTTCCTGTCCAACATCCGGCACAGCGGACAGCACCGAAAGCTGTGCCTTGCGGCTTGTAATTCCTGCCATCTGTGCCGCCGTCTGTGCTTCTTCCAGAAGATTTTGCGGTGCATTCAGTGTAAACCGATAGCGGAATTTTTTCCAATCGTCTTCATTTAACGGCATGGAAATACTGGAACAAATCAGCTTCCACCGCTGATTCATGCCGGAGCTGAATTTCCGCATTTTCACCGTCGCCAAATTTTTCATTGGCTGCAATTTATACACAAGAGCCGTTCCAGAGCTGCCGCCGAAATCCTCATCCGAAATATTCGCCACCATGGACGTTGTAAAAATCTGCGTTTTCAGCCGGCTCAATAAATTTTCCTGTGTGGTATCGCCGGACGGGCGGGATAAAAACGACACATCCACGGCGTTTAATACGTCTGCATCCGTTTGTGCCGGAACTTGTACCACTCTATCATTTCGGATAGTGTAAAGTTCTTTTTCGTCCAAATCCAAGCCTTTTATTAACATATATGCATCTGCAAAAGCATCCACATCATTTGCCTTTTCCGATAATGCTTTTTCATATGCCACAATTGCCGATTCTGCATTTTCAAATGCCGATTGCCATTCCTCATTTTCGATATATTCAATCAGCGGCACACCGTCAAAGAAATGCGATTTGATTTCTTCTGTGAGAATGTGCATTCCACCTTTGTCCGTAAATGGAATCATCGACGTACGAGAATACAGCATTCCATGAAGCGTACCTTCTCTATCCCGATAATATTGCACGCCGTACAGTGGCTTGCGTTCTACCGTATCATCGTAAATCACAAACGCTTCCATCGGCGTCAAATATGTTATCCTTACATCTGCCTCTTGCCCCAAGTATACCAGCTCAAAGCCGCTGCCATAAATACTCATAATTTTTGACAGCTCAAAATTATTGTCATCCTGGTCGTTTGCATCCAAAATTTCATGTACCACTTCCGATTGTGCTTCATCTTGCACATTCGTTTTCACTGGAATGCCCAAAAAATAGCCGTTTAGC
>JAJQEI010000015.1 GCA_021201755.1 Ruminococcus sp. | reverse complement strand
TCCAAATCCCCCAAAAATCGTTCTTTTTTCATTTTCTGTTTAACAATTTTTTTGCCCCTTTTTTTCTTCATTCCAAACCCTATATATAAAAAAAACAAAAAAAAAAAAAAAAGAATCACCCAAATAATTGCTGCGACTTACAGTGCTGGCTGCTTATGTTGCATTGGCATTCTCAGCACAATACAAGCTTCTGCCGCTACTATGGGTGATGTGATTGCAAAAGCTCGTGCTGTAGGAATGCCGGAAGCACAAATTCAAGAATATATCAACCAATACGGTAGTAATGAATATACCTCTGAACAATATGATGCCGCAATTTCTGCTTTAGATGGCTACAAAGCGTCTGTGGACTCGGCAATTGAAGAAGTATTTTCAAGAGACACCTCTGATTCAAACGGCTCCGATGATAAGTCTGACAATTCTAGTCAAACAAGCGCATCATCGTCATCATCCTCTTCGTCGTCTTCTTCTGTAGAAGCTGTAACAGAACAGGAATTTATTGATATGTCGTTAGAAGAAAAAGTCTCTTACGTCAATAGTCTGTCTTCGGATGAACGCTCGGAATTTCTTGAAAATTTATCCAATGATGAACGTAACAGCATTTTGAAGCAAATGGATGCAGAGGATCAAATTAGCGTAATAGCAAGCATGGCAGATGTAGGAGAATCATTCGGTATTAGTTACTCCATTGATTCGATTTCTAATGGTACGGTTATCATCAGTGGTAGAGACGAGGATGGGAATTTAGTTAGTGTGTCTACTTTTGGCGATACTGTTGAGGAAACTGGTATTTCCTACACAAAGCCGATTGCGATTGGTACTGGTGCGATTCTTCTGGCTGTCTCTGGATTTGGTATAATTTTCTGGTACAGTGGAAAAAAATCTAAAAATAATTTGAAATAAAAGGACGGTCTCATTATGAAAGATACGGAAAACCATTCCGCTTCCAAGTCGCCCCTGCCTATGGTAATACAGATTTTACTACCCATTTTTTTAGTAATTCTCTGTGCTGGAATTCTAGTGCTTTGTTTCATCCGCCCCTATGAAGTGGCGAAAACATATTTGCATATTGCTTTCATGGATTCCACCGGTACTTCTACAATTTCAGGGACGACCACTGCCGGATTAAATATTATCGAAACGGATATTGATACCAACTATACTGGTGAAACCAACAATGAGGGAACAGTGATTATTCCAGATTATGGTACGCAATGTGCAATTTTAGAGGCAGAATCCATCGGTCTTTATGTCCCTGTCTATTGGGGTGGTGGTTCAGAACTGCTAGAACAGGGTGCGTGTATCACACCAGCATCTGCTGCTTTTGGCAGTACCGGGAATTCTGTGGTCAGTGGTCATGTAAATACATTTTTTCATGATTTGGATCAACTAGAGGTCGGCGATATTATTACAGCATATACCACTTATGGAAAATTTACCTATGAGGTAACAGAGCGAATTTCTTTTGCTTCGTCTAATAAATCTTATCTAAAGCAAACCGATGATGACCGATTAACAATTTATACCTGTGATATGCAGCTACTCGGTTCATCATCGACTCGAGTGGGTACAATTTGTACTTTGACCTCCAAAGAATTTTATGAAACAGATACAGAAATAACGGACAATGAGGAGGAAAGTACAACATGAATAAAAATCAAAACAACCATATTCACTTTTTTCCACTTCGACTGCTTTTTTGTCTGCTGTTGACATTTACACTATTAGGCAGTGTACTCTGTGGCACTGCGGTCTACCTAGTACAGTCACCACCTCTCTTGCTCTCTCAAATTGAAAAGCAAGACGCTGCACAAAAAACATATGAATCACTTTCGCAAAAATTCAATACACAATATAATACGACTGCGGTTCCGCCAGAAGTTTATCTCGATGTCATTACGATTTCTTGGATTGATGATACGATGACGCAATGGATAAAGTGTGCATATGACGATCCCAAATCGTCACCCTCACCAGAATATAGCGCATTGGAGGACGCAATTAACACATATTTCGAAGATTTTGCAGAAGAAAATAACTATGAAAAAGATGAAACATACGTAAATAAATTATCTGAAATCACAGAAAACGCTGAATCAACGATTACAACTGCTTGTGATATATATCATATTCAGACAATGCAAAGTGCTGGAATTTGGAATAAGATTATGACTCATCAAACATTATTTGTGATAACATTTATTGTATGCCTTATTCTATCAATTGGACTGCTATTGATGCTGTTCTTTCTTCAACAAAACGTATCGTATTGGATGGGATGCAGTTTCTTTGCTAGTGGTGTTTTGTTAACTGTTCCTATGATTGTAGTCTTATGTACCAAAGTTATCAAACGGTTCGTATTGAAAGAGGCTGCTACCTATGCTGTCTTTACCGGTACAATGACTTACTTGGCAAAATTTATTCTAATTTGTGGTGCTTGTCTATCAATTATAGGACTGCTACTACTCTGCATAGGTATCATCTCGTGGAAAAGAAAATCTTCTGTCATTCCTAAAAGAAATAAACAATATGAAAAATATTAGCTTTACTGGATATCGAATGATTGCAAAAAAACATATATCTCACGTTTTACATCAATTACAAATTATTTTGACATTAGCAGTTGAAGCAGGTTACACTGATTTTTATGCAGGTGGTACTATTGGATGGGATACGTATTGTGCGCAAATGGTATTAGATTTGCGTCAGGACTATCCAAATATTGCTCTACATTTGGTTCTCCCCTGTTCCAAAGAGGAACAAACTGAAAAATGGACTACAGCACAAGTGAATGCTTACGATACAATTTTAATGCAAGCAGATAGCTGTGAATTTATTACGGAAGAATACTCCAAGGACTGTATGCGATTACGAAACTGACGTTTAGTGAAGTTGGCAGACTGTATTATCTGTTATCATAAGCTTACGTTAAGCCGAAGTGGAACTTCGCAAACACTTCGATTAGCTTCACAGAAAGGCATCTCCGTTATCAATCTATCCCCTGACGGAACGCTTTTTGAATGCGATGAAGAATTACTTTCACAAATTTGTAAGAAATTATTTATGGAAGGAAATTAACTACCATGAATCATACAAATCTTACCCTACGGCAATTCCAAACTGTTTCATTTTTTCAATTAATTTCTGCACACCCGTATCTTTCGGCATTTTTTATCTGCGTTATCGTCAATACTCTTTCCTTTGGTGCAGCAAGTAATATTTCAAGTTCCGCTTTTATGCTAGAAACTCTTGGTGTTTTAACATTTGGCTGGTTTCTGTTGATACATTTTTTTCAAAAAAATGTATTCCAAAATGGTCTTTGACGATTGGAATTACTTGTTTCACCGGCGTCATATTGATTTGTGCATACCTCTATCAGTATAGTGTGCACCAGGTATATTGGATGCTTATAGGCGGTTGGCTGCTGGTTTTTATCTGTGGAATATTCTTCTATCAACCGAAACTTCGTAGAAAATGTTGTGTATTCGTAATTATGGGATTTGGATTTTTGTTAAAATACGTCTATGTTTGCTACACGTCAATTTATACACGGCAACATGACGTTCGAGATTTTACCGACGAATACAAGGGACACGCCGGCTATATTCAATACTTTATTGACAACCATCACCTGCCAGACTTTGACCCGACCACACACTACCAATTTTACCATCCACCGCTTCACCATATCATCAGTGCAATCTGGATCGAAGCATCTGAACGGATTTTTGATTTAGAGCCGGAAGTTGCACAGGAATCATTGCAATCCTTGACGCTATTTTACGCTATAGTTATTGTGATTCTCAGTTATCGAATATTGCAACATTTTAATCTTCGTGGTTGCGCTCTCTATATTCCACTGATTATTATTGCCTTTCATCCGGCATTTATCTTGTTTTCTGGCAGCATCAACAATGATGTACTTTCAGTTGTTTTTATTCTGGGTGCAATTTTATGTACACTGCAATGATATCGAAACCAGACGCTTAAAAATATTCTGAAAATAGCGTTTTGTGTAGGTCTTGGAATGATGACAAAATTATCTGCCGGAATCGTTGCAATTCCCATTGCAATTGTGTTTCTTATAGTTCTTATAAAAAAATGTCAAAAACGGCAGTGGTATATTTAGGGACATTATGCGGCGTTTTTAGGTGTTTGTATGCCATTAGGATTATGGTATCCCATACGAAATCTTATCCGATTTGGTGTGTCCCCAGGATATGTGCAAGCATTAAGTACCACTGAAACGCAATATTTGGGAACGGGAAATTTCTGGTCAAGGATCACCGATTTTTCTTTATGGCAATTGAATAGCGTATTTGAACAATTTTTGAAAATCGACGAAAACGGTATGCTATCCGGTTATAACGAAAAAAATCCTCTGATTGCCATCATGAAGAACTTCTTGTTCGACGAATATATCAATGAATCGATTTTCACGTTTGGCACAGTCGCAGAAAAAATAGCTGTAATTTTCTTTTGGGTCAGTGTAGTATTGGCAATACTTGCCTTTGCAGCAATGATTGCAATATGTTTTCTCCACACACAAATGAATAAAATAGAAAAGATCTTCTTGATAACCCTATACGGTTGTTTTATGGTTAGTTTGTATTCTTTATCCGCAACTATGCCGTTTGTTTGTTCAATGAATTCACGATACATTACACCAACCATAAGCATTATGACATTATGCCTTGGCATTTGCATACAACGACTACAGATGTGTTGAAAGCGTCTTGCTACGATTGCTGTCACAATAACTGGCATTTTGACAATAGGATTTGCTTTCTTAACTACGCTGGTTTATTTGTATGTATTGACACAATAACAAAAAAATTCAAAAAAGAGGCTAGAATTGTGACTCGTCTCCTGTCCAAATAGATAGCACAAAAAGCAAAAATATACTATGTTGTAACCAAAAGCAGTCTGTGCAATTTATACAGGCTGCTTTGTTGTTGACAATTAGTAAGTCTCTTTTGAAGTAAGGAGCGAAACGATGATTTGATTTTTTAAAGTCAAAATCTTCAGTACCCAAAATTTCTGAAAAAGTCACCAATTCAGTATTGTTTTATGGTGATTTCTGAAAAAAATATAAAATATACGATAATAACAAACAATCTATATTAATATAAATAGCATTTTTTCATCAATAGATTTCCACTAAATTCGCAATTGAAAAATAAAAATTACTTTTCATTTGCCCGAATGATTTGTACACCATAAAACACCAATCCAAGAAAAACAAGAATCAATCCAATATAAATATAATATGCTAGAAGTGTATTGCTCGTACCATAAATATCCAATATACCTTTCAGAAGACTGCCAACTGTAAGCGTTGCTAATCCGGAATTATAGAGGTATATTGCCGATTTTTCCGGTAAAATATTTTTTCGAGATAAGGCAATTAAAAAATATGGCAACGCACCACCAACCAATGGAATTAAAAAGGCATACAGCATATAGTAGGAGTAGACTTCATGGCTGTAATATTCATATACTGCGCCAAATAGTGCGGTAAAAATGGACAAGATAAGGCAAATCAAGCCTGTTTTTGCAATATTTCGCTGTCTGCCGTTTTTTTTGTCAATATCCAATGTATACAATGTCGCTCACCTCACGTTCTTTGATATGATTTCCGCTTGTGGTAGGGTTATTGATAACAATACCTTGAAATACCATAGTAGAAAAACCACCACCATCTAAATTATATACTATTTGACATCCTAAATCCTCCATAAATCCAGCCAATTCGTAGAGTGTCAATCCTTCACTTTCATTTGTTCTGCCATCAGATACGACGAAAATATAATGCAGCGAATCAACGATACCAATTGCTGTCCGTGGATTGCTTGCCATAGATTTCCCAACTTCTTCATCCTCCGTAATGGATATGTTTCCATCTTCTAAAAGTGCTGGTCCAAAAGAAAGCACCTGCCATGCGCCATTTTCTAATAGCTCTGATGCACTAACATCCGATTCTGAAATGATAGTAAATGAACCATCTGTACCAATAACCAAATCCTCATTACCTGCACTGGTATCACGATAAATAACACCATTTCGAATGACATACCCACTCTCTTGTGCGCCATAATAATCACCATTGATCGCCAAAATAGCATCCACACGATCTGCAATTTCTGACGTTTTTTCCGTAACATTACGTCCATATGCATTCTGTGCAAACGCAGTTTTCAAATATTCCAATGAAGATAACGTCACATCTGCCACATAAATTGATGTGTCGTATTCACGATATTCTGTAATCGATATTGAAATATTACCGTCTGAATAGAAATTTTCTGTGGAAATAACTGTATTATCATCAATGGTATCCTCCTCTGTCACTTCGCTCGTGGAGGTATTGCTTTCACTTTCTTGCACGTCAGATGTTTCTTGTGATAAAAACATAGATTGACTGGAACTGTCCGATACAACCATATATACACGAGATATAAAAAACGTATCTGCCAGCACATATCCAGTAAATCCAGCTAGTGCTAGACTAAACAAAATCGTCCAAACCCACCCTTTTCTTTTCATCTTTTTACATCCTCCTTTACCGCTTCATTTTTGCCCTTAAAAATTACGCTTCGTTGTACGCACCAGCTAATGCAGAAGCAAAAAATTTCTGTACAAATTTTTGCCAAATAACGGTTCCGCCCCAACACACCTGTAAGAAAATTCAATATGAGTGTGTTGATAATCAAAATAAAAATAGCAAGCATCACATATTGCAGGACAGTTTTTGCTACACTTTTTCTGCTCCGAAAGACCATTTTCCGATTTAATGTTATAATTAACAGATGCGCTAATGCACCTTGCCCCCACATTGGATATCCACAAGCTGTCTGAAAGCTGTAGATTCCCTGTCACAATGGATAGCACCGTATACATTCCATAGTCTACCAAAAAACTAAGAAAAGATGAAGCAGAAAATCGCAAGATTTCTCGATACACTCGATAAGAATCCTTCACCGTATGAAAATGAGATGCTGAATTTTTCTGATCCAAATAGACTGTCGCAATCTCTACTTCTATCATTGGAATGTTTTCCTTAGCACATTCTAATAAAACATTCATTTCATATTCGTATCGTTCACCGTTGATTTCCAACATTTTAGGCAAAAGCATCCTATGAAAACCACGCAATCCCGTTTGCGTATCATGTACCTTTAAACCAGTTGCTGCTGTATAAACGTGACGTGTAATCGTATTTCCAAGCTGACTACGTATTGGCACAGATTCACTGAGTTTCCGACTACCGAGAATCAATGTATCTGGGTGATGTTCTACTGCTTCACAAACTGTCTGTGCATCGATTGTACGATGCTGTCCATCAGTATCTAATGTGACAATAACATTTCCTTCTGAAAAATGATCTAAAATATACTGAAAACCAGTTTTCATTGCTCTACCCTTGCCCTTATTTGGCATATAGCGTATAATGTGTGCATAATTTTCCGCCTGTTGAAAAATATCATCATATGTGCATCCGGTTCAAACGCCGGAATCAGTGCGATCCAGTTTCCTTGCATACCCACACGCCCTTTCAGAATTTCAAACTGTCATATATTACGTATATAAACTTCTAAAATACTATTTTTTATTTTAATGTTATAATATGATAGTTTTGCGTACATATAAGAAATATTTATTGAAATTATAATGAAGCTTCCATATAAACATATCACATCTTTCCTACTTTTTTATTATATCAAAGAAACTATAAAATACCTTGAAAATTTATAGTTCATTGCAAAAAAATTGGAATGCAATATATGCATTCCAATTTTCTCTTATTTTTAAAAACTGTCTCAGATATCGCACCGGATCAAATCGTCTAGGCTTTCACGCTTGACAACAAGACGATCTTCACCATTTTTAATGAAGATCACTGCCGGCTTTTGCAGTCGGTTGTAGTTGGACGACATAGAGTAATTATATGCACCCGTCGCACAAACGGCAATAATATCTCCTGCGTCTACAGATTGAATTTCCATGTTTTCGCCAATCAGATCGCCACTCTCACAACATTTTCCAGCGATCGTAACAATTTCTGTTTTCGGCTTGTCTGCCTTATTGGCAACTAGTGCATCATAGGCTGATTGATATAAGATATAGCGAGGATTATCGCACATTCCCCCATCTACAGAAACGTACGTACGCACATTGGGAATAGTTTTCTTTCCACCGACAGTATATAGCGTAATTCCCGCTGGAGCAGCAATAGAGCGACCTGGCTCAATTAGAATAAACGGTCGTTTCAATTGATGATCTGTACAAAATACATTGATTATAGCTGCTACATCTCGCATATAAATATCATATGTAGGCGGATCGTCTGCTTGTGTGTAGCAGATACCAAAGCCTCCACCTAGATTTAAATCTCTTATCTCAAAGTTGAGTTTTTCTTTCAATTGCAAGATAAATTGCATCATGGTTTCTGCGCCAGCGACAAATCCGGTGGTGTCCAGAATCTGAGAACCAATATGGCAGTGAAGTCCCAACAAATCCAAATGATCGCAGGCAATTGCACGTTGTACTGCTTCAAAAGCTTCCCCAGTTTCCAGCGTAAAACCAAATTTGCTGTCGATTTGTCCAGTTCGAATAAAATAATGGGTATGTGCATCCACGCCAGGCGTAATGCGCAATAAAATTGGTGCGACAACACCTTTTTTTGTAGCAATGCGATTCAATCGTTCCATTTCATAAGCATTATCTACTACAATACGTCCTACACCATACTCCAACGTCATTTCTAATTCTGCATCTGTTTTGTTGTTTCCATGGAAACAAGCTTTTGACACATCAAAACCTGCCTGCACTGCTGTATATAATTCTCCGCCAGAAACCATATCTATTCCCATATTCTCGGATTGCATCACCCGATAAATCTCCTTACAGGAAAACGCCTTACTAGCATAGCAAACCATTCCCTGTCCATCATAATAAGTGTCAATGCTTTTTTGAAACATCTGACAGTTTTTCCGTATCTCGTCTTCGTCCATAACATAAAGTGGTGTACCATACTTTTTTGCAAGTTTCACAGTGTCCACATTTCCAATCGTCAGATTCCCCTGCTCGTTAACACCTAAATTATCTGAAACAAACTTCATTTTCAACTTCCTCCTCAATGGATTATTCTTCGCTGTACGGCTCTTCAGCGATTTCTTCTAAAATAGACTGTATTTCTGTGACTCCCTCCCGTGTAACTGCTGAAAAAGGAATTATGCGGATTTGGGAATAATAAGGTATTTCTGTCTCAAACGCTTGCAGCCGTTCAGTTCGCTCTGTTTGATTTAGCTTATCGGCTTTGGTCAAAACGATAACAAATGGTAATTCACTTTCAACCAAAAAGTCAATCATTTGTAAATCATTTTTTGATGGTGCATGCCGTATATCAATAAGCAAAAATATCAGGCATATATCCCGATCAGCTGCCAAATACCCTAAAATCAAATCCGACCAGCGAGCTTTCTCAGATTTTGCCACTTTTGCATAACCATATCCTGGTAAATCTACAATTGTCAACGATGGTAAATCGTAAAAATTAATTGTCGCTGTTTTTCCAGGAACAGAGCTTACTCTTGCTAAATTTTTTCGCTGAAAAATTTTATTGATCAGCGTTGACTTTCCAACATTAGAACGTCCGACAAACGCAATTTCTCTCGATTGACACGGTGGAATTTGCGCTGATATACCATAAGATGCAGAAAATTTTACTTGCTGAAATTGCATATTCTCACCTTCCAAAAACATTTTTATTGTATTTTATGCTCGGCATATATCTTTTTGCACTGGTTGTACTTTGGCAACACCAGAAACCGTATCTTTTATTTTTACATTTGCCACTAACGCCATCTGTAAAACAGTTTTCAGCGTTTTTGCCGGAGAAAAAGTGACGTTTTCTTTTACTACACTGTCGATTTCGTCCAAATCTGGAAGGTTATCTTCTGGAATAATCACCGTTTTGATTCCAGCCTTGTACGCAGCCATAGATTTTTCTCGCAATCCGCCAATTGGAAGCACCTTTCCATATAATGTGATTTCACCTGTCATTGCCACATCACCTCGCACCGGACATCCAGACAGAGCAGAAATAAGTGCAGTCGTCATGGTTACACCGGCGGACGGACCATCTTTGGGTACAGCACCTTTAGGTGCATGAATATGCAAATCATGTTTTGTATAGAAATCCTCAGGAATTCCATATTCCTTTGCAACACTGCGTGTATAACTAACTGCGAGCTTCACACTCTCTTTCATCACGTCTCCCAATGAACCGGTACACTCGATGCTACCCTTTCCGGGAAGTGCCAAAACCTCAATCGGCATCATGACACCACCAACTGAAGTCCATGCCAAACCATTTACCACACCGACAGTATCTTCGTGAATCTCTGTCTCTGGACGAAACTTGAAAACACCCAAATATTCCTGTAGATTGTTTTTGGAAAATATGACTTTCTTGCACTCACCCTCGACAATTTTCTTTGCTGCCTTGCGACATAACGTACCTATCACACGTTCTAACTCTCGAACACCTGCTTCTCTTGTATAACCGTCAATCAGTGTAAAAATCACCTCATCAGGAATCCGACACTGCATACCTTTCAGTCCATTCTTTGCCATCTGTTTTTTTATCAAATGCTCTTTAGCAATATGATATTTTTCATCACGAGTATAGCTACCAAGTTCAATAATTTCCATTCGATCCCTTAGTGGTGCTGGAATCGGATCTAATGTATTTGCCGTTGCAACAAAAAGCACCTTACTCAAGTCAAAAGGAACTTCAATGTAATGATCACGGAACGCCTTGTTCTGTTCACTGTCTAATATTTCTAATAGTGCCGCCGAAGGATCCCCACGAAAGTCATTGCTCATCTTGTCAACTTCATCCAGTAAAATCACTGGATTGTTTGTACCAGCACGCATTAAAGCATCAATAATTCGCCCGGGCATTGCTCCAATATATGTCTTTCGGTGTCCACGAATATCTGATTCATCTCGTACGCCACCCAAAGATACTCGTTCATACTGTCGTCCCAACGCCTTAGCAATAGATTTTCCGATAGAGGTTTTTCCGATACCTGGAGGACCGACGAAACAAAGAATCTGTCCGCTAGATTCTGGTAACAGTGCACGGACAGCAAAACTTTCTAAGATATGCTGCTTGACTTTCTGTAATCCGTAGTGATCACGTTCTAGGATTGCCTCTGCACGTTTTAAATTTACTTTCGAGCGACTCGACTTCTGCCATGGTAAATCCAATACTGTTTCCAAATAACTGCGTATTACAAAAGCTTCTTGCGATGCGGCAGGCAATCGAGTTAATCGCTCTGCCTCTTTAGAAAGTTTTTCCTTGCTGGCATCATCCAATGGCAGAATATCAATTTTATCTTGAAATTCTTCCACTTCCGACATCGGGTCATCACTTTCTCCCAATTGCTCTGCAATTTGATTCATTTGTTCCCGTAGAAAATATTCTTTTTGGGATCGATCAATACTTGTTTGCGCATCTTCTTTGATTTTTTGCTCCAATTGTAAGATGTTCATTTCTTCAATCAGGATATGACTGAGCTCCATCAGACGATCGTCCCAATTGTTCATCTCTAGTAACTTTTGCTTTTCATCATCTTCCAGCATAACATTAAATACAATGTGTTCAAACAAACGAGTTTCCGACTTTTCGCAAATGATTAAAGCCATAAGTTCTTTTGGCATTCTAGGAAAAAAATTAATATAGGACTCGAAGGTCTCTTTAATGCACCGACTTGTCGCAGCACGCAGCGTTTCGGTTTCTTCCGCAAGAGGTTCCATGGGATATTCGACACATTTCGCAGTAGGATGTTCTACAGATAAATTGCAAGACAATAGCTTTACTCTTGTCATCCCCTCTGCCAAAACCCGTGTAATTCCATCAGGCGTGTGCAAAATTTGGCGTACCTCTGCTAAAACACCCACCGTGTATAAATCCTCTTCATTTGGATTTTCTTTTATTGCTTCTCGCTGCGTCACAAGAACAATTTTTTGATCGCCGTTTACAGTATAATTTAATGCACGTAAAAATTGTTCTCGTACCAAATCAAAATGGATTGTCATATGTGGAAATACAACAGTACCACGTATCGCAATAAATGGATATTCTTGTTCATAATTTTTTTCTATCATATCATTCATCATGAATTCCTTTCTTCCTTTTTCTTTTTATCTCAACATTTAATCTGTCATCATGCAAAGAATTGTGTTTGTTGCTTTCACCCTATTATACTACACTTCTACTTTTTTTGCAAGTGGTAAGTCTTGAAAATTCAAAAAATCATCATGTTAATCGTGATATATTACACTCTTTAATGTTATAAACACAACTTCCGAGTTCATTTTCTCAAAAAAATTTGTAAATTCCATTGCATTTTACGCAAATCTGTGCTACAATGATGTTTGATATGATTGTGTTTCGATTCAAACAAATTTCGGAACTTCTAAAGTATCCAAAAATTGTATCAGTGGAAAGGCTGTGAGGATCGGGTTGGAACAAAAACTGACCTTATATGAATTCAACAATTTGACAAAAACGTTGAGTTTTAACATTTTTGACGTGTGTTATGCAAAAACAGAACAAGAAAAACGGGATTATATTCGCTATATTGATGAACAATATAATTCCGAACGTTTAACAAATATTCTTTGTAATGTAACAGAGATGATTAATGCCTCCGTGCTGAATATCTCGAAACAGGATTACGATCCACAAGGTGCATCAGTTGATGTATTAATTGCTGAAGGTCATGTACCACCAGAAAATATGGACACTTCTTGTAATCAAGGTACTTCTTTTTTACAGCACCGTGATGTTCATGCACATTTGGATAAAAGTCATGTAACCGTACATACATTTCTGGAAAGTCACCCTGGAAATGAGGTTACAACGTTTCGAGTGGATATCGACGTTTCTACTTGTGGCGAAATCTCGCCACTCAATACGCTGGACTACCTGATTCGTAGTTTTGACTCAGATATTATCACGATTGATTATCGAGTAAGAGGTTTTACACGAGATGTCTCGGGAAAAAAATGCTTTATGGATCACGATATGACCTCCATTCAGGATTTTATCAGCGAAGAAATTTTGTTTCGCTATGATGTGCAAGATGTAAACGTATATCAAACAAATATTTTCCATACTCGTATGCTTATTAAAGAACTAGAACTGCAAAACTATTTGTTCAAAACCGATGTGTATGAACTGGATCCAAGAGTACGACTAGACATTACCAATCGATTGCGACGAGAAATGATTGAAATTTTCAGTGGTCGAAATATTTACTAAGGTAGGGCTGCAATATGGCATTGACACAACAAAACGCACCCTTATTGGAGGCGTTACAAGAACATTTACAAAATCGAGTGGTTCGCTTTGATGTGCCTGGACATAAGGGAGGCAGAGGAAATCGAGAATTAGCGGATTTCTTGGGAAACCGATGCGTTAAAATCGATGTGAATTCCATGAAAAATCTAGATAACCTGTACCACCCAGTATCAGTTTTAAAAGATGCACAAAATCTGGCAGCAGAAGCTTTTGGTGCAGCAAATGCATTCTTTATGATAAATGGTGCAACGAGTGCATCGCAGGCGATGATTTTATCCGTTTGCAAAGCCGGTGAAAAGCTTATTATGCCACGAAATGTCCACCGCAGTGCCATCAATGCGCTGGTGCTGTGTGGTGCTGTTCCTGTATATGTTGACCCAGGTGAAAACAAATCATTGGGAATCCCTTTAGGAATGTCGGTAAAAGCTGTGGAACAGGCGATTTTAGAAAATCCGGACGCAAAAGCAGTACTTGTCAACAACCCTACCTATTATGGTGTTTGTCCAGACATTTGCCATATTGCTAAATTAGCGCATGCTCACAATATGTTGTTATTAGCAGACGAGGCACACGGCACACATTTTTATTTCGGTGAAAATCTCCCGTGTGCTGCGATAGCGGCCGGGGCAGATATGGCAGCTGTTAGTATCCACAAAACTGGCGGTTCACTTACGCAAAGTGCCATGCTTCTTTGTGGAAAAAGTATTAATGCAGACTATGTACGGCAGATAATTAACTTGACCCAAACAACAAGTGCATCATATTTGTTGATGGTATCGCTGGATATTGCAAGACGAAATTTGGCACTAAACGGAAGAGAAATGTATCAAAAAACGATACAATATGTAGATTATGCTCGTGAAGAAATCAACCGTATTGGTGGCTATTATGTGTATGGGGATGAACTTTGTAATGGTGATTCTTTTTATGCCTTTGACCGCACCAAGCTATCCATTCACACACGTAATACAGGACTCGCTGGCATTGAAGTATATGACTTATTACAAAACGAATATGGCATTCAAATCGAATTCGGAGATATTGGAAATATTCTTGCCATTGTCACTGCAGGCGATCGTGCTTTAGAAATTGAAAGGCTTATTTCAGCATTGTCGGAAATCAAACGATTATATGGTAGAGATCCTAGCGGTATGCTCCGAAGCGAATATTTAACACCTGATGTAGCACTTTCACCACAGCAAGCGTTTTATGCTCCAAAAAAAGTAGTTCCGTTATCTAAGTGTGTGGGCAAAATTTGCAGTGAATTTGTTATGTGTTATCCACCCGGCATTCCCATTCTAGCACCTGGCGAACGTATTACGGCAGATATCGTGAACTATATTCAATATGCAAAGGAAAAAGGTTGCTCGCTGACTGGACCGCAAGATATGGAAATCACACAATTGAATGTGGTTGCCGCTGAAAGGAAGGATACATAAAATGGATATTTGGTACACGAAAAATCAAACAGAGCATGTGCGGTTTTCCATTCGAATTGAAAAGCAACTTGCTAGCGTGCAAAGCGAATTTCAACGAATTGATATTTTTGATTCTGTAGAATTCGGACGAATTATGACACTTGATGGATTGCTCATAGTAACAGAAAAGGATGAGTATATCTACCATGAAATGATTACCCACATTCCTATGGCAACAAACCCAAATATCAAACGGGTTCTGGTTATTGGCGCAGGCGATGGTGGCACCGTGCGAGAATTGTGTCGATATCCTACCATTGAACATATTGATATGGTAGAGATTGATGAAATGGTGGTGCAGCTATCGAAGGAATATCTACTGTTTACGGCATACTGTTTAGAAGATTCACGAGTACATATTTATTATCAGGATGGTTTGCGTTTTGTACGAAAAAAGGAGAATGCCTATGACTTGATTCTTGTAGATTCCACAGATCCATTTGGCGTAGGCGAAGGATTGTTCACGAAAGAGTTTTATGGGAATTGTTATAAGGCATTATCCGCTGATGGTATTTTGGTAAATCAACATGAGAGTACTTTTTATACAGCGTATTCCAATGCTATGAAACGAGCACACAGCCGTATCAAAAGTTTTTTCCCCATTGCATTGGTTTATCAAACACACATTCCAACATATCCATCTGGACATTGGCTATTTGGATTTGCCTCTAAGCAATACGACCCAAGGCAAGATTTACAAGCGGACTGGTGGAATAGCCTTAGGCTAAAAACACGGTATTATAATACCATCCTACATCAGGGTTGCTTTGCGATTCCAAACAATGTACGAGATGCATTGAGAGAAGCAAAAGAGTAAAACTCACAATTTTAACTTCTCACATAGTATCTCAAATCAGAAATCAGGTTTCTAGCTTCTAGCCAAGCTAAATCTCTAAAAAGGAGGTTTCTCTAAATGGGAAAAGCACTTATCATCGGCGCAGGCGGTGTGGCAGGTGTCGTCATTCACAAATGCTGCCAGAATAGCACTGTTTTTACGGAAATATGTATCGCCAGTCGAACAAAATCAAAATGCGATAAATTCAAAGAGAAATTACAAGACAAAACTACTACAAAAATCACTACAGCTCAAGTAGATGCCGACGATGTCAATCAATTGATTTCTCTCATCAGACGGGAACAACCAGATATTGTTATCAATGTAGCACTTCCCTATCAGGATCTAACTATTATGGATGCTTGCCTTGCCACAAAAACTGACTATGTGGACACTGCTAATTATGAACCGAAGGACACTGCAAAGTTTGAATACAAATGGCAGTGGGCATACCGAGAACGCTTCGAACGGGCAGGAATTACGGCACTTTTGGGATGCGGTTTTGATCCAGGTATAACCGGTGTATTTTGTTCCTATGCGCAAAAGCATTACTTTGATGAGATTCGCTATATTGATATTTTAGACTGCAACGGTGGTGATCATGGCTATCCATTCGCCACAAATTTTAATCCAGAAATTAACATTCGGGAAGTTTCCGCCAACGGAAACTATATCGAAAACGGGAAATGGGTGGAAACAAAGCCCATGGAAATCAAGCGAGTTTACAAATTCGATCAAGTCGGCGAAAAAGATATGTATCTACTGCATCACGAAGAGTTAGAATCATTGGCGTTGAATATTCACGGTATCAAACGAATTCGTTTCTTTATGACATTTGGACAAAACTATCTAACACACTTGAAATGCTTGGAAAATGTGGGAATGACTTCCATTGAACCGATTATCTATGAAGGAAGAGAAATTGTTCCGCTGCAATTTTTAAAAGCCGTGTTACCTGATCCTGCTTCTCTCGGTCCACGCACAGTTGGCAAAACAAACATTGGCTGTATCTGTCAAGGTATCAAAGACGGAAAACCGTTGAACTACTATGTATACAATATCTGTGATCATCAAGTATGCTACAAAGAAGTAGGCTCACAAGCAGTTTCATATACAACTGGTGTTCCAGCCATGATTGGTGCTATGATGGTGATGACCGGAAAATGGAAAAAGCCAGGCGTGTACAACGTAGAAGAGTTCGATCCAGATCCATTTATGGATGCACTTAATCAATGGGGGTTACCCTGGAAAGAAGATTTTCATCCTACATTAGTTGACTGATGCAAATTCATGTAAAAAATGTTCCAACTATTATTGAAAAAATCAGCTCTTTTATTTCCTCACACAAAAAGCACCGAAGAGAAATCCACGGTGCCAATTCATCACAATACGATTTATAAAAGCATGAAAACACACGTCACATTTTTTACGGAAACAGTCCTTTCATTTCTTCTGTCTTAATTAACCGACGCAGTGCCAAAATATAGGCACCAATTCGTAGAGTGCAGTTCGAACGTTCAGATTCCTCCACAATTTTGCCAAATGCACGAGTCATAATTCGCTCCAGCATTTCTGTTACCTGTTCTCGATCCCATGCAAGCTCTTGGATATTTTGTACCCACTCAAAATAAGATACAATGACACCACCACTGTTCGCAAAGATATCCGGTACAAGGATAATACCTCGTTTTTCTAGTATCGCATCTCCATTTGTCGTTGTTGGTCCATTTGCACCCTCTATCACATAACGACAGCGCAGTCCTTCTGCCACTTCACCATCAATTTGATTTTCCATTGCCGCTGGAACAAGGACATCACATTCACAAGTCAGCACTTCTTTTGACGAAACGTGACGAACGCCGGATTTGTTATACATTTTTAATAAGTGTCCTTCTGCTAGAAAAGCAGAAATCTCATCTGCGTCCAATCCATCTGGGCAAATAATTCCTCCAGAGACATTGCTGAGTCCCATAATCACTGCACCTCGATGATAAAAAATCCGTGCCGCATTGCCACCTACGTTGCCAGTACCTTGTATGGCAACTCGTGTACCCTTTAACTGTTCTCCATATTTCTCAAGGAGCAGCTTTGTACTAATCACTACACCTCTACCGGTTGCAGATGTGCGTCCTTTCGAGCCACCCAATTCCACGGGCTTTCCTGTAACAACACCAGGACACGGCTTGCCATGCAGCATACTATACGTATCCAAAACCCATGCCATTGTCTGTGCATTCGTATTTACATCCGGTGCTGGAATGTCCTTATCTGCACCAATCAGTGGCTCGATAGCATAAGTATAGCGACGTGTCAAACGACAAAGTTCCCCATTTAATAACGTCGTTGGATCCACTCGAATGCCACCTTTCGCACCACCATAAGGAATATTGACCACCGCACACTTTAACGACATCCACATTGCCAAAGCCTTGACCTCGTTCAAGTCGCAATTCTGATGAAAGCGAATACCACCTTTAAACGGTCCTCGAATGTTAGAGTGTTGTACACGATAACCCTCAAATACACGAATCGTTCCATCGTCCATGCGAATCGGTAAATATACTTTGGTTTCACGCTGTGGATTTTTGATAATTTCGAACATCTCTATAGAAATATTTCCGGCTCCCATAGCAGATTCCATGACGGATACCACATTCTCATACGGATCATAATGCTTTTCCTTAAATGCCTCCTCAAGGCAATGCCCATGATAATCAAAGGTTGCATCATGAGCCACCGAAAAATCTGCGTAACTCCCTTGTTCGCCTTTGTTATGGCTATTGTATAAGATTTTGAAGTAAAAGTCAAGCAAAATCGCAAAAAGAAAAACAAAAAGTCGAATTTAAAACATTTTTCTTTTATTTTCAATTTATTTTATTATGTCAAAGTCATTTTTCAAAGCACTCCGTTTGCATTGCACTTGAATTTGCTATCGGCATTCTATGAAAAATGCGTTCACACCTCATGCAACATCCTCATGGTCTTTTTTGATTCAATAGTAAAAAACACTGTTAATATTTGTATGATATGACGAAAACGAATTTGACGTTAAAAAAATTTATATTTCTATTGACAAATGCGACAATTTATCGTATAATAAATACATCTTCTTGGTCAATTGTTGACAGTAATGTGTAAACATTCATTGTTCTACCCAAGAGTTACTACCAACTGTATTGACTGCTTACTTTAAAATTGTCTAATAACTTCAAGGTGGTGTATTGATTGTGAAAAAGGAAAAAAACGCCGAATTTTGCCAGAATCTCGCTAAATTGCGAAAAGAGAAAGGCTTAAAGATGAAAGATGTTGCAATCAGCATTGGGGCAAATCCTACGACTTATCGAAAATATGAAAGTGGTGATTTAGAACCCGGATTTATCACACTGGTAAAATTGGCAGATTTTTATAATACCTCAACGGACGTATTACTCGGCAGAACAATGTATGATCGAACCGACCTGATTGATCAAATTGCACTTGCATATCGACTCAGTAAATCGCAAAAAGGAATGTTGACTGCATACTTATATATGGATGGAAAAATACGAGAAACCCTCTTAGATGGTATCTTACAATTGGCAGACGGTGTGCATACCACAAAAAAAGATGCACCTGTTGTTGCACGTTTTTTTCAACGCCATATCAATCAGACATCTGCCGAATATAGCTATGATTTAGAAAATAGTGATAATTGGGAAACCGTACCAATTGTAGACTGTCCAGAAGCAAATGAAGCTGACTTTATTGTAGTTGTCGATGGTGACAGCATGGAACCGACTTTTCACAATGGAGACAATGTCTTTGTAAAATTAGCGGAAGAAGTTCTGCCAAATCACATTGGATTATTCCGTCTCGGGGAGCAAGCGTATATCAAGCGATACGGAGAAAATTGTCTTCTCTCAGACAACTCTGACTACCCCAGCATTTTTGCCAGCGAGGACGAATCAATTACTTGCATTGGTACAGTCATAGGATTAGCGGACGTTCTAGAAAGTTCTTATTGTTAATTACTCATAATTTTTTCAAAAAGGAGCAAATATTAAATGAAAATCACACCCTATACACGCATGGTATTTTATCATGAAACAGACCACATGAATATCGTCAATCATTCGAACTATATTCACATGACAGAAGAAGCTCGTGTAGACTTTATGGGAAAAATCGGTGTTGGTTATGAGGCAATGGAAAAGCAAGGCGTCATGTTGCCTGTTCTAGGCGTCACTTGTCGCTACCTCCGCTCACTGCACTTTGGGGAACATTTCTCCGTTTATTCGTATATCACCAAATATAACAGCTTCAAATTAGAACTAAAATACGAAATTTTCTGCAGAGAAAGTGGCGAAAAATGCGCTATTTCTACTTCCTCCCACTGTTTCACGAATACAAGCATCAAACCAATTCGAATTTGTGACAAATATCCGGAGATGGATACATTTTTTCAACTGGCAACTGAAGTTAGCTATTAAATTTGACATATTTTTTTATTTTCTAAAAAAAGCTCTCCCAAAAGGGAGAGCTTTTACGATCTGAAGTATAAAATCAGAACCAATAAACACAGAATAACTTTTCTATCCTCTCAAAACTTCATTTCAATCTTCTTGTTTATGGCACCATCGCCTTAAGCATTTTTTCTCGTACAGTAACTTTTTTCTCCATCAGCTTATCGAAATGTTCCAAATATTCGTATGGAAATTTATAATTGTGAATTCGTGTAATTTTACCATTTGGTGCAATAATTTTCGTAGATGCTCCACATCCAGCCCCAAAAATTGACTGACTTTCATCCATAATCAAAATATTGTACAATGACTCTTTTCCTTTTCGTGCATAGCCTACGTTTTCTTGATTATCAACAGTGTTTTTCTGTCGATACATATAGTACGGCGCATATCCTTGTTCCGGCAAACGTGTCATACTCTCCTGCACCATTGGATGTACCGAATTATGCATTTGTGTTTTCCCTTGTGCAAACAAGTTCGCCGCCCGTTTCAACGTCAATGAATGTATTGTAATGCTATCCGGCTCCAGTTCTAAAATTTGATTTAATGTATCATGAAAGCCCATTGGTGTATCTGTCGGTAATCCTGCAATCAAATCCATGTTGATATTATTAAAACCTACTTCTCGTGCCAAAGCATAGGCATCTAGTGTCTGCTGTACCATATGTTTTCGCCCAATTGCCTCCAAAACATGATTCTGCATCGTCTGCGGATTCACTGAAATACGAGAAACGCCATAGCTTCGAAGTGTTTCCAACTTCTCTCTCGTAATGGTATCCGGTCGTCCCGCTTCGACACAATATTCACGCAGTGACGACAAATCAAAATTTTTTTGTACAGCATCGAGTAACTGTGCCAGCTGCTGTACCGTGAGAGCTGTTGGCGTACCACCGCCGAAATAAATCGTATCTACCGTCAAGTGTAACTGTCGAACCATTTCGCCCCATAATGAAAGTTCTTCACATAGGCGATTCACATACGCCGAAATCAGTTGATGTGCCTTTTCTACAGAATGCGATACAAATGAACAATAACTGCACCTAGTCGGACAAAAGGGTATAGAAATATATAGTCCAACACTATTCATCGGCGTTGTCTGCAATAGCGGCTCTTGTACACAAGCCGTTTCATAAGTCAATGCAATTTTTTCAGGAGTCACCCAATATTTTTCTTGCATCTGCTGCATAATTTCCAATTTGGATAAACCCGCTCGCAGCAGTGGCTGAATTTTCTTTACTGGTCGAATTCCCGTCAAAAGTCCCCATGCTGGTTTTTGTCCGGTAAGTTTTTGAAAAACGTGAAAAAGCATCGCACTAAACTGATATTCACACAATGACTTCTCTATTGTCGAGTTATATGCTGAAAGAACTGCTGTTTCTATTTCGCTCTTTCCCTGCAAACGAACCATCACAAAAAAACGACTTCTATTATTCTCCAATTCTTCCAGTGTCAAAATTACACCCTCCGCTGCGTCTTTTGGCAATGCACTTGTATCATAAAAGAAAGAAAATCGAGTCATTGGCAAAAAAATTTTGCAAATACATTCAATTTCATATTTTAACGTATGTCCATCCAAACAAACCGGAAACGCCACTTTTTCGGAAGAAGTTGTCGCCATAATAAGCTCCTTTATTCTCATAGAATTTATAAAAAATAATCACTCCTAACCACCAGCTTGTGAGCAATTATTATCTTTTGTTACCTTACAAGTGAAATTTATTTATATACTAGATTTCCAAATTTATTGTATCACGATTTGTAATGCTTGTCAAGGGAAATTATTAAATTTCGATTGATGGTGTATAATAAAACTTGATACAAACTGAAGAAGAGGAGTAAAATAAAAAGAGAGAAGGAGTGTGTCAAAAATGGGTACAGTGAAGAAATATGATGATGAATTCAAAAAGCAAGCAATAAAGCTGGAGAAAGAGATAGGAAACAAGGCAGCAGCCAGTGAATTGGGTATTCCCATGCTATGGCAGAAAACGTATGTACATGGCTTTGCTGAATAAA
>JAJQEI010000050.1:52130-176457 GCA_021201755.1 Ruminococcus sp. | reverse complement strand
CCCATAGTATCGGCTTTATGTTTTTTTTTGCTTTTTATTCCAATTCAAAATAATCAGCCATCACTGTTATTCGCATCAATTATTTTGGATTTTCTTTTTTTTTTTTTTTTTTGTTTCATAAAATTCATCCTTTCTAATGAAGATACAAAGCTGCATCAAAATTGATAAACACGAAATTCGAAAAGATCCTATATTGCTGCATTAGGATACAGCATATATTCATTATAATCGATTTCGGAGAAAAAATCAACCCTGTTTTGAAATTTTATCATAAAAATCAACTGTCTCCTAATGCAGACAGCTGTAAAAAAAATATTGTAAAAGAAAATTAAAATTTTATTCTCCTTGTTGATAAATCATCCATTTTGCAGTGCTTACAATGATATCAGAGCAAAACTCTAATCCCAATGCACCACTGTTTAGACAAAGATGGTAATTATCCTTATCATACCAGTTTCCACCGGTATTGATGCTATAAAACGTTTCCCGCCGTTTGTCTATGCGATGAAGCATTGCTTCAACTTTACATCCGTCTACATGATAATCGTTGACAGCACGTTCCGAACGTGTCTTTGTATCCGCATAAATAAATACATTAAACAAATTCGGCTGATCTCGCAGGATATAGCTTGCACAGCGACCTACTAAAACGCAATCGCTTTTTTGCGCCAACTCCTGAATGATCTGTGTTTCCAGAATGTAGACCTGATCTGACAGGGGCAGATTTTCCTCTATGGTGCGTGTCGAATTAGAGGTTAACATTAAGGTGTATAAGAAACTCTTTGGAGCAGTCTCTTCTGCCATTTTCAAATAGTCCATAGAGACGTTACAGCGTTCTGATGCCATTTTTAGAATTTCCTGATTGTAACAGGGAATTCCTAAGCGTTGTGCTACCATTTCACCGATGTCACGACCGCCACTGGCATACTCTCGTTCAATTGTAATAATTCGATGGCTCATAAATAAGACCTCCACTTCCTATTTCATTTACTCTATGTATTATAGCACACTTCATAAAAAAATGCACGCATTATTAGAATTTTTTTGTATTTACATCTAAAATTCTACTTTTTCGCCATTTTAATCCTCTGCTTTTTGTGCATTATGTATAATGTCTAACGATCAGGATGCGGCATTTATGATTGCTTCGATGATTTCTGGATAATACCATGTACAGCTGTTTCGATTTAATAATCCAAACGCAGAAGATCCACTGGTTGTGCCGTTGTCCCAAACGAAGCACTTAATGCCATGTTCTTTTGCACTACTAATATAGTAACTGAACCATGAAATACGATCGGAAGTATTACTTTTGTTAACTGAGCCAAATTCATCGATAATGACCGGAATATCTTGGGAGATAAATGTTTCCTCTAGATATTGGAAATTAGAATCTAATTCAGATTTATCGGAGTCCGTACCCCAATCAGCATCATCGTCTTCATCTCCGCAAAAATCCCACGGTGCATAGCTGTGAACTGAAACAACAATGTGATCGTCGTCCGGCACAATCAGACCATTGATGGCATTTTTTTCGATAGATTGGGCGTAAGTTGTCACAATCAGTGTCCGATTTTCATTCTCACCGCCGGTACTTCTCACAGTATCCACGAAAGCTTGATGCAGTTCATTGATGACTTCATAAGATTCCGTCGTACCACCTGTCCATTCCTCTGCTGATCCAATCACACGAGGTTCGTTCATGCCCTCAAACAGTAGTCGGTGATCGTAATCCTGAAATTCCTCACAAATCTGCTCCCATATTTTCGTAAGTGTTGCTTTGTCGCTTTCTAAGCTGTCATTAGTCGGCGTCAACCACAGATAGTCATCGTGATGGACATTTAGAATGACATACAATCCTAAGTCATAAGCATAATCTACCACTTCCTTGACTCGTGCCATCCAATCTGTATCAATTGTACCATCGTCAGACATATGTTCTCCCCAAGTAACCGGAATTCGCACAGCGTTAAATCCAGCATTCTGTACCGCTTCAAACATTGCTTGTGTCGTTTTGGGGTTGCCCCAACCAGTTTCAGTGTCGTCGGTGCCTGTGTCATAGCTATCCAGTGAGTTACCTAGATTCCAGCCAACAATAATGTCATCGACAATTTCCGCAGAGGTCATAGCATCAACCTCTTCTGTTGTAGGTGTATCTGTTTCGCTTGCTTCAATTGCATCTTCTGAATTTGTCGTTTCAGTTATTGTTGTCGTTCCGGTACTGTTACTATAGCGGACGCTGACTGATTTCAGCGTAATACTGTTCTGATCACTCCACCAAAAACCAAGCTGTAAATCGCCGGAATTATCTATATTTTCCTTTACCATATCCGGAATAATCCAAGTTAGTGTCAGATCAGATGAATCTGTGAAACAGCAAATATTCTGGGTTTGATACCATACGTCATCTGTCGCACAGTCAGCATTTTCATACACCAATACGCCAAATGCACCAGTAAATTTTCCTAGTGAACCGTCACTACTGATTTCAAACGTTACAGTTTGCAGCGTATCGTCGCTGCCAATCAATTCAGTCAAAGAAATATTTGTAGTTTTACTGTCGCTGCTTTCATATTCCAGTGATGTATTCGGTGAAATCGAGTTTGTACCATCTACTGGTACATCCTTCGTTCGAGTATATGTGCAAACAATGCTTGACAAGCGAACTGTTTGCACGTCACTCCACCAATGTCCGAACATAACTTCACCATCAATATCGATGTCAGATTGAATTTCGGACGGTACATTCCAAGTAAACTCTGCATAAGCACTATTTACAGATTCTGTGAAATCAACCGATTGATACCAATTTTCATCTGTTGCGCTGCTGCATACATCTGTTACAGAAATACCATAGCCACCCTGATAATTTCCTAAGCTAGAGCTGCCGTCTTCTGCGTAGACGATAAACGTGAACGATTCAATCACGTCTCCTTCTTCGACGAAGTCGCTAATCTTTGCATTATAGGTATTTGTGCCATCACGATCCAGCATTGCATCAATATCCGAAACTTCTGTTCCAAGTGTAGAAGTGACAGTTTCCGTAGGACTGATGTGTGCAGTCGTTGTTTCTGTTGCAACAGTCGTTTCTATTGTAGACGTCTTCGTTGCAATTGTCGTTGCTGTTGCTTCAACGGTGGAGGTTGTGGAGTTTGTTGAATCGCTATTTTCACTTGCTTTTTCTCCACATCCGGTATATATTGTTGTGGTAAGTGCGCCCGCCATTAACAATGCCAAAAACTTTTTTTTTCTTGTTTTGTGTATCATAGCCCATTCCCTTTCTTTATTTTGATTTTGATTACTTTTTATTAGGAGATGATTAACAATTTCAACTTGAAAAACAATAGCCACCGAATGAAATGTATGGCATTTCTTTTTCGGTAGCTAGAGTGTCACGAATTTTAGGTAGTTTAGTCTATAGTAACGATTTCTCCCATCAAATCACGAGGTGCACCAATTGCATTGGATTCGTCAGTGTCAATGTGCATTGCTGTTGCATAATTTGACGAAACACGACAGACTACATCGCCTAAAATTGCCTTTCTGCCATCTGTTTCCACACGTACCCAAACAATGTCTTTATCCTTTACACCAAACTTTTCTGCATCCTCGGGTGTAAAATGAATATGCCGTTTTGCCACAATGACACCCTCAGAAATTTCCAATTCGCCAGCTGGTCCAATAATTTTACACGCACCAGAACCAGCAACATCGCCTGATTCTCGAATAGGTGCAGCAATCCCAATGGAACGAGCGTCTGTCGCAGACAATTCTACTTGATTTGCACTCCGAAACGGACCTAAAATAGACACATTAGGCAATTCTTTTTTTGGCCCAACGATTGTGACACGTTCTTCGCTGGCAAACTGCCCTGGTTGCGACAGCATTTTCTTCACAGTCAATTCTTTTCCTTTTCCAAACAGGATCTCGAAAACCTCGACTGTTAGATGGACGTGTCTAGCAGATGTCTCTACAATAAATTTTTCAGCCATTTTGAAAAACCTCCAAAAATAGTTGGATATCGTTTTAGAACCATATCCCACAGCGAAAAAAACAATATATTTCTCACTCTCCATTTATTGTACTACTTTTTTATCGATTCGTCAAGAGGTAATTTTGAATTCATCTGTATTGTATAATTTTTTTCATGATGCAACCTGATTCAAAATCATAATCCCTATATAAAGACAAACCGTTACGAAAAGCCAAGGTGATGACCATGCCACACGATTTCTCACAGCTTGTTTCTGCGTTGAATATGGGATTGGTGTTTTTTTTTCCTTCCAAAACCAAAAGAAGATGCCCATAAGTGCTGTCGCATAATACGCCATAACGATTAGCGAAATGATTATCTCACCAGTATTTGTTGTTAGTTTCTCATACATCAGTGATAAAATAATCGAAGTGGTATTGATTCCCATATGTACTAAAATTGAGGGGACAATTGAGTTATGTCGTTCTACAATTTTGCCAAGGTAAAGTCCTAAAATGAATGCCAGCAAAAATTGTTCGACATTTCCGTGGGCTAGCCCGAATAGCAATGCACTCATGATAATACCAAAACGTGTGCTAACTCGAGAAAGCGTTTTCATTAAGAATCCACGATAAAGGAGTTCTTCTGTCAAAGGTGCAAGAATACAAGTGTACATAATCACCGTTATGGTTGATTTTCCATTTTGAAAATAGGAGAAATCTGCTTCAACTAGTGTAACGCCATTAGAAGCGAAAAACGATTCAACAAAGTTATAGAGAAAACCAGCTAGACATTGTAATCCTAATCCCGTACAAAAATATCGTAAAACATTGGAAATACGTAAATTATGTGTTTGAAATAAATTTTTTATGGGTGTTTGTGTAGAACGGCAGCCTATCCATGCAAAAAGTGCATTGCACAATGCAAATACTAGTGCATTTATAGCAATTCCAATAGAAGAGTTGTTGATATAATTATCAGCATCAATACTTGCATCATATGGTGAAGCAGACGAATAGACCCCCATGATTACCAGCAAAATCAAATAGAGGATGCTATATAAAAATTGTTCTGAAACACAAGTGATAAACATCCAAAATCCGGCTTTGTTGAAATACTTTCGAATGGCTCGACGTTCTGCTTTATCTGGTTGCAGTGGAATTTGATAATTAGGTAATAAAACTTGTGGTAAAATTTTACGATAGTCTGAACGGTACGCCACATTTTCCATGGCGTTATCAAATGGATTTTGTGGATTCGGCGTTTTCGACGATGACGATTGAGATTTTTGGGATTGTATTGTTTGAACATTTTTGGGATTTGGTGTCGAAACACGTGAATTTTCTTCCATAGCGATATGCATTGAGTAATACCTCCTATCATCAATATTATATATTATAGCACAAATTTCAGTATTCGTAAACCTTTTTTTGTTGTAGACAAGAAATTTTTTAAGAAATCAACTTGCAACAAAATAACTATGGACAAATGCTAAAAATTATGCTATACTAGAAGTAACAAATGAACAGGTTGAAAAGGAGTGGATATGGTTCTATGCAGCACGAGAAGTCTTGCGGCGCAATTGTTTATCGTAAATCTCATGGAAATACTGAAATTTTATTGATTCGACATATCAATAGTGGACATTGGTCATTCCCCAAGGGACATGTAGAAAATGGAGAAACGGAAATCGAAACGGCAATACGAGAAATTCGAGAAGAAACCTCAATCGAGGTGTTGATCGATCCTACTTTTCGAGAAACAGTTTCTTACTATTCGAAAAGGGATACACAAAAAACAGTCGTCTATTTTATTGCAAAAGCCAAAAACTATGATTTTGCGCCACAGCGAGAGGAAATAGAAGAAATTCGGTGGGTAGATATCAGCTATGCTCCCAAGATTTTAACATATGATAACGACAAGAGCATCGTAGGAAAAGCAAAATCTGCGATTTCTATGAATCTTCGATAGCAAAAAACACGAGGCTTTCTTATATTGCAGAAATCCTCGTGTTTTGCTATAAAATATTCCAAAAAGTTGGCAGTTCATTTTTACCAAAACGTTCCAACAGCATCTTGGCTTCTGATAGTTCTGATTTTAATTCATCACAGTTGGACTCCAGCATTGGCCTTAAATGGGAAATCGTAATATCTACTTGAAGTACTCTATCTTTCCATACCATAAAGCTTAAAAAGTCATCGACTTTTTCCCAATTTGCCTCGAATGCTTGAAATGCCGGTATTGCTTCCTCAACTGATAAATTTTCTGCGATTTCTGCAAGATTGTCTAGCGCCTTTAAAAGTGTTTGTGTTGTATGTCGCACGTACCATGCTGTTCCGATACTTGTCAATATCAATATTAACAAGATAGCAATACCAAGTCGTACCCGTTTCATTCTACATTTCTCCTTTTCTTTGGAATTATGGTGCATTTTCCATTTTCGTCGCCGATCATCAATAGTACTTCGTGAAAATTCATATGATGTTCTGCTAGCTTTTGTTGCAACCATTCCATATTTTTTCCAATCATAGAAAGAGATTTGTTCATAATACAGCCCTCTTGAATCAAGACAATCGGCGGATTTTGGCTGTTGATATTTTTATTTGGATTGAGATCATTTGGTGTCAAAGGTTGGTACTGTTGCTTTAAGAATACTGATATATTTCCTGTTGTTTCCATTATAGCATATTGCACTTGACTAATATCAAACACTTGATTACCACGCATTGCAGTCATTACGTCGTCCACCGACAGTCGCAGGTCACGCAAAGTTGCCTGTTCCAGCTGTCCATTTTGAATAATAATTTTGGGTCGACCTGAAATCAATCGACGCATTTTTGTCGATCGAAGTGTAATCCATGACATAATTGTTTCAAAGCAAATTAGTGCTAGAATTGGCAGAATTCCTAGTATCAGTGGTATATTTGTATCTTCTAGCGGAAGAGTAGCAATATTGGAAATTAGAATCGTGATAACAAGTTCCGACGGCTGTAATTCGCCCAATTGACGCTTTCCCATCAGGCGTACACCAAAAATCACCACAATGTATAATATCAGTGACCGAATCAACACAATACTCAAAATAAACGCCTCTATCCATACATTCAGTATGGACAAGGCGATTTGATTTATGCATTATATTTGTAAATTTTTATTTTTGTTTGGTTTCTTTATTTTTGAACACGACGAGTTTGCTAAATATGTAGTTGACAACCAAAATAATTACTTGAGCAAAGATTTTTATTACAAGTGAACGCCATGTGACAATTTCGTTGTTTACAGTAGCAAAGAAGTGATTTCCAAGTTCCATAATTAGGAGTTCTAAAAAATAAGTGACAAGTCGTGCACTATAGAACATGAAAAATTCACGCCAAAATGCTTTTCGAGTGGTAGTTTTACTCTTGAACACATAAACTTTATTGGTAAAAAAAGCGAATGTAACCGATGCAATCCACGAAATGGTTGTGGATAAAAAAGTGTTGATCCAGCTTGATAATCCCAATTCTGTAAAGATTGCGGTGGGAACCATCTGAAACAGAAGAGATATGACTGTAGTCAAACCACCAACGATAATGTACATCCAAATAGATTCGTGGACGCTCCACAATTTTTGAAGAGATTTCGGAAGTTTTCCAATGATCCATGTAATTATCTTTTCCATTGATTTTCATACCTTTCTTTATTTTTGTAAAAATATGCTGTAACCTCTTGATTTTTTATGGTTTTGTGGTATGATTTTCGTATAAAATTTTTAGGAGGAATCACATTGATTTACGCCATCGCTATTTTATTATTAGTTGTACTTTCTGCACTGTTTTCCAGTACAGAAACGGCTTTTTCTTGTGTCAATAAAATCCGGCTCAAGCATATGGCGGATTCCGGTAATCAAAAAGCTATGTCTGCTTTGCGTATTGCAAACAACTATGAAAAAACATTGACAGCAATCCTTGTAGATAATAATATTGTTAATATTGGTGCATCATTGCTTGCAACTGTATTTTTTACATTATATTTTGGATCTGCTGGTGCAGCACTTTCTACTATTGTTATGACACTTTTGGTATTGACATTTGGCGAAGTACTGCCGAAATCCTATGCAAAATCGCACGCTGATCAAATTGCTATGGCAGTTTCTGGAATGCTTTCTAAATTGATGGTGATTATGAAACCATTTATCTGGTTCTTTAATTTGCTTTCTCGTTCGTTAAAATCAAATGAAGAAGTACCCAGTGTCACGGAAGACGAGCTGAAATATATTATTGATGAAATTGAAGGGGAGGGGATTTTAGAAGAACAAGAGAGCGACCTTGTTATTTCTGCACTGCAATTTGATGAAACGCCAGTAAGTCAAATTCTCATTCCTCGTGTGCAAATTATTGCATTATTTGTGAATGCCACCATAGAAGAAACAAAGCAATTATTTTTAAATAGCCATTTTTCTCGATTTCCCGTTTACGAAAAAAGTTTAGACAGCATCGTTGGTATGATTACGAATAAAGACTTTTTTCGCCTTATGTGTGGGAAATTTAAGACACTGGAAGAAATTACACAGAACGTCATCTTTGTACCTAAAAACCAGCGAATCAGTGATGTGCTGCGAGAAATGCAACACACTAAAACGCATCTTGCGATTGTTGTAGATCAATATGGCGGAACAGAGGGTATGGTAACATTAAAAGACATTTTGGAGGAATTGGTGGGAGACATTTACGATGAGAGCGATGAAATTGTTCATGAGTTTCAAAAAACAGCACCGAATACCTACACTGTAATTGGTTCGTTTAGCATTAACGATGTATTTGCAGAATTAGACGAAGTAGATTTACCCACACGGACTCCAGAAACAGATTCTACGACCATAGGCGGCTGGGTAACGGAATTACTCGGGCATATTCCGATTATTGGAGAGACGGCAAAATACCAAAGTTTACACTTTACTGTACTGGATGCTGATAATCAGTCTGTAAAGAGTGTGCAGCTAAAAGTTAACGTGCATGAATTGAAAGACAGTACTACTTCTTCATAAATTTTATAAGAACGAATGTAACTGCTACTGTTAGCACAATTGAAATTATTGTTGGAATCCACGTAAATTCAGCACCGGGCAAATCTAAAGTGTTCATACCATAGAAACTATAGATAAGTGTTGGAATTGCTAGAACAATTGTTACAAGCGTTAGTCGCCACATAACAAGGTTTAAATTGTTTGAAATGGCTGCAGCAAACGCTTCGACAATACTTGCCAGAATTTTAGAATAAATATCTGCCATTTCCTGTGCCTGCTTTAATTCGATGAGTACGTCTTCCAACAAGTCTTGATCCTCTTCGTAAAGCTTCAGCACACGACCTCGCAAGATTTTATTCATCGTTACATCGTTAGATTTTAAAGAAGTAGAGAAATAAATCAAGGACTTTTCCAGTTCCAACATCTGGCTTAATTCAATATTCTGCATCGCATCCTGCAATTTTCGTTGCAATGATGTAGAACTTTTGTCAATTTGCTTCAAGTAAACGAGGTAACAGGATGTGATATGCATCATCAGCCGTAGAATAAACTGGGTGCGAAATTGGGTTTGAATATTGCGGACACGTCCACTCACAGCATCTTCAATCACTTTGTTTTCTTTTAGTGATATGGTAAAAACATAATGATCTGTTAAAATGATGCCAAGTGGCATAGTGTAAAAAACCAATGTATCATCTTTTTGCACTTCTGATACGGCTGTATCGACAATAATCAATGTTTGCTTGTCTTCCTGTTCTACACGAGAAGATTCTTCTTCGTCCAAAGAAGATTTCAAGAATCCACTGTCCAGACCATACTTTTCAATCAGCATTTGTTGTTCCTTTGCTGTAGGATCAACCACTGAAACCCAGCAGCCCGCTGTCAAATCATTTACTTCAATCAAACGATTGGCAACTGTTTTGTAATAAGAGATCAAATCAGAATCCACCTTTCTTAGGGCAGAATAATCCACATGGCATCTGCTACCCTACTTATAATTTTTCTTGCGATTATCTGCATTTTCCACGATCGGGGATATGGGTCAGCATTCATGCCATCACCTCCTATTTTTATCTGCATTATAAATGCAAATCAAAACAAATTTAATGTCCTCATATTATTAACTGCCTTTTGCAAGGCAGTTTCTATAATTTTTACAAAGATAGCACAAGAATTTTCAATTTGCTGTGTGTGCATGGTGATTTTCATCCCGTAAGCGATTTTTTAATCCTTCAAAAATCATATTTTTGGCATGAACCGCTTGTTCTTTGGTTGCCGCTGGTACATCTTTTAGTGGATATTTAATACCAAGATTTTGGTACTTAACTTCACCCATAGTATGATAGGGAAGTACATCCAACGCCTTGAGGTTGTCGAGTCCGCCAATAAAATAACCCAAGCGACGCAAATACGCATCATTCAGCGTATATCCTGGCACAATAACATGACGAATCCAAACGGGAATCTGTTTTTCATTCAGATATTCTGCAAATTCTAAGATATGCGTATTTGGCTGCTTTGTCAGCTTTTGATGTTCTTCCGGATCGATATGTTTAATATCTAGCATGACTAAGTCCGTTGAAGCCATAAGTCGATCAAATGTCGCACGTTTTTCTGATCTGTAGAGAATTCCTGAGGTATCTAAGCAAGTGTGAATCCCCTTTGTTTTCGCCTTCTCGAATAACTCAGTCAAAAATTCCATCTGTACAAGTGGCTCGCCACCAGTTGCTGTTAGACCGCCACCCCGTAAAAATTCCTTAACACCGTCATATTCATCCAAAATTGAATCAACGCTTCTTAAATTTTCATCACTGCCACCAATTGACCATGTGTCTGGATTATGACAATATAGACAGCGCATGGGACAACCTTGAAAAAAAACCACAAAACGAATTCCTGGCCCGTCTACCGTGCCAAAGCTTTCTGTAGAATGAATATGTCCTTCCATTGCTTTACCTCCTTTCAAAAAAGTGAGCGCACAAAATTCTGCACGCCCACCACATAAAAACTTGTGTTTTTTTATTCCAAAATTCTTTTTTTGAAATCCACACATTTCTCCTTAGAGAGCAGCGTGGAACGTTCTGGAGATAACATCATCCTGTTGCTCTTTGGTGAGCTTGATAAAGTTAACTGCGTATCCACTGACACGAATTGTCAGTTGCGGATATTTTTCCGGATGCTGCTGTGCATCGAGCAATGTCTCCCGATTTAAAACGTTGACATTCAGGTGATGACCACCTTTTTCAGCGTAACCATCGAGCAACCCTACCAAATTATCGATTTGTTTTTCGTTAGCCATAATAATTCCTCCTTATGAATCTAAGTAAATATGACGTTATATCGTCATATTTCGTCCATCAGTTCCGTAGGCTGGCTGCATGCCATATTACCTTTAGAACAATCCATACTACGATAAGTCTTGACACGCAATCCTTCATCCATCAAATCCTCTTTTGAAATAGTCAAGTGACCGCTGCCATTTTCCATGAGTGTTTCAATCATGTCGACCAATTCGTCAGACTTATCTGCTTCTTTTAACATATGTTCTGCTATGACAATGCGCCTCCTTTCTACTGTTTGGTAATAAAATTATTCTTCTTCTAACGCTTCACGAATAGATGCAACATCAATATCGCCAGCAAATACCTTATCATCCTTGCCTAGTGCATCTGGAATAATTGTAAAGGTATTAGAAATACCATCCTGTGCATTCTTCCATGGCAATTTTGCAACAGAAGCCATTGATGCAGCCGCACCATGCGTATCACGCCCATGCATTGGATTTGCACCTGGAGCCAGTGGCTGTCCTTTCTTTCTGCCGTCCGGAGTATTACCGGTTTTCTTACCGTATACAACGTTAGAAGTAATAGTCAAAATTGAAGTAGTTGGTACACCGCCTCTGTAGCAGTAATTGCTGCGAATCATATCCATGAATTTATTCAGAATTTCTACTGCAATGCTGTCTACACGTTCGTCGTTATTTCCATATTTCGGGAAGTCACCTTCAATTTCAAAGTCGGTAACAACACCAAATTCGTCACGAATGCACTTTACTTTTGCATACTTAATTGCAGACAAGGAGTCAGCAACAACAGACATACCTGCAATACCGGTTGCAAAATAACGCTTAACATCCTTATCATGAAGTGCCATCTGCAATGCTTCGTAGCAATATTTGTCATGCATATAGTGAATGCAGTTCAAAGTATCTACATACAACTTTGCCAGCCATTCCATCATATCTGTATATTTTTCAATTACATCATCATAATTCAGATAATTGCCTTCCACTGGACGATACTTTGGACCTACCTGATTGTGTTTACCGGTCTTTGCATCTAAGCGTTCATCAACACCACCGTTGATCGCATACAGTAAACATTTTGCCAAGTTTGCACGTGCGCCAAAGAATTGCATTTCCTTACCAACACGCATAGAAGATACACAGCAAGCAATTGCATAGTCATCACCGTGCGTAACACGCATCAAATCATCGTTTTCATATTGGAAGGACGAGGTATTGATGGACAATTTTGCACAGTACCGTTTGAATGATTCTGGCAGTCGCTTTGACCACAAAACAGTTAGGTTCGGTTCTGGGGCGGTACCCAAGTTTTCGAGGGTATGCAGATAGCGATAACTATTCTTAGTTACCAGGGTTCTTCCATCGATGCCCATACCACCGATAGATTCTGTCACCCACTGTGGGTCGCCAGAGAATAGAGAATTATATTCCGGAGTTCTAGCAAACTTCACCATACGCAATTTCATAATGAAGTGATCAATATATTCCTGAGCTTGTTCTTCTGTTAAGATTCCATTATCCAAATCACGTTGAATATAAATATCCAAGAATGTGGAAGTTCTACCAAGACTCATTGCCGCACCATTTTGATCTTTTACTGCAGCGAGATAAGCAAAATATGTCCATTGAATAGCTTCTTTTGCATTAATAGCCGGAGCGGAGATATCAAAGCCATACTTTGCAGCCATACTTTTCAGTGCCTTCAGTGCCTTGATTTGTTCTGCCAATTCTTCACGAAGACGGATTTTTTCTTCTGTCATTGTACCGCCAGTAATTGCCTTTTGGTGATTCTTGTCTTCAATTAAACGATCAATACCATACAGTGCAACTCGACGATAGTCGCCGATAATACGACCTCTACCATACGCATCGGGTAGACCAGTGATAATAGCGTTATGACGAGCTGCACGCATTTCCGGTGTATAGACATCAAAAACGCCTTCGTTGTGTGTCTTTCTGTATTCTCGGAAAATGTAGCTGATTTCCGAATCAACTTTATAGCCATAGGATTCGCAGGCAGTTTCTGCCATACGGATTCCACCGAAAGGCTGCAACGCACGTTTTAATGGTTTGTCAGTCTGAAGACCAACGATTTGTTCCAATTCCTGATGAATATAACCGGCATCGTGTGAATCTACTTTAGATACAATCTTAGTATCCATATCAATAACGCCACCATTATCTCGCTCTTGTTGGAATAAATCCAGAATCTCTTGCCAAAGTGTCTTGGTCGCTTCTGTCGGACCTGCCAAAAAGCTTTCGTCACCTTCATACGGCGTGTAATTTTTCTGGATGAAGTCCCGTACGTCAATTTCTTTTTTCCAAGCGGTACCAGCGAAGCCAGCCCAAGCCTTTTCGAATGTTTCTGCCATTTTAAGAATCTCCCCTTTGCCGGAAAAGCCGGCGTATTTAGATTTGAGGCAGTGCGAAAATCACGCACTGCAAAAATAGTATCACAAACCACAGCTGCAGCATAAAAGGAATGCCTTTATCACAATCCTATCACATACTTGTGCAGTTGTGTTTTGAGCTACACTAATAATAACACATCTCAATTAGTATGTCAATAGCTTTCGTGAAATTTTACAAAAAAATTTTTTCTAGCGACTTTTCTTTCTGTTCTTTCCTAAGTGATTAGGACATTATTTTTAAAAAAAATAAGGAATTTTGATTTAATTTACTTATTTTCAAAAGGTTGAATTCTGATTTCGGATTGACAAAAACGTTTTTTTCTAGTATACTAATGAATAGGAATGTAATCGCAGTCATATTAATCTTGCAATTAACTTTATGTTTTATTTTTATATATTATAATAGTATAGTTGTGTTATTCACTATGCTAACCAACAAACTTAACGGAGTTGATCACATGACAAAACAAATCTCTCAAGCCGCCATTATTGGCTGCTCGGACGGTACATCTCAAGATAGTGATGAAATCATCATTTTACAGGATTTTTTGCGAGAAAGATTTATGATTTCCTCATGGATTTATCCGACACTTTATTGTACTTCACTTGGTGAAACGCAGTCTCCTCAGATGCGGGCGCAGATGCTGTACGAAGCTTTTTTAGATGAAAAAATGGATGCGGTTTTCGATGTCTCTGGTGGTGATGCAGTAAATGGAATTCTTTCACTTGTTGATTTTTCAGTGTTGCGTAAATTTCAAAAACCTTACTTTGGCTATAGTGATAACTCAGTTTTACTGAATCCTTTGCGACAAATTTCAAGATTACCTGTCTATTATTTTCAGCCACGTTTTTTACCGCAGTCTACAATTGCACAAGACTATTTTGCCGCAGTATTTGAAAATCATCCGGAGACAAATGTTCCCAGAAAGTATACGTTTTTACAAGGGGATGTACTTACTGGAGAAATTGTCGGCGGAAATATTCGCTGCACATTGAAACTTATAGGAACACCATGGCAGCCAAATTTTAATGAAAAAGTCTTATTATTAGAGAGCAATTCTGGTAATCTATCACGAATCGAAACTATGCTGTGGCAATACAAACACATCGGAGCGTTTTCTCAGTGCAGCGGTGTATTGTTGGGCAATTTTACAGAGATTGCACAAAATGGTCAAATGCTACAGTTGTATATGCTTGTACAACAGATAATTGACAATCCAGATTTACCTATCGTTCATACCAAAGAAATTGGACATCAAATCGATTCATTGTGCCTACCTTTCCATATTCCAATCTGTTTACGCCGGGATATTCATATTTAACATGCAAATGTTCACAAAATATATCTTTTTTTTTTTTGCTATAATAAATATAGGGTTTGATGTGATTTATTAAGAGGGAAAATATGAAATAGGGGGTGTAAAAATGAAAACCTGCCCAAGCTGTGGGAAAATTGTTGATTCAAGCGTGACAGAATGCAATTGCGGATACCGTTTTCTACGAAATATGAACACAAATCCGTCTGCGATTTTTACGCCTACAATAGATGCTGCTGGAAAATTTTGCCCAATGTGTGGAACAAGAAATCCAAAAGAGGCATCAACCTGTGTTGGTTGTGATCATATTTTTCAAGATGGTAGAGCACCGATTCCTTCCTCTTCTCATGCTTTCGTTAACAGTGGCACATCATCACATATCGGCGCATCATATGCTGTAAAACATCGGAGTGGATTATTCGCAAATGCTGGTGCAAAGCTGATGATACTGTGCAAGATTATTCTGATTTTAACTATCTTAGAGGCGATTGCATTGGTTATCGTTGGAACGGCAGTTGCAACGGAAATTGGTGGTGGAGAAGGGGGCGTAATCGGATTTTTTATCGGAATTGCAGCCGCAGCTGTCTGGATTGTACTATCTTATCTTTCTCTGTTGGTTTTAATTGCTTTTTCTGAGTTATGTGTCAATGTTCGTGATATTTCCTTGCATATCACCAATAACCGATAAAATAAACAAAAGCCATTGCATGACGTTTCACGCAATGGCTTTTATATTTTTAGGGTTTAATAGGTTAAGCTTTCACTTAGCCTAATTCAGCAAAATACTTAATGGTACGAACCATCTGGCTGGTGTAGCTATTCTCATTATCATACCAAGAAACAACCTGTACCTCATACAGATCATCAGCAATCTTGGAAACCATAGTTTGAGTTGCATCGAACAACGAACCGTACTTCATGCCGATTACGTCAGAAGATACGATCGGTTCTTCATTATAGCCAAAGGATTCGGTTGCAACAGCCTTCATTGCAGCGTTGATGCCATCAACTGTTACATTGATGCCTTTTACAACTGCGGTCAGAATAGTAGTAGAACCAGTTGGAACCGGTACACGCTGTGCAGAGCCGATTAGCTTGCCGTTCAACTCCGGAATAACCAGACCGATTGCTTTTGCAGCACCGGTAGAGTTTGGAACGATGTTAGCAGCACCTGCTCTAGCTCTTCTCAGGTCACCCTTTCTGTGCGGTCCATCCAGAATCATCTGATCGCCGGTATAAGCATGGATTGTGCTCATGATACCGCTCTGGATCGGAGCATAGTCATTCAGAGCTTTTGCCATCGGAGCCAAGCAGTTTGTGGTGCAGGATGCAGCAGAAATGATGGTATCATCGGTGGTTAGAGTACTGTGGTTTACATTGTAAACAATCGTCGGCAGATCATTGCCAGCCGGTGCCGAAATAACAACTTTCTTTGCACCTGCATCGATGTGTGCCTGAGACTTTGCCTTCGATACATAGAAACCTGTGCATTCCAGAACAACGTCTACGCCGATTTCACCCCACGGCAATTCAGCAGCGTTTGCCTTTGCATAAATCTTCAGAGTCTTACCATCTACAGTAATGGTACCTGCTTCGTCATCTGCGGTAACGGTGTGTGTGTTCTCACCGATCTTGCCGCAGTAACCGCCTTGAGCGGTATCATACTTGAGCAGGTGAGCCAGCATGGACGGCTTGGTTAGGTCGTTGATTGCAACAACCTCATAACCTTCTGCGCCGAACATCTGACGAAATGCGAGACGGCCAATCCGACCGAAACCATTAATAGCAACTTTAACTGACATTGGAATTACCTCCTAATTTTTTGGGTAACACTTTTATAGCATTTTGTATTCGAAATCGAATTCAAATGAATGCAATGCTACCTTTTCATTTTTATTATACACCAACCTCAGAATAATTTCAAGCACTTTCTGAAAAAAAACAGGTAAACAAGCGGAAACTTTTGTATTTTTTTAAGTATTGTATGAAAATAAACATCATAAATTGTTCAAATTCGACAAAGTAAAAGAAACGACGAAAAAAGTCGATGATTTTATTTTCAAGGTATTTTTTTGTGGTATAATATACTAAGCTTTTTTTATTTCTGTTTTGCATAAAATAAAGGTGTAATAATATGCAACAAGGAATAATAATGACAATTGCATATGATTAGGAAACATAATTCAAACGAAAGGTGAACCAGCTTTGATAAAACAAGAGATAATAAAACAATTTGAGAAATGGTACGAAAGCGTTTCGGATTATGTTTTGTTTTTTACATCTGATTGGTCGCTCTTATGGGAGAACCAAGAATGCCCAATGCTTTCGGCACAGTTAAATCCGGAACAATGGTTAGAGATGAAAAAAGAAAACAAACCAGTACAAGGCACATTACATCGCCTTGTTAACTGGAAAGGCTTGTCGTATTCCGCACAATTGGACGTTCATTCGCTTGCATTAGATAGTGGTCACGTATCTACAGAACAAGAAGATTCCGATGAAGAACGTATCTACGTGCTTCGGATTGCAAAAGAACCGTACCAGAAAGCAATTTGGCAACACCAAAGCTACAGAGAGTCACAAGAGAGCAAAATTGCACTGCTGCGCAACCAGATTAGCAATATTTCCAATTCAACAGATTCGCTATGCGATTTGATATTTGATTTTGGCGATCGCTACCCATCGACGATATATTACGAGATGCTGGACGAATTAAATCTCATTGAGGGAAACTGTCGAAACATGATGTAGACTCCTACGCTTCTGTCGGAGCTAGAGCGGTATTATCAAGGAACTGGTCTGGAGAGTGAAATGATCCTACTGGAACGATTCTTGGAGGAATTCTGCTATAATTGCAGAACTGTCCTTGGCAGTAAACCAAGAATCATGCTGCTATGTGAATCGTATCTTTGTATTGACGTAAACGCAGAACGTCTGTTATTCTTTCTGCTGTCAACAATTTCGTACTTGTACCACCGTAACCCAGATCTTACAGACTTCGAGATACAGGGCGAATACGATGGGGATGAAGATCAGATTGTTTTGACAATACTGGCGGATAAACAGTACGATATTGGTACGAGAGAGAGGTCTTCTTTGTCGATCGACTATTCTAAGATTATCTCGCTACAAGAAGAAGTTATAGATATGTTCTGTCAGACATACCATGTGACTCGGTTGGAATCCGCCGCAGACGGCTCAAACAGACTCTCTTTCCGCATTCCCGCACCGCATGACCTGACAGAGGAAGTCTATCAGCTGCGCAGTCCAAACCTCGAGAAGTATAACGCCAATGTAGAGGAGAACACATACTCCGTCTACCACCTGTTTTTGTCGGAAATCAAGCCATTCCGGTTCTATTAATCCAAACGAAGAAGTGATCAGGGAAAAATCTTGGTCGCTTTTTTTGATATATCATTCATATCATATTTGTACATAAATTTGCATAGGATAAATTATCTTTTTGTGCGAATTGAATATTGCTTTATTTTATTCATAAATTCATAAATTTCATTTTTCTGATAGATTTGTGCATATTAAACATTTTTTTTAGCTGAAAGTTTAGCTATCTATACAAAATACACTTTCGTTTCATGCTAATTTTTAAGATACTATTGACAACGACTACGGAATCTACTAAAATTAATGTGTATAGAACTTCTATTGATTTGCATAAACGACTGAAAAAGTTCCATTAGAAGCAACGCCGCAGACGCAATAAGGAGGTGTACCGATTGGCGGAAAAAGAATTGCGAAGAATGAATCGCACTGAGCTGATTGAAATCATTTATGCACTACAGCAAAATAAAAAAACGCTTCGTGAAGAAAACGAAAAATTGCGTCGTCAATTAAAAGAAAAGCTTTTGCGGATGGAAAACGCCGGTTCGATTGCCGAAGCTGCACTGAGTTTGCATCATATCTTTGAGGATGCATAGGACGCTGCTTCGCAGTATCTGGAATCGCTGCAATATGCACACGACAATGCGGATAAAATTGTGGACGAAGCTCGCATACAAGCGAAGCAAGTCCGAGCCGCTGCCGATGCGTATGCACGGGAACAGGAAAAGAAGAGCCGTGCGATGTATCAGGAAGGGATGCAGGCGGTGGAAGAGGAAAGGAACACATTTGCAAGAAAGGTGAAACGCTTTCTGCAAGATTACCCGGAACTTGCAAGGCTAATACAAGAGAAAAATTAACATCTCACGAGAGGGGCGGAATTTTGAGAGAAACCAAAACGGTTACGCTTCCCAGTGAAGAAGAAGTAAGTTCAGAACGAAAGCGACTGGAGAAACAAAAGTCCTTTCGCCGGACGATGCGTACAACCATTTATGCGTTGATTGTGGTTGCGGCAGTCGCTGTGTTACTTGCGACGCTGTTTTTCCCCGTATTGCGTGTGTCCGGAACAAGTATGCAGCCGACGCTATATGATGAAGATATTATATTACTGGTAAAATTTGGAAATTATGAAACCAGTAATTTGGTGGGCTTCTACTATCAGAACAAGCTGCTGTTAAAGCGCATAATCGGCGGCCCGGGTGATGTCATCGACATCGACGATGAGGGCAATGTTTTCGTGAACAGTGAACTTTTGGATGAACCGTATCTATCGGAAAAAGCTTTCGGCGAGTCGGATTTGACCTATCCGTATCAGGTACCGGAGGGACGTTATTTCGTCATGGACGATCATAGAACCACATCGATTGACTCTCGCAGCAGTGCTATTGGCTGCATTGAGAAAGACCAAATTGTGGGAGAAGTTGCTTTTTGTATCTGGCCACTGAAACATTTTCAATTTTTGAACGGATCATAAATAATTGGAAACAAGTGAATTACGGCGAAACCATAGGGGAAACCGCACGACAAAATTATGGAGGGATAGCCATGAATCAAGTAAAAAGAAAGATAAAAAGAAAGGCGAAAACAATTCTAAATGTTATGCTGTCCGTTTTAATGCTATTGACATTGGGCGTTGTATCAGGAATGACGGTAAGCGCAGACGGCTTAACCATTACAATAACAAATGCTACAGAAGGCTATACATACACCGCATATTAAATCTTTTTAGGCATTGTAAACACTGCCGGCGATACCCTCTCGAATGTGGAATGGGGAAGCGATGTAGACACCACAAAAACGGTGAACAGTACAAGTTTGGAAGATGCTTTGGAAAGCATTGGCTTTAATTTTACCAGCGATGGCTTTTCGGCACAAACCGTTGCTTCTCAGCTTGCGAGTGACAATGTCGACGCAAACACATTCGCTTATGTCATCGGGCAATACATCAGCGACACAGCAACCGGATCTTCTGGAACGGGAACAACTTCGAGTGGCGTGACAACCGCCTCGATCACGGTGAGTGAAGCTGGCTATTACCTCGTAAAAACATTCAATGATTCGAATCCGACTCCTCAGGAAGTCGAAGATGCCGCTTATATCCTCCAGATTCTCGGGAGTGCGAACGTTGAGTGGAAGACCAGTGTTCCAGACCTTGACAAAACCGTGACCAGTGATACAGATGACGACGATAAAACAACCGCAGATTACACCGTCGGCGACGATGTTCCTTTTACGCTGGTTGCGACCCTTCCCTCCAATTATAGCGCATACAAGACCTACGCATTGACATTTCATGATGCCTTGTCAGATGGCTTGAATTTCAACGAAGATAGCGTGGTTGTGACTGTTTATAGTTCACTGGATGGTTACAATGGTGGTTCTGACGCTGGAACCGTTGTATACAGCTCGAACGGTGGATATACAGTGGCAACAACTGGTATTATTACTGGCGAAAATTTCAACGTTGTGATTGCCGATACCAATGCGCTATATAAAGACGAGGCTGGATCAAAAGGAAGTAGCATCACTGTTGACTCGAAATCCGTCATCATCGTCACTTATACGGCAGAGATTTTGGTGAATGCTACGAATTTAAACGAGAACACGAATACGGCGTATCTCGAATATTCCAACGACCCGACCTCGAGTAGCAAGGGTACAGGCGAGCCTGAAGAAAACACCGTTTTCAATTTCACTTTGATGATTACAAAGACGAACGAAAAGAGTGAGGCGTTGGCTGGTGCTGGATTTACTCTTTATCAGGAAGTTGAAGATTCGTCAGAAGTCACAACGGACAAGGGATATTACTACGTTTCGGATGATGGCTCGTTGGTGGAGATTACAACTTCTTCTTCTGTGCCGGCTAATTACTCTGGAGTATATTATAAGTTTATATCCATGCCTACTACAACAGAAGGCGATACTACAGGCGTGAACAACAAATTTGCTTTCACCGGCTTAGGTATAGGGAATTACGTCTTAATGGAAACCACCACGCCGGACGGCTATAACATCATGGAGGATATTTACTTTACTGTTTCGGCTACAACGGGTTATACTGGCGGAACGGCATCGGTTAAGACTTTACAAGCAAACGTGACTTCTCCGTCGGGCAGCCAGCAAAGTAAAAGTATTAGTGTAGAAGCATCCACTTTAAGTCTTTATACAACGATTCAAAATAGTTCCAGTTACGTGATGCCTAGCGGTGGTGGCATTGGTACGACGGTGTTCTATGTGGTTGGCGGCGTGATGATCGTAGGAGCTGGTATGCTACTGATTACCAAACGGCGGATGCGCAGCAAGAAGTGATGATTTTTGCAGAGAAACCAAAAGGAAAAGCGGAAACGAAGTAGAGCGCAGGTACAAGACCGCATTGGTACAATCCTTTTGTTGGTGGTGTTTGTCGTGGGTTTGAGCGTGATGCTATATCCCACGGTCAGCGACTGGTGGAATAAGAGAGTATTCACGAAAGCGATTAAAAATTATGACGCCATTGTGGAGGAAATAGACGAAGCGGACTATACCGCATATTTCGAAGCGGTGGAGGCGTATAACGAGTCGATTGTAAAAATCGGCTCATCCGACACGATTGTTGCTCCAGAGCTGCTGGAGAATTACGAGGATACACTCGATGTCACTGGTACGGGCATTATTGGTTATGTCACCATCGAAAAAATCAACGTGAATCTGCCGATTTATCACGGCACGAGTTCCGCTGCGCTGCAAGCTGGAGCAGGACATCTGGAGGGAACGAGCCTGCCCATTGGCGGCGAGAGTACGCATAGCGTAATTGTGGGACACCGAGGATTGCCCAGTGCAAAACTGTTTACCGATTTGGATCAGATGGAAGTGGGCGACACGTTCACGATTACGGTGTTGGATCAGGTATACACATACGAAGTGGATCAGATTTCCATTGTCTTACCCACGGAGATTGAAGAACTTTACGTGGTGGACGGAAAAGACTATTGCACATTGATGACCTGTATGCCCTATGGCGTCAACAGCCATCGTCTACTGGTGCGTGGTGTGCGTGTCGACAACACAGAATCCGGAATCTTACACGTGACAGCCGAAGCATATCAAATTGACGTGATTATCGTTGCGACGGTGACAGCCGTTCCGCTGTTGCTTCTGTTGCTCATTGGACTTTTGATTTTTACAAGACGGTAAAAAAAGAAATAAGGAGGTGCATTCGTATGCGGTTATGGAATGGCATGGTTTGTTGTGGCTTGATGCTGCTGCAGATTTTGTGTGGTACGTCTTTGCGTACAGCTGCTGCAGATGCATCTTTTATTGATAGAACAAAAACGGGTTCAGTGCAATTGACATTGGAAACCGACGATGGCGAACCTGTTTCAGACGGTGTCATCAGTATCTATGAAGTGGCGGTACTGTCTGACGACGGTTACACCAAAACGGAAGCATTTGGCAATTTTACCGCAGAATTGGATGTGGAAGATACTGCGCTGGCGAGCGACCTCGTCGTTTATGTGGAGTCGAATCAAATTGACGGCACCAGGCGAGTGATTGATGCAGTTGGGATAGCTTCGTTTGACGGCTTGGAATTGGGATTGTATTTGATTGTGCAGACGGAGGAATCCGCAGATTATGAGACAATCGCCCCTTTCCTTGTCACCATTCCGATCGAGGAAGACGGCGTCTGGGTGTATGACGTGGACGTCACGCCAAAGGTGGGCACAGTGACGGCAACGGCAACGGAGTCCGAGGAATCTTCTTCGGTGGTGACAACACAGTCCGGCAGTCAATCAAGTGCATCGAAAAGCGTGGCGAGTACGCCATCGCCATCTACAAGCGAGACCTTATCGCAAACAGGGCAGCTGAATTGGCCCATTCCGATTTTGACGATTGGTGGTGTATTGCTTTTCGCAGTCGGTTGGATTTTATGGCACACGAAGCCGAAACAATCGAAAACATGAGAAAAATTGGAATAATTTGCATGACGCTGGGGCTTGTTCTGATTGCCGCCGCAATTGGACTGCTTTCCTACAACCACTGGGAAAACGAGAGGGCAGGAGACTCTGCCGCATCCGTAGTAGACGCACTGGAAGAATATTTGGAGAGCGTGGAAACACAGGATGTTTCGGTTGACAGTGGCGACAGCAATGAAAATGACGGCATGGAAATGATGGAAGTGGACGGAAACGGCTATATTGGTACGCTGACAATCCCGACACTGAATCTGGAACTGCCGATTCAGGCGGAGTGGAGCTATGCAGGCATGAAGATTGCTCCGGGGCGTTATGCGGGTTCCGTTTGGACGGATGACATGGTTATTTGTGGGCATAACTATGCCCGACATTTTGGAAACTTGAAATATTTAGAGGCAGGGGACACCCTGTATTTCACGGATATCAATGGTAACACATTTCACTATGCAGTGGAAGAAATTCTCACTCTTGCGCCGACAGACACGGACGTCATGATCGAGGACACCGGCGAGTGGGATTTGACCCTGTTCACTTGTACCCTGAGCGGTCAGGCGAGAGTCACGGTGCGATGTGTACGGACGGATAAACAGACGTAACTTCGCTGGAGAAAGAGAGGTGCAGTTATGGGGAATATTGTGAAATCTTATATCAGGAGATTTCAAACAGCACATCGAAAGTCTCACCGTATGGCGGCTGTGCTTTTCATACTTGCGTGTTTTGTTGTAGTTGCCGTTTTTTGGCAGCTGCACGCAACTGGAATCGCCATGACCAACGAAACAGATTGTGGCATGGAAGAACACACCCACACGGAGGACTGTTATATTAATGTACTCGTGTGCGGTCAGGAAGAGAGTGAGACGCGCACACACACAGAAGATTGCTATCTTCCGCAGCTGGTTTGTGGCATGGAGGAACATACACACACGATTGAATGTATCATCGACACCACAGCCGATGTGGAAACTGCCGCAGACTGGGAGGCAACGCTGCCGGATCTGACCGGCGTATATGCGGACGACGTGGTGGCAGTTGCGGAGAGTCAGCTTGGTTATACGGAGAGTACGAGAAACTATACCCTCGGCGAAGACGGCACAACTCACAAAGGCTATACACGCTATGGCGAGTGGGCAGAGAATATTTATGGCGATTGGGATGCAATGTTTGCGTCTTTTTGCCTGAACTATGCAAGAATTGACACAGAAACTTTTCCAGAATCTTCCGGTGCTTACGCTTGGATTGTGAAACTGGAGGAGAGCGGACTTTATGCCACGGCTGGCGACTATACGCCGGTGGTGGGGGACTTGATTTTTCTTGACACGAACGACGACATTGAAGCCGACTGCGTGGGGATTGTCACTGCAATCGACGAGGAGACGAACACGCTCACTGTTATAGAGGGCGACTACGTCGAAACGGAGGACGCAACCGACGCCGTTTGTCAGGTGGAATACGCCGCTGACGACTTGACAATTGTCGGCTATGGTATTTTGCCAACGGAGTCGACGGAAACAGAAGAAGAGGAAACTGAAACAGCAGAGGAATCCGTAGAAGAAGAAACGGCTTCAACAGAAGCGGAGACCGAAGCCACCACATCCGAAACCGAAGTTGTGCTGCAAAATGGCAGCGTGCAGCTGGTTGGAGCGGAAGAAGTGATGTATGAAACGGTTTCTAGTTTTCGCCTTTGGATTTATAGTAGTACAATGGCGACAAGCAATTTGGGACCGACATCAAATGAATCAACGATTAGTGATGTGTTGACATATACAGATAAAAGTAATGAAACCTATTATTTGTTGCCAATCAAATATTTCACTGATAGATCTGGTAGTTTGAGCAATTATGATTTCAATGAAAACGATACGGATTATTGTCCTTTTCAGTATGCACCAGATGCGAATGATGGTAAGGCGAATTTAACGTATGCTTCGTATTATCATATCGAGAGTGGCAGCTATGAGGGTTGGTATGTGAGAGTGCAGGATACTGGTGATTACGGAAGTAGTAATAATATACGTCGTTCCAACGTCTACTATTCTCCGAAAGAATACAAGGCTGTCTTGAATCTGGGAAATGGAAATGGGAGTTCCAGCATTATGGATTATACCGGAACTACTAGTTCGTCATTGCAATATACAGTCGACTTGTCCAGCGTCACGAAAAACAGTGATGGAACAGTAACTATCAACTTGCCCAGTAACAGTGATTTACCCACTGACACTAGTTCGACTAATAACTTTACAGTTGCAGGTGATGTTACAGTTGCCCTAAAAAAAGAACAATGCTATGACTATAAGCTTGTAGGCTGGTATAATATCGCTACAGAGGAATATTATAACGTGGAAGATGGTTCGGTTGAAGCAACTATCAATTTCAACAACGATAACGTTTTCTATGCGGATTGGATTGCAGAGTCGTATAATCATGTTAATGGCAACAACAGTACGCTTTTGCAAACCGAAAACACTGGTGATTTCGTGACGATTCATATGTTCGACTATAACGATCTGTTTAACCTTTATAGTGCGTCTCTATCGCAGAATGGACTGAATTCAGAAACTTGGACGGATAGTGGCGTTATGTATGAAACACCACTTTTAGCAAATGAATCCAGTAGTTTGGCGATATGCAATGAGAAAAGTTTTGTTTTTTTCAATACAGACACAGCCAAATCTGATGGTCTTTTGCAAAGAGTGGCAAACAGGTGTGCTTGGAACTACTGGACAGGGAACACCACTTATAGTGGTGTGACGATACACTATCCTTGGACGGGTTTGGTAGGCGGTCAGTATGCAAATAGTTCGGATTCTGGAATTCTGAAAAAGTTATTTAATACGAACGCTGGAAATACGGGCGATGACCTTGGTGTAAATTACATGGGCGAGGGAAATTATCTCTTTTCTTATAGTGATTCTACGGGAATGTATACGTTTGATTCCCAAACAGAAACTGCTGTTTATAATCAAACCTATAGTCGATTTTATGTGTATAATAATTCGCAGGCACTGGGTGGAAACACTGGTTCTTTTTTGCCGTATAACGATTGTGCAACTAGCTGGTCACAGGCTGATGGATACGTTAACTACTGGTTTGGCATGGATATGGAAGTTGACTTCTACTTGCCGAATGCGGTAGATGAGTATAGTGAAAGTGGTCAAACAAATCAGTTGACGTATACATCCAACGGTAATGAAGAAAGCAGAGACATGGTATTTAAATTCAGCGGCGACGACGACATTTGGATTTTCGTTGACGACCAGCTGGTGCTGGATAATGGGCGGCGACCACAGTATATTAAAAGGCGAAATCAATTTTAGTACCGGCAAAACAAAAATTACAACTTTCGCTAATGATGTAATAGAAGGATCGTTTGAATTATCTGCCGGAACGCATGAACTAACGATTTATTACATCGAGCGAGGCGGTGGTGCTTCGAACCTGATGATTTCATTCGATTTGACGCCTACTTGGAATTATGAGAGTAAAGAAGTCGCCACAGTTACGGCGAATAAGGTTTGGATTGACGAGAATGGCGAGAAAATCGATTATAATGATACAAAAGATCTTAGTGAAGTTGTGATGGGACTGTTTCGGCAGTATACATCGGAGAATTATAGTTATAGTGGTGGAATGTATACGGTTGATGTCGACGGAAAGAGTAAGTCGTTTACCTTGACGGATGGGGAGTGCTATGATGCTAGCGATGGCTTGTTATATGCTTATTTTGACGATGACGATGGTTCTCTCTACGTCCGAGTGGATAAACAGACGGTGAACTACGATAACAAATGGTCGTATACATGGGAAATGCTGGATGCGAGCTACGAGTATAAAGTAAAAGAACTGACCGTGTTGGAGGAATATATCCAGACGATGGACTCTAATGAATTTAGTGGTTACAACTATTGGAGCATCACCGGCTGGGCGGAACTTCAGACAATGATTGAAGCGTTGAAAAATGATAATACCATACAGATTCTGCTCACAGACGGTGCCCAAAAAGGGGCTGAGGATACAACATCTCTCAGTTACCCGATACTATATGACGGTTATGCGATTTGTGCAGATACGGACACAACCGGAGTTTTGGTGCAATATATCCCCTTTTCAGTGAAAGCTACGCTTGTAGATTCAGATAAAGATGATTCATTGTATTATTACGGTGTGACGTCTGATAGCTATATTCAAGCGAATCGGTCGACCGCCGTTTGGACGCTGGTGCCGTGTCGGGATAGTAATGGCGAATTGATTTGTGAAAAATTTATGGTGGATAATCGGGTCTATTCTGTACCGACGTTTTATTTGATGGATTCTACTGGCACTTATTATTTGGCGGCAATAACGACAGACAATGCGTTAAGTAGCTATGTTTTAAAACTTGTGACTAACGTGGATCAAGCAACAGCATTTTTTTATGACCTGTTAGGCGAGCTGAATACAGTGGATGAGATTGGGTATGTTGGTTATGGCTTGCGAGTTACAATTGATAGCGGTGAAGGGAAATACGCACTTGTAAAAGGCAGAGAGTCGAGTACCGATATCAGTAATGTCAAAATTTACGTGCTGCAAGAGACTGAGACACAGGGCATCACTTTCACCGCCACGAACGCTTTAAAGACGTTTAGTCTCTCCGGCGTAGGTGGCACGGGTACAAACATTTATTACATTTTCGGCGGCTCGATTGCGCTGACTGTGGTGGCGGTTTTGTTGAAGAGACCCAATCGCAGGAAGAGGAGAAAGGAAGTGTGCTATAATAAAATTGCGAGCAACGGCAGCAATGGTCGTGACGAGCGCACTTTTGGGGGTGATTGGTCAAACGGCAGATGCAGATGACTATATGGTTCAGAATTTGTATGGATCGGATGCAAATAATGGATATAGTCCATATGAGTTGTCGGAAGCGACGCTTTTGGTCGGAGACGGAAACGATCTGAAAGCGGTAGATGGTTCGGCGGCGAGTACCATCAAAAATGCAGAAGCAGAATATTTTCTTGGTATTGCTTCATAATTTGCCACCTTTATTCGGGATAATATGACTGTAACTGCTGCCGATGAAGAGGGACGTGCGGCAGTCGGCGGAAATTTGACGTTTACCGGAACTTATAACTATCAGGTTGGTTCAGGTGACTATGCTTATAGTACACCCTTGAAAGACACGGACGAATATAGTGGTTGTACGAATTTTGCACACGCAATCGTTGGTGGGTATTACGGCAGAATCAATACACTATCTTATGATGGTAATAATTGGAGGTATGTGAATGAGGATGAAGACCTATATAAGCGATTTGTGGTAAGCAGTGAAAGCAACTATGATAATTCTTATCATTGGTTAAATAGTTCAGATCAGCCATATGGTACAGATTGTTATTGTTCAAATTATGTACATGCAAACGAAGAAGCACAATTTTATGAAGCAACTTTGATTGACTTTGACGAAGTGTTTGAATTACTGGAACAGCGTTCAACCATCGTCGCAAATAAAGAGGCTACCGGAACAACTTCCATATCAACGGATGGAACGATAATCAATTTTGATGGAACAGGCTGTGAAGAGGGTTCGATTATTTACTTTACAGTAGAGTCGTTGACGGGAGTTAAACAAATCAATTATATAAATATACCAGATGGTTGCTATATGATTGTCAATGTGACCACTTCGGGCAGTGAAAAGATTTTGGAATGTACATCCGAAGGCGGAACATTGGTGACGACACTCAATGACACAGTAATTTCAAACCAAGGCAGTGTTTATACAAATAACAATGAAAATTCTTCCTACATTCTTTATAATTACTCAAATGCAACTGATATTTATATCGCAACGAACTTCAATGGTACGATTTTCGCTCCATATGCCAACGTAACATCAAGTGAGACCTGTCAAGGACACCTTTCTGGTGCAATTGTTGCCTTGTCTTTCTACGGCGGTGAAGAGATTGGTTATCGTCCATTCAAGGGCTCTGTCGAAATCCTCGGCACGCAGTCCGGCTATGCCGTACCGGTTGCGAAGATTGATGAAAACAGTGACTATGTAGAGGGTGCAACCATCACCATGTACGACGAGAGCGAAAATTATGTCACTTCTTTCAAATCTTCCGACAGCAAGGAGTATATGGAAGTTCCCACTGGTCTGGATTTTGACGGCTCTACAGAGTATACAAGTGGTAGTGTCGTGACAACGAAATACACCCTACAGGAAACAGCCACCCCAGATGGTTACCTGATTACCGATGATTATTACACCATCGAGCTGGTGGAAACGGTGAATGCAGCAGATACAAACGGAATTCCAATGGATGTTACCGTGGTGATGACAATCAAAGATTCAGACGATGACACAATTGACACCTATAATTTCGAATATAAAGATGGATATGATACTGACAACAATCACATATCCCGTGAAATTACAATTACGTTTGCAGATACATCAACTGTGACGTTCACGCTTACGATTAATACAGACGGCGATGTAACAAGGGTTAAAGCTGGCAGCGATGAAATTTCAATCAGTGACTTGACCGAAAGCTGTACATTTGAATATGACAATAAGACGTATTATTATGATCCATCGTCCTATATGATTATGCTGATGGATTCGAGTAGCGTTGAAACCTTGGAATTTGTCAACAGTACTGGTTTACAGTTCCAGAAAGTTGATGAAGATGGCAAACTGTTGAGCGGAGCAACGATTGCACTGGAGGTTGGAGAACTTTCTGCAAGCTCTGGGTCATATTATGTGGACTCGACTGTGATTGCGGACGTTTTGTCCAGCGGCAGTAAAATCACTTTGGTTCTCTCTGATTTAGACAGTGCGACAGTTGCAACAAATGGTCGTCGTGCAGCGAATGTTTACTGCTTAACAGAAACAGCTGCTCCAGATGGCTATGAAGTGGCATCAGATATTTATTTCGTAATATATAACAACACGCTCTATTGGATTTCGACAGATTCCATCGATGATATTACAAGTACATTCTCGATTAGCAACAATCAAGGTGGCAGAGGAAATCAGAGCAATCAAGGACAACAACAACAAACATTATCCTTCACTGGTTGGAATTCAATTTCCTTAGATGAATTGGCAGATTCCGGCAGTGTGATTCAGATGACAGATATTCTCATTGACGGTGCTAAAGTAGAATTGCAGAAAATTGACGAAGCAACCGGAGATATTATTTCTTCTGGTGCAACGCTGGTGATTTACAATAAAAACGATGAAATTGTTGCAACAGTGACAAACGGCGACACCACATTGTCGGATTATCTGGAACCCGGCGTATACTACATTGTGGAGACGATTGTTCCGGAAGGATATGATGATTCACTGTTAAACGAGCCAATCTACTTCACTGTGAACGATGACCATACAGTTACAGCCGGTAAATCAATATATGCGGAATTTACGGCTAGCTCAAGGAGCTTCACGTGGGGACTGTAAGTCTATGCGTACGGTTCGGCGACAAACGTTACGAAGATTGAAGTAGAAGTGAGTCAGCCGGATAGTGGTACATTGGTCATCTGGGATTCAAATACATCTGCGGATGGTCAAACAGCAACGATTGTAGATGGAGTTGCTACTTTTGATTTCAGTAGTAGTCCAATTTCTTCTTTGACACAAATAAAACTTCAAAATAATGATTATAATACTGGTCTTACCGTGACGGCGGTTCGGGTTTATTGCGATAGTGCATCTGCGACCGAAAGCTATACAGTATACTATACTTTGAATTATACAGATAGTTCTTCTTCTGCTACGCAAAGCTGGACAACGACGATGACCGACTGGTCATCTGCACAGAGCTTTTCTGTGTCAACGAATAATGTTGCATTTGTGACCATTTGGTTGGATGAAGATGTGACAGCTGACTATTTCGAAGCATGGGGCGGTTTTGATTGGAATGATACGTCTAATCAAGTGATAAGTTCTGAAACTGCGAACAAGGTGACTTTGACATTCTCATCGGCGGTGAATGGAATACTGCAAGTTGATGTCAGCGGGATCGTATCATCATCCAGCAGCGGTACAGGTTCCATGGATGCGGATGATGATACATTGGTAATTACCGAAGTAACGACCGGCAGTTATATCATTGCAGTTCCAAACGCTTCTCTCACGACCGCAACAGATATCACCATCAGCAAGCGTGACATGGGTGGCGAGATTATCGACAGCGGCGAAGCAACTTTCGTAATTAGCGGTGTCGATGACAGTGACAATCCACTGGATTTGACAGGCGTGACAGTATCTATTGATGGTGACGCAGCTGTGACGATTGATGGCACTTCTTATGAATTTACCGGAACAGATGCTACCTTTACCGGCTTGGTTGACGGCACATATATCTTAGAGGAAACAAACGCTCCAGAGGGTTACACAACGGTTTCTACTTTTACATTTACCGTGGAGAACGGCGTGATTACCGGATATACCAGCGTTACAACTGGTGATGTTGCAGTTTCCGATGATGGTACGATTTTAATAGTTATGGACGAAGAAGTCGTAGAAACTACAACAACGGAAGAAACAACGACTACAACTACCACAACTACTACAACTTCGACTACCACATCAACGACTGAAGAAACTACAACGTCGTCCACAACAACGGAAAGTACCTCATCGACTGCTGGACCGACCAATACAACAACAACAGAAAGTACCACGGCTACTACGGAGACAACTACAACTTTGTCAAGTACAGAAACAACAACTGCTTCAACTGCCGGTCCGACTACAACCACGACAGAGGATACTACAACCACAACAGAAAGTACAACAACAAGTACAACTACTACGTCGACAACGACAACGGAAAGTTCTACTACGACAACGGAATCTTCTACGACGGCAGGATCGACAAACACTACGACTGAAACAACAACTACAACGACTGATACTACTACCACAACAACATCTACAAATACAACTTCAGACACTGAAACAACCACCACAACGAGCAGTACTACCACAGAATCAACGGTTTCACTCACTGATACGGAATCGACAACTACTACAACGATAACAACCACTTCGACAACGACTACATCTACGACTACAGAAACAACAACAACAACTACTACCATGACAGAAACTACAACGACTACATCAGAAACCACTATAACGGAGACCACTACCACAGAGACTACGACGACCGAAACTACAACGATTTCAAGCGACACTGAGATCACAACAACTGAAATTACTACAACAGAGGAAACTACCACTACAACGGAATCTACTACAACGACGACAACAACAACAATCACTGTAACCACTACTACAACAACCACTACAACGACAGTGACTTCAACGACGGAAACAACGGATTTGCAAAACGTCACATCGGGATCTGATGAAGAAACAACCACGTTGAGTAATGATGATTCTACTACTACAACAACAACATCAAAGAAATCATCCAGTAGTTCGACTTCGAGTAAATCGAGTACATCTTCGAGTGGCAGTAGCAGTTTTGGTACATCTTCTTCACCTAAGACAGGCGATTCCATTCGAATGACATTGATTCCAACGGTACTTGCTGCAGTTGTTGCAATGACAATTGTATATAGAAATTCCAAGAAAAAATAATCACGTTATCTTGAAGCTTAGACATTTGAAATACTAAGTATTCATTGAAGAGTGGATGTTCCCCTAAACCAAATGGGGAACATCCATTTTTCGATTTTATAAAAAGGAAAACTACCCTTGAAGTGCATTTCAAAGGCAGTTTTCTGTTCGCAACTGAATATATGGAAACTATGTTTTTCCTCTTAAAAGAGGCATCACACAGAACCCAACAAAATTAAAATAATTGAATTATTGATAAATTGGACCATATTTTTCGCAAGCACGGTAATCTGCTGCTTCTAAGTCGTCTGTACCAAACGCACTCCAGGTGTGAGGACGATAAATCTTTTCTTTAGGAACATTGTGCATGGAAACTGGAATTCGTAGCATACTAGCCAGCGTAATCAAATCTGCACCGATGTGACCATATGCCAAACAGCCGTGGTTTGCACCCCAATTTGCCATCACCTGATAAACATCAGCAAATGCCCCTTCACCTGTCAGATTAGGTACAAACCAAGTGGTTGGCCACGTCTTGTCAGTACGTACATCTAACGGTTTATGGATTTCGTCCGGCAAATCAACGGTATAGCCTTCAGCAATCTGTAGGAATGGTTGCGTGCCATTTAAAATATTCAGTCGAATCATTGTTACTGGCATTTCTGCTCGTGTACGAAAATGAGAGGAGAAACCACCACCACAGAAGTAACCCAGATTGGCTGGTTCCCAATCTGTCGCTTTTAGCATTGCGTTAATATCTTTTTCAGTTACATCCCACCAAGGTTTCATGACACCATTTCCGTTTTCATCTGTTGAAGCACCTGTGCCATCAAGTGCTGCGGCACCGCTGTTGATAAGGTGTATGAAGCCCATTGCAGCTTTACCGGTGGGCTTCACACCGGTAACACGTTCCACTGCTTCCGGACTCCAATAGGTTCGTACATCAGCAAATATAGTTGCCGTTCCGGTGAGAAGCTTACCAAATAACATTCCCGTTCCATTTAACCCGTCATTTTCAGTAGCCAAAATGGTTGGTTCTTTTTTGCCGTTCCAATCAAAGCTGGAGTTAAGAATTGCTTCTGTAAAGTCACCGTTAGGAAGCCAGTCTGTCCACATACGCTGTCCTTGAAAACCGCCGAGAATGGCATTGCGTCCACGACTTTCTTCTTTCCAACCCATTTCCAACAGTTTCGAGTTGCCAAAGAAAATATCCTGTACAATAAGTGTGAATTTTACAATAAATTCCCACTCTTCTTCTTTTTTCACTGGTGTATGAGGTGTCTTAATGCCAAAAGGATCGATTTCTTTATCTACAGGAATTTCTGTGTTAACGTCGTATCCCTCTGGACAATTTTTCTTTACCCAATCCAGTGCTCTTTTATATTCATCATGATCGTAGATTTCCAGATGAATACGGCGAAGAATCTCGGTTAAATCCACCCACTCTGCACGAATGCCCAGATATTTCTGGAAAAAATCGGAGTTGCAGTATGATCCTGCAATGCCCATGGAAACACCACCAAGTCCTACATATGCCTTGTTACGCATTACTCCGACGGCAATGGCGCACTTTGCAAAGCGCAAAATTTTCTCTTGGATATCTGCCGGAACGCTGGTGTCGTCTTTGTCTTGCACGTCGTGCCCGTAGATGGAAAAAGCTGGCAATCCTCTTTGCGCATGGGCTGCCATACAGGCTGCCAAATAAACTGCGCCAGGACGCTCTGTACCGTTAAATCCCCAAACGGCTTTGATGGTCAGTGGATTTAAATCCATGGTTTCGCTGCCATAACACCAGCAGGGTGTTACAGATAAGGTCGCACAAACATTTTGTGTTTGAAAAAATGTCTCACATTCATAAGCCTCTGCACCGCCGCCAATAGTGGTAGGGGAAATAATACATTTCACTTTTGTGCCATCTGGATAACAAAGATTTGATTCAATCAAATCTTTTGCAGCATTTGCCATATTCACAGTCTGTTGTTCCAAATCTTCACGAACGCCAAACTGTCTGCCGTCGATTACTGGACGAATACCAATTTTAGGATACATAAAAATTCCTCACTTTTTTATGAATTGTTTTTTCTTGAATGGATGAAATACTGAAACATACGATAGCGTATGCTTGGAAATTTTTTTGGAGTATAGGTGATAATTTTTTCTGATGCGGCGATCGTCTCGTGCACTGCAGATATTGTCTTTATTGCACCGATGGATAACAGCTGAATTGCAGCATTACCATAGGCGGTTGCCTCTATCGGTCCAGCCGTTACCGGACGTTGACAAAAATCTGCTGTCAGTTGACAGAGCAAACGATCTTTCGCACCGCCACCCAGAATGTGGATAATGGGATAAGTCTCATCAGTGCAAGCTTCGATCTCTTCCAAAGCTATGCGATATTTCATTGCCAGGCTTTCATAGATACAGCGAAAAATTGCACCAACAGTTTCTGGAATAGGTTGTCCGGTTTCTCTACAATAGTCTTGAATTCGCTCTGGAATATTGCCAGGCGTAGCAAATCGCATATCGTCCAGATCGATAGCACATGGCGTGGATTGATTACGAACTGCCAATTCTTCAATTTCTGCAAAGCTGTAGTTTTGTCCCCGACGCTGATACTCTCGTCGGGTTTCCTGTATCAGCCATAGACCAATAATATTCTTTAAGAATGTGACAGTCTTCTCATACCCAATTTCGTTGGACAACGCAAGGTTTTTCGCTTGATTGGTCAAAATTGGGGTAGCGCATTCTGTTCCGAATAAAGACCAAGTACCACAACTTAAAAAGATGTGCTTGTTGGTTTGTGCAGGTGCAGCAAACGCAGCACACTGAGTGTCATGCCCACAAACAGCCGTAACTGAAATGGGTGGCAACCCTAACTTTTTTTGTAATTTTGTCGACAAGACCCCCTTTGACGTACCGCTCTCACAAATTGGCGGTAAAATCCGTATCGGAATGTGAAGTTGTTCCAATAGCTTTTCGTCCCAATTGCTTGACTGTGCTGAGAGCATTTGTGTAGTGCTGGCAATGGAACGTTCAGCAGAAATTGTATCGGTGAGATAATAGGCAAACAAATCTGGTATAAGCAGCATCGTTTGTACATCATCAAATCCTACGTTGTCACGTTGACAGAGCAGCTGATACAGTGTATTGATATCCATAATTTGTGTGCCAGTACGTGCATACAAATCTGGGATAGCTGAAGAGATTTTTTCGGCAAGTCCTGTAGTTCGAGTATCACGGTAATGTCGTGGGTTTTCGATAAGCTTGCCATTTTCCGAAAGAAGTCCATAATCGACCCCCCATGTATCGATACCGATGCTTTCATAGGGTGCAATATCATAAGCTTTTTTTAAGCTAGTCTCCAGTTCTATTATCAGTTTAGGAAAGTCCCAATAAAGCTTTCCATTTTGCTCGATAGGTTCATTTACAAAACGGTATACTTCTTGCAACTTGATTTTTATGTCATCAAAAGAAACTAAAATCGCACGACCGGAAGAAGCACCGAAGTCCAATGCTAATACATAACGTTTCATAGTATTTCCTCCGGCAAAACAACGCCTTTTTTTAGCAAAATATTTGCATAAATTTCTGTTTCGCCGATGGCAATAACAGCATATGCATTTTTAGCACGCTCATAAAAGGCAAATCGTTCCATAAAGTCAATATAATCCGTATTGTTTCGCTTTGGCTCTTTGGTTAGAATAATTGATTCATATTTTTCCCAAATTGTAGGAACAATCGGATCGCCTGGAACAACTTCCATAAGAGCAATTAGTTTTTCGGTGTAGGTATCTAGCGGTAGGAGCTGTAAAATAGCTTCTAATACTTTTGGCACACTGTGTCCATCCAGCCGTATTAGTCGTTTTCCTATAGACGCCGCAGGAAAGTTTCCATCTGCAATGACGATCTCGTCGCCGTGTCCCATTTCCATGAGAACTTTCAGAAGCTCTGGCGTTAAAATAGAGGGGATATGTTTCAGCATTTTTCTCCTCCGTTATTTTGAACCATGTGGGTATTTTTTATATCCCGGATGTTTTCCAGTAACGCCATACTGTGTACGCATACTGCAAAGACGATCAATATTTTCTTTTGAAATTTCTTGCGAACCTCCCAAAAGATGTGCAGTAAGCGAAATTTTCGCAAAAAGCTCTAGTGTTTCCATACGATAGTATGCCGTAATAATATTTGTACCTACTGTCAACGCACCATGATTCTGCAGCAACATAACATCATGTTTCGGTAAATAAGGCTTGATTGCCTCTGGTACTTCGTCTGTGGAGGGTGTACCATAGGGTGTTACCGGAACAGATCCGATGGCGATGACTGATTCAATCATTGTATATTCATCGAGTGCTTGATTGGCGACAGCATAACCGGTTGCCGTTGGAGGATGAGCGTGGAGAACAGCACCGACATCGTCACGTTCCCGATAACAGCACAAGTGCATTTTAATTTCGGAGGATGGATGTAATCCAGGTGCTCCATCCAATATTTCTCCTTTGTCGTTGATTCGTACCAGTTTATCTGGCGTTATAAAGCTCTTGCTCATGCCAGTCGGTGTAGCAAAAAACGTGCCATCTTCCAGTTTGACCGAAACATTACCGTCATTAGCGGCAACCCAGCCAAGCTGCCACATTTTATGGCAGACGTCACAAATTTGATCTTTGATTTCCTGTTCGTTCATATTGTGAAAATCTCCTTTAAATTCATGAAAGTCAGGTGTTTTTTCATGGACTTGTTTATTCGTTACAAGTTCAAAAAAAACCACCATATTTATTATACAATTTTTTTGATGAATTGTCCAGCTTTTTCAGTGATTTTTTACATTTCAGACAGGATTTTTTTAGAATAACAAAAATCAGCGATTTTTTCATGCTTTCTGATAAAATTTAAATATAATATTGCCATAAAATATCAAAAATAGGAAGTATCTAACAAATACATTGTAAATTTAGAGTACAGCGTAAAAAGCCATGCTTCTGTCATATCAGAAAAAATAACATATTTCTCTGAAAAATGCTATTGACGAAATCAATATTTTCCGTTATAATGAAATAGAAGAAAATTCACCGCTATTTTTTACACGAAAACATATAAAATAAAGAGAGGGGTAAGGTTTTCCATATGTATCTATAAAAATAGTTTTATGGAATCGTATGACCTACGAGAGGAGCGATAGTACATTTGAAACGAATGCAGCTGTCCGCATCTATTTTGAGTGCGGATTTGGGAAACATAAACGCAGTAATATCTGACATGGAAAAAGCCGGTTTAGATATGCTGCACTTTGACGTTATGGATGGACATTTTGTGCCGAATATTACTTTTGGTATGCCAGTATTGAAAGCAATACACGCAAGGACGAATTTATTTTTAGATGTACACTTGATGATTTCTGATCCACTGAAATATGTGGAACAATTTGTACAGATTGGTGCAAATTTGGTAACATTTCATTTGGAAAGTGAAAGCAATCCGGAACAGACGATCGCATCGATCCACCGTGCCGGAGCAAAAGCCGGTATTGTTTTGAAGCCAAGTACGTCATGGAAAATGGTAATTCCTTATTTAGATCAAGTAGAAGTGGTTTTGTTGATGACCGTAGAACCGGGATTTGGCGGACAGTCGTTTTTGTGGGATATGGTGCAAAAGGTAGAATCTCTTCATACTTACATTCAATCACATGGTTTATCTTGTCAGATTGAAGTGGACGGTGGTATCAACGATGAAACGTTATCTCACGTATTGCGTGCTGGTGCAGAAATTTTAGTGATGGGCAGCTTCTTATTTCGTCAGCCGGATTTATCCGCTTCAGTGAAAACCATTCGAAAAAAAGCGGAGATACTTTTATTCGAGTAATTAAAACAATGTGACAATGAGATAGAAAATAAAAGTGGAATAAAATGCGATTAAAAAAAGAGCCGAAGGTACATCGGTATGAAAAAAGGCGAAAGGGACGAGACATTGTTGGACCAGGGCGTACGCTGCTTTCGATTTGTTTTACATTTGTTGTTGCCGGTGCAATTGGTGTGCTGGGGTATAGTATTGCAAAGCCGATTTTGCAATTTTCTTCAAAGGATTCCGAGACGGAGACACTTTCGGTAGCGGAGACGAATGTCATAACGACACCACCTGTCACTACGAGTTCAACAACAATAACGACAACAACAGCAGCCACTACAGAAATTGAAGAAGTGGTGACAATTGCACTTAGACTCGGGGTACGTTTGGATTCTGAAGCGTTGAATGATTTGGAATCGCTACAAAATGCTATTACAGCAGCAAAGGAAGCACAACCGGATTTATCGTTTTTAGTATTACCTTTAAAAATAGAAGGTGGTGCAGTACTTTATCAAACCGATGTGGAATTGGCAAAAAATTGTGGTGCTGTACAAGGCAGTTTGACATTAGATGAAATTATATCTACGGTAAAACAAGCGGAGTTGATTCCAATTGCAGAGTGCAGTTTGTTGAACGACTGTCTGCTTCCAGATGGTGATGCTTCAGCAGGCTATGTAATTGCGTCCAGCGGCAGTCGATGGTTAGACAATAGTCCCGAAAACGGTGGACTGCCTTGGGCGAATCCGTTTAGTGATGTGACTGTTACGTATTTGACAGATTTGACGACAGAACTTGCTGTGGCTGGTTTTTCTCAAATTTGGTGTTGCGATGTCAATTTTCCATCGTTCCGCAGTTCTGACTTGGAACTTATTGGTGAAACGGTACAGGATGAAAATTGTGGCGAGGTGTTGACAGAGCTTTTAAATACACTGGCAAATGCGGTGAACGTACCATTGATGTTTGAAGCGGATGGCAATGCACTCATTGATGGAACAGTAGAGGCGTTCCGTCCTGAGGAATTAGAATTGTCCGGTATTGTTTTAGATTTGGATGCATCAAGTATGCTGGAAAAGCTGATGGACTGGAAAGAAGCCAATGCATCGGATTGGAATACGGTTCTACTGCTGCCGTCAGATTCTTTTTCCAAGGAAATGATAGAGACAGAGATAGACGAAACCATATCCGGTTGGGCGATATATGAATAAAAAGTATTTGGACGGATTATCTAAATACTGAAGTAAAGGAGTGGTCTGCAATGGCAGGGAAATTTACAATATCATTAAAGAAGATTATCGATGAATTTAATTTGGAAACAATTTATATTCCGAAGGATCCGGAGGAAATTTTAATTGATGAAAATGATGTCACACGTCCTGGCTTACAGTTGATGGGATTTTATGAATATTTCAATCCAGAGCGAATTCAGATTATTGGAAAAATGGAGTTTGCCTATCTTTCTACGATTGACGAAGAAACACGAACACAATGTCTGGAGGCGTTGATATCCCGTCATATTCCAGCATTGATTATCGCACGAGAGTTGCCTTATTTTTCGGAGATGTTGGATTTGGCACAAAAGTATCAAGTGCCACTACTACGAAGCAAAGAGAGTACTTCGAATTTTGTTTCTGGTTTGATTGCCTTTTTGAATTTGAATTTGGCACCGAGAGTGACACGGCATGGTGTTTTGATCGAGATTTACGGCGAGGGTGTATTTATTACTGGTGAAAGTGGTGTTGGCAAGAGTGAAACAGCCATTGAACTGGTAAAGCGTGGTCATCGTTTGGTAGCAGATGATGCGGTAGAAATCCGAAAGGTTTCGAACATTAGTCTTGTAGGAAGTTCACCGGATAATATTCGTCATTTCTTGGAATTGCGAGGAATTGGAATTATCAATGCAAGACGGCTATTTGGCATCGGAGCTGTTAAGAATACGGAAAAAATTGAACTAATTATCGAAATGGAACAGTGGAATCCGGAGAAAATTTATGATCGAATGGGGGTGGATACCCAATATGCAACGATTTTGGGCGTAAAAGTACCGCTTCTGACCATTCCGGTAAAACCGGGACGAAATCTGGCAGTCATTCTAGAGGTTGCAGCAATGAACAATCGACAAAAGAAGATGGGCTATAATGCGGCAACAGAATTGCTGGATCAGCTAGGACTTGAAATGGATGCAAAACCGGATGTAGTAAAAGAATTCGATCCATTTTAAGTGAACATATTATTTATGAAAAGCAACACTACACGAAGTCAATAGAATTTATTTACGTGTTATTGATTCAAAAATGAAATCATTGTGTTGGACAAAACGACAATAGATTTTCTTAGGAGTGAAAACAAAATAATGATAAACTGGCAGGAGTTGGACGATTTATGTGCAAGTTTAAATTGTACCATACAGCACAAAGAGCCGATGCGGAATCACACAACCTTTCGTATTGGTGGAAATTGTGGTGCGTTTCTGGAAATCAATTCGATTGAAACACTGCAGCAGGTTTTATGTTTGTGTCAAAAACAGCAAATTTCTTTTACGGTTATTGGAAATGGCAGTAATATTTTAGCTACGGACAGTGGCTATGATGGTGCAATACTCCACTTGGGACGGATGTTCTCGAAGATTCGACAAGAGGGAAATCGATTGATATGTCAAGCTGGTGCTACACTTTCTAAAATTGGTCATTTTGCATTGGAGGCTTCTTTGACCGGTATGGAACCTCTTTCCGGTATTCCCGGAACAGTGGGCGGTGGACTTTATATGAACGCCGGAGCCTATGGTGGTGAAATGTCTCATGTCACAGTACTTGCAAAATATATGTGTCTGGATGGGACAGTGGCAGAAATTTCTCGAAATGAAATGCAGTTGGGTTATCGTCAAAGTATTTTTCGTGAAAATAATTGGATTATTTTAGAGGTTACATTGCAATTGGAATCGGGTAGTTATGGTGAAATTAAAAAAGAGATGGATACATTGTCTGGTCGGCGGCGTGCGAAGCAGCCTTTGGAACTTCCCAGTGCCGGCAGTACATTTAAACGTCCAGTGGAGAGTTATGCATCGTTTTTGATTGATCAATGCGGTTTGAAGGGGGCTAGTGTTGGTGATGCGCAGGTAAGCCTAAAACATGCCGGATTTGTAGTGAATACCGGAAAAGCCACCTGTAAAGACGTATTGGAGCTGTGCAAATATGTACGAGAGACTGTATTAGAAAAAACTGGCTATGCTTTAGAACTAGAGGTAGAGTTATTGGGTGACTAGAGCTATCAAATTGGAAAAGGAGTGTGGGAGATGCAGGAAACAGAGAAAATGCATGTCATTGTGGTGACAGGAATGTCCGGTTCAGGGAAATCTGTGGTGATGGACGTCTTGGAGGATATTGGATATTATTGTATCGATAATTTGCCACCACAGTTAATGGAACGTTTTGTCAAGATATGTCAGGAATCTGAAAATCATTTACAAAAGTTAGCAATTGCAGCAGATTTACGTTCCGGCGATATGTTTACAGATGCTTATCACGTGTTGACAGAATTAGAGCATCAATTGGATTTGGATGTCAAGATTCTCTTTATCGAAGCAAATGATCAGGTGATTATCAATCGTTACAAGGAAACTAGACGAAAACACCCATTGGATGAGCAATTTCGAGGTTGTTTACATGATGCAATTGCTTATGAGCGAGAGCAGCTGCACCGAGTGAAAGAACTGGCAGACTTCTATATTGAAACATCGTATTTTACGACTTCACAATTAAAAAAACAAATCCGAGAAATATTTTTGGACAATACTTCTGATTTTTTATCTATAAAGGTGACTTCATTTGGATTTAAATACGGTGTTTCTACAGAATCGGACTTGGTATTTGATGTTCGTTGCCTTCCGAATCCATATTACATTTCAGAACTACGACATCATACTGGGTTAGAGACTTGTGTACAAGACTATGTGATGTCTTTTACACAATCCCAGCAGCTTTTGGAAAAACTGGAAAATCTGTTAGATTTTCTTATTCCATTATATATTCAAGAAGGGAAAAGCAGATTGGTGATTGCCTTTGGATGTACTGGTGGTAAACATCGCTCGATTACATTTACAGAAAAAATTGGTGACTATCTGATTTCTAAAGGAATGCACGTGACGAAGCAGCATCGAGATATCGGAAAAGATCGTTCTTAAGGGTTGGAGCTGAAAAAATGATGTCCTTTGCCAATGCGGTGCGGGAGGAAATTACCCGGGGAATCAATGATCGAGATCGACAGTTTGCTTGTTTATATGGAATTTTACTCTACTGTCGAACGTTTACAGAAACAGAAATTATTTTACAGACAGAGAGCGATGTTCTAGCGAAGCTTTTGCCGGAATTATGCCACAATGTGCTACATATTTCATTGGAACAGGATGTACATAAGAAAAACGATTGTAGCAGTATTTATAATTTTTCAATTGTGGATACGAAGCAGATCGGTTACATTTGCAACAGCTATCATATTCATATAGAAAAACGGGAAATTCGCCTGTCCAATCTGGTAAACAATAGCTTGAGTGCCTTTTTGGCAGGGGTTTTTTTCGGTTGTGGTAGTATTATGAATCCCTACAAAGAATATCACTTGGAATTCAATATACCAACAGATCTTCTCTGTTCGGATTTACAAAGATTGTTAAAAAACATTGGCGTCAGTGGAAGGAAAATTCGAAGGAAAAATATGTCAGTGTTATATTTGAAAGATAGCGAACAAATTGAAGATACTTTGACATATATGGGTGCGCAGCAATGTACCATAGAGCTGATGAATATCAAGATTCGAAAAGATATGCGAAACAAGGCAAACCGACTGCGAAATTGCGACGAGGCGAATATCAATAAGGTTGTCAGTGCTGCTATGCGACAAACGGAGGATATTCGTCTTTTGATGCAGCATGGTAAATTGGATAGGCTATCTCCTGAGCTAAAAGAATTGGCACTTTTGCGGATAAATAATCCAGAGCTTAGCCTAAAAGAGTTAGGAGAACAGTTGACACCACCGCTAGGACGCTCCGGTGTGAATCACCGTTTTCAAAAAATTGCGGCATATGCGGAGGAGTTGAAAAAGCATGGCGATAGCAAGTGATGCCTTTGTACATTTGCACGTTCACAGTGAATATAGTTTGTTGGATGGTGCTTGTCGTATTTCAAATCTGATGGAACAGGTAAAAGCAGTAGGGCAAACTGCCGTGGCGTTGACGGATCATGGCGTGATGTATGGTGTAATGCCCTTTTATCAAGCGGCAAAGGCTGCCGGAATTCATCCGATTATTGGTTGCGAGGTGTATGTAGCACAGCGTACTCGTCAAGATCGAGATAACCGATGGGATAGTCGGAGTTATCACCTGATTCTGCTTTGTCAAAATCGAATTGGTTATCGAAATTTGGTACATTTGGTTTCACGGGCAAATTTGGAGGGGTTTTATCGTAAGCCTCGAGTAGACTGGGAATTGCTTTGCGAATATCATGATGGTTTGATATGCTTGTCCGGCTGTTTGGCGGGAGAAATACCACGACAGCTATCCGATGGAGATTATAGTAGTGCAAAGCAGACAGCACTGCGCTATCAGCAACTTTTTGGCATAGATAATTATTTTCTTGAGATTCAAAATCATGGTATCTCGGCAGAATTGCAGAATTTGCCACAGCTTATGCGTCTTTCTAGAGAAACAGGAATTTCGCTGGTTGCTACAAACGACGTCCATTATTTGAAACAAGAGGATGCGCAAATGCAGCGTGTGCTGCTCAGTATTCAAATGAACAAAACCATTCAAGACCCCAGTGGGATGGGGTTTGAAACGGACGAATTTTACTTGAAGTCCACGGAAGAAATGTTTTCGCTTTTTGTACAGATACCAGAGGCTGTAGAAAACACCAAAAGAATTGCCGATCGTTGTCAGGTGGAATTTGAAGAAAAAAAAATTTACCTTCCCAAATTCACTATGGATGGGGTGACAGACACGAAGTCATTTTTTATTAGACTTTGTCAAGATGGTCTGCGAAAACGTTACGGTACAAACCCTGGTACAGAAGTCCTGGAAAGAATGAAAATGGAGATTTCTGTTATTATAAAGATGGGATATGTGGATTATTTCCTTATTGTATGGGATTATATTGCTTTTGCCCGGAGAGAAGATATTCCGGTAGGACCGGGGCGTGGTTCGGGTGCAGGTAGTATTTGTGCATATTGCTTGGAAATTACGCAGGTTGATCCGATTCACTATCATTTGTTATTTGAACGCTTTCTCAATCCGGAACGCATTAGTATGCCAGATTTTGATATTGATTTTTGCATTGAAGGCAGACAACGAGTAAAGGAATATGTTATAGCAAAATATGGTGCGGATCGTGTATCTGAAATTATCACATTTGATTATATGAAGGCAAGAGGTGCGGTGCGAGATACCGGACGGGCTATGGGAATTTCTTACGCTCTTTGCGACAAAATTGCAAAATCGATTGATTCCCGCAGCACCATTGCCGATGCAATGCAGTGCAGTGATGGGAAAGAACTGCAAAATCTCTATGAAACGGACTTACAGGCAAAAAAATTACTTGATATGGCAATGCGATTAGAAGGAACACCACGTCACGCTTCTACTCATGCGGCAGGAGTGCTGATTTCGGCAGTGCCTATTATGGATCTTGTACCACTACAAAAGAATGATGAAACTGTTGTGACGCAGTACCCCATGCAGGTACTGGAGCAAATGGGACTGTTGAAATTCGATTTTTTGGGTTTGCGAAATTTAACTGTTATTCGTGATTGTGTCCGTGGAGTGTGTACCTATGCACCTGATTTTTCGATAGATCAGATTTCACTGAATGATCCTGCTGTTTATTCTATGATGTCACAAGGGGACACTATTGGTGTATTTCAATTTGAGAGTTCTGGAATGCGACGTCTGTTAGCTCGGCTACAACCGCAAAATTTGGAGGACTTGACAGCAGCTTTGGCATTGTATCGCCCAGGTCCGATGTCTTCTATTGATAAATATTTGTCAAATCGTCGGAATCCGAAACAAATACGTTATGCACACCCACTTCTTAAACCAATTTTAGAGCCGACTTTTGGATGTATCATTTATCAGGAACAAGTCATGGAAATTTGCCGTGTGCTTTCGGGTTATTCTTATGGTAGGGCTGATTTGGTACGGCGTGCGATGGCGAAGAAGAAGAAAGAACTGATGGAACAGGAACGACAAGTGTTCATTTATGGCTGTGATGGTGCAGATGGCAGCTCTTCTTGCTGTGGCGCAGTGGCAAATAGCGTTCCGGCAGAAATAGCAAATGCAATCTTTGATGAAATTTCTAGGTTTGCTTCGTATGCATTTAACAAGTCACATGCTGTCGCTTATGCGTTGTTGGCGTATCAAACAGCGTATCTTAAGTGTCATTATTTTGCAGATGATATGGCGGCGTTGCTGACGAGTGTTATGGGTGAAACAGGAAAGTTGATGGAATATCTAACGGCTTGCCAAAATAAGGGTATTTCCGTTTTGCCACCACACGTAAACGAGAGTATGACAGGATTTACTCATGTTGGTGAAAACATTCGTTTTGGATTACAGGCGATCCGAGGACTTGGAAAAAATGTGATCGATGGTATTTTGACAGAACGACAAAAGAATGGGAAATTTACGGATGTTATGAACTTTACAAAGCGAATTATTCCATATGGATTGAATCAGCAGGCATTGGATGGTTTGATTTTCTGCGGTGCATTAGATGGATTGGGTTGGAATCGTCGACAGATGATATTGTATGATGAGCAAATTTTGGCACGTTGTAAAGAATTGCAATCCAAGTATGTTTCAGGGCAGCTGCAATTATTTGATGTGACAAGAAATAAAGAGGAAATGCTCGCAGTACCGTCTATGCCGGAGTATCAAACAACAGAACTGTTGCGTATGGAGTATGAAAGTATTGGATTTTATTTGTCAGGTCATCCGTTGGATGATGTGTCGTGGATTGGTCGGTTATTTCATGTTAGATATGCTGCAACGTTATCTGAGCTTGTAGACGGACAAGAAATAATGATCGCTGTTACAGTACAGAAGATAAAACGTCATGTTACAAAGAAAGGTGACGTTATGTGCTTTTTGACCTGCGAAGATCAAACTGGAGACGTGGATTGTGTGGTTTTTTCAAATTTATATGCAACAGTAAAAAATAATCTAAAGCAGGATGAAGTGCTTTTTATTCGAGGGAGAATTGCTTTTAAGGAAGATACCATTAGTGTTGTTTGTAGTAGTATTTTGACGCCAAAGGAATTGAAACGCACATTTTCACACTGTCGACTGTGTATGAAAATAAATTCCCGTGAAAATATACCCATTGATGCGGTAGGAGCAGTTGTGAAACAATATCCTGGGAATACGCCGATTTGTTTCTATTTAACGGATCAAAATAAAATGCTCTTGCCTCGCAGCGAATGGAAAATAATGATAACAAAAGAAAGCTATGATCAGCTTAATGGAATACTGTCTGAAGATAAAATTGGTATGTTGTATCAAACAAAAAATAAAGAAATTTCATAGAAGTAAGGTGAATGAAGTTAATTTTTTTGAAAACCTCTTGACAAAGCGGGAAATATCAGTATAATAATATTAGTAGGTTTGCAAAAACTGTATTCCTTAAAAAAAGATGCCTGTCGGCAGAATGGAGAGTTATACGTTATGATAAAAAAAATCGGTGTTTTGACAAGTGGCGGTGATGCGCCGGGCATGAATGCGGCTGTTCGAGCAGTAGTTCGAGCAGCGATAAAAAAAGGTATGACTGTTTATGGTGTAAAGCGTGGCTATTGTGGATTGATTGAAGATAATATGGAGGAAATGAATGAACTCAGTGTTGCTGGCATTATTAAACAAGGTGGCACAATGCTTTATACCGCAAGAAGTGCAGAATTTCGCACAGAAGAAGGTGTATTGCATGCAAAAGAAATTTGCGAAGCACATGGACTAGAAGGTTTGGTTGTCATCGGTGGGGATGGTTCATTCCGTGGAGCGGCTGATCTTTCTGCACATGGTATTGCTTGTGTTGGATTGCCGGGTACAATTGACAATGATATTGCTTGCACTGAATATACTATTGGTTATGATACGGCAATGAATACAGCAATGGAACTGATGGACAAGTTGGCTGATACGAGTCATTCTCATTGTCGTTGCAGTGTTGTGGAAGTTATGGGTCATGGTGCAGGGTATATCGCATTGAATACCGGTATTGCATCTGGTGCTTTGGAGATTATCACCAAGGAAATACCCTATGATTTAGATAAGATCGCAAAGAAAATGTTGGAATATAAGGCAAGAGGCAAAAAGAATTTCGTTATCGTTGTTGCTGAGAGCGTAGGTCACGCCGACGAAATTGCAAAGCTATTGCAAGAAAAAACCAGCATTGAAGCACGTTCTACTATTTTAGGTCATGTACAGCGTGGTGGTTGCCCGACAGTTCGAGATCGAGTTGTTGCAACAGAAATGGGTTATTATGCGGTTGAACTCCTTGAGCAGGGAATCGGTAACCGTGTTGTCGGTATGCAGAATGGAAAGATTGTAGACTTTGATATTCAGGAAGCACTTTCTATGGAAAAATCATATGATGAAAGGCTGCATCGTATTGCGGAAAATATTGCATTTTAAGTGTAACGTTTCATAAGAATAGATAGACGAACTTATTTCCGAATAGGTTCGTTTTTATTTTTTGGAGTTTTTTATAAAAAAATGCTTGCTTTTTTGTGCAACCTGTAGTATAATAAGAAAGTATTCTATTTTTACGAATAAAGGAGTGCTTAAAATGGTCAAAATTGGATTTTTAGGTACCGGTAATATGGGTACTGCAATATTAAAGGGTATTGTTAATAGTAAGATGGCGAAGAACGTGCAGCTGTTTGTATTTGATCCAGCAACGGAAAAAGCTACAGCAATACAGGAATATGGTGTGATGCTTTGTCAAAGTGAGGCGGAGGTGGCATCGTCTAGTGAAATTTTGTTTTTGGCAATTAAACCGCAGATGTTTGATGTTGTTTTGCCGAAAATTGCAGATTTCATTACTAGAGATACAGTACTTGTTTCTATTGCTGCTGGAATGAGTATAGACTATATCCGCCAATTAACACAGCCCTTTGCAAAAGTTGTTTTGGCAATGCCGAATACCCCATTGCTGTTGGGATATGGTGCAACAGCTTTGGCACCGGATGTATCTGTGACTACGGAGGAATTTTCTATCATTCGTCAAATCTTTGATTCTTGTGGAATAACGGTTGTGCTGAAGCCAGAACAAATGAAAGAAGTCATTGCTGTCAATAGCAGTAGTCCAGCATTTATTTACCTTTTTGCAAAGGGATTTTTGGATTATGCAGCAAAGGTTGACCTGCCAGAAGACGCAGCAAAGCAACTTTTTGCACAAGCATTGATTGGATCAGCAAAGATGATTACAGATTCTGGCAATAATTTGGATGAATTAATTCGACAGGTATCTTCACCAGGTGGTACAACTCTTGCAGGATTGGATCGACTTTATGCTGGGAAATTAACGGATGTAGTTGATGATGCTTGCACAAGTTGTACAAAGCGTGCCTATGAATTATCGAAATAAATCGTTCTAAACCTGAGCCTACCCGCATATCCTCTAAACAAAAATAAAAAAAGTGGAGGATGATCTTCATGATTCGAAAGCGGACGAGTTTGACTACTCGAGAAAGAAAACAACGCCTATTCTGGATTTTATTTGGTGTGATTTGGCTCGGCACTGCAATTTATGGTGTACTCCTGTTGCTGCAACAGCAGAATTCTTTTTTACAATGGACAGGTTTGATGGGGAATTTTTTTCATCAGCTCGTACACTGTCTGTGTTATTCTGGGAGGGCTTTCGTGGCAGCGTAATTTTTTTATTGATATTTTTTTGATGGGTTTTTCTGCCATTGGACAGCCATTTATATTGTTGTTGCTATGTGGATATGGCTTTTACATAGGTGGAAGCTTGATTCAACAGAGTGAAGAAATCATTTAAATAATCTGTTTGTTACCATATGTGGTAGCAGTATCAGTACTTATGGTGATGGCAACAAGAGAATCACTTCGATTCTCCTGTATTTTTTCAGTGTTTGGATTCCGTGACAAACCGATGGAACAAATGCTGCATGAAACTCGTATGTATGCAATGAGATTTGTCGTTTTAGGTGCTTTGTTATTGTTGTTTTGTAGTGTGTATAGTTTGGCGTTCTACGCTTTTGCCACAGCTGGAAATATTGGATAAAATAGTTTTTAGATGCTGAAAGGTATGTAAAAAAGAAAGGTTGGAAAAGAACATGGCTTTATTTGGTAACAATTACGAACGTGCTAGTTCGGGTATTGCTAAAAATACACCGAAAAAAAAAGGCTTTTTTCGTTATTGGGAAATATTCTGGAGGAAGTTTTGGAAACTGATTGAACTGAATTTAGAATATTCTTGTTTTTTCCTACCACTTTTAGCAGCGGTGGTGGTCTTTTTTATCGAATCGATTTCGACAAACGTAGCAGTGGTCTTGATAATTGCATTTGCTATTTTATTTGCCATCCTGATTGGTCCAGCAACAGCAGCGTTTACAAAGATACTCAAAAATTTCTATATGGAGAAGCCAACATTTGTGGTTCATGATTTTTTTCAAACATTAAAATTAGAATTTAAACACGCCTTGCCAATTGGAATTATCGATTGTATTTTAGTATGCAGCATTGCTTCTGCATTTTATGTCTATCCGGAGCTGATTGACCAATTAGGAAGTAAGATTTATTATGTATTCTTTGCGATTACACTGAGCGTCGGACTCATTGCACTGCTGATGAATTTTTATATTTTTCCTATGATGATTTCTACGACATTGTCTATGAAAAATGTGCTAAAAAATTCGTTAGCACTGGCAATTGTAGCATTGAAGAAAAATGTGGTAACGCTATTGATTTTGGCAGCAGTGGTCGCAGTGTATGGTGTAATATTGTTTTTTGTTCCTCTGCAGTATGCGATGATTCTCTTTTTCTTGCTGCCTTTCTTTCCAGCTGCATGGCTTGGATTGATGGTTGTTCTGCAATGTTATCCGATAATTCAAAAATATATCATCAATCCGTATTATGAACAAAAAGGTGAAATGAATCCAGAACTGAATATACCGGAAACAGATGAAGAAGAAACGGTATTCGAAGATATGGGTGGTAAGGAGAAGCCAATTGAACCGAAGAAAAAAGCTGGCGGAAAGTCTAGTAAATCCGGTGGCTCCGGTGCTGCAAAGGGACACAAAGGAAAGATTATTTCCTGAATCTACTGTTCACAAAAAATTTACTTTACAAAGTGAGAGAAATGTGTTATAATATATTAAGCCGTGTGCTTGGAATAGGGATTTTACTCATGTTTGGGAACTCACCTAATCCTTTTCTATGCCATTGGAAATATTTATTGAGGTGAAATTATGTTATTAAAAGAAGAAAAAACAGAAATTATTGAACAGAACCGTATACATGAGAATGATACCGGTTCTCTTGAAGTGCAAATCGCTATCCTGACAAAACGGATTAATGATTTGACAGCACATTTGAAAGTTCATAAGAATGATCATCACTCCAGAAGAGGACTTTTGAAAATGGTTGGTCACAGACGGAATCTTTTGAGCTATTTGAAGAAAAAGGACGTAAACCGCTATCGTGCCTGCATTGAAAAGCTCGGTATTCGGAAGTAAGGAAGCAAATGAGAAGGCAGTACAGAGCGCATTAGGTGTCTTTGTCTGCCTTTTTGGTATATATGATTTCAATAGTAGCTGTTGTTAGCAGGAAATTGTGATTTTTTGTCAAATTTGTTGCAAGAAATCAGAGCTTTTTGCTAACGCACTAGCACTATAAAAAGTAAAGGTTGGAATCTGGAAAGGAATAAAAAATGTTTGAAACTATGAAAAAATTTGAAACGACATTTGCCGGTAGACCACTGTCTGTAGAAACAGGTAAAACCTCTGCTCTCTCAAATGGATCTTGCTGGGTGCGATACGGAGATACCGTAGTAATGGCAAATGTTACCGCAAGTGCAAAACCACGAGAGGGAATTGACTTTTTTCCGTTGTCTGTGGATTATGAAGAAAAGATGTATGCCGTAGGAAAAATTCCCGGTTCTTTCACGAAACGAGAAGGTAAGCCATCGGAAAAGGCAATTCTTACTTCTCGTATGATAGATCGACCTATTCGTCCATTATTTCCGAAATCCATGCGAAATGATGTTTCTGTTGTGATGACAGTGTTGTCTGTGGATCAGGATTGCTCACCGGAAATTACTGGAATGCTTGCAACATCGATTGCGTTGTCTATTTCCGATATACCTTGGAATGGACCAATTGCAGGCGTCAGTGTGGGACTCATAAACGGTGTGATTGTTCTGAATCCGACGCTGGAACAACGTACGCATAATGCACTACGTTTAACAGTTGCAGGGACGATGGAAAAAATTGTTATGATTGAGGCCGGTGCAGATGAAGTGCCAGATGATACTATGTTGCAAGCAATTCTTACAGGACACGAGGAAATCAAAAAAATGGTAACATTTGTATCGGAAATTCAAGAAAAGATTGGAAAGCCGAAGTTTGAATATGAAGAGCATACTGTACCGGAGGAGTTATATCAAAAAATCGATGAAATAGTACACGGACAGGTGGAGTATGCGCTGGATACCGATGACAAGAACGTACGGGAAGAGCGATTATTGCCTATCACAAATGCGATGCATGAGGCATATGACGAAGAATGCGGTGATGAAATCGGCTTGATTGATGAATGTCTGTATTTGATTCAAAAGAAAATTGTTCGTAACTGGCTCTATGAGGGTAAACGTGTGGACGGTAGAGGAATGGATGATATTCGTTCATTGGCAGCAGAAGTTGGCGTATTGCCGAGAGTACATGGCACGGGTTTGTTTACAAGAGGGCAGACACAAGTGTTAACGGTTGCAACACTCGGTTCAGTTAGTGAGGCACAACGATTGGATGGATTGGACAAAGAGACTTTGAAGCGATATATGCATCAATATAACTTTCCGTCTTATTCTGTTGGTGAGACGAAGCCAAGTCGTGGACCAGGTCGTCGAGAGATTGGTCATGGTGCATTGGCTGAAAAGGCATTGGTTCCAGTTTTGCCATCAGTGGAGGAATTTCCTTATGCAATGCGTTTGGTGTCTGAAGTACTTTCTTCTAATGGATCGACTTCGCAGGCGTCGATATGTGGCTCTACTTTGGCATTGATGGATGCTGGTGTTCCGATTAAGGCACCAGTAGCTGGTATTTCTTGTGGTTTGATTACTTTGCCGAATAGCGACGCATTTAAGACAATGGTAGATATCCAAGGTTTAGAAGATTTTTATGGTGATATGGATTTCAAAGTGGGTGGTACGAAAAAGGGTATCACTGCCATTCAGGTAGACATCAAGGTAGACGGTTTGACACCAGCGATAATTCAAGAGGCATTTGAAAAGACACGAAAAGCACGTTTCTATATTTTAGATGAAATTATGCTAAAGGCAATTCCAGCACCTCGACCTGAAGTTGGTAAATATGCACCGAAGATGATGCAATTGCAAATTCCGGTAGATAAAATTCGGGATGTTATCGGTCAGGGCGGTAAGGTGATTCAAAAGATTACTGCTGACTGCGATGTAAAAATCGATGTGAACGAGGATGGACAGGTGTTTATCAGTGGTGTGTCCAAATCCGGCTGTCAAAAGGCATATCAAATGATTGAAACAATTGCTATAGATCCGGAAATTGGAGCGATTTATAAAGGTAAAGTTGTTTCCATAAAGTCGTTTGGTGCTTTTGTAGAAATCGCACCAGGTCGAGACGGATTAGTGCATATTTCTAAACTAGATAAGGAACGTGTAGAACGTGTGGAAGATGTTGTCGCTAAGGGTGATGCGATCCTTGTTAAGGTTATGGATATCAAAAACGGGAAAATTAGCCTTTCAAGGAAGGACGCATTGATTGAACTAGAGGCAAAGCGTAATAAAGCTGATGCGTAAGATTTTTTAGATAATATCAGACTGCTGCACGGATGCTATTGTGTGGCAGTCTTTTGATATAAAGGATTTAAGAGAAAAAAGCATCAACAGGTCCAGGTGTATCATAATGAATTTACTTTTTTTATAGGAGAATTTTAAATTTATTATAGAAAAAGACAAGGTTAACTTTAATATATTATGGATAAGTTGACATTAACTTAATAATACTATATCTAAATCTAAAAAATAAAGTCAAGTATAAGATTTCACTTTCTTTTGTTTAAAACACATGGTTTTTGAGAAAAAAGTTGAGGAAAATGATTGACATTGCTTATACAATGTGATATTATATAATCAAGAAAAGGGAACAGTGAATGAAAGTTGGCGAGAAACTTTTCAACATAGAGTTTCCGAACGATGTGTTTCCCAAGGTTTGGAGCGTAAGCTTCTTGTGGAAACGATATTATATCAAAAAGGAGGGCGAAGTCCGATGGCAAATGAAGAATCACAGTTGTATATGCTGTCAATGTTGGATCGTTTGTCGGTTGTACAGAGATGAGTGTGTGGTGAGAGATTGATGTAGATCAATCGAGTGCACGAAAAAAATAATAAAAAACGTACACTTGAAGAATTTTGATACACGGCGTAAAAGATTATCTTGTAAAAGATTATCTTATATAATATCTGTTATTTGTTATTTGAATTGACAGCATATGTTTTTTCAATTCAATGCGATGACGGTATTGAATTTTTGGCAAAATAGCCTTTATATATATGCTGAATAAGCAAGTAACACAAATTAGGTGATTCCAATGAAGTAATGTGGATTGTGTCATGCTATATGTGGTGTTTTACTCGATTTGAGTATCTTTTGCGAGAATGCAAAAAAGGAATGATTCTCATGGAAAAGTGTGTATCATCTTGAAAAAATTTGAGAAAAGGTGAGTCCCATGAAATAAATACGTGAATAGAAATGGATCACAAAGATTATTATGGAACGAATTCCATGGAAGGATGTGTTTCATATGATTGATATACGATGTTTGATGAGAGTGAAAAAAACGTAAGGAGTGAGTCCAATCGAAAACGAAGCGAAAGAATGAAAGTTCTTTCAAAATTTCAATATAAAAAATTGAATATGATAAAGTGTAATGTTTACAATAAAAACCGATGCGGAGGTCTCCTGTATCGGTTTTTTATTTGCAGAAATAAAAAAATAGATGAAGTACTTGCATTTTGATTGAATATGTGGTAAAATAATTAGATGTGAGCGATGAAATATAAGTGAGGAATTTCGACATGAAAAAAAATGCGGCAAAACAACGAATGCAGCAACTCCAAACAATGCTGGAATTGTACAACGTGCAGTATTATGAACTAGACAATCCTACCGTTTCTGATTATGAATACGATATGCGATTGCGGGAATTAGAAACATTGGAAGAACAATTCCCAGAATATACTGCACAGAATTCTCCTACAAAGCACGTAGGCGGTACAGCATCACAGACGTTTGAAAAGGTACAACATACGGTGCAGATGATGAGTCTGCAGGATGTGTTTTCCTTTGATGAAATGGATTTATTTTTAGAACGTTGTGATGCGGTGTTAAACAAACCGGCTTTTGTGGTAGAGCCGAAAATAGATGGACTTTCGGTTTCGCTAGAATATCGAAATGGCGTGTTTGTACGTGGTTCCACACGTGGAGATGGAATGGTAGGTGAAGATGTGACAGAAAATCTCCGCACTATTCTGAATATTCCACAAAAATTGCAATATGCACCGGTTTTTTTAGAGGTGCGTGGAGAGGTCTATATGCCGAGAAAAAGTTTTTATACGTTGGTTGAGCAACAAGAAGCCAACGGTGAAATGCCGTTTAAAAATCCCAGAAATGCGGCGGCAGGATCACTGCGGCAAAAAAATGCAGCGATCACAGCAGCACGAAACCTTGACATCTGGATTTTTAATGTGCAGCAGGTGGAGGGTGTAACATTAGAAAGCCATCTCGAATCTATGGCATTTCTGGAAAAAATCGGTTTTTCAAAAGTAATCCCTCACAGCAAAGCAGTTTATACACCAGATGAAATTCACCGGGAAATCGAAGTGATTGGTCAAGCACGAGGTGATTACACATATGATACTGATGGCGTTGTTGTAAAAATTGATCGCTTTTCAAATCGAGAAGAAATGGGTACAACGGCAAAAGTACCAAAGTGGGCAGCTGCATTCAAATTCCCACCAGAAGAAAAAGAAACCACGCTGCAAGAAATTATCCTCAGTATAGGGCGAACTGGTGTCATTACTCCAGTGGCAGTGTTCGACCCATTGCAGCTTGCCGGAACGGAAGTGACACGAGCAACGCTGCATAATCAAGATTTTATCACCGAACGGGATATTTGTTTGGGTGATCGTATTGTTGTACGCAAGGCAGGCGAAATTATCCCAGAAGTACTGCGGAGCGTCTCGCATTCGGTGAATGCACAACCCTATCGCCTTCCCGAAGCTTGTCCGGTGTGTGGCACAGCTACGGTACGTGACTCGAAAGAAGCGGCATTGCGTTGTCCAAATCCGAATTGTCCGGCACAACTGAAAAAGAGAATAATTCATTTTGTATCAAAAGATGCCATGAACATCGATGGCTTAGGACCCCAAAATTTAGCGTTATTGCAAGAAAAAGGTTTGGTGCATTCAGTTGTAGATTTATATTACCTGACGCAGACGGATTTGCTACAGCTAGAGCGATTTGCGGATAAGTCAGCGTCTAATCTCATTCGTGCGATTGAAGCATCTAAAAAAAATTCATTAGATCGATTGATCTATGCACTTGGAATTCGTGGAATTGGCATACAGACGGCGAAACTGCTTTGCGAACAATTTCCCTCTATGGAGGCAATACAAAACGCTACGCAGACAGAAATTGCTGCAATTGATGGATTTGGCAATGCATTGGCGGAAAGTGTTGTCAACGCGATGGCACAGCCGTATATGCAGCAATTGATTGCTCAATTGCGTGATGTAGGTTGTTGTATGACGTATGCTGTGACAACTGCACAAGGCAACTGCCTTGCAGGACAAACTGTTGTACTGACTGGTACGCTGCCTACGCTGAAACGAAAGGATGCGGAAGCTATGATTTTGCGCTGTAGCGGAAAAGTTAGTAGCAGTGTTTCGAAAAAAACTTCTTTTGTTGTCGCAGGTGAATCTGCTGGCAGTAAGCTGGAAAAAGCAAAAACACTGGGTATTCCAGTTATAACAGAAGCAGAATTTTTAAATAAAATACATGGAAAGGAAGAAATTGAAAATGAAAATTGATATTCCACATATTGCAAAATTATCTCGTCTTTGGATTGAACCAGAAAAAATGGAAAAATTTGAAACTGATATGGCGGCAATCGTTGACATGGTAGAACACTTGCCAGATGTAGACGAGGCATTGACACTGGATGCGAAACATCCTATGCAATTGCGAGAGGATGTTGCAGTAGAGCATAAGTTTCGCCGGGAAGAAATGCTGGCAAATGCACCGGAGGTGCAGTCTGGCTGTCTGGTTGTACCAAAAACGGTAGAGTAAGGAGGAAATTAAAACTCATGAAGCTGATAAATAAAAACGCAGCGGAATTATCCGAAATGCTTCAGGCAAAACAGTGTAGTGCAGTTGAATTGACACAAGAGGTTTTGACACAAATGGATGCAGTCGAGTCACAAGTAGGCGCATATGTCACACGTTGTGAAGACGCACTTGAGCAGGCAAAACAAGTGGATAATGCCCGTGTAGCCGGTGAAAAACTGCATCCACTTGCGGGGATTCCGATTGGAATCAAAGACAATATCTCGACAAGAGGCATCCGCACGTCCTGTTCGTCACGTATACTAGAAAATTATGTGCCGCCGTTTGATGCGACCGTCATGAAGCCAATTCGGGATGCGAAGATGGTGATTCTAGGAAAAATGAACATGGATGAATTTGCAATGGGTTCTTCTACGGAAACTTCTTATTTTCATCCTACGCATAATCCACATAACTTGGATTGTGTCCCTGGTGGTTCATCTGGTGGCAGTGCCGCAGCGATTGCCGCAGGAGAAGCGATTTTGACACTTGGTTCTGATACTGGTGGTTCGATTCGTCAGCCAGCATCGCTTTGTGGTGTGGTCGGATTAAAGCCAACTTACGGCAGCGTCTCACGCTATGGATTAGTGGCGTTTGCTTCCTCGCTGGATCAGATTGGACTATTGGGGAAGTCCGTAAAGGACGCAGCTATGCTGCAAAGTTTAATTCAAGGACATGATAAGATGGATGCAACATCGAGTTATCGCACTTATACGAACTTATATGAGAATTTAAATGGTGATGTAAAGGGGCTTCGTATTGGTGTGCCAAAAGAATATTTCGGTGCTGGTGTCGATGCACAAGTGAAAGATGCGGTCTGGAAGGGTATTCGTCTGCTTGAACAAAATGGAGCAAGCGTGAAAGAAATTTCACTTCCTAGTACAGAATATGCCATCAATACCTATTACATTATTGCATCTGCGGAAGCCTCTTCGAATCTGGCACGGTTTGACGGCGTGCGGTATGGTTATCGGGCACAGTCGTATACAGACTTGACCGATATGTATGAAAAGACACGAAGTGAAGGTTTCGGAGACGAAGTGAAACGCCGGATTATGCTTGGTACATTTGTGCTAAGTTCTGGTTTCTATGATGCTTATTATAAAAAAGCAAAGCTAGTACAAAGGCGCATTGGGCAAGAGTTTACAGTTGCTTTTCAGGACTGTGATGTGATCGTCACACCAACGGCACCTTCTGCAGCATTCCGTATTGGTGAGAATATTGGTGATCCGCTGAAAATGTATTACAGTGATGTCTGCACAGTGACGGTGAATATCGCCGGTTTACCGGCAATCAGTGTGCCCTGTGGAAAGTCAGAAATGGGCTTACCACTGGGAATGCAGTTTGTTGGCAATGCTTTTGCGGAACAGACAATATTAAACGCAGCATATGGATATGAACGACTGGTCGGCGGTTTTTCCGTCATGCCGGAATCGATTTGTGCAGGAGGGAAAAACGCATGAAAGACTATGAGACTGTCATAGGTTTGGAGGTTCACGCAGAACTGAACACTCAATCGAAAATTTATTGTAATTGCCGCAATGCATTTGGTTTAGAGGTCAATTCACAAGTCTGCCCAGTTTGTATGGGTATGCCAGGGACATTGCCAACGCTGAACGAAAAAGTGGTAGAATATGCCATTCGCATGGGACATGCAATGCATTGTAAAATAAATGGTGTATGCAAGCAGGATCGAAAGAATTATTTTTATCCAGATTTGCCGAAAGCTTATCAGATTTCACAAGCGGAGGTTCCGCTTTGTGGGAAGGGTTATCTTGATGTCATGGTGGCTGGCGAGATGCGTCGCATCGGTGTGACACGGATTCATATTGAAGAGGATGCAGGCAAATTGCTCCATGACGAATCGTTTGCCGGTTCGCTGTTGGACTTGAATCGTTGCGGTGTGCCGCTAATTGAAATTGTTTCTGAGCCTGATATGCGCAGCAGCGCAGAGGCAAAGGCATATCTAGAAACTATCAAGTCTATCCTACAATATCTGAACATTTCCGATTGTAAAATGCAAGAAGGATCAATTCGGTGTGATGTCAATGTTTCTGTCCGTGAAAAAGGTGCGACTGAATTTGGTACACGCTGCGAGATGAAAAATGTCAATAGCTTTAGTGCTGCGGTGCGTGGAATCGAATACGAAGCAAAACGGCAAATAGAACTGCTAGAAGCCGGTGGTACGGTGGAACAGGAAACACGTCGTTGGGATAATAGTAAGGGTATAAGCATTGTCATGCGTTCAAAAGAAGATGCGCAGGATTATCGTTATTTTCCTGAACCAGATTTGATGACGATTGTTGTATCGGACGAAAAAATCCAAGCCATCAAAGAAAGCCTTCCGGAGCTGCCGAATGTGAAGCTACAACGTTATGTATTTGATTTTGGCTTATCGCAGATGGATGCTACGCTGATCTCTGAAGATATTTCTCGTTCTAGCTTTTTTGATGCTTGCGTAGCAATAGGCACTTGTAAGCCGAAAAGCATTAGTAACTGGATTCTATCCGATATTGCAAAATATTCCAACGAAACAGGAAAAAGTATACCGGAAACAGCCTTGACGCCAGAACATCTAACGGCACTAGTGGAACAAGTAGAAAAAGGTGTTATTTCAAATGCTTCTGCAAAAAAAGTCTTTCAGATAATTATTGAGAAGGATCAGGATCCACTTGTTGTCATCGAGGAAAAGGGCATGAAACAGAATTCTGATATGGAATTTTTGGAACAGCTGGCAAAGGATGTATTAGCACAAAATGAAAAGTCCGTTAGCGATTATCGTGGTGGTAAAACTAATGCACTCGGCTATTTAGTGGGGCAGTGCATGAAAGCATCGAAGGGAAAGGTAAATCCTGGTATTGTAAAAGAAATTGTCACTCGTATGCTAAACGAAGGTTAATCTAAATCTAATTCATTTGCAGCTAGTTGAAATTGTGGAAATTCTTTTTGTACAAAGGTAGGCAGTGCAGTGCGGATTGTCAAGCCATTTAGGTCAGCAAGACAAGTGCCTGCATTAGTTTCTAGTGTAAGCTGATATGCCCAAAGTTGTTGGTATTTACAGTGGCTTCGACAATTTTCTTTGCCATTTCCATATTTATTATCACCTAGAATCGGTACGCCGATATGTGCGAGATGGGCACGTATTTGGTGCGTGCGTCCGGTGATGAGATGCACTGATAAAAGACTATGTATTGCATTTTTTGCTAGGACATGGTAGCCTGTGATGATTTCTTGGAATCCTGGGGATTTTTCATCACAGATGGTAACTGTGTTGTGTGTGTCAGATTTTTTATGCCAAGCATAAAGCGTATCCGCTAATTTCGGTGGAGTGCCTACCACGGTACAGAGATAGGTTTTTTGAATACGATTTTCTCGGATAAGGCGATTGACCTCTCGTAGTGCAGCGGCTGTTTTTGCCACAATGACAATACCACCAGTGTTCCGATCGAGTCGATTGCATAAGGCAGGTGTAAAACTCAGTTCTTGCGCTGGATTGTATGCACCAGTATCATAGAGATAGTACAAAATACGATGAATCAAGGTGTCTGGTACCTGCCGATTGTCACAGTGTACCACGAGACCTACAGGCTTGCAGACGATGAGAATCTGCGTGTTTTCAAAAAGAATTGTTAGCTCATTTGGTGCTTGTAAAAATTCGTATGATTTGAATTTGTCTTCTGTTGTTTGCTGTACATCGGAATCGAAATAAGAATCGCTGACATAAAGCACAACTCTGTCGCCACTAAATAGGTGCTGATCTGGTTTACAGCGTTTGCGATTGACTTTGATGTGCTTGGTGCGAATCCATTTGTAGAAAAGGTTTTTCGGAAGTTGCGGCAGAACTTTTTGTAGAAAACGATCTAGACGCTGCCCACTGTCGTTTTCTTGAATTTGATATTCTTTCATATGTTTCTATATGCTGCCAAAGATAAGCAGTATTCCTTTCCATGAGTAGAAGTTAAAAAACGAAAAGTAAAGATTAGAGTTAGTAATTATTAACAAGCCATTCTATTCTTTTGTGTTCCGTAGTTTCTGGCTTCTTAATTTCTTAAGTATAACACATTTTCTTGAAAAATGCAAAAAATAAAATGTATTTTTGGGACAATCCTTTCAAAATCTAAAATTCGAAAGGATTGATGGAGATGAAATAGAAAATTCAAAAGAAACAACTTATGTATCTTCAGATATGGGAGGCATAGTGATGGATCATTTTGTCCTACATTCTCCTTTTGCACCGACTGGAGATCAGCCGGAAGCAATTGCACAGCTCGTGCAAGGCGTGCAAGCAGGTGAAAAGGAACAGACGTTGCTCGGTGTAACCGGTTCCGGCAAGACGTTTACGATTGCAAATGTCATTGCACAGGTGAATAAACCAACTTTGGTTTTGGCGCATAATAAAATTTTAGCGGCGCAGCTTTGTTCGGAGTTTCGGGAATTTTTTCCAGAAAATGCGGTCGAATATTTTGTATCGTATTATGATTATTACCAACCAGAGGCATATATTCCCAGTACAGACAGCTATATTGAAAAGGATTCTTCGATTAATGATGAAATCGACAAAATGCGCCACAGTGCAACGGCATCTCTTGCGGAGCGACGAGATGTAATTGTCGTGGCAAGTGTTTCTTGCATTTACTCTTTAGGCAGTCCAGAGGAATATCGAGCAAATATCGTTTCCATTCGACCAGGTATGGAAAAATCACGTGAACAGTTGACGAAAGAACTGGTAGCGATTCAATATGAGCGCAATGACATCAACTTCGTGCGAAACAAGTTTCGAGTTCGAGGTGATGTGGTAGAAATCTTTCCGGCATCTTCTTCAGAAAAAGCAATACGTGTTGAATATTTTGGCGATGAAATCGATCGCATTTGTGAGATTAATGTGGTCACTGGTGAGGTAACAGCAACCATGCAATATGCTGCGATTATGCCGGCATCTCATTATGTAGTGGGCAGCGAGAAGAGATCGATAGCAATTCAAAAAATCCGGAAGGAAATGTGCGATCGTGTGGCGTGGTTTACAGCAAATCATAAGCTGATTGAAGCACAGCGTATCCAACAGCGCACGGAATATGACATGGAAATGTTGGAGGAAATCGGCTTTTGTAGTGGAATAGAAAATTATTCTCGTGTTCTGGCAGGGCGACCGCCAGGAAGTGTACCGTATACGCTGCTGGATCATTTTCCAGAAGATTTTTTGTTAGTGGTAGACGAAAGTCATGTGACGTTGCCACAGGTGCGTGCAATGTACGCCGGCGATCGTGCTAGAAAAGAAACATTGGTAGAATATGGATTTCGACTACCAAGTGCTTTTGATAATCGACCACTGAATTTTGAGGAATTCTATAGCCATGTGCATCAGGCGATTTATGTCAGTGCTACACCAGGCCCTTTTGAAAAAGAACATACCCTTCATCAAGCGGAACAGGTGATTCGACCAACTGGCTTGCTTGATCCGGAGGTGATCGTTAAGCCAGTAGAAGGACAAATTGAGGACTTATTATCTCAAATTCAAACTCGTGCCGAAAAAAACGAGCGAGTACTAGTGACAACGCTTACGAAGAAAATGGCAGAGGATCTGACGGCATATCTAGAACGTATGGGTGTTCGAGTACGTTATATGCACCATGACATTAAAACGGTGGAACGTATGAAAATCATCAGGGATTTGCGCCTAGGGGAGTTTGATGCACTAATTGGTATCAATCTACTGCGAGAAGGACTGGATATACCTGAAGTATCGCTTGTGGCAATTCTTGATGCGGATAAAGAGGGCTTTTTGCGCAGTGATACTTCTTTGATTCAGACCATTGGAAGGGCAGCAAGGAATGCAAATGGGCAAGTTGTTATGTATGCGGACAAAGTGACTGGCTCGATGGAACGAGCAATTACCAAAACGCAGCGACGGCGTGAAAAACAGATGGCGTATAATGAGGCACATGGCATTATACCACAGACGATAAAGAAGGATGTGCGAGATGTCATCGAAATTACTTCTAAATCGGAAGTAGAGAAAAAGATGAATAAAAAGCTAAAAGGCAAGGAAAAACAAGCACTAATCGAACAATTAAAGGCACAGATAAAGGAAGCGGCAAAGCTATTGGAATTTGAACATGCAGCTTATTTGCGAGATAAAATCAAAGCTTTGGAGGAGGAAAAATAGACGATGTTGGACAAAATTGTCGTACGTGGCGCTCGAATGAATAATCTGAAAAACGTCAGTGTTGAGCTACCGAGGGATAAACTGATTGTGATGACAGGGCTTTCAGGCTCAGGGAAATCTTCTTTGGCGTTTGATACGATTTTTGCGGATGGACAGCGACGCTATATGGAAAGCTTATCTTCTTATTCTAGACAATTTTTAGGACAGATGGAAAAACCAGATGTGGACAGCATCGAGGGATTATCTCCAGCGATTTCTATTGATCAAAAAACAACGTCTAAAAATCCACGCTCTACAGTAGGAACTGTGACGGAAATTTATGACTATTTGCGATTACTCTATGCCAGAATTGGTATACCACATTGTCCGATTTGCGGTAAGGAAATTAAACAGCAGTCGGTAGATGAAATTGTAGATCGGATTCTTGCATTGAAAGAAGGAACACGTTTTCAGCTTTTGGCACCAATTGTGCGTGGGAAAAAAGGGCAGCACGTAAAAATACTGGAGAATGCAAAGAAAACTGGTTTTGTGCGAGTACGTGTGGATGGTAATCAATATGATTTGTCAGAACAAATTACGTTAGACAAAAATCGCAAACATACAATTGAAGTTATTGTTGACCGTTTAGTGGTAAAACCTACTATTCGCACACGATTAACAGATAGTCTGGAAACAGCACTAGGACTCACCGGCGGACTTATAATGGTGGACGTGATTGGTGGTGAAGAACTTTCCTTTTCTCAAAGTTATGCCTGTCCGGAACATGGTGTTTCTATCGAAGAATTGGAACCACGAATGTTTTCGTTTAATAATCCTTTTGGAGCGTGTCCCAACTGTACAGGATTAGGCGTGCTTCAGAAAATCGATCCGGATCTTGTTATACCCAATCGAGATTTATCTATTCGACAAGGTGCAATTAAAGCAAGTGGTTGGAGCAATATCAGTGATGAAAATTCGATTGCTTATATGTATTATACGGAAATATCGAAGAAGTATGACGTTTCACTAGACGTACCAGTGAAAGATTTGACTGAAAATCAGCTAAATCTATTCCTTTATGGAACAGGGAATGATGTTTTATTTTTGCATCGTATCACATCGTTTGGAAGAAGTCAAGGTTATCGAGGCCCGTTTGAAGGCGTGATTCCCAATTTAGAGCGACGATTTCGAGAAGGATCAGAGCGTGTAAAAGCAGATGTACAGGGATATATGTCCAGTGTACCTTGTCCGATTTGTCATGGAAAGCGATTAAAGCCGGAAATTCTTTCCGTAACAGTTGGTGGAAAAAATATCATCGAACTGACAGAACTTTCTGTAGTTGGTGCATTGAATTTTTTGGATCAGCTAGAGCTGACACAGCGAGAGCAGTTTATAGCAGCACGTATTATCAGGGAAATTCGAAAGCGGTTAGGTTTTTTAAAAAATGTTGGACTAGAATATTTGAATCTATCTCGTAATGCCGGAACACTTTCCGGTGGAGAAAGTCAACGAATTCGTCTTGCAACCCAAATCGGATCATACTTGATGGGTGTACTGTATATTTTGGATGAGCCGAGTATTGGACTACACCAGCGAGATAACGACAAATTGATTTCCACGCTACAGCAGCTTCGGGATTTGGACAACACTTTGATTGTCGTAGAACATGATGACGATACGATTCTAGCGGCGGACTATGTGGTGGACATTGGTCCGGGTGCTGGTGTGAATGGTGGAAATATCGTCTACGCCGGTGATGTAAAAGGACTTCTTGCCTGTGAACAATCTATTACAGGACAGTATCTAAGTGGAGTGCGGTGTATTCCACTGCCAGAAAAGCGACGTGCAGGAAATGGTAAATTTTTGTCTATTTATGGGGCGAGAGAACATAATCTCAAGAATATCAATGTACAGATTCCGTTAGGAGCTTTTACGTGTGTAACAGGCGTATCGGGTTCTGGGAAATCATCACTCGTGAATGAAATTATTTATAAATACTTGGCGGCAAAGTTGAATCGGGCACGCATACGTTACGGTGCATTTGATAGTATGGATGGTATGGAGTATCTTGACAAAGTTATTAATATTGACCAATCTCCTATTGGTAGAACACCACGATCGAATCCAGCCACATATACTGGAATGTTTACGGATATTCGGGAGCTTTTTGCTAAAACAAACGATGCCAAAGCAAAGGGCTATACTGCCGGATGCTTTTCGTTCAATATCAAGGGCGGACGCTGTGAATCCTGCCAGGGCGATGGAATTTTGCGAATTGAGATGCACTTTTTACCGGATGTATATGTTCCTTGTGAAATATGTAAAGGGAAACGTTATAATCGGGAAACGTTAAATGTGAAATATCGTGGAAAGTCTATTTATGATGTGTTAGAAATGACTGTGGACGAAGGCGTCATTTTTTTTGAAAATCATCCGAAAATTTATCATAGACTAGAAATGCTTCAAGAGGTGGGACTCGGTTATTTGAAAATCGGGCAGCCGGCAACTACACTCTCCGGCGGTGAAGCACAACGAGTAAAGTTGGCAACAGAGTTATCAAAACGTCCTACAGGAAAGACCATTTATATTTTAGACGAGCCAACAACCGGTCTACATACAGCAGATGTTCATCGGCTGATTGAAGTGTTACAAAAATTAACCGATCATGGCAACACAGTTGTTGTTATAGAACATAATCTCAATGTGATCAAGGTAGCAGATTGGATTGTGGATTTAGGTCCAGAAGGGGGCGATACAGGAGGTATGGTTGTAATCAGTGGAACACCAGAGCAAGTGGCAGTTTGTTTGGAATCCTATACAGGGAAGTATCTGAAACCATATCTAAATCTAAAAGAAAAGGCGTATGAATAGATGAAAACAATTGATTTGTATGTAATAGGAACAATGAGATGGAATAATTTCAGAAAATCCTTCAAAACCCCTTGCAAAATTTTGAAAAGTAGTGTATAATAAAAAAGTACGTGAAAAAACACGTTACATCAAGTAGAAGACTACGCTCTTGTGCGAGGTCTGTATCATCATTATTCGAAAGGATGTCAAATAAAATGGCAGAGTTAAACAAGGTTTCTGTAGATGATTTACAAGTAAAAGGTAAACGTGTGCTGGTTCGTGTGGATTTCAATGTTCCCATGAAAGATGGCATCATTACCAATGATAACCGAATTCAAGCTGCATTGCCGACCATTAATAAGCTGATTGCTGACGGCGGCAGAGTGATTCTTTGTTCTCACTTGGGAAAACCGAAGAATGGTCCAGAAGAAAAGTTTTCTCTAAAGGCAGCAGCTGAACGGTTGGATGAGCTGGTTTCTGCAAAAGTGACGTTTGTTCCATCCGATATGGTTGTTGACGATTCCGTAAAGATTGCAGTAGAAGCGATGCAAAACGGTGAAATTATCGTTTTGGAAAACACCCGTTTCCGAAAAGAGGAAACCAAAAACATTGAGTCGTTTAGTAAGGATTTAGCAAGCATTGCAGACGTATTTGTCATGGATGCTTTTGGCAGCGCACATCGAGCGCACTGTTCCACCGTCGGTGTAGCAGAATATGTCAAAGAGACAGCCGTTGGTTATCTGATGCAAAAGGAAATTCGGTTCTTGGGCAATGCGGTAGAAAATCCGGTTCGTCCGTTTGTCGCTATTTTGGGTGGTGCAAAAGTAGCGGATAAACTGAATGTTATCTCTAATCTGCTAGAAAAATGTGATACTTTGATTATTGGCGGTGGTATGGCATATACATTTCTGAAAGCAGAAGGTTATGAGGTTGGAACTTCCCTAGTCGATGACACAAAACTGGATTATTGCAGAGAAATGTTGGAAAAAGCAAAGTCAAATGGAAAAACACTGTTGTTACCGATAGATACCGTTGTAGCAGATAGCTTTCCAAACCCGATTGATGCAGAAATTTCAGTAGAAACATATACCTCCAGTGAAATTCCAGCAGACAAGATAGGTTTAGATATTGGAGAGAAGACACAGAAGATTTTCGCAGAAGCTGTACAATCTGCAAAAACAGTTGTCTGGAATGGTCCAATGGGTGTATTTGAAAACCCGATTTTGAAGAATGGTACAGTTGCTGTGGCACAGGCTTTGGCAGATACAGATGCTACGACAATTATCGGTGGTGGTGATTCTGCAGCAGCCGTTATGCAGTTAGGCTTTGCAGACAAGATGAGTCATATTTCTACCGGTGGTGGTGCTTCACTCGAATATCTAGAGGGTAAGGTATTGCCGGGCGTAGCAGCTATTGCAAATAAAGATTGAGAAAGAAATGAGGAAATCCTATGAATAAAGAACTAAGAAAGGCTATTATTGCCGGGAACTGGAAGATGAATAAGAACCGGAAAGAGGCCAAAGAACTCATTGAGGCATTGAAGCCGATCGCTGCTGATAAAACTTGTGGTGTGATTATTTGTGTACCGTTTACCAACCTAGAAACGGCATTGACCTTGACAGAAGGTACAAATATCGAGGTAGGTGCAGAGAATGTACACTTTGAAAAGAGTGGTGCATTCACTGGCGAAATTTCTGCAAATATGTTGACGGAAATGGGCGTGAAGTATGTTATCGTTGGTCACTCGGAACGTAGACAGTATTTCGGTGAAACAGACGAAACGGTCAATAAACGCACGACTGCTGCCATTGAAGCTGGTATGACCGTAATTCTGTGTGTAGGTGAAACACTGACGGAAAGAGAATTGGGAATTACAGAAGAAGTCGTTGCAAAGCAGGTTAAGATTGCATTGCATGGTTTATCCGATAAGCAGGTACAGAATGTCATAATTGCCTATGAACCGGTTTGGGCAATCGGTACCGGTAAGACCGCTATAGCAGAACAAGCAGAGGAAGTTTGCGCATTCATTCGTGCGACGGTTGCAAATTTGTTTGACAAAGCAATTGCAAATGGCATGACCATTCAGTATGGTGGTTCAATGAATGAGAAGAATTGTGCAGAACTTTTGGCGAAGGAAAATATCGACGGTGGCTTAATTGGTGGTGCATCGCTGGTAGCTGAGAAGTTCGGTGTATTGTTGGAAGAGGCTTCAAAGTAAACAAAAATTAGAGTAAATCCTATGACATCACCTGAAAGGAGAAAGTATCGGTGAAATCGTTTTTTTTTGATTTTTGTCGATGCTTTCTTCCATAAGTAGGAGGTATATACTATGAGCAAAAAACCAGTTGCGTTGATTATTATGGACGGATTTGGTTACAATCCAGAGGATTATGGTAATGCTATTCGAGCAGCGAAAAAACCACATTTAGAGGAATATCTCAAAGGACCACACACGCTAATTGGTGCAAGTGGTTTGGACGTTGGTTTGCCTGATGGACAGATGGGTAATTCTGAAGTAGGGCATACCAATATTGGTGCAGGTAGAATTGTTTATCAAATGCTCGTCAAAATTACAAAAGACATCGAGGATGGCACATTTTTTGAAAATCCTGCAATTGCTGCTGCGATGGATGCTTGCAAGAAAAATGGAACGGCATTGCATTTGATGGGACTGCTGTCACCCGGCGGTGTACATAGTCACATATCGCACCTGTACGGCTTATTAGAAATGGCAAAGCGTAAAGGCTTGGAAAAGGTGTATATCCATGCTTTTTTAGACGGTCGTGACGAGCCACCGGCATCTGCGGCAGGATTTATGCAAGAAGCGATGGCAAAAACGCATGAAATTGGTGTGGGAACTATTGCAACAATTTCTGGCAGATATTATGCTATGGATCGTGACAATGCTTGGGACCGTGTGGAAAAAGCATATGCTGCCATGGTCTACGGCGAAGGTGTACAATCTAGCGCAGATCCGGTGAAAGCAATTAAGGATAGCTATACCAATGAGGTTACAGATGAATTTATGCTGCCGACTGTCTTAGATAAAGCTGGCACAGTAAATCCGGGTGACAGCATGATTTTCTTCAACTTCCGCCCTGATCGTGCAAGACAGTTGACACGTTGCTTTGTAGATCCGGATTTTAATGGATTTGAACGTCGTAATGGTTATTTTCCGGTGCAATTTGTTTGCATGGCACAGTATGATGCAGAAATGCCGAATGTTTCTGTTGCTTATCCGCCGGAAGAATTGCACATGACATTTGGAGAATATGTAAGTCAGTGTGGGAAAACACAGCTTCGTATTGCAGAAACCCAGAAGTATGCGCATGTCACATTCTTTTTTAATGGTGGTGAGGAAAAAACATTCGAAGGCGAAGATCGTATTTTAGTGCAGAGTCCGGACGTTCCAACGTTTGACTTGAAACCAGAAATGAGTGCTTATGAAGTTACAGATCGGGTAGTAGAGGCAATTGAAAGTGATAAATATGATGCAATTATTTTGAATTATGCAAATTGTGATATGGTAGGACATACCGGTATTTTTGATGCGGCAAAGGCTGCAGTAGAAGCTGTGGATGCTTGTGTCGGCAGAATGGTAAATGCCATTCAGGAAAAAGGCGGTGTAGCGTTTATTACAGCAGATCATGGGAATGCAGATAAAATGTATGAATCAGATGGATCACCATTTACAGCACATACGACCAATCCTGTACCTTTTATCGTAGTTGGAATGGATAAGTCGTTGCGGGAAGGCGGCATTTTGGCGGACATTGCGCCGACTATGCTCGAAGCAATGGAATTGCCACAGCCGAAGGAAATGACAGGAAAGAGTCTGTTCGTATAAACCAAGCGCATTAAAACAATTGAAAAATAACTCCTGCACGGAGATGTGTGGGAGTTATTTTGCATGAAAATTTTATTTTTCGAGTATGAGTGAAAAGACATAATCGTCCATGAAAAAGCCATTTCCAATATTTGTAATCTGAGAACGAATGCAATTCATACCAAAATGTTTATAGATTGCAATGGCTTGCATATTATGCTTATTGACTGTTAACCAAACAATCGGAGCTTTTTGTGTTTTGGCAATTTGTAGTACAGCATTAAATTCTATTCGTGCAAGACCTTTTCCACGAAATTCTTTTTTAAGATATAATTTCGAAAGAAATAAACTGCCGTCTTTCTGTAAACAAACGCCGAAATAACCAACAGGATTTTCGTTGATGTATAATATCTGATATTAATATCCTGATACAATTTGTTCAGTAAGTGCGGAGAAAGATTGAAACTTGTTTATCATGTAATCAATTTGTTCCGATGGGAGGATGCAAGGAAAATATTCATGCCAAATTTCGCTTGCAAGATTCGCTAGAATTTGAATTTGTTCGGGTGTTTGAATTGGGAGAAATTTTTTCATAATATACGTCCTTTCAGTGAAAAAGATCAGAGGTTTTAGCAGTTTGTATTGTCAGTATGGTTGATTTCTTTATATTTTAAAAGACGGACATCATAATTTATCGAAATCAGATGACTGAGATATTTGAAATCATAGTTTTAAAAAAATTGCTTGACTTTTACAGGGAATGATGATATAATATCATTGAACCACAAGATGTAGTATGCATATCATCTTAGACATACTAGATATAGTAGGTTATTCCGCTTTTGGATGCGGTGAATCCGATATTTATGTTATAAGGCAGGACACTGCTTATTATTATATCATGTGAATTATAGAAAGTCAAGCTTGTTTGAAACATAGAAGCTTTTGGCTTTTCGGAAATATGGAGGGTATATACCATGAAAATTATCAAGCGCAGTGGAAAAGAAGATATTTTTGACTGCCGTAAAATTAAGGCTGCCATTGGCAAAGCGAATGTTACAGTGGTAGAATCAGAGCGTCTTTCGAAAGCCATGATTGAAGAAATAGCAAAAGAAATTGAAGATCGTTGCAGTTCGATGAATCGTGCAGTAGATGTAGAAACGATTCAAGACTGGGTTGAACTGGAAATTATGCAGCACGCAGCATACACTGTTGCGAAAAATTATATCACCTATCGTTATGAACATAGTTTGTTACGGCATTCGAATACAACAGATAAGAAAATTCTGAGTCTTTTGAATTTTGAGAACGAAGAAGTGAAGCAAGAAAATTCAAATAAAAATCCCGTTGTCAACAGTGTACAGCGTGATTATATGGCTGGGGAAGTTAGTAAGGATATTACGACACGTTTTCTATTGCCACATGATATTACAGATGCACATAAGGCGGGATTAATTCATTTTCACGATGCGGACTATTTTGCGCAACATATGCATAACTGCTGCTTGGTGAATCTAGAAGATATGCTACAAAATGGCACAGTCATCAGCGAAACTATGATTGAAAAGCCACATAGCTTTTCAACAGCGTGCAATATTTCGACACAGATTATTGCTCAAATTGCAAGTTCTCAATACGGTGGACAGAGTATCACACTTTCTCATTTGGCACCGTTTGTACAAGTTAGTCGAGAAAAATTTCGAAATGATGTTCGCCGGGAATACAAGCAGCTAGGCAAACAGGCAGACGAGGAAACCATTCGTCGTGTGGCTGAAATGCGGGTTCGGAAGGAAATTGTACAAGGCGTACAAATGATACAATATCAAGTCATTACGTTGATGACAACGAATGGTCAAGCACCGTTTGTTACTGTTTTTATGTATCTAGATGAAGTGCCAGAGGGTCAAACAAGAGATGATTTGGCAATTATTATCGAAGAAATGCTACGTCAGCGGATACAAGGTGTCAAAAATGAAAAGGGTGTCTTTATTACGCCGGCATTTCCAAAACTAATTTACGTACTGGAAGAGGACAATATTCGAGAGGGTTCTAAATATTTTTATTTAACAAAGTTAGCTGCACAGTGTACCGCTAAACGCATGGTGCCGGATTATATTTCCGAGAAAATCATGAAGCAATTAAAGGAAGGCAATTGCTATACTTGTATGGGTTGTCGATCTTTTTTGACAGTGTATAAAGACGAAAATGATAAGTATAAATTTTACGGCAGGTTTAATCAAGGTGTAGTTACACTAAATTTGGTGGATGTTGCTTGCACCTCTGGTAGAGATATGGATCGCTTTTGGAAGATTTTTGATGAGCGATTGGATTTGTGCTATTGGGCTTTGATGTGTCGACACAATCGTTTGAAAGGAACTCCTTCAGACGTTGCACCGATTTTATGGCAGTATGGCGCATTGGCGAGACTCAAGAAAGGCGAAACCATCGATAAGTTGCTTTATGGTGGCTATTCAACTTTGTCACTAGGATATGCTGGACTATGCGAGTGTGTACGCTATATGACAGGAAAATCTCATACCGATCCAGACGCAACGCCTTTCGCATTGGAAATTATGCACCATTTAAACGACACCTGTAAGCAATGGAGAGAAAAAACAAATATCGATTTTAGCCTATATGGCACACCATTGGAATCGACAACTTATAAATTTGCGAGATGTTTGCAAGAACGTTTTGGTATAATTCCTGGTGTTACGGATAAGAATTATATCACCAATAGCTATCATGTCCATGTGACAGAACCAATGAACGCTTTTGATAAGCTGTCCTTTGAGTCAAAGTTTCAAGAATTGTCACCAGGTGGCGCAATTAGCTATGTGGAAGTGCCAAATATGCAGCAAAATATTCCGGCTGTGATTGGTGTTATGCAGCATATTTATGAAAATATTATGTATGCAGAACTGAACACAAAGAGCGATTATTGCCAAATTTGCGGTTATGACGGAGAAATCCAAATTGTGGAAGAAGATGGAAAACTTCTTTGGGAATGTCCGAATTGTGGCAATCATGATCAAGATAAAATGAATGTAGCTCGCCGCACTTGTGGCTATATTGGGACACAATTTTGGAATCAAGGGCGTACGCAGGAAATCCGAGATCGTGTGATGCACCTTTGATTAGAGGGTAAATAATATGCATTATGGTACAATCAAGTCTCATGATATTGCTAATGGTACAGGTGTTAGAGTGTCTCTGTTTGTGTCTGGCTGTCGGCATTGCTGTAAGAACTGTTTTAACCCAGAAACGTGGGATTTTGATTATGGGACGTCTTTTACAGCGGAAACGGTTATGCAAATTTTAAAGCAGTTGGAACCATCTTATATCCAAGGATTAACACTTATTGGTGGCGAACCAATGGAACCGGAGAATCAACGTGTGTTATTGCCACTTGTGCAAACAGTGCATCAAAAATTTGGACAGACAAAAGATATTTGGTGCTATACTGGTTGTGTGTTGGAAACTGAATTATTGTCAGACAGTATGTATCGTTGTGAGGTGACGGATGCATTATTGCATGAGATAGATGTTCTTGTGGATGGACCGTTTCTAGAAGAAAAGAAATCTCTTTCTTTGGCTTTTCGTGGGTCAGCAAATCAACGGATTTTACAGTTAAAAGATGTTTTATTATAATAGATAGAAATCGACAGGTCAATAAATATGACTTGTTGATTTCTATTTAACGAGATAGTATATTTGCTAAATTTATAAGACACTTTTTGCTAAATTACTTGATATTTTGAATGAAGCATGGTATAACAAATATGGAATAAGAAGGAGTGATATTTACGAGAAAACAGATTTATACCTCAGTTGTATTTGTTTCTTGTGCAGTAATTTTTGTGGGCTGTGGGAGTGCAAACGAAAAAGTGAAGGAAGGTATTCTCTTAGGTGCAAATTCATCTGATGCGGATTTTGTTGAAATATCGGATTCCTTAGAGAAATTGGCAGCAACCTCTGATTTTATTGCAGAAGTTACTGTAGAATCAACAGAGTCTATGGTATATGACGGAAGCGATGCGATTTATACAGAGATTATACCTACAGAAATGAACTTAGTTATGTCGATGAAAAATTGGTAGTAGAGGGAGGCATAATGCCTTATAAAACATATTATGCTACATTGGCATCACAAGAAACTTATGCAGACAAATTTCTCCCAGATTTAAATGAGATGTACGCAGATTATACAGAAGAGGAATTAGAGTTGGCACAATTTTCTTGGTGTTTTTATGATATTTATGTACCAGAAGAAGGAGATAAGTTGCTCTTTTTTGGAGAAACAGATACAAACGGAAATTATCGGATTACAAATGTATACCAAGGCTGTTTTGTATTAGAAGACGGATCCTGGAAAAATCAATCGATTTGTGTAGATGTAAATGATTGGCAAGAACCGCTTGCAGTAGGTTTATTGACGCTGTCCGGTACAACAATAGTGGATAATGATGTAGAGCGTACATTTGAAATCGATGGCTACACTTATACGCAATCTTACACAGATTGTGATACGGAAATTGCTATACCAGAAGATACACTTTTGACTGCAGTAGAAGAAGTAATGATTTAAATTTATATGTGAATAAAAATTACACCTCATCGTGAACATTTCCACGATGGGGTGTTTGAGCATTTATCTTATGTTTAATAATTTTCGTTGATATAATCCCAATCAATATCATTTCCAGCTGCAATTTCGGAATAGTAAACCATGATTTTATAGGCATCTTGGATGGTAAGACCGCCATCGTAGTTAACATCGGCAGCTACATTTTGAATATCTGTAAATGATCCACCAATGCCAGCGTTAATATTTGCAGTTTCCACCATAACGCTATAAGCATCTCGTACGTTAACAGTACCGTTGTCGTCAACGTCGCCTAATAGAAAATCGTAATAAAACAACCCTAAATCGAAAGATTGGGTATAAGTGCCATCATCGGTCATCATAACGTCTAAAGTAGATTCAGTAGAAATGTGTTCCGCAGCAGTGGTAACAGAAGTGGAGTTGACATTGCATATGTAATCGGTATTTGTTATAGTAATACCTATCTCCTCTGATAAAAATCCTGGGTCATAAATAATCAAATCTTCCAATTTGTGGTAACAAGTGACATCAACTGCATTTTGAATTGTGACAGTATAAGAAGAAATGTATTCTTTTGTATTATCCTCGTCAAATTCGCAACTGTCCAAATAAAACGTATAGCTGCCACTTTCTTCTAGCATTTCTTCATAGTAGGAAATCACACCATCCGGTGTATTCTTGACAATATTTACAGTAATGGGGCGTTCGTCATTCATAACAATCGTAAATGTGCCACTGATATCGACAGTATCAAGATATGCACTGTAATCTATATCTTGTGCAGAAGCAACCTTGGTTGGAAGGAGTGCCCCGACAATTAGTGCAGAAGTAACACCAAACGTAAAGTATTTTTTCATTTTTAAACCTTTCCTTTTTGTGTGCATATTCCGTTATAGTACGGATATACCACTGAACCAATTATGTATACATTTTATTTTACCATATTTCTTGATTTTTATCAAGTCTTTTCTTGAACGAAAATCAGGATGCATAATGATCGGGGGAATTCATTTATATTTTCAAAATCCATTTTTTTGTAAATCTGAAACTAAATGCACATAAAATTCTCTCATATCGAATCCCCTAAAATTTTCACGGTTTAAATCGATCATATCGCCATGAGAAATGCCACGTCGTTCAGTAGATTGGAGCATTTGAAATTTGGAACCCCATGGGAACGATTTCTCTCCGACTAGTCCATCATTGCAACCATCGAAGTATTTCACAAATAAATAACTCAAATTTAATGGGAATCGTCCAGAAGTAGGATGCTTTAACACGGAACCGAAAGATTGATAGTAAACATCGGGGTTATCTAAAATTGTCTTGTTTCGTTCTTGACAGGCACTGGAGGACAAGTCCGTCACCGCTGCAATAAAATCTGGATTTGTATCACCAAGCTTTGCTACAGCTGTATTATATACAGAAGCAAGTTTTTCTTTTAGTGAATCTGGAGCCTTTTGCAAGAGATAATCTGCAAATTCGCAGCCACGATGTGGTGTATTAATCGTAGTGAGACTTGCAACATTTGGTGCAATTGATGTCTTGGCAATTGCTGTTCTTGCGTCAAGACCACCCTTGGAATGCGCAATGATATTGACCTTTTTACAGCCGGTTTGCTGTATAATTTCTAGAATTCGTTGTTCTAATTCTATGACACTGTCCTCAACGACAGCAGCACTATTGTGATTACCATAGTAGAGGATAGCACCGTTTTTTTTGCAGCTCGGTTGGAATTCTGCCCCAGTAATTGAGATGTTCAAAATCTCGGAAAAATACACCATGTACGAGGAGAATGGGATATTTCGTCCAACAAATTTGTTCAGTATAACGCAGCGAATTTGTTCGCAGTTTTGCACGTTCGGTTTTAACTTCCGCCAACGCTGTTTTAATAATTATATGTAGCATAATCAATTGTGCAATAGGAATCCAACCACAAATAATCCCTAGAATTCGCTAACGTAGTCCAAGCTGTTTTGCGATAAGATAGACGAGAATGATGCCTATCCAAAAGAGAATGGTTTCAGTGAGTACAGTAATTCCGATAGAAATACCCCAGAATTTGGGATTCTCTATGAGGTTTCCTATATCGGAAAATGCACCAAAAAAGCTAAGCGGGAGGAGGATAACTGAGAAAAACGTCGTAATACAAAAGCTCCGTAATAGAATGCAGCTAATACTGCATAATCGTAATCGTGTTTGAATTTTCATATATTTCTCCTGTTTATTTCACTACAAAAGATTCAAATAGCACCCATCGAAGAAGACAAGCCTTCTTCAATGGGTGCTAACAACGTGTAGAAGCGTGTGTTTCTTATAATATCATCATAGTAACATCTATTCCAAACCATCTCCACATTTTAATTAATATAGTATAGCATAATTCGAAAGAAATGTCAAGTGCTTCAAAGATTTTTTATGAAAAAGTGCTATAATATGCAAAGAATTTCACAAAAAGGAAGAGGAAACCATTATTATTTGTATATGTATTATCCATTGATCATCCATTTCGCTAAATCTTTTCGGAATAGGACTTTGAACACTGTCCTTACAAAAGGCTGAATAAAGAATAACTGTGTGAAAAAGGCAAATGGAAAATTGTAGCACATCAAGCGCAACCAGTTGGCAAGCATGGTCAGGAAATGAAAACCAGTATTATAGGGATAATAGAACAATGTTGCTAAAAAGCTCATGGATAGCACCATTAGTCCTACGGTGGCACAGATAATCGCCGACTCGAAAATTACCGGGTGTGTCTTCGTTGGGTCAAAAACTTTACATGCGAGTTTAAACGAACAGGGACTGCCCATAGTACACTCTAAAGTGTAGGCAAAAACGAATTCGATAAGCATGACCGCCCAGACTGGAAGCATCCGACCAAACATATATACACCTCCTTGTGTTTTGATGGCGTGGAGAACACTGTCTGCACCGGTAGCATTCATTAGCGTACTACCATTGACGACATACAGGCTATAAAAAACATAGGCGCAGACCGTGATAATTACGGTAATAAATGCAAAAATCATTCTCTGAAATTGGTTTCTTGGCATAAAAAATTACTCCTTTACATTTTGAACACACAAAAAAAACTGCACCAATCGATTTGCAAATCGAAATTACGTTCTATTTACATAGATACCGTAATCAGATTTACGTGCGAAAAGCACAACTTGTGTCGTTTATGTATTCATTTTTATTATGCTTTTATTTTATCACAAAAAAAGGTAGATGTCAATCGGCAATTTTCACAAATTCATTATACGATCTACAACATATGATTAACGCAAAATTCACATATCAACCTCTTGAAAAATAATCAAAAGTGTGATAAAATGAAAAAAAGCCTATTGAAAGGATTGCAGTAATATGAAAGGTCATTATCACGTAAAAATCAGCAAAATCAGCTTTGCATTTCTGACTGCTCTTGCATTGCTGTCAGCAATTACTGGATGCAGTGACGATTCGGATGAAATAACGACAGAAACTAGCACTACAGTAATCACAACGACAGAATCTGAAACGGACTTTGCCAATGCAACAGAGTCCACAGAAGCAGTCACTACTACAGAAATGGAAACGGTAGAATCTACTACGGAAGAAACTGTGGCAAGTGACACTACCACAGGTGCGAGTGATTTCGAGATTTTGGAGGCATCGGCAGATAATCCTACGTTGTCCGCCGGAAGTGCTACGGTATCCATTGGCGACAAACAAATTGACCTCAATGGTGCATACATCATTGACGGTGTGAATGTTGTCTTGGAAGGCGGTACATACACTTCTACTCAAAGTGATCAGAACGTCTTTCTTGTTATTAACGGTGGTTGCTTGACCATATCCAATGCAAAAATCGAAAAAAGCGGTAATGCAGGATCCAGCGATTCGGAACGCAGTTCGGACATATCCGACGACTATAATTTTTATGGCGTTAACTCTGTTGTACTTTGTGTTGGTGAGAACAGCAGTGTCAATATGACGAATTGTAACATCACCTCAGAGAGCAGTGGTGCAAATGCTATTTTCGCTACAGCTGGTGCAAATATTCAAGTAGATAATCTCATGATTGCTACCTCGGGCAACTCTTCTCGGGGCGTATATGCAACCTATGAGGGGACAATTGCAGCTGACCATTTGGATATTACAACTAGTGGTGCCCACTGTGCTCCCATTGCGACAGACCGTGGTGGCGGATATATTACGGTATCGAATAGTGTCGTTCAGTGCAGCGGTGATGGCAGTCCTTGCATTTACTCTACTAGCGAAATTGCAGTGGAGAATGTTATCAGTACGGCAGATGGCGCACAGACGTGTGTTATCGAAGGGAAAAATTCCATCACTATGACCGATTGCAATTTTACCACGTTAAACGCAAATAATGGTGTCATGCTCTATCAAAGTATGTCCGGCGATGCGGCTGATTCAGATGCTACCAGCAGCGTTTCCACACTTACTATGACGAATTCTATCATTACTTCCGATGCAGATGGACCTATGTTCTACATTACGAATACAAGCTCCGTTATCAATCTGAATGGTGGAAACACACTTTCTACCGCCAGCGGACAACTTGTTTCTGCTGCAATCGGACGCTGGGGAAATGATGGCTCCAATGGGGGAACTCTCACATTGAATACCATCGACAACCTGACGGAAAGCATTGACGCAGATGACATCAGTAGTATCACTGTTAATCTCCAGAATGGTGCAGTTTGTACTGGTACAACGTCGGGCAACGTTAGTATAGCGGAGTAAATTAATGCGTAGATTTCAGTGCTGAGCACTGTATGTTCTTTTTTACCTCTGGAAATAAAAACACCTTTTTTTCAAGAATGTGAAAACAGGTGTTTTTATTGATTCGTTCAGCATGAGCGTAATCTAATCGATGAAAGTCCATAAATTGTTATAAATTTTTCCGTGAACTAAAATAAAATTATACTTGACGAATACAATACGTCGTGTTATAATAAAAACAATTATTTTATTGTGAAAGGATTTTTTATGTCGCAAATACAATCTCTCACTTCTACTTGTAAGGCTTCTATTGCGAAACATCTTTTTGGCAAAGATGATGTCATCGAAAAAGTACTTGCCACTATAATTTCTGGCGGTCATGTTCTGCTAAATGATGTTCCCGGTACCGGTAAAACACTCCTTGCTCGTCAACTTGCCATCTCCTTTGGTGGCAAGTTTCACCGAATTCAATTTACCCCTGATCTCCTCCCAGGTGATATTACCGGCGTTAGTATCTTTGATCCGAAAACGAATACTTTTTTATTTCAAAAGGGTCCAGTTTTTTCAAATATTCTTCTTGCCGATGAAATCAATCGTGCTACACCACGTACCCAATCTGCGCTATTAGAATGTATGGAAGAACATCAGGTTTCTGTTGATGGTACTACCTATCCTTTGGAGGAACCTTTTTTTGTCATTGCCACGCAGAATCCAGTGGAAATGCAAGGGACATTTCCACTCCCCGAAGCGCAGCTTGACCGCTTTATGCTCTGCTTAACGCTCGGTTATCCGAATCGCACACAAGAAATGGCGATCCTCACATCATCAAGAGAAGTACTAAAAAAATCAGAGTCAGTGATATCTATTTCGCAACTTCTTGCTGCTCAAAAAGAACTGGACAATATCAAAGCAAGCGATGCGATTTGTGAATATGTTGTGGATTTAGCAGAAGCTACACGAAGTAGTAATAACATTTCATTGGGACTTAGTACACGCGGTATGCTGGCACTTTTAAAAATTTCCAAAGCAACTGCTGCCATTCGTGGACGAAATTTTGTTACGCCGGATGACATCAAGTGGATTGCGGTAGACTGCATTGCACATCGTCTTGTGATTCATGGAAGTGAGTGGGATGACAGTGGAAAGGAATCAAGAGAAATTGTTCAACAAATTCTAGAGCGTGTTCCTGTGCCAAGGGAGTCGACATGGAACTAGTTGCCGGTGCAGTTCTTCTGTTATTGATTTTGTTTGGAGAAATTCGCTTGTATCGGAAACACGGATTAGACGGCTTATCCTATCGTTGTGCATTTTCTGATCAAGAAGCAACGGAGGGGGATACACTGGAATTTTTCGAAACGGTGGAAAATGCTAAAATACTTCCTGTCCCGTGGCTGAAAGCAGAGTTGACTGTGCCAAAATGGCTAGAATTTCCAGAAACCCACTGTGCCGTCACAGGAGAATTTCGTTTTGTCACTGGCTTTTTCTCCGTAAAAGGATTCGCACGAATCCGCCGTATCTGGAAAGTATCATGTCAAAAGCGTGGGATTTATCAAGTCGAACACGTAGTACTTGTCACAACTGATTTATTAGGCACAGTACACTTGAGTTTACCTGCATCGGATACTGGTAATACTATTAAAATTTTTCCAAAGCGATTTACTAAAGCTGGTTTGCTGCTGCCGAAACTAATGCGCCAGCCTTTTGGAACGGATTCCGTTTGTTTTTCTCTGTCTACAGATCCCTGTCTGCCAGTTGGCATAAGAGATTACGCTTTTGGAGATCCTATTCACCAAATCCATTGGAAAGATTCTGCTCACGCTGGACGGCTTCTCGTACGACAAGAAGAACCAACAGCACAACAAACAATTACAGTAATATTAGCATTACAGACACAATCCTCTGATTCTGGAAAAATGACGCAGGATAAATTACTTTTAGAGCATAGCATTCGAGTATGCGCCCAGTGTCTATGGGAGTTATGCAAAGGAGGCTGGACAATTCGACTTATAGCCGGGGAAAACGATTCGCAAAATATGATTCTGAAAACACCGTACAACAGTGGCAGCAGCGGTTATCACTATATGATGGAATTTTTAGCTGCACTGACACTTGATTGTCCCACTGTGATTTCTCACTTATTACAAAACTGTTGTTATCGTGACAGACAGGAATTATGTTTGCTTGTCACGCCTTACACGGATGAACAAATTCGACAATGGAAAAATTCATTCAATGGTTATGTACTTGTCACTGGTCATGCACACGACGGAGGAAACTGCGCAGATTATGTAGTTGCGGATATATAAATATCGGGAATTTCTTTTATTAGACTGGAAAAGCAGAAAGTAGAATTGGTAACCGATTCTCCATCGTGATATTCAAAAAAACTCCAAGCAATTCTGACAGATATTTTTGAACTTGTCCTATATAATAATATTTAAGGCATTTCTATGCCTAATATTTATCTTGAAAGGATGTTTCTGTCATGCAAAGTATAAACACCAATCTTCTGCGCAGCTCTCGTATTCCGCACACCGTTTTGGAGGCAGGAGGAGGATTCCTTGCTGGTTTACTTCTCGCTGGCACTTCTGTAGGGTCAATGACTTCTCCATTGCCCATTGCCCTTGCCGCTAATCTCAGTTCTATTGGTGCTACGGCGGTTTTGGTAGGAAGTTTGCTCTCTTACTTATGCTTTCACACCATCTTAGACAATCTGCCGTTGCTCTTTGCACTTGTTATAATCGTCTGCTTTCGGGTTCTGAAACGACCGCCCAAATCAGCAGTCAGTATCATGTGGAGTACCGGTTTATGTGTTTTCTTTTCAGGAATCGTCGTTTCACTCATGGTTCATGCAAGTGGTACACAAGTGATTGGCTATACCATGACTGCTGGATTAACCGGTTGTGCATCTTATTTCATGTATGCCGTTTTTACTGGTATTCGAAAGAATGGAAAAATTCCACTGCACTCAACCGATGGATGTGCAGCGGCTGTGGTGTTAATTTTAACGACAGCCACACTGTCCTGTTACCGTATTCCGGCAATGAATGCCGGATGCTTGATTGGTGTTGCTGTTACATTGATTGTCGCTAGAAAATTTCGTATATCCGGTGGTGTCATCTGTGGTGCACTTACTGCTTGTGGTGTTATACTCGGCTCCTCTGCTGATGGTTTACCTATGTTGATTTTACCTATTAGTGGACTTTTGGCAGGTTATATAGCCTCTCAAAATCGTTATGTCATTACAGTTACATTCTTTCTGTTTTCTCTTATGGCACTGATTACATTTGGAACAGAATACTTCACTTTTTCTACTGTCGTAGATTTATTCTTGGGCAGCATTGCATTTTTATTTTTAGATGCTGCTTGTCTCGATAAGTGGATAATCACTGATATTGCAAATAGAATGCCGTCGGAACAATCTCTTTCTACGCAGCTACGGCATATGGCAGACGCTATCCACAATGTGCGAGAGGATACTGATGCCATTGTACATCTGCTCCCACAAAAAGAATATCCCCGTGATATAACAAAGGAAGTCTGTGAGATTGTCTGTGGCAGTTGTTGCAATAAATTACGCTGCTGGGAGTCGGAATATGAACGAACGCTATCTGGATTTTATAAAATGCAGTCGCATCATGCTGCTTCACTTCCACCGGTGCCAAAAGAACTCTCTTACTGTACTCGTATAGAACGATTGCAAAGTCTCTTTGCACAATTGGCTTCGGAACAACGGAAAGCACAATTTCTCGCTGCGCATACTGCTGAAAGTCGCACCGTACTCTTTGAACAGCTCACAGCTGCGGAAGAATTGCTACAAGCTGCCGGAACGCAAATACATATTCGCTATAGTGCCGAGCTTTCAGAAAGCGTTCGTCGTCGGATGATGCACTATGGTTATCCATGTGATACAGCAGCTGTATATTATACAGTTGCAGATCGCATGATGATTGAATTAACTTGTATTGGAAAGAAATTAAATGGATGTATGCCCACCATCCGTCATATCCTATCTGAAACGCTGAATATGACACTGGAAGAACTTGAACCATTCTATTCTGGCGAAACCGTACGCTATCGACTATGCCAACGTCCGAAGTATCGACTGGAACATTATTCCTCCGCCCTACACGCAGGTCAAGAAACCATCTCCGGTGATACATCAATTCTCTTTACCGACTGCTCCGGTAACCCGTATTTGGTTTTGTCTGACGGAATGGGAACTGGGAAAAATGCAGCAGTTAAATCACGTATGACAACTGAAATGTTTCGAAAATTTGTAAACGGTGGCATTACTGGTATGGCAGCAGTACGCATGATGAATGGACTGCTCTTGACCAAATCACCACAGGAAACATTCGCTACACTAGATGTGGCACAATTCGATCTAGACGCCGGAGAACTTACAATTATGAAATCTGGTGCAGCAGCAACGCTGATTCTTCATGCCGATAAAGTTTCCCGTATCAGTGCTCAAATCTTTCCCCTGGGATTAGAACCAGAGGGAGAAGCATCCGTTCGACGTGTCGCATTGTGCCCAAACGATATAATATTGATGCTGTCTGATGGTGTCAGTGAGGACACTTATCCTTTCATTCGCCAGCTTCTGGAACAAAACGGCAGCTTAGAACAAATTGTCACAGAAATTTGTGACAAGTCCGCTATCTTTGCTGGCGGTACAAGACGAGACGATGTTACAGTTTGCGCTGCAAAACTACTTCCAGCTTAATTTTTTATCTGTTGTTCAAATTATACAAATTTTCATGAGTAAAACTATACATTCATATAAATTTTATCAATATCCATAAATTAGACTTGTAAAGTGTGCCTTTTTATGCTAAAATAAAAAAGGATAAAAAATGGTAAGGTTGAATTATTTTTGATATTTTGTCAAATTCATATAAATTTTGACTTGTCTCAAAAAGCCAAAAATGCGAGATATGATGTTTTTTGAAATAAGTGAAAAAAATCTTGATGATTTTAATTAGATTTTTATATCATTCGATGAAGAAAGCAAATTTTCATCAAGCTTGTTTCACGGTCTAACGTTTATATGATCTGTATTTAGTCAAGTTCTACCCTGCCAAAGGAGGAAATACTTATGCTTTCAACGCAACAATCCAATGAGAACGATTTTCCACTTTACCTATTTCATCAAGGGAAGAATTATCAAGCGCATCAATTCTTTGGCGCACATTCTTTTCAACAAGGAGACACTTTATATTATCGTTTCCGTGTGTGGGCACCAACAGCCAAGAGTGTTTCTGTTATTGGTGATTTTAACCATTGGGATCGGAAGGAAAATCCAATGACGAGAATTGCAGATGGTATTTGGGAAGCAAAAATCCCTAGCTTGAAACAATTCGACAGCTATAAATACAGCATCGAATCCAAAGATGAACGAATTCTTGACAAAGCAGATCCTTACGGTACGCACTATGAGCGACGTCCAGGTACGGCATCGAAGGTGTTTGAAAGTTCCTACACTTGGGAGGATACTGCATGGATTGCGAATAAGAAAAAAATTACACCCTATAAAAGTCCAATCAATATTTATGAGGTAAATATTTTTTCTTGGAAACGGCATAAAGAGGAGAAATTCCCGAGCTATATTGGTTTTGCACAAGAAATTATCCCTTACCTACAGAAGATGTCTTATACGCATATTGAATTTATGCCACTGACAGAATATCCTTTTGATGGTTCATGGGGATACCAAGTGACTGGATATTTCGCACCTACCTCTCGACATGGCACACCGGATGATTTTCGTAAGATGGTAGATATGTTTCATCAGGCAAATATTGGTGTGATTCTGGACTGGGTTCCTGCACATTTTCCTAAAGATCCTATGGGACTTTGTGAATTTGATGGTTCTTATTGTTACGAATATGCAGATCCACTGAAAATGGAACACAAAGGTTGGGGTACGAGAGTTTTTGATTATGAAAAAGGAGAAGTTTGCTCTTTTTTGATTTCTAGTGCCTGCTGTTGGCTGAATGACTTTCACGTAGATGGTTTACGAGTAGACGCAGTCGCTTCTATGCTCTATCTGGACTACGACAGACAAGATGGACAATGGCGTCCAAACGTATACGGTGGTCACGAAAATTTGGAGGCGGTTGACTTTTTACGCCGATTAAATGAGGCAGTATTTGCACAAAATCCAAATATTCTCATGATTGCAGAGGAATCAACTGCTTGGCCACTGGTGACGAAGCCTACAGACATTGGTGGTCTTGGATTTAATTTTAAATGGAATATGGGTTGGATGAATGATATGCTCAGTTATATTTCATTGGATCCAATTTATCGGGCATATAATCACGATAAGTTAACGTTTTCATTTTTCTACTGTTTTTCAGAAAATTATATTCTTCCTATTTCTCACGACGAAATTGTCTATGGAAAATGTTCTATGCTGCAAAAAATGAGTGGTCGTACAGAAAAAGAAAAATTTGCATCTTATCGTGCATTCTTAGGGTATATGATGGCACATCCCGGAAAAAAATTATTATTTATGGGACAAGAATTCGCACAGAAAAAAGAGTGGAATTTCGAATCAGAACTTGATTGGAATTTATTGGAACAACCGTTGCACAAGCAAATGGAATTGTTCTCGCAAAATTTAAATCGTTTTTATTTGAGTCATTCACCACTTTGGCAAAACGACGATTCTTGGCAGGGATTCAGTTGGATTTCTCATGATGACTATCAACAAAGCGTCATTGCATTCCGTCGAATTGACGACGATGAAAATGAAATCATCGCAGTATGCAATTTCTGTCCGGTACAGCGTAATGATTATAAAATTGGTGTTCCTTTTGAGGGCACTTACAAGTTGATTTTTAACACAGATGATCCTGCCTATGGTGGGAGTGGAGTTACTGAAGAAAAAGTAGAAACGTTACCTTTTGAAATGCATAATTTACCGCAGTGTATTTCTTTGACATTAGCTCCACTTTCTGTAATTTATCTACAATATGTTCCGAAGAAAAAACGTCTGCCACGCAAATCAACTACTACAAAAGCATCGGTAAAACCGAAAAAAGCGACGTCGGTAATAACAACTGTTCATGCAACAGAAATAGAGTCAAAATCAATCAATTAAACAATATAGAATTTAAGGTATATGGACAGGAGGAAAGTTCATGAAGATCAAGAAGAAATGTGTGGCTATGCTGTTAGCCGGTGGTCAAGGCAGTCGACTCTACGCATTAACACAAAAGGTCGCAAAACCAGCAATCCCCTATGGTGGAAAAAATCGTTTTATCGATTTTCCACTCTCTAACTGCATCAATTCTGGCATCGATACAGTTGGTGTGCTGACGCAGTATCAGCCAATGGTGTTGAATGAGTATATCGGGAACGGGCAGCCTTGGGATCTCGATAAAATGCATGGTGGTATTCACGTTTTGCCGCCTTACCAAACAGCTGCTGGTGCATCTTGGTATGAAGGTACAGCAAATGCAATTTATCAAAACATACCGTTTATCGAACGATATGATTCGGAATATGTTATCGTCTTAGGAGGCGATCATATTTACAAAATGGATTATTCTAAAATGCTGGATTATCATATCAACAATGAAGCAGACAGTACGATTGCAGTTATCGATGTTCCACGTTCCGAAGCATCACGTTTCGGTATCATGACTTGCGATGAAAAGGGCAGAGTGGTTGACTTTACAGAAAAGCCAAAGGAACCAAAATCCACGCTGGCTTCCATGGGAATTTATGTATTTACATGGAATAAGCTACGAAAGTATTTGGTTGAAAACGAAAATGCTAATACCGGTTCTAAGGACTTCGGTAAAGATATTATTCCTGCAATGTTGGAAAATAATGAGCGTCTTTTTGCCTATGAATTCGAGGGGTATTGGAAAGATGTCGGCACATTGGACAGTTTATGGGAAGCAAATATGGACTTGCTCAGTCCTAATGTACCGTTAGATTTGTATGATCCAAGTTGGAAAATTTATTCTCGTAATGAAAATATGGCACCGCAGTATATTGGTGAAAATGCTCATGTGGAAAATTCTATGATTACGGAAGGCAGTGTTGTTGATGGCACAGTGGACTTTTCGATTATTTCCGCTGGTGTTACAATTGAAGAGGGTGCATCGGTGAAATATAGCATTGTGATGCCTGGCAGCACAATCAAAAAAGGTGCGGTGGTGGAATACGCCATTATTGGAGAAGATTGCATTGTAGAATCAGATGCTATGATTGGCATGAGTCCGGAAATGGTTCCGGATCGAGAAAATTGGGGCATTGCCGTTTTGGGACACAACATTACAGTTTCTTCCGGAAAGCGTGTACTCCCGAAAGAAATCATTTCTGAAAATTTATAAGGGTGGTGAAAAATATGAGCATTAATCAAAAAGTACTAGGGTTAATTTTTGCAAGCATCAATGATTCTGCAGTCATTGATTTAACAAAGCTTCGTACCATGGGATCCATTCCTTACGGTGGTCGTTATCGGACTATGGATTTCCCATTATCCAATATGGTAAACTCTGGCATTTCAGAGGTTGGCGTTATCACAAAGTCTAATTATGGTTCTTTATTAGATCATTTAGGATCAGGTCGTGAATGGGATTTAGCACGAAAAAATGGTGGCTTGCATCTACTGCCGCCATTCAGCCAAGTAGGTGGTGGAACATACCAAGGACGCTTGGATGCATTGGGTAATATTTGGAGTTTTGTTGAAAATACAAGAGCAGAATATGTCATTTTGGCAAACTGTGATGTTATTACGATGATTGATTTTACAGATGCGTTGAAACAACATCAAACATCTGGTGCAGATATTACTGTGATTTACGCAAAGGGTTTATACAATCAGGATAAGAATATCAACGGCTGTATCTTGCAACTTGATGAAGAGAATACTGTGAAAGAAGTTTTGATAAATCCACAGCTTTCTGGCGAATGTAATATCGAACTGGATATGTTTATTATGAGTACAAAATTTTTGAAACAGGTTGTAGCAGAAGCATTGAGCAAAAGCCAAAAAAGCTTGATCCGAGATATTTTGCAAGCGAGAAAAGATGAATTTGTCTTTAAGGCCTATGAACACAAAGGACATTTCTTCAAAATTGACAGTCTAGAAGCTTATTATAAAGCTAATTTAGCTTTACTAAATTCGGATATTCGAAATAACATTTTTACCAAAAATGCACCGATTTACACCAAGGTTGGCGATAATGCTCCGGTAAAATATGGTTTAGAGTCCAACGTAAAGCATTCGCTTGTCGCAGACGGCTGTATGATAGAGGGAATAGTGGAAAATTGTATTTTGTTTAGGGGTGTAAAAGTCGGAAAAGGTGCGGTTGTTCGCAATAGTGTTATTATGCAAGGAACGGTCATTGGAGATGGCTGTTCACTAGATGCCATCATTGCCGATAAAAATGTTACTATTTCAGAAAATCGTGTTTTGACCGGTTCATCGGATTATCCGCTGTATCTGGGAAAATGGGCAAAAATTTAAACGTATAATAAAATTTTAGACTGCTGCAACGAGCTGCCATTTTACAGAAATGTGATCCGCATTCTGTTAGCGGTTCTTGTGGCAGTTTTTTACGAAAAAGATATCGCAATAAGCGAAACTTGTTTGTTATGGAAAGGAAAAAAAGAGATGCGAATTTTATTTGCTTCCAGCGAAGCACGACCGTTTGCAGCATCCGGTGGACTAGCAGATGTGTGTGGTTCATTGCCGGCTACAATTATACGACAAGATAAGGATATAGACTGTCGTATTGTTATGCCACTATACCAATCGGTAACACCAGATATGCGAAACAAAATGACTTATTTAAAAAATATCATCGTGGAAGTAGGGTGGCGAAAACAATACTGCGGTGTTTATACCATTCAAGAAAACAACGTAACATATTATTTACTGGATAATCCCAACTATTTCATGCGAGATGGAATGTATGGATTTTATGATGATGCCGAACGGTTTATTTTTTTTAGTCGTGCAGTATTGGAAATTCTACCGATACTAAATTGGAAACCGGATATTATCCATTGTAACGACTGGCAGACGGCGATGATACCTGTGTTCTACCAAGTTTTATACAAATATCACCAAGAATTTGAGAATATCAAGATTGTTTATACCATTCATAATATCCAATATCAAGGTGTTTATGGCAAAGAAATTATTACAGAACTGATGGGTATTCCTACCTACTACACAAATCTGTTGGAATATGATGGCATGGTGAACTTGATGAAAGGTGCCATTGAAACAGCCGATAAAGTGACTACTGTCAGTACAACGTATGCAAAAGAAATTCTTGACCCATGGTACGCCTACGGCATGGATCGAGAACTTGTGCGACGTCAAGACGGTATTGTGGGTATTCTAAATGGAATTGATACACAAAGTTATAATCCAGAGACAGATCCGGAAATCGCTAAAAATTACACATCTTCTAAATTACAAGGAAAAAAAGACTGTCGCAAAGCATTTTTACAGGAATGTGGCTTACCGGATACAGAAATGCCGATAATCGGCATTGTTACTCGATTTGTAGCACATAAAGGTATTCAGTTAATCCAACAATCATTCCAAGAATTGATTCAAATTGGCTTTCGTTTTGTTATACTTGGAAGTGGTGAAAAACTCTACGAAGATTTTTTCCAAGAGATGCAAGCAACTTATCCAGATCAAGTACACGTTATATTGGGATTTCGTCCTGCAATGTCTCGTCGAATATACGCAGGTGCCGATTTCTTTCTCATGCCATCGCAGAACGAGCCTTGTGGATTGGCGCAGATGATTGCTATGCGTTACGGTACGATTCCAATTGTACGAGAAACTGGTGGCTTGAAAGATACTGTAAACGACGCAGGGGGTGATAACGGCAACGGCTTTACATTCAAAATGTATGAAGCCTATGATATGCTTGATGCAGTCAAGCGTGCTTATAAGCTGTTCGAGAACAAGCGAAGTTGGAATATATTGGTACGACATGCAATGCAGTGTGATTTTAGTTGGGATGTTTCAGCAAGATCTTATATAACATTGTATCAATCGTTAATTAGCGATATAAACTAAGATTATGTTGACATGGTAACAAACTTGATTTGATAAAAAGTGCATACTAAAGGTTGATTTAATGATCTTTAGTATGCACTTTTTACATTGTAGCAAGGACAGTATACTTCTCCACTTACCGATAAATTACCACATTCAATGCATTATAGTCGTTCATAATACGAATACAGATTGTAATCATTTCGTCTGCATCAGTTTTGCTAATTTCGAGAGATTTTGAAACATTTTCCGCAAATGCCAGTTCATCATCATCAATTTCACCATCTACAGCAAGAATGCTTAAAATTTCAGAAAAAATCACTTTCTTGATAATGTCATCGCAAGATGCGTTAAGCTCTGACAGAACTTTATCCAGTGGTATTTCCACCTGGTAAGATTCCGTTTTAATGGACATCATCTCACACCATGCATCAATTGCGTCTTTTTCTGCCTGATCTAAACGATGATTTGACATTGCCGCATATTTGCTTAATGCAACGAACATATTTTTTTGTGTAACGTTCAAATTCTCAAAATAATTTTCCAACATGACAAATATCCTCCATTATAAAATTAGTATGTTGTTCTATAAAATTATTATAATACATTTTTCAAGGATTGTCAAGCATTTCAATACAATGAACATAATGTCGATTTTAGTAAATGATTTGCAAAATAGTACAAAATGCATATAAATTCCGTCCGTATAGACAGGATTCGACATGATTTGTGGAAATTTGATAAATTTTGTGCTTTACAATTTTATTGCATATGTGGTAAAATAATATTATGTTGCTATGATAATTCAAGATGAATTGCTATTAACAACGAATATTGTAAAAACAGGAGGCTTATGCATGAATAATAATTGCGTACAAAAGGAGAAAATCAAGGTTCTTATCGGCTCAGACGCTGTGGAAAGTGGACTGAAATGTGCTTCTACGTTACGATGTCCTGAAATTTATGCTTACACAAGGAAAAGAGATGGAAAAATTATCTTGGATACCATCTAAAAAGAATATCCTGATGTTGTAATCATGGGTGTCACCATGCCACATTTCGATGCATTAGGTGTTATCCAGGAAACAAGAAATCTGCCCAATCGACCAGCATATATTGTAATTTCTCCCTACGTTAATGATGTAGTTGAATATGAAGTTATGACGACAAAACGGGCATATTTTATCCGAAGTCCCTATGATGGGAATATGCTGAAAAATCAAATTTTCCGATTGATGAAAATGGAACGGGATAGTTTTCCATATGCAGGAGAAAGTTTGCAATTTCAAGTGACAAGTATTCTTCAAAATATTGGAATTCCTGCACATCTGAGAGGGCATAAGAATCTTCGAATTGGCATTTTGCTTGCAATTAAACATCCGGAATACCTTTCGCATATTATGCATCAGCTTTATCCGGAAATTGCGTAAGCATCCAATTCATCCGTAGAACAAGTTGAACGAAGCATTCGTCATGCTATCGAGTTCGCATGGCGAGAAGGAGATTTTGATATAATTCACAATATCTTTGGACAGATACCGTATATTCAAAATAGAAAGCCTTCTAATTCTGAATTTATCGCATTGGTTGCAGATAATTTGCGTATACGACTAGAAAAGGATTTCACATAATCTTTTATTGTTAAGAAAATGTATGCCGTTTAAAAGAATGCAGTGTTATTTGAGATACACTGCATTCTTTTTATAATCATATAAAAAATGTTCTAATTTTTCTTGACAAATGCGCATAAAATATGATAAAATAAAAAAGGAATAAATTTCGTTAAAGGAGGTTTTTCCCATGCATCAGAAAATTCGGCTGTCTTTTTGGAAACGTGCAGCTGCATTTTTGTTGACTGGTGTTACGGTTTCTGGATTCGTTGCTTGCAGTTCTGATAGCAAACCTGAGTCAAGCCAAACTATAGTAGAAGAAACCGAGATGGTTGCAGAGCCAACATTGTTTGATACTTATGTTTCCAATACAGTGATTGCCACAGGAAATAATACGATTATTAAGAGTGCCGATAGTGTGACATATCGTGCTTGGTTACCGGTGGAGGTATCAGGGGAGTTTGATTACTGCTTTTATTTTTCCAATACGGTAGATTCTACATATGATGATGGTTCTGTTTCTTATGTTGGTATGTCGGGAGGAAGCTATACCATTGAAAGTGCCTCTATTTCTGATGGTGGTACGGAATTCGATGCGAATATCGATCCAGAAACAACAGTATCTATCACTTTTTTAGGCGAAACTTCAAAAGAGGTTTTACCGGATGAAACGTTTTGGAGTGATCCTGTAAGCTTTGATGTACCGGAAGGGCATTACCTATTGTGGGAATGGACAATTTCCGGTGAAAATATTCCAGCAATTTGTATGTCGAATTTGGCATATTCTTACAAAGATAAAGGTGACGACAAAGGATTTCTATATACCAACGAAATTCCATTGCCGCAACTTATTGGCGTGGATCGAAAAGTAGAAGCACGTATCGTCACATTGGGTGATTCTGTTACGCAAGGTTGTCAGACGACTGAATTTGAACAAGACTTTTGGGCTGCACAGACATTGGAACAATTAGGAACAGATAGTTATAGTTTATGGAATCTGGGACTTGGTTATTCTCGTGCAACAGACTGCGCAACTGATGGCGATTGGCTGGAACGAGCGATTGCCGGTGCAGATATTGTCACCATTGCATTTGGAACAAATGACATTATCAGTGGTGCATACGGCGAGGGTGGTTCTTCCTCTGCGGAGGAAATTGAAACGGCAGTTCGTACGATTACAAATGCTTGTACGAGTGCAGGTATTCAGACGATTTTATGGAATTCTCCGCCATTTGACTTAACAGAAGAGTTGGATGCAATTCGAACAGAATATAATGCAAGGGTAGAAACAATTGCAGAAGATTATGGTGCTGTTTACTTTGATGTTGCATCTCTGCTTGCGGATGAATCTAATGCATCAAAAACAGTATACGGACAACATCCTGATGGCGAAGGTGGTACAGTAATTGTAAATGCATTAACCCCGGTTATTCAAAGCTTAATGAAATTGTAAACGGGAAATCGTTTTAATATTGAAAAGAGGTTGATTTTATGAAACATCGTTTTCTCTCTATCTTGACAGCAGCAGCTGCTGCTATTGGCTGCGTAGGCATGGGATATGCTTCTACTGTTAGTAGTAGAGTTACTGCTGATTACAGCGATACGCTGAAAATTTTGGCAGTAGGTGATTCTATCACACACGGCTATAATAGCAGTACGGATGGCTATCGAAAGTATCTTTGCTATTATTTGCAAAATGCTGGATTTACCGATTTTGACATGGTAGGTCCTAATAGCAATTGGACAGACTCCACAACCTATACGTTGTCTACCAGTGCAAATGGCATAGCTGCTGGCACCACGATTACTTATGATCCGGCACACGCTGGTTATAGTGGTTTTTCCATCCAAAGCTACTCTGAAAGAACTGGTATATACGAAACCATTTTTGATACGATGTACTACGATTCTGACTGGAATGAAGCAGGTAATATGATTGAAGCATATGAACCAGATATGATTTTACTGCAAATCGGTACGAATGATCTTTTGGACGCTCATAACGATGGAATCACGGATCGTTTGGAAGAATTGATTGATGAGATTGAGCTTTATTTGGATGATGGTGCAGTACTTTTTGTTGCATCTGTTCCGGATATTGATGCGGAAGTACGCAATGACTGGTTGACGGCTTATGGCTATACTTATGGAACGTACTATTCAGATGATCCAGAAGGCTTCATTGCTTTAGTAGAAAGTTATGTAGACGCTTATAACGAATCGGTTGAAGCATTGGTAGAGGAGAAACAAGCAGAAGGGTACAACATTTATTTTTCAGATATCAACAGCGTGGTAGATATGGAAACAGGCTTAGATGATGGTGTACATCCAAATGATGGGGGTTATGCTTGCATGGGCGAGTATTGGTCTGAATTGATTTTGTCATATGTCAATGGCAACACTGACAATCCGGTTACAACGACAACAAATACAACAACAACTACTACCACGTCTATAATCACTACAACTGACACAACAAATTCAACAACGGAATCTATTACAGGGTTGACGACAGAATCAACCATGGAATCAACAACTTCATCTACAGAAATATCGACAGATTCCCAAACAGAAACAACAGAAATCACATCAACTACAAGCGAGACAGAAACAAGTGAAACAGAGACAACCGTATCATCCGATACAGACATCATAACGGAAACGACAACAACAGAAACATCAGCGACAGAAACAACAACTACTACTTCTTCTACGAAAGAAGCGGATGATATTCTGATAGGCGATGTGAATTTAGATGACAACGTCGGTTTAGCAGATGTGATTGCACTACAGTGTTACTTGATTAGAAATCGTTCCTTGAGTTCACAGGCATACTTGTGCGCTGATTTGACGAAAGATTCTCGGGTAAATGGTTTTGATTTAGTACTGTTGCGGCAGAATGTTTTATTACAGGCGAATTGAAATGATTCATGGATTGATTTTTGACATGGATGGCGTTCTTCTGGATTCGGAAAAAATTTATTTTCAGTGCTGGAAGCAAAGCGCAAAAGAATTTGGATTTGAAATGCAGGATGAAACGATTTTTGCTGTACGCAGCTGCTGTTCTAAATATGCGGAGCCATATTTCAAGCGGTTATTTGGAGAGGATTTTTGCTATTATGACGTTCGAGAACGACGTCGGGAGTTGGTGACACAGTATATCGAAAAAAATGGTGTACAGCAAAAAGTGGGTATTTTCCCACTGATACGCTTTTGTCAAGAGCAAAACATTCAGGTTGCAGTTGCAACAGCTACTTCCCATGAATTGGCAGAAATACGGTTACAAATGGCAGGATTGGGTGGAGTTTTTTCAAAAATCATTGGTGGCGATGATGTGACTTGTGGTAAACCCGCACCAGATATATACCAAAAAGCAGTGTCGGAGCTGGGACTCGAACCAAAGGAATGTGCAGCAGTAGAAGATTCACCAAACGGAATTATCTCTGCGTTTTCTGCTGGCTGTTCGGTCATCATGGTACCAGATATGACACCGCCAGAAACGTGTTTTCATCCACTCCTATGGGGCGTTGCTTCTAATTTGGAGAAAATTATTCCATTACTACTTGAAAATAAGGAGCTTTAAACAATGGAAGAAAAAATCAAATCTGCACATTTTTATCTGCCACCGCTCTCTTATTTTGAATTTAAAAATGTATATACTGGAAGTTATTGTTCCTTGCGTTATAAAATTACACCGGGTGATGAACTTTTACTACAACTTTGGCATGGAAATTTATGTTCAGATAAGGCGGAAATTGAAGAAACTTTACATTTTCCCTTTGAAGAAAATAGCTTATGGGAAATTTTGCAGGTGTTAGAAGATAAAATTAAAACGAAATAGTCAGGAACCGCATAATCTGCTAACAGATTTGTAGTTCTTATTGTATGGATAGCTTTTTCACTATTTTACAACATTTTTATACTTTCGGCAATGAAATTAGAAAGCATTCTAAAATGCATAAATTCACCGATAAAAACATATACCATCTGCAAAATCAAATGATTTTATATAACAAAGATGAATGAATTAACCATTGACTTTACAAGAAAAGTGTGGTATAATATACAAGAAATTCAATGATAATTAGATAAATTCCATTGCAAGAAGCATAAACATTATGGGAAAGGTGTGGTTTCGTGTATGTCAGACCAATTATTAAAAATCAATGAGCTGTCTGTCAGTGTAAAAGATAAGTCCATTCTTCACAGCGTAAATTTATCCATAGGCGTTGGAGAAACCCATGTTTTAATGGGACCAAATGGTGCTGGAAAGTCTACCTTGGGGTATGCACTGATGGGAAATCTAAGTTATCATGTAGATGATGGCGAAATTCTATTTGAAAACAAGCCAATTCAAAATGAAACACCAGACAAGCGTGCTAAAGAGGGGATTTTTTTATCTTTTCAAAATCCATTGGAAGTTCCCGGCATTACACTAAGCTCTTTTTTGAGAACTTCTATTCAACAACGTCGTGGTGAACGGATTCGAGTATTTGCATTTAAAAAAGAAATGGAACAAGCCATGGAGCTTTTGTCCATGGACAAGTTCTATGCAGATCGTGATTTGAATGTAGGTTTTTCTGGTGGCGAAAAAAAGAAAGCAGAAATTCTTCAGATGTTGATGTTAAAACCGAAGCTTGCAATTTTGGACGAAACGGATTCTGGCTTAGATGTAGATGCAGTACGGACGGTATCGAAGGGAATTGAGGAATACCAAAAAAATCAACAGGGTTCGCTACTGATTATTACTCATAGTACACGTATTCTAGAATCTCTACGAGTAGATTATACGCACGTTATGGTAGACGGCAAAATCGTTTGTACTGGATCTGCTGCATTGATTGATGAAATTAATCAAAATGGATTTGAATCATTTTTGGATCAAATGCAGCAAAAATAAAATGTCAAACAGGAGGGTGCTGGAATCATGAAGGAAAAGACTTATGTCAGTGATGTAGACAGAAGTGTATATGATATCAAAGATGAGGAAAGTGACGCTTATCGGATTCAAACGGGATTAGATGCATCAATTGTAGAGCAAATTTCCAAGGAAAAGAATGACCCTGTTTGGATGCAGCAATTTCGACTAGAAGCATTAAAAATTTACAATGAAATGGATATTCCGAATTGGGGACCGGACATTAGCGAATTGAATATGGATGATATTGCTACTTATGTTCGACCTAATACGAAAATGTCTGCGAAATGGTTAGATGTTCCGAAGGACATCAAAGATACGTTTGAACGATTGGGTATTCCACAAGCGGAGAGAGAATCATTGGCTGGCGTAGGGGCACAGTATGATTCTGAATTGGTTTATCACAATGTGCGAGAGGAAGTTACTGCACAAGGCGTGGTCTATACAGATTTTGAGAGTGCATTAAAAGGAAAATACGCCGATATGGTGAAATCGCATTTTATGAAGCTCGTAAAGCCAACGGATCATAAATTCGCTGCCCTACATGGTGCAGTGTGGTCTGGCGGATCATTTGTCTATGTTCCACCAGGAATTCGTGTAGAAATTCCATTGCAGTCTTATTTTCGATTAAACGCACCAGGTGCTGGACAATTTGAACACACTTTGATTATTGTTGATGAAGGAGCAGATCTTCACTTCATTGAAGGATGCTCTGCACCAAAATATAATGTTGCAAATTTACACGCCGGATGTGTGGAATTATTTGTTGGAAAAAATGCACGGCTTCGTTACTCTACAATTGAAAATTGGTCGAAAAATATGTATAACCTAAATACAAAACGTGCTATCGTAGAAGAAGGCGGCATTATGGAATGGATTTCTGGTTCTTTTGGATCTCATGTATCTTATTTATACCCTATGACCATTCTGAAGGGGAATAAATCGCAAATGGAATTTACCGGTATTACATTTGCTGGTAAAGGACAAAATTTAGACACTGGTGCAAAGGTGGTACACGGTGGGAAAAGGACATCTTCGTATATTAACACGAAATCTATCTCAAAGGATGGTGGCATTGGTACATTCCGAAGTTCTGTTGTGGTTGGTCCAAATGCCAAAAACACCAAATCTTCCGTTTCCTGTGAATCTTTGATGCTGGATGAAAAATCACGTTCTGACACGATTCCAGCAATGGATATTCGGACATGCTACGCCGATGTAGGACATGAAGCGAAAATCGGTCGAATTAGCGACGATGCCGTTTTCTATTTGATGTCCCGTGGCATTAGTGAAGAAGATGCTAGAGCTATGATTGTAAGTGGCTTTGCAGATAATGTCTCAAAAGAACTTCCATTAGAATATGCCGTGGAAATGAACAATTTGATTCAATTAGAAATGAAAGGCAGTATCGGATAAGGAGGATTGGAAATGGAACAATTCGTAAATTTAGAAATCAATACACTTCCGGTGCCTACGTGGAATCAATTAAGCATGAACAATACAAAGATTGCATTGTCTGCTTATCCACCAGAGCTTCGTGTAATTGGGGAAGAAGTGGCTGCAGGCACAACTTTTTCCTTAGAAAAAATAGCAACTGGCATGGGAGAATCTATGCGACAGCTGCAAATGCCAAAAAAGATTTCTATTTGTATTAAGGAAAATACAAAAGTACAAAAGACATGGGAAATTTTGTGTGATGAGAATAACGAAGGCTATTTTGCATCGGAAATCAGAGCGATGCCACAAAGTGATACTACCATTTTTCAATTTATTTCCGGTACAAAAGCAACAGAAGGCGTCTGTGCATTGCAAACAAAAATGAAATTGGAGGAATATTCTCATGTAAAATTGGTGCAGATACAGTTGCTAGAAAAGCCGTTTCGATTTTTGAATGATATTGGTGTTTCTTGCGAAAAAAATGCGCAATTTGAATTGATACAGTTATTTTTGGGAGATGCTGACACTTATACTGGATGTTATACAGTATTGAATGGAAAAAAAAGTCAATTTTCCGCCGATATTGGTTATTATGCAAAAGGAAATCGAAAAATTGATATGAACTATATTGCGGATCATCTTAGTCCAAAAACAGAAAGTCAGATTCGTGCCAATGGTGTACTAGATGATACATCACAAAAAATTTTTCGAGGTACAATTGATTTCAAAAATGGTTCTTCTGGATCTGTTGGTGCAGAAACCGAAAATATTTTAATTTTAGGAGAAAAAGCAATTAATCGTACAGTTCCATTGATTCTTTGTGCTGAAGAAGATGTACAGGGAAGTCACGGTGCAAGTATTGGTCAACCAGATGAAGATGTATTGTATTATATGGGGACTCGTGGAATTAGCGAAACTGAAGCCTGTTGCCTATTGGCACGTTCTAAAATTGATGCGGTCTGTCGTCGAATTGGCGACGAAAGTATTCGATGTCGTGTTGAAAAATATCTTACAGAGGTGATGAGATTTGGAAAATCCAATTGAATTAAATTATAAAAAATATTTTCCACTTCTTTTGGAAAATGACATTGCTTATTTAGATAATGCCGCTACATCGCAAAGACCAGATTGTGTGATGCAAGCAGAAAATGAATTTTATACCAAATATAATGCAAATCCACTGCGAGGCTTGTATCAATTGGGAATAGAAGCAACCGCTCATTATGAAGAATCAAGAGAGTGTGTGCAAAAATTTATCCATGCAGCATCCTCTAGGGAAATTATTTTTACAAAAAATGCATCAGAATCGATTAACTTGGTAGCATATAGTTATGGATTGTCACATTTACATGCGGGCGATGAAATTGTTGTTAGCATTATGGAACATCATAGTAATTTGTTGCCATGGCAAATGGTAGTGAAAAAAATCGATGCAACACTACGTTTCTTAGAATGTGAACCAGATGGCACATTTTCAGAAGAACAGTTTGAAGCCGCCTTTTCTTCCAAAACAAAACTTGTTGCAATTACGCATATTTCTAATGTGCTAGGTCGACAAAATCCAATTAAAGAAATTGTCATAAGGTCAAAACAGAGTGGCGCAATTGTAGTGTTAGACGCAGCACAAAGTATACCGCATACACCCATTGATGTACAAAAACTAGGAGTTGATTTCCTAGTATTTTCTGCTCATAAAATGTACGGACCTATGGGATTAGGCGTTCTCTATGGTAGAGAAGCATTATTGGAAGAAATGCCGCCGTTTTTGTCCGGTGGAGAAATGATTCAATCGGTTACACGAGAGGGTGCAGTATATGCTGAATTGCCACATAAATTTGAGGCAGGTACGGTAAATGCAGCCGGGGCTTGGGGATTGCAGGCTGCAATCTCATTTATGCAAAAAATTGGATATCGTACCATAGAAAAAAGGGAAAAAATATTAACAGCGAGAGCGATGGAAGGTCTACAAAAGCTGCCATTTATTCAGATACAAGGGTCGCCAAATCCGGAGGAACATTGTGGTATTATTAGCTTTTTGGTTGATGGTGTACACTCACATGATGTTAGCAGCATTTTAGATGCCGATGGCGTAGCAGTGCGTTCGGGGCATCATTGTGCACAGCCACTCTTGCAGCATTTGGGCGTTTCATCCACTACAAGAGCAAGCATTGCTTTTTATAATACTAAAGCAGATATAGATCGTTTTTTGGAAAGTGTCAAAACAATCAGGAGGAGAATGGGTTATGGCGAATGAGCGAAGTTTTTATAATGAAATTTTAATCGAGCATAATCTACATCCATATCACAAGTATGCACTGGATGATGCACACTTGGAACACGAAGGAATCAATCCGAGCTGTGGGGATGATATTATTCTGCAATTGAAATTGAATGAAAATGATGTTATCACAGATGGCAGCTTTACAGGAAGTGGCTGTGCAATTTCACAAGCATCAGCTGATATCATGCTAGATTTAGTGATTGGACGTCCGAAGGAAGAAGCATTGCATTTGGCAGATCTCTTTTTAAATATGATTCAAGGAAAAGCAACCGAAGAAGATTTGGAAGAATTGGAAGAAGCCGGTGCGCTACAGGATATTTCTCATATGCCAGCTCGAGTTAAATGTGCAGTACTCGGATGGCATACATTAGAGGAAATGTTAAAAAATTCTGAAAATATTCGAGAAGAACACTTACAACATTGTGATTAAATATGCAAAAAGCCTTTGAATGTATCATTTCAAAAGGCTTTTTGTAAATTATGGAGAAAATTATGATTAAATTGATGAATCTATCTACACCAATCGGCTGTACTGAATCGTAGCTGCTTCAAGCAATTGCAAAACGATTGAAAATTTCTAAAACTGATATTATCCATATACAGCCAATTAAAAAATCGATTGATGCAAGAAAGAAACCAAATATTTTTGTTGTTTGGACATTTCTTTTGAAGTTAAAGCAAGAAGAAGTAATATATAAACGATATAAAAATGACCATGATGTCGAACGATATAAACCACATTTCTACAATATACCAAAGCTATCGTTGAAAGAATTCGGTAGTCGTCCGGTTGTAATAGGGTTTGGACCGGCTGAAATGTTTGCAGCTTATCTTTTAGTAAAGGTTGGATTACGCCCGATTGTATTGGAGCGCGGTAAATGCGTTGAGCAGCGACAGAAAGATGTGGCATTCTTTTGGAAAACTGGACAACTAAATCCGTCTAGTAATGTACAATTTGGTGAGGGTGGTGCAGGGACCTTTTCTGATGGGAAGCTAACGACTGGAATTAAGGATTTTCGTATTCAATTTATATTAGAAACATTTATTTCATGCGGTGCACCAAAAGAAATTTTATATCTGGCAAAACCACATATCGGGACAGATCGATTGGTACAAGTGGTAAAAACCATGCGTGAAAAAATACAAGCGTTTGGCGGTGAAATTCATTTTCAAGCTTGTATGAAAAGGTTACAGCAGGAAAATAGAAAACTTATTGGTGTGATTTATGAACAAGATAGACAATCGTATCACATTGAAACAGAGCAATGCATTCTTGCCATTGGTCATAGTGCAAGAGATGTGTTTTCGATGCTATATCAGGATAAGATTTTATTAGAACAGAAGAACTTCTCTATAGGTATCCGGATTGAACATAAACAAGCAACAATCAATCAAGCTATGTACGACAGAGATGCAGCACCTCCAGATTTGCCGGTAGCAGATTATAAATTGGCGGTACATCTTCCAAATAGACATAGTTTATACACATTTTGTATGTGTCCAGGTGGGGAAGTGATTGCGGCATCTTCCGAACCCAATCGATTAGCAATAAATGGTATGAGCCGTTATGCAAGAAATGGCGTAAATGCTAACAGTGCACTTTTGGTTGGTATTACATCGAATGAATTGCACGATACACACCCTTTAGCTGGAATGTACTTTCAACAGAAATTAGAAGAGGCAGCGTTTCATGCTGGTAATTCGAATTATTTTGCACCAGTTTGTACTGTCGGAGATTTTTTAAATCATCGAATGTCAAAATCACTTGGTGACGTGGAACCAACCTATCGCCCAGGTGTGACAATAGCTGCGCCAGAATCATATTTGCCAAATTTTGTCGTAGATACGTTATGTCTGGGTATACCGGCAATGGCACGAAAAATACAAGGATTTGATTCGCCAGATGCTATTCTGACTGGTATCGAAAGTCGTAGTTCATCTCCAATTCGAATTCTGCGAAACGAGTTTTGTGAATCAATATCATTAGCTGGTCTGTATCCTTGTGGTGAAGGTGCAGGTTATGCGGGAGGAATAACATCAGCAGCAGTAGACAGTTTACGCTGTGCGGAACAGATTGTAAAAAAATTTACAAAAAATCATTCATGAGAATTGGAAAACCGATGGCTATAATGTGCCGACTGCTGTAAAGCAACAGTAGTATTACGATATTGTACAAGCTGTTTGATATAAATTTATGTAAAATGTATAAAAAAGTTGCCAACTATTATTGACAAAATCAGATTGCTCTGGGATTGAAATTGTATTTCCCAAAAGCGGAAGTGACAGTATTTCAACTCAATATGTAAAACAGTGCCAAATACGGTTTTTTAGCAAATTTAAGCAAGAAAAACAAATTGCGGAAATAAAAAAAATACGCAGTCTCAGATATTTTCCAAAATTGCGTGCTTTTTTTGATATTGGTGAGATATGAGGGATTTGAACCCTCGACCCTACGCTTAAAAGGCGTATGCTCTGCCAACTGAGCTAATATCTCATGTGTTTTCACATTGACCAATCAACAAATATTATTTTAACATAGAATCGAGAACTTGTCAAGCTTTTTTTTTTGGTTTTTTCAATAAAGAAAATTTATAAATACATAAATTAAATCGATTTGGTAAAATTAAGGATGATATAGGTTGACAATTTTCGTCAAGTGGTTTATAATGGTAATTGAAAACATAAAATGTGTATTTGTTTTCTATTTTTGGTATCTTTAAAAAAGCTATATCGCATCGCTTTCTAAACCTTATATCTCGTATGTTTTCATCGCAGCTAACATGGGGACAGATGTTTTCTGCGAGGTTGTTAAGATGTCAAAAAAAGAAAAGAAAGGATGGCTTGTATATGAAAGACTCTGGAATTATGCGTCGTGTAGACGGTCTTGGTCGTTTTGTGCTTCCAAAAGAGCTTCGTCGTCAGCTTCAAATTGAGTGTAATGATTACTTACAAATCTATACAGAAGGCGAAAAGGTCATTATTCAAAAGGCTCAAGTAAGTTGTGCACTTTGTTCTCGTACCAAAGATTTGATTGATTTTAATGACAAAAAAATTTGCAAATCTTGCATAAGTTTGATTAAAGACTATCTTTAATTATGATTAAGGTAAAGGGTCTGCGTATTCTCGCTAGAGGATAGCCAGAATAAATGCTCCGGAAATGCCGGAGCATTTTTTTGAGAAGATTTGTTTTGAAAAAAGTTTCAAAATTGCCTTGATTTTTTTTTATTTTTTTTGTATACTAAACTTGTACTTATGAATTTTATCAGGAGGATTGTTTTATGCTAACCTTTTCAAAAATGCATGGCATTGGGAATAGTTACATTTACATCAATTGCTTTCAAGAAACTGTTCCCAACCCTGAGAAGCTGGCTATTTTTGTCAGTGATATTCGCTTTGGTATTGGCTCAGATGGTCTGATTTTAATTATGCCATCTGAAATTGCCGATTTTCGAATGCGAATTTTTAATGCTGATGGCTCTGAAGCGATGATGTGTGGGAACGGAACACGATGCGTTGGAAAATATGTATATGACATGGGATTGACTGACAAAACAAATGTATCACTTGAAACAAATGCAGGTATCAAGTATTTAACGTTATATCCCGGCGTAGATGGAAAAATCGAAAGTGTTAAAGTTGATATGGGAAAAGCAATTTTGATTCCAAGAGAGATCCCGATGAACTCAAATTTGGATCGATTTGTTGCGCAGCCGATAACCATTGATGGTATGCAGTACTGCATGACCTGCGTTTCCATAGGAAATCCTCATGCAATTGTGTTCTTACCAGAAATTGATACGTTAAATTTAGAAAAAATCGGACCATCTTTTGAGTATTACCCGCTGTTTCCAAACCGTGTAAATACCGAATTTGTTCGTATTATCGATGACCACACGCTGCAAATGCGAGTTTGGGAGCGGGGGAGTGGTGAAACATTTGCATGTGGAACTGGTACGTGTGCATCTGTAGTTGCAGCTATTTTGAATGGATACTGCAGGAAGGAAGATGAAATTCTAGTACACTTGCGTGGTGGAGATTTACGTATCATTTACCACGAAGATGAAAATGTAACCATGATCGGTCCCGCAACATTTGTGTTTGAAGGTAAAATGGAAGTTCCTGAGTTTTAAATCACTATATTTTAAAAATTTTGAAAGGAAGAAAGAAAATGCCAAGTATCAATGAAAACTTTTTGAAACTGGAAAAAAATTACTTGTTCATCAATATTGCCAAAAAGGTAAATGCTTTTTTGGCTGAAAATCCAGATGTATCGCTAATTCGAATGGGAATTGGTGATGTAACCTTGCCGATTGCACCTATTTGTATAGAAGCTATGAAAAAAGGCGCAGATGAAATGGGCGTTAAAGAAACTTTTAAAGGTTACGAAGACAGCGGAGCAGGTTATGACTTCTTAAAAGAAGCAATCGTTGGATATTACCAGAAGTTTGATGTATCTCTAGAACTAGACGAAATTCGCATTAACGATGGAGCAAAGAGCGATTGTGGTAATATCGTGGATATTTTTGGCGATGACAATATTGTTTTGATTACGGATCCAGCCTATCCAGTTTATGTGGATTCCAATAAAATGAGTGGCAGAACAGTCATCTATGCAGATTCCAACGAAGAAAATGGATTTGCAGCAATGCCTGATAAATCTGTACACGCTGATTTAATCTATCTTTGTTCTCCGAATAATCCAACAGGTTCTGCATATACGAGAGTACAACTGAAAGAATGGATAGACTATGCCAAAAAAAATAAAGCTATCATTATCTATGATGCGGCTTATGAAGCATTTATTACAGATCCAGATGTTCCACACAGCATCTACGAAATAGAAGGTGCAAAAGAATGTGCCATTGAGATGTGTTCTCTCTCAAAAACGGCAGGATTCACCGGTATGCGCTGCGGTTATACCGTTATACCAACCGCACTTCATGTAACAAGCTCTGACGGTACAGACATCAGCATTGCACAACTTTGGGGAAGACGGCAGGGGAGTAAGTTTAATGGTGTTTCTTACCCTGTACAGTATGCAGCTTCAGCAGTGTTTACAGAAGAAGGTCAAAAACAAATTCACGAAAATATTGCCTATTATCAGGAAAATGCTGCAATCATTGCCAAGACGATGGAGGAGCTTGATATTCAGTACACAGGTGGTAAGAATTCGCCATATATTTGGTTAAAATGCCCGATGGGAATGTCGAGTTGGGAATTTTTTGACTATCTGCTGCATGAAATTGCTGTCGTTGGCACACCGGGAGAAGGTTTTGGCAAGAACGGCGAGGGATGGTTTCGTTTGACTGCATTTGGCGATTGGAGTCAAACAATTGAAGCAATGCAGCGTATGAAAAAACTGCTTTTAAAATAAAAATTGGAGGAGAAAATAATGCGAGCTGTCATTACCGTAATCGGAAAAGATAACGTTGGAATTCTACACAAAGTTAGTGGTGTTTGTACCCAATATCATGCGAACGTGTTGGAGGTTACACAAAATGTACTACAAGAGATGTTCGCAATGATTATGATGGTAGATATTTCTAATATCAATGCTGACTTCACGCAGCTCTGCAATGAGCTAACTACACTTGGAGAATCGCAAGGACTTTCCATTCATACGATGCATGAAGATATTTTCAATGCAATGCATCGCATATAAATTGTGATAAAAGAAAGCAGGAAAAAACCAAATGAATAATATGATGTTTAATGCGGGAGATATTCTTGAAACCATTCAAATGATACAGGACGAGTGCTTGGATATTCGAACCATCACAATGGGAGTATCTCTGTTAGATTGCATTGATCCAGACATTCAAAAGGCTTGCAATAAGGTCTATGATAAAATCACAACCAAGGCAGAAAAGCTTGTGGAAACCGGAGAAAAAATTGAAAAGGAATATGGCATTCCAATTATTAATAAGCGAATTTCCGTTACACCAATTGCAATGCTAGCTGCTGTGTGTCCGAAAGATAGTCCTGTGAAATTTGCTAAGGCATTGCAGCGTGCAGCAGAAACTTGTGATGTCAATTTTGTTGGCGGTTATTCCGCACTGGTACATAAAGGATTCAGTGCCGGCGATATGGCATTGATCCAATCCATTCCAGAGGCACTGGATATTACTACACGCCTATGCTCTTCTGTCAATGTTGGTTCTACTAAAAGTGGTATCAATATGGATGCTGTTCGCATCATGGGTGAAGTCATTTTAGAATCCTCTAAGCGTACTGCTGATCGACAGTGTGTTGGACCGTCAAAGCTTGTGGTATTCTGCAATGCACCGGAAGATAACCCATTTATGGCTGGTGCATTTCACGGAGTAGGAGAGCCAGACTGTGTCATTCATGTTGGCGTATCCGGTCCTGGTGTTGTTCGATCTACAATTGCGAAATATCCAGATGCTTCTATTGATGAATTGGCGGATATTATTAAGAAAACCGCCTTTAAAATTACTCGTATGGGACAGCTTGTCGGGACAAAGGCATCACAAATGCTGAATATCCCATTTGGCATTGTGGACTTGTCTTTAGCACCTACACCAGCGATAGGGGACAGTGTTGCACATATTCTGGAAACCATGGGGTTGGAAACCTGTGGGACACACGGTACCACAGCAGCTCTTGCACTGCTAAATGATGCAGTCAAAAAAGGCGGTGTTATGGCTTCATCAAACGTAGGTGGATTATCCGGTGCATTTATTCCGGTATCGGAGGATGCAGGTATGATTGAAGCTGCTGTTGATGGAACATTGACAATAACAAAGCTTGAAACAATGACGGCAGTTTGCTCAGTTGGATTAGATATGATTGCAATTCCAGGTGATGTTTCACCGTCTACTATCTCCGCCATTATTGCAGATGAAATGGCGATTGGCATGATAAACAATAAAACCACTGCAGTACGTCTTATTCCGGCGGTAGGTTCGAAAGAGGGAGATATGTTGGAATATGGCGGACTTTTTGGAAGCGCACCGGTTATGCCAATTAATCGGAAATCCTCAGAAAAGTTTATTTCACGTGGCGGTAGAATTCCTGCACCCATGCATAGCATCAAAAACTAATGAAACAGACAGATATTTTAATCAGTGGCGGCAGTGCATCTGGTCTCGCCGCTGCTATTGCAATCAAATGAATTTCGCCAGAATGTAACGTCTGTATTTGTGAAAAAAATTCTTGCATAGGGAAAAAAATATTGGTTACTGGAAATGGTCGCTGTAATTTGGGAAACGCAAATCAACGCCTTGATACATATCGTGGCTCGCTCGTTGTATTGTTGCCTCAAGTTATGAAACAAACTTTAAATGCGCAAGATTTTTTTGCTGAAATGGGTGTTTTTTGCCGTCAGGATCAAGAAGGACATCAATATCCTCAAAGTAATCAGGCTGCATCTGTTCTAGATGCGTTACGTTTTACTGTAGAACAAATCGGTACAGAAACGTATTGCGATTGTATAGTTTATAATTTATCCCCACGAAAAGACAATATTCTTGTTCAAACAAATCTGGATACTTTTCAAGCGAAAGCAGTTATTATTACAACAGGTGGATTCGCAGCACCCAAAACCGGTTCGGATGGCAAGATGTTTTCTGTATTAGAAAAATTAGGTCATTCTCATTCTGTTGTAAAACCAGCACTAGTGCCTTTTTACACGCAGCCACAACAATTGCGTGGTTTAAAGGGCGTTCGCATATAAGGAAATGTTTCTGCATATACAGCAGAAGGAAAGTGCTTATTAGAAGAATACGGTGAAATTCAATTTACAGATCATAGTCTTTCTGGTATTTGTATAATGAATTTATTAGCAAAATGTAGTGAAGGAAAGAATCCATCTTATCTTTCTGTTGATTTGTTGCCAAACGAATCAATTAAACAGACATTAACAAATTTGGGGAACATTTATAGTATTCGCTCTATGTGGAAATTGGAAAATTTTCTGACAGGATTATTTCCTAAGAAAATTGGTATATCTCTTTTACGACAAAGCGGTGTTACAGTGTCGATGGATGGATACACAGACTTATCAGTTGACCGCTTCGGAACTAGAAAACTTAGCAAAGCTTTGCCACAACTGGAGATTTCCAATACTATCTAGAGGTACATGGCAAGAAGCACAAGTAACAGCAGGTGGCATTCCAATCACTGAAATAGATGCAACTCTACAATCTCAGTATATCCCTAGATTGTTTTTTGCTGGAGAAATACTAGATCTTCACGGAGAATGCGGTGGCTATAATCTGGAATGTGCATGGCGTTTAGGACAATACGCAGGACAATGTGCATGGCATACTATTCAAAATATTTGTTAATATCATTTCTTTTTTGGGTCACGTTTTTCAAAATGTGCAAGGGGAGAACTGTCCGTGGCGTCTTTTAAAATTTGATTTGACAAATGCGTATATATTTCCGTTGTAGAAGTGCTGGCGTGTCCCAGCACTTCTTTTAATGTCAAGGCGTCTACATCGCCATATTGATACATTAGTGTTGCTGCTGTATGACGCAGCTTGTGTGTGGAATAGCCTTGCCCATCTAATTCAGCTTGTACGAGTGCATTTTCCACAATCTGCTGCACACGTCGTTTACTGATTCGGGTATGATGTTTACTTAAAAATACAGCCTTTTCATCCGAATTATCGGGCGATTCTCGTACTTCTAAATATGCTTGTAGTGCTTTCATACAAGCCTCGTTCAAGTATACCATTCGTTCTTTGTTGCCTTTGCCCAAAACACGTATTTTTGATTCTTGAAAATTGATATCTCGCATATTCAGACCTACCAATTCGCTTAGACGAATACCACAATTTAAAAAAAGCGTAAGTATACAGTAATCTCGTTCTGGGTAAGTACTATTAACAGATTGCAGTAATTTTTTACTTTCCTCCAGAGTTAAATATTTAGGAAGCGATTTTTTAGGCGATGGAAGTTCTAGTCGTTCTGTTGGATCATGTGAAATTACATTCTGGTGATAGCACAAATACCGAAAAAAGCTACGTAATGCCGATACTTTTCTTCCTCTAGCACGATCATGATTTTCCCGTTCTTCCGTAACATAGTATAAATAATTATACAGATCTTGTAATTGTACATTTTCTAACATTTCAACAGACATATCCTTAATTGGAATCTGTCGCAAATCATTGACATCTGCAAATTGTGATTCATGCATCATTCTAAGATATTTTAAAAATAATCGAATATCGAGATAGTATTCTTGCACAGTACGTGCAGAAAGAGACTTTGTAACAGTGATGTACAAAATATAATCCAGAAAAAAATCCGGACATTCCTTACGATTAATTTCCATGGAAACACCTCATTCTTATTTCTAATTGCACCAAATACAAATTTGGTGCAATTAGAAAAGTTTTGAAACCTGATTTACTAGGAATATCAACAACTAGCAAACAACCGCAAAAAAGTTTCTATTTTTTTCTAGTCGCTGATTCTTTCCACAATTCTATTATACCACGCTTTTTTCTTCATTGCAACTATGTTTCAGAAATTCGACCATTTATTTTTAAGAGCCGTCGTACATCCGAAGAAAATTCCCGAGCAGAACCGCCTGTAGAGGTCTGCAAAACCATCAAAGGCGTATCCGTTCTGGATCATATCTCATTGGAATTAGAAGGCGGTAATGTCTACGGCGTGCAAGGGAAAAACGGCTGTGGAAAAACCATGCTGATGCGAACCATATGCGGACTCATTCGCCCCACCTCCGGAACGATTTTGCTGAATGATGAAATACATGGATATACAGGATTTCAGAATCTAAAAATGCTTATGAACAGATTTGTGCGATCCTGTCCCGTGTCGGATTAGATCCAATGGACAAGAGAGTCTACCGAAAATATTCGCTTGGCATGAAGCAAAAGCTTGGCATTGCGGCAGCGGTAATGGGAGATCCGAAGCTTGTCATTCTGGATGAACCAATCAATGCGATTGATGAAAGCGGCATGCAGAATGTTCGTGCCATTTTACATGATTTGAAAGAAAAAGGATCGGTCATTCTGATTGCCTGTCATGACAGAGAGGAACTAGAGCAATTGTCTGACCAGATATTCAAGATGGAAGCGGGGAGGATTCTTACATGAGCAGAAGTCGTAAGCTGCGTTTGGGAATTGGCATCTTACTTGCCGCTATTCTCGCTGCACTTTTTGTAATACGTGTCATTTACATCAATACGGTCAAGTATCAGATCACAGAACGAGTGGTATATCAACCACAGGAAACTTTTTCCTTTCATAATTTACAGATCATATCATCGGCGTATGGCATTTATTCCGGTGAGGAACTGTCCACGATGTACGATGATGAGATAAAGGATTATGTGGATGAACAAGATCTATTATTCAATTTAGAAATAAAAAATACAACAGAAGAAGTGCAGACTTTGGATTTATCTTCCACTTGTATACAATATGATTCTGTTTCCGGCGGTGGATTGAATCCATATCTATTTTCCTATTTTAACGGGAACGCATCAGCTTCCATGACGTTGGATGCAAACGAAGTTAAAACAGTAACCATGATATTTCCATGTATCCTGAAAATGTGAAGCTATTTGTCTTTGATGAATGAAAATTGATTTTGGGGCGTTTTAGAGGTGGCTTAATGTTATTCATGATTTTTAATCTTTTGAGAAAATGATCAACAAGTCTCCATCATCTACCTTGACTGTTGCTTCAGGTTCAATGATTTGATTACTAACTCCTATCGGAAAATTCGAGCGTAAAGTACTGTTTTGCAGCGGATACGCTACACCTGTCATTGTTACGCCTTTGCACTGTTCCGTCAAAGCAAATAGTGAAAAATAGCCATCACGTTTCATGTAATGTTGAATACAATTTCGTTGTATAGTAATCCAATGATTTTCATCTATCAGAATTCCTTGCACGCCATCATTTGCAAGCATTTGCAGCATTTGTATATTGGCAATCATATGATCTATTCTGCCACCCAATGCTCCATAAAAAACCAACTCTGTACATCCTTGAGATATTGCGTATTGTGCAGCAAGGATAGTATCTGTTTCGTCCTTTTGTACAGGAACTTTTTTTATTTTTTCATAGTCTATTGATGTCGGCACATACTGCAGCGAATCAAAATCGCCAATAATATAATCTGGTTGTATTTGCAATGCATCTGCGAGCCTTAAACCTGCATCTGCACAGATATAATATGATGCTTTCGGTACCGGTGGTTGTAATTTCGGTTGTACTGGTGCTCCGGCAAATATTACCGCACGATTCATTTCTCCCATGCCTTTCTCTGTTTTGCAATCTGATAAAGATTACAATAGGCAGTGTGACGACTTTGTGCTATCTTCCCTGCCATTACTGCTTCTACGACTGCACATCCTTTTTCACATATATGTGCACAATCCAAGAAACGACACCTTCCTAAATAGGGACGAAATTCCGGAAAACACACTGCGATTCGCTCCTTCTCCATTTTCACATACTGTTCTACTTCAAATGTCGAAAATCCAGGTGTATCGGCCAAATATCCGCCAGCGCAAGAAAACAGTCTCACTTCTCGTGTTGTATGTTTTCCACGCCCCAGTTTCTCGCTAATTGCATTTACTGGAAGTTTTAGTGACGGTTCAATTGCATTGAGGAGTGTTGTCTTTCCTACACCGGAATTTCCAGTCATCATACCGGTACGATTTTTCATAAGTGCCCCAATTGCTGCAATTGATTTCGGTTTTTCATAATCCACTATATACACAGGTATTCCAGCGTGGTCATATAATTCGTATAGCTCATGTGCATCGTCTAAATCCACCTTCGTTAGAATCAAAATTGGCTGGATTTTCAAGTAAATTGTCACTGTCAAAAAAGAGTCCAGAAGTTGTAAATTCGGACTAGGTTTACAAGAAGATACCACAAAGAAAATTTGATCTAAATTTGCGACAGGTGGACGTAGAATTGCATTACGTCGTGGTAAAATCTCATAGATAACCTGATCTTCTGATAAGTTGACATAATCTCCCACATACGGAATGATTCCTTTTTTTCGAAATATACCTCTCGCTTTACAGGTACAGATATTGCAAGAGGTCTCTACCGTATAGAGACCTCCCACAGATGCAATAATTCTGCCCCGTGCTGCTGCAGGATTTTCTGTTTCAGCACAGCTCATATTTTTATTCTCCTTCAGACTCTTCCACTGATTCCGCTGTTGTGACTGTCGTCGTTGTAACCAAAATGACAGAATTCAATGCAGTATCCAAATCTTCACTAATCGCTGAAAATGTTTCATTTGTAAAGTCAAACGTATAAGTTCCAATCAACGCCGTTTTTCCACTTTGAGAGCTTGAAATCGATACGGACACCGTTTTAGAACCTGTTCCTGTAATTGGAACTGTGACGGAGCCATCGTCCAAACTTTCTCGTACGAATTGATAACTTTGAATTACGCCTTCATCTGTAGAAAAATTCAACGTATATGCGCCACTCATTGTATCCGGCAAGTTTAAGATTCCATAGGAAACTGTTCCCTCTGGTTCTACACCGGAACTGATTGTTAAAGTAATCGTTGTTCCCGATATTACAACAGAGCCACTTTCCACATCCTGTGCAATCACAACATCTTTCTCTTCTTCTGAATCTTCTTCGACTGTCTCTATGACAAGACCTCTTGCCTCACACTCCTCCTGTGCTTCTTCCAACGTCATACCAACAAAATTCGGTACGTCGGTTTCATCTACAGCAATTCCTTGACTGACATAAACAACAATTGTATCGCCAACTACAACTTCTGTCTCTGCTTCAGGATCCGTCTTAATGACGTGTCCCGCTTCAATATTTTCTTCTGAGGTGCTTTCTATCTTTTTCTGTTCAATCTCTAAACCAAGGGATGATAGTGCCTCTTCTGCTTGCTCATACGTATAATTCGTCAAGTCTGGAATAGTCACTTTTTGTACACCAAGGCTAACTGCAATCGGTAGTTCAATTTTTCCATCATCATTTTTCTTGATGTATTCACCAGCATCATATTTTTGTTTATAGATAACATTTTCATCATATTGATCTGTATAGTCAGTTTCCTCAATTTGAAATTCTACATTCGGATAATTCAAAACAGCTTCATCATAATCCATACCAACTACATTAGGAACTTCTGCGGTCGTGCTGCTAGAACTCCCGGTTCCATTGCTGACAATGAGAAAAATGACGATCACTGCAACAATTACAACAACAATTGTGACTGCTGTCAGTATTGGGACAACAAGTGACTTACTTTGTTCCTGATATTCTCCCTCGTCATCATCATCCGAATAATAATTTGTATCATCATCTTGATATATAGAATCTTCACGTTTTGTACGATCACTCGGTGGTGTTGTAAAATATTGTATTTGCCCTTGCAGTGGTGCCGTGTTGTAATAACCAAAGATAATTTGGTTGTTTGCCTTAAATGCCTCAATATCACGAATCATCTCGGAAGCAGATTGATACCGCTTTGATGCATCTTTTTCCATAGCATGCATAATAATTTCTTCCAAACCAGACGGAATATTAGGATTAATATTTCTAGGTCGCTCTGCCACATTCTGCATATGCATCACAGCAATTGACACTGGATTATCTGTATCAAATGGCTTACAGCCTGTGAGCATCTCATAGAACATGATGCCAATAGAATAGATATCGCTTTTAGCATCTATCACGTCACCTCGGGCTTGCTCAGGACTGATATAATGTACTGTACCAATTGCCTGATCTGTTGCTGTTCTGCTCTCTTCTCGTGCAAATTTGGCAATGCCAAAGTCCATCACTTTAATAGTGCCATCTGTCAGCAACATAATATTTTGCGGTTTAATATCACGGTGTACAATGCCTCGATTATGTGCATGCTGTAATGCTCTCAAAATTTGAATAACGAAGTGTACAGCATCCTTCCAGTTTAAGACTTTTTCACTGTCAATATAGTCCTTTAACGTGATTCCATCGATAAATTCCATAACAATATATTGTACACGTTCTGAAAAGCCCATATCGTAAATTTTTACAATATTTGGGTGTGACATAACGGCAATTGCCTTGGATTCATTTCGAAAGCGACGCTGAAATTCTTCACTTTCTGAATATTCTTTTTTTAAAATTTTTACAGCAACCATTCGGTTATCCAAAACATCGATGGCACGATATACATTTGCCATTCCGCCTTCACCGACAAGCTCCGTTAATTCATACCGACCATCCAACCTTGTTCCAATGAATTGATTCTTATCCATTCCTACAGTTCCTCCAATTATGATGCTGTTACTACTGCAACAGAAATGTTATCGTTTCCACCTTTTTGTAATGCCGCCTGAATTAGTTGTTCCGTCAATTCTTCTGCAGAAAACGTACCGCTCAGGATTGTGGCTATTTCGGCATCCGTACAAAAACCAGACAATCCATCAGAGCAAAGAAGTAATCGAAACGGTTGATGCTCCTCCAGATCAATTCGAAAGAAATCCGGACAAACAGTTCTCTCTACGCCTACCGCTTTTATCAGCATATGACGTTGTGGATGCGTTCGCACTTCTTTTTCTGTAATTCGACCACGCTCCAGCAGCATATTTACAACAGTGTGATCTTTTGTAATCTGTCGCAATTTTCCATTTTCCATCAGATACGCCCGACTGTCTCCTACATTAGCGACAGCGATATAGGACTCTGTTACAAAAGCTGTTACGCATGTTGTACCCATACCAAAATTTTGATAATCCATTCGAGCGGTTATATACACAACAGAATTTGCAGCGGAAATAGACGATAGCAACAAAGAGCGCACGCTGTAAGCATCCATATCTTCAGAATATCCTTCTATAAAATGCTCGAAAAAAATTTTTGATGCCATTGTACTCGCTTTTTTGCCGGATCGCTCCCCACCCATACCGTCGCAAACCAACAGCAATTGATTTTTTCCAAATTGCCTTGTGTCCACACAATCTTGATTTTCATCTCGTACGTACCCAATATGTGTTTGCGATGCACTCACCAATCTCTACCACCTCCATGGAATAAGTCTATATTTCTTTGATATTTTGATACGCATCTCGTCGCAATTGCCCACAAGCAGCTTGAATATCGCTGCCCAACGTTCTGCGTATAGTTGCGTTTACGCCGAGTGTCTCCAATTCTTTTTGAAATAGCTCTACATTTTGACGCATCGTTTGAAAATTTTTCTCTGCAATTGGATTGACAGGGATTAAATTTACATGACAATACATATCCTTAAGTAAAGCTGCCAATTTTTTTGCATCTAATTTGGAACAATTTACATGATCTATCACTGCATATTCTATCGTTACTCGTCTACCAGTCACTTGGAAATAATAGCGACAAGCCTCCATAGTCGCTTCAATTGGATAGCGTCGATTGACTGGCATAATTTCACTACGGCGGAGATTCTCAGGGCTGTGTAACGAAAGTGATAGTGTCAAGCCAAGATGCAAATCGGCAAGTTGTTTGATTTGTGGTACCAAGCCACACGTAGAAAGTGTTACGTGACGCAAACTCATACCGAATCCTTTGGGATCCGATAGCAGTTGAAAAAACGTCAAAACATTTTCTAAATTATCTAATGGCTCACCAATTCCCATTAACACAAGATGATCAATTCTGGTACCAATATCTCGCTGTGTTTCGTATATCTGTAGCAGCATTTCTGAAGGTGTCAAATTGCGAATGAATCCGGCAACTGTAGACGCACAAAATTGACACCTCATTTTACAGCCTACTTGTGTCGATATGCAAAGGCTTTTTCCGTAATGGTATTCCATCAAAACGGTTTCTACATAATTGCCGTCTGGAAGTTCATATAAGTATTTTACCGTATGATCAATAGAAGATGCAAGCTTTCTTGTGATTTTTAGTCTATTTATACAAAAAATTCTATCTAAACGTTCTCGCAATTGGAGAGAAAGTGAAGACATTTTTGAAAAATCAGTCGTTTGTTTTTGATGTAGCCAAGTATAAATCTGTTTTGTTCGGAATTTCGGCTCTCCAAGCAAATATATTTCTTCTTCTAATTGGTTATATGGCATAGAAAGAATATCTTTTTTTTCCATAAATGTCCTCCATCAAAAGTGCGAAAGAGCATTTCTTACTTACATACTTTATGTTTTCATCATGTTTTTTCGACGAAATTTAGATAAAAAGAATCCATCGCTGTAAAATTGCTCTGGCAAAAGTGTCAACATCGTACTGCAAAATAAGTTGCCAAATCTCGGTGCAATTGGTTCCAACTGAAATTCCGGATGCTTTTCCAAAAAACATTGTACTACTTTTTCGTTTTCTTCCGGTAAAATTGTACAAGTAGAATATTGTAAAATACCGCAGCCATATGGGGACGACATATTCCACTGCCATTGCAGCATCTTTTTCTTTTGGATAAGGAATTTTACAATCGTCCCGAAGAAAACTTCGTAAAATTGCATTGACAAAACCAGAAGCACTTGCTTTATGAAATGATCTAGTCAGCGAAACGCACTCATTTACGGCAGCTCTTGCCGGAATCTGTTCACAATATAAAAGTTGATAGATCCCTAAACGTAAAACGTTTCGAACTGTTCGATCTATTTTAGAAATTGGCTTATTGCTATAATGCATAATTACAGTATCTAACGTAATTCGTCTTTCTATGACGCCATAATACAGCAATGCGCAAAGGCGTTTTTCATGTTCATCCAAATCGGAATGAAACAGTGCATGATCAAGCAGCAGATTTGAATAACATTGTTCCTGTTCCGTTTGGTTCAAAAGCTGTATGGATAATTTTTTGCCGTTCATCTTCGGCGATTTAGCAACCGTATCAGCTGCAATATACTATTTACCAAGGCGGCAACATAAGTCAGTGCTGCTGCAGTCAAAACCTTTTTTGCACTAACCAATTCTTCATCAACTAAAATATATCGAGATTCCAATGTTTGCATTGCTCTGTGACTGGCATTGAACTCTACCGGAAGTGTTATCAATTGAAACAGGATAATCAAACAAAACAAGAAAATCCCTACTAGCTGGAGTACTTCTCCAATGTAAGATCCACTGAGAAGTAGCCCAATTAAAAATACAATATACCATGATTTAGAACCAAACTGAGAAACTGGAATAATGATACTGCGCAACTTAATAGGTCCATATGCTTGCGCATACTGTACTGCATGACCACATTCATGCGCTGCAACACCAATCGCAGCAACAGATGCAGAATCATAAGTAGAATCAGATAAGCGTAACACGTTGGCTTTAGAGTCAAAGTGATCAGTCAGATTTCCTGAAACACGTTCTATGGTGATATGATATAGTCCATTATCATCTAAGATCTGTCTAGCTACTTGTACCGTCGTTATACCACGACTATTGTACTTATCTTTATAGCGATTGAATGTTGCCTTGACATTCCAAGATGCCAGCAAACTAATAATTAGTCCTAAAATCAATAAGCCATATCCACCATAAAAAATATACATATGCTATTCCTCCTTATCACTATAAAGTAAATTGTGTACCAATCTCTAAATTTTTTCCTCTCAAAAATTCTTTAGCAGTCATGCGGCGCTTTCCCTCAGGCTGGACTTCAATTAATTTCAAACCATTTCCGTCCCCACAAGCCACAACAAATTCCTTTGCATCCGTAATGGTTCCAGGTGCAGCTGAAATATTGGGAACAACCCGTGAGGCATATATTTTCAATCGCTTGCCATCGAATGTAGTAAATCCAGTAATACCTCGAATGATGTCATGCAGCGTCTGTGCCGGTTTTGTAAAATCTAATGCGGACATTTGTTTTGTAATTCGCTCTGCATAACAGGATTTATCGTCATCTTGTTTTTCCGGTTGTAGTTTCCCAGCTTCTAATGCATAAAGCGTTTCTGACAAAGTTTCTGCTGCTAAATCAGCCAATCGACCAGATAATTCGTCTGCGGATTCTTCTGCTCCAATTGAAATAGATTTTTTCAACAGCATATCGCCAGTATCCAGTCCTTCTGTCATTTGCATTGCCGTAATACCAGTCTCTTTTTCACCATTTAAAATACACCACTGAATTGGTGCGGCTCCTCGATATGCCGGCAAAAGAGATGCGTGCAAATTGATACACCCATATTTTGGCAAGTTCAAAATATCTTTCGGCAAAATTTGCCCATATGCCAGAACGACAATCAAATCTGGATTCAATTGCTGTAAAATTTGTAAACTTTTTTCTGCATTGTCACCTTTTCGCAGAGACAACGGCTGATATACCGGAATATTATATTCCAAAGCAGCTGCTTTAACCGGCGTAGGAACAAAATGTTGTCCACGTCCTTTTGGCTTATCTGGTTGCGTAAAAACAGCCATTACGGTATGCTTTGTTTGATTTTCTAGAAACTGCAAGCATGGAACTGCAATTTCCGGAGTTCCCATATAAACAATATTCATTTTTCCTCCAAGTCTTTTGGATCAACAAATTCTTCCACCACGTCCACGAATAATTGTCCCTCTAAATGCGCATATTCGTGACATATACACTGTGCTCCCAATTCAGTCAGTGTCATTTCATACCATTTTCCATTTCTGTTTTGCGCACGGAATTTACATTTTTTTGGTCGAATCACATAGCCCCATTTATTCGGTACGGAGAGACATCCTTCCAGCACACGCTGTTTCCCACTTTTTTTAAGAATTATCGGATTGATCACTTCTAATTGTACATCATCTAAATGCATGATAAAAAGTTGACGACAATAACCTACTTGAGGACCAGCCAAACCAACTCCCTCAGCTTTGGTCAGTGTTTCATGCATATCATCCAGCAACTGATGGAGTTTTTCATCAAATTGTACTACTTGTCGGCATTTCATCCGCAAAATCGGGTCTCCTTCTTTTATAATTTTTCTTATGGCCATGCTTTTCCCTCCGTTGTTTTATATGATTATACGCCAATATCGCCATTCATATCTGCGTAAATATACACCCTCGTGCAACGTTTATCTGCATTGGATTTTGTCAGAACAGTCCGAATCAAATCTCGATATGGCTTCGTATTTTTACATTTTAAAATCAACTGATATCGATATTTTCCATTGATTTTTCCATATACACAGGGTACTGGTTCCAGTACCCATATTGGATAGAAAAAATGCTGATTTTGAATTTCTTGTTTTAAAATTTGTGTAGCAATTTTAGAAGCTGTCTGAACACTCTGCTCTTCCATACCTGTAAAACCAATTACACAAATATCACAAATTGGTGGAAAAATCAATTGCCGACGCAATATGATTTCCTGCTTGTAAAATGCTTCGTACGCTTGTTGTGCTGCCAGTCGTATGACATAATGATCTGGCATTGACGTTTGCAGAATTGCACGCCCTTTCAGAGTGCCTCTTCCGCTTCTTCCAACAACTTGCGTTACTAAAGAAAATGTCCGCTCATAGCTACGGAAATCGCCGGCATATAACGCTTTATCAACAGACAAAACTCCGACTAATGTCACACGGGGAAAATCTAAGCCTTTTCCAATCATTTGTGTTCCTAGCATAATATCATATTCGCCATTTCGAAATGCTGAAAATCGTTCTTCATAAGCACTACGTGACATAGTTGTATCTGCATCCATTCGAAGAATACGAGCATTTGGAACAATACGTTGTAATTCTTCTTCCACAAGTTGTGTGCCAAATCCCATTTGTCTCAAATGTTTACTTCCACAAGCTGGACAGCTTTGCATCAAGTCTTGTGTATGCCCACAATAGTGACACATCAAGCGATCATTTACCTTATGATACGTCATTGGAACACTGCAATTTGGACAATATATTGGCTGATTGCAAGAAGCACAGTTGATAATTGTATGATACCCTCGTCGATTTAGTAACAACAGTGATTGATTTCCATTTTGCAGATTTTCTTGTAAAGCAAGTGTTAATTTTTCAGAAAACATTCCATCGTTTCCAACGGAGCGTTCTTGCTGCATATCCACTACTTCTACTTCTGGTAATGGTGATTGATTATAACGATGTTTCATTTCTAAAAGTATGTAGAAACCTCGTTCTGCGTAGTAGTAGCTTTCAATAGATGGCGTTGCAGATGCTAATAAAAGCGGACAATTATGATATTGACAGCGTTTCTTTGCTACTGAAATCGCATGATAATGAGGTGATAAATCTGATTTATAGGTTCGCTCCCCCTCTTCGTCAATTACCACGAGACCGAGATTGCGTACTGGTGCAAAAATTGCACTTCTTGTACCAATAATAATTTTGACGATGCCACTGTCAATTTTTCGCCATGTTTCACTGCGTTGTCCTAAAGAAAGCTCACTGTGAATCACTGCAACCCAAGAACCAAAATAGCGGTAAAAGTGTTCCACAATTTGTGGCGTTAAAGCAATTTCTGGTACAAGCAAAATCACTTGTTTGTTTTGCTTAATGACTGTATCAATCAATCGAATAAACACACTTGTCTTTCCGCTGCCAGTAACACCATGGAGTAAAAAATAATGTACTCCATTTTTCAACGTATCCACAACTTGATTGTAGACCATGTCTTGCTCGGATGTCAACTGTAAATTCATCGGATTTTCTGTTTGTTCAAGTGTAACATAAGGATATAGCGGTGGACTTTTGGTATATTTTTCAATTACACCCTTTGTCACTAATTTTTTTACCGTTGAAGTCGATACACCACTGAGATAGCAAGCCTCTTTTTCAGATGTATCACCAGCCTTTAGCAAAACATTTACAAGTTTTTGCTGTGTTTGTGTCAATTTCGTTGTCGTCAAAATGTTTGTTACAAGTCGAAGTATTGCTGTACCATTTTGTCCACGAGTACGTTCTTTCACCGTTTCATGACGAATTAGAAAGTTATTCGTAATTAAAGTATCAACCACACTTTTGTCAACTTGATTCAGCAGCTGACGAAATTCTCGTTTGGTTTTTGCCATACATAATCGATGATAAAAATTCAATTCTTGCTCTGACAGTACATTTTCTGCATTAGAAGCAGTATCTGAAAGGCGAATTTCTTCTATCAATTGCACTTGCATACCAACAGGTAAAATCGTTTTAACTGCATCATAATATGTACAAAATGTCATTTCTTTCAGCCAAAACACCAATTCTAATAGTTCATTTGATAAAATTGGCGTTTCATCAACAACAAACAAAATTTGTTTTAATTGCAAGTCTGTTTTCTCTAATAAATCACATGATAAGACAATACCGATTCGCTTAACATTGGATTTACCAAATGGAATAACGACACGACATCCACATGAAATAGGCTTTGACGTAGCATAGGAAAATAGTTTATCATAGGAATAAGAAGCAGCGAAAATTGCAACACCGACACACCACTTCTGTGATTCTATCTTCTTAATGCACGGATTCATCGTCTTCTACAATTCGATATTTTCCAGCTGCAAGCTCTCGTACCGCAGTTTTCACTGGCTTTTCCTCTAAAATTTGTTTTTCCATGTACAGTTCATCAGCAACCTCTCTCGCACGCTTTGCAACACCTACAACGAGTGAATAACTGCTTTCATTTTTTGTAATCAATTGATTGACAGAAGGTCTTAACATATTTATTTTTTCAACACCTCTTCTATTATTGTTTGACATTTCCTGGTTTTACAGGACTCTGCCCGTAAAATAGCTTTTACATCTGCAATTGCCTGTGATAATGTATCGTTGACAACTACATAATCATATTTATTCGATTGCTTAATTTCCTTTGCTGCCTGTGCCACACGTTCCTGTAGAACAGATTCTGATTCCGTCCCACGTCTACGAAGTCGATGTTCTAATTCGGATAACGACGGCGGGAGCAAAAAAATTGATACGGCGTCCGGGCACTTTGTAAGTACCTTTATCGCCCCGATTATCTCAATTTCCAAAATGACATCGTCACCAGCATTAAGATGTTCTTCCACCGGCTTTTTGGGTGTACCGTAATAATTTCCACAATACTCTGCATACTCCAAGATGCCGTCGTTTTGTATTAGTTCACGGAAAGTATCGTTGGTCATAAAGTGGTAATTTACGCCGTCCTCTTCTCCAGATCGCTTTTTTCTCGTCGTAGCAGAAATGGAAAAATACAAACCTGGATTTTTCATAATTTCTGCTAAAATCGTACCTTTCCCACATCCAGACGGACCCGAAACTATAAACAAAGTCCCTTTTTTCAAATGCTTCAATCCTTTCTTTCAGCTTATTCCACATTTTGAATCTGCTCTCGAATTTTTTCAATTTCTGATTTCATATCAACCACGAGTCGTGTAATTTCTAATGACTAAGATTTTGAGCCGGTCGTATTAACCTCTCGATTCATTTCTTGTATCAAAAAATCCATTTTACGACCCATTGGTTTTTCAGATTCTAATAATGCTCGAAACTGTGTAATATGACTATGAAGTCGAACAAATTCTTCATCTACCGCTGTTTTTTCCGCAACAATTACAGCTTCCGTTACAAGTCTCGACACATCAATGGTTTGTTCTGCCAATAATTCTTGTAGTTTTGCGTATATCTTGTCATAATATAATTGCACTGAGGATGGAACCAATTGTTCCACTTGTTTTACCATTTGCTCTAGCGCATCCAAGTGTGAAGCAATATTCAATTTTAGGTAAACGCCCTCTATTTCACGTATCATTAAGAAGCTATCAATGGCTTCATCTAACGCCGGAGATACCGTTTCCCAAATTTGCGTTTCATCTTCCTCAACAGCTTGCACACGAAAAACGTCAGGCAAGTGCAGCAGCATAGAAAGTCCCAGATCTTGTTGCAGAAAAGCACATTCAGAAACGCCTCCCTTTAATTCCAGTGCCAAGCGCTGATTTTCTTCGAGCAAGGTCCGCATATAGGCAACAACTGTTTCGTGCTGAATCTGTACTGTTTGTTCTTTTCCCTCTATGCGTCGCAACGTCATCGAAACTTCTATTTTCCCACGGCTAATTTTCCCTTGAAATCGTTCCTTTATTTTATCTTCCAAATAACCATAGCTTCGTGGAAGCTTGACCGAAATTTCCAGAAATCGATAATTTACAGATCGAATTTCAAGCACTAAGTCATATCCTCCGGACTGCGTGGAAATATGCCCATAACCGGTCATGCTATTCATAGTGTTTCACCTTCTTTCGATTGCGTATACCTATACAATTTTTATTATACCATTTTTGAAAATAAAAATCAAGAGGAAAACTGAAATTTTCCCCAATTAAGCACAAAAAAACACTGCAATTTCCGAAAAAATTGCAATGCTTTTCTTATTATAAATCAAAAAGATTAAAAATCAAGGAAAATTACTCTGGCATAGAATCCAGCAATTGTACCAAGAACTTCAACAGCGACACTGCATCGGTTGCCTGAACGCCATTATCAGAATTACAATCTGCATTCAGTAAAGCCTGAGCGTTCAAATCTACAGAACCATCAATATACTTCGTCAACAGAATATTGTCAGCCAACGTTACGGCACCATCCAAGTTAACGTCACCCAACAGTGAAGAGCCTTCATCACCAGTTGTGGACTCCGTAGTGGTAGTAACATCAGTTGTA
>JAJQEI010000050.1:0-52030 GCA_021201755.1 Ruminococcus sp. | reverse complement strand
AGTTGTGGACTCCGTAGTGGTAGTAACATCAGTTGTAGTAGTTGTTGATGCAGTTGAAGAGCCTTCATCACCAGTTGTGGACTCCGTAGTGGTAGTAACATCAGTTGTAGTAGTTGTTGATGCAGTTACGGTAACTGTTCCTGTTACAGTGTTGCCATCAGCATCTGTAGCAGTAATTGTAACAGTGCCTTCGGATTCGCCGGTGATTGTTGTGCCATCGATTGTTGCGATAGATTCATTATCTACAGTCAAAGTCACATCAACAGTTTCGCCGCCCTTTGTTACAGTAACTGTTGCAGTATCACCAACAGCAATTTCAGACGGAGAAATCTCCATCTCTAGCTCTTCGTCAGAAGCCGTTACTTCGATATCAACAGTTGCAGTCAAGGTGTTGCCGTCTGCATCTGTGTAAGTTGCAGTAACAGTAGCTGTTCCTTCACCAACACCAGTTACTGTGCTGCCGTCGATTGTAGCAACAGAAGTATCACTAATTGTGTAGGTTACGCCATCAACTGTTTCATCATTCAGAGTAGCTGTTAAGGTTGCAGTCTCGCCAACGCCAATCGAGGTCGGATCAACAGTAACTTCAAAGGTATCTTCTGCCTCAATGGTTGTCGGTGTAACATCTGGATACAACTCGTACATAGTACCCAGAGCCATCATAATATCGCCAGCGTGCCAGAATCTGTGAATCTTGAAGCTATAGTTATCTGTTGTGCCGGTTTCTTCATAATCAACCAATGCTGCCTGATACATTTCGTCATCTTCATAGTTAGAACGAATGTCAACGAATGCAACGCCATCAGCAATGTAGTCACCATTCGGCATATAGCCAACATAACGGCTAGCAGAAAGAACCTGACCATCACCATTTGCACGAGTACCATTCGGCAAAACAAGTTCAGTTTCCCATAGACGAACCAAGTTAGAATTTACATCAGACTGACTCAAACCGATATCATCACGATAGGACTCCCACTCTCTATCAAGCAACTGCTGTGCCAGATACAAAGCCTGCTGCGCCTCTTCCGTAGTAGACAATGTGGTATAAGAATCGCCATTTGCCTTAGTCTCTTTATAGGAGGTCTCAGCAGCATCCAGATCATCACCAGATACACCACGAGCCTTTGCATAATAAATCAACGTATTTGCCAACGAGGAAACGCATCCCAAGTCACTGCTGCCATAACCGACAATCGTACAAGTTAAATCCGTATTCTCTTGATACGTACCAGTCCACATTTCCGGCTGACCATCCCAAATCAAGCTAGACGGAATCGAGTAAGAAATGCCATCATCTGTAACGGTAGACAGATCTGGAAGTTCCCAAGTTGTTTTTTCAGTATCGTACGGTTCATAATAATCTGTATATTCATATGTTTCAGAAGCAGTACCCAGAATCGTATTATCCAAGAACCAACCGACCCACTTGTCAAGGATCGTTTCCAAGGACTCTTGCAATGTCATACCAGTCTGACCGATGGTGATGCTTGCATTCTCGGTATCAATCTGCGTTACCTGATAATAGAGTTCTGCCAGACGCTGAACTGCCCAAACTTGGTTACCAATCCAGTGATTAGAACCAGGGTCAGCATATACCGGGTGTTCTACATATGCCATATTATAGAATGTAGAAGTACCGTCTGGATAACCCTCATAACGTCCAGCATAGGAGTTCGTTGCACCACCGGCAATCGGACCATCAGATGACAGCAACCACAAATAGAATTCCATCTGGCGTTCCAGAGAAGTCTGGAAATCAAAAACTGCACTCTGTGCATCCATTTCACTGCTCAATGTATCATCATAAGCCAGTGCATATGCAGCCAATGGGTTCTGATAGAATTCATGCATATGTGATGCACCAATTTGCCATGCCCAAGAGCCATCCAAAGCACCGCCCCAAGAGGTGTACCAGTTCATCAGGTAATGCTTACCAACACTTGCATCACCATAGCCGCCGTTCCAGCTTGCACTCGTACCAACCGTTGTTGTCGTACCTACGCCGATTGCCTGATAATACTTATCATACATATTATTACGAGTTTCGTCACCCATCTTTGCTGCCAGTGCTGTGATGCTCTGTGTACCGCCCCACTTGGAATTAACAGTCTGATCCGAGACGCCCCAGCGTTCTGCATCATAAACCGCCTGAATTGCACGGTCTTCAGCGTCCGGTGCGTTGGTATATGAATACTGCTGAGCCGGATTAGACTCTGTATTGAAGAAACCCTTCATACCGCCTTCTCCATTTGAGGTGATACCATAGCCCTTATTGTGTAAGTCCACACAAGCATGCGGAATAGTTTCCCAGCAGGATTCCTGTTCACCACGCTGGAACGTATTGATCAGTGTGAACGTGCCGTCAACATTTTCTTGAGAATATGAATATCCGTTTGCACTGCCATAGCCATACCAGTCGTCTACGTCAGCCAACCAATGCATCAGGTAGAGACCGCCATCAGTAGAATAAGCATTGCAGAAATACTGGTGAATTGGGTTCTTTGCCGTCTTACCACTATCCATATCAGTCGGATAGTATTCAACCTGTTCCCACTCGTCACTATAAGTTGCACTAAGCTCGCTGCCTTTGCTCATAAAACCCGCTTGTGTATCCGGAATCATGGTAGATTCCAAAGTCAACCAAGCCTTTGATAAATCGCCAACATCTTCTGTCGAAGCGTCCATTGTGCCGTAATCGTCAGATGTGTTCGCAACAGTAACCTCGCCGTTCTGCGCATCGTTTACGATGTTATCATGCATTGCAGCAACCCATACCAAATAGGACAATGCTTCTGAAGTCGTTTCATGACCGTAATCCGGTGCTTCAATTACTAGGGTTTCTACCGAGTGGTAAGGAATACCTAAACCATCATCAACAGTAGAAGTGGAGGACATATAGCCGTTCTCAACACCGTCAACGACTACGTCCTGATACAACGACATAAACCGAGCAGCATATGTCTCGTCACCGTAAGCCTCATCCTTTGTACGATCACCAGCAGCAGATGCAACTGTTGGCAGCATTGCAGAACAAGTCATTGCAGCAGCAAGAATTGCAGCCAAAAAGGTTTTACTTTTCTTGAATTGCATAGTTTAAAAATTCCCCTTTCAATAAAGTATAAAAATAAATGATAAAAAAGAAAAAAACTGCTATTCCATTTCGCTCTGCCTTGTACGGCAGCCCCTCTACAGAACCCACACTTCTTGTACGAGTGAAACAGTCAAATCGCAGCGACGTTCCATTCTGCTTTCACAGAATATACACAAAGACACTCGCTTTCATATTTGATATTATACACTTCTTTTCTGATTTCGTCAATCCTTTGCACAATTTTCAAAAAGGTAAAGCGACATTTTTGTATACTTGAACAAGTTGGACGCCGTTTTTTTGTGCAATTTTACCTAAGCCTTTCGTCTATGTCAAAAAATTACTGTACAAGTTTAATTTTCGTCCAACATACGACTTTTCTTCATGTCCTTTTTACAGTAATATGCGATACTTTTCTTGTATCATATACAGCTTGTTGTCCATTTTTCTGACAGTGTGGCAGTGCTAATTCATTAGCAATCCGATTTTTTATCTATCTTTCCTACATTTAAAAGAATATTCACACATTCAACATGACAAGGACATATTATTTTGCGATAATAAAAAAAGTATTGCTTTCTCGCTGATTATGTAATTTGACGAGAAGCGGAAAGGAGCGTTTTATGGTTGAAATACAAAATCTGACCAAATTTTATGGGAAGAAATCTGCCCTAAGAAGCGTCAGCTTTCAAGTGCGTGAAAATGAAGTGCTTGGCTTCTTGGGTCCAAACGGTGCTGGAAAATCCACTACATTAAATATTATGGCGGGAGTTATCCCCTCCTCCAGTGGAACGGTCACCATTCAAGACTATGATATTGCCCAACAGCCGGTTAAGGCAAAACGGCAAATCGGTTTCTTACCGGAAATTCCACCGGTATACCCGGATATGAAAGTCAAGGAATATTTAAAATTTGTGACTGGATTAAAAGGAATTCCAGCGCACAAGAAAAGCACTGAAGTCAAACGTGTGATGGAGCTTTTGAAAATCACTGATGTGCAAGGACGTCTGATTCGCAACCTATCGAAGGGATATAAACAGCGAGTGGGATTTGCACAAGCGTTAATTGGTGATCCACCTGTTTTAATTTTGGACGAGCCGACAGTTGGTCTTGACCCAACACAGCTGATGGAAGTGCGCAATCTCATCTTAGATTTACGTCACAATCATGCGATTATTTTAAGCTCCCATATTTTGGGCGAAATCAGCGCAGTTTGTGATCGTGTCGTTGTCATCAATCAAGGTGAAATTAAGGCAGACGATACATTAGAGAACCTAGAAGAAGATTCTCAGTCCGGCAGCGTTCTGCTGCGATTGACAGTACAAGGGAGTTCTCGAGCTGTGCCTCGTGTTGCCAGACAAGCAAGTGGTGTACTGCGTGTCAGCAATGTACAATTTGTACGGACAGGTGTATACTCCTACGATGTGGAGCTGGAGAGTGAAAGCTCGAGAAATGGACTGCTGTCGGCACTACTGCAAAATGGTTTGGAAGTTTTGGAGGTTACCACCGAGAAAAAGGATTTGGAACAGGTTTTCGTAAAACTTGTTAACCAGCCGAACAAGCGTACCAATTTGCAAGATTTGTTAGACGAAATGGAAGCAGAAGCAGAAGCAAAGAAATCAGAAGCATCTGATGAAACAATAGAATCTGAAGAACAAACAGATCCTACTGATGCCGAGAAAGAGGAGGAATAACCGATTATGTTTGCACTTTATAAAAAAGAATTACAAAGTTATTTCCTATCACCAATTGCCTATTTCGTCATTGCTTTTTTTATCGCAACCTTTTCACTGACTTTTATTATGGAGATCGCAAGTGTCACCTCTTCTACCTATGAATTTTCATTTGCATCGATTTTTTATGTAAACTTATTTTACTTTATCATTTTGTTGCCATTACTTACCATGCGTACTTTTTCAGAAGAACGAAAAAACGGAACAGAAACATTGCTGCTTTCCAGTCCGTTGAATGTGACGCAAATTGTCATGGCAAAGTTTTTGGCAACTGCCACTGTTCTTTTAGTTATGCTGGTTGTATCTATAGTGTTCCCACTGATTACAACCATGTATGGCAGAGTGATTTGGTCTAGCTTGGTTTGTACATACATTGGCTTTTTCCTTTTCGGACTAGTCTGCATTTCCTTGGGAATTCTTGTTTCTTCACTAACAGAAATGCCAATTATCGCAATTTTAATTAGTGAACTTTGTATGCTGTTGCTGCTATTGATGGATAACTTAGGCGCAACCGGATTTATCTCTAGTATTCCAGTACTGTCTGATGTTGTCGATTGGTTTTCCACGGAAACGAAATTCGATGTGTTTTCACAAGGACTCATTCAAATCTCTGATTTGGTTGGCTTTTTGACAGAAATTATCGTATTCCTAAGCTGGACGATTATTTCGATTGAAAAAAGACGTTGGAGCAGGAGGTAATAAACAATGGCAAAAAACCAAGAAAAAGGAAACAAACGGAGATCATTCAATTGGAAAAACACCAAATTTTCTAGCATGGCATGGATTTTGGTCATTTTAATTTTAATTATTGCAATAATTGTCAATATGATTGTCAATCGTTTTGATTTCAGCTGGGACATTTCTTCGAATGGACAATTTAGTTTGACGAATACGACTGAAGAATATCTAGACGAATTAGATGCACAAGGTGTAACAGTAGATTTCTATTTGCTTGCAGAAATGGAAGATTTGGAAGACGATATGGATACATTGGTATTATATCGGACGCTTTTGGCATATGAATCACACGACTGCATTAACCTGATTGATTTCGATCCAAACACAGATACGGAGACACTGGATGAAATCAATCCTGATGATGAATATACGCTTTCAACTGGCGATATGATTTTTGTTTGTGGCGATAATAAACGCCGTGTTCCCGGCACTTATATGTATACAACATATACAGACGATGATGGTAATACCACAAGCGAAGAATTTTCCGGAGAAAATTTAATCACTGGTTCTATCAAGGGCGTCGTTGAAGGATATACACCAACTGTATATTTCTTGACTGGTCACGGAGAAAAATCTGTCGATGAGTATTCCATCTTTACAACAAATTTAATCAATTATAACTATCAGGCTGAATCGCTAAACTTGTCAGAAATAGATGCTGTACCTGATGATGCTGCACTCATCTTAGTCTGTGCACCAACTTCAGATTTAACGGATGCAGAAAAAGAAGTTTTAGATGCATACTTAGATGAAGGTGGATGTATTACAATGATGATGTCGCCTAGTAGCAATGCCATTGCATACGAAAATTTTGAGGATGTGATGGCAGATTATGGAATTACTATGGAATACGATCACATCTATGAAACCAATTCCGATTATCATATCTCTGGCGATGATACAACAATTCTTTGCGAATTAACAGAATTAGATGATGATAGCGACGCTGCAGATTTGACATCGTCTCTGATTGATCAGGGACTTTATACGTATATGCCGGAGTCCAGAAGCTTTACTTATTATGATGAAGGCGGAAAGTATACGATTGCTTCCCTGATCACTACTTATGATACTGCTGTTGGCGAAGCATACGGTGGTGTCAGCGATGACCCCGAGGATATCGAAGGATCTATGGTACTGGCTGCATATTCCACTGCAAATGCACGAAATTCTTCAAAAATGGTTGTGTATGGAAATGCTGAATTTTTAGATGATGACCATGCTTCTCAAGAGTATTTTATCATTCCTGTTTATTTAATGCTGAGTACTGTTAGCTGGATGTGTGATAGCGACGTGGATATGGAAATTTCAGCAAAATCTACTAGCTATGATTATATTGCATTGCAGGATGAATCATTTGCAGAAAAACTCATTGTTGTCTTAACCATCTTCCCAATTGTCATTATGGCTGTTGGCATTGCAATTTGGGTAAAACGCCGTAATTCTTAAGGTATGCAGGGAGGTTGATTTCCATGAAAAGACAATTGATTTTGGGATTGATCTTGGTTTTAATGATTTTTATTACAATCGGAGCTTATTTCTTTATAGATTCTTATCAAACAAAACAAACAGAAGAAGCGGCAAAAGAAGCAGCTGCGTTGCAGATCAGCAACTTTTCTTTCGGTAATGTTGTAAAATTAGATATTCACACGCCTGACCTGGATTATACCATTGAAGCAGATGACGAATCCAACAGCTGGGTTGTTACAGAAGGTGAGCAATCCTATATCAACACCTATTATATTAATACTCTGTGTTCTTATGGCTGCTCTTTAACAGCAACAGAGGACTTAGGAATTTTAGATTCCAGTACTCTTGAAAATTATGGACTGAGTGATCCGATTTCTATTATGTATTATATCGCTGATTCTACAAGCACAGATAGCGACGACAGCAGTGATGTAAACACAAATACAGTAACCATTTATGTTGGGAATCAGACCTCGACAAGTGAGTATTTTTATATGATGTGTGATGGCAGCGATCATGTGTATCTAGTAGATGCAAGTATTGCTGGATATTTGGCGGTCAACGAAACGCAACTGCGTAATCGTTACGTGGTAGAGGATTCTACATCTGATTTCTGCCGTTTGTCTTTACAAGCAGGTGACGAAGTAATTTATGACCTCGAGTTGACAGACGAGGGAGAATGGGATATGCTCGTTCCCTACGATATTCCAATTTTACTGGACAGCTCAAAAATTTCCTCTCTTACTATTTCATTGCAAGAAATGGAAATTGATGATTTTGGAGAAAGTGATATCACGGAAAGTGATTATGCAGAATATGGTTTTGATAATCCAGGATACACTCTCTACTTCGAACAAAAAAATGGAAATAGTGTCACTTTGTTATTTGAAGATTATGATTCACTAGTAACAAGTTATATTAACTGTCTGCATATGGAAACAGGCGAAATTTATATTTTTGACTCTTCTTATCTCTCTTTTTTACAGGCAGAAACAAGCGATTATATGCTCGAAACACTATATAAACCTAGCGAAGACACTGTAGCATCAATGACTGTTTCTTATAGTGGATCATATAATGACAAAACATTAGACTTTGAAACGACAATCGATATAGATTATGAAAACAGTACTTATTCATGCAACGGCATTGACTTTTCGGATTCTGAAGATACAGTAGATGCATATAGCGAATTCTTTGAAAAAGCAGCTAACCTCAGTTACGAAGAAATTCAAAGTGATGCAAAAGACCCCGGTTACGATGCAGATGCTGTAGCACTATCTATAACTTATGTTCTTACGGATGATAGCACGCATACTGTAGAGTTGATCCCCTATGAAGACAATAACTATTGGGCATATATTGATGGCGAATTTTCTTACACCTTGGTACGTCAAAAAACATTAAGCGGAAATGGCAGATTACTAGAATGCTATGTGACATTTGAAGAAGCTTTGGAATCTGTAGGCGCATAAATAAAATATGCATCTGAAGTACTTTATAGATACCTTCAGATGCGTATTTTTATATTACAATATATTCACTACTTGCATAACCGGTCATTCCTTGATAAGATACGACATCCCAATTGTTTGTGCTGCTGTAAACAGTTACGGATGCACCATTTGGAATTGAACCAATAACAGCACTTTCGATTGATGGGAATTGTCGAATATTTAATCCACTGTCATTTGTCACAACCGTACCACGTAATACAGGTCCTGCCTCAATCAAAGGAATTCCAAAATAATCGCATAATGATTGCACTAAATTTATTGCAATACTTGTCAAGTTATCCCGAATCCAATTTGCATCTTGTTCATTGTCATGATAACCGATTTCACATAAAATTGCTGTTGCATTTGTTTGCAGAACCTCCGCCAAGGAAGTTGTTGGTCTGGCAGTACATTTGTCTGGCAAGGGATAAATGCTCATAAAGTTGTTTGCTGTGATGATGGCAAGTGTCTGACTGCTTTCATCATATGGTGAATAATAAACATCAATTCCACGAAGCAGCCCTGACAGATTTTCTGGTGCTGCATTACTGTGCAGTGCCAAATGCACATCATAATGTCCTGCATTGGAGTCACTGATTGCTCCTGTCACGTTCCGATCTGGATCGTTTCGTACATATGTGATACCACTAGAGCGGAGATATGGTTCCATACGATCTGCAATCTGATTCATATATACCTCTTCATTACCACCACCAACGTAAGGATTCCATTCTTGAGTGGACGGGCTTAAAAAAATTGTCGGCATTGTTTACTCCCCTTTTCTATGCAAAAATTCGAAGTGGGTTACTTCTATTTCTAATTTATGCAGCGAAATGATGAATGGTGTCTTTGCAATTTTTTTATGATATATCCCAACTTTGCCACTAAAAAATTTATCTATATGGCAGAAATAGCAGTAAAAAGTGTTAAAAAATACAGAGTGGACGAGTCATTCCAACATTGTATTTGTATTTTTTTCGCCACATTTACCATAAATCACCCTTTTAAACCGATTTTTATCTAAAAAAGCAAGAAAAATTGGGATGTAAACGTTGACAAATTCAAAAAAATGCGGTATAATAAATAATAAGTGTGCTTTATTCTTGATGCTTTTTACAGAGAAGAAAGCATATATAGCAGGGGTGTATTTCGTATATTGAAACAAATTACTTGACATACCGTTTTAGAAATACCCTATTATCAAAATATTATCATTATCACGTAGAGGTGTAATATGAAAAACAATAATTATTCGCAGGATCGACATTCTCGTCCAACATCACGTATAACGTCACCCACATCTACAGATTCATCTTATCGCAGAAATAGCCAGTCACAACGAAGCAGTCGAGCACAACAAGATGAATCTATACGCCGAACTAATCAGTCAAAACGAAAATATCCTGTCGACTCTACGAGATCTAGAGTATATGCCAGTCTCAAATCAGCTGCTCACGCCAGAGCACAATACAGAGGGAACTCTCACCTGATGCTCAACATTGCAATTGCTATACTTTGCATTATTATTGTTGTTGTTTTCGTAGTAGTACTAGTTACACAAACTGGTCAATCATCTGTTTCTCAATCTTCTTCTACTGCTGTTGTCTTTCAAGCGTCTGAATCAGATGGCGTCGTTGCAACAAGTACAGCGGAAATCATTGAAGAAGAAACCGATGTATCTGATGAGATTTCACTTTTGGGTACGCTTACTGAAGCGGACGATATATTCACATTGACTGAGAATAATATTGCTACAACAAATGCAATTCTCGTCGATGTCAACAATAGAACGATTCTAGCGGAACGTGATTCGGACGAGCAAATTTATCCGGCTTCTATGACAAAGGTTATGACAATTCTAGTTGCTGCAGAAAACATTGAAGATTTTACTGACACGTTCACCATGACTGCAGACATCATCAACCCATTGATTGAAGCAGAAGCATCTCGTGCTGGCTTCGAAGACGGCGAGACGATTACCATTACCGATTTACTCTATGGCGCAGCACTGCCCTCTGGTGCTGATGCAACTGCAGCAATTGCAGAATACGTCAGCGACTCGGAAGAAGCATTTGTAGAACTGATGAATGAAAAAGCAGAAGAACTAGGCATGAATAATACACACTTCGTTACCACAAGTGGACTACATGACGAAGACCACTACAGCACAGTTTCTGATATTGCTATTTTGATGTATGCCGCAATGCAAAACGATATTTGTAGTGAAGTTTTAAGTACCTATCAATATACCACAACCAAAACAACACAGCATCCGGACGGTATTGCACTAGAAAGCACTATGTTTAGTCATATGTATGGCACTGAGGTCACTGGTCTGACAATTGAAGCCGGAAAAACTGGTTATACTGATGAAGCCGGAAATTGCCTAGTTAGCTATGCTACTGATGATAATGGTGGCATTTACATTTGCGTTATTGCAAAAAGCACAACTTATAAACAGGCAATCTATGATACATTTGCAATCTATGGTATCATTGACGGAGGTTATACTATGCCGACGGATTTAGCGATTGAAGAAGTAGCTGTTGATACATCAAATTCTACAGATGACACTTCTACTGATACTAGTGAAAGTACAACAACTGCATACAGCGTGTATTGATGATATACCATCTGAAGCATTAGCGCATAGCAGTCTAAATCGGTAATGCTCTGTAGCTTTTTGAAGATGAAAAGCTACAATGAACCAAATCTTACAAGACAGGAGGCTGGATTCCGCTATGAGCAACCGTAAAAAAAGATATCTCAGCCCAGCTGACTTTCTCTTGGTATTGCTTTTGTTAATCGGCATTATTTTTGCAGCAGATGCAATCCTACGGACATTTTTTCAGACGACAACTGAAAATATAGTTGGAACTGGCAGCTTTTCTTTGACGATATCTTCCTCAACTGCTAGTGGTGAAAACACCACTGATGATCTCACAGAAGCAACAGAAGAGACAACCATATCCAATTCAATTATCCTAAACCTCACAACAGAAGATATGGCAAATGGCAACTTGATTTTAGTGGATGATACACATCCCTATAACGGAACGCAAAATTTTTCGGATTTCTCCAGTATTTCCGACTCTAATGTTGTCACAAGGGATACTTCATTTCTAATTCAGGCGGAAACATTGGACAATCTTTGTGAAATGTTTGATGATTATGCCACATATACCGGCTGGGCAAATTTACAAATTTATAGCACACAGCAGTCTACTTTAAGTTCTACTGATCTCTACACCAATGATCTTCCCGACCGTGATACAGGATATAGCTTTGATATCGGACTCATTACTAGTACAGGTGAAGTAGTTGCTTATATTCAGAAACACAATGAATGGATGGTTTCAAATTCTTGGGAGTATGGCTTTGTACTGCGTTATCCCTCTGATAAAACAGACATCACTGGTATAACCTACTCTCCGCATCATTTTCGATATGTGGGAAAAGTTCACGCCTCTATCATGCATGAAAATAACTATTGTTTGGAGGAATACCTGAACTTTTTACAAAATTATACCATGAACATTGACGGATATTCTTATACCTGTGATGGTCAAAATTATACAATATATTACATTCCTGCTGATGCCAGCGGTACAACTACTGTGGAACTACTCGAAGGCACCGTTTACTCTGTCTCCGGTGACAATCGCAGTGGCTTCATCTTAACGGTGACAGAACTTACTACTAATGCTACAACTGAAACAAATACAACGAATGATATAACAGACATTACCATAGAAACAACCATAAACTATGAATATTAAGTATATAAAAAGGTCATGCAATTTTACATGACCTTTTTATATTTCGTACTATTATTTCAATGACATTTGCCCAAAATTCGGAAAATCGTCCTTGAAATCAACGATTATATTTTTACTTTGTTCCACTGCAAGTAATGTTTTTTTCATTTCTAATCCGCCCACATAACCCACTAGACTGCTGTTGCAGCCAATTACTCTATGACACGGTATGATAAGCATTAACGGATTTCTGTTGTTTGCCATACCGACCGCACGACTTGCACCTGGACACCCTATTGCCTGTGCAATTTCTTTATATGTCTTCGTTTTGCCATATGGAATATCCAACAAGGCATTCCACACGTTTTTTTGAAATTGCGTTCCGTTCAACTGATAGGTAATCCGAAAATCTGTTCGTTTTCCTGCCAAAAATTCTTCTACTTGATTGAAAATATCATCACTGTATGATGAATGTTTATGCACTATTTCATGCGTCATTTCCATCTGCCTGGGCGTACAACGCAATTTGTATAATACATTGCCATGATACTCTATTTCGATTGGACCAAATGAAAAAAGATATGCTGTATACATGGTTTCATTCCCTTCTAAGAGACAACAGATCATCAAAAGTAATATGCAATTCGTTATAAAATACATATTATGAATTTTATGAATTATTTGGCAACATCATTTGTCCTGTACCTGGCAAATCGTCCTTGACGATACTGCCGACTGCCGGGATATTTTTTACTCGATAACGTTTAAGTCCTTGTGCCTTTTCTTCATTTACCAACTGTGCTTCGCACACAAGCTGCTTCGCCTTCAGCGTTATCACCTGCACACCTTGGGTGTCTCGGGTCGTCTTCGATGCCACTTGACAGACATCAAACAACATCGCACGGTTGCCATCTGTGCGCAAAAAAACAAGCTGTTTCTTATTTTCCGTTGATAGATACAGTACCTGCACGAGAGGTGACTTATCACAATATGCCTTTTGCAGCTTTTTACGATTCGTCTTTGTGGCATAGGATGCCAGTGGAACACGGGCAACCTTACCATTTTCGTAGAAGAAAAGCAATTCACCGTTATAGTCTGCTGTGGCAATCATTTGTACTACGAATTCACCCTCTTGGAATCCCAGTTTTGCCGGTACATAATCCCCTATCGCACTCGCCTTTGTTTCGCTAAATTCACTCGCATGACTCTTGTAGACAAGCTTTTGGTTCGTAAAAAATAAAAGTTCGGTGCGGTTATTGGCTTCAGCATGAAATATGATGCGATCGTCTTCTTTTAGTTTTTGATCACTGTTCATGCGTAGCGAAGCCGGCAGAATCTTCTTGAAATACCCACCGCTGGATAAGAAGAGATGCAGTGGAAAGTCAGATATATCTTCGATTTCTTCTTCTACAATATCCGATGCGTAATAGAACAACGTTTTGCGAGGCTGACCGTATTTTTTTGCGGTTTCTTTTAGCTCTTGTATTATTAGGCGACGCATTTTTTTCTGGCTCGACAGGATGGATTCAAGGTCAGCGATATCCTCCTTCAATTGGTCAGTTTCTTGCGTACGCTTGAGGATATACTCCCGATTCAAGTGGCGCAGCTTAATTTCTGCCACATATTCTGCTTGGATTTCATCGATACCAAAGCCAATCATCAGGTTTGGAACCACATCAGCTTCTTCCTGCATTTCTCGTACGATACGTATCGCTTTGTCAATGTCCAAGAGAATTTTCTCCAAGCCAAGCAAAAGGTGCAGCTTTTCGTTCTTTTTCTTTAAGTCAAAAGTGAGTCGTCGGCGCACGCATTCCATTCGAAACGCTGTCCATTCTTCGAGAATTTCTCGGACGCCCATCACCTTTGGCACACCGCCCACCAGAATATTGAAATTGCACGCATAGCTGTCTTGTAACGGCGTTATGCGGAAAAGTTTCTGCATTACCTTTTTAGGATCGGTACCACGCTTAAGGTCGATGGCAATTTTCAAACCGTCTATATCGGTTTCGTCTCGCACATACGACACTTCTCGAAGCTTACCCTGCTTGATACAATCCACGATTTTATCGATAATTGCTTCAATCGTAGTGCTGTAAGGAATTTCTTTCACTTCTAGACAATTGTCTGCTTTATTATAACTCCACTTCGCCCGCACCTTCACGCTGCCTCGTCCAGTGTCGTAGATTTTTTTTAGCTCGGTCTCATCATAATAAAGAAACCCACCGCCTGGGAAATCGGGTCCCTTTAGGGTCGAGAGAATGTCGTGGTTCGGATTCTGCATCAGTGAGATAGCCGTCTCGCAGACTTCCGCCAAATTAAATGGACAAACGTTACTTGCCATCGATACGGCGATACCGACATTCGCATTCACCAAAATCGCCGGAAATGTGGTTGGAAATAGCGATGGTTCCATCATGGTATTATCATAGTTCGGAACGAAATCTACCGTATCCTTATCGATTTCACTGAAAAGCTCGTTACAAATCAGCTCAAGTTTTACCTCTGTGTAACGAGAAGCTGCATATGCCATATCTCGGGAGTATGCCTTCCCGAAATTTCCTTTTGATTGCACATAAGGATGCAAAAGTGCTTCGTTGCCACGTGTCAGGCGCACCATTGTTTCATAAATTGCGCCATCACCGTGCGGATTCAAACGCATGGTCTGTCCCACAACATTAGCGGATTTTGTTAGCCCACCGCTGAGCAAATTCATCTTGTACATTGTGTAAAGCAACTTACGATGAGATGGCTTAAATCCATCTATTTCCGGCAGTGCACGAGAAATAATGATACTCATAGCATAGGGCATATAATTTTTTTCCAGTGTCTCTGTGATTTTTTCTTCTTCAACAATTCCAGCACCTGCAATATAGGCGTTGGGGATAGTTGATTTTTTAGGTTTTTCCGATTGCTTTTTTCTTGCCATAAACTGTATTCTCCATTGTTAGATAAATTTAACTAGAAGTTCAGAACTTTCTATATTCTAAATTCACATACAACATTCCGCATACGAACTGCACATTAGCTAATATCCGCCAACTCTAGATAATCGCTTCCAAATTCCGCAATATAGTCCTTGCGTCCTTGCAGGTTGTCGCCAAGCAGCATATCAAACATTGCTGCTGTCTCTTCGACATCGGCAGCTTGTACTTGAATCAGGCGTCTAGTTTCTGGATTCATTGTAGTCAGTGCCATCATATCCGCTTCATTTTCACCCAATCCTTTCGACCGTTGCATGGTAAACTTTTCGTTCCCAATTTTTCCCAATATCTCGGTTTTTTCTTTTTCTGTGTAGGCAAAGTATGTGCGTTTTTTTGTGGTAATTTCAAATAGCGGCGACTCAGCGATGTAAACATATCCCATATCGATGAGTGTAGGCGTCAACCGGTAAAGCATCGTCAAAATCAGCGTGCGAATTTGAAAACCGTCCACATCGGCATCTGTACAGATAACAATTTTATTCCAACGCAATCCATCGAGATGAAAGGAAGAAATCTCTTTGTTCACCTTCGTTTGTACCTCCACGCCACAGCCGAGGAGCTTCATAATATCTGTGATGATTTCATTTTTAAAAATTTTCGTGTAATCGGCTTTTAAACAATTCAAAATTTTACCACGCACTGGAATTACTGCTTGAAATTCCGCATCCCGTGCCATCTTGACCGAACCAAGTGCAGAATCACCTTCCACAATGTAAAGTTCACGCCGAGACAAATCCTTGCTGCGACAATCCACAAACTTCGGTATCATGTTCGTGACATCTAAAGCCCCAGTTAGCTTTTTCTTAAGATTTAGGCGAGTTTTTTCAGCATTTTCTCGGCTACGCTTGTTGACGAGAATCTGTGTGGCAATTTTTTCAGCTTCGTCTGGATTTTCGATAAAATAAATCTCGAGTTGCTGTTTCAGAAAATCTGTCATCGCTTCGTAGACGAATTTGTTGGTAATCGCCTTTTTAGTTTGGTTTTCATAACTCGTTTGCGTGGAAAAACTGGACGATACCAGCACCAAGCATGCTTCAACATCCTCATATTTCAGCTTTGATTCTGCCTTCAAATACTTATTGTTTTGTTTTAGATAGGCATCGATTTGGTACACAAACGCCTGCTTTACCGCCTTTTCCGGCGAACCACCATGCTCAAGCCAACTCGAGTTATGATAATATTCGATTTGTTGGACTTGATTTGAAAAAGTCAACGCAACATTTAGCTTTACTTTATAACTCGGTTTGTCCTCTCGGTCTTTTCCTTCTCGTTGACAGCTCCAATTCTGAATCGATGTGAAAGAAGTTTCTCCGGCGAGTTCCCATACATAATCGGCAATTCCGTTTTCGTAAAAATATCGCTTTTCGATAAAACTGCCGTCTACCTGTTCACTACGATACAAAAATAATAAATTGGGATTCACTACCGCTTGGCGCCGGAGGACGTCTTCGAAATAAGCATCAGATACTTCGATTTCCGTAAAGACATCGAAGTCGGGCAGCCACCGAGTACGTGTACCGGTTTGCTTGTTTTTGGTCACTTTTTTCTGCAAGCCACCTATATTTTCACCCTTTTCAAAATGCAAGTTATACTGACAGCCATCCCGTATTACTTCGACATCCATATAAGCCGAAGCAAATTGCGTGGCACATAAGCCTAATCCGTTCAACCCAAGTGAATATTCGTAAGTGTCAGAATTTGCGTCATATTTACCGCCTGCATATAATTCACAGAAAACCAATTCCCAATTATAGCGATTTTCTGAATTATTAAAATCCACCGGACAACCTCTTCCGAAATCCTGTACTTCTATCGAATAATCCCGATAGTGCGTAACAATAATTTTCTCGCCATAGCCTGCCCGTGCCTCATCGATAGAGTTCGAAATAATCTCAAAAATCGAGTGTGCACAGCCATCTAAACCGTCCGAGCCAAAGATAACGCCCGGACGTTTGCGCACTTTATCGGGGCCTTTCAGCATCGTGATGCTTTCGTTGTCATAGGTTTGTTTTGATGATTTTTTTGCCATGATTTCATCCTTTCCGGCAAGCGAAATCTTGCCTTATTTGTTATTATAGCACAAATTCCAAAAAAAATCAAGTGGTACGAAAAAACGACCTACGGGAAAAATATTTACTTATAAATCTCATTATTTTCCAAAAACTACGATTCATCTTGTTCTTCAAGTACAAAATATAAGAAGGAAAAAACTGCAGGCGGGCAATTTTCCTTCCCCCTTTTCTCCCACCCCTTTTATACGGTATTGATTTCCATACTTTTTTTGAAAGCCCTCTTGACAAATATCATCAAAAAGACTATAATATTAATTAAGAACTTTTATTATTTACTGACACACTTTCGATTTTCTGAATGAGGCTGATGAATATGAAAAAGCGTAACACATTGCAACGACGATTGGTATTTGAAACGGTTCAGGAAATGCATAATCATCCGACTGCAGAAGAAATTTTTCAAGAAATTGCATCGGAAGACATCCAAATTAGCAAAGCAACTGTCTACCGAAATTTGAAAATCCTCTCAGAACAAGGAAAAATTTTGCATATTCCAATTCCAAATGGTGCAGACTGCTTCGATTTTTACACAGTGCCACATTATCACATGGAGTGCCAACAGTGCGAACGTGTGTTTGATGTGGATATGCCCTATCAATCTGACTTGAACGATAGAATTCTAGATAATCATGGCATGGTGATTTTTTCCCATCAAATCGTATTTCAAGGATTATGCAAAGAATGTGTGCAGAAAAAAAGTTATATCTTAACCTATAACTCAGAAGAAAATTTGTCAACGTGATTTGCGTGGACAATGCCAACAAAAAAGGAGCGATGGAATTATGGCAGAGTTAAAAGGATCCAAAACAGAAGCGAATTTGCTGGCAGCTTTTGCTGGTGAATCTCAAGCATTTACCAAATATCAGTATTATGCATCAAAGGCAAAAAAGGACGGCTATGTTCAAATTGGAAAGCTGTTTGAGGATACTGCCAACAACGAAAAAGAACACGCAAAAATCTGGTTTAAGTTGCTCCACGACGGTGCAGTACCAGATACAACTGAAAATTTGAAAGATGCTGCTGCTGGCGAAAATTATGAATGGACGGATATATATCAAGAATTTGCAGAAGAAGCAAAAGCTGAGGGCTTTACCCAAATCGCCGCACTATTTGAAGCAGTGGGCGAAATCGAAAAATCACATGAAGAACGCTATCGGAAGCTCCTCGCCAACATCGAAGGGGAATATGTCTTTTCAAAAGATGGAGACGTGATTTGGGAATGTTCTAATTGTGGGCATATTGTCATCGGAAAAAAAGCACCGGATATTTGTCCTGTCTGTCAACATCCGCAATCCTACTTCATGATACGTGCGGAGAATTATTAAAAGTAGTCCCAAAGGAGATGAAGTCCATGCGACGATACCAGCAACTCTTTTATCGTTGGAAAGGAAGAATTTTACACAGTGGGATTCGCATTTTCTCCCACTTACGACTGTTGACTCGTTGGATCGTCAGCTCTATTTTCATGGGCGGCATTGTAGGAATCATCGGCGTAGGCTTTGTCTACGCCATTTCCTATGTCACCAACCTGTGATTGTCACACTCTTGGATTCTCCTGACATTACCACTTGGTGGCGTGGCTATCGTTTGGTTTTATTAAATTACCCACGATCAAAACGATCGTGGTACCAATATGGTACTTGCATCACTTCATTCTGAAACGGAACTACCAGTACAAATGGCACCGTTGATTTTCCTTTCCACCGTTCTCACGCATCTCTGTGGTGGAAGTGCTGGACGTGAAGGAGCTGCACTTCAACTGGGTGGAAGCATTGGCAGCTTATGGAGTCGGATTTTTCACCTAGCAGTCCGTGATAAACGTGTCATGATATTGTGTGGTATGTCTGCGGCCTTCTCCGCAATTTTCCGAACTCCGGTTGCTGCACCAATCTTTGCTATGGAGGTAGTATGTGTAGGAGCAATGCATTATGCAGCACTTGTCCCCTGCACAATATCTTCGCTAACAGCATCTTGGTTGGTATCAAAACTCGGATTGCCACTTGCATCATATTCTGTGACCGATGTACCAGATTTGGCGGTGATCCCTGCATTAAAAATACTACTTTTGGGCATACTCTGTGCAGGCGTGAGCGTCCTCTTTTGTATACTGCTTCGTGAGGCAGAAACTCTTTTTTCTAAAAATATTCAAAATCCTTATTTGCGTATTCTAATCGCAAGTGGAATGCTGTGGATATTATTGTTATTCGTGCGCAATCAGGACTACATCGGACTAGGGACAAACGGTATCACACAATCGATTGCTGGAGAGACGATTTGGTATGCTTTTCTAATGAAGATGCTCTTTACTGCCATTACACTTGCCGGTAGGTTCAAAGGAGGCGAAATTATTCCATCCTTTTTTATTGGTGCTGCGTTTGGCTGTCTATTCGGACAGGTTGCGGGACTCTCCCCGTCTTTTTGTGCAGCGATTAGCATGATAGCCATGTTCTGTGGCGTAACCAATTGTCCACTAGCATCACTGTTAATTGCAATGGAACTGTTCGGGTTTGCGGGCGCACCGTACTATTTATTAGCAATTTCCGTTAGCTATTTACTCTCCGGTTATTACGGATTGTACAAGGAACAATCATTCCTTTCTTCGAAATTCACTGATGGAAAGGTAAATCATAAAACAAGGTAAAGGAGAAATGATAATGCGTGCAGTTATTACAGGTGCAACCTCTGGTATTGGAAAAGCAATTGCATGGGAATTAAGCAAGCGTGGCTGGTCGTTGATTCTAACTGGCAGAGATGAAAACACACTAGAAAAATTAAAAAGTACACTCCCCGTCCCTGTGGAAACCATTGCACTGGACTTGGCAGAAGATGATGCACCCATTACACTCTATCGCTTTTGTATCGGAAAGCACGTTGATCTTCTAGTTAACAATGCAGGATTCGGCGTGTTCGGTGCGTTCACGGAAACCGATTTGGAAGACGAATTAAATTTGCTAAAGGTGAATATCCGTGCAACTCACATCTTGACAAAGCTGTTTTTAAAGGAGTTTCGCTCTCGAAACGCTGGACGCATTTTAAATGTGGCATCTAGTGCCGGTTTTTTGACAGGTCCACTGTTCTCATCCTATTATGCTTCAAAAAATTATGTGGTACGCTTATCATTGGCAATTGCTGAGGAACTACGTCACGAAAAAAGTCGTGTCACTATTAGTATTCTGTGTCCTGGACCGGTAAATACTAATTTCAACCAAAGAGCTGGCGTTCAATTCAAAATACCGGCACTTACTTCGGAAAAAGTGGCAAAAGATGCCGTTTTAGGTGCATTGACCGGACAGCTTTTGATTATTCCAGGCTGGTTTGTACGTCTGGGTGTACAAGTATCTCGACTAGTTCCAGAACGAATTCTTTCCAGAATTAATTACCATTTGCAAGCAGCCAAGAAAAAATAGCAGATGTATTTTCAATTTTTTTGAGAAAATAAAAAAATTTTCGTGAAACTATAGACTTTTTTGAAAAAATGTAGTATAATAAAAATTGTATTGATTATGACAGCTTTCATAACTGTCTGAATTTTTATCGGAGGTATCAAATTTATGTTCAAATGGAAAAAAGCAGCGGCGCTTTTACTTGCTGGTGCAGTTGCAGGGTTGTTGGCAGGATGTGGAAGCAGTACTGCTTATGCTATGACCATTGATGGTGTACAGATTCGGGCAGGGATGTACATTTATTATTCTTATGCAGCTTATTCGGAGTTGACTTTTACCCTGTCATCAGAAAATTCTGAATTGGATGTCACAGATGATGATGTAGTCAAGGCACAGACTATGGACGATGTTAGTGCAGAAGATTGGATTGAAAATAAGACGTTGGAATACTGTCAACAGTATGCAGCTATCCAAAACAAATGTGACGAGTTGAGTATTACATTGGATGATGATGACCTAACGGAAATTTCCGACACCATCGATTCCTTCTGGGAAACCTATGGCGAAACCTATGAATCAAATGGCATTTCTTCTGAATCTATTGAGCTTGTTCTTAAAAACTCTTATTTGACAAATGAACTGTTCTACTATTACTATGACATCGATGGTGCAGAGGGCGTTACAGAAGAAGAAATCCAAGAATACTACATTGAAAACAATGCTCGTGTTCGCTATATTGCATTTGATCTAACAGATGGCAATGGTGAAGAGTTGGATGATGATGGCAAAGATGATATGATGGATATGGTGACAGAGTATCTGGAACGATTGGAAGATTGTGACGGTGATGCAGACGAAATCAACGCTGAAATGGATACCATTGAAAGCGAATACGACGCTTATGTCACATCGATTTCCGAAGAAGCTGCTGCTGAAACTGCAACTTCTGAAACAGACGAAGATGGCAACGAAATCGCCGCAATGACAACTACTACTACTACGACAACAGCAGAAGAAACCACCTCGACGACAACGGTAGAGGAAACGGAAGAAGATGAGGCTGAAACAACAGCTGTAGCAGACGATTCCAGTGATACCGAAACGACCACAACTTCGGATGAAAACGACGCTGACACGAGCGTTACCACGACTACCACTACAACAACTGAATCCGAAGAAGATGAAAGTGAGGATGAAACTACCACAGAAACTGAGACGCCTTATGAAAACGAATCTATCATTGCAAAGGTAACCACTGACGAGGATACCGAAGAAGAAGATATTACATATACGCCATCTGAAGCGGCTTACAATTATATCTTTAGTGACGATATTGAATTCGGTGTACCTGGCATCGTAGAAGATGAAGACAATAACTGTATTTATCTAATTGTTCGACTGGACATTGAAGACCGTATGACAGAGGATGACTTGTGGACGGAGGATAATATCGACACAGTTATTTCTAATAAATATGCAGATACATTCGACGATTTGCTAGATGAATGGGTTGCTGCACAAGTTGTAGAATTAAACGAAAAGGCAATTAAACGTTATGATGTCTTTGATATTGACATGAGTCAATAAAATAAATTTCATTTTTTCTGTAATAATCCAATAAAAAGAAGTGATAGGTCAATATCTATCGCTTCTTTTTTCTGCGTGCTTGGCAATTTACACTTTTTTAAAGGCGAAAGTCCTAAGGGAGATAGCTAAAATCAAAAGTGTCCATTACGAAATAGAACCTAATAGATTATTTCCGTCCGATATGCATAGTCAGAAAACTTCCTTGTACCCTGTCAAACTAATTGTTAAAATCACACCTTTAAAAAAAGTCCAACTTTTGTGTTGTAACGTGTTGTTTTTTAGGGCAAATTTTGGCTTTTTTTAATAAATTTGAGTGCAAAAAGGCAATTTGTAAAAAATAGAAAATCCATGCACTCACGACATTTTTTTCGTGTTTGCATGGATTTCTCTATTTTGCCGTTTGGTTGGGGTGGAAGGATTTGAACCCTCGGAATGATGGAGTCAGAGTCCACTGCCTTACCGCTTGGCTACACCCCAATATTCAATGTCATCTAATCAAATAACTTATATAGTATACCACATTTTTTTTTTTATGTCAATCGATTTTTAAATTTCATTGATAAATTAACTTTTCATAATTCTAACTTTAAAATAAAAACAGTAATGTATAAAATTCAGTATCAATTGTATATAAAAAAATAAATTTTCAAAAATCGGTGCATAATGCATTTCTGCTTTATCGAAATTATTAATTCGACAATAAAATTTCAAAAAAAGACCATTGTCTTGTTTCCTCAAATATGATATAATACGAGTATGAAGCATGAGCGTATTGATCACAGAAAATACATACCAGAAAACTGTATCAAGCAAGAAAAACGTAATACAAAGGAGGGATTTTTTGCTTTTAACACTCGCTTTTCTGTTCTTTATTGGAAGTCTCATCGGTTGGGGCATTGAGGTACTGTTTCGTCGTCTCTTTTCAGCACATCATTGGATGAACCCCGGATTTCTCGTAGGTCCATATTTACCATTGTATGGCTTTAGTCTTGTGACACTTTATCTCCTCGCTGGACTAGAAGATTATCTTTCTATCGAAACCACCTGGATATGATTTTTATTCACGGTATGAAAATTCAACTCTGGGACTATTCCGATCAATGTGGTAATATAAAAGGCATTATTTGTCCCCTATTTTCATTTTTCTGGATGATTCTCAGCGCATTTTATTACTTCCTCATTCGCCTACATATTTTAAACGCACTGCAATGGCTGTCGGACAACCTAACATTTTCTTTTTTCATTGGTTTTTTCTATGGAGTATTTGTTTTGGACGTCATCTATTCCACCCAGCTCATGGTCAAAATCAAGCAATTCGCAAAAGAATCGGAAATTATAGTATGCATCGAGGAACTACGAGAGGAAATTCATACAAGCATTACAAATCGTCATCGAAAAAGTCGGTTACACTTTTTCTTCTCCTTACGAAGCGATATTCCTCTACATGAGATACTCGAAAATTATCAGAAAAGCCATCTCAATCAGCACAAATCCTTTCATAAACGATTCCGAAAGAAAAAAGACAAATAAAACAAAAAATCACCTCGAAATTGTACCACATCTCGGGGTGATTGCTCATATACTGATATATTTAAGACAGCACTGCAAGACTAACGAAAACCATTGCTTTCATGTTATACCAATCTCCTTGATATTGATACACTAGATTTGTCTCTGCCTCTTTATTATCACTGTTATCATAGGCAACGGTGACATTATAGGAAATGCCCTCAGAAATTTCCAAACTTGTAGAATCGAAGTACTCCTCCAGATCTTCTTTGGATAATTCAATTCCTCCATTAATGGTGTATGTAATATCATCAAAGCCATCGCCATATTGATCTCTCATATATGCCTGTACTACTTGCTCAAGATCACCTTCGTCATAATCCAATTTTTTCATCAAGTCGTTTAGATATTCGTCTGGCACAGCCTTCATCATTTGCCTTGCATCGCATGATTGTAATGCTTGATAATAATTTTCTATGGCATCTTCTTTGCTCGTACCACCAAAGACGAATCCCACCAAAAAAATCACAATAACTATCACTACAAGAACAATGATTCCAATAATAACAAATCGCTTTTTTGCTACACGACGTGATAAGTGTGGCATATTTGTTTCCGATATAACCTCTGCAACATTCTTTTGCGGACTATCCATTGGAATTTCTTCTGACTGCTTCATTTCATTTTCCATCACACATTATTCCTTTTTCCACTTTAATTTTTCTTCGTGCAACTTTCACACGATGACGTACCTCTTGGAACGCTGCTTTTTCTCCTTGTTCTGCCAAAATTTCCAAAAGTTCCATCAGTTCTGCCTCTGTTTTTGGATGCAATGCGCCACGCTTTCTGGCACCGGAATTTTGAAAGTAAGTCAGTGGGCACGTCTGATTATACTGATCTTTTTTATAAATTTTACTGGCAGCTACACGATCACAAAACATTTCTGCCAAATACCGCATAGGCATTTGTACTGGGTCAACACATTTCGTCACAGCATTATAGTCCGTCCAATACTCGAAGTGATGACGGTTTCGTCCTTTATGGTGCATCCAAGCCAAAGAGCAACCTGTGTTCTCTCGCTCTGCCTCATTCGGACTGCGGTTCCCCTGATAATATTTGACACCTTGAAAAAACTCCGTGGGACTGTATTTCGACAAATCGTGCCGTAGTCCCTGCCAAAATATCCCTGCTTTACAACAGTGGCGTATCACCATGTGGCGATGCTTTGTAATCGTCTTGAGATGTCCCCAAAAATTATGCCATTTCATACACACACTACCCTTCTATTCTTCGATTATAAGTGGAACTGGAGTATCTAGTGTCACAGTATCCGGTGTCACGACGCAATCGTATGCCAACAGATGAACACCAGCTTGTTTCGCTTGGCGCAATGCTTCGCCAAAAGCAGGGTGTGCTTTATTATTCGGGCGAAACTGCACCACTCCTTTCATTTGTATCACAAAAAATAAATATGCTTGATATCCATCCTCCTGACAGGCAATCAGCTCTCGGATATGCTTTATCCCCCGCTGAGTGGGTGCATCCAGAAAATAAGCAATATCATCTTTTTCTAATGTCACACCCTTTACCTCCAAAAACGCTCTTTGACTCTCATTCGTTATTTGAAAATCAAAACGTGAGTGAGTTTCGATATCGAACCTCCGGTCGAATTTCTGCTCCAATTGGAAAAAGATTTCCTTTTTGCAGCCAAGCACGCATTGCCACGTTTGGACATTGGGTATCCATGTTAATGAGTAACGGTGGCTGATGTGGGTGTCCTTTTTTCACAGCGATCAAATCATACCGTGTTTTTTGGTTAGAATGTGCTGCCAACGCCAGATAAACACAGCAACCGGGAATCAACAGTTCCTGACAGCGACCAGTATTCTTTACATGAACTTGCTCTAAGTTTCCATCAATTTTCACAATTGCAATAAACCGATTCGGACGTTCTAAAAAGATTGCTGAAACAACTGTTGTATATTGCATGATTTTTAGCCTCCTGACATAAATTCATTTGTTATATCTTTCACTACTTCACCAGCAAGAATCAATCCTGCAACGGACGGAACAAATGCATTACTCCCCGGAATTTGATGGCGTCCAGGTGGACAAGAATCATACTCCTGACAATCGATTTGTGCATCCTCCAACAGCGTCATAGCCGACTCTGTGGAATAGACGACCTTTAATTTCTCGATGTTTCGCTTTCGCAAAGCATAACGCATAACACGTGCCAATGGACAAACAGTAGTCGCATAAATATCTGCCACTTGAAACGCTGTTGGATCAAGCTTATTCCCTGCACCCATACTGCTGATAATCGGTGTACCACACTTTTCTGCTTGCACTACGAGTTCAATTTTTCCAGTAACTGTATCAATCGCATCTACTATGTAGTCATATTGGGTAAAATCAAACATATGCGTCGTCTCAGCTGTAAAAAACGTCTTGTGTGGTACAACCTGACAATTGGGATTGATATCAAGTATCCGTGCAGTTGCAGCATCGACCTTATCCATGCCAATCGTACTGTGCGTGGCAATAATCTGTCGGTTTAAATTCGTCAGACAAACTTTGTCGTCATCAATCAGATCAATTTTGCCGATACCACTGCGTACAAGTGCTTCTACTGTATAGCCACCAACACCACCGATGCCAAAGACGGCAACCCGAGCAGACGCCAAGCGATTCATAGCGGCTTTTCCAAAAAGCCGTTGCGTTCTAGAAAATTGATTCATTATTTTCCCCTCTTTTCTATTTCATACCCTTATTATACACGAAAATTCTTCATCTGTCAAGCGAACTAAATGGCAAAAAAAGGGTACGATTTATCGTACCCTTTCAAATATCCAAATGTACCTGTTTACAAATTAAAGACCAGTACCGCTAACAGTGAAGTTTACTTCAATGGTCATCCAATCGCCAATTGCAGAATTGTCGATAATTGTTGATGAATAAGCGGAAGCATCATCTAGATCAGACAACAAACCTTCTGTACTTCTTGCATCATCTGGCAAATCCGAAACATATGCATTATAAACGTTTGCACGAATATTGTTGTGCGTAACGTCGTCCACATCTGCTTCTTCTGTGTTGGTATAGCTTGAAGCAGTCAATTCCATTTCATTTGCTGTACCATCTGTTCCAGTTACTACTACACTATCAATCGTAATTATTGCATCTGGGAACAGGTCGGCACCATCCATAATCTGTACTGCCATGAATTCAGAACCATTTGCAACTAACTCGCCACTTGCATCGCCGGTAGTATCATAACGACAAGCATCTGTATCAATCGTGACACTAACCGTATAAGAACCATCTCCGGTAATTTCTACGATACCTGCATTATAGGTCAGATAATCCATATCGCTGCCCCAATACTGCAACCACCACTGACTATCTACCATGCTCAAATAAGCATTTCCGGACTCGGCAACAACTGCTTCTTCAAATTCCTGTGTTTCCACCTGTGCAAGAGAACTTTCCTCTCCGTCTGTTTCCTCACTGGATTCCTCTGCGGATTCTTCCGCTGCTTCGCTAGACACTGCCTCGGAGGAAGAATCCTCATCAGAATCATCACCACAAGCAGTGAAAGCAGTACACATCATAGCAGATGCCAGCAAAAACGCCAAAATCTTCTTGTTTTTTAACATAAATCATTCCTCTTTCTTCATCATTCGCCAAACACAGATTTCATGTCTGACGCAGAACTAGATAATGGTGTGCAAAAAGCAGCGAAATCCTACAATTCACCATTATACTCTAATATTATACTCGATTTTTCTCGTGATTGCAAGATGCATTTTGCACAAATTTCGTTCATGAAATCGACGATATTTTAGTTTAATTACCGAGTTGTTCTTCCACTGCAATCATTTGTTCCATACAGTCATCCATATTAAGTCGCAGCTGCTCCATACGAGCGCATTTTTTTTGCATACATTGATAATCTTGCATGACCTCTTCTCGCTTGAGATCGATTGCCAAGTCGTCAAACTCAGCCTGCATCTCGTCGAGATTTTGCTCAAGCTGCCGCATTTGCGCACGAAGTTTTGCTTGCATTGATCGTTGCTTTTTGGAGTGATACACATTTTCTTTTGAACTACTCTCTTTTTCAATTATTACGCTTTGTTCCATTTCTTTTGTTTTTTGCTTCGCTGCCAGCCAGTCAGAAAAGCCACCGATTTTTGCCATACCGCCACTAGGTGTCAGCTCTAATATATGATCCGCCACTTTATCGAGTAAATAACGATCGTGAGAAACAAACAGCAACGTTCCAGTAAAATCCACCAGTGCTGCTTCGATAATCTCTTTCATTGCAATGTCCAAATGGTTCGTCGGCTCATCCAGTATTAAAACATTACCATGTTCTAACATCATGACTGCGAAACAAACTTTTGCCCGTTCTCCGCCACTTAAGACTCCTACCGGCTTAAATACATTTTCTCCCGTTAAACGAACTTGCCCAAGCAGATTACGCACTTCCAAATTCGTCCAACTGGGAACTCGATCATGAATCTCCTGCATCACACTTTTTTCCGAATGCAAATTTGCACTTTCTTGGTCAAAATAAGAAAGCTTCACATTGCTTGTCCAACGAATTTTTCCAGAGTGTGGCAACATTCCCTGCACAATTTTCAACAATGTCGATTTTCCGACACCATTGTCACCGATAATCCCCCACTTTTCGCCACGGCGTATCTCGAACGACACGGATGACACAAGCAATTTTCGTTGTTCTCCACTACCCACAGATATATCTACGTCCTGTACTTTTAATACCTCCACTGGTGGTTCAACTTCATAGGTGAAACAAATACGAGCTTGTTTCTGGCGAGCTGCTGGCTTTTCGATGTGTTCCATTTTTTCCAACTGTTTCACACGGCTCTGTGCACTTTTTGCAGTAGAAGCACGAGTGATATTACGTGCCACGTAGTCCTCAAGCTTTGCAATTTCTTTCTGCTGTTGCTCATACTCTTTCCATTGTCGCTCAATAGCTGCTGTTTTCAACTTTATAGACGTTGTATAGTTGCCCTTATAGCGCGTCAGTTTGCCTCGTTCCAACTCACAGATACTGGTAGACAGTTTATCTAAAAAGAACCGATCATGAGAAACAAGCAACAATGTACCTTTATAGTCTTTCAGATAATCCTCCAACCACATAACCGTTTTAAAGTCCAGATGATTCGTAGGTTCATCTAGGATCAATAGATTCGGTGCTTCTAGGAGAAGTTTCGCCAGTGCAAGTCGTGTCTTTTCCCCACCACTAAAGCTCGAAATTAATCTTCCATATTCTTCCGGAAAAAATCCCATACCACTGAGTATCATGCGAATTTTCACATCGATTTGATAGCCATCATTGCTCTCAAACCAAGTTTGCAGTTGATGATACATTTCAATGCCGGATAAGTCGCCTTCCTGCATCTGTTTCTCCAATGCGTGCATTTGTTCTTGTGCTGTAAGCAATGGTTGAAACACGTTTTTCATTTCATCCCAAACAGTACTTTGGCTATCAAGTCCACTCATTTGTTCCAGATAGCCAATCGACGTTTTGGGTGAAATTATGATTTCACCATCGCCTTCTTGTATATGGTCAGGCAGTTCCTTTCCAACAAGAAGACGGAGCAACGTAGATTTGCCGCTGCCATTTTCACCGATAAGACCAATATGGTCGCCGTCCTCTATAGTTAGATTGACTGACTGTAAAACCGCCGTGCCGTGATAATATTTATGAAGATTGCTTATTTGCACAAGCATAAATTTTGTCTCCTTTGGTTTTTCATGCTATGATTATAGCACACTTTTTCAAGCTTGTCAATAAAAGTAAAAAATTTGAATCATCACCAAATAACAAACCAATGCATAGAATAAACCAAAGGCAGCACAACAAGGTTTGTAATTTGTAACAGTGGTTCTTATGCTATTCGCTACACAATAATGTATGCTCGTATTGCAGTGCTGCCGAATATACAAAGGAGTGATGAAATGGCACAAAATACTTTCGGCCGTATGCAGCCATATGGTATGATGCAGCGCAACCTGTTGCGGGACGTACCGGCAGCTACAGAGTGCAACATGACACAAAATGTATATGACGAAACAATTTCGTCTCTGCCGGAGCAGACGCCCATCGGTATGGCATATGTCCCCTATGAGCAGTGGGAAACACCCTATTCGGTAGACACCGGATTCCCCATTGGTACCATCTTTTCCCCACTAGACAAACCTTTCCAAGGAGGTGGTTGTCGTGGATGAGAAGCAAAGTTTGCACATGATTCAGAAATACGATTTTGCGTTGTATGATTTGCAGCTTTACCTGGATACCCATCCAGAATCACAAAATGCTTTGCAGCTTTGGAATCGGTATCAAAATCTACGACAGCAAGCGGTACAGACGTATACCCAAAGATTTGGTCCATTACGACCAAATCAGGCTGGCGGTTCGCCTTGGAATTGGAATCAAACCCCTTGGCCATGAGAAAAGGAGGCGAACTAAAGTATGTGGATATATGAGAAAAAATTAGAGTTCCCGATTTGCATCAAAACGCCTAACGCAAAAACAGCAAAATATATTATCTCGCAGCTTGGCGGTCCAGATGGCGAATTGTCTGCATCATTGCGCTATATGAACCAGTGATATGTGATGAAGCCGAATTCGGTAAAGGGTATCTTGACGGATATCTCTACTGAAGAACTTGCACATGTAGAAATGATTTCTACCATACTTTATCAACTTACAGACGGCTTGTCGCCGGAGCAAATTAAAGAAGCAGGGTTTAACACTTACTTTGTAGATCACACATTAGGAATCTATCCACAGAGTGCAGCTGGTGTTCCGTTTACGGCGGCATATTTCCAATCAAAGGGAGACCCGATTACTGATTTGACAGAGGACTTGGCTGCGGAACAAAAAGCTCGCAGCACCTACGACAATATTCTACGAATGTGTGAAAATCCGGATGTACGTGAACCAATCAAATTCTTACGACAACGTGAAATTGTCCATTTCCAATGCTTTGGTGAGGCACTGCGTATGGTACAGGATGACTTAGATGCAAAAAATTTCTACTGCTGTAACCCGTCTTATGAAAAAGGTTGCGGGAAAAACTGTGGAAAAGGCAATAATCGCTAATTCCATCAGTTTTCACTTTTCAAGGTGAAAGACAGAAGAAAAAGCATAAAATCGGGTGCAGCATATCGAAATGCTGTACCCGATTCTTTGTCCCGATATTTGTTCAAATTACATAAATAAAGAGCTTCTTATTGTGCAAAACATAAATTATTTTAAAAAGCACTTGACTTTTTATTTCATGTATAGTATAATAAAATTAAATAAGATAATGTTTAAATTGTATATATGGTTGTTATTGGCTATTGTTTAAGCTCGATTCACACGTATGTATATTGCATCAAGTATAATTCGTGGTGATTGTTAATTGCGACGGTTCAATTTCAATCACAGACGTAGTTCTTTTAAACATAGAGTTAGAATAACAGCGAATCTGCTTTATTTTTACTTGAACAATAGTTATCTGGTATGACGATTTATAAAATAAGATTAAGAAAGGATCTGATTTTATGAAAACAAGAAAAATAATATGCATTTGTACGGCGTTGATTATTACAGGTGTATGTGCTTTCGCATCTGGCATACAAACTTTTGCGAAAGAAAATTCCAGCAGTATTTTTGTCAATTCCGCAAGTGAGAACGCATCTTTTACGACCTATGAGGATGGTTCATTTTCGTTCATAGGGAATACTTCATCGTATCCCCTACGAGAATCCTATTATCGAGAATATGAAGCGTCGTACGTTGTTACCGTTACACCCACTGACGATGCTGCAAAAGAATCCATTTTAGATGCATATTCTGATATTTATACTTATGTATCAGAAGATGGTGTCATCTGGATTGAAGATATTCAAAATGACAGCTACAGTGGGAGCTTGACAACAAGCTTATATACCTCTGTATGAGATTTGGATACTGCTGCATCTGTCGCAAAGGAAGTTTTAACTTCTGGTCTAGCTATAGATGCTACAGTACAGCAGAAATACACCACAACCGCTTCCAGCTTATAGGGGGATCCGGATAAATTGTTTTGTGTACAGACGACGATATTACAGAAGCGGATTTTGACTTCTTGTCAGATGAATTTTCGGTTTCTATCGATTCAAATAACAACGTTCAATTTTATAAGAACGACGAAGAATTGAGTTATGGAGTGTCTGAATGGTCGGATTTATTTTTGGTCATGAAAGATTCCGTAGAGAATATTCCGGCAGTTTATGGTGCATATATCGACCATGATTATATCCTTACACTTGGTGTGTATCCGGAATATGAAGATGTTCAAACATATACATTGACAGATTTTTATGGTGACTTGGACGATGACGAAGTCATCACAGTTCAAGATGCGTTTTACTGTCTCAAGGCTTGTGCCGAAATCGCAGCAGGAAACGACGATGGGTTGACAGTTGTGCAAAGAACAATTGCAGATGTCAATAGTGACGGTGAAATCACAATTCAAGATGCATATACAATTCAAAGATACTTTGCAAACCTTTCTGCCGGACATGAAATCGGTTGGGAAAATTTGATTGATTGATCTTTTTATTGTCCCACTACTATTACTTTTAAGTAGCATCGCACAAAAATTGTGCGGTGCTGTCTTTGATTCTATTTCACGCTATCTCCTTTACATGACTTTCGATAAAGTTAATTTCTTTCTTATTTATATAGTGTGATTTAGGCTATAATAAATTCATATTGTATTTAATCGAATCATTGATTCGATTAAATGGTATATTATCTTGAAAATGCAAAGAAAACCTTATGTAAAAAATTATCTCAACGACTTGCATTTTTCCTCAAATTATGGTATGATAAAAAAGCAGTATTTTCATATATGCTGCAAACGAAATTTCATTACAAATCTTAGGAGGATTTTATCATGCCCCATATTACGATTAAAATGTTAAAAGGTAGAACTGACGAACAAAAGACAGAAGCTGCGGAAAAAGTTGCTGCTGCATTGGTAGAAGCTATTGGTTGTACACCGGAACATATTTCTGTTGCTGTCGAAGACTATACGCCACAACAATGGCAAGATGTTTTCCGTATCGATGTCACCGAAAGCGAACATATTTATAAAAAACCGCATTACGACCCAAAGGACGTTTTAAAATGAATTTGATTTTGGCATCCGGATCTCCCAGACGAAAAGAGTTGCTACGCTTAATCACCTCGGATTTCACGGTCATTCCAGCAAATATAGACGAATCGCTTCCCTATGACACCGCACCAGAAGATGTTCCTCAACAATTAGCAATCCGAAAAGCACTGGCAGTCTCTAAAAATTATCCCCATTCAGTGGTACTGGGAGCTGATACTATTGTTCTATTCCAAGGACAAATTCTCGGAAAGCCTGTCACGTCGACTCGTGCAATGGAAATGTTACAACTGCTCTCTGGAAAGACACATCAAGTAATCACTGGATTGGCTCTGGTGCAAAATGGGACATATCAGGTTTTTTCAACCAAAACAGATGTGACTTTTTACCCACTGTCACAATATCAAATTGACACGTATGTCAATACCGGTGAGCCTTTAGATAAAGCTGGAGGGTATGGTATCCAAGGCTATGGTGCACTACTGGTACGAGAAATTCACGGCGATTTTTACAACGTTGTAGGGCTACCAGTAGCCGCCACCGCAAGGGTTATACAGCAATTCACAAGTGAGGAATAAATATGAAGAAATGGTTTCGAAAAAATCAAAATGAGGGATATTATCAACCAATTATACAGGAAGATCCCGAAGAAATAAAGCTGCAAAGAGAAGCAGAACTTGCTGAAGAGGAACGCCGTCGAAAAAAACTAGAAACTCTTCTATCGCCAACACAACAAGCAGTCGAAGCGATAGAAACAACATCCTCATCTGAAGCCTCGAAAGCAACTGGCTTTCAAAAAAAAGATCCTTTTGCTGGCGCAAAATTTTGCTCAAAAGATATCTTTTCTCGGTTAGTTCATGCAGCAGAAGACAAGGAGCATCGTGTTAACTGCATGACATTATTGCTATTTGCCAGCGGTTTGGCAGGATACGCTTGTCAGGCGACTCTCTGGGAAAAACAAAAAGAACAGGAAGAATCATTGTTTTTGAAAGTACAAGAGGAAAATAAAAAAACGTACCTCTACGATGAAGCGTTAAACTCCTACTTACTTGAAGGGAAAGGCTCACTTTGGTATCTTACAAGTCGTGTATTCCAAAAACGCCATCCAGAACTTTCTTGTCCCAATATTGCCGAGATTGACAACCATGTTATGGACAATATCGGAAAGGAAAATTATAGTATTTTTGATATTTCAAATCCGGAACAATATATACATCATTACCACTTGATGTGGAATCATGAAAAAGAATTTATCGAGAAAGGCTGTCATTCCTGTAACGAATGGCCTATGGTTTACTTTATGGTATTGCAATATGCACTACAATTTTCGGATGAAGCAATGAATCCAGTGGATGCTCTCAAGTTTTCCATGGAAAATGCCATTTTCGCTGCAAGACCTGATCAATCCGAATTGAATGACATACATTGAAGTATGAGGTGATACAAATAGAAATTATCATTCGGTCAATACAAAAAGAGGATTGCGAAGATGTATTTTGTCAAATGCAGACATTTTATGCCTTCCAAGCTGTGTTCTATCCGGTATCTGAAGAAATACTTCGTCAAGACTTGGCGGATTGTGTCGGTGCTTGCCCATTTGTAGAAGGACTCGTTTTTGTCGATGCCTTGTTTGACGTTATTGCTGGTTATGCCATTTTAGCAAAGAGCTATTCTACGGAATACGGCGGCGTTTGTATTTGGATTGAAGATTTGTACATCAAAAAAGATTATCGGCACAAAGGCATCGGAACGTAGTTTTTCACCTATTTAGAAACTCACTATCGAAATCATACTGTGCGATTTCGATTAGAAGCAGAACCAAAGAATAAAACGGCAATACAATTATACCAAAAATGTGGCTTTGAAATTGTGCCATATATAGAATTAGCGAAAACATGGAAGAAAGGAAAACCATATGAATAAAAAAGAATTATCCGAAATTCGTAAGAATTTTTCTGACTCTAGTGACCTGTTGGTGCTTAACCATATAGCAACCGCCTTTGTCGATGCTGAAAAAGAAATTCGCTGCCTAGACAGCCGTGCCTATCACGATATTCCAACAGAAGAAAATGAATGCCTGATGAATACACTGAAACATGTACTTGCCGGGACATTGGGCAAAGGTCTTTTAGAATACGAATTTCCACAGGAAGCATACGAAGAGGGGGCTAGTCAAAATATTCTCTATGAGGCATTGGATTCCAAATTGGAAAATGAAGCTGCTGTTTCTATGTTGATGGAACATATCGTAAATCATATGGATTACTTGTCTACTTATGCAATTTTTATTGGGCATTGTACTTACACCGTTTTTCAGAAATTGAAGAATGACGAAGTTGACCCTTATCAGAGCTATGACTATTCTTTTCTCATCGTGGCAATTTGTCCAGTAGAAGTTCGAGTTGATGGTCTTATCTATAATGAGGATGACAACGCCATCGAAAAGAAAGCGGTTTATGATCGGATTGTCACTGAAATTCCATCGGATGGATTTTTGTACCCTACATTTACTGGAAGAGGTCCGGATATCAATCATGTTCTTTATTCTGCACATAAACCGAAAGAAGTGAATATCAGCATTGTAGAAAATGTGCTTGGATGCCATTTTACGCAAACTGCCAATGAACAAAAAGAAACATTCCAAACGATGATGCAAGAAATTGTAGCAGATGAACTAAACTATTCCGTTATCACCGGCATCAATGAAAAATTGCGAGATATTGCGGTAGAATATGCCAACAATCCAGATTTACCAGTAGTGGATGATATTCATGTGCGTGACATTCTTTTAGATTCTGGCGTTAGTCAGGAAACCGCTGAAGAAATGCAGATGGCATATCGAGAAGCGACACAGGATAAGCCGATAACAGTCAATAACTTGATTGAAAACAAAACCACTATTTCATTAGATGGCATCACTGTTTCAATAGGAAAAGATGCAACTGATAAAGTACGTACTAAATTTGAAAATGGCAGACGCTATTTGCTCATCGACCTAGATGATCCGGCAGTAGAAATTAACGGTCTAACGGCTCGTATTGCTGAAGACAACGATGTAAACGAGAATATACAAGACAATTCTGACACGGAAACAGAATAATTGGGAGGATTATCCATGCATTTCGAATCGCTCTTTGATATTCCCCTGGATAGTATCCGCACACCTTGTTATATTACAGATGCCAGACTTTTGAAAAAGAACACTACATTGCTGCGCCAAATTCAGAAAAAAACTGACTGCAAAATTCTCTTAGCTCAAAAAGCATTTTCCATGTTTGCAACATATCCACTGATTCGAGATGATTTGGCAGGCGTTACAGCGAGCGGTCTGTATGAGGCAAAATTGGGACGAGAAACATTTGGAAAAGAGGTACACGTTTTCTCTCCGGCTTACACGCAAGAAGATTTTACGCAGCTTCTGAAAATTGCAGACCATATTGTTTTCAATTCTTTTGGACAGTGGCGAATCTATCGAAAACAAGTACAGGCTGCGACACATAAAGTTTCTTGTGGCATTCGTATTAACCCAGGCTATGCGGAGGTAGAGACAGATTTATATAATCCATGTATTACAGGGTCTCGTATGGGCGTTCCGCTGGAACAAATGGAAATTGATGGATTTGACGGACTCGATGGTATTCATTTCCATACGATGTGTGAACAAAACGCCGACGTATTGAAACGTACACTAGATTATATTATTCCCCGATTTGACTTTTGGCTCAAACGCTGTAAATGGATAAATTTCGGTGGGGGGCATCACATCACCCGATCAGATTATGATGTGGATCTGCTGCTTCAGTGCATTGATCGAATACAATCTCACTATGGTGTGCAGGTTTATTTGGAACCGGGTGAAGCGGTAGCTTTAAACGTAGGCTATCTCGTAGCAACTGTACTGGACATTGTTCACAACGGTATGTATATTGCAATTCTGGATGCATCGGCATCATGTCATATGCCAGACGTTCTTGAGATGCCTTATCGTCCTCATGTCCTCTACAGTGGTCAACCAAATGAAAAAAAGTATACTTATCGTTTCGCCGGAAACACTTGTTTGGCTGGTGACGTCATTGGTGATTACAGTTTTGACAATCCCTTGAAAATCGGCGATAAACTGATATTCTGCGATATGGCAATTTATTCTATGGTGAAAAATAATACATTTAATGGAATTCCCTTACCAGACATTTTACTTTATCATGGAAATGGTAGATTGGAACTTGTCAAACGATTTGGATACGCCGATTTTCGGGAGCGGTTGTCATGACATACTTCAACATGACGAATCGCCACCTGTGTCCCCGCAGGTGTGGTGCAGACCGTACGAAAAGTCTCGGACAATGTCACTGTGGCGACAAGGTTTACGTTACTCGTACAGCACTGCACTTTTGGGAAGAACCGTGTATCTCCGGTAAAAACGGTTCGGGAACAGTATTCTTTTCTGGATGTGCCTTGGGACGTATGTTCTGTCAAAATCATGAAATCAACCAAAAAGCTGTGGGAAAGCATCTGACAATAAAACAGCTTGTAAATACGTTTTTGAACTTACAGCAACAAAATGCTAGCAATATCAACCTTGTAACGGGCAGCCATTTCTCTCCATGGATTGCTGAAGCTCTGTCTCTCATTAAATCAAAATTGCATATTCCGGTAGTCTGGAACAGCAGTGGCTATGACTCACCAGAGATTCTGCAAATGTTAGACGGACTGATAGATATTTATTTGCCAGATTTGAAGTTTTCTGATTCGAAAATAGGAATGACTTATGCCAACTGTGCCGATTATTTTCCAGTGGCATCTGCTGCGATCAATGAAATGTTTCGTCAAGTGGGTTCACTACAGTGGAATGGTGACTTATTGCAAAGAGGATTGGTCGTACGACATCTTGTACTGCCCGGACATCGGAAGGAATCTATGGCAATTTTAGATTGGCTATCTCAATCGTTGCCACAAGAACAGTTTCTTTTGAGTCTTATGGGACAATACACACCAACGGAAACTGCGAAACAGGATAAGTACCTCCGTCGTCGTATTACCACACTAGAATACGAAAGTATCCGCAAATATGCAGTATCTCTTAATTTTAACGGTTTTTCACAAGAGCGTTCCTCAGCAAATGAAGCATTTTTGCCGGAATTTTTTACAAGTATAGAATAACTACTCTCGAAATCCTTCGCCAAAAACACCGCCGGAGTTTGTTAAAATTATAAAAGCATTTGCATCAATACTTTTTACGATTTTTTGAATACGATACGCCTGTACATTAGAACACGTACAGATAAGCACCGTTTTTTCATTCCCTGAATAAGTGCTAAACCCTTGAATTGCTATGCTACTTCGCTTACAATGATATGCAATTTTTGCTACTACAGTTTCACCACATTTCGTGATGATCAACAATGATTTCGTTGTACCAATCTGATAAAGTATCCAATCCATAACAATAGAACAAGCTGCTGTAGAGATAATTCCATACAATACTGACTCAAAATTGCCAAATACCCACCATCCGAGCAGAATAATCATAACGTCAATCGTCATTATAACAAAGCCAATGGAAAACTTCGGTCTCTTTGACTGAATCAACAATGTCAAAAAGTCCGTTCCGCCAGATGATGAACCATGCATATAGAATATTGCCATACCCATACCCAAAAAAATACCGGAAAAAAGTGCTGCTAGCATGGATGACCCATCGTAATAAGGTATATATGGAAATATACCATCTAAAAGTATTGTGTAACAAACCATGGATTGTATGGTCTTATACAGGGAATTTCTTCCTAAAGCACGAATACTAAGTGCCGCCAAAGGTAAATTTAGTAGTAAACTCGTCACACCCACAGGAAATCCCCACAAATGATACAAGATCAATGCAAATCCTAAAACACCACCTGGTGCGAAATCTGCTTTCTGTGCAAACGTAGCAATGCCAATCGAATAAAGTGTGCTGCCTAGCATATCAAAACAAAGTGACAGTAAAAATTTTTTTATTTGAGATTGCATTCCATCACTCCTCGTTTTAGGATATGCAAATTTTTTTAAAATGCGTCTGGTCATCAAAAAAGCTCCCTGATAAGAGAGCTTTTTTGTAAATCTGGGGATTTTTTCACTTTTAAATTTTACTCTGGTTGAATAGCATCATAACCTGTTTCCTTCGTACGAATCCGCATTGCCTCTCGCACATCATAACTAAAAATTTTACCATCACCAATGCTGCCTGTATAGGCTGCTTTTTGGATAACTTCAATGGTCTTTTGTTCCCATTGCTCCGATGAAACTAAAACTTCTATTTTAATTTTTGGTAGCATCTGAATTTCCACTTGCTGGTGACCACGCACATAAGCGTATTCTTTCAAACCACGCTGCGTACCACAGCCCATCACCTGATAACAGGTAACACCATGTACATCTAACTCAACTAGTGCATCCAGCACATCATTTAATTTTTCTTCTCGAATAATTGCCTCTACTTTGATAACCATTTGTCTAACCTACTGCTTAATCTAAACCATTAAAGGACGGATATGCAGACTCACCATGTTGGGAGATATCCAAACCAGAACGCTCGTCTTTTTCATCCACTCGAATTCTTCCGAATAATCTGGTAATCGCATAACAAATCAATGTGCCTACAACTGCAACTACAATGGTAATGCCGATACTTGTAAGCTGTGCAAGGAACAAATGTGTTTCACCAAAGAACAACCCGTCCCCTTGTCCAATATCATTAATAGACGACTGACAAAACAATCCTGTACAAATACCGCCCCATCCCATGACAACCGAAAGTGTCCAGTACATCATCATAGCCGAATTTTTTCTTTACCCAAGAAATCATGAAATAACAGATTGGTGAAGTGGTCAATCCAATTATAATTGCTGCCCAAATCGGTACAAAACCGGCACCCGGTGTAATACCGACCAAACCTGTAACCAAACCGGTACTTGCACCCACGAACGTTGCTTTTTTATTTGAAATCACATCACAGAGCATCCAGGAAAGCATAGCAGATGCTGCTGATACAGCTGTTGTCACAAAAGCGTGTGCCGCCAACCCGTTCGCTTCCAGTGCTGAACCGGCATTGAATCCAAACCAACCAAACAAAAGAATAAATGCACCCATTGCTACCATAGGAATGTTATGAATACGATAATTTGCTCTCGAGTAATCATAACGCTTGCTAAGCAAAATACAAAGCATTAGTGCAGTAACACCCGAGCTAATATGTACGACATTACCACCTGCAAAGTCGATTGATCCAATTTCTGCCAAAAATCCGCCGTCTGCCCAAACCATATGTGCCATAGGGTAATATACCACGATGCTCCACAAAACCAAGAAAATAAACAGTGACTTAAACTTCATTCTACCTGCCACCGAACCGGTAATCAGAGCAGGTGTAATAACAGCGAACATCATTTGAAACAGGCAAAAAACCATATTTGGTATTACATGAGAATCAACATAACCTTCTTCTGTAGAAACACCGGTCAAACTGATCCAGTCAAAGTTCCCAATAAACCCACCTATAGCAGAATCATTAATACCAAATGATAAAGAATAGCCAAACAGTACCCACATTACAATACCAATACCAATGGTGACAACCGATGCAAACATAGTATTTACTACATTTTTACGTCTTACCAATCCACCGTAAAAATAAGACAATCCTGGTGTCATAAATAATACAAATGCTGCACAAATAATGACAAAAGCAATACTTCCGGAATCCATAATTTTCGTCCTCCAATTCATAAAATCAAAATTTTTTAGGAATTTGATAGAACATCATTGTCGCTATCTTCGAGACGACTAATGCATGGAGACGAAAAAAACGTCTCATACAGCAATCGCACTGTACGGGACGTCATTGTCCGTATTCGAATTAAATCCTGTTGCTCCCTTTCGGTTTCAACTAATTCAATCGAAAGATTATTTCCATGCTTTATTATACAGGAAGAATATGAATAATCCCTTATTCTAAATATGAACATATTATAAAACTTATCAAGTTAACGTTATATCCGTCACGTCCTCTAGTGTTAAAGTCAAAAGTTGCTCATCAGAGAGCGGTTTAGGCAGATCAGCCAAACGATTCGCCTGATTGGTCAATGCAAATTCAAAAAAATTCCGAACATCTCTGGCATTGGCGAAATCATCTCCCACATTTTTACAACGATGGCGAAAATAATCCAAAACATAAGCTTTTCCGTCATCCATCAAGTTTAAGCAATATGTATCGCAAATGCTCAAAAAAATACGCAAGAGTTCTTCCGGCATATAATCTTCAAAAAAATGATTTGACGAAAACGAGAACGTAATCCAGGATTAGCATCCAAGAATGATTCCATTTCCGTCGGATAGCCAGCTACAATGACAATCAATTCGTTACGATGATCCTCCATTTCTTTGAGTAACGTGTTCACCGCTTCCTGCCCGAAATCATTTTGTCCACTTCCGCTGGTAAGCGTATAAGCTTCATCGATAAACAATACGCCACCTAGTGCTTTTTCGATTACCTTTTTCGTCTTAATTGCCGTCTGTCCCACATAACCACTGACCAGTATAGCTCTGTCTACTTCTACCAAGTGTCCTTTTTCTAGAACGCCAAGCCTTGCATAAATTTTAGATAACAACCTTGCTACAGTAGTTTTCCCTGTCCCTGGATTTCCCGAAAACACCATATGCAATGATGTCTCCGGCTGTGGCAGCTGTCGTTCTTTTCGCATACCATGGATTTTCAACAAGTGAATCAGATTATCCAACTCTTTTTTTACGTTCTGCAACCCAGTCAAAGAATGTAGCTGCTCCATTAGTTTCTCTAATGTCTCAGTAGGAATATCAGTGATTTCTGCCTCCGTCACCACTGGTTCCTTTGTCAAGGGAATTTGTGGTGTCTCTTCATTTTGACTCCTTTGAAAATTTGCTGGTATCGTTGCTGCTTGATATAAATCTGCTCGCTTGCTCCCGCAAATTGCCGTTTTCCGATAATTTTGCAGCTGCTGCATGAGAGAATGCAACACAAGATTTTGATCTGTACGCAATGTTCCAACAGTATCCAGTGAAAATTGCTTTCCTAACTGCTCTAAAGTCTCCAAATATAATAAAGAAACACTTCCATTTGTGCCACTTCCCTGCAAATCTGCCCGAATAAAAGCAGACAACAATGCCAAAAGCGTATCCGATATTCCAGAAAAAGAGATAGGATTCTGCTGTAAAAAATGCTCCAACATGGAAACGGTTGCATTTTTATGTAAGCAAACGTTAAGAAACGTCGTTTCCGCTTCAGTAATCACATGATCCTGATTGGCTAAAAAAAGCAGAAATTTGAAGTAAGCAAAATCTGCATATTCCGACAGTACCATTTGACTTCCACCAACAGCAATTCCCTGCACTTCGTACATGGTACAGCACGTACGCAAATAGGAAAGCTTCGTTTGTAAATCAATATTTTGCATAGCGTCACACTCCTTCTATACTATCTGTTGCAAACAAAACTGTCCGCAGATCATAATACATATTCTGATAAACTCGAATCAGCTCCTGGTTGGTATGTTCTCTCGCCTTAAGTGCATCTCCGATTGCCATCGCTTTCGCCTGTCCGGCAATATCTCCTGGCGTACCGTGCGGCATTTTCTCCAGTGTTTCCAGTGCTTCATAAAAATTACTTTGATCTTCTTGTATTTGAGCGAAAAGCCGTAACAAAACATCATATTTTTCCATACACTCTTGTTTATTCATTGTATGATTTCCCATTTGTTTTCTCCTTTAACTGTTGCCGTTTTTTTGAACGACGGTCGATATATCATTTAATAAAAAATCCTAGAATAGCCAGCAACACCATTACGCCAGCCAAAATCAATGCAAGTGAATAATCTCCATCCCATATGCTTCCACCTAAAAATATTGTCAAAATGGTCGCAGGTGTTCTGCCGATTGTTGTGATTAAAAATAGTCGCATAGGCTTGATTTTCGGATTAAATGACACCAAATACGTCAGTGCATCTTTTGGCAAACCCGGCAAAAAAAAGACAAGAAAAACAAGCCATTCTAAGTGTTTCCCTTCCAACAGAAAATCGAACTTTCGAAACGTCTCCTCTGATACAAATCTATCAACCAGTGATCGTCCAATCCATTGTACTAAATAGTACACCAAAACCGTACCCAGAAAAAAGCCCACTAGGCATAGCACCAACGCACCAACTTTTCCGAACAGTATCTCTTCCACTATTGGAATCGGTCCACCGGGAATCACAGCTACAACCACTTGCAATATTTGTAAAATCAAAAAAACAATCGGAACAAATAATCCAAACTTCTACATCTTTTCTACAATCAGTGCTTGTCCATCCTCCTAAAGTAAAAGCCGAATTAGTGGCATCATGGCAATGGTAATTGCCGCTACCAACACAACAAAGACAATTGCAAAAGCAATATCTTTTCGAGAAACTTGAGAAAAAAAAACTTCTCTTCTTTTTCTTCAACGAAAACGCCTCCTAACCCCTAAAATTCACATTGTTTTTAGATGCTATTTATCGCAATCCTCCAACCAATTGATATTATATCCTTTTTTGGTGAAAATTTCAAGTATATTTGGTGAAAAACAAAGTTTTTTTCGTACTATTTCTGATATTTTCATAAAAAGTCTTGACAATCTAATCAAAACCGTGTATAATAATCTTGTATATAATGTTTATGCATTTTTTATGCATAATACTTACATTAATTCATTTTAATTTGATTGTATTTAGAAAGGAATTTGTTTTATGAAATCGATTCGAACAAGAATTATCGCTTTGCTCAGTGTCTGTGCTATTGGCATGATCTGTTCCGCCTGTGGGAAAAGTTCTTCAGATAACGAAGATTCTTCTGGTGACAACAGTGTTGCAGACGTAGAGATGAAACAAGATATGACAATTTATGATTATGAAGTAGAAGATAGTGATTCTACCCCCGTCAACAAAGATGTTAGCCAAAGCGACAGTTCTACTACCGATGATGACAGTGAAACAGGTGGAGATAATGATGTAGATTCTGAAGAAAGCTACATCATCGTAACAGATGAAGAGGGCAACACTGTTACCGATGAAAATGGTACGGCAGTAACTGAAGCTGTCTCCAATCGTGATAGTTCCGGCTCTTCTTCCTCAAGTTCCAGCAGTTCTAATGGCTCTAGCAGTAGCTCCAGTAGTTCTGGCTCCTCCAGTTCTTCTAACGGTTCCTCTGATAATTCTTCCAATGACGATTCTACTGAATACGTAGTAAGTCTTGTAGGAAAGCAGGTATACTGGATGGATATGTCCACTGGTAAAGATTATGCATTTAATGGCGATTTTGTTGACGTAACATTCCGTGTGAAAGACGACGTTGCAGACGGCAATTATGAAATTAGCATCGGTGCCTGCGATTTTGCAAACTATGATGCCGAAACCATTACCTATAACTCTACAAATGGTTATGTCACTGTTGGTGATGTAGAAGCTGCTATAGCTGAAACCAGTGGCGATGGTACGATTCAATTAACTTGCGAATCTGTTACTGCAGAAGTTGGTGATGAAATCACAATTCACTTCCAGATTTCTGACAACCCCGGTATTGTTGCATTTATTTTCCGCTTTACGTACGACCAAAATGCATTGGAATTTGTCAGCTATGATGTCGGTGAAGACTGCGCAGATATTATCTCGCTGGCTTCGTAAAACTGCAACCTTTCAAAGAGTCGGCACTGCCGAAAGGCTGCATATCACTTTGCAATGCTATTAAATATAATCAAAGCCATCTGTTTCAGTCAAGCAGATGGCTTTTTTCATAATCTATGTTTTAGAACATCATCTATTCTCTAACTAATATTTGTTTGAAAATTCCAAGCGAGTACCCGATTTGTCGAATTATGTGTCAAATCGATCTAATTCATAAGTAAAAGCGAATGCTGAACGATCTCCAACTCCAAAGCTGACTGTGGACACGGAAATCAATTATAGTAAACGATATGTAATAATTTATCGAAGTCGACCAAGCAATCTAGCATGATGTTGGAGATTGCCTTTTCAGAGTTGCAAGAAGATTTGAAAAGTTTTATGAGATTGATCGCTTGTTTTCTTAAAATATTCGGATTTTTCTGAATGTTTTTTTCATTGGCTCTACACCAATCCTCTTCAAAATGCACATCCAGCAACCAATGCATTGTTTCTACAGACCATTTCATACGAGCTTGATGAAGCAATTCTTTAGGTATGAGCTGTCGACTTGAAATATAGTAATGCCATTCACTTGAAGTGCCCCTTTTTTGTTGTGAATTCTATGTGAATCGCACCGACACATGAAAGTTTCTTCCAATCTTTTCTCTGTCCAAGCCATTCTATATTTTCCATTGTATACGCAATTCTTTTTTCAACACGTCCATGTCCCTTTTTGACTTGTGTTGCGCTTTCCATATTTGATTTCAAAACTTCATCTTATATATAGTCTTCGATGTCTTTCTTTAAATTGGGATGATTATCCTTTACACTTAGCAAAGCATTTGTTAAGGAATTCCGGTTTAATAATTCCGAATTGCGCCTTTAACAATTGGTGTATTTGTCGCACATTCTTCAACCCACATATACTTCCGAGTATCACGATCGTTATCGCATCCGATATCTTATAATAATACCCATCATATTTGCTCTCTTTTTTTCTTCCTTGTAAACACTTTGTAATTATTGATTTCTTTGAAAAATCATCACGGAAATCAATAATTACAATTCGGTTACGAATTTCACAATATATGTGCTGAAAATTCATTGCATTCCTGCAATTTCACAGCTAATTTGACTCTTTCTCAATTATTGAAATCAGCATGAATTTGTCAGGAAAAAGAAATATTACAAATCGTTTACTAAAATTGATTTCCGTGAAAAATCATATGATGCTCTTGACAATTTCACAAAAATCACGTATAATAATGTTTAAATCAAAAAATTTTGCACATTCAGACAATTGTAGTCTTTATCTTTTTCAATATAGCTTTTGGCATTCACATGATATAAAAAGTGATATAAAAATATACAAGGAGTATGTTTTTCATGAAAACAGTATGTATCATTTACGATTCAAAAATTTTTCATACAACCATTACGATAGATGGCGTGCCATTTGACATCGCTCGCATCGATGGAATATCAATTGAAATCTGGACAAATGCTTTTACACGATATGAAACATATTGGGATGGTATTTTTAAGGAGCTTGCCCAAAAAGTCAGAATAGATACATATGCAATTGTTTTTTCTGGTGATAATACTGCATTTCAAGTGTTGAGAAAAAACTGTCCGAAAAATGTTCACATACAACTCGATGTAAAAGCAGATATACCGACTACAAATTCTAAAAACACCGATGCAAATACTGATTTCTTTTTTAAACTTGTTGATGAAAACAAACTGATTGAACCTAAATTTGATGATACACTCGGTGAAAAAATGGAATATTTTTATAAAGTTATCGAAAATAACACTGCAACAATACAGGATTATCTGGATTTTTTTTGACCATGAAAATATTGGCAGAAAAAGGCGATTCAGATGCACAATTTCACCTTGGTTTTTGTTATCAATATGGATGTATCATTAGACCAAACTATCTCGAAGCGGCAAAATGGTATGAAAAGGCAGCGAAACAAGGCGATGCAAATGGACAATATTTTCTTGGCTGCTGCTATAAATTCGGAGAAGGCGTAGAGCTAGATGAAAAACAAGCTATAATTTGGTTTCGAAAAGCCGCTGCACAGGGATACACATCTTTACAAGACTATCGCAAGCGAAAAGAAGCTGTAAAACAAAAAAATACAGATATAAACCATAATTCTGACAAATGAAGCAACACCGTACAATGCCATCTGACATTTCCACAGTGTTGCTTTTCTGATATATACTTTTCTTATCTCAAAAATGCTGCACCATTTCTAACACAACATCTGCCATACGTTTTGCAGCAATTTTTTCAAATTGATCAAAAGATAGCTCCCCTTGATCGTCAGCGTCATCAGAAATGCAACGTAAGCTCAAAAAAGGTACTTGGTTCAAATAAGCACAATGTCCAATGGCTGAACTTTCCATATCTACTGCATACGGATGCAATCTCTTTAAAATATCTGCCTTAATGATATCGTCAGAAATAAACGCTTCACCTGAAACGATTCGACCCGTATGCGTAGGAATCTCTAATTTGTCACACGTTTGCTTGGCTATCTGCACAAGAGTTTCGTTCGTGGGATAAATACTGCAATATGGTGGATAATCTTGTAAAAAATGTAAATCCAAATCATGTGGCAATACTTCATTGGCAATTACAATATCACATATGTGAATCTCCGGCTGCATACCACCGGCTACACCTATACTAAAGATCGCATCCGGTTGAAACGTATCAATCAATACCTGTGTACAAACTGCCGCATTGACCTTGGCAATACCACTGCAAACGTGTACAACTTTTGTATCCCCCACTTGATTTACAAAAAAATCAAACCCGGATTTTTTCTTTGTTTTTGAATCCGGCAGTCTATGGCGAATATCTTTCAATTCTGATGGCATTGCACCAATAATTCCAATTGTTTTCATGTTTTATAGCCCTCCAAAAAGATTGTCATTGCTGCTTTAATTATCTAGTGCTTGCAGTATCGTTCTTACAATATCCGATGTCGAAACTTCACCGGAAACACGATCCTCAATCATTACCGCAAAAGCAATCGGTAAATCATCATCAATACAAAATCCCACTAAAAGAGAATTTTCTGTATCCGTACTTTCCACTTGTGCTGTTCCGCTTTTCACACCAACGGTATAGCCGATCGAGCTGTTATAATTATCTGTACCGTTTTGCAGCATGATTTCTCGTAAATTCATCGCTGTAGTAGAAGAAAAAATTGCACTGTCCCCATAAGATGTTTCTGCAGAATATGTCGTTAATCCAGTAACACCGGTTATCGATTCGATCAAGTACGGCTCTGTTACAACACCTGTGCCATTGGCAATAGCACTCTCCCACACCATCATCTGACAAGGACTCGTCAATGCCTCACTCTGTCCCATACAGTTCCACATAGTATCAAAATCGCTGGTATCTGTCAATGTCACCGAAGCAGTATAAGAAGAAATTCCATCAATATCCATTTTGGTTACTTCATCGTTATTCACTGCAATTCCCATACTAGTATACGTGTCAATAATGTTATCCAATGACATATCCTGTACTAACTGCGCAAAAAAAGGATTACAACTGTTTTCAAATGCTTGAATAATATTTTGTGTTCCATGTCCAGAGGAATTATGGCAGACAATACTCTGATTATATTTTGTTGTCCATGTTCCCGAACAGTTATAGGATTTTTCCAATAAACTATCGTATCCATATTCTTCTAACGCTGCTGCCGTTGTCGCTACTTTTTGTGTGGAACCAGGTACTGTACCATAAAATGCCTTGCAAATTAAGCTTCCCTCCTCCAAAGAATCCACGTTGGAATAATCCAGAATGTTCACACTTGGCTTACTAACACAAATAAGAATTTCACCTGTTTCATAATTATAAGCAATTGCTGTGCCGTCCTTGCTTCCAAAGGCATTGTATACCGCTTGATTTGCCGTATGATTCAGTGTGACATAAATAGCAGCTTCTCCACTGTCCGTTGCACCAAAAATCAAACTGTAATTTTGCAGAGACTCTAGATTTTCTGATACCAAGGTGTTGGTCATCTGACTGCTGTTGTCGCCAATCACATTGCCGATATCCAAAAAATAATCTGAACCATATGTTTCTGCATCTGCATCCGGATCAAACAGTACGTCCCCATTTGTGTCATAAACTTTTCCAAGCGTCACATTATTAGAATGAGACATATAAAAATCAGACTGACTCACAATACGCCAAACCAACAACACCATTCCTAGAAAAAACAGAATAAGAATTAAAATTGTTAATCTTTCTCCACGACGAATGCTTTGAATACTCTTCATGCAGTTACACCTCTTCTCTTTGTAGATTTCTTTGGCTTACGAATGGGGATTTTTGCAGTGTTTGATGAATCAGCTTGTTTTTTTGCAAATTTCTTAACCTTTTCCTGTTTTAGTTCACGTTTGCGGAATACAGGAGACTGTCCAGCTTTTAACATTCCAATTAAAAATCCACTCGTCATCATAGAGCTGCCACCAGCAGAAATAAAAGGAATGGTAACGCCGGTAAATGGAATCAAATTGCACGACCCAAAAATATTCAAACCCATTTGTATAATCATTGCTGCTACTACTCCAAGAATCATTGTTGTGTGAAAATAACTCCGTGGTTTATTAATCATCGGCAGTAGCATCAAACTCATTAAAATGGCAATCATGAGCAACGCTACTAAAAATCCCCACTCTTCGCAGATCGTAGAGAATACAATGTCCGTATCTGCTGCAAACACCTGATATAATGTACCATTTCCTGGACCCTTTCCGAAAAGTCCACCTTCTGCAATTGCGATCAATGCTTTACACTGCTGATAACCGTCTCCTTCCATCTGATTCCAAATATCCACAGACAAACGATCCTGTACATATCCCGGTGCAAATTTCAGTGCGGCTATCACAACCAAAACGCCTACAACACATATTCCAATAATGCTTTTTTTGGATAGCTTAGCTCGTGGATAACACAGACGACAAAACATACCACAAGCATAAACTGCTGCAAACGTTGGTAATGATCCTAAATCTCGACACCACCATTGAAGTAATGCAATTATCAAAAAAGCAATCGTCAATGCAATGGTTTCCCTCGATACATAAAAACAAAGGATTTTTTGCTTCGGATGCTGTTCACGAATAGATGTTGCACAAAGCAAAATAAACACCGGTTTCATAAATTCAGACGGTTGCAAGCTAAACGACCCAATTGAAATCCACATACTCCGGCTTCCAGTCAAAAGTAAAATACTAAGAATCAAAATCCCTAAGATAATATAGAGATATTTCTTTTTGGATTGAATCCATGCATGGTTACGTGTCAACAAAAAGCCAATTTGACACATTACCAGTGCTATAATACAAGTGATATAATGCTTTGTTGCAAAGCCAACACTGCCAAAATAGGACTGAAAAATCACACTAAGTCCCAATAAGAGTAACAAAAGAAAATCAGACGTATATGTCATTTGTTTATAAAATAAACGGCAGACAAATGCGTAAACGATGTCCAATCCCAAGACAGCCACAGTTAACGGAAGTAATATTTCTAACGCATCGCAATTCCCTCGTAATAATGCAGTCAATATCATAATTGCGTGAGTCATTATTACGACAAAAGTACACTTTGCATAAGATAAATGATTTTTATACACGTTATGTTATCTCCTTCGCTGTCGAATGATAACAGCTTTATTTCCAAAACGAATTTCATCCATATCTCTTAATTGCACCACAGAACGAATTTTTCTGCCATTGACATAAGTACCAGACTTCGAGTCTAAATCCATGACACTCCAAATGCCGTTAGAAACATAGAGAACAGCATGGTAACGAGAAACACTCATGTCAGACAACCAGATATCCGCTGATCCATGACGTCCAACCAAAATCTCGTCAGCCTCCAGAGGAATGATAATATGACGACTAGTATCATAAAGTGCCATATTGGAGCTGACTTTGCTCCAGCGCATCTCTTCTACTCGTTTTTCTTCCCGTGCCTTGCTGTACACGGTAATAATGCTAAACACAATCATTAGAACAACAACCGCACTGACAAATATAGAAAATAAGGTAGAATCCTGTAGTATTTCCGTCATGCTATCCCAAGAAAACGAATCAAACATAGCAAAATTCCTTTCTATTATATATTGCAAAAATATTCGCATGATTTACTTTTTATTATAGTATAATACATTTTCACATAGATTGCAAGCCCTTCAGTCATTTTTCTCGATGGAAGCCAAATTTTCATTGGACAAATGTACAAAAGATTTGTATTGACTTTGTATAAATTGTACAAAACTGTAGAATACGCTTGCATAAAAGTTAGAAGTATGTTATAATAAACACATGAAATGTAATAAGAGAAAACGCTCTCACATCGAAGTATCTCGGAGCGTCAACAATAAAAGAAAATGCAAATCCATTGGAATATTATTCTATAAGAAGTAAAACAATGCTTTTTCTATAATTTTGGTTTATTTTATTCACATTTCTAAAATCATATGATGATTGCCATTACGAGTGGACTTTAATTGATTTTTCGGTTGAAGCAATTCACTTACTTCATGATTTGAAATTAAATTCAAAATCATACTTTTGGCAACAAGAGGAGGAAACTACATGAATATGACAATTACCGCAAAGAAAATGCAGATCCCGCAGAATTTCACAGAATATGCGAAAAAACGTCTAAATAACAAATTAGACAAATTCTTTGGATACGAAGCTGATGCAAAGATTATTATGTCCGCACACAAAAATTTAATTATTATCGAATTAACCGTTACCTATATAGGAATTATCTATCGTGCAGAACAATCTGCTGTAGACAAAGAAGACGCTTTAGATGCAGCCATTGACAAAATCGTACGTCAAATTAGACGCAACAAAACACGTATCGAGAAAAAACTAAAAGAATCTGCTTTTGTAGATTCCACAGAAGAACCAATCCTTGAGGACGAGCATGAAGTTATTCGCCACAAAAAGTTTGTGATGCATCCGATGGATCTGGACGAAGCCATTTTGCAAATGGATTTGATCGGTCATGCATTCTTTATGTTCACAAATGCAAATACTGGAGAGGTTAACGTTGTGTACAGACGTGATGATGGAAAATATGCTGTTTTAGAGCCAATTTACGACTAATAAAACAATCTGAAATTTCAAATTAAAAATGTCGCAGAATACATTGCGGCATTTTTTTGGCATAAAAAAGCATCGATTCCAATGGAAACGATGCAATACAAAGATAAAAAAGATAGTCGGCATCGACCAATTTTCCCACAGGGTCGCCCCTGAAGTATCGTAGGCGCAA
>JAJQEI010000035.1 GCA_021201755.1 Ruminococcus sp. | reverse complement strand
AAGTGACACCCTAAAGGGTTTTGTTAAATTGTATCAAAGATGAGGTGGAGATAGATGACGTCTATACAGGCACTAATTTTGCTCGACCTGATTTTCAGCGTATGCTTGAAGATATTGAAAATGGTTTGATTTCTACCGTTATCGTCAAGGATATGAGTCGATTCGGAAGAAACTACATTCTTGTGGGACAATATGTAGAGCTTGTGCTTCCAATGTATGATGTGAAGGTAATCGGCGTGATGGATCACTATGACTCTACAAAAGAGAACAACGACCTGTTTGCCTTTGAAAGCGTGTTTGCCGAAATGTATTCTGCCGATATTTCGAGGAAAGTGACCACATACAAGAGAAACAAGGGACTGAATGGCGGTGTGGTGAAAACTCGTCCGATCTACGGCTACAAGCTTGCTCCGAATACAACTGACACTTGGATTATCGATGAGAAGGTAGCTGGTATTGTTCGAATGGTTTTCGACAAATTCGTAAATGAGGAATGGAGCGAGTACAAGATTGCAAAATATCTGCGTGAAAATCGTGTTTTGACGACAAACTCATTATCGGCTCGAAACAGGGAGATTACTGCAATCCGTACAAGTGGACACAGGACAGCGTGATGAGACTGCTCGGAATGCAGGAATATGCGGGAGATACGGTGAATTTCAAGACACGAACAATTTCCTACAAAACCAAACAGCGGAAAAGAATTCCTAAAGAGCAGTGGCTCATATTTCATGATACACATCCTCCAATCATTCCCCGTGAAATGTTTGAAAAAGCACAGCAAAGACTCAACCGTGAAAGAGTTCCGTTTTCGGAGAGAAAACATGAATATGAAGACTTTTTCAGAAAAAAGTGCTATTGTTCCGAATGTAGCAGAAAGCTTATTGTCTATATTCCTACCGGCAAAGATGGTGTGGGATACAACTGCAAGGAGTTTGTCATATACAAAACGTGCAAGTCGCATCATGTGAGAGAAATGACTTTACGCAGAGTTTTTAGTGAACAGATGACGATTCTGCAAAAGGCACTTATTGAGAATCCCGAAGAAGTTGAAACAAAGCTTGGAATTGCAAAATTTCCGCAGATGCAACAGGAGTTATGCGATAAGTTGATTGAAAAGGTTGTTGTAGGAGAATTTCAAAAGTGCGGTGAATGCAACTACGGCAGACAGCAAATTGACTTTTACATTGCAAATATCGGATGTGTGGGCGATTTGGTCGATGTACGGTACAGGACGTATTCCAAACGAGTAGAAGAAGCAATTCCGAAGCTGTGGAAAAACGGCAGAGTTTCCATTCGAGATATTTGTTACGAATTGGAAATAACATATTGTGTTCTCAAAAAGGCACTGAAGCATGAGGATAAGATTTTTTTAGAAATCTTGTTTGATATAAAAAGAAAACGATTCTTGAGTGCGTAGGTCGTGGCAACTCAATTGACGAAGTTTGTGCAATATTGGACATATCGGTTGCCGAAAGACTGAATGCTTTTTGCAGACAGAATTTAGGTATGAGCTACAGAAAGCTTCTGAAAAATAGAAAATGAGAAAAGGCTCGCTGGCAGTGACGTTGGCGGGTTTTTATTTATAAGGGAATACGGCAGTGTGTCTCTCTTTTTCTAGTATAATTAAAAAATACATTGGAACAGATCTTAGAACACATAGCAAGTATTGATGAGAAACTTGGGCAGACAGACAAATCCCTTTCATCGGAAATTTTTCTCCGATGAAGGGGATTTGTGACTGGAACTTATTCTTCTTCTAATTTCACCCGACAAACCTTCTCGCTGCAAAATGCCACACCGTATTTTAACACTTTTTTGTAGCCGTTCTGTTTCATATTCGAAACATAGTGCTTATCCTCGATTTGCTTCATCGCCTTATCACAGGCATTATCCAAATCCATAAAATTCTTGGCGATTTTTACTTCAATCACAACTGCAAAGGTTCGTTTCCGATATTCGCAAATTGTAATATCTGTTCTACCTTTGCCATTTTCACGATCGGATTCCACACGATAGCCACGTCTGCCCATGAGCAGACCTGCAAGGAATCCGTGGTAAAAGCTCTCGTAATTGTCATGATAACTGATAGATTCATCCAGCCAATTATTTACTTCTTCTTCGAAACTTTCGGCGTTTCCATCGATGATTGCCTTGAATAAATCGTCCGTGCCGTTCGTCCGGATTTTCTCATCAAACCACTGCATAATCATCCTCTTATACACCGTACTAACCTCGCGGTTCGGGATTACCATTTCCGCATAGATAAGATCGCCCTCTAAGTGCATTGAAATTGGTTTCAAGTATCCTGTGAAAAGCAAGAAACTCCAGATATAGTCCGTATTGATGTTGATATTACGATACGTAATATCCTCATAAATTGGCTTTGTTAAGGATTCACCGTTCACGAGAGCCTCAATTTGATTGTGCGTTTCTTCGTTGCCGTTTACGACAAGTTCATGGATAATGTCATTGGAACTGGTGTTGCTCCAATAGGGTTGCGATGGGCAAGTCTCATTACTCCTTACAGATTGTACATACTTCAAAATACTCCACGGATTATATATTTCTGTTTGTCCAAACAGGTAGCCATCATACCATTCCTTCATTTCCGGCAATTTATCTTGCATTCCAAAATCATCTGCAATTTTTTCAATTTCTTGCTGCGTAAAACCAAAGCAATAAGAAAAATTATTATTTATAACAGTATACACATTCAAATTATTAAGTCCTGTAAAAATACTTTCTTTTGAGACTCGCAAACAGCCTGTTAATACACCGAATTCTAAATATGGATTTGTCTTTAATGCACTCTCGAAAACGGAACGAATCAAATCTACCATTTCATCGTAGAATCCACGGAAATGCGATGCTTCTAGCGGTACGTCATATTCGTCAATTAAGATGATGACTTTCTTTTGATAAGTGGTGTACAAACAATCTGATAAGGTACGAATTGCAGTGATATAAGTATCATCTTCTGCTGTTCCGTGCGTAATTTTTGTGAAAATCTCTCGATCTTCCGGTACGATATCATTCGAAGACAATATATTCCTATGCCGCCAAAATTCTCGTTTCATGACATCTTTAAATGTACTAAATGACTTGCTATAGTCAGGCTGTTTCATGCTCTTCAGCGACAGTGAAATTACCGGATACTGCCCCTGATGCTGCATATATTTTTCGCCAGCTTTGGCAATATTCAAACCGTCAAACAAGTATGCGTTATCCTCATCCGTTTTTTCAAAGAACCGCTGTAACATACTAATATTCAAAGTTTTTCCAAAACGTCTGGGACGGGTGAACAAATTGACAGCACCTTTT
>JAJQEI010000002.1 GCA_021201755.1 Ruminococcus sp. | reverse complement strand
TTTTTTTTTTTTTTTTTTTTTTTTTTTTTTTTTTTTTTTTTTTTTTTTTTTTTGACAGTGTTCCGAAACCATGGTATAATAAAATAATACTGTACATTACTTTGATGAGTAAAGCTTGTGCAAGACGAAAAACAGAGGAGTTCGAGGTGACATATGAATTTATTACACATTGGAGATGTGGTCGGAGCGGCTGGCTGTCTCTTTTTGCAGGAAAAGCTGCCCCAAATCAAACGAGAACATCATATCGATATAACAGTGGTCAATGGTGAAAATTCCGCACAGGGGAACGGCATCACCGTGCATTCGATGGAACAGATTTTTGCAGCAGGTGCTGATTTGATTACCACTGGAAATCACTGTTTTAAATGTCGAGAAGCACTTCGTATTTATGATAATTCCATGGTGTTGCGTCCGGCGAATTATCCGGAGGGCTGCGTGGGAAAAGGCGTTGCAGAGATAGATTTTGGATATTGTTGGGTGGCTGTCATGAATTTATCTGGTACGACTTATATGGATCCGTTAGATAATCCTTTTACGACAGTGGATCGGCTGCTTGAGAAAATCGATACACCTAACATATTTCTGGATTTTCATGCAGAAGCAACCGCTGAAAAAAAAGCGATGGGTTATCATCTGGCAAAACGTGTAACAGCGGTACTTGGTACACATACTCATGTACAGACGGCGGATGAGACAATTTTAGAAGACCATACTGGTTATTTGACCGATGTGGGCATGACCGGACCGGAACGCTCGATTTTGGGCGTTGCCGTTGAACCGGCACTGGATCGCTTTCGCTTTCGATTTCCGTCACGCTTTACAGAAGCGGATGGCAGTTGTATTATGTGTGGCGTTATTGTCAATTTTGACGAAAAGTGTGGGGAATGTATGAAAATAGATCGGATAATTGTTCGATAATGCACAAATTTTGTAAATAAGGCTTGCATTTTTACAAGCGTTATTGTATAATAATTTTATCAAAGATGTGCGAAAAAGCACAAGACGGTATGCAGTATTATATTTGTAATAACCGTATTACAGGGAGGCATTTCACATGGAAGTTTTAAAGGTATCATCGCATTCTTCACCGAATTCTGTTGCCGGTGCAATTGCAGGTGTGATTCGTGAAAAAAAGTGGTAGAAGTTTAGGCGGTAGGCGCAGGAGCTGCGAATCAGGCGATTAAAGCAATTGCGATTGCAAGAGGCTATTTAGCACCGATTGATGTTGATTTGATTTGTGTTTCGGCGTTTGCGAATATTGTCATTGATGGCGAAGAACGGACAGCGATGAAGTTGATTTGCGAAGAACGCTAAAAATGAATAAATCGAAAACGCTGTCAACGGCTTCTGTGTTGATGGCGTTTTTTCAAAGAAAAAATTTAGGAGTAGATTATGGATTCCAGTGACACGTTTCTGGTTATATTGGCATTGATTTTATGTGTATTACATATTTGGTTTTCAGCAGCGATGGTTGCAATTCGTACGTTATCGAGTCAGCTGCATACGCTGCAAGAAACATATCCAAAACTGGCGTATTATTCCAAACGAAAAGCAACGTTGATTTGTACAGTAGCAGTAGAAATGATTGCGAATACAGTATTTTTGACGGTGTGTGCCTATTTTTTTGCGGCAATGCACGGATGGTTGTCTGCGGATATGCCACATCGGTGGATTTGACGGATTTTACCTGGGATTGTGATATTGCTGTTGTCGCTCGTGGTAGATGGGATTGCAAGAGGTATCGGCAGAAAATATGCTGAAAAAGTGGCAATTTCATCTGTAGGTTATGTCAAGGCGGTTGTAACGCTGCTTTTTCCGCTGCGCATACTGTACGCTGGCGTAAATCGTTTCATTGGTGGTGAACGGCGTAATAAGGAACAAGTGACGGAAGAAGATATTATGCAACTTGTCAATGTCGGTAATGAAACCGGTGCAATTGAAGAGCAGCAGCGAGAAATGATCTGCAATATCTTTGAATTTGATGATAAGACAATTGCAGAAGTGATGACCCATCGAAAGGATATTGTAGCGATTGACGTGGATGCGGCAATACAAGATGTGGTAGAAATTGCTAGAAGTGAAAATTATTCCAGAATGCCGGTCTATCAGGATAGCATAGACAACGTGATTGGAATGCTGATGGCAAAGGATTTGTTGGGACTAATTGGCTGCCAAAATATCCAAGGATTTCATGTGCGGCTTTTTTTACGAGAAGTGTTGTTTGTGCCGGAAACAGCGAAGTGTGACGATGTGTTGTCGGAAATGATTCGCAAGAAAATGCAGTTTGCGATTGTGGTAGACGAATACGGCGGTACAGCAGGAGCAGTCAGTATGGAAGATATTTTGGAAGAAATTGTGGGGAATATCCAAGATGAATATGATGATGAAGAACAGCAGCTGCGGCGTGTGACGGATATGATATTTTTGATTGACGGCGATGCCGATCCGGAGGAGGTTTTACCAGAGCTGGGACTGAAACTGCCGGAGGAATCCGAAATCAGCACGATGAGCAGTTTTGTTGTAGATCAACTCGGCTACGTGCCGGAATCCGGTGCAAAACCGGTGGTACAGTGGGAAAATGTGCGCTTTACGGTGATGCAAATGGAAGATAACTGGATTTCGAAGATTAAAGCGGAGATTTTTGGAAAAGAGGTCAATACTATCACGGAAAATGAAGTTGAATAAAATTGAAAGAGGCAAATTATATGCGATGGAGAGAATACATTTATTGTATAATTGAACCATCAGATGAATGTAGTAATATAAGAAAAATATATGATTATAGCATGATTGTGATGATTATTGCAAGTATTATCCCACTTGCATTTAAAGATAGTAATTGTATTTTTAAGGGAATTGATATTGTTACAACAATTGTTTTTTTATTGATTATTTTTTAAGACTTCTAACGGCGAATTTTAAGTGCGGTAAGGGAAAATTATCTTTTTTGTATTATCCATTTATGCCAATGGCGATTATTGATTTGGTTTCGATATTGCCGACGATTTTATCGATAAGTGCGGGATTTCGGCTATTGAAAATATTTCGGCTTATTCGATCATTTCGAGTCTTTCGTGCATTAAAAGCATTTCGATATTCTAAAAGTATTTCTATGATTATTCATGTGATGAAAAAACAATATGTACCACTATTGTCTGTCTGCGGTTTGGCAAGTGCATATGTGGTTTTATCTGCTTTATTGGTTTATAACGTTGAACCGGATACTTTCGATACTTTTTTGATGCTATATATTGGGCGATGGTGAGTTTAACAACAGTGGGGTATGGGGATATATATCCTTTAAGTACAGCTGGGAGAGTTGTTGCAATGGTATCATCCTTCATGGGGATTGCAATTGTGGCGTTACCGTCTGGAATTATTACAGTGGGTTATATGGAAGAACTTCATAAAGAATCTGAAAATAGCGATGATGAGAAATAACACAGTTTTTGTACACTATGCATAAAAAACCAAATAAAAATTTCACAATTTTTCCACTTGACAAATTGATAGGAGATGTGCTATAATAATAAAGCTGTCG
>JAJQEI010000023.1 GCA_021201755.1 Ruminococcus sp. | reverse complement strand
CTTTGGTATAGCTTTGAACCGATTTCTCGCCGGTTTTGGTGTTGATCAGAAGATACCCACCGGATGCGTTCAACTCAATTTCACTGGAACTGGTTGAAATCGTGAGCACCTGCCCTGTGGTGGTGTTTTTGCATACTATTTGTGTCAGGTATGCCTTTTCACTGCCGTTGTTTAGGAGCTTGAGAACAAGTTCTGTTTCATCACCGTCGTTTTCCGAATTTCTGAGAACTGGAATGTATATTCGAAATTTGTAATTTTTACCTAATTTTCATCTGTTTTTTTTTTTTTTTTTATCACATTGATAGTGTAAAATAATCTTGTATTCGGTTGATTTTGTGCAGATTGTACAAGATATGCGGAAATTCGGCTAGTACAGAAAATTTTGTGAGGGTGGCGTGAAAACGCTTGTCCGGAATGGAGTGAGAAAGATGGGATTTGCGCCAAGCAAATGTCCAATGTGCAACAGTACAGAGTGGAAAAAATTGATACTAGCAAGAGTGGTTTTAGCATAGGCAAGGCAGCAGTCGGCGGAGTCTTGCTTGGACCGGTTGGTTTGTTAGGCGGTGCATTGGGCAAAGAGAAAGCATACTTTGCTTGTGCAAAATGTGGTTTTCAACATGAATATATGACGGATGTAAGGAAAAGTAATGAAAATGAAGAAAAATAAGGCTTTGGCGGTGCTGACTGCCGTCGGTATGCTGGCAGGGATGAGCGGGTGTTTAACAGGATGCAGCTCAACAATGTCGGAGGAAGAAATGATGATTGTAGAGGCGTTGCAGGATTGTTCATTTATAGCTATGAGTTCGAAATCTCATAATAATGTACTTAAACATGAATTGGTAGGAGATATCGAGGTAATAGCTTGCAGTGATATTTTCTATGAACTTCCGGGCGGTTATGAGCAACCTTTTTTTGGATTTGGAGAAGAGTTCTTTGGATCTTATGAAGTATGGTATTGTATGATAGAAATTTCTGATGATGAACAAGACATGGTGTATGTTTTACTTAATATCGATGGTGTTTCGACGGTATATGACTATCATACTTTAGCACTTGCTATTGCTCATGCTTTTGAATCTGGCACTTTTGAATTAGGTGATGTTTCATATTCGGAATTTTATTCAGAGATAATAACTGTTTTTAATGATTATAGTGATGGAGATTTTTATGTTCCCGATGGCAATGATATTAATGTCAAACATTTGAACAAGGCGTTGTCAGAATAACCAGAAAGGATTCCTACGCATGAAACACGAACAAACTGAGAAAGCCTATGCAGAATATTTTCAAAATTTCGACAAGGTGAAAGCGTTTGATGAGATTGCGTCTTTATTCTATGACAAAAATTTTGGAACGGTTTCAAAGTCGGATATGGAACTTCTGATGTTTCGGTTTTACATGGAAGCAATGATAGAAACAAATAAAATTGGCGATTCCGATGTAATCTCATATGCTGCTTGTTCCGATTATAAAATGAGCCAAAAGCTTGGGATTACCCAGCAACGTGTTCGAAACCTGAAGGTCAAAAAGGAACTGATTTATCCCCAAAAAGATTTTCATTGGGAACAATCCTTGGCATATCTTTTGCAGGAAAAAAATAAAGTGGAGTTTCACAATGGAATCATACGTGTCAATATTCCGGATCCAAATTTATTTGATGCCATTCAAGATTTTGTTGAAGATCACGGCGGATATGTGGATCTACACTACAATCGAAAAATTTTGGAGATAAAAGAAGAATATTTGCTTCAGCTGGCAATCATGTTAGAGCAAAAGGAAAATCAAGAAAAAATTCTGGATTACATCAATAAAGAACTAAAACGAGAAAAAAAGGGAAAAAGTGTACATAATGCTTCTGCTGTCATGAAGTCGATTTTAGAAATTGGCGTAAATGTCAGTGAAATTTTAAGCAATGTGACTGGCATGATTTCGCCGAATAATCAACTTGGAAATGTACTGCATTCATTGCATGCATAAAAATTAAAAGGAGAGAAAATTATGAAAGTGAAAACAATTTTGCTATCGGTATGCCTTTTGGCAGCGATGGTTATAGGTACGGGTTGTGACAGCTCGTCCTCCTCCGGCGGTTCGTCCGGCAGTATTTGTCAATATGACGGCTGCACGAATAAAGCTGTTGGACCAACATATGAATTTTGCAGCTATCATAAAAAATGTTGAATGACATTTGGGATGCAGAAAACGCACAAAATTAAATGCAGTTCTATAATTCTAAGTGCTTTCGATACTCAGAGTGTGAACGAAGTTTCGGGAAATGTGGATTTGGATTATGCCGTGAGCGATTTCTCGACAATGACAACGAAAAACAATTCTTCAACAAATACATTGGAACAGATTTTAGAACACGTAGCAAGTATTGATGAGAAACTTGGGTAGACAGACAAATCCCTTTCATCGGAGCAAAATTTCCGATGAAAGGGATTTTTGAATAGAACTTATTCCTCTACTTCCAACTTCACCCGACAAACCTTTTCACTGCAAAACGCCACGCCGTATTTCAAGACTTTCTTGTAATACTGTTGCTTGAGGTTTGCTACATATTTTTTTCTGCAATCTGCTTCATTGCTCTGTCACAAGCTGCATCTAAATCACCGAAATCTTTGGCAATTTTCACTTCAATTACTATGGCAACCGTTCTTCTCTGAAACTCGCAAATTGTAATGTCCGTCCTGCCCTTGCCGTTTTCACGATTTGATTCTACTCGATAACCTCGTTTTTCTAGCAAAAGACCAGCTAAAAATCCGTGATAAAAACTTTCATAATTGTCCTGATAACTAATGCTAGAAACGAGCCAATTGTTCACTTCTTTTTCAAAGCCTTCAGCATCGCCGCTTATAACAGCTTTGAATAAATCGTCTGTGCCGTTTGTACGGATTTTCTCATCAAACCACTGCATAATCGTAGTTTGATATACGGTCTGAACCTCCACATTTGGAATGACAAGTTCAGCATAGGTTAGAATATTCTTCTTAAACAAACGAATCGGCTTTAGATAACCCGTGAACAGGAGGAAGCTCCAGATATAATCTGTATTGATGTTGATATTACGGTACGTGATATCTTCGTAAATTGGCTTCGATAGCGACTCGCCATTCATGAGTGCTTCGATTTGACTGTGTGTTTCTTCGTTGCCATTTATGACAAGTTCATGGATAATGTCGTTAGAGCTGGTGTCGCTCCAGTAGGACTGCGATGGACACTCCTCATCACTGACAGCAGATTGCACATATTTCAGTATACTCCACGGATTGTAAATCTCTGTTTTTCCAAAACGATATCCATCGTACCATTCCTTCATTTCCGGTAATTTAGCTTGTATGCCAAAATCATCTGCAATTTTCTCCACTTCTTGCTGCGTAAATCCAAAACAATGAGAAAAATCATTATTTATAACGGTATACACGTTTAGGTTATTCAGCCCTGTAAAAATGCTCTCTTTTGAGACTCGCAAACAACCTGTCAGTACACCAAATTCTAAATATGGATTTGTCTTTAATGCACTTTCGAAGACCGAGCGAATCAAATCTACCATCTTGTCATAGAATCCACGAAAATGGGATGATTCGAGTGGTACATCGTATTCATCAATAAGAATAATGACTTTCTTCTGATATGCGGTGTATAAACAATCTG
>JAJQEI010000014.1 GCA_021201755.1 Ruminococcus sp. | reverse complement strand
TGGACACCCCGAACCGAGTTTGGATTCTGTTCGAGGTGAGGGGTGTGCAGTGCTTAGATTTGACCACTGTAGTCGTAATCTGAAACGTCCAGTTCTGCACTTTCTCCGTAGCTAAGTGTTATGGTTTCCGTCTTCTCGGTAACACCGCCATTATTAAAATTGAACGTTAAAGACATCGATTCACCGGTATCATTCCACCAAAGAACCATACTGACCGTGTTTAAGGCGGATACATCAAAAGTCGTTACGGAAGTATCATCACCAAAATAGGCTGCATTATAGGCGAGCATGGTCCATGATTCCGACTGCTTGAAAACCTCAATGGTAGGTAAGTAACCGTCTTGTCCATCTGTTCCGTCAGAACCATTCTGACCATCTTTACCATTCTCACCTTTCAGTGAGAGAATCCACTCTTCCAAAGTTCCAGAATACCCGTTTTCCACAGCTAATTCGTAAGCAGATGCACCACTGTGAATTTCGCCAATCTGTGCCAAAAGCTGTGCATATAGATCTGGTGTGGGCAGAATCTCCGGATTGCCATCGCCTACAAAATCGGATGGACGAATATGCAAAGCTACTGGTACCGTTGTCGCACGAAGTCCCTCTGTGTTCTCGGCATCATAGCCAAACAGCGACATTTTCACCACACCGGAATGCAGCTCGAATGGCAATAGACATGATGTCCCATCCGTTCCCAGAACACGGTTGTACGTTTCACCTTCCTATGTAAACTGTACCACCTTGTGAAAACTCTTCCAGCCGCCCTCAAAGATGAATTTGACCGTGACAAAAGCAATCTGGTCGGATGCAATTATCTCTCGTTTCAAAGTTTCCAATCTCTGATTTTTCACCAAAAATTTTAGCATCAATCTGACGCCTCCTCCCATGCGCTTGTTTCCGAATTCCAAGCAAGTATACCATTCATGCACATAATGCGAATCGTTGTGTCATCCAACAGAGCGGAGAAAATTGACGCCGTAATGGTGCTGTCTCCGTCTGTTTGAATCTCCTTCCATTTCGCCATAGTACCGTTGAACTTTACGCTTGGAGAGCAAAGTGCCTGTAATCCGATAAATTCGACCTGACCGGGGATAATGAGTCTCGGTAAATGGGAAATGGACTGTACGGAGAAATAGGCATACAAAAGATTGCTGAATCCTGTGCAAATACTTGTAATTCTACTGTCAAAGGTAATCATCATGTCTCCGTCAGAAGTCGTGATTGCTTCCGCCAGGCAGTCAATAAATGCCCGATTGAGCGGCGTGGAAAGTTCGCCTTCGCCAAAAATCCGAGTGCAGCCGTTCGCATAGGCCGCCGCAATGCTGCTTTCTCCGACTGCTTGTGATAGAAGCGTCGATTGGGATTCCATTGTCTCAACTCTTGTTGATAGGCTTTCGAATTCTTCCTGCATTTCTGTTGCTTGAGATGTTAAGTTTTCTTGTAGTTCTGCGATTTGCGATTCTAAACTTGCAATCTGTGTTTCCAGATTCGATGTACCGCCCTGTAAATCCGTTTCCAGATTTCCGGTGCTTTCTTCCAAGGCAGTCAAACTCTCCTGCAGCGCTTCAATGGCTGCCTGCATACTGTCCAGCCCATTCGGACAAGCTCCCAGGATACACCGCATATACTGCCGCATATCTGTGATACTGCTAATTTCCGTCATGCCATATTCAATTTTCGCCGCCGCAAGCGGAATGTATCGCACCCCATCCTCATCCGTATAGGTGATGGCATCTTTGTCTAAAGTGTAAGACAGCTCCGGTGCGGCAGATTCACTTGCTGCAAGCACATTTCCCACAACTGCCCGAATGCCGTACCCCAAGGGCACTTCCTCGCTGCGCTCACGGCGCACTCCCGATCGCAATAGGCACAGAGAATGGCGTAACCGTAGTAACCACTCAGCGGTTTGATGACACCGGTCAGGTCGATTTCCAATCCCTCGGAATTCACCAGATAATGCCTGTCGATCCAGGCTTTTCCTGATTTTACTTGCACAGTAAGACCACTGCTTTTTATGACTTGCAGGTCATTTCCATAGTTTTTCTGAATACCATTGCAGACCAGACTTCCCAGATAATCACAAAAATTCTCTGCGGTATAGGTGCGGTCGTATTTGCTGCCGCTTTTGATTGCATTGAAAAAGCCAAAAGTTACTGCCATGCATTATCCCTCCAAAAATGAAAAAGTTGGTGTAAGCGTTCTGCCCGATTGATCGAAGGATTCGATCATGCTCGTGAGTCTTGCCGCTAAAGATAATCCCCACTGTTCGTAACGAATCGATACGATATCGCCTACTTTGTAATCGGTTCCATATGTGTATTGTCCGCCATCCACCACAATTTCTGCTTCGGCGGCATAGGTTGGCGAAGTGAGTGCTTCCAGTCCCACTTCCATCAGGTCACAACTGCTTGCAACCTCGCCATCCGTTTCATCGCCATTGGTGGCGGAAACAAACAACTCTCGCCGGTCAAAACCGGTGGCAGCATTTTTTGCTGGGTGGGATGCCGCAAACTTTCGTGCTTCGCCCTCACCGCTGCCAAAAGCATAGGCAAAGCTTGTGTAATCCGTGAAGTTCTCACTGTAGGACATGGATGCAATGCTGTCCAGCGCATCCGAAAAAATCACACGATCCCGCAAGTCTTCGCCCTCCGTCAAAATCAGCGTCATATAGGAAAAGGCGGTATAGGACGTGTGCAGATTTGCCATTAAATTACTTGCATCGATTTGAATCGTACCGCCCACCATTTCACAGACCTTGTAAATCCAATCCATGACGTTTTTTCCGGTTACTTGCATGGTGCCACTTGTTGTATTGTCATCTGAAACATCGTCACCGGACAGCGTACCGATTCTGGCGCTCTAGACGGTGGAATACCTGTCCTGTACCCAAAGCCCCGGAATCATACGTCGCCCGTTTCGTGTGTTTACATTTTCCGTGATAGCTCCGCCCTTTGTTCCCACGACACCGGACACAATAGAACCCGCACCGGTATTTCCCGCCAAAATCCAGGAATGCCCCTGACTGCCAAGTAAGACGTATTTCACCATGTTGCCATAGGTCTTGGCAAGAGTCGATAACTGTGGGCAGTTTTCTCCTGTAATTTTGGTGGAATACGCCGTGGGGAACACAATGCGTCTTGCCAGCAAGCTCTGCAGAAATCTGCCGGAAATCATCATGAAATCTCCATTCTCTGCATCATGCTCAATCGCAATTGCTTCAATGATGCCATAGTTGTTCGTATCGTCCGAACGTGCCACGATTCGATCCATCTGAAAAAGCGATAGATTCTCCGCTGTAGCGGGCAGATAGATTTCAAAACTGCCAACTGTAAAGTATTCAATATCCCAAAGCAGACTGGTGTACTGTTCGATGAACCCCACATAAGTGAGATACGTGTAATGTGTGATGGAGTCGAAATATTCACCCGCCTGCGTCAGTGGATAATCATGAAATTCGTAAATACATAGCATCGGTGCTTTTTGAAAAGTCATATTATACCCCCAGATAGACATTTGTGTGTTCTATTTGCATTTCCAAGCTTTCTAAACAGGACTCGTCCTTTGGCGTCACCGTTACCATAATCTCGTTTGTACCAGTAACAAGGGTCAGCCATTCCGAAGCGGCAAAGTCCACATAGGAAAGATAGTTCATCTTTGCTTTTCCCACTTTGGTATAGCTTTGAACCGATTTCTCGCCGGTTTTGGTGTTGATCAGAAGATA
>JAJQEI010000008.1 GCA_021201755.1 Ruminococcus sp. | reverse complement strand
CCGATGATACCGAGCAGGAATAAGCAAGCCCAGAACGAGCCAGAATAAGCCTATTGCACAGGCATCTATGTCTGTTCACGAATCTTTACAAATTCGAAAAAATCGAATACAAAATGGCGATAGTACACGTCGTATTTGTGTGGTCACCGGAATTCATGGCGATGGGTTAGAGGGACAATATTTGACGTGGTTGTTGAACAGCTATTTGCAACAACATAGAGAACAGCTGAATGGCATTGTAGATATTTATCCTGCACTCAATCCCATGGGGATTGATAGCATTACACGGGGGATTCCCCAATTTGATTTGGATATGAATCGTATTTTTCCTGGTAATCCAAATGGTACGATGATGGAAACTATCAGTGCATCCATTCTGAATGATCTGGCAGGAGCAGATATTTGTATTGACGTACATTCCAGTAATATTTTTTTGCAGGAGTTGCCACAAATTCGTATGAGCGTACCGACAAAGGAAAAACTTTTACCCTATGGAAAACTTTTGAATGTAGATTTCATATGGGTGCATGAATCGGCAACAGTGTTGGAATCGACGCTTACACATAGTTTGAACAGTATTGGTACGAAAACATTAGTGGTAGAAATGGGTGTTGGAATGTGAATTACACAAAAATATGGAAAGCAGTTATTTGATGGGATTTTGAATCTTATGCATGAACTGGAAATGTGGCATGGCGATATATTACGAGTACGTGAGCCAATTGTTTCGGTCGATGGAGCAATGGATTTTCTAAATTCTGATGCAGCCGGTATTTTCGTTCCATCGGTTTCTTTTGGAGATTTTGTTTATCCAGGTACACATATTGGCGATATGTTGGATCCCTTGAGTGGAACTGTTGTTACGACTGTGACGTCTAATTGTACAGGTCTTTTGTTTACGCTTCGAGAATATCCGATTGTATATGGTGGTTCCCTTTTGGGTCGAATCTTAAAGCGGTCTGATAATAACGAAAAAGGGGAGCAGTTTGTATGAGAAAAGAAATTTTATATTCTTTGAAATCTCCTTATCGAGAAAGTTTGGATGTTGAGGGCTTCTACTTTGGCAGTGGAGAAAAATCTGTGGCGATTGTAGGTGCAATTCGTGGAAATGAGGTACAGCAGATGTATATCTGCTCGCAGATTGTAAAGCGTTTGAAAATATTGGAAAAAAGTGGTATGATTCGGTGAGGGAATAGAAATACTCGTTATGCCTTGTGTTAACTATTATTCCATGAACATTGGTAAGCGTTTCTGGTCTATGGATAATACAGATATTAACCGAATGTTTCTAGGGTATGATTTGGGTGAAACCACACAACGAATTGCAGACGGTGTTTTCAAACAGCTACAGGGTTATCGATACGGCATTCAACTAACAAGTTTTTATCAGACAGGCAATTTTTTACCTCATGTAAAAATGATGGAGACAAAAATGACCGATCATAAGCTTATGCACTGGTTTGGACTGCCCTATGGAATTATTCGTTTTCCCAGACCTTATGATACAACAACGTTAAACTATAATTGGCAGATTTGGGAGACGAGTGCGTTTTCTCTTTATTCTAGTGAAACAGATGGTATCGATGATGAATCCAGTCAACTGGCAGTAGAGGCGATTTTTCGTTTTCTCAATGTGGCAGAGCTTGTTACCGTATATACTCGTCCAGGTTATCGTACGGAACTGGTAGCAGAATCAAATATATCATAAGTACGTGCTGTTATTGGTGGTATTTTTCGTGAAAAGGTGAAAATCGGTGAACGAGTGTATACCGGTCAAATTTTGGGAGAAATACTCGATCCATTTGATGGAACTGTTCTGGCGGAGATTCCGGCAGACCATGCAGGTGTTTTGTTGTTTTCTTATCACAAGCCACTAATTCATGAGAGTACGGTTTGTTTTAAAATTATTCGGAGCTAATAGATATGATATAAAGAGAGAATGTATAAAATAACGAAGAAAAAGGTGATATATGCTGTAGCATATATCACCTTTTAGCAGTTCGCATATTTCCATACAAGGCGAGCATAGAATATTTCACAGGATGGTGATGTTATGCGAAAGCGCAGTGTATGGAAAGATACAATTCGAATGACCATGGTTCAATTTGTATTGGAGTGTCTTTCTCTTTTATTTAACGCTTGGATGACACGCTGCATTGGTGCAGCAATTGTAGGAACACTGGCTTTGGCTGGCTCTTTTTTTAATTTGGTGTCCATGGCAGCTGGTGGGAATGCTATGCTTTGTGCGAGTCGATTCGTTTCGGAAGAACTAGGAAAAAAGAATGGTAACTCTAGAAAAATTTTACGCTATGCGATATTGTTTTGCTTTACCTTATCTATTCCGGTAGCGTGCGGTATTTATTGTTTTGCGCAGTCATTAGGTCGACAATTTCTTCAAAGTGATGAAATAGAAAATGCTGTACGCCTAATGGCATGTTTGCTGCCTGTTGGCGGAGTGAGTGCGTGCTTGAAAGGTTATTTTAATGCTATGTGTCGTGTAACAGTAACAGCGTTTTGTGACGTTGCGGAATTTTTTCTGCGATCTGGATTGTTGATTATACTATTACAATTTCATAAAGAAGATGATACAGAAAAAATTTGTACTTATATGGTAATAAGCATGGCTGCGAGAACAATTTTTACTGGAATTATATTAACCGTCCTTTATTTTCGGGAACGGAATCATACTATAGGGAAAAGCAGTATTTCTTTTGGACAATATATGAAGTTAGCTATTCCAGTTGCATTTGGAGGATGTCTTATATCTGCACTTAGTACAGCGAACGATACGTTGATTCCGAAAACGTTGCGACAATTTGGTGATAATACTAGTCAAGCATTGGAGCAGTTTGGAATATTTGAGAGCATTGTGATTCCAGTGCTATTTTTTCCATCTACAATTTTGTGCGCTTTGTTCAGTATTTTAATTCCAGAGGTAGCACGAGCAAAAGTAGCAGGAGATCAAAAACGATTGCAACAATTAACAGAACTTGTAATTGAATGGACATTAATTTTTGCAGTATTTATCGCAGCGATGTTCATACGATATGGCAATTGGATTGGAAAATGGATGGATAGAGGGCAATTATCCGGAAGAATGATTCAGATTTTGGCACCGGTTGTACCATTTATTTATTTAGAAATTGTATTGGAAGCATTAATTAAAGGAATGGGAAGACAGAATTTTTCTTCATTAAATTATTTGACGGAGTATGTGATTTGAATATGTGTATTATTGATTGCTGTCCCAATATTTGGATTTTATGGAATTGTTGCATCATATTATACCAGTAATGTGTTCAGCAATTGCAACCGACTGCGCATGGTAGTGAAAACAGCAGGATTGCAGTTTCATTTTAGGAAGCTAATCTGTAAGCCAATTTTTTCTGCATTATTTGCATTTTTGGGAAGTGCGCAATGTAGTAAGTGCATATCCAATTTTGGAAATCAGGTTCTGACAATGCTGTTTTCTTGTGCAATTGCAATTTTTTTATATAGTTTAGTGTTATGGCTTTTGGGAGTAGGTGATAAATTGCAGATGATGAAACATTATAAATGGAGTGATATTTGAAATTGAGAAGATTATGTTTGAAATGTATAATTTATTTTGCTATTTATGCATCTTGCACAAAACCGTCCCTAAAATAATAAAAAATTTTGGCTTGACAAAAGATATGGAGATGTGCTATAATAATAAAGCTGTCGCAGGGGAGGAGAAATTTCCTGGAGCGACAGGGTATTACAAATTTTTTTGGAAGTGAAGTGAA
>JAJQEI010000036.1:57075-73566 GCA_021201755.1 Ruminococcus sp. | reverse complement strand
GGTTTCCTTCTCCCTTTCTGTAAGCATCTGTCTTGACGCTTGCGAAAAATTTTGTCTATCAGCAACATCCATGGTGCATTATCTGTCGGAACAATTGTGGCAACTTCGCACACAATATCAGAAACTGTACACAATATTGCTGAAACAATGGATAGCAAAAATTGCTATTTGGACTCTGGAACAGCAGAAGAAACCTAAAGAGCCTCATGCTGACTTTAGTATAAACTGTCATGCTTAAACAATTCTTAAACTTTCAAAAAAATTATAAACACTGTTGCCTTGCAGTATACCAAAAAACAATACGATTTTTTGTGCAGGTTGTTAAAATCACTGGAAATTTGTCGAAATGCTTGACAAAAGCAAAAAAAAAGCGTATAATAAAAATAATAATTTACTGATGCGTAAATACAAACCGAAACAAAAGCAGGAGGATCATTATGGCAAAAGAACTTTGTGAAAAATTTGGAAAGCAGGGGCTGACCTTCGACGATGTGCTGTTGATCCCGGCACGGTCTGAAGTAACTCCGAATATGATCGATCTGCGTACGACACTTGCCGGAAATGTTCGGTTGAACGTACCGATTATGACGGCAGCAATGGACACAGTCACAGAAGCAGAAATGGCTATCGCTATCGCACGAGAAGGCGGCGTTGGGATTATTCATAAGAATATGACCATTGAACAACAGGCAGACGAGGTAGACAAAGTCAAACGTTCTGAAAACGGCGTCATTGTCAACCCATTCTCGCTGACGGAAGATCGCCTCGTCTCGGATGCAGATGAGCTGATGGGAAAGTACAAAATCTCCGGCGTGCCGATCGTAGATCGGACTGGAAAGCTCGTAGGCATTATCACGAATCGGGATATGCGTTTCCTGTCGGACTATAACGGACCAATTTCTGAAGTGATGACGAAGGACAATCTGATTACGGTTCCCGTGGGTACAACGATGGAACAGGCGCAGGCGATTTTAAGGCAGCACAAAATCGAAAAGTTGCTGCTGGTCGATGAGAATGGCTATTTAAAGGGACTGATTACCATTAAGGACATCGAAAAAGCTGTTCAGTTCCCGAACTCTGTTCGTGATGCACAAGGTCGTCTGCTGTGCGGTGCTGCAATTGGCGTAACAGCAAACGTATTAGAACGTACAAGTGCTTTGATTGATGCACAGGCGGACGTTTTGGTTCTGGATTCTGCACACGGTCACAGCAAGAATATTATGGACACCTTGCGTATAGTGAAAGAGGCGTTCCCGCAGATTCCAATCATTGCAGGAAATATTGCAACTGCACAGGCGGCAGAAGATTTGATTGCTGCAGGCGCAGATGCGCTGAAAGTCGGTATTGGTCCTGGTTCTATCTGCACCACACGAATTGTCGCTGGTATCGGCGTACCACAGATTACGGCGGTTTATGACGTGGCACAGGTTGCGCAAAAGCATGGCATTCCAGTTATCGCAGACGGCGGTATTAAATATTCCGGCGATATTGTAAAGGCTCTGGCTGCCGGTGCAGATGTGGTAATGCTTGGCTCGCTTCTGGCAGGCTGCGAGGAGTCGCCGAGCGAAACCGAAATTTATCAGGGACGTTCCTTCAAGGTGTACCGTGGCATGGGAAGTCTCGCAGCGATGGCAAATGGATCAAAGGATCGCTATTTCCAGGAAGGTGCAAAGAAGCTAGTACCCGAAGGTGTCGAAGGACGTGTTCCTTATAAGGGCAGCGTTGCAGATACGATTTTTCAATTGGCAGGTGGCATTCGTTCTGGTATGGGATATTGTGGCTGCCCGAATATTGAATCCCTACACGAAAAGGCACAATTTGTACAGATTACCAATGCGGGACTTTTGGAAAGCCATCCGCACGATATTCAAATCACAAAAGAAGCACCGAACTATTCGACGCATTCTTAAAGTATATCAAAGCGTATAATAAAACCTCACATAGAAAAGCCGGTCGGGTCAGTTTTTGTCCCAATCGGCTTTTTGCTTTAATATTTTCGTAGTTCGAGTAAGTGAGCAATGCCCGGTATACTCTCCCCTTGTTGCGTTGTAATGGTGGACATCAATGCACCAGTAGCAATGAAGAGCATTCGCCTTATCTCCCCCGCTTAGAGTCGTGGCAGAAAATGACTGCAGAGCATACTAGCACTACAACCACAGCCGGAGCCGCCTGCATGGGTGTCCTGTGTCTTTGGATCAAAAATCATCGCACCGCAGTCCTGATGCTGTCTTGTAATATCATATCCCTGTTTCATAACCAAATCACAAAGAAGCTAGCTGCCTATCCATCCCAAATCCCCCGTAACGATCGTGTCATAGTCGGTGGGATTTGTACCTGTTGCGCCGAAATAGCGCACAATCGTATCTGCCGCCGGTGCCATAACAGCTCCCATGTGATTGGCATCTGTCACATCAAGGTCAACCATCTTTCCCACACACGCACCTGCAACGCCGATACCGTCTCCACAGTCACCATCAGGACGTTCTAAAATCACAGCTCCCGATGCGGTACACGTCCACTGTGCCGTAGGCGGACGCTGTCCGCCATAGGAAAGGGGAAAACGAAATTGCCGCTCCGCCGTAGAAAAATGAGAGGACGTAACCGCCGCCGCATATTCTCCGATACCGTTCGCCATGAACATTGCCGCAAGTAGCAAGCTCTCCGCCATCGTCGAACAAGCACCATAAACGCCAAAAAATGGGATTTCTAAGGGACGCAAACCGTAGGACGTACCTGCACATTGACTTTGTAAATCTCCAGCAAAAATATAGCTCAATTCTTCCGCAGACAGGGAACACTTTTGAAGTGCCAGCTGCACGGTTTCACGCTGCATGGTGCTTTCCGCTTTTTCCTAAGTGTCCTGATCAAAATAGGGATCTCGTTCGATGCGGTCAAAGCACTTCCCATAAGGACCATCGCCCTCTTTTTGCCCCACAATCGCAGCAAAACTAACAATACGTGGAGGCGTTTCAAATGCAAAGGCTGCACGGGCATAACTGCGAATCATATCGTATCACCTCATGCGTAGTATGGACGTTCATGAGGAAATTATACGATATATTTTTGAGGATGGATCATGATAAGATCACTTATCCCTCGTTGACCTCGTCGATATAATTTTGTACCTGATCATAAATAGAATTTACCGATTCCGTCCAAGAAGTACCTCTTGAAGTTGCACGAATTCCATGCTCACTGCTATCCAGAATATCCGTCAAGTCTGAGGAGACACCATTGTAAAAATCAAATACCGGATTCTCCAGTGCCATTTCGTTCATGGTATTCAGCATATCGATCATTTCTTCTGACCAGCCATAGTCGTCACGGAATTGTTCGTCACTAATTTCCTGTGCGCCCTCGCTAATCTTGCTAAAACGGAAGCAATCCAAAAACTTTGCAACACCCTCTGGATTATCGCCGCCTTTGACAAACAGATATGCATTTACGCTTGTAGGAATATAGTATTCGTCTGCCTCGTCATACTGTGGTACAGGGACAAAGAAAGCGTCTTCTCCGAAAGTATCCTGCCAATCGTCCGTAGACAATGCCCACAGTCCACAAGGATAAAACAGAAGCTTTCCTTCTCCAATATAATAGTCTCTCGACTCCCAACCGTAGTCGCCTACACCCAATGCAATATAGTCAGACTGCCACAAGCTATACATCCAATTCTGATAGTCCTCGATGGCTTCGTTTCTCAGATTGTTGACCAGCTGTCCATCCTCCAGACCGATATAGGGAACGCCAGTAGAAGCAGAAAGACCCGCTTCAAAATACCAACTGTCAATGCCGTAGCGTTCTTCATCCGTATCTACAAACTTCTCCAGCATTTCTTCAAAAGCATCCCAGTCCCATTCGCCTTTTTCAAACAGCTCCGCCGGATCGTCTAGACCGTATTCCTCCATGGTCTTTCGGTTATAGATAATGGCACAGTTGTCACCAGTTACTTCTACCACAGCCATATAGTGTTCACCGTTCCAAGTCATCGCATCGTTTGCATCTTTCACATCTGCCCACAGCTCAGAATCCAAATCGATGTACTCGTCATAGGAAGTAAACATTCCTCGAATTGCACCTTTCGGGAATGCATCCCAGTTCCCACCGTAGAAAAAGTCGATCCCTTCGTCACTGTTGATATAGTTCGCCAAGTTGTCATAGCGTGCGCCATAAGTGGTCTGATACCACTCTACCTCACCACCATAGCGTTCTTGGAAAATCGCCAGTTCAATCGGTGTCGTTTTTCCGGTGTCATCAGAGTTGATGTCCCAATCGGAAAGCCACTTAATAGTTTTGTTTTCTAGTTCACCGGTGAAGAGATCGCTTTCCATTGCCAAATCTTTTAGCTGTTCTCTCGTATCCGCAGTCATATCCTTTTGTGCTGTAGAACTTTCTTCCTCATCATCTCCGCACGCCGTCAACGGCACCATAAGAAAGGTAGCCAATAAACAAGAAAGCCCGATTCGCATGATTTTATTCATAGATTCCTAATTCCTTTCCACTTAGAAACTGAGATTATATTTTATTTTTTCAAAGCACTCGCTTCTAACGTCTTAACTGATGATTTCACATCCATTATATGATTATCACTATTATAGCACGATTTTATGCAATATGCAAGGGGTTTTCATAAAATTTTGCATTTTTTTGATATGCTTCACGATTGATTTTTTCTAATTCCGTCTTGACAAAGGTGAGATACTTTGTTATAATCAATATCATTTGTCAATGGAAATCAAAAAATCTCTATCCTGCAATCTTACACGATAGAGATTTTTGTTATATTTTCGCCGTTGTCTTAATCACGCATTGCCTTTGCTGTACGCACCAGATTTTCAAGACTCGGTTTCGTTTCCCTTTCCCCTCGGGTTTTCAGTCCACAATCCGGATTCACCCAAAGCTTCTCCGCCGGTATCTTCTCCAGCATTTTTTCCAATGCCGCTTGAATTTCTCCCTGCGTGAGGACACAAGGCGAATGAATGTCATAAACGCCGGGACCTACTTCTGTTCGGAAGTTGTTTTCCTGTAATACGTCCAAAATTGTCAAATCCGAGCGAGATGCTTCAAAGGTGATAACGTCTGCGTCCATGTCGTCGATCTCCTCGATGATATCCGCAAATTCACTATAGCACATATGGGTGTGTATCTGTGTCTCCGGCTTGACGCCACTGTGTACCAGACGAAACGCAGGGATCGCCCAGTCCAGATAGTCTGTCTTCCAGTCGGATTTTCATAACGGCAGCTTCTCACGAAGTGCCGCTTCGTCTACCTGAATGATCGAAATACCGTTCGCTTCCAAATCCAACACCTCGTCACGAATGGCAAGGGCAATTTGAAAAGCAGATTCCCGCAGTGAAATATCCTCTCGTGGAAACGACCAGTTCAAAATGGTAACCGGTCCCGTAAGCATTCCTTTCATCGGCTTTTTTGTCAGGCTCTGTGCGTATTTTGACCACGCCACTGTCATTGGCTTTGCCCGGGAAATATCTCCCCAGATGATCGGCGGTTTCACACAGCGTGTGCCATAAGACTGTATCCAAGCCTTTTCTATGAACAAGTAACCGCTTAGGTTTTCACCAAAATATTCTACCATATCATTTCGCTCAAATTCCCCGTGTACCAATACATCCAGACCGATTTCCTCTTGTTCACGAACACAGTCTGCAATTTTTTCCTTGAGGAATATGTTGTACTGTTCCTGGGTCATCGTTCCCTTGCGATAGACGGCTCTTGCTGCACGAACTTCACTGGTCTGTGGGAAAGAACCTATGGTCGTCGTGGGCAGCAGCGGAAGATGAAAACGTTCTTTCTGAATTTTCTCTCGTTGTGCAAATTCCGGTGTGCGAACGAAGTCGGCATTCGTCAGCTTTCTGACACGTTCCTGCACGGCTGGATTTATATCACCTCTCTGTTCACTGAACAGCGCAGCATTCCGCTGATAAGCTGTCTCTCTCGTTGGTTCGTCAGACTGCGCCAATACTTTTAACTCTGCAAGCTCCGTCAGCTTCTCCTCGGCATAAGCGAAGTGTTTTCGATACATCTCTTCCATCTGCGTCTCGTTTCGCAAGGTATAGGGAACGTGCAGTAGAGAACTGGAGGTATTCAGAACAAGGTTCGATGTCACCTTTTTTAGTCGCTCAATCTGCTCCAACGTACTCGCATAATGGTTTCTCCAAATGTTTTTGCCACTAACCACACCAGCAAACAGGATTTTATCTGACGGAAAACCGCAACGCTCTACCAGTGCAAGCGATTCCTTTCCCTCCACAAAGTCAAGACCAATGCCGTCAAAATCCAATGACAAAATCTCACTGTAGCTATCCCGTACATCGCCGAAATAAGTCTGCAACAATATCTTTGCACCACCCTTATGGGACAGGATTTTTTCATATAGCCGCAAAAACAACGCCTTATCTGCTTCTGAAGTGTCTTTCACAAGATACGGTTCCTCCAGTTGAATCCACTGGGCATCCATGCACGCCAGCTTCTCCAGAACCGCACCATACGCCTCAGCAATTTCATCCGCAAAATCGACTGCCGTTTTTTTATCCATGCAGCGAGCCAGCTTCAAAAACGTGTATGCGCCAATGAGTGTCGGTTTCATGATAACGCCTGCATCCTTTGCTTCTTGAAACAGGTCAAAAGGCTTGGTACCCGATAATTTCAAATGCGTATCATCGTCCAGCTCTAGTACCATATAATGGTAGTTGGTGTGAAACCACTTTTTCATTGCCAACGCCTTGACGTCGCCGTGTATGCCCTGGTATCCTCTTGCCATCGCAAAGTAAGTATCCAATGGAGACAACCCCAAATCAGCATATCGTGCCGGAACGGCATTGAGAAGTACTGCCATATCCAAAACACTGTCGTAAAACGAAAAGTCTCCGGAGGGGATCATGTCTAATCCCGCTTTCTGCTGAATCGTACGATTTTCCGCACGAAGCAGCTTTGCCGTTTCCTCTAGCTCTCTCGCCGTTATTTCCCCACGAAAATATTTTTCACTGGCAAATTTCAGCTCACGCTGTAAACTAATTCGAGGATAACCAATAATCGTAGTCTGCATATCTATCACCTTTCAAAGAGAATTTCAACTACTCCATTATATCATGAAAATTGGCTATTCTCAAATACCGTTTTTTATGCTATGCTATATCGAAAAGTTATAACCTTCTGTCTCTAATTCTCTGCCTTCTCGTGACTCTGCATTTGCGCATACAGCTCCCGTTTGGAAATCCCCGTCTGAGCGGCAATTTCTTTGCAGGCAGTCGTCAGCTTCTCTCCGCACGCTACCCTATCCTGCACCAGTTGAACGGCAGTATCCACTGAGATTTCCGACGCTTTTTCCGGCACACATCCTGCCACGACAAGGACAAATTCTCCTTTGGGAGGTGTGTTCTCATAGAACGCAACCACCTGAGAAAGGGTCGCACGGTATACCTCCTCATGAAGCTTTGTCAGTTCCCGACAGAGGGAAATTTCTCGCTCACCGCCAAACACTGCCTCCAAATCTCGAAGCGTCCTGCAAAGCTTATGGGGTGCTTCGTAAAAGACCATCGTGCGTGTCTCCTGCCGAAGCTGTTCTAAATGGACCATTCGCTGGTTTCGGTTAACCGATAAAAAACCCTCGAACGTAAACCGTGCAGTGTGTTGTCCAGAAATGGCAAGTGCAGAAATCACCGCCGACGGTCCGGGGACAACTGTAATCGAAATCCCTTGTGCCTGACATAGCTGCACCAGCGGTTCTCCAGGATCAGAAATACAAGGCATTCCGGCATCCGTCACCACGCCGCAAGACTGTCCCTCCAGAATTCGCTGCACAATCTGCTGTGCCACTGTATGACCACTGTGTTCGTGATAACTCATCGTCGGGGTGTGTATCTTATAATGCGACAATAATTTTCGTGTGACACGAGTATCCTCAGCGGCAATAAAATCCACCTCGCCAAGTATACGCAGCTGACGCAGGGTAATATCCTCTAAGTTGCCGATGGGTGTGCCAATAATATATAATGTTCCAGACATGACTGTTCCTTTCTTTCCTGTTAACCTATTTCAAATGGAATAGGTTATATTTATATTAATATCGCATTCTTCCAACAATTACAGCCGCTAACCTCTCGTATGCACCGCATTTCCATTCCCTACAATGCGCAGCGGCTCTACCTGTAGAAAGGGTTTTCCGCCAAATCTCCCTTCCAAGAGGAATAACCACGGGGCGGCGTCCGCCGCTTTTGCGACAAACTGCAATCGCTTCGGCTCAATTTTCTCCTGGCGCATTGCAATCATCGTATCCGCTAAACGCTCCGGTCGGTTGCACAAACAGAGTCTGCCACCGAATCGCAGCAGCTTTCTCGCCGCCTGACACACATCGCCAATCTGACACAACACCTCATGACGTGCGATTTTTTGTGCCGTCAATTGACTTTGTATCCCACTGTCCACCGCTTTATAGGGCGGATTACACGTCACCAGATCCAGCTTTCCCAGCGGTGCATCCACCCACAGTTCCTTTAAATCTGCGCAAATCAGATATATCTTCGACTGCACACCGCCACTTGCTTGCAGTCCTGCCTCCAACTGTTCGATTGCCTCCGGCTGAATATCCACGGCGTAGATTTCTTGTGGTGGGTTCTGCCGCTGCATCAGTATAGGAATAATGCCACAACCAGTACCCAAATCGCAGATTCGGTCTTTTTTATGATAGCCAGAAAATTCTGTCAGCAATACAGCGTCCGTGCCAAATCGATGCATTTCGCTGGTATAAACAATCAAATCGGGTGCAATGGGAATCGTATTCACTCAAAACACCTCCCGCATTTCCCACAAGTCCGTAATCGTAACAGTTACAGTTTGACAAATCTGCTGCCAATCATCTATGCTCGCCGGATCTTGTACGCCCACCGTGAAAAAACCTGCCGCCCTGGCGCATTCCAAACAGTGAAGGGAGTCCTCTGCCACAATCACCTGACGACGCCCCAGGTGTAATTTCGATGCACCTATTTGAAAAATTTCCGGACTTGTTTTCGGTGCACCGACTTCTTGTTCCGTCAGAAAGAACGAAAGTCTTTCCCAGATTTTTAACCGCCGTAAGGCCGCCTTTGCGAGTTCCCCATAAGTCGCCGTGGCGATGCCGTAGGGAATTTTTCGCTCATCCAAGAAATCCAGCAATTCTAACGCATTTGGTTTCAGCTCCAGCGTTTCCCGATAGGCAGCGTCCGCAAAATCCGACACCTGTCGGGACAACTGTTCCGGCGTACAGGGAAGCTGAAATTCCCGTACAAAATACTGTGAAGATTCCTTAATCGACATTTTCCGTACAATTTCGGAAATATCCTGCGGTATCTCTCTCTGATAATACGTAAGAATCTGCCGGTCAATTTGCGACCAAATACCGGTTGAATCCAAAAGCGTGCCATCTAAATCAAAAATAACACCTTTTCGGGTTTTATGTTCCATATGCTGCTCCTTTTTCCTTTTTTTACTTTGTCAAAATCAACCTATTGACAAAGCAAAGGATTTTTGATATAATAAAAAGATAGTATGTATTTTTTCATGAAAAGGAGGCGTTTGTGCATGACATTGGGGCTTGCATTTGAGGGGGGGAGCGGTACGCTGCGCTTTCACTGCCGGCGTACTGGATCAGCTAATGGCATGGGATTTACCCATTGCCGCTGTCTCCGGAATCTCGGCTGGTGCTGGATGTGCGATGAATTTTCGTTCCGATCAGCGTGGTATCTCGCTCGATATGATGCTCGTTCCAAAAAAAGAACGCTATTTTAGTGTCCAAAATTTTCTAAGAACAGGACGTTTTGTCAATCTGAATCAAATGTGCCTGCTCTACAATAAGTGACTGAATTTCGATGCATTTCAAAAATCGGAAATTCTCACAGACTTTGCAGCAACCAGCTGTGAAACTGGTGAACCCGTTTATCTATCGGATCATGGCGACAAAAAACGTCTCTATCAAAGTCTCATGGCGTCCTGCGCCCTGCCCATTGTCTGTCCTTCTATTGAAATTGACGATGCCCACTATGTGGACGGCAGCATTGCCGATCCAATTCCTTTTTCACATTTGCTGGATTTGGGCTGCAACAAAGTCATCGTCGTTTTGACCGGCTCTCTCGGCTGTCACCCGACAAACTATCGGAAACTGAAGCCCCTGTTGTGACAGTGTTACAGTGAGAAATATCCCAAGCTATATCACGCCATTTTACACCGAATCGAACGTTATCAGAACGAGGTACATCAAATGCAGCAGGCAGTAGCAGAAAAACGTGTTTTCGTTTTACGACCGGAAACAACGTCGATTTCGCTGTTCACAAAACAACCGGACAAAATCCAAGCCTACTACAAGCATGGCGAACAGCTTGTACAGAAGAAATAGGCGGAAATTCAAGCGTTTCTCGATGCGCCAATTATCGAAACGCTGGTGACTTATCAAAAAATAGAAAATCCGCTTCTCTCGGCATTGCATTACTAAGAAAGCTCCTGAAAATAGGAGCTTTTTTGATTACTTTTGAAACAAATCCGAATCCAGTGCAACCATGAACGGTCCATCGTTGCAAAGCTACACCTGCATATCCGCACCAAAAATACCGCTCTGCACCGTGAACCCTTTTTCTGCACAATACGCCTTGGCATATGCATAAAGCTCCTCCGCAAGTTTGGGAGGTGCCGCACCGACAAAACTCGGTCGATTGCCTTTACGGCAGTCCGCATAAAGGGTGAACTGTGACACCAAAAGCAATGCACCGCCTACGTCGGCAAGTGACAAATTGATTTTGTCGTTCTCATCGGAAAAAATACGCAATCGCAGCATTTTGTCCATCATTTTCGCTGCAATTTCTCGGGTATCCTCCAGAGCAATGCCAATAAATACTAAAAAGCCTTTTCCAATTGCACCTATAACCTTTTCGTCTATGGTGACGCTGACGGAAGTCACACGCTGTATCATCAATCGCATTCCATTCTCCTCAAACTCGTATTTGTCCGAGTACTTCTCCAATGGGCGCACGAATCACAAGATCTGCCTTCTCGTCCATCGGGGTCGCATCTCGATTGAGCAAAACCAAGTACTTTCCGGAAAAATACCGCAGCAATCCTGCCGCCGGATACACCGTCAGCGATGTACCGCCCACCAGCAACAAATCCGCCTTTCCAATCTCCGTTACTGCCTCCGTCAACGCCTTCTCCGGCAGCGACTCCTCATAGAGTACGACGTTCGGTTTTACTTTTGCCCCACATTTCTCACAATGTGGCACGCCCTCCGTCTGCATCACCCACGCCGCATCATAACACGCACCGCAAGCGACACAATAATTTCGATGGACACTGCCGTGAAGCTCCAAGACATTCCGACTTCCTGCCATCTGGTGAAGTCCGTCGATATTCTGGGTGACAATTGCCTTGAGCTTTCCCGCCTGTTCCAATTCCGCCAGCTTCTCGTGTGCCGCATTGGGCTTCGCCGTCAGACAAATCATCTTATTCCGATAAAACTGATAAAATGACGCCGTTTGCTTTTCGTAGTAAGTATGGCTTAAAATTACCTCCGGCGGTACGTCGTACTGTTGATGATACAGTCCGTCCTGACTGCGGAAATCAGGGATACCGCTCTCCATAGAGACGCCCGCTCTGCCAAAAAAGACGATTCATTTCGCAGCGTCTACCCACGCTTGCAGCATTTTCATTTGGATTTCGAGTTTCTCAGCCATTTTCATTTTCCTCCCCGGATGCACCATCGATTACTGACACATAAAAGTGACGGCTTCGTGGACCATCAAATTCACATAAATAAACACCCTGCCATGTTCTCAAAAGAAGTCTGCCGTTTTGTATGAGGATCGTGACACTACTGCCGATTGCAGAGGCTTTGGCGTGTGCGGCAGAATTTCCCTCGATATGCCGAAATTCCGGACGGTCGGGAAACGCCCGATCATATGCCAAAAGCAAATCCGTCACCACATCCGGATCTGCGTTTTCGTTTATGGTAATTCCAGCAGTCGTGTGTGGACAATACACCACACAAACGCCCTCCATTATGCCGCTCTCCGCCACTGCACCCTATACCTGTGCCGTAATGGACAGAAAATCTTCCCGAGGTGTTTTCAGGTCATAGCGATACTGCATTTAATCCTCCTTTTGAATCCGCATGGAGATGTCAAAACACTGCACCGAGTGGGTCAGCGCACCCAGAGAAATAATATTCACGCCGGTTTCTGCAACTGCACGAATATTTTCAGCCGTGATATTCCCCGAAGCCTCCAGCGGTACTCTGCCGTCCGTCAAAATCACTGCTTTTCGCATTTCTTCACACGTCATATTGTCGAGCATAACAATATCTGCGCCAGCGTTTATCGCCTCTTCCAATTCTACCAGTGTCCGCACTTCCACTTCAATTTTTACCATGTGTCCGATTTTTTTGCGAAGTGCCTGAACTGCCGGTGTAATACCGCCATAAGCGTCGATGTGATTATCTTTGAGCATGGCACCATCAGACAGATTATAACGATGATTTTTGCCACCACCCACTGTGACCGCATACTTTTGTATCTGCCGCAGTCCGGGCAAGGTTTTTCTCGTGTCAGTTATCTGTGCGTTTGTCCCTTTTACAAGCTGTACACAGCGGTTTGTCGCTGTTGCAATGCCGCTCATGTGCTGCAAAATGTTCAGTGCCGTACGTTCGCCATTGAGGAGCGTTTTCGTGCAGCCTCGCATATCTGCGATACGGTCGCCCTTTTGTACCGACTGTCCATCATGGATATGCACATCCATTTCACATTCGCCGCTCACCAGTTCAAATACACGCCGTGCAATATCGATTCCGCAGAGAATTCCGGAATCCTTTGCGACATAATAGGCGTGACTGCGATGATCATCTGACAAAAGATAGTCCGAAGTGACATCCACATAATGAATGTCCTCTTTTAACGCCGTTATAATCAACTGATCTATATCAAATTGTTGTAACATAATAACTCCTTTACTGTTCCAGCACTTCTTTTAATACAATATATGCCACGGTTGCCAGCGACTTCGCCTCCACATAGTCCGTATCTACAAAATAGGACTCCGTCATCAGTTGCTGCCGAATTTCCTGGATTCTGCGATATCCATCTGCCAGTTGCTCCTTGTTCGGGATAACAAAATAGTTGTCCTGCATAATCGAGCGAATTTCCGTGCGCAATCCTGTGGGCATTTTCCTTGCGTTCTGCTTCACAGGGAACACAGCCTTGTCATAATTTTTCGGTGCATCGGGCAGCTTTCGTGCGATATCCTCCGCCGCCTGACGGGAGAACACCAACGCTTCCAACAGGGAATTACTTGCCAGTCGATTATTTCCGTGAACGCCCGTGTGAGAGCATTCTCCAGCGGCATACAGATTTGGAACTGTGGTTTCAGAATGCTCGTCCACCTGAATTCCGCCCATGAGGTAATGCTGACACGGGAAAATCGGGATTGGCTCTTTCGTCATATCGTAACCTTGTTCCAACACCTTTTCATAAATCATCGGGAATCGATTGCGAATGAAGTCACCGCTCTTATAGGAAATATCCAAATAAAAACTATCCGACTTAGTCTCCCGACTCTCCAAAATAATCGAATGCGATACCACGTCTCTCGGTGCAAGCTCCAGTCGTTCATCATAACGATCCATGAACCGTTCTTTGTTGCAGTTGAGCAGATAAGCTCCCTCCCCACGGACTGCCTCAGAAATCAAAAAGCACTCTCTCGTGTGGTGGTCGCAAAATGCTGTTGGGTGAAACTGAATCAGGTGTAAATTGCGAATTTCTGCACCGTTTTCATAAGCAAAAGCAATGCCATCCCCGGTAGCAATTTTCGAGTTCGTGGTAAAACGATAAACCCGACCGATACCGCCGGTGGCGAGTAACAGGAAGTGGCTGTGATACGCCACACAGGAACCGCCCTCCAACACATTGACGAAAAAGCCGGTTTTCGTTTTCTGCATATCTACCATCATGGCACGTTCCAACACAGTCACGTTGGGCAAGGTCTTTACCTTGCGAATCAGCGTATTCACAATTTCTGCACCGGTGGCATCCTTGTGGTGAAAAATCCGATGCTTGGAGTGTCCGCCCTCTAGGGTGCGGTGCAATTCCCCATCGGCAGTGCGATCGAAATCCACACCAAAATCCAAAATCTCTTGGATTTCATTTGCGGCATGGATTGTTAAAATATGCAGCATTTTTGGATCATTTTGAAATCCGCCAGCCACCATGGTGTCATGCTCGTGCAATTCGATAGAGTCCGTGGGAGACTGGTATACACCTGCAATCCCCCCCTGTGCCAAAGAGGAATTGCACAGTGTCAATTCCTGTTTGCATAGCAGCAGAACACGTGCCTCAGGCGGCATATGAATGGCACCGTACAAACCAGCGGCACCACAGCCTACGATGATAACATCATACGATTGTTCCATAATACACCTCACGATTCGAGATTCGGGGTTATAAAGGAAGCGGATCGATTTTCTATCGAAGCATTATCCGTTTCCTTCTGGTTTTCTTGTCTTTAGTATAGCATATCGCATGGAATTTGTCACTACTTTTCGGTCATTTTCGGTGTTTTGCGCAAAACAGAAGCGAAAAGCTGTTAAATTTTTGACAGGTTTTACTTACATACCAAAAAAAGCAGACACTGAGGCATCTGCTTTTCTTTTTCTGGTGCCGCTGACCGGACTTGAACCGGTACGCTTTTTACGGCGAGGGATTTTAAGTCCCTTGTGTCTGCCTATTCCACCACAGCGGCATATATATATTATATCACACCGCCTATGAAAAATCAAGGGTTTTTTAAAAAATTCTGAGAAAACATATAAAAAGCACCCTAAATCTTTCGACTCAGGGTGTTTTATTTGAAGATACATGTGAAAACGTGTTCAGTTCAGTTGCGCTTAACGCCTTAATGCGTTAATTCGTACTCTTACTTTCTCTTCTTGGAAACCAGAGCTACGCTACCGATTACAGCTACAGCAACGCAAACACCTGCGATCGGCAGAGCCTCACCAGTTGCCGGTGAAGAAGAAGTGGTTGTTGTGGTAGAAGAAGAAGAAGATTCAGCTGCTGTTGTAGTTGTAGTTGTTGCAGTTGCAACAGCTGCTGTTGTAGTTGTGGTCTCTTCAGCATCTTCTGTGATTGTGATGCTACCAGTAACCAGAGTGAAATCAGTGCTTGCATTCAAGTCACTCATATCGTTTCCGTTGTAATCCTCGTGCTGCGGTGTAATGTAATAAGTACCAACTTCAGCAACCACATTGAAAGAAACAATATCAATCGTACCTGCACTAAATGACTTTGCAGAGGAAAAAGTGAACCAGTTAAACTGACCATTCTTAGCAATGTAAACACCACCACTTGTCCAGTCACTCAAAGTTACGCCTTCATCCAACCAATAACCAAAAGCAACTGTGTGATACTCAACGTCGCAAGTAACCGGAACTTCTACTACACCACCAGCAGCTTCCAATTCAGACAAAGTCATTGTAACATTACCAAAAGCAACTGTACCATCATCTGCACTAGCTGGAACTGCCATAACGGCTGCGGATGCAGCTACGACTGCAGCAGCAGAAACAACTGCCAAAGTCTTCTTAAATCTAGTCTTCATTTTTCTATTTCCTTTCAAAAATAAAATTTATATGATATGCGCTTGCAGTGTGATATGCACCTCACACAGTGCACATATTCATTACACATTAATATTTATCCGATTCAATCGAACCACGCAATTTATATTGCCAAGATTTCTTTCCAGTCTTCTGCACTCAAAAAAACACTATAATTATCATCAGCAGAAATTTCAGCAAAAGCAATCTGAATATGATAACCGTCCTGAGCGGAAATTACCAGCCCATTCTCGATATCATTCTCGCCATTCTTAGATTCCGTATCTACATCAGCAACGAAATAAACTAACTTTTCTAAGAATGCATCATCACCATCCGTAAATGTTGCCGTATTGTCAACATTCAATTCAGAGAAGTAAACTTTTGTCACATAACCGTCCAAGTTGTCCAATTGACCATTCAAGTTCACATCGCCCTTCAAAGCTACACCAACAGTCGGATACTGTGACTCGTCAATTTCAAGCGTATTGCCGTCTGCGTCTGTATATACGATTGCGGTTGTACCCAGATAGTATACATCCTCGGTTTGTACTTCAGCAACAGATTCATAATCCTTTGCAGGTGTGCTCAGGAATGTGATAACTGTAGCGAAATCAGCTTCATCAATCTCAACGGTAGAACCATCTGTCAATGTCAACGTCACAGACTCAATCAGAGCAGTCACATCATATTCTTCTGCATAAGAGAAGTATACATCTTCGCCTGCAACCACTGCAACCGATTCAATGTCCTCTACAGGAATTGGATCTGTAACAGTTGTATCAGTTGTGGTATCTGTTGTAGAATCTGTCGTATCAGAAGAATCTGTGGTAGACTCTGTCGTGGATTCTGTTGTGGAATCTGACGTATCA
>JAJQEI010000036.1:0-56975 GCA_021201755.1 Ruminococcus sp. | reverse complement strand
GTTGTGGAATCTGACGTATCATAAGAATCTGTGGTAGACTCTGTCGTGGATTCCGTTGTAGACTCAGTCGTATCGCTTGTTGTAGTGGTAGTCTCCGTTGTTGTATCATCCGGAGTGATTTCTTCGATGGTTACTGTACGAACCACATCATAAGTAACTGTACCAGCAGTTGCATCAATTGTCAAGGAAACAACCTTTTCTGTGGTCAGTGTAGTCAAATCCAATTCAGATGCAACATCCAAGCCGGATACATATGCATATACATCTGCATATTCAGCGTCTGAAATCTCGAAATCCAATTCAAATACGCCAGCAGACGGTGTAGAAATCGAAACATTCGATGCACTGTCTGCCAAAGCAGTCACTTCAGCAACTGTGATGGAAATTGTAATATCTACGCCTGCTTCAGAAAGCGTGCTATTTACTAAATCCAATGCACTTGTGCCCTGGCTGGAGTAATTTGCGATTAAGGTATCGATATCTTCTGCTAGATAGCCAGCAAAGAGTTCGCTCTTCTCAACAGCTCTTTCATAAACTGCCGCATAAGCTTCATCCATGGTGTCAAAGTCGCCATTGCCATGCCATGTTGTACTCTGTGCCTTTGTAATCAGGTCTACCAAAGTCTCAAGCTGGTTCTTCAGCGTATCAATCTGTGCCTGTAACTCAGCTTCTTCTTCTGCAACAGCTGCATAAACTTCATTTACTCTCGCAGTCATTGTAGCATCCAAATCAGCAATTGCAGCATCCAGTTCAGCCTGTGCTTCCGTAGTATCTACGTCAGCAGCCTTTACTTCATCTAGCTTTGCCTGCGCCTCAGCTACCTGTGCGTCGATATCAGCCAATTCATTGATCAGACGCTCACTGACGATTGCATTAATCTGTGCGGTAACATCGTCATAAATGTCATCCAAATAAGCCGATAGAGATGTCAGCGTGTAAGTCTCGCTGTTAGCAGTAAAGCTTGCAGAACCAGTGATTGTTTTACCGGTAGACATATCTACACCCAATTCATAATCCAGTGAATCAACAGTTACATCAACATCGATATCGTCATATGCTTTGTTCGAAGCAACTACATCATCAATCAACTTCTGAATATAGCTGTCGAAATCAGCCGAACCTGTAACTGTCAGTGTCATTGCATCAGCATCATATATAGTGGTAGCGTCCTCTGAATTTGTCAGAACGTCTTTTAAAATGCTGGAATAATCGCTTTCGCCGCCCAAGAGACTAGCCATATCTTCAGCAGCAACTGTAACCGTCGTGCCATCTTCAATGCCAGCCAATACACCTGCAAGCGTTTCATCCCAAACAGAAGTTTGTTCAAACGTAATAACATTACCAGCTGTGCCAGTAACAGCATCTGTCGGGAATGTATCCTGATCGCCAGGCACATTTGTCAGTGTCGTTGTTGTAATCGTATTGCCTGTACCCGGATCCACTGCAGCGTTTACGGTAACCGCAAGAATCGAAGACAGTGTAACCGAAACTGCAACGGCCGCAGACAGAACTCTTTTCAAATTCTTCTTCATTGTTTTTATTACCTCTCTTTTTAAATATAGTTTCATGTCGCCTGCCTGGATGTCTTTCATCCAGCCCGAACAGGCACAGCCAGATCAAAGTACTGTACTACTCACAGTATATATTCCAACTGCTGCAACAAATTTATAAATTGTCATGAAAGTAGGTAATCCACCCCCCCAAAAAAACAATTTACACAAGTATTTTAACATATTTCTTCGCCGATGTCAAGTCCATTCGCTTATTTTTTTGAAAATTTTCAAGCCGATTTCGAATTAAAATTTGTTTGTTTTTCACAACAAATTGAAAAAAACGTTGTTTTTCAAGCTCTTTTTCAGCTTTTTTGCATTCGATTTTCAAAATTTAAAAACATCTCAAAGCTTTTTTAAGCTTCGATTTCTTTCGCAATGAACACAACAATTGTAGTATACCTGATTTTTCGCCATTTGTCAAGTACTTTTTCGAAAGAACATTTTGTCAATTCAGATACTTCCTCTACATTTTCCTAATATACTTACTCATGTTAACGTATATTATAACACTTCTTTCAGGATTTGTCAAGCGTTTTTTGAAAAATCTTAAAAACAATCGCATTTTTGTGTTATCCATTGTTTTTTTCTTTTTATTGCAGCATTTATCGCATTCATATTATTTATATATATATTATATATCGTGAAAAAGCAATCTGAAACTGCAAATATCAAAGTCCCTCCGCTTGTGCAAAAGTCATACCCGGATGCAGTGCCATATTCAAGGCACACGCCAACAGGTCGCCCGCATGGTCAATCAGGCGATCCACATCACGTGGCGTCACCATCATATTCGGTCGCTGCGGCGGTACACGCCGTCCGTAAATGCACTGTACTGCCGTATGCAAATCCACGACAGTCGGTACGCCTAGCGCAATCACCGGCACACCTAGCGTTTTTTTAGATAGCTCTCTCCGATGGTTCGCAACGCCGCTCCCCGGAGAAATGCCACTGTCACACATCTGGATCGTTGTACCTAATCTCGACAGCTCTGCGCACGCCAGCGCATCAATCGCCACGACTGCGCAAGGACGCACCTGTTTACACACAGCGTGCATCAGTTCCGCCGACTCCATCCCCGTTTCCCCCAGAACGCCTCCAGCCAGTACGCAAACCGAACGCAGCTCCGGTAAAGCCGCTAATTCCTCTTCCGTCAAGGCATTTTTCAAGTGTCGTGTCACCAGCACTTTCGATGCCACTCTCGGTCCCAACGCATCCGGCGTCACCGCACGGTTTCCCAATCCTGCCACAAAGACGCATCCCTCCTTCGGCAAAAACGCCATCAGTTCTTGTGCAAGTTCCTCCGCCATCTTCGAATAGTTCTCACAGCTGCGGCTAAGTTCCTGTGCTTCCAACGTCACATATCGTCCCGCCGGCTTCCCGATGGATGCGCCGCAGGTGTCGTTTTCGATCTAAATTTCTGTAACTGTAAACACCTCACCTCGCTTCTTTTGATGTACGCCTGGAAACTTCGGAACACCAGCAGTGCGTTCCACTGCCAAGTCCGTACGAACCAGCGACTTTTCTTTTTTCGATTGCATGACGTACCCTCCTTTTGTACAACCTGACGAATTCCCACACAAAATTGCAACTGCTTTTCTCCAAAACTGATTTCAAAAAAGGTTGCTATTTTTTGGGGAGTGTGTTATAATGAAATACAGTTAGAATGGTTGTTCCATTTTCAGAATACTAGTGTTACCGTGTCAATGACATTAGTATACCCTTTTTATAATCGGCTATACAAGAGGGACGATTTATCATATTTATATTATTAGTAGAGGAGATAAAGTTATGCCGAATATTCATTCCGCAAAGAAACGTGTCAAAGTAAACAACACAAAGGCTGCTGCCAACAAGGCACGCAGATCCAATTTAAAAACTACCATCAAGAAAGCAGAAACCGCTTGTGCTTCGAACACAGCTGATAAAGAAGCAGCTGTACGTCAGGCAATCAAGCGTATTGATCAGGCTTGTGCAAAAGGTTTGATTCACAAGAACGCTGCTGCTCGGAAAAAGAGTCAGCTGGCAAAGAAGCTGAATCAGGCTGGCTAATTTAATGTAAAAACCAAAACTTTCTTTTCAAAAACCGCTGAAACAGAGCAGACTCAATAGGGTCTGCTCTGTTTTTCTATCATTCCATTGGGAGTCGCATCTAAAATCAACTTTTTTTCACAAAAAATTTAGGCAAAATATAAATCTTAACTAGACAAAAGCATACTTTTATAGTATACTATACAAAGGGTATTTGTTATGAAGATACCTACTAGAATATCCTGCGTATTTCTTTCATGATACGTACATTTAGAATTTAGAAATGAGTTTTTCTATGCATACGCCAATTTATGATTATTTATCCCAATATGCTGCATCCGACTCCATTCGGATGCATATGCCCGGTCACAAGGGTAGATTCTGTCCACCGGCATTTCAACAAGCGGCAAAATTTGATATTACCGAAATCTACAACGCCGACAGTCTTTTTGAAGCAAACGGCATTATCGCCGAATCGGAAACCAATGCTGCCAGACTCTTCGGCACTTCCTATACTTTTTATTCCTGTGCTGGCTCGACACTCTGCATTCAGGCAATGCTCCTCCTGATGAAACAAGAGGGCAGAGAGGTCATCGCCGCCCGAAACGTCCATCGTTCGTTCCTGAACGCCTGCACGCTGTTGGATTTACCCGTTCACTGGGTCTATCCCCGTGAAAACTGCGGCTTTCTCTCCGGACGCTACCATCCGGACGATTTCGCTGCTGTCTTAGAAAAAATCCACCGTCCCGCCTGTGTTTACGTCACTTCGCCGGACTATCTTGGCAATATGGCGGACATCGCTGCAATCTCCGGCGTCTGCAAAAAATATTCCGCAAAACTCCTCGTGGATAACGCTCACGGCGCACACCTCGCCTTTCTCTCCCATCGCTGCCACCCGATGCAGCTGGGTGCAGACTTCTGCTGTGACTCTACCCACAAAATGCTCTCGGGGCTGACTGGCACGGCATATCTTCATGTGGGCAGTCAAACGGTCGTTGAGCCGAAACGTATCCGAAATGCTATGGCAATGTTTGGATCTACGAGTCCGTCTTATCTGATGCTGGCATCCTTGGACTGGTGCAATCGAGAGCTTTCTTCCCCACTGTTCCGTGAACAGCTGTCTGAGGTAACCCGCCAAACCACACGGCTGCGCAAACACAAAGCCGACCGCTATCACTTCGTCCACGGCGAACCGCTACACCTGACCATCGACGCCATGAAAAGTGGCATGGACGGGCGTGAACTCGCCGCATACCTCATCGACAATCAGCTTGTGCCGGAATATTATGACGCCTATTTCGTGGTACTCCTCTGCTCGGCGGCAACCCGACCAGAGGAACTAAATCGTCTGGAACAGGTACTGGACGATTTTTCACCAACACAGCCTCCAAAAAGCCACCGTCCCTGTCTCCCACACACCGAATCTGCCTGTGGAATCCGTGAAGCGACGTTGGCTCCACAGGAACACATCCCCATTGAACGAGCAAAAGGGCGTATCTGTGCTGCCGTAGACATTCCCTGTCCACCAGCAGTACCCATCGTCCTAAGCGGCGAACGCATCAATGCCGCCTGCATTGCTGTATGCACCGAATATGGTATTCAGGAAATTTCTGTGGTAAAATAGGAGGAGAACATGAATCCATTGATTTACGGAAACTGCGACGTTTTGTCGCAGCTGCACCAGATGATGCGGCGAGATAGAATGCCGCATGGCGTGCTGTTCTACGGCGAGAGCGGTCTCGGAAAGAAAATATTTTCTCGCTATGTAGCGGCTTCTCTGCTGTGCAGCGGCGACACCGAAGAACCATGCGGCAGCTGTAAATCCTGTCGCATGATACAAAAAAATAAGCACCCCGATTTTCAGGTTGTGGAACACTCGGGAAAACTGGGCGGCTTTTCCGTAGAAACCGTACGACAGATTTGCACGGATTTGATTGTACCACCCAACGAGGGACAATCAAAGTGCTATCTGTTCGGCGACTGCGATGTGATGGATGCACGCAGTCAAAATATCCTCCTAAAAGCTATAGAAGAACCACCGGACAATATCTACTTCTTCTTCACCGCCCAATCTCCCACGGCACTCCTCCCAACCATACGTTCTCGCATTGTTTCACTGCCTGTTTCGCCGCTGCGGGAATCGGTTTGTATGGAGGCGTTGACGAACCAATGGGGCTATTCCCCAGAAGAGGCACAAGAGGCAATGATGGTATTTCATGGAAATCTTGGAAAATGTGTGGAATTTCTCGAAAATGACGAGATTCGTGAAACTGTTGCATTGACAAAATCCGCAATTTATAGTATAATAAACAGAGATGAATATGGCTTATTGTTATCAACGGCGAAAGCGGCTGGAAGTCGAGCACAGGCAAAGCTTTTTTTGACGCTCCTCGACCGTACCATTCGAGACGCTGCCACCAAACGGGTAGACACCCGTACAAACGGCATCGGCTGTGACGAAAAGGGCGCATTTCTTCTGTCCCAACGTCTTCCACTGACGTGTACCCGAACGATGCATCTTGCAGTGGACAAAACCTTGACAGCAATGGAGGCAAATGTGAACCTGACGCTGGCATTCTCTGCACTGAGCGCAGATCTCATGGACGCCAGCTCTGTCGGATAACGCCGAGACAATCGCCAGAGAAGAGATTGAAACAAAACGATTCTATAGAAAGGAACATTTATTCATGGTCGAAGTCATTGGCGTGCGATTCCAGAATGGCGGAAAGCTAAGCTTTTATACGCCCGGAAAACTTCAGGTCAAATCGGGTGATTTGGTCATTGTGGAAACTGCACGTGGGGTGGAATGTGGTGAGGTTGTCCTCCCAAATAAAAAAATTCCAAAAGAACAGATAACGTCTCCGATGAAACGGTTCATTCGTCTGGCAAATCGAGACGATCGCCGTACCTTAGAACTGAATCGCAAAAAAGAAGAAAGAGCATTCCAAGTCTGTCAACAAAAAATTGCTTATCGCAAGCTAAAAATGAAATTGGTGGATGTGGAGTGTATGTTTGACAACAGCAAGCTGCTGTTCTATTTCACCGCAGAAAACCGTGTGGATTTTCGCCAGCTTGTCAAGGATTTGGTGGCCGTCTTTCGTACGAGAATCGAACTGCGACAGATCGGCGTCCGAGATAAGGCAAAAATGCTCGGCGGTGTGGGGATTTGTGGCAGACCGTTCTGTTGTAAAGGGTATTTACAGGACTTTCAGCCTGTGTCCATCAAAATGGCAAAGGAACAGGGGCTTTCCCTCAACCCCTCTAAAATTTCCGGCTGCTGCGGCAGACTGATGTGCTGCTTGAAACATGAACAAGACGTATACGAAGAGCTATTGAAAATCACGCCGAAGGTCGGCGCACTGGTTACTATGGAGGACGGCAGAAAAGGAAAGGTTTGCGAAACGAACCCCTTAACCGGCGCACTCCGTATCATTCCTGAGGGCAGCGACGTACCCGTCCGCACGGATCGAGATCACGTTTCCTTACTCCGTGATGGAAAGATGCACATCAGTCAGGAAGAACGCCTAGCTCTGCGTGAACTAGAAGACCAATAACGAATCGTATCCCAAAGGCAACTCCTTAAAAATACCTCTCCGTCGGGAGAGAGGAATGACTTCCCGACAAATACGATATGGCGGTTGGCTTCGATTGATACCACAATGCCATTGGAATTGGAGGTTTTTCTCATGCAAACTGATTACTCTAATACACCGAATCCGAACCGCAGCTCCGGCTCTGGTTCCGCCCAAAGACCACCTTCTTCATCCGGCAGTCATAATCCCAAGTCCCCTAAAAGCCGCAGTCTTCGCTATGACCGTATTCTTGCGGTTATCGTCGTCATCATTTTGCTTCTCGTTCTGATGGTGAAATGCTGTTCGAGCTGTGGCAGCGACGATGAAGTCGCTACAACTTCTACTTCCGCCTCCGATGTTACTGATACTACTACAGTGATGGAAGCGACTGAATCTGTGGACTCTCAATATACTGGTGCAATCTATCTCAGCCCATCCAATCAGTCGGATAATACTTTCGCTACCGGCGATACAAACGAGGCAGAGGTTTGCCGTGACATCGCAGAAAAAACGGCGGCACTTCTGGAAGGCGCAGGTCTGACGGTATTCATCGCAAGCGAAAACGACAGCATGCAAACCAAGACCAGCGTAGGCGATTATCCGCTGGCAGCTTATGTGGGAATTCAAACCAACCAGGGTACTGGATCCGGTACAAGCTGCTATTATAATAGTGCATCCGCAGAAAGCCAGTCGCTGGCACAGTGTGTCTATGACCCGGTGGCTTCCCTGACTGAACGAGACGACAACGGCTTGATTGACGGCTCTGACACTACTTCCGATTACTATCAGTATGAAATTGCAGAAAATAATAGTCCCTCTTGTCTCATTGAAGTGGAATTCCATGATACTACCACTGTGGCACAGTGGATTCTCGACAACGAAGATAGCATTGCAAATGCAATCGCAAGCGGTATTTGCAGCTATTTGGGTGTTACTTATACTTCATCCAGTACAGCATCCAGCAGCACAGATGATACAGACTACAGCAGTACGGATGACGCAGACTCCAGCAGCAATGCCATCGAAGACCAGTTAAATCAGTAATGGCAGAAAATTATCAGCTGTGCCTCAACCAAATTCTCGCAGAAATCGATGCAGATGCACTGCCAACACTGTTATTACACGCTTGCTGCGCACCTTGCAGCAGTTACATTTTGGAATATTTGAACCGTTATTTTCAAATCACGCTGTTTTTCTATAATCCGAATATTTTTCCGAAAGCGGAATATTTACACCGGAAAGAAGAACTGGAACGGCTGATACGAGAAATGCCCTTGGAACATTCTGTGAAGATTATCGACGGGGACTATTGCCCCGAGCAGTTCTTCACCCTTGCAAAAGGTCTGGAGCATCTGCTGGAATGTGAGGAAAGATGTCAAAAGTGTATTCGTCATCGACTGGAGAAAACGTTTCAGCTTGCAAAAACGCTGGAACACACGCCGGATTTTGTGGGTACTACCCTTTCAATCAGTCCCCATAAGGATGCCGCATTCATCAATGAAGCTGGTGCAGCCCTATCGGAAAAATATAACGTCCCATGGCTGTTCTCCGACTTTAAGAAAAAAGGCGGCTATCAGCGTTCTATCGTCCTCTCCCGAGAATATCGGCTCTATCGCCAAGCGTTTTGCGGTTGTGTATATTCCAAAGAAAACCAGAAAAATCAAAAATAAATGCAAAGGAGCAGCGAATCATGCTGCTCCTTGTATCAACCGATCGCATAACCATCGTTTTTTCGGGTATACTATCTTTCACCGGCACACCATGCCGGATAGAAACAAGGCGATATGGTATGAACGAAAAAAAGAAGAATCCCAATATCAAATGCTCTGTCACACAGTGCAAAAACAACTTAGTGACACAGTCTTATTGCAGCTTGGATTGTATCTGCGTGGGGACACATGAAGTGAATCCCACCGTTCTGGAATGCACCAACTGCGATTCATTTGTAAAGCGCACTGCTGCACAAGACTGACACGATCGGAAAAGGAATTTTTTTCCTTTTCCACTACATTTTCCATGATATGGATGACTTTTCGTGATTCTATACAAAAAAGACCCTTGCCATCCTTGCAAAACAGCAAAATCATAAAGAAACACTTGTATCTCTTGTGATTTTCGGGTATAATAGAAACATATTCTAAAAAGGAGGAAGAATCTGATGTTTGATAAAACCATGACATTTTCCGTCAACGATGAAAAAGAAATCGAAATGAAGAAAACGCTGATGCTTGTATATGATGCACTGACCAAAAAGGGTTATAATCCGGTGAACCAAATTGTAGGCTATATCCTCTCAGAGGATCCCACCTACATAACCACTTATAACAACGCTCGCAGCATGATTCGCCACATTGACCGTGATGAACTTCTTCAGGTGTTGGTAAAATCATACCTAGACAGCTAACGCTGAACGTCGCTGTAGTCAAACACTCCGCCGGAACAAGGCGCATACACTTGACGCACAGCTGTATAGAGAATCACTTCAAATCCGCTCCTCTTTGCATACAAGCAAACGGTCGGTGCGATGATTTTAAAAAATAGAAAGCACCGTTTACGGTTTTCCACAAACGGTGCTTTTTGTGCGTTCCATTGAATTCGGGTTAAGACAGCGTGAACCCCTTTGCACGGAAAGCGTCAATCAGTTCTCCTAAAATCGCCGCATTCGTTGAAGAAACAGCGTGCAATAACAAAATCTCTCCCCCGTGTGCGTGCTGTAACAGGTGTTCCATCGCATCACTTTCGCTAGGCTGATCGTCCGTGTTCCAGTCCACATAAGTATCACTCCAGAAAATCGTCCGATAGCCACATTGCTGCACCAATTCCAGTGCCGCTTCGGAATATTCCCCACAGGGACAGCGGAAATACTGCATCTCATAGCCGTACTGTTCCAACACGTACTGGTGTAAATCCATAATTTCTCGTTCCGCCTCTGCTGCCGACAGCGTCGGCAAGCTTGCATGAGTCATCCCGTGGTTGCCCAAAACGTATCCCTCGTCAATCATACGCTGCACCAGCTCCGGCTGAGATTTCGCATAGTCACCAGTGAGGAAAAATATCGCCTTTACGTCCTTTTCTTTCAAGGTGTCCAAGATCTGCGCTGTATAACCGTTTTCATACCCTTGGTCAAACGTCAGGAGAATCCGACTGTGGTCTGTTGTCGTAGCAGAAGCACCATATTGCCCATAATTTTCGTCAAACGCCAGAGCGTCCAATGGCTGATTCCACTCGTTTACGGCAGTACCCTGTCCATAGCCAATCACCTCGCCGAAAACAGCACATACAGACGTTATCGGTACAACCAAGGCAGTCAGTCCTGCCGCTGCGCTCCCCAAAACCGGATGCATTTTCATTGCAATCATCACCTATCCATTTCAAAATCGCTGCGTTTTTGCAGCTACTGGTAGGATGCCCAAATGACACACAACAAATCATAGAAAAACACGACAGAAAAAAAGCCGGATTTATGTACGCTTTTTTCCAAATCGTGTTTTTTCATTTATTTTATTCGTCTGATTCTGTGGCATCTGTCGATTCTATATCTTCCGTCAGTGCCGCTTCGTCTTCCTCCTGCGCACGCTTCATCAACCGATCCACGGCGTTGCTGTTCAACTGATTGGACAGCCGCACCCGATCAAGCTCCGCCTGCATTCGATCGATCATCACTGCCACTCTGCCTAGACTCTTCTTCTCCCGCACCTGTACAGCCTCCAGCTCTTTTTCCAGCTGTTCCATTTTTAGCTTCAGCGTGCGGTTTTCAATCTCCAATGTCCGCAGCCGTGCCGCCGTTCCACGGTTCACCTGATTTTGCCGTGTGCCAAAGACATGAATTTGTCTCGGCCATGATTTCACACGCTGCTGCTCCCACTCCTCTTCCGAATAGACCGTAGACGGCGCACCAAAGCCAATGTCATCCATCTGCTCCGTCTGTTCTGCCTCCGTCTCCGTGGGCAGTGCCTCCGTCGCTTGCACCTGCTCCTGTTGTTCCAGCTTTTCTTCTGTATTTGCCATAACCATTCCCTTTCTATTTTTCGGCATCTATTTTTCACTGTTCCAGCCAGTCGTTCAGCGTGTCTCGCAGCGTCGTATCAATTGCATATCGGGGCGACCAGCCGGTATCCGCCTGTAGCTTTTGTATATCCGCCCGAATAATCGGCACCTCCGTTTTTCGCAGCCGCTTCGGGTCAACCGTCACGGTAATTTCTCTGCCGCTGAAAGCGATAATACGCTTTAACAGTTCCTCCAGCCGAATCGCTCTGCCACTTCCTACGTTATACGTCTCACCCTTTCTGCCTGATATCGCTAACATCCCATACGCACGCACCACATCCCGCACATCTGTAAAATCCCGTGCAACTGTGAGATTCCCTACCTCCATTTTCGGCTCACGCTTTCCCAGCATAATCGCCGCAACCTGTCGGCAAAAGTCCGCTAACACAAATTGGGGCAGCTGTCCCGGTCCGAAATGGTTGAACGCACGCACAAGTATGATGTCCATATCATATGCCTTGGCGTAAAGCGTACCAAAAAAATTTTGCGTAGCTTTCGTAATGGCATAGGGGTTATTGGGATGAATTGAATCAATTTCACGAACCGGCAATTCCCCTGACGGCACTCCATATTCTTCGGCAGAGCCAATACACAAAATCCGTGGCGTATAATGCTCGATTTTCCTTATCGCTTCCAGAAGCCGAAGACTGCCCAAAATATTGATCTCTACAGTTTTTTGCGGATTTTTCCAAGAGAACGCCACTGAACTCTGTGCTGCCAAATGGAATATTACTTCCGGTCGGTATGTCTCCAACAGCTTCTGCACGGCAGCTTCGTCCAAAATATCCAAGTCAAAGTGTAAAAAATCTTGCGATGTCGTTTCCTGCGGCAGCTTTGTGATCGCCACTTCCCACTGCCTTTCCGTTTTCAAGTGTACCGCCAAATGCTTTCCCACAAAGCCGCTGCCACCGATAATCAGTGCTTTCATACGCTTTCCTCTCCTGTGCTGCGGTGCTTCTGTGCTGCCGTCTCCAACGTTTCATAGACCTGTCGCACCACTTTCGACTCTTCAAATTCCTGCATCACACGCCGTCGTCCAGCATCACCATAAGTCTTCCGTCGTGTCGCATCATCTGCCAGCGTTTGAATGGCATTTCCAAGTGCAGACGCATCACCCACCGATACGGTCAATCCCGTCTTCTTGTGAATACTCACATAGGGGACGCCTGTGGGCAAGTTCGTGTTGATGACCGGCTTTCCATAGACCATTGCCTCCATCTGAACAATTCCGAACGCTTCACTATTCGCCACAGAGGGCAGTACAAACATATCACAGTCGGCGAATGCCTGACGCAGCTGTTCATCCGATAAATTTCCCATAAAATGAATCAGCTTTTCCTGATGGGCTTCCGCCACCATTTGGTGCAGCTTTTCCTCAATCTCCGCTGTGCCGTGTCCCACGAGAAACAGCTCACAACCCTTCACGCTGCAAAATGCCTCCAACAGTACCTCGATACCTTTATAATAGACGAATCGTCCCACGAACAGCACACGCACAGAATTCGGTGACATTTGCAGCTGCTGCAAAATCGGCTTTTTCGGTACGCTGTCGTACGCTTTCGTGTTCAATCCATAAGGAATGATCCTGCATTTTTCCCGTATTTCCTTTTTTGACAAAAAATAGGAAGAGTCAATGTGACCTTTTGTCGCAGCGATTATCGTATCCGCACGCTTTAAAAAACGTTTGAGAATCGGTCCATAAAACCGCAGTAACGTCTTTTGCCGCACCACGTCGCTGTGCCATGCAAGTACGACGCCGCCTTTATATCGTGACAATAAGCATGCCAAATCACCCAATGGAAAAGGCATATGAAATTCAATGACATCCGCCCAGTGGGACAGCCGCCGAAACTTAAGAAAAAAATCCAAAGAAAGCGGACAAGAAAAATAAGTCCCTAGACTGGAAGCATAATGTACTTGCACACCATCCACCGTTTTTTCAGTCCCTTTCCCCTTTTCCTGACAGACCAACACCTGTACTTCCACATTCGGGTATTTTTTTAGTTCTTTCGAAAACGTCCGTACCACGCTTTCAATACCGCCAATATGGGGAAAATACGCCTTATTCACTTGTAAAATATGCAGCGGCTTATCCATGACAAAGCTCCTCATAGATGGCGTGAAGCTGCTCCGCCGAACGCTCCCATGAATAATCCAGCACACGCCTTTTTCCCGCTTCTGACAGTCGCTTTCGCAGCTTCTCATCCATATACAATCGCTCCAGTCCACCAGCGATTTCGTCCGGCTTATAGGGGTCAACCAAAACGGCATCTTCCCCCACCACCTCCGGCAAAGAGGCGGCCACCGCTGTTAATACCGGCACACCACACGCCATTGCCTCCAGCGGCGGCATTCCAAAGCCCTCATAAATGGACGGAAAAACAAACGCCAGTGCGCCGCACATCAGCGGACAGAGAAATTCCTCCGGTACATACTCCGTAAATTTCACATATTTTTGAATGCCCAATTCGGACGCCTTCTGATAAATTTCGCTGTTGCGCCAACCGTTTCCGCCTGCTAGAACGAGATACGGCGGCGACTGTTTTCCACGCACAAAAATTTGATACGCTTCAATCAATCTCGACAAGTTTTTTCGTGGTTCCACCGTTCCCAGATACAAAAAGTAATCCCGATCCAAGTCATATTTCTTCCGAGCCTCTTGTATTTCCGATTCGCATGCCGAATGAAACTGCTTCGTATTCACACCACAATACACCACTCGAAGCTTCTCTTGATATTGTGGAAAATAGCGGCATATTTCCGATTTTGAAAATTCGGAATCCGTGACAATTCGGTCTGCACGCTCCAGCGACTTTTTCAGTCCCAATTGAAGCATATACTTCGTTCGCCCCCGCATCGTTTCCGGATACGCTTTATATACCATATCGTGTACCGTAACAACAGTTTTTCCGTGTACATTCGGCGGTACAATATAGTTGAAAAAGTGGGTGATCTCCGCATCTTTTCCAAAATAATGCTGATACGAAACAGGCAGAATTGTCAATGCCATACGATAGAGATAGCCGGAAGCTTTTGCCGCCTGCAGCGTCACATTTTCTCTCAAATAAGGCTGTAACCGTTCTCTCTTTGGAGCATCGTCTCTGCCGGAAAAATACTGGAGACAATAACTGTCGTTCGGATACTGTTTCGCCAGTGCAGTCAGCTGTCCAGCCTGACAATAGCCGATACCGGTAAGCCGCTCTCCAATCAGTGGCTGCGCATCCAACGCAATTCGCATTCTCCACACCTCCTACGCTTCCAGCTGTAAATCACGCTGCACCATACGTTCTACCAGCTGAGAAAAAGAAATCTCCCGTTTCCAACCGAGTACGGTTTCCGCTTTTGTGGGGTCTCCCAAGAGTACCTCCACCTCCGCCGGACGGAAAAACTTCAGATTCACTTTTACAATGGTCTTTCCACTCTTCTTGTCTATGCCAATTTCGTCAACACCTGTGCCTTTCCATACAATTTCCATTCCCACATGGTGGAACGCCGTCTCGACGAATTCACGCACCGTACGTGTCTCACCAGTAGCGACAACATAATCATCTGGCTTTTCTTGTTGCAACATGAGCCACATGGCACGCACATAGTCTTTTGAGTGTCCCCAATCCCGTTTGGCATCCATGTTTCCAAGCTCCACACAGTCCTGTTTCCCATAAAAAATTCTTGCGGCAGCGTTCGAAATTTTCCGTGTGACGAACTCCAATCCACGGCGTTCAGACTCGTGATTAAAGAGTATTCCCGAACAGGTAAATAGATTATAACTTTCCCGATAGTTCTTCGTAATCCAGTGTCCATACAGCTTTGCGACACCATAAGGACTTCTCGGATAGAAGGGCGTTCGCTCCGATTGCGGCATTTCTTGCACCAAGCCGAACATCTCCGAAGTAGACGCCTGATAAAAGCGGCACGCCGGTTTCACCGTACGGATTGCCTCTAGCATATTGGTAACGCCCAGCGCATCGATTTCCGCAGTGGCAATCGGCTGTTCCCAACTGGTAGCAACAAACGACTGCGCCGCTAAGTTATACACCTCATCTGCCTGTGAAATCCGCATTGCAGAAATCAGTGAAATCACGTCCGTCATATCCGCATAGATAAAGTGAATTTGATTCGTCAGATGTGCGACGTTACCGTAGTCTACCACGCTTTTTCGCCGCATAATGCCATAGACCTCATAACCTTTTTCCAATAATAGCTCTGCCAGATAAGAGCCATCCTGACCGGTAATTCCAGTAATCAATGTGTGCTTTGCCATAATCTTCTACTCCTTGTTATATAAGCTCCTGTCGATTACAAATCTTCAGGTTTTCAATCACTTTTTTCACATTCTGACAGCTGTCCTTTCCGCAAATCAAAATGGCATCGTCTGTATCCACCACAATCACATCTTTTACACCCACTGCCGCAACAAGACGCTTTCTACCGCAAATCGTACTGCGTTTGGTATCGATGGTAATCACATCGCCCTCTACATAGTTACCGTACTCGTTGGTAGCATTAATCCGTTCTATTGCCAACCAATTTCCTACGTCGTCCCAACCGAAGCTCCCAGGAAGGGTATAAATTTGCGTTGCGCACTCCATGACACCAAAATCGATAGATTCACTGCGAAACGCCGTATATTCCCGTGTCAGAACCGCATCATATTCCGCCGTCCCCAGTGCGTCGCCGATACGTTCCAGTCCGTCAAATATGTCCGGCATCAGCTGCTTTAAATTCCACAAAATCGACGAAGTTTTCCATACAAACATTCCACTGTTCCAAAGGTAGTGGTGAGATGCCAGATACTGCTTCGCCGTCTCCCGATCCGGCTTTTCCACAAACTGTTCTACCCGATAGACACTGTTCATCTCTAAGCTCGTATCTCTCGCAAAGTGGATATAACCATAACCCGTCTCCGGGTACGTCGGCGTAATACCAATGGTAACAAGGTTTTGATTCTGCTCCGCCACCTGTACTGCCTGCTGCAAGGTGTCGATATACATCTCCTCATACCGAATGAGATGGTCAGACGGCAGCACCAGCATCATCGCCTCGCCGTATTTTTTCTCTATCACCTGCGCCGCCAAGCCAATACAAGGGGCAGTGTTACGGGAACAAGGCTCTGTAAGAATATTTTCCGTCGGCAAATCAGACAGCTGTTCCCGCACCAAATCCCGATAAGCTGTGCCGGTGACGACAAAAATGTCCGCCATCTCCACCATAGGCAAAAGTCGCTTTACGGTCTTTTGAATCATGGTCTCGCCATCCTTGGTCAACGACAAAAACTGCTTCGGGAAAGACTTCCGGCTTTTCGGCCAGAAGCGTTCTCCTTTTCCCCCAGCCATGATGACTGCTGTAATTTTCATAAGCTTCTACTCTTTCTGTTTAGGCGTCTCCTCGTGAGAAGAATCCTTCGTTTTTGAACGTTCTAAATCGTGTATTTGCGCTTCCTCGTTGGTCTCCCCGGGGAAAAGTGCCGTTTTCATGGTCATGAGAAGGATTCGTAAATCGAAAAATATGGAATAATTTTCAATATACATCAAATCCATTTTCAATTTATCATAGGGCTGGGTATCATATTTTCCGGTTACCTGTGCATACCCCGTCAGTCCCGCTTTCACTTGAAGCCGGAATTCAAACTCCGGCATATTCTTTTCATACTCCACCACCAGCTCCGGACGCTCCGGTCGTGGCCCCACCACCGACATCTCCCCTTTCAGGATATTCAGCAGCTGCGGCAGTTCATCAATCCGATATTTCCGTAAAATTCTGCCAGTTTTTGTGATGCGGTCGTCGTCCTCTTGTGCAAGCTGTGGGCCATGCTTTTCGGCATCCTTCACCATGCTCCGAAACTTACAGACATAAAATTCTTTTCTACCCTGGGTGAGACGTTTTTGTCGGAACAATATCGATCCGCCGTCCTCTGCTTTAATAGCAATCGCCGAAACAAGCATCAACGGCGAAAAAATCACAAGCAGTACGCTGGAAACAATCAAATCAAAACAACGTTTTCCGAATCGCTGCCCAATAGTCAGACCATAATTCCGACAGAGCAGCAGCGGCGTATCAAACAGACGAATTTCTTCTGCACCACGTATAATAATGTCCGAAATTTTCGGCGCAATATACATTCGAATATTCTGCGCAAAGCAATATTTAATCAAATCGTTTCGTATTGGTCCAGACACCTCGCAGAGAATCACGCCCTCATAACGCCGAATCACGGAGAGAATATGGGGCATTCCCTCGGAAATACGCACTGATTCGCAAATCATATATTTTTCCACACGCCGGCTCATCTTGATCACCAAATCTGCGGCAGTATGCTCTCCATAAATCACGACAAGACGTCGGGGTGGGTACAGGTGAAAATAAATCTTATTGCTGACAATTATCCACAGCATTAAAATTACCAGATCTACTAGCGTCAAAATCACCATGGGCCAGACTGACGGCATAAAGCGGTTGACGACGCTAATTTGAAAATAAGTTAATACATTAACGCAAACAATGGCGAATATCTGGGAATACATCATATCCGATCGCTTCAGATAGCCTACCTTCATGCCGCCGAACACCTTGCTGAACAGCAGCACCAGCACCACATAAATTAAAATTATCACCCAGTTTCCACGGCGATAGAACGGCAAAAAAATCGTATCACTATAGACCGTATACCACACAATCGAAAAACTCACCGTATAACACACCACCAAAAGCAACGTGGCAAAAAACGTATAAATCCGCTTATACTGATCTCGTATATTTTCTATTTTCATTCCTATGCTTCCTTCTCGATTCCGATATCTCTATTTCATGCGCTACGAATAGAAGGGATAGATGGAACAGCGCATATTTCTATTTCACTGTGCAAAATCTGTATAACGTTTTCGTAAACGAGGCACAATATTTCTATTAGGTTGTCCTTTTTATTATAACAGATTTCACCGTGTTCTGTCAAGTATCGTACAGCAGATTTCATGCATCATTCGTATTTTAGGGATAGAGATACGCAAAAAAACCGCCCCACAGCTTGTGAAGCAGCTTTTTTGTGTAAGAAAGGATTTTTTATAAAAATAAAAAAATTGAAACTGTCAAAAATTTTATTTCATTACTCCGGCAGAGAACCAGCCAACTGTACCAAGAACCGCAGCAACGACAATGCATCCGCTGCGCCAACTCCGTCATCCGAGTTGCAATCTGCGTTCTTCATAGCTGTTCCGTTCAATTCAACTAAATCGCCAACGAACTTATTCAGCTGTACACTGTCAGCCAGCGAAACAGTACCATCCAAGTTTACGTCACCGATAATCGTAGCTTCTGCTTCGGTCGTCATGGTAGTAGAACCGTCGCTTGACGATGTTGTATCATCTGTGCCGGACGTGGTAGTCGTTGTTGTAATGGTGGTCGTCGTTGTGGTTTCTGTCGTTGTAGTTTCGGTCGTTGTCGTAGCATTCGGGTCTGTATCCGAAACAACTTCAACCGTGAACGTCGTAGTCTGCTTGCCCGGTGTCGTAACCGTTATCGTTACGGTAACGCCTGCACTGCCGTCATTTGCAGTAACTGTAATATACCCATCAGAACCTACAGACACTTTTACTGCGGACTGGCTGGACTTTGCGGTGCAGCCGGTTACGCTAACTTCTACGATAGCGTCGTCGCCAACTACGATAGAACCATCGTCATTATAAACCACGTTACCGTCGCTGTCGAAAGTCGGCTGAGAGGAAGTACCCTCAATGACATACATGGTTTCCGGATATACATAGAGGTTGCCCTCACGAAGTGCCATCTTGTAGCCGTTATCAGTATCGTCAGCGACATAATAAACGGTTGCGCTGGTAATCGTATAGGTAGATGCCTCTGTCTCATTTGCATTTGCATACCAAACGCCAAAGTCGAAGTGATCGCCTTCCTGTTCGGTAGATGTACCGAATGGAACAGAAGCGGGGAGAATCCATAGATATTCGTATGTGCCTCGTCCTGTCTCACCTACATATTCTGCATAACTGGACGTATCAGTACTTGAGGATTCACGAGAATCTACATCCGTATCGGTATAATTCAACAGTGCTGCCGTACCCTCATTTCGATAATCATCTGCCTGATACCAATAAGAAGAATTGAACGATTCTACAACGCTTGTACCAGAGCCTAAGAGCAGCCGAGCTACGTCTGCATCCGTAGAAACTTCAAAGAGAATTGCATAAACATCGGCAGTCTTTTCATATTCCAGACCTACGTCAGAATAATTAATGGAAACGCTGTCGCCTACAGAACCCTTTGTCGAGGTAGAATAGGTTGCAGACTGAATGTCCTTGGTTGTGGTAACGGTTTCTTCATAAGTCAGAGATGCACTTACGATATTTGCAGCCGCATTCGAAACAGTACCATCATCTTCCATGTACCACAGTTGGAAAGAGATAGAACCCGTCAGGTCTACATAAGGCTGAACCTGTTCCGGAACATCCCAAGTAACGGTGAAATAGGTACCCATATGACGATTCGTCAGGTTCGTACCACTTTCTACATCGATTGCGAACACACCGTCTACATCAGTCAAATTGCCATATACGTCAGTCAGCGTCCAAGAGTAGCCCTCTTCTTCCAGAGCCAATACTGCCGCCCAGTCTTCATTTCCGACGTCATTGTACCAATAACCACCTTCCACGCCAGCAGACGCTTCTTTCAAGCCAGCTTGGATTTTTGCCCACTCCGTATCTGCAACGGACTTCGGCGATACGCTGATACCACCACCGTACATGAATCGTGTAATATCGGTAGCGTCATCCACGCTGAACGTTACACTCATCGATTTTACGGTTACGTTATTGGTGGTGTTTGTGCCAACATCCAGACCGAAATCAGCGAGCTGGAATTTGTGACTATTGATGGGATCGCCATTTGCACGAATTTGTGCTTCAGAGAGTGAGTTGCCATCCTCATCGGTATAATCCTCTTCGCTATAACCATCGCCCGGTGTTACTGCAATCGGGTCGTCGGAATAGTCCACACGCAGTGTATTCACTGCGGTAAAGGTTGTGCCGTCAGAGGATGTGGTAATGCTGTTATAGCCAGAGCTATATGTGGAGTAGAGAATGCTGGAATACCACAGACCGCCGGTGTTCTGCGGTGCAGGTTCTCCCTCGTCATAGACATATTTTGCTTGTGTCTCTTCGTCGGCTTCGCTGGTGTCTGTAGTACCGTTTGCAATGATATCTACCAAAATAATATCAGCTGAGCCAATACTATCTCTCGATTCCGTAGAAAGCTGTGTATAACAGTTCTGAATCTGGAAGTGTGGGTTATCCCACTCTTCACTCTGAGAATCATTGAACTGTGCCAGTGCTTCTGACGGAACATAAATCGTTACATAGAATTCTCTACTACACGGATGGCATTCGATGGAGTTTTCCATTGAGCCAGCGTGTCCAGCTTCTCTCAAGTTATCATAATAATCTGCACCAGTATCCCACCAATACTCTTTATATGGGCAATCTTCATCTGCCGATACGCCAAAGTAATAGGTGAACTGTGATACTACATAATCTTCATCGTAATCATCCGACAACTTGAAGTGCAACTGCAAGCTCGTTATATCACTAGTACCTAAGAAGGTTTCTGGACCAGTACCAGTAGTGTCCGAGAACGCAACATACATATCATCGTACTGTGCGCACATAAACGTACATTCTGTCTCGTTTTCTGGATGATCTGGATCATCAGATTGAATAGATGTTGCCAACGTCTTATTGATACTTGACGCTGACGTTATCGCCGCATTCGCCGTCAGCGTTGCAAATGACGAAAAGCTCAACGAGCTGACTGCCATCATTGCGCCGACAAGAAGTGCTTTTGTGTGTGTTGATTTTTTGTGCATAACTATTACTCCTTTTCATGCTTTCAAAAAAATTTGTTTTCCTTCGGTATGAACAAACGACACCCACTTCACAGGTGCATACCAGCGTACAGCAAAAGCAAGCTGTCCTCATTCTGATTCGTTAATCGTGCGGTACGTAAAATCTGTCTCCGACGTCATCGAGATCCTATACGGGCCATCCCAACTAAACAAATCCTACCTTTATTCACTTACTTTTTTTATTATAGCAAGCTTCCCCAAAAAAGTAAATGGATAAATTATTAACACTCGAGTTCTGACCTGCAAAAAATTTCGCATGAAATTTGTGCAACTTGCACAAACAGAATACATCGATTCTCGCTTTTGTTAAAGTTTAGAAGAAAAATCGCAAAAAAGCGACAGAAAGTCCGTCATAAACTCTGTCGCTTTATCAATTTTATGCAATTTTATGTTTCCGCTTCTGTGGTTGTGGTTTCAGATGCTTCTTCTTCTGTCGTCGTGGTCGTGCTGTCTGTTCGGGTACCCTGTACTGATACGCTATAGTCGCCAACTGCCCAGATGTCGCTATATTTAGAACAGGAAATCGTTGGCGTATAGTTGAATGTCACCGTTTCGCCGTCTATGGCGTCCGCCTGTACGGAATAACTCAATAAGTCTACATTGGCAGTCAAGTCGCTGGCATCTAGATTGGCGATTTCGTCCTCTGGGCCAATCACGCTCACCGTCAGCTGAGAGGTCAATACTTCAAAATCGTAGCTAGCGGAGTTGTTGATAATCCCGATATCCGACAAAACGAAATCTTTCTTGGCGAGTCCCTCCGAATTGAGCGACACGGTCACAGTTGTAAAGCCGGACTGGTTGGTATAGCCGTCGGGAATTTCTATGGTGAAATCTTGAGAATAGTCTAGGTTAATATCCCGCAAAGGAATCGACGCCAGATTAAATTCACTCATATCGTTCACAGTGGCATTGGAATATGCCAAAATAATAGACTCCTCAGACAATTCCAAATTTAAGCTGTCCACATCAAACCCAGATGGCATGTTGGTAATTTGGTATGTAATGCCAAGTTCCTCCTGATACAGCACAGGAATGGTGATGGAAAATGCAGGCGTATCAAAGGTGAACTGTTCCGACTCGAACACATCTACCAAGGAATCCGATTCGCTGTAAAAAGATACGTCGCTTGTCGTCAGTATCTTTGACGAGCTAAGCTTTTCCGTCTGGCTACTTTCCGCCACTGCATATGAAATTTGATCCACAAGCTTTTGCGGCCCGCTAATCGTCATGACATTCGGATCGCAGACATAATTTTCTTCGTCCAGAACGCAGCCTTCTTCATATGTAATGTTCAGCATGCTGGGACGCACTTCGATTTCCTTGGAAACGATATAGTCGAACACCACGCTGACTTTTGCAGGAGAAATATCCTTTACGTCAAAGGTTGTCCCGTCGTTGCTGGTAACTGCAATCGAAAGACTTCGTGTGCCGGAAGTCGTCACCTCATCCGTCACGGCAGACGCCGTCAAATCCTCTGCGGACAGATTACCGATTTGGGAACGATTTCCCTCGATTTGAATGGTGACTTCTTCCACGTCCTGTGAAATCACCTGTAAGCCATCCGCTTCGGCAGCTTCGCTCACGTCCACGCTTAACGCCACGTGATAAATGGTGCGTGGCGTCGTGGGATAAATAGAAATAGAGATCACAAACCATAGGACGATTGCTGTCACCAGCGACACAATCATCATTGCAGGACGGCTGTCATACATCCTTTGAATCAGTGAACTGATCCGTTTGCGTGCTTTGTCCTTCGGTCGTTTCGTTTTCGGACTGTTTGGTTTCAGAGCCATGGCGTATCTCCTTCCTCTTAGTATTTTTTCTAGTATTTTTTGCGATAAACGGAATTTTTCCTGCAAACCGCTTGACTTTTTTCATCGTCGTTTCTTCTTCCGCACGAATCAGCTTTTCGGTGAGCAATTGGTGCAGCTGTTCCCGTGTAAAACCACTGCGCAAAACGCCGTTCTCCGCCACGGAAATTGCACCGGTTTCCTCTGACACCACAATGACGATTGCATCAGAATTTTCGCTCATTCCAATTGCGGCACGGTGGCGAGAGCCTAAGCGCTTATTGATCAGTTCTTCTTTTTGCGGCTTCGGCAAAAAGCACGCCGCCGCCAGTATCTTTCCATCTCGAATAATTGCCGCACCGTCGTGGAGGGGCGTTTTATTATAGAAAATATTGCCAAAAAGCTCTTTGCTGGGAATGGCGTCCAGAATCGTACCGTTGGCGATTTGCTCGCCCAAACGAGACTGTCGTTCCACCACAATCAATGCGCCGGTCGAAGTCGCAGACAATTCCACACAAGCATCACAAATTGCGTCAATCGCCTTCATCCACGTGGCATCATCTGCGCTGGAACCGCCACCAAACCACAAACCCCATGTCGTATAGCCGGCTTTTTCCAACATACGCCGCAATTCCGGCTGAAACAGGATAATCAGCGCAATGAGTCCTATATTCAGCGTTGCGGACAACAAATATGTAATTGCCTTCATATCGATTGCACTTGCAATCATATACACCAGAATAATCAGAAGAATTCCCTTAAGCAGTTGTCCTGCACGTGTTTCCCGTACCAGCTTGATTGCGATATACACCACATAGCTCAAAACGATAATATCCAAAATATCGACAAATTCTGCCGTTTTGATGACACTATAGATCATGTCTAAAATATCTCGAAATGATGACATTTGCACACCTTCTTTTTCTACATTTTCTACATTATGTAGCCGGAGTTTTGCTCCGGCTTACGCAATTCCGAACTTTTTCTTTTCGCTATCTTTCTCTATTTTTATAGTATAACACATTTCAAAAAATTATGCAATAGGTAAAATCGCATTCTGGAAAGAAATTTGTATGATAGCTTATATAATAGATTATAATCGCTTTTATGATCATTTTCAATTTTCAATTTTTGGCATAATTTTTTATCGTCTGAACCAATCGCATCGTGTCTGCCTCTCGGCTAAACGCTGACGGAGCAAATCGGATTGTTCCATCTCTTGTTCCAAGCTTCTCATGCGCCAGTGGCGCACAATGCAGTCCTACACGCAGACAAAATCCCTGTGTTCCCAAAAATGCTGCCGTCTCCTCCGGCAGTTTTCCCCGCACACGAAACGACACAATCGGCACATATGCCACCTTTGGATCCCGATAAATGATCACCTCCGCTGTATCTGCCAACGCCTGACAAAACAGCTGACACAATCTTGACTCCTGCCAATAAAGACCCTCCACGCTTCGCCGCTCTACAAAATCAATCCCAGCTTTCAATGACGCTGCACCAATCACATTCAATGTTCCCGATTCCAGTCGATCCGGCAAAAAATCCGGTTGTACCGGACTTCTCGACATACTCCCCGTGCCGTCTTGCATCAACGGCTGTATCGGAAATACACCGTCTGTCAATAGCACGCCTGTTCCGGTAATGCCATATAATCCCTTATGCCCCGCTGTGCAGAAAATAGAAATCCCATCTCGTTCTAACGACAGCGGCAAAATCCCAGCACCCTGCGCTCCATCGGCAATCAAACAAATGCCACGACTTTTTGCAAGTCTCGCCAGTTCTCGATAGGGTAAAATCTGTCCTGTAACGTTACTCGCCACCGTACAAATCATTGCTCTCGTATTGGGTCGAATGGCATTCCGAAAATGCGCCAAAGTCACATTATCGTCATTGGACACTTCCGCAATGGTATATGAAATCCGTCCCGCTTTTTCCAGTGCCACAATGGGACGATATACAGCGTTGTGTTCCAAATCGCTGATAATGGCGTGACCTCCCTGTTTCAAAATCCTCTGTATGGCAAGATTCAGAGCATGGGTACAATTCAGTGTGAAAACTGTATTTTCCGTCTTTGCGTCAAAAAATTTCGCCACACGTTCTCTTGAACTGTAGACCATTTCAGACATTCTAGTTGCAATAGGGTGTCCGCCACGTCCGGCATTTCCATATTTTGCAACTGCTTCAGCGACTGCCCGACGTACTTCCAGCGGCTTCGGATAGGTGGTGGCTGCGTTGTCAAAATTGATGATATTTTGTGTCATGGCGAAGCACACCCTTGATATCGCCGAAAGGGAATGTTCTCCTTTGCGAAAACGTTCGACACGATTCGACAATCTCCTTGTATCGCCAGAAGATAGCCGCACCCATCGCTGCCTGGGGAGGGCGTTCGCCGAATTTCGCTGTCGAGTCCGCTTCGCTGCAGCACTCTGCGTGCGTGAGCAGCCTGGGTATAGGACTGCATCACTGCTTTACATTCGGGCATTGTAATCACCTCCATAAAATTTTCAGGCTTTCGCCCTGTTTTAGTATATGCAGCATGGTCTAAAAGCGACTATGCGTTTCATTTTTTCCTTGACAAAACGAAATGCATATGCTATACTTATTGTATTGTATGCTGATTAATGGCAAAAATTGTACGATTCTACAACAGCCGTTCCGTTTGAATTTCAACGGCTATTTTTTTGAACACCATCTGGTTAAATAGGAGGCAATGTTATGCGAAATACCACAAGCTATGAAAGTCCCTTTTGTACACGCTATGCCAGCGAAGAAATGCAGCACGTCTTTTCTGCCGATAAAAAGTTTACCACCTGGCGAAAGCTTTGGGTGGCACTTGCTCGTGCGGAAATGGAACTGGGTCTTCCGGTGACACAGGAACAAGTGGATGAGTTGGAAGCCAACGTAGACAATATCGACTATGACATCGCCGAAGCACGGGAAAAAGTTGTCCGCCACGACGTCATGTCCCACGTCTACACCTACGGAAAAGTCTGCCCCAAAGCCAAGGGGATCATTCACCTCGGTGCAACTTCTTGTTATGTAGGCGACAATACAGACATTATTATCATGCGGGATGCCATGCAGATTGTCCACCGCAAGCTCATTAATGTCCTGTCGAATTTGTCGAAATTCGCATTGGAATATAAAGATATGCCTGCGCTAGCGTACACCCATTTACAGCCCGCACAGCTCACCACTGTGGGCAAGCGTGCAACACTTTGGATGAACGAGCTGCGGATGGATTTGGAAGAACTGGAATATCGGATTGCAAACTTAAAAATGCTCGGTTCAAAAGGTACCACCGGTACACAGGCGTCATTCATGGAACTATTCGAAGGCGACACGGAAAAGGTGAAATCCTTGGAACAAAAAATTGCAGCTGAAATAGAATTTGATGGCGTAGTACCCGTTTCCGGTCAGACCTATTCCCGAAAAATCGACGCTCAAATTCTGGCTACTCTTAGCGGCATCGCCCAATCGTGCAGCAAATTCTCCAACGATATGCGCTTGCTCCAGAGCTTCAAAGAAATGGAAGAACCGTTTGAAAAAAGTCAAATCGGTTCCTCCGCAATGGCGTACAAGCGCAATCCCATGCGATGTGAACGCATCACTTCACTCTCTCGCTATGTCATGATTGACAGTCTAAATCCGGCTTTCATCGCAGGAACACAGTGGTTTGAACGGACGCTGGACGACTCTGCGAACAAGCGTGTTTCCGTACCGGAGGCATTCTTGGCAGTCGATGCTATTTTGAATATCATGCTGAACGTTACTGATGGACTCGTCGTCTATCCAAAGATGATTCGGCAGCGTGTCATGCGGGAGCTACCCTTTATGGCAACGGAAAATATCATGATGGACGCTGTCAAAAAAGGCGGCGACCGACAGGCTCTCCACGAGAAAATTCGGGAATATTCGATGATTGCCGGTAAGCACGTCAAGGAAGAAGGACGGGAAAACGACTTGTGTGACATGATTCTCGCCGATGCTGACTTTCAGATTACCAAAGAGGAGTTGGATGCGATTTTACAGCCGGAAAACTTCACCGGCAGAAGCAGTCAACAAACAGAAGAGTTTGTCGCTGAATGCATTCAGCCCATTCTCAATGCAAACAAGGCACTATTGGGTGAAGCGTACGAGATGAAAAATTAGTACATATATTTTATCGTGATTTATTCATAAGAAAAAATTGCATTTGTCAAGCGCAAATGCGATTTTTTTCATTGAGAGATTTTGTTAGATATGTTTATAATAGAAAAGTGTTTTCTGCTTATGAGAAATTATGTGCTGCACTGTATGATACGCCGCAGCAAGCATTATAACTGTACCACTTTCCACGGTATTTAAAAACGGAAATTTCACGTATCTCGTCAGTGCCATCGTCATACTCTAGTTTAAATTCATAATTATAACCTTTGTTGATTTCTTTATCTAGGTCAAGTTTTTGATTGATGCCATCAAAATCATCATCGTCGATTTCCTCCCAATCAATAACTTTTTTTATTTCTACGTCTTCATAATAATATAGTTCTTCATCCAGATAAGTTTGAACTTTTTCTTCCAATTCTTTTTTAGAAAGAGATTTTATATGTGCTTTTGCAGCATTTTCCGCTGTATTGGTAAACAAATTACAAATCCACACAATCACTAGCACCACTACAACTACAATCGCCACCAACGGCAAAAACTTTTTCAGATGAAAACGATTCTTTGTAGTTGTGCCACCTACACCGCCTGTGTAAAACGTATTACTGGTATTTCCTCCAGGAGGCTGTTTATACCCCCCCCCCGAGTATTTGGCACCGCTCCACTAACGGTATTTTGTACCGTCCCACACATCGGACAGAATCTTACACCGTCTTTCATAGCCGCTCCACATTGTTTACAAAACATGAGAAATCACCCCGTGATAATTTTTTTGTTATATTGCACAAATTATGCACAATATCAACAATCTCATTATAGCATATTCTCGAAGCGCTGTTAAGCGTTTTTCGATTAAGAAATTCGGAAATTTAAGAGAAAATTCAATCTGTCATCATTTTTATTGACATCGTATGAAGAAAGGTGTATAATACTTGTTAAGACAGTATCTGCACTATGGTGTGTCATGTTGTCTCGGGATAAAGGGCATATCAGATAACGGTAGGCGGTCGAATCCTGCTCCCAGAGGGGAGTGGTATTATGGAATACATTACATTAAATCAATTGATTCAAATTGGAATTTTTCTAATTGGATACACGACACTATTGTATGCAATTTTTCATAATAAAAAGTAACCGCCAATAGTTCCCAGCTAGAACGGTTACTTTTTGTAATCTTTATAAGGAAGCACTGCGCATTTTTTCAATGCACTCGTATGCTATGCCTCATAAGGCACCATTCCCATAATTTCAAACGCCTGAGAACGCTGCCACAGGTCGGCTGTAATGAGAATGTCATATCCCTCGCCGGGCTGTGTGAACAGCTCCTTTGCAGCCACCTTAGGCAAACCAAATCCTGCCATCATATTGGAAATAATCTCCGAATGGGTAATCACAGCACAGTGCAGCAGATCATCCGCCATCATACTCGCAATAATCTCTCGCAACGCTCTAAAAATACGCAGCTGCACATCCTTTACGCTCTCCCCTTTTGGTGGGCGGCAATCGATACCGCCTTTTAGCCAAGCTCGAAAATCTTCTCTGCCCGTCAGCTCTTCCGCCGATTTTCCTTCAAATATCCCAAAATCCATCTCCGCCAGATTGTCCACCGTCTGAATTGTCACGTCCGGAAACAAAATCTCCGCCGTTTCTGTGCAGCGACGCAGCGGACTGGAATAAACTCGTGCAACGTGCGGATAAACAAACTCGTCTGTCTTTGCGGCAAGTTCCGCCGCACCTCGGCTGGAGAGCGCATAATCTGTGCGGCCGATATAAATCCCCTTTTCATTCGCCATCGTTTGCCCATGACGAATGACACTCAAACGATACCCTTTCATTGATAAAACCTCCTAAGAAAATATTTTCATATGGAAAGCACTTTGATTCATCCAATCATTTTAACGAAAATATTTGATTTTTCCTGAAAAATCAGGTTTACTTTTTTTCGAAAATGTATTATAATAAGATGTGGTGCTTTGAAAAAACGGACATTTCAACGATATTTTTCAAAGTATGGACAACGAGTATATTATAACACAATTTTTTGAAAAAGAAAAGGGCAGATGAAAAAAAATTCTGTCGCCTATATCCTTATGGGAATGGCATTTTTCGATCACGGACATTGCTCAATCCAGTAAATGAAAGGAGTCTTTTTATGAGAAAATTGAATGGTGTACACGTGGCACACCACAAAAATACCCAAGACACTGCCAGTATACCACTGCCGCTGCCAAAATTGGTTCGGATTCCGATGAGTATGCACATTGGCGCACCTTGTATGCCAATTGTAAAGCCGAAGGACACGGTACAGGTGGGACAAAAAATCGGCGATACAGATGCGGCGATGGCAGTTCCCATTCACAGCGGTGTTTCCGGTACAGTAAAGGCGATTACCACTTATCGAATGTCCAATGGACGCACTTGTCCTATGGTGGAAATCGAAACAGACGGCAATCAGACTGTCTCTTCTGCCGTAACGCCTCCCAAAATCACGGACAAAGCTTCATTTATACAGTCGATACGGGAGAGCGGTCTTGTGGGTATGGGCGGTGCGAGCTTTCCGGCACATATTAAGCTTTCACCAAAACAGTCCATCGATACCTTGGCAATCAATGCCGCCGAATGCGAACCATATATCACCTCCGACTGTCGGCAAATGATCGAAGCTCCCGAAGAAGTGATAGACGGAATCTGTCAAGTTCTCCACTGGCTGCATATCCCAAAGGCGGTTGTTGGTGTGGAGGCAAATAAGCCGGAGGCAATTCGGCTGCTTACGGAAAAAGCTGCATCTCATCCGGAAATCACAATTCAAACGCTGCCGACCGTTTATCCCCAAGGTGCAGAAAAGGTACTTATCTACCACACCTTGGGTAGAACCGTCATGGAGGGGCAGCTGCCTGCGGATCAGGGCGTCATCGTCATGAACGTCTCCTCTGTGGCTTTCATCAGTCGATACTTAAAAACCGGTATGCCGATGGTACAGCGTATGCTGACGGTAGATGGCGACGCCATCGGAAAACCCTGTAATGTGGTCGTTCCAGTTGGAACGCCGGTGGAAGATGTTCTAACGTTTGTACAATGCGACATGGAACGGGTGAAAAAGCTCTTATACGGCGGACCCATGATGGGCATTTCCATTCCCGATCCGAAGGATCCGGTATTAAAAGCCAACAACGCTATTCTGGCACTGGAAAAATTTGAATCTCCAAAGGCGAGCGCCTGCATTCACTGCAGCAGATGTGTCCACGCCTGTCCGCTGCGGCTCATGCCGCCGGAAATCGCAAAAGCATTTCGTCAGAAAGATGCAGCGGCACTGGACAAGCTAAAAGTTGGTCTTTGTATGAACTGCGGTTGCTGTACTTATGCCTGTCCTGCAAAGCGACCAGTGGCGGAAAACAATCAACTGGCAAAAGCATATTATATGAGTCAGAAAAAACGGTGAGGAGGTATTTTTTATGGCTTCGATTTTAACGATATCTCCGTCACCACACGTACGGAGCGGTATGACAACCCAAAAGATTATGGGACTTGTCATTCTGGCATTGGTGCCGTCGATTGCAGCGGCTACCATTATCTTTGGACTTCGGGCATTGTTGTTGGTATTATTTTGTGCCATTGTCAGCGCATTGACGGAATTCGTCTGTCAAAAGCTGATGAAAAAAGAAGTGACCATTTCAGATGGTAGTGCTGTATTAACCGGCGTTTTGCTGGCTCTGAATCTGCCTGCAACGCTCCCCCTGTGGGAGGCGGCAATCGGCTGTATTTTTGCAGTGGCTATCGTGAAGCAATTATTTGGCGGATTGGGATGCAATTTTGCGAATCCTGCCATTACAGGACGTATTTTTCTGCTGCTTTCCTGTGCCAGCGATATGACCACTTGGGTAAAACCTTTTGCGTATCAGGACTTGTCTTATGGCGGCGTTTTCACCACAACAGACAACTTGACCGATGCGGTTTCCGGCGCAACGCCGTTGGTTTCAAGAGATGCGAGTCTGCTCGATTTGTTCCTTGGGAATGTAGGCGGCTCAATGGGTGAAACCTCTGCCTTGGCATTACTCATTGGCGGTATCTTCTTGCTCATCGTCGGGATTATCACTTGGCACACGCCAGTGGCATATTTAGGAACACTTGCCGTTCTGGAACTATTCTACGTACTGGGTACCGGCGGTGAAATGACAGACGTGGTTTATGCGCTGCTTAGCGGAGGTGTTATTTTAGGTGCATTCTTTATGGCGACAGATTATGTCACGACACCGACTACCGGTCTCGGTAAGTTGATTTTCGGCATTGGCTGTGGAATTCTGACGTTCGTCATTTGTGAATTTGCTAGTATGCCGGAGGGTTGTTCCTTCTCCATATTGCTGATGAATCTGTTGACGCCATACATTGATAAGCTGACACGAACAAAGCCGTTTGGCGCAAGGCTAGAGGAAAAGGAGGCGAAGCACAATGGCTGAATCGACGGAAAAAACAAGAAAAAAATCTATGATTTTGCCGCCGGTGGTATTGGCTGTCATCTGTGCGGTTTGCTGTGGATTATTGGCATTTGCAAATGCCATGACGAAAGATAAAATTGCCGCTGCCGAAGCGGATGCCATTCAATCGAGTTTGTCGGAGCTGCCGAATGCGGGAACGTTCACGGAAATCGAGAACTTCACCTCTGCTGATTCGGATAGAGCAACCGCAACTGGACTCTATGTGGACGAAAATGGTCAGGCTGCTGTTCTCATCACCGCAGACGGCTATAACAAAGGCGGTTTACAGGTCGTCGTCGGTGTAGATCAGGACGGTGCCGTTACGGACATTGCCTTTGTGTCCAACTCTGAAACACCGGGACTCGGTACAAAAGTAGAAACGAATCCGGAACTACTGAAAGATCATCTCATCGGAATAACCGATTCGTCCGCAGTAGAAGAAGTGGACGGTGTCACAGGCGCAACGTATTCATCCAAGGCACTGAAAGCCGCTGTGGTCTGCGCACTGGACACAGTCAGTGCCAATCGGGAGGTAATTGACGCATGAACTATGGAAAAGAATTTACAAAGGGTATCATCAAAGAAAACCCTGTGCTAGTCGGACTGCTGGGTATGTGTCCGACTCTGGCAGTCACCACAACTGCTTTTAATGGCATTGGCATGGGCTTGTCGACAATGTTCGTGCTGATTTGTTCGAATATTGTCATCTCGCTTCTGCGAAAGGTGATTCCATCACAGGTGAAACTCCCATGTTATATCGTCATTATCGCATCGTTTGTAACACTGATTCAATTTTTGGTGCATGGTTTTGTACCGTCACTCTATACGAGTTTGGGTGCGTTTCTAGAACTGATCACCGTAAACTGTATTATTTTGGGCCGTGCTGAAATGTTTGCAAGCAAGAACAATCTTCTGGCATCTGCGCTAGATGGTGCAGGCATGGGAATCGGCTTTACACTGGCGTTGTTCCTGATGGGAAGCGTCCGTGAAATTTTAGGTTCCGGTACATGGTTTGGACTGACGATTCCCGGCATGGCGAGTCATACTATGTCGTTATTCGTCATGCCCGCAGGCGGATTTTTGGTGCTGGGTTTTGTCATTGCAGTGGTCTGTGCCATTGCAAATCGCAAACCGCCGAAGAAACTCGGCTGTGACAGCTGTCCGAACGCAGAAGGCTGTGATGGAAGCTGTGATGGAAAAGAAGAGGAGGCAAAGGCATGAGTACATATATTTCAATTATCATTGCAGCTGTTCTCACGAATAACTTTGTACTCTCGAAGTTTTATGGCTGCTGTCCGTTTTTGGGTGTATCCAAAAAATTAGACTCCAGCGTAGGCATGGGTCTTGCAGTGGTGTTCGTCATGCTCTGTGCGTCGTTGGTCACTTATCCGATTTATTATGCCATACTCGTACCATTAGAGATGGAATATCTCCGCACGGTAGCGTTTATCTTAGTCATTGCCGTGTTTGTACAGCTGTTGGAAATGGTCATCAAAAAGCTGATGCCGCCGCTGTATAAAACACTGGGTGTGTATTTACCATTGATTACGACAAACTGTGCAGTTTTGGGTGCAACCATTATGAATATCGATGACGGTTACACGTTTGGGCAATCTCTGGTAAACGCCGTATTCTCCGGCGTGGGATTCTTACTAGCAATGGTGATTTTCTCCGGTGTGCGTTCTCGTGTGGACGATGCAGAAGAAAATACACCACATATGTTCCGTGGCATTCCAGCGACGCTGGTAGCTGCTGCAATTGTGTCCATGAGCTTTTTAGGCTTTGGCGGTCTGGGACAATAAGGAGGGAACAAAAGTATGACTTATGTATATCCGATTTTGATCTTTGCCGCTATGGGCATTGTCTTTGGCGTTTTATTGGTGGTCATCTCAAAGGTATTTGCCGTAAAAACAGACAGCCGTGTCAAAGAAATTACCGCCGCATTACCCGGTGCAAACTGTGGTGCCTGTGGTTATGCGGGATGTGCCGACTATGCGGACGCAATTGTAAACAAGGGAGCGGCAATGAGCGCCTGTTTGCCGGGCGGTGGCGGTGCTGCCACTGCCATTGGGGAAATCATGGGCATATCTGTCAGCGCTGCCGCAAAACAAGTGCCGGTACTGCACTGTAACGGGACGTGTACCGTAACCAAGCAGCGTTTTCACTATGATGGCATTCAAACCTGCGCTGGGGCAAAGCGATTTTACGGCGGAAACGGCACCTGCGCTTGGGGATGTCTCGGCTATGGCGACTGTGCAGCCGCCTGTGAAAACGACGTCATATCCTTTGTGGACGGCGTTCTCCATTTCGCTATCGAAAAATGCGTGTCTTGTAACAAGTGCGTCAATGTCTGCCCGAACAATCTCATTGAAATGCGTCCAGACACGAAACGCAAGGTTGATATACTATGTTCCTCCCAAGACAAAGGCAAGGTGGCAATGCAAACCTGTCAGAACTCCTGTATTGGCTGTATGAAGTGTAAAAAAGTGTGCAAATTCGACGCCGTTCACGTGGTAAATGTTCATGCAGAGATTAATTATACCAAGTGTAAAAATTGTGGTCTGTGCGTGAAAGAATGTCCAAGAGGATGCATCAGCCTGCGAAAATAAAAGTTTATTTTCGGTTTCGTCTGTTTCACAAAAAAATCTCTTGACAAAAAACACAAAAGCCTGTTATATATCTCCGGCTGTATCAACAGAAAACGCCCCCTAAAAATAGAGAGCGTTCTTATATATCATTATGATTTCGATTTATCAATATTCGCTATTCATTGCACAGTACTTCACTAAAGAGCAAGCATTATAACAATACCATTTCCCACGGTATTTGAATGCATCAACTACTAACGTGCCACTGTCGCCATCGTCATATTCGATTTTAATTTCATATTCATAGCCTTTTTTGACGTCCTTATCTAAATCAAGGTAATCGTTAACATCATCTAAATCATCATCATCGGCTTTTTCTTTATCCTTAAACTTTTTAAGTTTTGCATCTTCATAGCCTTCTAGGTCTTCATCCAGACACACTTCAATGGTTTTTTCTAGGTTTCTTTCCGAAATGTCATAGTCGTCCAGCAAATTCTCTACGAATTCATCCAGACACAGGTCAATAAACGCTTCGGCATCTTGTTTACTCAAAGCCTTGACGTAATCTTTCACCACGCCCTTTGGCGTACCTGCAATCAGCCGACAAATCAGCACAATCACCAGCACCACTGCAACCACAATCGCCACCAGCGGCAAAAGCTTTTTCAGATTGTTCTTTGATGGTTGTGTATTGACTCGAACGCCTCCGCCGTTGTAGATCGTATTACCGCCAATCACGCCGGAAGATGGACCTATACCCCCCCTCCCCCGAATTCAGCGGCGTTCCACCTGCGGTATTTTGTACCGCTCCACACTTCGGACAGAACCTCGCACCGTCATTCATGACCGTTCCACATTGTTTACAAAACATGAGAAATCACCTCGTGATAAATTTTTTGTCATATTGCACAAATTATGTGCAGTATCGACAATGTTTTTATTATAGCATATTCCTGAAACACTGTCAAGCATTTTTTTGGTGAGAAATTCGGAAATTTGCGTGGGACAGGCTCTATAAACAGCAAGCACACCCACACCGTCTACCGGCAAGTGCACTTACTAAGAAATGAGAAAAAGAGAGATAATTGCAAATATTTCATTTTGCAGCCCTTTGATTTTTCAAAGGGCAGAAAGGAACGGCAACAGTGCAATTCTTTCTGTACCGCACTTCCTTCCATCTATTATTGTAGCATAATTTTATCTTTTTTGTCAACCCTTTGTTTTTCATAGTTGTCAAAATATTTTAGTTCTTTTTTTGTGTAAAATCACCATATTTCTCGGTATCTTATCCAACTAAACCTGAACGTTCGATGCCCTCTGTGAAGTATTTCTGTAAGAAGACATACATGATCAAAATCGGCAAAATCGAAATCAGACAGCCTGCCTCCATCCACACAATCTGTTCCCGCACACTGACATCCGCATTGTTGAACAGCTGTTGGGTCAGCAGAGAACTTAGGTTTTTCAGCATCAGTGCAATGGTCTGATTCTTGGTGAAGAACGTGGAACTGACATAATAATCGTTCCAGTACCAAACGATGGAGAACAGGAATACCGTCAGGAAGGACGACGACGCATTAGGTACCATAACCCGAATGAACGTCTTGAATGGACCGCAGCCATCCAAATATGCTGCATCTTCCAGCTCTTTCGGCAAGCCTTTGAAGAACTGCCGAAAGATGAAAATCATCAGTCCAGAACGAATGCCATTGCCCATTAGTGCGGGCAAGTACATACAAAGCTTTGTGTTAATCAGATTTACGGATACGCTGCCGATTCCGAAATAGCGGAACATCATATATTGCGGAATGGCGATAATCTGTGTCGGCACGAGAATCATCATGATAACGATACCGAAGAGCAAGCCCTTTCCCTTGAATTTGAACCGTGCAAAACCATAGCCGGTAATGGCACAAGATACCACCTGCACCAGCGAACAGCCTACGTTCAGTTCCAGAGTCGTCAAAAGAGTATTCCAGATGTCCATGACTTCAGCGGTTTCTTTGATGACATCCAGCGTCAGCGTGCGAGGAATCCACATAACCGTCGGGTCGTTCATATCCGTGGGATCACGGAACGCACAGCTAATCATATAAATTAACGGATACAGAATGACAAAACACAGTCCAAACAAAATCAGAAACCGGAAAATCGGCCACACAAGGTCAAATACCCGTTTCCGCCGCATATAGGAAATCTCCGTTTTGTTCATACTTTTCATACGGATTTTACGAGCCTGCCGTTTGCTCATACCGTTTCCGACAAGCGCATCATCCTTTGGGTTTGCTGCCGGCACATCTTTGATTTGTTCCATCAAACGGACACCTCCTTAATCCACTTCGTAATAGATGAACTTATTGAGAATCAATGTAATAATTCCCACCGCCGCTAAGATAATGGCGAAATAGATCCATGCCATTGCAGATGCAGGTCCATACTGCCAGTCGGACTGTAAATCCAGAATTCTTCCCATAACCACGTTATTTGGATCCGTGAACGAGTCAATAATCGTAAAGATAAAGCACGCCAGAATCATCGGAGATACATAGGGAAGCGTAATCTTCCAGAAATATTCCCATGCAGTTGCGCCCTCCATCTGTGCTGCCTCTTTTGCGGAAACCGGAATATTTTGGAGTGCCGCCAGGAAAATCAGAATTTGAATACCAGAGTTCCAAACGATACCAAAGATATTGTCCGACACAGTTTCAATCGTAGTCTGCACGCTGTCGGAAATGCCATAAATCCCCAGGAATTCCATCAGCTCTCCGAGTAAATCCGTAGAGAACATGGTGGAAAATTGAGAAGCGTCGCTGTTGCCGGAACTTGCGAGATTTCCGTTGATGATGTTATAAACGGGACCTGTTGCAATGATAACCGGAAGAAAGAACACGGCACGGCTAAATGTTCTGCCATGGAATTTTTGGTTGAGTATGACTGCCACGAACAGGGAGAATACCAAAATCAACGGCGTTTTCCATGCGGTATCTTCCAGCACTTGTACGAGATATTGCCGATAGTTCGGATCTACGTTAAATGCATAGTTATAATTGTCCAGTCCGACCCATTCGCTCACCATACCGCCGGTGTCTGGGGTAATATCCTGAAATGAATAAATTAACGACTCCACCAAGGGTATCAGAAAGAAGATGAGTGCGCCTACAAACCACAGTGCAATAAAACCGTATCCATATAGACTTTTTCGCTTTTCATAAGCTATTTTCACGATTCACTCCAGCTCCCTTCATCTAAATAATCGGACAACACGTATTGTGTCCCGTTCACTGTCGCCGTTTCAGCATCCAAGTCAACCACTACTTCGGTTCCATTCGAATAAGTTGTCGTGATAATGTCATCCTCCTGGATATAATCTACAATGGTTTCACTTCCAAGGCCCGACAGTACATCACTGGCAAAGGCATAGCTTTGAGAAGCCGTGTCCATCCATGCATCTGCATTGGCATAGTACAGGTTCTCCAGAACCGTATCCTTCAGCATACTGGTCTCCTCCGCAATCATGTCATAGTGAAGATTGCTTCCGGATGCCACTGCCATCAGAATCGCCTGACTTGGATTTGCCGAAGCGTTAATTGCCGTCGAGGCGTAAGCTCTCAAACCATGCATCACGAGCTGATAGAATGGAATATCCTCATCAAATACGTCATAACCACTAGATTGAAGCGGTACGTCTGTGATTTCCGTCACATAGGACAAGGCATATGCATTCGCCGTATCCGCCAAAATGGAGATACCTGCATCATTAATCGTCTGATAGGACGACTCCAGAATTTCTTGTGCGCTGTCCCGAGAAATCACTTCTTTCCCATAATCTCCATAGAGTGCAGATGTCATACTGCCGAGAGAAATGGTCGTCAAGTCCTTTTTCGTATAGTTCGACGCCACGTCGCTATACAGTTCGCTGAATGATGCCGGAGAAAGGAGGGACAATGCGTCGCTGTCCGTATCCTGGCTGCCGTACGCCAAATTGTAGGCATACACCCTCGCATACGATCCGGAGATGCGCACCGCCGTATCCGTAAAGCTGTAATAGCCACTGCCGGAAACGAACGTTTCATTGTCCACCGCAGGATAAATCGTAATGCCACGACTTTCGGCAAAGGAGAGCAAATCATTCCAATCGCTCTTTCCGCCCAGCGTGCCGGAGGCTTTCGCCTTATAGTCCACCTTGCCCTTGATGCCGTTATTTGTCCAGTTCCAATACTGTACTGAAATATCTGAAACGCCTGCATCGCTGAGCTGTGTCAGAATATCTTCCGCCTGTTCAAACGTGGTCAGTGCGGTTTTCATGTTAATCGGAATTCCTAGGATAGACTTTTGCTTTTCAACGCCGCCGTATAAATCCAGTGATAGTGCAAGGTCATCAGAATCTACCATCGATTCGATGCCGTCCTCACTCATCAAATAATCCCGATAGGCGTCTGCAACATCCACATAGTCTGGCGTATCTTCTGTTTCCAGTGGATAATAGCGTACCGCTAGCGTATCGGTTTTGATGTCGCCATTCTCGAACATCGTCAGTGCCGTAGAGCTGTCGCCGGACATATAGTAAGTGTCCGAATCACGTACCACGAACTCAAAGCCACAGGTGTTATAGCTGCTGTTGGACTGTCCGCTGACGCTGGCGAGCAGCTTCACATTGGAGTCGCCCTCGGTGCAGACCACCATCATGGCACTGTTCTCGTTGACGATACCGTACATAGGCAAGTACACCTGTTCGGTCACCGCAAGTTCGGTTTCCGATACGGCGGTAACGTCGGAGCCGTACACATAGCCGGTGTAGCTCTTTGATGTGGTTTTGCCGTTGTTATAGCGAATCAGTGCGCCGCATCCGTCAGGAATCACAAAGTATCCTTCTTCTGTAGAAGAAGCTGCGCCAAAATTCCCCATCATGGTAATCGACGTGGTGAGCTTTCCTGCACTGGAGGTGTCTTCCTCTTCAATCTCAGCGGTTTCGACTCTCGCCTCCAGATAATCCTCACCCAACGTATAAGTCACCGGAATGGTGATACCTGCCTTTTTAAAGGTGTAGGTGATTTTTACGCCATCCGTGATTTCGTCCACGTCAATCGAAGAATCGCTCATAGAACGCTGCGTTGTGGTACTTCTGGCATCCGGCTCACCGTATACCATCTTCAGAGAGGAAAACAAGTCATCCATAATTGTGTTAGTCGCAACCTTATCGTGTCCTGCGCTCTCCGGCGTAGACCACCACATTTTATCGGTACTCTTATCGTATAATCCAATGACTGCGTTGTCATCGTCTACATAGAGTGCAAGCCGATCGTTTTCCGTAACATAGCGTGCAGATGAAACCAGTTCATCGTATGTCGATTTTAACGTTACAATCCAACCGTCTTCATTGGTATAGGTGACTTCACCGTCCTCCACCTTGCCATCCGTCGTATAGCTGCGCTCTATCTCATCGAAATCGTCGTTATAAAGCTCCAGCGTGGAAACGATTTTTCGCACCATCGTGACATTTTTGTAGTCCACATCGGTATAAACCAGCCATCTGCCCTCTTTGCTGAGGAAAATGACAAAATCGTTAGTATCGTCCTCTTCTTCTAATGTGCAGACCACTTCGCCGGTTTCATCGTCAATTCCTGCGAGTTCGATGTCATCCAGCAAATCCACCACATCTTCGTCTGTAATTGTGTCCTTATAGTCCTCCGGTCGATAGTAAAACGTGATACCCTCGGCAGAGTTCATCTCGTCCATATACTGTTCCACTTGGTCAGCAGTAATTTCGATTTCTTCGACTTCCTCCGTACGAGTCGCCTCATCTTCCGCTTCTTCGTCTGTGGAAGTGTCGGTAGTATCCTCCGCCGTCGTCTCCATATCCGCCGTTTCATCATCCGCTACTGCGGGAATGGTGGCAGTGATCAAACAGCACATCGCCGTAAATACCGCCAAAAACATTTTTCTTTTTTTCAGCTTTTTCAATATTCTCACCATCCTTTCTAGACTCTCACACGATAGGTGATTTCCGTATAGACGGAAGAAATAAATACGTACACCTGTTGGAATAATGCAACCATTAATACCAACAGTATCAAAATAATAATCATCGCCACCAAAGTTAAGATTATTGCCAAAATGGTTTTGGAGATGGAGTATTGATGTACCGCTTTAATGGCATTAAACATCAGTACCACAGACCAGATAATGCCAACCACCTGTACGACAGTAATGAAAATCGATTCATCCTGTACAAGAAAGTGGGAGAGAATTGTTTGGATATACAATCCCACCACATAGGGAATCAGCGCATAGGCACTATAGATATAAATCTTTTTCATCGTACCTTCGCCGTCCAGCAGCGTACAAATCGACCAGTTGCCCACAACCCAAACAAGAAAGAGGCAAATCGTCTGTACAATATAGGGGACAACGCTGAACATCTTTTCTGAAGATGCGTGGAACTGATAACCATAGGCATTTTTATACAAAATCGCCGCCACAAACCAAAGTAAAATGACAATCGTCGCATACAGCACCGAGCCGCTTTTTTTCCAGCGCAAATCCTCGAAGCCTTCAAAGGGATGAAAGACGCTGTGCTTGACCCATTGCCTTTGTGTTAAATCCATCATAGACGCATCACTCCTCCTCTCCTTCATGCAGTAAGTCAATCAGATTTTTCGGCGCATTCTTCTTTTTCCGTTTGTTCCGGATATAGAAGAAAATCCAAAGGGCAACGAGCAGCACAATGACAACAACAATCCAGACAAAGTTTTCATCCAGCCACTCAGAGCGATAGCCTTCAAATGCCTTGTTGTATTGTTTGGAGGATTCTGCCAGCTTCGCATATTTCATAGCACCTTCATAATCGCTCTCGTTGTACAGTGCAGAAGAAATGCCCACATATGCCATTCGATAGTTTCCGTCTCGCTTGAGTACCTCCTGCCACGGCTCCAAGGCTTCTTCATAATAACCAGAGTTGTAAAGCGAGACTGCTTCATGCACGATTCCACCAAAATCCGTTTCAGTGAAAATTGTCACCGTATTTTTCATAGCGTCCGAAACATAGATGTTTTCGTCCATCGTTTCAATCGCCGTGACTTTCATGGAAAAGCCGCCCACCTGATCTGCCGTCGTCCCTAGGATAAATAACAGGTTGCCGTCTTCGTCATATTGAAAGACTCTTCCTGATTCCAAATCTAAGCAGTTCAATCTGCCGATGTCGTCCACGTCAATATCCACCATTTGTGTAGTATAGTCGCTCGTATCCGTTGAAGCGGAATCCAGGTCACCGAACGTGACGTCCAGAGAAGAATAGAGGTTATATCCTGCCGGATTGACCTTCTTGACACGATCCGACTCTGTGGAAGAAGACTGGGTCACAGTATAAATAAAGCCCTCATCATCAATGTCAAAATTTGTGATACCTGCCGCAACGTTACGGGAAGAGTTTGCACGCATCTCATCTGTTGCAATCAAATTCCAGAAATAATCTGCGATAACCTCCGCCGTCGCTTCTACGGAGTTCGAACCAAAATAGCCCTGAAATTCTCCGGTATTGTCAAACATTGCCGCACCACTTGTAATATTAGACAATACGAGATAAATATTCCCCGCCTTGTCCACAACAACCTTTTGTGGCTTGAATGTTTCGTTTTCGTAGAGTGTAGAATCCGGCTTTGTCAATTCCATCTGCATGTTATTTTCGTCATCCACCACCAGACAACGGGAGTTCCCCGTGTCGGCAATGTACGTATATCCCGTATCTTCTGAAACATAGACACCCTCTGGTGCATTCAGTGTGGTTTCACTTCCGTCTTCATAGTAGAACGTATCCAGCACATCTGTCGCTTCTGTAAATGTGCTGTCCACCACAACCACACGGTTGTTTCCATTGTCCACCACATAGAAGTTGTTCTCACTATCTCGGAACAAATCAGAAGGGGTGTTAAACTCGCCGCAGCCCAAATCCGTGCCGCTGACAGCACGGGACGCTTCATAGCCAGCCTGGGAAGAAACTGCTTCATCCCAGCGGTCGTAGTTGTATACATTATAATGCTCTGACGCAGAAACAACCAAATGACCGATAACCGTTCCCGTCAAAAGCAATGATACGCTCGCCGCCGCCAGCCGTTTTGCTTTTTTATGCAAATCATCTCACCCTTTCCTTTAATCCTTGATACCCGAATGGGCCATGGTTTCGATTACTTGCCGCTGTGCCAGCATGAATACCACAATCGGCGGTATCAACATAAAGACTGCCGCAGCCATCGCAACGCCCGCTCTCGCCAGACCTGCCGAAGCCGCCTGTTGTACCACCGTCGGCAGCGTCTTCAAGGATTCATCGAATACCATCGTACCGCCTTGAATATTCCACGCCGTCTGAAAAGAAAAAATGATAATCGTCATAAGTGCCGGCTTTTCATTTGGCATAACAATCTGCCAACATATTCGGAACAACCCTGCACCGTCTACTTTCGCCGCCTCCAGCATCGCATCCGGAATTTGTCCGATCGACTGCCGCATCAAGTAAAGATTCATCGGTGCCGCCAAACACGGGAATATCAGTGCCATATAAGTATCAATCATTCCGAGCTGTGCCAAGACGATATACTGCATGATGTAGATAACGTTCGACTGATATAACAGCGAAATAACGATAATCGAGTTCAGTGCCTTTGCTCCAGGGAATCGTACTTTCGCCATACAGAAAGCCGCCATCGCAGAGAAGAGTACCTGAAAGACCGTCACGACCAGTGTTACAAATACACTATTAAATACGTACCGAGAAAATGGTACCCACAAGTCCGAACACATCCGAAACATCGTCGTAAAGTTTGACAGTGTCGGGTCAATCACATAGAGCTTCGGTGGGAACACGAACAGCTCTTGTACCGGCTTTAAGGACATGACCACTGCCAGATAAATCGGCAATGCCATAAAAAGTGCCAAAATCAACAGGAAAATGAAAATTCCAATCGTACCGCCGACTTTATGTCCGGCATGTTTCGTCGACACTTTCAAATGCGTGCCGTATACTTTTTCTTTTTTTGCAATGCTTGCCATACTGCACGCCTCCTTAGTCCATGTACCGATTCAGTATCTTGCTGATAAGCTTATTCAACAGATACATGACGATAAACAATATCATACATATTGCAGATGCATAACCCATTTCATATCGAATCCAGCCATAGTCATACGCATGGTTCATAATCGTATGCGCCGCATAGTCCGTGCTTGGGAATCCGACTAAGTTCTGGGATACTGTACCTGCCGTAAAGGAACTGACAATCTGCATAACCGCTGCAAACATCAGCTGCGGTCCCATCGAGGGGATGGTAATATAAATCAGCTCTTGCCAGCGGCTTTTAATACCCTCTATGGCACCGGCTTCATACTGGGAACGGTCAATATTCTGGAAACCAGCCCGCAGAGCCAGGAAGCCTGCACCCAAACTAATCCACATCTGCACCACAATCGTGACGCCCAGAACATAATCCGCATCCGTCAGCCACTGTATCGGGGAAGTAATAATTCCCAAATCCAACAGAAACGAGTTCAAATAACCGTAAGAGTCACCACTGAAAATCAGCTTCCAGACAGTATATACATTCGCCATCGACGGTGCATAGAAAATCAATGTAAAAATCGTACGCAGCCTTGGGTGTAGCTCGTTGATGAGCCATGCCAGCAAAAAGCAGAGTACATAGCTAATCGGTCCGGTAAATACCGCAAATACGAATGTAACACGAATCGATTGCATAAACACCTTGTCGGACAGGAACAGTGTCGTATAGTTCGACAGTCCCACCCACTTTGGCATCTGCACCATATTAAAATCCGTGAAGCCCATCGGCAGCGACATCACAACCGGTACAATCGTGAACACGAAAAAGAACAGCATAAACGGCAAAATCATCAAATAAGCCGCTTTATTCCGTTTGGCTTCCACCCACATATAATGCCTTTTTTCTTTTCGGGTTCTTCTGCCGATTGCGGCAGCATCTAAACTTTCCAAATGCGAGACCTCCTTATTAGAGAATTAGAGAATCAGAGAATCAGAAGCTAGAAAAGAGAGGTTATCATTCTGCATTTTCCTGATTTTAATCCAAGCCTAAATTCTCCCGTTTTCTTGTGATTTCTTCGTTGATATCACGATTATACGTCATCAGTGTATCACGTGGGTTTTCCAAATCGTTTACCACTTCACGGAATGCGTTCATGACGTTACGTGTGACAGAATAAGACGCAGGAATAATCGGGATTTCTTCCAGCTCGTCCATTGCGGTCAGAATCGTATTCGATTCGTCAGACGACCATGCCAGCTGTGACAAGGCTTCTACATTTGCCGTTGCATACCGTCCCATCTGTCCCATCAGTCCTTCAATTTGTGTACCGTATTCTACCTGTACTTCTGTAGAACAGAACCACTTGAGGAATGTCCATGCATTCTCCACGCCATTCGTTTTTTCGGATACCTTATTAAAGATAACCGCACCTGCATTGTTGGAGTTAACAGCGTGAGAAACCGTGCCGTCCTCTTGCAGCGTACCCGGAATCATGGTGAATCCCCACAATCCGTCTATTTCCGGCGCAGCAACCGCTAGCTGATTGAAGAAGGTGCAATAGTCAGAAATGACAATCGGATATTCACCGGTACGGAATCGGCTAAACGCATCGTATGTTTGTTCCAAATCGTACTTCGTATAGAAATCCGTCCAGGTTTCAAAAGCGTCAATTGCTTCATTGGTATCAAACGTTGTTTCCGTCTGGTCATCATTATAATAGTTTACCCCTTGCTGCAAAAGCAGTGCCGCAAAAGTCAAGCCCGATTCCGTCGCCGCCGAGATCGTCGCTTGGTTAGCATCCGCCGCAACAACCGGCAAGACCAGTCCAACGGACATATAATTTCGCTGAAGTGCAGGCAGCATATCTATCAAATCGTCCCACGTCTCAGGTGCTTCGGTAAAGCCGAGCTCGCTGAGAATATCTTTTCGGTAGAACATCATCGCCCAACTTCGTGTCAATGGTAAGCCATAAGTGCCGCCGTTATATTGGTAGGGAACCATTGCCGTTTCTTGATAAAGCTCCGTCATCTCCTCATAGCCGTCCATTTCAGAAACATCCACCAACAAGCCACGTGCCGCTAGATTGACGGGATATTCGCCGCCGAGGAACAGTGCTACATCCGGACCTTTATCCGCTAAAGTCGCCTCGACAACACCGCCAACAACTAGGTTGACAGATACGGGGATTCCATACTCCGTTTCAAACTCCGATTCCACAAGGCTCTTGACAACCTGTGCCTGGTCACGTCCCAACTGTACCCATACTTCAATGGCGTCGTCGCCAGTCGTTCCAGAGAGGGTGCTATAATCTTCGTTCCACGATGCCATGAATCGCTGGAAGCTATAAGAAACCGATTCCCAGAAGCCGGCACTGGTGGAAGGGAATTCCTGATCCACAGACGCCAGTTCCAAATAATCCACCTCAAGTGGCTGTTCCCGATAGTCCCGCATCCAGGAGGACAGGGAGGAAATATAATCTTTAATCTGTGACAAATAATTCGGAATTTTCAAAGGATCTGCCACACACTTATCCAAAATTACCGTCATCGATTCCAAAGACGATGCCTCAGAACCGCTGGAACCGGATAGGGATTCAATGCCCGATTGAATTTCTTTCAGTTCCGTGGATAATCTTGTAAACTCATCCACCAACTCTGGTATTTTTTCGTGTACATAATAGTCCGTATACTTATCCGGCTCTGGACCGGTAATCATGACAATTTTTCGATAATACGTATTCAAGTCCAAGACGATTTCGTCCAGCTGCCGCATATAATCGCCGATTTCGCCGGGGATTGCCTCCATCGTAATGGTATGGTCTTCATCCGCCGTGAGGTAAATATAAATTGCTTCGCCATCTTCGTCCTCTACGGTGGTCATCTGGAAATCAGTGTCATAATAAAACTTCACCTGATCCAGCTCATCGCACAATACCTCACCATCGATATAAATTCGTCGGTTGGAGTAGAATCCACGCATATCCTCCTGTCGGCCCTTGATGCCAAGTTTATACCATCCATCACCAGAAAGTGTTCCTGCCTCTATCTCCCACGTAATGGTCTGAAGCGATGTGGTCCAGTTGCTACTGCCAATGGTGTTATAGAGAATGTGCTTCGGATCGGAAGGAGAAACAGAAGCGGAAGTATTGTCATAAGTCGGATACAAAATCGAAGCCGATTTATAAACAGCATCCTCGCCCTCAATGCGCACCAAAGTAGAAGGTGTGCTGTCTACCGTAACGTCAGTATCTACGCTGGAAACATATTCGTCATAGGTCTGGGTATCCTCTTTTTGTCCAAAGCGCAGATATTCCAATGCAATATAACCTTTCAACGCTTCCAGTGTAATCTCATGTGTACCTGCCTCCAAATAGAAAATCAGAGGATCATTGAACAGGCCGTCGAAATCACCGATCCACGTCGTCTGCCAAATTTCCGTCTGCACCTGAGACGGACGCACCTCACTGCCGGAACTATCCGTCGTGATTTCTCCGTCATTTTCGTATACCTTATTTAATGTAATACGGGATGCGGTGTCATACGGCACTTCACCGTCAATGGCAATCGAAAGAGAAATCTCAGAGGTGTTCGACGACAAGGGACAATAAGATGCCTCTATGGAATAAATTCCCGTTTCCGGTACGTCGATTTCATAGGTAAACGTACCCTCTTCGCTATCCCAAATCAGTACACCATCTACCGGCACTTCCGTTTGACTGCTGATAGAGGCAATTTCCCCTCTTGCGGTGTTCACCGCATAGTTGTCACAGTCTGCATCAATAAAATCCGCACCATAAATGGTAAATTCTGTGTCCGGTTTGGCTTCGCCACTGTATAAGTCATAATAATTGCTGTAGCTTTCCTGTTCCTCATAGGAAAGATCACCCTCACTGTCAGAGGTTTCTGCATCATCGGCAGTGTCGCTGTCCGTTGTCACCGCACTATCGATATCCGTGGTATCCGTCGCCACATCTACCAAAGCACGTGCCGCAACGGTCGGGAGCATTGATGCAGTCATCAATGTCGCAAGGCATATCGCCGCTGCCCGTTTCTGCCACTTCCATTTCGCCAAAACGATTCCACCCTTCTATTGGTACTTGATCCTCGCTCTGCAATATTCCAAAAAATTCCGATTTCACACCAAAGGAACGGCAAGAGAAATGCCCTCTTAGGGATTTTTGCAATTTCACCAGAATCTCACAAAACAATTCTTATTTATTATAACAATTTCCGAATAAATTGTCAAGGGTGTGATAAAAAAAGTTCGTTTGTAAAAAATTTCTGTAAAATACGAAAAAGAGTCGAATTTGCATGGCTTTTTCGCATTTCGACCCTTTTTGAAAATTATGAATTTTTATATTTTTTCAAAGAAAATCTCGCTTACCGCATGGATATCCAACGACTTTCGTTTATCTTACCGCTTCATTTAAAGCATCAATCAATCCGTCTGTTCGCCAACAGAAGTTTTCTCGGTCATATTCGCTGCCGTTATCCCAGAAAAACGTGGCGATTCCCTTTTCAGCGCAAATCTCTGTCAGCGTCTTACTAAACAGCACACGACTTTCCACATCCGTGGAAACCATACCATATTCTCCAATGATTACGGGAATGCCTTAGCTGACGAACATATCGTCCAGCTTCTGTATGAGACGTTCCATCTCCGAAATTTCCGAATCACTGCCCCATGTAGCATTCTCGCCGGTGATACAAAACTGATAGGGCGTATAGTAATGCACCGAGAGAATCAGGTAATTCGCCGGATCTTCCGGCATAAGAAATCTCTCGTCGCAAGTCATGGTGATGTCTGTCCAATACCCTGCAATCAGCAGATGGCGTGTATCATTGTTTCCGCCGCTATTTCGCACCAAATCGACAAAGTCTTGATTCAGGTGTACGCTGTATCTAAGTCGGTGTAGTCTTCAAATCCCACTTCATTCATAGACTCAAATATCAAATGTTCGTCATAGTCCTTAAAGCGGTCTGCAATTTGTTCCCGGAGGGTAATATATTTTTCCTCCACGTCAGAAAATTCCGCTTCGTCCGTGCGAATCCATGCGCCAAAATCCGGATCGCCTCCGCCGTCGTGGTGGACGTTTAAAATCACGTACATCTCCTCATCCAAGGCATAATTCACAACTTCTTGTACACGGTCAAGCCAGTCTTCGTCGATGGTATTATTTTCGTCCAAATGGTCTCGTCACGTCACCGGAATGCGCACAAAATCTACGCCGTCCGCTTTCAAATGTTGAAAAAACTCCAGCGTCATTTCCACATTTCCCCAAAGGGTTTTATCTACATCCTCACCATCATCTGGCGTTTCGTTGACAACGCCGTCTCCGTCACGGTCAGCCACACAGACGTCTAGTGTATCGCCCAGATTCCAACCTACACCCATATCGGCAACAAGCTCCGACGAAGTCATTTCTGTCATGGTATCTGTTGTAGAATTGGTATCAATAGTGTCGCCGCAGCCGGCAGTGCTGCACAGAAATACCCCCATCAAAGCGAAAACGAAAAGTCGTTTCCATTTTTGTGATATTTGTTGTAATGTAAGCATTTTTCATACATCCTTTATTTCATAATCATGTATCGCCCCTAGACAAGCACAGCAATCAGTTCAATCAATGCCATATGTGCCGGATAGAACAGGTAGAAGAAAAATTTCATATGCCATTTTCCTCGACTGCCATCATAAAAAGAAAGCGGCACCAGAGCAAGCAAACCAAACCACTGTACATACGTTTTTTCTAATGCAAGGAAGCACAAGCCTATCGCAAAACTTAGAAGCATAATCCTTTGACATAAACGAGGCGAAAGATTGCGATTTTCTGTGAAATCGCTTGCCACTTCTAAAAACACCGGCAGCATGACGCCACAAAAGCCATAATCCACAGACAGCATAACAGATATGGCACAGGCGAGCAAAGCCGTAACAGTAAAGACCACAAACCCGAAGCATCCCCTTGCGAAAGATTCGTGAGATTTTTTCTTCCAAAATCGAATGGCATAGATAACGCAGATGGAAAGCGCAAGGGTAAAAAAGATATTGCCGTAAAGCCTATGGGCATACAAGGCATAAACAATCAGATAAACGAGTGCCATGATAATCATTCCAAGGAGATATTTCACTTTGTGGTGCGTATAACGGCAGCCCTCGTAAATACAATAAGAAAAAATCGGGAATGCCAAGCGTCCAAGCACTCGAAAAATCACGATGCCCGGAAACACCTCTGCGCCGAGGTGGTCAATTACCATAGAAATTGCGGCAATGATTTTCAGCGTGTTTTGACTAACGGAAAAGCGACTTAAAATCATAGGTACTCCTTTTTTGTAAACCATACACAATTTCACAAAAACTTGACAGCTTTTACCGACTGTGCTATAATAGGAATCGTGCCGAAAGGCACACTTTAGAGCGTACCACAAAACGGCAGGCGGTCATTTCTAATCTCCCACGCATCTCTATGATGATGGGAGGTGAGACTTATGGAAAATTTTATTACATTTGGCGACTTGCTTGAAATCGCAAAATTCTGCGTTTCATTTGTACTTCTCCTTGTAACAATTTACTATAACCACAAAAAGAAATAATCGCCCATAGCTGCAAACTTAAGTAATTATTTCTTTTTTATCCAATATAATTATTTAAGTGGGAGCGACCGTCTAACGGGTGCGCTCTTTCTATGTTTATTATACCCCAAACGATTCTCCTTGTCAAGAGGGAATTGAAAATTTTTCATTGACAGCTTTTGCCGACCATGATATAATAGGAATCGTGCCGAAAGGCACACTTTAGAGCATACCACAAAACGGTAGGCGGTCATTTCTAGTCTCCCACGCATCTCTATGATGATGAGAGGTGAGACTTATGGAAAATTTTATTACATTTGGCGACTTGCTTGAAATCGCAAAATTCTGCGTTTCATTTGCACTTCTCCTTGTAACAATTTACTATAACCATAAAAAGAAATAATCGCCCATAGCTACCAACCTAAGCGATTATGTCTTTACGTAATTTACTTCCGTGGGAGCGACCGTCTAATGGGTGCGCTCTTTCTATGTTTATTATACTCCAAACGATTCTTCTTGTCAAGAGGGAATTGAAATTTTTTCACGGCAGCAGCCTTCCCGTTTGCTTTCTAATGATAAAACGATGTGCTTTTCGTGAAAACATTTTTCAGTTTACTGTCACAGCTTTTTTTTAGGGAAATTTAAGCATTACCGATTATACTGAGAACGTCCCCTAAATGTCATGTCATAAAATTTGATTTGTGAAATGGAGAGATTGCAATGGATACAGAAGAACTGAAACGGATTAAAAAGGGAAATCCCAAACAGTTGGAACGATTGCAGCGAGATTTTCTGCACCGTGGGTGGTTTCTATGTTATCACCTGACGCAGGATACGGAAACTGCTGCGCCACTGCTCATCACTGCATGGGTAAAGACTTTGAATCGTCTGGCACAGACGAAGAACACACCGAAGGAGGGCTTCCTTGAACTGCTCGCCACAGAGATTTATTATCAATACCACAAAGGCGTAAAACCGGACGATAATTTTTCTGACTGTCCGCCACCGCAGGTTCACGCAGGATACCGCATTTTCACGGACGCTTTTGAAAAAATCGACGAGGAGAAACGGACGCCTTACTTACTCTACACATTCGGCGGATTGAGTACGGCGAAGCTGGCAGTGCAAATGCATCTGAGTGCAGGCAGAGTCAAGGAACTGGTACAGGATGCTTCGTCGCAGGTAATGGAACACGCCAAGGCTCGGCGAAAAAACAGCACGGAAGTCATTGGACTGTCCACAAAATTTCGGAGTACAGATGGCAGCGGTCTCGCCGGCATAGAAGTGCCGGACTTTGTATACGAATCCTTGGAACATGAACTGTCCCAAGCAGAAGAAATAGACGAACCAGAACGTGCGACACCGTCGGAAGCGATGAAGTCAGCTTCGGCATCAAAAGCAACAGCAGCAACGGCAAAGTCTGCTTCTAAAAGTGCAAAAGGAAACAGCAGCACAAGCACAAAAAAACCGGCTGTAAAATCAACAGCAAATCAGTCAGCCACTAATCAACATACGACGAGAAAGGAACCAAGACCTATGAGCAGACAAGGTGTATCTCAGAAAAAACGGGTAGTGAAAATTCGGAAGCGGATTATCACGATTGCAGTCATCTGTATCATTGTGGCGGCAGGTGGATTTGGCTTGTGGCGGTATTCGCTGCGCAATAACGTCAGTGCAGAAATCGTGACGACTTATTATGCAGAAGCCATCACTTATGGTGACGTAGACTCTACCATCAGCGGCAGCGGTACACTGACGCCGGTGACAAATGAAGTTTTAAGTACAGAAAATCCATGCACTGTAGATGAAGTCAATGTCGCTGTCGGCGATACGGTCAAAGAGGGCGATGTTATCGCAGTTGTCACGCAAACGGTCTCGACGTCTGTGATAGATGAAACCACGATGGAAATGTCAGAGGAGACAGAAGAAGAGGAAGTGGAAATCACGGCACCTTGTGACGGACTGGTAACAGAACTGCCTGTCGCTGAAGGAGACAGCTTAGAAGCAGGCGGTGAAATCGCTATTGTATTGGGTACGGAAACCGGCTTTACCGTTAGCCTGTCGGTAGACGAAACAGAAATTGCCAATGTGGCAATTGGACAAGAGGCAACGGTAACGGTAGATGCCGTAGACGGGGAATATACCGGCGAGGTAACAAATTTATCCTATAATGGATCTAGTAATGGCAGTACAACAGCTTATCAGCTGACCGTCACCATTGACTATGAAGAGGGCACAGAATACGACGAGGACGAGCTGGACTTAGACGACCTGACGCAGGTAACCGTTACCACCGATATGTCTGACGACAGCTATATTATGATTGAAAGCGACGAACTGGCAGAGGGCGATTTGATTATTATGTCTGAAGTTACCACCACAGCAACCACTTCAGATGACGACGACGACTCCGGCTTTGGCGGCGGATTTGGCGGCGGAGGCGGTGGCATGGACTTCGGCGATATGGATTTCAGCAACATGGACTTTAGCAATATGCCCCAAATGGGCGAACAATAAGGCAGGTGCATCCATATGATAAAATTACGTCATATTTATAAATCCTATGCCATGGGTGAAGTAGATGTGCCGGTACTCAAGGATGTTAGCCTTCATGTAAAGCCTCACGAATTTGTATCCATTGTCGGTCCATCCGGAAGCGGAAAGTCGACGCTGATGAACATCATCGGCTGTTTGGATGTGCCAGACAGCGGCGACTATATTTTAGATGGTTCCTATGTAGACAACTGCACGGAGGACGAATTAAGTGATATTCGTGGAACAAAAATCGGATTTATTTTCCAGCAATTCAATTTGCTTTCTGATTTGACTGCCTACGAAAATGTGGAAATGCCATTTTTATATCACAAAATTTCGAAATCAGAACGGCGTGAACGGGTGGAACACACCTTAGAACAAGTGGGATTAAAAGACCGCATGGGACACAAACCCTCTCAGCTTTCCGGCGGTCAACAACAACGTGTGGCAATCGCCAGAGTCTTGGCAGCAGAATCGTCAATTATTTTGGCGGACGAACCAACGGGAAACCTCGACTCCACCTCCGGCACGGAAATCATGGGCATTATTCAAGATTTGTGGAAACAGGGCAACACCATTGTCCTCATCACCCATGACATTTCTGTCGCAAATCAGGCACAGCGAAAAGTGTATGTTAGCGACGGCAGAATCAGTGAAAAAAAGGAGGAAGCCATATGACTTGGAAAATCATCAAGCTTTCTCTGAAAGCAATTTATAATAACAAAATGCGTTCCTTTTTGACAATGCTCGGCATTATCATCGGCGTAATGGTAGTGATCATTCTAGTATCCATTACAGAAGGTGCTACAAGCGGCATTACAGACAGCATCTCTAGTATGGGTTCGTCGCTTATCACGGCAACCATCTCAGATGAAGATGTGACGCTTTCTGCGGAAGACGTGGAAGACTTGACCAGTTACCGCTCGATTTCTAGTGTCGCTCCGGTGATTTCGTTGAACGAAACCGTCACCAAAGGGACAGAATCCGGCTCTTATTCCATCATTGGCACAACGGCATCTTATTTTGAAGTACAGGATAAAACGGTACAAAGCGGCAGAATTTTGGCAGAATCGGATGAAGAATGGACAACAAATGTTGCTGTCATTAGAACAGATGTTGCAGAGGATTTATTCGGCACTTGGGACGCTGTAGGCGGTACCATCACCATCGGCGACAAAATCTATAAAGTCGTGGGCGTGATTTAGGAACAGGGCAGCAGCCTCGCAGGTTCAGACGACAGCAGCATTATCATTCCATACTCCACGGCTGCCCGTGTCAGTGGGCAAAGCAGCGTCAGCAGCTTTTATGTGAAAGCGACAAATGACAATATGGTAAACTCTGCCGTCAATTCAATCAGTACTTTTTTATTGCAAGCTACCCGTGATGAAGATGCCTACACCGTCAGCAACAGCTCGGATGTACTTGACACCATGGACGATGTCACCAATACGATGTCACTGCTCCTCGCAGGCATTGCAGCAATTTCACTGGTTGTCGGCGGTATCGGGATTATGAATATCATGATGGTATCCGTATCAGAACGTACCAGAGAAATCGGTATCCGAAAAGCCATCGGTGCTAAACGGAAACATATCATGCTCCAGTTCCTCTGTGAGGCGTGCAATTTGTCCGTTCTCGGCGGCTTAATTGGACTTTTACTCTCCATCGTCGGCATACGCATTTATAATATCATTGCCGCCACGAGCATTGCCATGAACTGGTCTGTCGCAGTGGCAGCTATCCTATTTTGCGCCGTCATCGGCATGGCGTTTGGCAGCTATCCGGCAGCAAAAGCAGTTTCTTCTCCCGCCTTGACACCTGCACTTGCGTCATTCCCAAAATCCGTGCTGTTTCTGTCTGGGTCATTTCTCGAAAATACCGCAATTCCAACAGCTTACGGTCTTTTTCCGGCAACATTTTCATTCCCTGTCGCAAGGACAAAATATCCCCAATCTTTCCGTCCTCCGCCTCCACCGGAATTTCTATCTGTCCGTCATTTCCCTCCTCATCACTGTAGTTCAAAGATAAGGGCGTTTGCATAACACCAAACAGCTCGGCAACATCCTCCGGCGTTTCACCGCTTTCCCGACTCAATTCCGATAGCGTCGGACTTCTTCCCATCTGCTGTTCCATCTGCTCTCGCAGCTTTTGCAGCTGCATTGCACGTTCTCGCAAACTACGACTCATATGTATGATACCGCCGTCTCGAAACAGACGCTTGATTTCCCCCAAAATCACCGGCACGGCATAAGTTGAAAACTGCACGCCCCGACTTTGGTCAAAGGCTTTCACAGCCTTGACCAATCCATAGCAGCCTGCGGAATATAGTTCTTCATAACCGATTCCACGATTGCGAAACCGATTGGCACACAGATGTACCAATCCCAAATGATCCTCCGCACACAGCACCGCTTTCGATGCTTCTAATTTTCCGGACATGAATCTTTCCCCAAATCCTTTAACTTTTTCCGCATAATCACCGTTGTGCCGTGTCCCAGTCTGCTTTTCACGTGCAGCTTGTCCATAAAGCTCTCCATCACCGCAAAACCAAGTCCAGCTCGTTCTTCTTCCGGTGCAGTGGTATAAAACGGCTGCATGGCTTGTTTCACATTTTCCATGCCACATCCCTTGTCCTTAATGCGCAAATAAATTTCTCGATTTGACAATAGCTTGATATGTAACTCCACATCTCCTGTGGTGTCTCGATAGCCGTGTACAATCGCATTGGTAACCGCTTCAGAAACGGCAGTACGAATATCCACCAGTTCTTCTACCGTAGGATCCAACTGTACCAAAAAAGCAGACACCACCGCCCTCGCAGTACGTTCATTTTCAGAGATACCGGGGAAAGTTAGCTTCACCGTGTTGATGACATTCATAATAAGTCCTTCTTTTCCGGCTTCTGATTTTGAATTTGCGCAATTCGCTCCATGCCAGAAATCCGCATGACACGGCAAATATGCGGCGGCGGATTGCGAATCACCAGCTCGCCGCCGATGGCATCCATCACACGATGTCTGCCCATAATCAAACCAATGCCGGAGCTGTCCATAAAGGTGACGTGAGAAAAATCGAGTATCAGCGTTTGCGGCTGTGTCAATTCGATCTGTTGGTCAATTTCTAAACGCAAAAGACCTGAACAGTGGTGGTCTATTTCGCCGAGAAGTGTGGCGATAAGGGAATCTGATTAGGTTTGCAGCTGAACTGCCATAAAAAACATCCTTTCCAGTGAAATTGATTTTCTTCTATTATACACGATTGTCTACACAAATTTTGTCGAATCTCGTACTGGACTCGTATTGGAATCGATGTACCGAAATCCCGCAAAAAAATCCTCTAGTTGACAAAATCTCCGTTTTGTGGTATGATAATATTAAAAATTACAATTCCAATTTTCTCTAAAGGAGGCTCACTCTATGCCAAAGGCAAGACACATTGGCGACCCTTGCTTCGCCTGCCATAACCCATTACAAGAAAATGACGATATTATCGTCTGCCCCGATTGCGGCACGCCTTATCACCGTGCCTGTTGGAAAGAACACGGCGTTTGCCTAAATATACCGCTCCACGAATCCGGCGGAGCTTATCAAAGTCCCGACAAAAAAGAAGTGGCGGACAGAACACTCCCACGCATTTGTATGAACTGTGGAACAGAAAATACACAGGAGGCATTAACCTGTAAAAACTGCGGTGCCGTTCTGACGACAGATACACTGCAGCAGCCCTCGTGGTCAAGCGTTTCCAATGACCCGAAGCCAGAACATTCTCCCGACGCTCCAACGCATTCCAGCACACCGTCCTTTCGGGAACGTATGCAGGAGGCGGCACAGCAGATGGGTCTCGATGAATTCCCCATAGAGAAGGATCAAGACCTTGACGTTGAAGGAGAAAAACTCGGCGATATGACCCGATTTGTCAAAACAAATACGATATACTATATCCCGAAGTTCCTGCGATTCCGTGAGGGGCATCATATCTCTTTTAATTTTCCAAGCTTCTTTTTTCCGCAGCTCTATTTGGCATATCGAAAAATGTGGCCTCTGGCAATTATCGTGACCTTAATTATGGCGTTAATCTCTATTCCAGATACGGCTCTGATGCTGCAAGCCTATTTGCCGGATATCATTAGTTCCTTCCAGGACACTGCGCCGGAATTCACCGCCACGCTGGAAACCCTGTTAGAACGTTCGGAACAAGCCTACTCCATCCTGTACAATCTGTCCGTCATCAGCAGCTATCTCAGCTTCTGCCTCTCCATCATTTTCGGACTGTTGGGAAATCATATCTATTATCGATTTGTCCTGCGGCGTGTGAAAAAAATTCGTCTTGCCATACCCGACCCACAGCCACAGCAAAACTTCATTCGACTGAAAGGCGGCACAAACGGCTGGTTCATTCTGGCGATGATTGGCATAGAATACGCTGCATCTATGCTATTCTTTTTGGTGTATATGCTGATTTTGATGCTATAAGTGAAAAAGTGTTGTTAAAAGTAAACAAGATTTCTTTATTTTTATGTGCAAATTTAACAAGATTTGTAATTTACGCTTGACATTTCTCCCTCCCCCCTTGTGGTATAATAAAGACAGTAAAAAAAGAACAACCTTACACCATGATGCATAGAAAAAGGAGGCTCAGGTTTTTTACATCGCTTTTGAGACAAAATTTACGACTTATTTTTAGACTCCTAGGATGGATGTTACATGAAGAAAAAGAAA
>JAJQEI010000043.1 GCA_021201755.1 Ruminococcus sp. | reverse complement strand
GCGCATACAAATCACTGCGCTGTACTGAGATTGTTTCTGTAAAATCATCCACTACACCCAATCCGACATCAAGAACAATTTCAAATTTATGCGGAAAAGCACGGATTTCTTTGATAAATTGCTGCACAAAGCTTCGAAAAGACTCTGTATTGCGTTCTAAGCTTTTCCATTCCGTAATCATATAACTGACATCAGAATATCGAATTTCAGACAGCAATTGCATGGAATCCAGCTTAGCTTCAACTTCCACACGCTCATTTTCCAACTGCTCCGTACGTTCAATCAAGCTATCGGTAATAATCCCTTTTTCAATCGCATTTGTGATATTTTTCAGATTTTCTTGCACCTCCTGATATTGTCTCTGTAGTGAATCATGATTCTTCTCATAAGACCGATTGAACTGCCGAATATGCCGATTTACAGCGGTGACAGCTTTCTTTAATGAAACAGGATTCAACAGTCTTTTGCCCAATAAAGTTACAAGATATGCATCCAGATAGTCCTTATTCAGTTCTTTATTTGCACAAATGGTACGCCGTATGTTGCAGCGATACGTAGCTAATCTGTTCTTATTTCTGCCGGAAAATCTCAAATCACCCTGCATTTTCATACCACAAATGCCACAAACAACTTTACCGGATAACAAATAAAATTCCTTGCTGTGATACCGCCCTGCGTTTTGCCGATTGGCTTCACGGAGTCGCTGCACCTTTTCAAAAAGTTCCTTACTGATAATCTGCGGACAACCATTTTCAATGCGAATTGTGCGACTGCAATCCTTGCTGCTATGATTATTTCGTTTGCCATCACACGCCTTCGAAGAAGCCCGATTGAATACATAAGTACCCGTGTACTTTTCATTTCCAAGAATCTCATAGAGCGAATTTTTCCCGAAATCCTGTCCTTTTTTCGTTTTGTAGCCACGGCTATTTAAGACATCGATGATTTTGGAATAACCATAGCCATCGGCATACATTTCAAAAATCAGCTTCACCGCTTCGGCTTCGTGCAGATTTATGACGAGCTTTCTATTCTCATCAAGGTCAAATCCTAACGGCGTACAACCGCCTGTGTGCTTACATTGCAACGCTGTTTCGTTCATGCCTTTCATGACTTCACGTCCGAGATTTTTGCTGTAATATTCTGCCATCCCTTCTAAAACCGATTCCATCATGATACTTTCGGGGCTGTCATCCATTCGTTCCAGCACGCTGCACAATCTGACATGATTCTTTTTCAAGCGTTTCTTGTAAATCGCACTATCGTAACGGTCACGGCTGAATCTGTTCAACTTATGTATTAGAGCAATGTCAAAGACGCCCTTGCCACTGTCTGCAATCATTTGCTGAAATTGCGGTCGATTGTCAGTTGTTGCACTCCTCACTTCGTCTGTGTAGGTTGACACGATTTGCCAATGCTGTTGCTTGCAGAACTGATTCATCGCCCGAATTTGTGCGTCATTCGATTCGCTGCGCTGATTATCACTGGAAAATCTGGCGTACAATGCCACTCGTGGAATATTCAACATTTTATCACCTCGACTGGTAAATAGGTGTCCTCTGCATAGCCGTCATCGATGATTTTGACACCATGCAAATAGGATTCATTTTCAAGTTTTATCACCTCTAAAAAATCCATTTCTGACGAATTGAACATCGAATATTCTGTCACGTCTAACACCACAAAACAGCCGATATTTTCGAGATTTTTGACGCTGTATTCTTCGAATAATGATAGAATTTTCTTCGCCAAATGTTCTCGCAATTTTGTAAATGTCACTTGATTTACTTCTGAAAAATCTGTTATCTTAATCATTTTCTTCCTCCATTTCGTTACACAAGAAAAGATGGTGTTCTCCTCGATTGGGGAACACCGCTTCTTGCATATTTTTGGGTTTTATTCTTATCCTTTTTTTCGATAAAAACAGGATTTGGCTGTTTTGCGAAAAGTGCCTGTTCTGTCGGTTCAATTTGTCTTTTTGCCACTTCGACATGAAGCTTCATTTCCTTCCTATCGAATGCGACTCCTACGTGAAATTCTTTCATAGTTTTTCCCGCAAAAAAATTGGAGAATCCAGCATTCAGCCAAATTCTCCAACAGGATTTCATAAATTTGTTTCAATTATTTCTTCAAAAGTGCAATGATTTCCATACCACAAGCCACACCTGCAAGGAATATTGGGGTTACGATTGGCACCAATGCATTTCACCTTTAGGCGATGATAAAAAGAAACAACGATAAAATGTCGCTCTTGAAAACGCTGTTCGTTTTATTATAAATAGTCCTCCCTCGGAGGCGTGAACACATCGACAACCTCACCAGGGTCGACCACCCGAAAGGAATGAACCTGATTGCCCGGAATCGCATAAGAATCTCCAGGGTTCAGCTCGTACCGTTCGTCACCGATCGTAAGCTCATATTTCCCAGAAATCACATAACCACATTGTTCATGCGGGTGCTGGTGCGGGGATGCATAATTACTGGAAACATAGTTCATTTTTACCACTTGGGATTTTTCACCTACTGCAAGAGAATCGAGAGAAACTCCCTTAAATACTTTCTTGACTGCGTTCTCCTTTTTTATAACTGTTTTCATTGCAAAACCTTCTTTCTTGTACCTTGTATTCAAAGGCAATATCGCCTCTGACATACACATAGTTATCCAGTTTGATTTCCTTAAAGCCGAACTTTTCATAAATATGCAGAGCGAGTTTCAGCTTGCTATGGGAAAGGATAAACAACCGCTGTGCGCCGTGTTTCAACGCCCAGTCCATACAAGCCTTGAATACTGCGCTGCCTGCGCCCTTATGTGGCAAATGCTTGTTTGAACCAAGTTTGCAGATTTCCCATGTCGTTCCTTCCATCGGCATCGCCATGCAAGCGGCGAGAGCCGTATCGTTTTCTACAGCAAAGAAAATCATCGCACCGCTTCGTAATTCCTCATCGATTTTGTCAAAGGTTTCTTTGTCGTGTTCCTCCAGAAAACCGAAATTGGAAATAATCCAGTCCGTGTTGAAATCAATAAAATCCTGCCTGTAGCGTTCTTCAAACGAAATAATTTTCATGTCAACATTCCTCTTTTCCAAGAATTGAAATAATCGTGTCAAGTGCAGCGGACAAAGCGTTACATTCGCCACAGTCTAACCCCGATATTTGAGATGTAATCCGGCTGTTTGTCAGTGCAATCAGACTATCGGTTTCCGCATTTCCAAGTTCAGTAAGGGTGAGCTTGCCTGCTCTTTTGTCCCCGTCACACTTGCTTTTTTCCACAAGTCCACACGCTGAAAAACGGCGGATAATCCTACTCAGATAGCTCTTGTCTATATGCAGCGTTTTTATAATATCACTTTGCAGACATCCGCTGTGGTTCTTTATCTCAAAAAGGACTCTCGTTTCTGTGACAGAGTAATCACTGCCGAGATAGTTGGAACTAAGCAGTTCCATCTGTACTGTATAAAAGCGGTTGAATGCTCTGATTTTATTGCACACCTCATCGTACATATCCATATGGTTACACCTTCAATATTAGTTGACTGCGTCCACTAAATAGTATAACACAAGTAGTAGACAATGTCAACTTTTTTTCAAAGAAAACTTTAGGACATCTCTTTGCGCTTTCTATAGATACTCCTTTTTCGCTGATAATTCTGTCACAACTTTCGCAGCGGTGATAGTGCCTGTCGAAGCACTCCTGACAAAGACAAGTATCATGATCGCTAACGTTGTTGCATGACCAGATCACTTCCCCACAGTGTTCACAGGTAACAGTCTGTTCATCGACACAGTCATTGCAAAGAAGGTCACCTTCCACATACATTCCGTCTCCCTCTGCAATCTCGCATCCGCAAAAATCACAGTGCATTTTTTCTGGTTCCATGTAAATACCTCCAAAATTAAAAATCCTGATAAAACATTAACGTCTTATCAGGATTATAATATATATTTGAAGTTGGGGGTTGTTACGGGAGAATCCGATCACATCTTTTGATAGAATTCACAGGCATAGCCGTCTGCACGCAGTAGCAACCCTTCTGCCCATGGCGGTGTTTTTCATTAATAAACCCGCTATTTTTAAAAAAAAACAAAAAAAAAAAAAAAAAAACGAAGAAAATTCGGTAAATTTCCTACTTTCTTTTTTGTCGAATTTAGGTATAATATAGGTGAAGATATTTCTTGAAGGAATATCCAAAAATGCGGAAAGGCGGAAGTAAGTTTATGGGCTTTCAAATTAAAAATGACGTACTGGAAAACTATAGAGAAAAAAAGGTGTGACAGAGGTTGTAATTCCGGATGGTGTGACAAAAATTGGATGGCGTGCTTTCGCCTACTGTTCCTCTCTAACCTCTATCACGATTCCAGGCAGTGCTATTAGTACTCTTAGGGAAGAAAGAAGAAGAAGCAAACAGGCGGATATAATCGAAAAGAAAGAAAGATGTTTCTTAAAATGATGAGGGACATCTTTTTTTGTCATAAATAATAGAGAGGCGTTCCTACGGGGACACCATTTTTTGTGGGATAAAATAGAGAATATGAGGGGTGGAATCCATGTATTTGATTTTGTTTTTTGCCGGATTGCTGGTTGGTGGTGCAAACGGAGTTCTTTTCATGGCACTGCTGCAAGCAAACCGGCTTACAGAAAAAAAGAGGTGTGAATAAATGACTAAAAAAGAGTATAACCGAAAGCGATGGGAGGTGTTTTCTGAAATCCATCGAGAATTTACGACGGTGGAACGCTGCGACATTTGCGGATGCAACTTATCGCCGCACAATAAAGGGATATACTGTTCAGCCTGTGCGAAGGAACAAGCAAAAATAAAAAAGGAAGAGAAAAAAGAGCAAGAGATACAAAAACAACTTGAAAAAATTTATTGCAGTCCATATGCAGCGAAATTCATGAGGAAGTACAGATGAACGAAAGCGAAAACATGATGCAGTCAGGTACGTTGCTTGATGCAGAACATACAGAAACACTTGCTGCTGCTTTGAAAAAAATATATCGAGTTTTACGAATTTTTGGAGCATCGCAGCTTGTCATGGCAACGCTTGCACTGATTGGATTCACTTATCAGTTTGAAATGTATGATGCGTTCAAGAACCAAATGGCAAAATGGATTGTAATGAGTATTACAACAATTGCCTTGTATGGATATTTTCGCATTGCATGGTATCTATTTTCTTTTTCAAAGCGTCTTGAAAAAGATGTGAACATGGGAAAATTTCGCTGGCGTGTAGGAGTCGTTACTGAAAAGTACAAACAAATCAGCAGTCCTACTTCGCATGGCAGATGTCACTATACCATGTCCATTTTTGTAGACGGTATAAAATGTATGGCTATCAGCAGAGCGGATTATCAATCCGCAAATGTGGGCGACAGTTTTCTTGTCGTATGCTTGGAACGAAATCGTTTGCAATTTGCAATGCAATATGAAATTTAAAAAATTTCGTCTGCCTTCTACAGGGAACAATATCGATTTCAAAAAGCTTTTTCTCCAATTCACTTTTTGAAACGAGGAGTATTCTTTTTCTTTCTTTCATGGCTCTTAAGTTGTTCTCTATGAAAGGCAGATGAGAATGGAGTAGAAAATGAAAACACTAAAAATGATTTACACAGTCAGTGACTGCGGAAAAATACTAGAACAAACAGCCTACTTGTCTATAAACGATTCCAATAGAAAGCTACTGGAGAATGACCCGGAAAGCTCGCTTTCCCAAAGCTTATTGCGGAATGTAGAAAAGACATTACGTTCGGCGTGTGTGCTGCAATGCTGCATATTTGAAAGCATGAAATGCTACAAAATCATACAGCGTGAAGAATCTGATTCCTGTTACGCTTATCCGTATGATGATATTATCGAAATATGATTTTGTTTCTAGCCTGAGAGGTTGTGGATTTTATGTATCATATAAATTTTGTTGATGATGAGAAATCGTCAGAAAGGAGAGATGACAAATGACAGAACCGTGCATATATGTTCCGAAAGAACTGATAAAAGACCAAAAATATGCGAAATTTTCCGGCGAGAGCAAGCTTTTATTTGGGATGATTCTTATGAATGCAGAACACGCCAAAGAGATTCTGGAACTATCCAAATTGATTAAAATGCTTGGTTTGAATGGCATATCGTATCAAAAAAGTCAATTGGATTTTGATTTGAAACAGCAGGAGGAACTCCATGGAGAATATGAAATTTGAACCATTTTACAACGATGGCGAAGCGGATAAATTCCGATATTACAGCGTACCGCAGATTCTGTTTACAGACGATAAATTCATCGGCATCAGCGCATTGTCGAAGCTGCTGTATGGATTTCTGCTTGACCGTACCGGACTCTCACGGAGAAATCATTGGTGTGACAAAGACGGCAGATTGTATGTGCATTTTCCCTTAATCGAAACGATGGAAAAACTAAATATCAGCAAGCCGTCATGTGTTAAGTTATTCAAGGAATTAGAAGAAATTGGACTGATTGAACAGAAACGGCAAGGGCAGGGAATGCCTACAAAAATCTATGTAAATAACTTCAGCCGCTTACAAAAGTTAGAATCAATGATTGTTGAAAACAGTGTTGAAAGTGTGTTGAAACCTGTTGAAAGCGAATTTAGAAGTCAAAAAAATTTACTTCTAGAAGTAAAAAAATTTGACTTCTCTACATTATATAATCAACCTAATAATCAACCTGATTTATCTATCCTTCTTTCAACCTGTGAAGACGGAGAGAAAGAGAGAAGGAAAGAAGAACCGAAAAGTGTGGAAAGACAGGCTGAAAAAGAAGAGACGACCTATGAGCAAGCACTGGAACGTATTCGGACACAGGTGGAGGCGGACAAGCTAAGCGACGGCGGAGCGGAGCTTGTGGAACTGATGGCGTGGGCGGAGACGTGCCATCAAAAGACGATAGCCATACATGGGACGTCTGTATCTGCCGAAACGGTACGTGAACGTTTTCGCAATCTGCGGCGAGAACATTTACAGTATGTGCTGGACAACGTCCGCAGCAATGGGAACATCATCCGCTGTCGAAGAAATTATTTGCTCTTCTGTCTGTACGATGCACCACTGATTCGTCCGGAGACGACCGAGCAAGTTGGACATTCAAGAGATGCACCTGTCGTTTCCGTTTCAAAACAGCCGCTTCACGAGTGTGAACACGCTGACGATTACCGCAGTTTTATTTACAACATCGATGAATGAGGTGATAGGGATGAACATGATAACAAGACAAATTGACACGGAAAAATTGCTGCCTTTTTTGGAGGAGCATGGTTATCAGATTTGGAGATTGCAAAAGGAAAATCGATATATTTTCCTGTTTTCCAAAAAAGCGGATAAACTCGTTTTTGGAATTTCTGTTACCCCATCCAGCGCATTTCTGGACGTTGGTGTGTTAAGCGAAACGGAGTATATCGGAGATATTGTGCTGATGTGCAGCTTTTTCCTGACAAAACGTATCACGAAGCGGCGATTGGAGGAATTGGCGGTATATTTACAGGGCGAATCCACTCAGCCGGAGGAACACGCCATATTGACAAGCGGTTAATTATTCACGATATTTATAAATCATGTTTTTATTTCATATCCTTGCAACAAATGGTTCTAACTGTTTTTTAGCACATTTAGATTGTATTTGCAATATTACAGTTTGTTTTATTTATATAAACAAAGTGGTATAATATTATTGTTAGGTGGTGTTAAAATGGATTTTTTAAGAATTACAAACAACGAAAAATATCAGCGAGTTTGGTTAAATATAGCCTATCAGAGGAAACTTAAAAACATGACACAAGTTCAGTTAGCTGAAAAAATAGGAGTAAGTCGAACGCATATGAGCAATATTGAAGCTCCAAATATGATTACATCTATTTCTCTTGAAGTAATTTTCAATATTGCTGATGTTTTGGAAATTCCAGTTGACATATTATTTAAATTCGTATGATAGAAGAATGGGTAATGAACAATATAAAGATTTTCATGCATATATATATATGTATGAACTTGAATTATTGCTTAATATACATAAAAAAGATATTTTAGCAATTTCATTTCAATCAGATGAAGCAAATACAGATAGACCTCTCAAAGAGTATCTCAAACAGTTAATAGAAAAAAGTTGTAAGTGCCTTTCTAATAGTATAGATAAATTATATATACAGGATTTAGAGTATTTGGTTACTGATGAAATTAGAAAAATATATATTGAAAAGATCCTTCTTCCTGACGAAATTTCTGATGAAATAAAATCAATTTTATCTGAAAGAAAAGATGCTGTGTATACTAATCCTGATATTTGCTTGCAACTTAATGATAATGGAAAAGTTATATATGAAACGATAGAATTAAAATTCACTAAAAATGATTCTATCCCTGGTTCAAGTGTACAACAAATTTCTGCTGAAGAATGGATTATTTTTATAAAGCATAGTGACAATTCAATTGAGATTACAACTGGTGTTTATTTTCATGCAATAAATGCTAAGATGCAATTTCCTGATAGGAGTCCAAGACCACAGGTTTCTTTTAAAGAATTGGCAGAATGGAATTAGATTCATCGTACATACTGTAATAACATTTTAGGATATACTTCAAATGATGAAGATATTATTAAAATGGAGTTATTAGCTGATTGGCAAAGCGTTCTTGCCAAACGTTGGACAAATATCTTATTTTCATCAAAAAAGAGAAAAAAAGAGCCATGGTTTAATAATGCTCTCAGAAAATTTATTATTAATTTTCTTGACATTTATGATAGAAAAAGTGATGAAGATAAAGATAAGTTTCATAAAATGATTTTATCCCTAATAGACGATTAACCATAATGAAATAGCCAGTCGAATAAACTCGACTGGCTATATTTATTCAAATAAAGATATATACAATGCTCTTGCAATATGCCATGCCAAAATTGGCGGAACAGCATTTCCTATTTGTTTATATGCATCAGATGAAAATACAGGAAATTCAAATGTATCTGGAAAAGATTGCAAACGAGCACATTCTCGAACACTTAATCTTCTCCATCCTGTCATATCCGTAGGATTGTCTGGCAAAGTTGTTCTATAATGTCCCTCAATATTTCCATGATGTTCTGACCTGATTGTAGGAGAGGGTCTATCAGCTTTTATTTGACAATTTCCTTGCATTATTTTTCCAGGATAAAATTTTGCTTTTGAATAATCTTTTGACGTGTGATTCTTAATATTGGTATTATCAATTTTATCCCAAAGATCATCTATTGCCTCTTGTGCTGTCATCGGAGTCTTTCCAACTGAACCACCATGTGTTTCAATAGGATACCTCATATTCTTTTTTAAATCATTTCTGATACCCACAATAATAATTCTTATACGATTCTGTGGAACCCCATAATCAGCAGCATTTAATAGCTTGTAAACAACATTATACCCGATATTTCTAAAATCATCCAGTATAATATCCAAAGCAGAGGTGTCATTACCAGTTATATTTCTTCTAATTCCGTCAATATTTTCTGCGACAAAAGCTATAGGCTTGCAGTATTCTATTACTTTTTTCATTTCAAGATAGAGTCGCCCTCTGTCAGCACTGAGACCTTTCCTTTTACCAGCAAGGCTGAAGTCTTGACAGGGAAATCCACCAATTACAATATCTGCTCGTGGAAGAATATTGTAGTCTAATTCACGAATATCACAACAATGGGACTCGTGCTGGAAATTATATTTATATGTATCACAAGCACGTTGAATAATATCATTAGCAAATATTATATCGTAAGGATTTTTAGAAAAATGATTTCCAAAAATATCAAAGTCACCTCTAAATCCCAAATCCATTCCTTCACATCCACTAAATAATGAAATAACTTTCAACGTTCTATTATGTGGAATGATTTCAACTGAAACTTGAAATTTATCTAATTTCTCATCATCAAACAAAGATAACTGGTTTTCAATCATTATGCACACTCCAATGCTAAAGTATATCCATATTATATCACATTTCTAAGATTAATTCAAGAGAAAACAAGATTTGATTTAGTTATTATCGAACACAACTGTTCAAGTTAAAGCATTCCTTATTTAGTGGTTATCTATCTAAACGAAGGAACACCCGAACTGCCGGAGGGATTGGATTTGGATGCCAAAACAGGCGTGATTTCCGGCACACCGACTGCCATTTATCCAGATGGATTTGAAAGTGTTGTTACAGTCATTGCAGGCAATGGTGACACGGCTGAACTACCAATTACGTTTATCATTTCTATTGGTACGGTAGATGTTACCGAAACGAATGCAGATGAAATATATTACGACGGCGATGCCGTACCAGACGTAGATGATGTCCTTTCAGCAGATGTGGCTGGTACATTTGAATGGGTTGACGTTGCAGATGATGCAACATTATCTACTGGTGAGAATGAACTTCAATGGAAGTTCACACCAGATGATACCGACAATTATGGCGTTGTAACAGGCACAACGGTAATCACAGCAAATGCAAATGTTGCAGTTGCAACCTTTACCACAACTTTGATTGCAGAGTATGGCGAAGAAGTATCGAAGGATATGTCCGAGTATGTTTACAATGCAGACAAAGTGGACGGCGTAATGTTTACAGTAGATGCGCTCCCGAGAGGCTTAACGCTGGACGGCGAGACTGGAATTATCTCCGGTACACCGACAGCCGTTTATGCAGATGGTTTTGACAGCGTTATCACAGTAACGGCTGGTAACGACTCTTCTGCAACGATGAATGTTGAGATTGTCATTTCTAAGATTTCTGCTGATGTTACCGTATCGGATGCAGTTTATGACAATTATCATGACGGCGATGCAGTACCAAACGTAGATGACATTCTTTCTTCTGACGTAGAAGGTACATTCGAATGGGTAGATGCAGACGACACCCTTTCTACAGGTGATAATGATTTAAATTGGAAATTTACGCCTAGCGATACAGACCACTATGCAACCGTAACTGGCACAATAACGATTACCGCAGACGCTGTAGTTGCTCTGGCAACAGATACGCTTGAACTGGATGGCACTTATGACAAACCGTTCGAAGCAGACCTTTCGGAATGTGTAGAGAATGCAGAAGCTGTTGGTGGTGTTACTTACAGTGCAGACCAATTGCCAGAAGGACTGACTTTAGACGAAGAAACTGGTATCATTTCCGGAACTCCGACAGCTGCATATCCTGATGGATTTGAAACTGTTATCACAATTACCGCTGGCAATGGCGATATAGCAGAATTGCCTGTTACCTTTACCATTGCAAAGGGTACAGCAACCGTTACGGTATCGGATGATGTAGAAAATGGTGATTACACCGAAGGCGATGCAATCCCTGATGTAGACGATATTCTTTCCGCAGATGTGGAAGGTACTTTCGAGTGGACAACTGACCAAGACGAATTGGACGCTAGTGAAAATGACCTGACATGAAAGTTTACGCCAGATGATGAAAATCTCGAACCGATTACTGGTACAGTTACCATCGTTGCAGATGAACTGGTGACAACCACCACGACTACTACAACAACGACGACGACTACCACAACAGAATCTACTACAACTACGACGGAAACGACGACAACAACAACAGAATCCACTATAACTACGACAGAAACAACAACCGAAGAACCGGAAGAAACACTGGCGATGGGTGACGTTTACATGGATGGCAATGTAGATGTACAGGATGCATATTTGGTTCAAGTTTATTTTGCCGACTCTGCCGCAGATAATGACCCTGTATTTTATGAAGACGAGGAATTAAATGCAAGAATTATTGCAGAAGTTGCAGATATAGACTTGGATGGATTAATCACCATCAACGATGCTTATCTGATTATGCGGTATTTTGCAGACCACGCAGCTGAAAAGGACGTCACTTGGGAACAAGAACGTGCCAGCCGTGTAGATTCGTATAACTCTACAACATAAGGAGAAATCAACTTTGTGCCCAGTGGGCAAAAAGTTGGAAAAGCGATTTTGACAGTTTTATTCCTCTCATAATATTTTCTCATAGATACGCTTTTGGACGGCTGAGCATAATAAAAATCAACCGTATCCGCCAATAGCGGTCAGAAGTCAAAAGAAAAAATTAGAACCTTTTCTTCTGATTGCAAAAAATAACTTCTCGCCCAGTGGGCAAGAAGTTGTAGAAAGGGTTTTCAATTTTCTGTGAAGATGATTGATAAAAAAGTGGTGATATGATGGGAAGTATGGCAGCAATTACAGGAGCGCAACGTGGACAATTGCCAAATCTGCACCGTTGTCCGTATTGCAAGGGACAGGGTGTAATCTACGTGACAAAAGGTGGTTATTATTTCATAGAGTGCGATAATTGCCATTCGCAAACGGCGTTTGCAATATCTGTATTCGAAGCACGGAGCAATTGGAATTATGAAAATGTGACGTGGAACAGAGATTATAACAAGGAAAAAATTAAAATGACATAGCCATAATCAAAGAACTCCATATATACCTTACGCTTTTGGACGGCTGAGCGTAACAAAAATCAACCGTATCCGCCAGTTGAACTTTGTGCCCAGTGGGCAAGAAGTTGAGAAAATTATTTATTATTCTGGAGAAAAAGCAAATGCTACGAATGTTAGAAGACGGAGGATTCGTACTTTTTTCAATTGGTTTAACGTGTGTTGTCCTATCAACTGTTCTTGCGTTCCAATTGCAATTTACAACCATCACAATTGTTTGCATTGCCATTTGGCTCGCTGTTGTTTTAATTGCGTGTAAAGAAATGTTTTTGGGAATTGGTAATTATTTTTATTGTGCTGCTGAAATGTCCAAATTTGCTTATGTAATCTATTGGATTTTTACAACAATAGAAGTAATTGTGATTATTCCTTTACTTGCATCGGGAACGGGTATTCTACTTTACATTGCTGGTATTATTGATGGTATCGTGTGAATAGAAGAATAGCGAATAGGAAAGAAAAAACAAAATAAAAATCAAACCAATACCGACTTTAAGGAATGAAGATATTTTGTAAAAATAATTTCTTTTGCGATACATTTTATGTTTCATTCGAAAATGGAATGACAATGTAGGAAGACCGACTGACCGCAACAATTCGTTGTATTCAAAGAGAACAATGTCGCAAAAACGCTTGTATTGCTTTTCGTCCTAATCTTTGCAAAGGTCTTCAAACGAACTGTAGAGAAAATTTCCTGCAAGCAATCGATTTTCTTCGATAATACGCTTTATGAGTGGTATGAACTTTGGATATTCAAATTTATCGAATTGATAAAAATAATCTTCTAGTAAAACGTACAGTGGGAAATACACTTTTTCCAAACGCTGCATATTGAGTGCTCGATTGCTCTTTCTTGTAAAGTAAAATGTGGTATATGCAGTTGCAAGTGCACTGATAAAAGCAAGAGCAATAGAAATAAGATAATTCATTGTATAACCATCCTTTATATTTGATAGTTTCCATTATATCATAAATCAGAAAATCTGTCTATTTTCTTTTTCAGTCAGATAAGGTAATGATGAAATATTGAAATGACATAGCCATAATCAAAGAACTCCATATATACCTTACGCTTTTGGACGGCTGAGCGTAACAAAAATCAACCGTATCCGCCAGTTGAACTTTGTGCCCAGTGGGCAAGAAGTTGAGAAAATTATTTATTATTCTGGAGGACAAGACCATGAAAAAAGCAATTATTTTTGATATGGCTGGAACTGCACTGATAATCGGTGCTGTGGCATATATCCTAAGAAAAGTTGAGGATAGTCAAAATCGAAACGATATGAACTTATCGGATTTGGACGACTTTGAAATTGCGGAAGATGAGGACGAAGAAAGTGAAGAAGATGATGACGACAAAGTCGAAGCAGACAGCGGCGTATGTGTAAAGACGTGTATATTGGAAGAAGCTGCAAAATATGTAGCGAAACTTCGGGAAGATGATGGGACGTACAAACCACTGTTTCCCTTACCGGACGACGTGAAAGCCACAGATTTGAAATATGCTGTAATAGGAATTATTTGGGAAAATCGTGCCAGCATTTCAAACTTATATAGTGAGCATTATCTTACAGTACAGCAAAATCGATTATGGATTATCTGGAAGAAACGGGTTGTGTTGGAAGATACCAAAAGGAGCATTCCAGAAAGCTCAATCACAACAAACTAAAGGAATTGTTGAACCAATTGGACGACAATTGTACAAAATGCGAGGTGTAAAAAGATGGAAGAGAAAAAATGTGTCAATTGCGGTATTTCTCACGTTCCGTTATATCTTGGACTGGACGACAATTGGCATTGTGCCGACCATGTGGGATTGCTTTTAGCCAAGACGAAAGAAGAAAATTCTCAGGGAACGGAAAAGCCAAAGAAATATAAGGAAATAGAGCGATAAACCAGTACAACTTCTCGCCCAGTGGGCAAGAAGTTGTAGAAAGTTTTTTCAATTTTCTGTGACGAGATGATATTTTTCAATTAGTTCTGGGTCAGAACGCATGAGAGAAAGCATACGCTTTGCAGAACCGGCAGGATGATTTGTTCCTGCTTCCCAAGCTTCAACCGTTTTTGGTGATACGCCAAGGATTGCTGCAAAAATTGCTTGTGTGAAACCAGTGCGAACTCGGATTTCACGAATTTCACTTGCTTCAAATTCAGGTAATGGTTCGACCGTCAAGGATACATGTTTTGCCTTCCCCTTACCCTGTTCATAGGTAACGGCTTCTGTCAAGCCAGTCATGATGCTATCATAAACATTCATTTTGCACACCTCTTTTTGAGTTCAGATTCTAATCTTCCAATTTGTTGTTTAATAGCGTTGCGTTCGGATTTGGATAAATTATCTTTTTGATTTTTGGAATAAGCGGTTACCAAATAAATCTTCTCATATATCGTAAAATCCACGTATACCACACGAACACTGCCACTTTTCCCAGCGTTTTCAAAGGCAAATCGCAATTTTCGAAGTCCGCCTGTACCTTGCATCACGCTTCCGATTTTTGGATATAGAATTAGTTCCGCTTGCAATTGCTTCAAATCGTTATCTGTAAGTTTTAATTCCTTCCATTGTTTTTCAAATTCTGGAAGTATGATAAACTCTCTTGTCATTCCTATCACCATATATATTATACCCTATTTAATAGGAGTTGTCAATAGAAAATCAAAAAAATTTTTTTCCATACGGCTGAGCGTAATAAAAATCAACCGTATTCGCCGGTTGAACTTTGTGCCCAGTGGGCGAAAAGTTTAGGAGGGAAAGCAGAAAGGAAAAAGAAATTATGATTATTGTTGTTTGTTTTTCTATATCGATTGTTGCGCTTATTCTCTCTATTTATTTACATTGCTGGGATTTTGATGATATGTATTTTTTTATAAACATAAATTTCCTATATTGATAGAATTACTTTTGATTTCTTTATTGCTCATTGTCCCTTTAATTTGCTGTACATCTTTTTTGTTGGGTATATCTATGCTGTATGATATGGTAAATTAGAGACGCTGCATAAAGAAAATGATGAAAAACGGACTAGAAAGGATAGCAATATGGAAATAGTGTGCCTTATAATATGGATAGTATTGATATTAATGTGGATTGATATATACGTTATTCAGAATCGATTTCAAATAGCAGAAATCATTTTATTCATCCCTTTATTTATAACAGGTGTGGGTCTTTGGGCATACCTTTATTACTAGAGTTTTTCTATGAAAAGATAAAGAAAAGCAAGAAGCTGAAAATAAATCAAACCAGAAAGGAACAGAAAACCATGAGCAAGCAAGAAAACTTTTTACAAGACACTTTACTCTGGATAGATAAGATGCTAATAGATAACGAGATACGCATCAAAGATGTGCCGTATCGCATTCGATTGGCATTGCCATCGATATATATCATGGCGTTTCGAGCAAGTCGCAGTGTATCGTCACATCGCTATGTTGGGGATATGTGGGTGCTGTATAATGATATTTTGTGTGCAGAAGTTCCGCAGCGGGAAGAACTTTTGGATTATCTGAATCGTGCGATGGATTGGCTGAAATGCAATAGCGAGGATGATTTTTATGCTTTTCAAGCGGATATGGATAAAGAAATTTTGCAGGAATTGCAAAGAAAAGGAAGAGATTATGCGGCAATTGTCAAATGCCAATTGCAAGATAAAAACACTGCAAACGCAAATAACATCGTATCAACTACTGATGAAATGCAATGATAAAGCATCTAGAATTGTTTCCATCGAAGAAATTGGAACAAATGCGCTTTTTGTCATTGTACACCAGATTGTGCTTGATGCAAACGGTTATTTACAAAATGGTACATTCTACGGTCACGTCGTAGAAGAACGGAATGCAGAAATTTTACCACCTATTATAACTTTGAATTATGTGGCATCATATGAAAAGATAGCAGAAGAAAAGATTTTGCAGCATTTATTTTTAACAGATTTTCTTGTGAAAGACAAAGTGGATGAGAATCAAGGCTATAGAACAAGAATGATAAAAGCATTTCTCACTTTTGCAAAAAAACAGAAATTTCCAATAATTAAGGGGTGGCTGTCGCCGATTGATTTAGAAAATGCCGCAAGATTACATCACTTCTATGTGGAGAAATTCGGATTTCAAATTGATGAAAATCATCATATTTCTTTGCAAATCATTGAATAACAACTTTATGCCCAGTGGGCAAGAAGTTGAAATAAATCAAACCAGAAAGGAACAAAAAAACATGAACAAGAAAATTTTAATTTCCACAATCAGTGGTACAGTGGCACTAGCCGCTGGAGTCATTGGATTAAAAATTTATCACCAAAGGCAATTGAAGCACAATCGCTTTTTAGGTTACATGGATGGATATGATGAGGGGTATAATGTTGGATATGATGCTGGATATGATGATGGATATGTGGACTGTGCAAATAGTGAAGGCAGAGAATCATGAATAATCCAATGATTACAAAAGAAATGGCAGCGCAAATCCAGAAGATTTTACAGCAAGGCAATCGTGCGGAAATTATGATTGAATAAGGGAAAATCGTCATTGTAGAAATACGGCGCAAATTGAAATATAAATAATATGGTCAAGGCAAAGGCTTTGATACGTCCAATGGGACAGTGCGAAAAGTAATCACATTGTCCCATTTTTTGTTTTCGGAGGAGGTGGAAGAATTGAAAATATCCATTCCAAAGTGGAATGCGAAAACGGTGCGGAAAGCTTTGCGAAGGAGCTTGCCCTATGTAATGTTTGGCTATGTGGGCGATATGCTAAGTCTTGCCTATCGCAGTGCAGAGGGTGGAACGTTTTCAGAAAAATTTCCGAATTTCGTATCCAGTATGCTTACGGTTTTTGCAAGGATTCTGCCGAGCTTTTATCATGTGGATTTTTTAGTGGGTATCGGCACAGGTGTCGCAGCATTTCTGTATATGCGTTACAAGGCGAAGAATCGAAAGAAATACCGTCAGGGCATAGAATACGATTCTGCACGATGGGGCGGAGAAGCAGATATTGCCCCATACATGGATGAGAAAAACTTTTCGAATAACATCCTCCTGACGCAAACCGAACGCTTGACAATGGGAAAACCGTCCCATCCGAAATATGCACGCAACAAAAACGTACTAATTATCGGCAGTTTAGGCAGTGGTAAAACACGATTTTTCATAAAACCAAACATCATGCAGATGCACTCCAGTTACGTAGTTACTGACCCAAAAGGCACAGTGCTTGTCGAGTGTGGAAAAATGCTGGAACGAGACAGACCAACAGGCATGAAAAACAGCAGCGGCAAGGTAATATATGAGCCGTATCATATCAAAGTGTTTAACACAGTTTCATTTTCCAAATCGCTTCATTACAATCCATTCGCATATATCAGCGAAAAAAATCGAGAAGTGGATATTTTGAAATTCGTGGAAACGCTTATCAAAAATACCAACGGCAACAAACCTTCCGGTGGTGACGACTTCTGGGAAAAAGCGGAAAAGCTTTTGTACACGGCATATATCGCTATGATTTTCTGTGTTTATCCGGAAGAGGAGTGGAATTTTATGACACTGGTGGAGATGATTAACAATTCCGAATGCCGAGAGGACGACGAAACGTTTGAAAACGCAGTGGACAAACTGTTTAAATATGTGGAGCTTTGGCTGAACGAGGAATTGCCCGAATCGGAGGAGATTGAAGATAATTTCCAAGGCTTCGCCGATATGCAGCCGAGCGAAGAAAAATGCCGCATTGGTTCATTCGCTGTAAAGCAGTTTAAAGCATACAAGCTTGCCGCAGGAAAAACAGCAAAATCAATTTTGATTTCCTGTTCCACGAGACTCGCACCATTTGCCATAGATGAAGTGCTGGAGATTACAAAATATGACGAATTGGAACTGGACAAATTGGGCGACGAACTATCTGCACTCTTCATTATCATTTCCGACAGTGATACCACATTCAATTTTTTAGTGGCAATGCTCTATTCCCAAATGTTCAATCTTCTTCTTACCAAAGCGGGCAACTCCCCCCGGCGGCAAGCTGCCGATTCATGTGCGCTGTCTGCTGGATGAATTCGCCAATATCGGAGAAATTCCGAATTTTGATAAACTTATCGCCACAATTCGTTCTCGTGAAGTTTCGGCTTGTATTGTATTGCAGGCGAAAAGCCAGTTAAAAGCGATTTACAAGGACAACGCTGATACCATCGAGGGCAACTATGATATAACTCTGTTTTTGGGAGGAAAAGAGAAAACCACACTGAAGGAAATTTCAGAAAGTCTCGGCAAGGAGACCATTGACAGCCTCAATGCCTCCCAAAGCAAGGGTACATCAGAAAGCTATGGTACGAACTACCAGAAGCTAGGAAAGGAGCTGATGACGCAAGATGAGCTAAATGTTATGGATGGCGGAAAGTGTATCTTACAGCTTCGAGGCGTACGCCCATTCTTCTCGGACAAGTTTAATATTACTCATCACAAAAATTATCCGCTTTTGTCTGACGAGCATCCGGAGAACGCATTTAATTTGGAAGAATTCGCTATGGCGGCAGCCAAAAAGCGAGAAGAACACAGAGCGGAAATTGGTCTGGATGAAGAAGTCGAACAATATGTGATTCAAACAGAATAACGCAAAAAATGGGCAGAAATTTTAGGAGGTATTTCCCATGGGAAACAAAAATAATATCGTAAAATCGTCGTTTTTGACCAATAGACGGTCAAAGCGATTGAAAAAAGGCGTGACCGCCTTGAGTACCGGTCTTTGCATGACTGTAATGCTGTCTATGATGGCGTTTGCAAGCGGCATTAGCGTTAGTTCAGGCAGCTTTATGTCTACTGCTGAAACCGCTGTAACCGCAGTTGTAACCTTGATTGGCGGCGGTGTTGGCATCTTCGGTGTTATCAACTTGATTGAAGCATACAGCAATGACAACCCGGAGGCACGTTCCTCCGGCATGAAACAGCTTGCTGCAGGAATTGGTTTGATTATCTGCGCACAGCTGCTTGTTCCTGCATTGTTCGACATGGTAACTGGACTCTAAAAATGCAAAAAAACATATGAAATCCAACGGGTGGTATGTGGGCGGTCAGTTGGATTTGGTTGTGAGAAAGGAAGGGATGAAATGGCGAATGTTGTAGACGATTTTCTCGATGGGATAGCCGATTGGTTTGTGGATACCATGAAAGAATTGATTACCGACCAAATTGAATTCGGTTTTAATATCCTCAATACCCTAATGACTGCGACATATGTGAAAGCAACAGGGAGCGACGGATGGTTTGCATCGTTTTTTGCACATCCAGCAGAATTTACCGGTCTTGCCAGCAGCAGTTCTGGTGGTACAACCATTTGGTCAATTATCGAAACGCTGTGTAACAATATCGTCGTTCCCATTGCGGGCTTTATCTTGGCGATTGTTTTGGTCAACGACTTGATACAAATGTGCATACGAGGGAATAGTTTTCGAGAAGTGGACGTGGATTTCTTTATCAAATGGATTATTAAAAGTCTATGCGGTATTATTTTAGTCGCCAATACGTATTACATTGCATCCGGACTATTTGCCTTTGGTACGGAGGTTACGGCAAATGGAATCACGACGCTTTTCGGTCGTAATGGTACGCTACAGCAAATTGATTTGACACAACTACATAATGCATTGACAAACGGCAATTATAGTGTCGGCGAATTACTCATGGTGAGTGGGCTGACCTCATTTATCGTGATAATCATGGCTATCTTTATGGCAGCAGTAATTTTAGTGATGGCGTCTCGAATTATTGAAGTGTTTATGTGCCTGTCCATATCGCCCATTCCCATGACAACGCTCATGAATGAAGAATGGGGACATATTGGAAAGAGTTGGATAAGAGGTGTTTTGGCACTATCATTTCAAGGCTTTTTCATTGTCGTTGCAATGGCAATTTTCAAGACGACGTTCAATAACATTGTCAGCACCATCATCAGCGGCGATTCTATCATTACCAACATGGTGATTTTGACCGGCTATGCGGCAGCACTCATTTTCACCGTATTGCGTTCCGGTTCGATTTCGAAATCGATTTTCAGCGCAGCGTAATGGGAGGTAGCGCATATGTCTGTTATCAAAATACCAAAAGATTTAAACGACATCAAAGAAAAGTTCATGTTCGGATTGACAAAACGCCAGATTATCTGTTTCGGCGGCGGTTTGGCATCGGGACTGCCCACCTATTTTCTCTGTAAAAGTGTCATCGGACTGGGACTGACAGGGTCTCTGACAGCAATGTGTATTGTTGCTGCACCATTGATTTTTGCAGGAATTTACAAGAAGCATGGCATTACCTTTGAAAAATCCGTAAAGTTTATGTTTGACTTTTTACGAAAGCCGAAAAAGCGGTATTACCGTACCACAAACTTCTATCGATGTATGGAAAATCAAATGGAATATACAAGGCTGCAAAATGTATTGCAGCGTGCAGAACAAAGTCGAAAAGGAGGCGCAGGCAATGGCAAAGAACCAAGCCAAAAAGCCAACCCAAAAGCCAGCCGTGCAAAGTAAAAAAGCACAGGCGGAAGTCTTGGCAAAAAAGAAGCCGGAGGCACTGACGAAAAATAACCAAAAAGTCTTACAGGCACGGATGGCGGAAATTAAAAAGTATGCAAGTGACGGAAGCACAGTACAGAATGCAATACCCTATTGCTGTATGTATAAGGATAGCATTTGTGAAGTGACAGATAATTTTTACTCTATGACAGTACAGTTTTTCGATACCGGATATGTTTTGGCAGACTTTGATGAACAAAACAATATCTTCGGAAAATACTGCAATTTATTGAATTCATTCGACAATTCGATTCAATTTCAATTGACGTTTGAGAACCAAAACCGCAGCACAGAAGAACTGATTGCAGCAGTACAAATTCCGGAACAGGACGATGCATTCAATCACATTCGGAAAGAATATTCTGATATGCTGACTGATAAGCTGTTATCCGGCAACGCTGGACAATCCACTCGTAAATTTTTGACGTTTGGTGTCACTGCAAGCAGCCACAAGGCGGCGAAAGTGCGCTTAGAAGGCGTGAAAAACGACGTCATTCGCTTTTTCAAAACGTTCGGCGTAGATGCGAAAATGCTAGGCGGAAAGGCAAGACTGGAAACACTCTATTACAGCCTGAATCCGTATCGGAAAGAACCGTTTGTGTTCGATTGGAATGCGATGCTGCAAGCCGAAATAGATACGAAGGACTTCATCGCACCATCTTCTCTTAGCTTTACAAAACAGCAATTTGAAATTGGAAATGCAGTGGGAAAGGTCTGGAATATCAATATTTTAGCAGGCGAATTATCCGACGAAATTTTAAAGGACTTTATTGAGCTGCCCTATCTCTTAGGCGTGAATATTCATGCAAGACCAGTGGAACAGGCGGATGCCCTAAAATTCATTCGCTCGAAGCTGACGAGTGTCAATCAGATGAAAATTGATGCGCAGAAAAAAGCGTCACAGGCAGGATATGACCCGAATATTCTGCCGCCGTCTATTCAGATGTACGTTGATGATATTACAAAAATGCTGGAGGATTTGTCCAGCAAGGACGAAAAGTTATTCCACATTAGCATCAGCTTGCGTACGTATGTGAAAAACAAGAAATCGCTGAAATTACAGGAAGAGGCACTGAAACGTATTATTTCCAAAAACAACTGTTCCATGTTCGTCTATGATTATCGGCAGGAACAAACCTTGATGTCCACGCTGCCGCTGTGCTACAACGAGATTCCGGTAGAACGGGAAATGCTCACTTCTGGTATTGCGATTTTTGTGCCATTTACCACACGGGAGCTGTTCACCATAGGAACAGCGACTTATTACGGTATCAATCCCCTGTCGGGGAATATGATTCGAGCCAATCGTTCTGACCTCAACAACCCCAACGGCTTGATTTTGGGTACGCCGGGCAGCGGCAAGAGCTTCAGTGTCAAACGAGAAATTTTAGACTGTTTCTTGACCACGACAGACGATATTATCATCTATGACCCTGAGGGCGAGTATTTTCCATTGGTGGATGCACTGCATGGACAGCGGATAAAAATTTCCGCCAACTCCACCAACTATTTAAATCCGATGGATATTCCCATTCAGGACGAATACGAAGAAGACCCGATTCAGATGAAATCCACCTTTATTTTGTCTCTTTGTGAAATCATCGTAGGCAGCGGTTACAACGGCATTTCTCCGGTGGAACGCTCGCTGATTGACAGCTGCGTACGGAGCATTTATACGAAATTTCTAAATCACAACCCCACGCTGGAAAACATGCCAACCTTACAGGATTTACATTCGGCACTTCTTCAAAAAGGCGCACCTGCGGAGCGTGTGGCAAATTCCCTAGATATGTTCGTCAACGGCACGCAGAACCTGTTTAATCATCGTTCCAATGTGGATATGAACAATCGTGTGGTTTGCTTTGATATTAAAGATTTGGGCGAACAGCTGAAAAAGCTGGGTATGTTGATTTTACAGGATACCGTGTGGAATCGGGTGTCCCAAAATCGTGGCAAAAAGAAAACACGCTACTACATCGATGAATTTCACTTATTGTTACAAGATGAACAGACTACCACCTATTCGGCTGGTATCTGGAAGCGATTCCGAAAATGGGGCAGTGTGCCGACAGGCATTACCCAGAATATCAAGGACTTGTTGTCCTCCGAAAAAATTGAAAATATTTTCGATAATACGGACTTTGTATATATGCTCAATCAAGCATCCGGCGACCGTGAGATTTTAGGCGAGAAGCTGCACATTAGTGAAGAACAATTGAAATACGTGGAAAATTCCGGTCAAGGTGAGGGACTGATTCGATTTGGCAAAATCATTTTACCATTTGTTGACCGCTTTCCCACAGATACGGAAATGTATCGCTTGATGACAACGAAACCAACGGAGCAAATTTTGGAAGAGAAACACAAGTAAAGGAGCGTGTCACACATGAAAAAGTCGGAGAAAAAATGAGGGAAATATACAGTCGGAAAATCTCCGACAGGACAGGAAAAGGTGCGTTTTCGGGCAAGTTCATTTCATTTAGAGCAAGAGGAAGAGAAGCTGCAAAAAGAGCAAAAAAGCGCATTTCACGGTAAACCGTTTGGTGCAAAATTGCGGAAGAAATTGATGAAAACAAATGGCGAAATCGGTACAAAATTTTCTTTTCAGCCGCAGATTTACAGCCGAAATATGCGTATGCAGCCGCTGGAAATGGATGCAGAAGCCACACCGAAGCTTACGACAGAATCGGACGAAATTGCACGGGTTTTTGAAAGCTATACACCACTGCTTACAGAAGAAAAGACGACGGAACAAAGGACAGCAGCATTCCAAAAGCTTCAGCAAACAAAAGCAAATGAAAATGAAAAACTGATTGAAAATGCCACAAAAACACAGTTGGAAGATAATAGAGCGTATTTCGCAAATCCCGACGTAGAAAAGCTTTCAAGAACAGAAAAAGTACCGTCTTTGCAAACGAACAGAAGCAGAGAGGAAAGCGAAATTTCGCCAAGCTTCTTTCAAAAAGTGCAATCCAAGAGAACATATCATTTTTCCCAAAAGGCACAATCCAGAAGTCTTAGACGGGATGGTGCAGCACAAAATCCGGAGCAAAAAAAGCGTACCTCTGGTGCAGAATCGCTTGTCGTACAGCGTGCAGCGTATCAATTTGCAAAGAAAGATGCAAAATTTTTAAAATATGATGCAAAAGCGAAGATTTCCATACAAAAGGAAACGCTTCTGCAAGCGAAATGAAAGAAAAAATCGCTTCGCAAAAAAACAAGTTATCGTACATTCAATTCGCCGAGTGCAGAATATTTCGCATATTTTTCTGAAACCTCAAAAGAATCTGTCGATACACCATCGTATGCCAAAGTAAATGACGATTACAAAACGCAGAAAAAAGAATACCATGCGGAAAAAAAAGCTGGCAAAAGCTCCATTTCAACTGCGTAAACAGGATAAAAAACTGGAACGTGCAAAGGTAAATAAACTGAAAGCACAGAAGAAAGTTTCGTATGTGCAATCGCATTTGGATTCACCTATTACACGATTTCAACAGCAATTGAAAAGTGCGATTCCGGCGGCACATATCCATATGGAGCGTACACAAAAAAGCAATGGCAAATTTCACTACAAAGCGACTGTGCAATTAAAACACGAAAATACGGTAAGTTTACAGAAAAAGGCTGGACTCTTACACCATGTGGAACACCGTGCGCATACGCTCATCACGGGTGACAAGCCATCTTTGCAAAAAAGCCTGAGAACATGGCAGCCAAAGTCAAAAGCATTGTATCCGGTAAAATGGGCAGCGAATGCATCCTATTTTGTCGCACGGCAGACCGGAAAAACGATGTGGAAATCGGCACTTGCAGCAGAAACAATTGCAATCACCGGTTCAAAGACCGTGCTTCGGCAGGGCGTACAAAAGCTAAAAGGGAAATATATTCAAGAAGCACAGGATGATGCGCATAAAACAGTCATTGCTGCAGGTTCGCTGTTTTTGACAGGCAGCCGTGGACTCATACGGCACATGGCGCAGAAGCGTTCTTTCCGACTGGAAAAAGCAAATGACAAGCTTGCAAAAGCAGAAAGCAAAATCAAAAAGGTTGAAGCGAAACAAAAGCTAACGCCGCTGAAAGCGAAACATCGAGCGCAAAAGCGTGCGTGGAAAATGTCGAAAAAATCATATCAGAATTTGTGGCAGATTCGTTCCTTTCACTTGACTGACAAGAGCCGTCAAACGCCGATTCGAAAAGCGGCAGTATTATCCAGAAAACAAATCTACAAATCCAATCATCGATTGTACAAAACCCAGAAAAAAGCGATTTTACTTGAGAAAAAGACAGCACGCAAGAAAAAGCGAATCCAGCGGAACATCAAGCGGCAGACGAAACCTACCCTATTGATTTTGAAGCCGGGTATTTATGATCTGAAAAGTGCTGGGCGCAAAGCGTGGACGAAGGCAGCAAATGCCGACGCCAACAACGACATGATGCAGGTGGTGGACGCCTTGAAGCGTGGAGCGGAAAAGGCAAAATCCGTCCGAAAAACAAAATTGCAGCGCAATCAAAAGAAAAAAGCAAACTGGAAAAAAAGAGCAATCAGAAACAGCAAAAGCTCCAGCGGTCGGAATACAAGCTGAAAAATGGGCAGCCCAAGCAACGACAGGCGTGGAAGAACCGCAATCGTACTGGAAAACAGGTGTCGCAGTACAGCAAGAAAGCAGCGGAGAAAGCGAAGCAAAATATCAAGAAAAAAGTCAAAAAGGTCTCCAAAAGCTCGCTTTCCATTATTGCCAAGGTGTTTTTACCTGCAATTGCAATTCTTCTTGTTTTACTCATTCTCATCATACTGTTATTTACCACGTGCAGCGGTATGTCAAGCTCTGTTGTAAAGTCCAGTAGTTGGGTATTGGGTACGTACAATGCACAGGACAAGTATTTGTCCAAATCGGAGGAGTATTACACGAAACTTGCCAATCAATTTAACACACGCCTCTTCATGGTTGGCGATACGAATGCGTGGCGATATGATTTGGTTTCTTTGGGTGCAAGTAATGTTTCCAGCATGAAGGATGCCGTAGATACGTGGGTATATGGGAAAAGTACACATTTTAACTACGACCCAGCAGATTACGATTACGACAGCGAAAAGCTCTTGAGTTTTTTATGCGCCTATTTCTATGCCAAAGATGGTGATGGAAATACGATGTACTGGACATATGACAGCAAAGTGGAAGACGTTTTGGAGGAATTATTTGAATCCGAATATGAATTTGAATATTACTACGACAATACTTCTCATTGGGAGCGACTGAACACCTACACCTATGACGGCTCATTACACTATACCACCGGATGCGATTGGGCAAAAGTGAATGGTACGGTATATGACATGGTGACATTTTCTGGAACGCAGTCAGCAATCTCGAAATATATGAATGGAAAAACACTGTACTACAACTTGAACAACGGGGAAATTGTCAATTACAAGGACGATTGTTCTGCTACTGGATGGTATTTGGTCGACCAACACTATGACGTTACAGACCCAAACGGCAACACCATTGCAGCATCCTATACACGCAACACAAGCTATTATTCCACGACTTACAGCGACGGATATGGCATTTCCTACAGCGTCGGCGGTACAGAACTTTGGGTGTATCAGCATTATCACAGTACAGATTTACCGAACGGTACGGATTTAATGGACACCTTTCAGTCGGTGGTTACACCGCAGGATTTTGCAGTGAAGTGGTACATTGAAAATGCAGGAAATTTTAGCAGTGACGAGCGCAGTGAATTTGTCAACATGATAATCAATTACGGTCACGCAGGCGGCGGCAGTATTACACACACGGACTGGTTAAATTTTTCCATTACACAGAATTGGTCAAACACATCCTACAGCAGTTGGTATGACCGGATACTCGCATTTGAAGAAACTTCTACCAATTTCGGCTATACTGACGGCAACGGCGATTGGCAGCCTTACGGATATGCCCAATATTATCAGCAATACGAATGGGTAACAGACGTGACGCTCTATTACAACGTCAAACAAAAGAAGACGTTTGATGAAGCAATTGAAGATATGCTGCTTTCTTTGCCGGACGGTGCAGACCGTCTCACCACGTATGAAGCTTTTTTAGGCGTTTCGGCAGCTTCCGGCACATCTACTACTCGTGGAAACCATCAGACATTTACTTGTCCCCTATCCGGCAGCATTGAGGACTATATCGCAAATGGCAGCATACTAAACGCCTATGGGTATGATGTGCAGGAATGGAACACGGTACACTGTGCCGCTGTGAACGGCAGTTCTCATCAGGCAATTGATATTTCCTGTGGAAGTGGTACGCCGGTCTATGCAGGACTTTCCGGCAAGGTGGATTCTACCGATTCCAATTCGGTGGTTCTCCGATTGAACGACTGTAGCTATTGGTACGATGGCGATGGATATGGAAAAACACGAGATACGAAGATTTACTATTACAATATCACATCGACCGTATCCAAGAGAGATACGGTAAATGAGGGGGATATTATCGGCTATGTGAACGATTCCAAAAAATGTGTCAGCATCGATAATTCCGGTGTAAGCATATATTTACACGTAGCCATTGAAATTGACACCGACGGCGTTGGATGGAGCTATATTGACCCACTTTTGCTGTTCTGGTAATTCGATTGGAGGGAGGTGAGAAAATGGCAAAAAAGGCGGAAAAATCATTGGAAAAATTGGAGACTGAGTATCAAAAGGTACTGGACACCATCCGTACGAATACGCAGCGCAAAGAAGCATTGTGGCAGGAAATGCGCAGTTTACAGGCGAATACGTTGCTAAATGCGCTGGATGACAATCATTTGACGGTACAGGACACTGTACAGGCAATGACACTCTATCAAAAAATTCAAGAGAGTGAAATGACTGTGGAGGACATCTTAGAGCTTTTGATTTCGGAAGTACCATATTCTGAAACGAAAGCAGAAACAGAATCCAAATCAACAACGGCGGAAAAACCGGAGAAAATTACCGAAATGACAACCCATACAAAGGAGGAAGAAACTTATGAAGAAACATTATTCTAAGCTATTTGCAGCACTTTTGGCAGTGGCAGCCCCTATCGCTGCAAGCACCTTGCATCGCATATGCAGACGAAGAAACAACTGCAACGGAAACGGTGGAAAATATGGACACCGAAGTGACGGAAGCAACTGCTGCAATAGATGCAGAAGAGACAGACGATACCATCACGGAAGATTACATTGAGGAGTATCTTGCACAAGCGGAAAATGCATATGCAGATGAATCATCCATTTCCAGCAGTTCAGATTATGCCAGCGATGACTATTACGACACCGACGGCAATGCAACGCTGATTTCTAACGAAACTATCATCTACGACAGCGAGGAAATGCAGTTTATTTCCGTCACTACCAAGGACGGCAATGTCTTTTACGTCCTTATCAATTACAGTGATGAGGACGGAACGGACAATGTGTATTTTTTGAACAAAGTGGACGACTACGACCTATATGCGCTTCTCTATGCAGATAGTGAGGACAGCGCATACAGTTCGGCAGAAGAGGCAGCTGCTGCGAACGTCAGTGAGTCCAGCAGTGCGGACAGTTCTTCGGCTGCGAGTGCAGATGAAACGGTAGAAGAAGAAACGGAAGAAAGCACTGAAACGGTGTCAGAAAGCGGCACTTCATCCAATAACACCATGATTTATCTATGTGTTGGCGTGGTAGTCATTGCCATTGTTGGATTTTTCCTTTTCAAGAAAAAGGGCATCAGTTTTGGCAGGAAGGAGCCACAAATGGACAACTTTGCAGAAGACTTCAGCGATGCAGCGGAAGAATATGAAATCAACGAGGATGAGGAATAACGAAAAGGAGGAAGCTACATGAAAAAGCTGATTTTTGGAGCGATTACCGGAGCGTTGGTATATGGTGCTGCTGTGCTTGTAATGGCAAAATACTGCACGGCGAAATACGCTATAGAAGAAAAAGCAGAAGAAACGCCCAGCGATATGGACGACTTTGATTTTGATGAAGATGAAGAAGACGATTTTTGAAAGTGAGGAAAAGACAATGCATTTGAATCATATTACCATTATGGGACGGCTGACTGTCGACCCTGAAGTACAATCTACACGAAAAGACAACGTTCCAGTTTGCAGATTTTCTATTGCAGTTAACCGCCCGAAACGCAGAGATATGGCGGAGAGCAAAACAGACTTTTTCAACTGTGTTGCGTGGAATGGTACGGCAAAGCTTCTGGAAAATTATTTCCACAAGGGTGAGCGCATTTTGGTAGAGGGTAGTTTGTGCAATCGCACCTACCTAGACAAAATGGAAGAAAAGCGAACGGTAGCTGAAATTCACGTGGATAAAGTCTTTTTCATCGAGAAAAAGTCAGATTCAGAACAGGAAGCGGATTTAGAGGAGCTGTTTTGAAATAATGCCTGTATGACAAAAAATGCCCCAATTAGGGCATTAGAAAATATCTGAAACGTTTTGTTTACCATAGAGGAATCGCAAAATATGAACAACTTTTTCATTTTCATCAATTCGATAAAAGATGAGATAGTTTTTCACAGTTACAAAATGATAACCTTTTTTTGAAAGCCTTTCGTCATGATACAAGGCATATAGCGTGGGATTTTCACCAATTTGGGAGACTGCTTTTTCTGTAAGCTGCAATAAATTTTTCGCAGCAACTGGATTCATCAATTTATCCGAAATATATGATAAAGCAGCATCCAAATCCAGTTCAAAGTTTTGCGTCACAAATATTTTATACGTCATATTTTCCTCGCAATCTGTCAAAAATTTCTTCGGCAGAGGAGATTTTTCCACAATCGACATCTTTTTCCGCTTCATCGAGTTTTTGAGAAAGTTGCTGCTGGGAATGCACCATAACACGTTCTGGTGCAGGCAGTTTCACTTCAAAAGGCAGACCGCCTGTAAGATTGACCTGACAGAGGAACATATTGACGGCTTCGGAAATAGAAATACCGAGCAGTCCTAATGTCTCTTCTGCATTTGCCTTTACATTTTCATTGACTCGAATATGCAGCGTTTCAGATTTTGTCATGTTTATCACACACCTTTCCTATACATTTTATCACATTTTGAATGCAATGTCAATACAATTTTTAATTTTGAAAGGACTTAAAACCATATGAAACTTATCATCGCAGAAAAGCCCTCGGTTGCCAAAGCCATTTACACGGTTTTGGGTGCAACCGAAAAGAAAAAAGGCTACATGGAGGGCTGTGGCTATTATGTGTCATGGTGCTATGGACACTTGGCTGGACTGTACAGTCCCAACGACTATAGCGGGAACTGGGCAGATTCATGGAGCTTTTCACAGCTGCCCATGATTCCGGAAACGTGGAAACTGAAAACGTTTGAGAAGACGCAGGAACAGTTTTCAATTTTAAAAAATCTGATGGAAAAATCAGATGTGAACGAAATTATCTGTGCTACAGATGCCGACCGTGAGGGAGAGTATATTTTTCGATACGTTTATGAACTGGTGGATTGTCATAAGCCGGTAAAGCGGCTCTAGGTGTCCTCATTGGAAGAATCGGCAATTCGAGATGGCATGGCACATTTAAAAGACGACAGTGCTTATGACAACCTCTATGATGCAGGATTAAGCCGTGCTGAAGCCGATTGGCTGGTAGGTATGAACGGTTCACAGCTGTTCACCTGTCGCTATGGCAGTAAGCTGACCATTGGCAGAGTCCAGATGCCAATGCTGGCAATGCTGGTGGAATGGGATAACGCTGTTGCGAATTTCCAGAAGCAGAAATATTTCACAGTGGAACTGGACACTGGATTTTTCCATGCGTCCTCTAAACGGTTCGACAGTGAAACGGAAGCGGAACAAATTGCCGCAGCTTGTCACGAGAAAGTCGCAGAAGTGACAAATGTAGAAAAACAGGTGAAAACGCAGAACCCACCGAAATTATTCGATTTGACAAACTTGCAGCGTGAAGCAAATAAACTGTTCGGCTACACAGCACAACAAACGCTGGATTATCAGCAATCGCTGTATGAGAAAAAATTGTCCACCTATCCCCAAATGGACAGCCAATATATCACGGCAGATATACTGGAAAGTATAGAACATCTGGCACAGAAGTTACGAGCGGAATTTTCAAATTTTGACTTTGTGAAAAAGGCGAAAAATTTGAATTTCTCCCAATGTGTCAACGACAAAAAAGTGATCAGTCACCCTGCTATTTTGCCCACGGAAAAAGTGACATCAGAAACGCTGGAACAGCTGCCGGAGGGCGAGAAAAATATCTTGCTTCTGGAAATGGCGAGACTTTTTTGTGCAGCGTCTGCACCACACAAATACGAGTCTGTAAAAATCACACTCGTATGCAAACAAAATGAATTTACCGCCACCGGCAAGACTATTTTGACGGACGGTTGGAAGAAAATCGATGCGCTGTTTACATCTGCAAAGGCGAAATCGAAAGAGAAAGAATCGGAGGAAAAAGCTCTGCCGGACGTACAAAAAGGACAGGTCTATGGCAATGTCATGGCGCAAAAATCGGAGCATTTCACTTCCCAACCGAAGCCGTACACGGAGTCGGCACTTCTCTCCGCAATGGAACACGCTGGACAGGAAAATTACGATGAGAACAGCGAGAAAAAAGGGTTAGGGACACCAGCCACAAGAGCTGCAACCATTGAGGGACTTGTGAAAAACGGTTATGCTGAACGCAAGGGCAAGCAAATTCTCTCCACGGAAAAAGGCAGGCATTTAATTTCTGCTGTACCGGAGGAGGTACGCTCCCCGAAGCTGACTGCCGATTGGGAAATGCAATTACAGCAAATTGCCGAAGGCAACTACAGCAAGAATGCCTTCTTGTATGATATTGAATCATTTGTGCGGCAAATTTGCGAAACATACGGCAAGCGTGTCAACAGCATTTCATTTGGCGGTGCTGGTGCATCCATTGGCAAGTGTCCGAAATGCGGCAGTACTGTGAAGAAGGGCAAGTTTGGATTTTACTGCACCGAAAAATGTGGCATGAACATCGCAAAGGTTTACGGCAAGGAATTGACGGAATCGCAGCTGAAAAACTTGCTTTTCGGTAAACAAGTTTCTTATACGTCAAACGGCAGAAAAACAACCGTTTTGCCATCGTTTGAGGAGAACACTCACAATGGCAAAACATACTATCAGTGGGAAACGCTGAAGAAAGATAAGAAGTGATAATGATGCGTGATGAAAAGAAAAATTTGCTCAAGGACGCTCTCCATGACAAAGAGGGCGATTTGGAAATCGAAATGGAGAAAGGGGAATTTTAATGTAAAAATGGCTTGCCCTTGGAAAAGGATGTGACACTATGTCTGACCAAGCCATAGACAAAGAAAAATCCACCTTGACAGTGGATGAATCGGATATTTTGGCAATGTCGGAGAAGATTCGGCAGAATCAGGAGGAGGATAGGGCGTTTGCAGAACAATTAGATTCTTTCCTCAAACGAACCGAAAAATCTTCTGATTTCCTACATATCGGGAAAACGCCAAATGCACTTGCAATTTTAGGAGCAGACCAGAAGCTTGATGTTGTGATTTCGCCTCGTACCATTACAAAATGTATGGCAGAACCGGAAGAACATTATCACGGTCACGCTCTTAGTCAATCTATCATGGAACAGATTCCGCAAGAATTACGGAATCTGGTTATGATTTTCAAAGGCTCACAAGAAAATTCTTTGGTTGCGATTACAGAATTGAAAGATAGTCAGAACCGAGGCGTAATGATAGCAGTTTCATTATGTGAGAAAAATGGATTTAGTGAGGTCAATCGTATTTCTAGTGTATATGGAAAAGACAGAATTGAGAATTATTTCCGTAAGCAGATTGGACAAGGAAATTTGGTTGCTATAAATAAAGAAAAAGCCGATAGAATGCTTCATTCCGCCGGGCTCCAATTGCCCCTGGAGAACACATTCATCAGCTTCGATAACAGTATAGCATATTCCACGGCAAATGTCAAGAGAGTTTCAGAAAAAACACAAGAATTAACAGGAGGTTTTAAGATGGCGTTACTAACCTATATCGACCAAAACACAAGGAATCTTGCATTTACGGATACCGAAATTCAGAAGTTAGCAGAAGCAACACAGAAAAAAGCGGATGCACTTATGACTCGTTTGCAAGAGCAAGGGCTTTCCACCACTTCTATCAATTGGAATGGGGAAGCGTATACGGACAAAGCGGTTGTATCGGTCGAATATGCGACAAAATACAACCCTAAAACGAAACAAAAAGAGCCATTGATGGATAAGGATGGTAATCCAGTAAAAAGCGTACAGGCAGCCATCCGGCATACGGACGGAAAGGATTTTACAGCGTTGATATTTCATGCAAAGGAAGATATTTCGGACGGCGTGAAATTTTCTGCGATGTTGGCAATGAAATTTGAGAAGAATCAAAACGGCAAAATGTCACCAACGTACATCAAGGGAGTGGATATTGCAGGTTCGGAAAAGATTCCACAAGAATTGAAAAATATTGCAGCTTTTGCAAAAGAAAACATTCTGGAACAAGAGGCGGAACGCTCTACTTCATTTGCGTATATCACCAAGGAAACCAAGGCACTTGCAGCGGAGAATCCTGTGGTAGACCGTCTTTCCAAGGCGGCACTCGCACAAACAAATGAAATGATGCAATCTCTGCGGTCAAACGATTTGAAAACGATAGCTGTCAATAAAGATGGAAAAGTATATGCTCCAATGGCAGCCGTTCAGGTTCAGCCAGCCATGCAATCTAAGACCATCAATGGCAAAAAATCACTGATACCCATGACACATTGGGATGGTTCACCTGTTCACAGCATTCAAGCCACAATTCGTCAAGACCAAGCAATGTTGATTTTGTCTGCAAAGGATGACATATCAAAGGGCGTGCAATTTCATGGCATGGCAGTAAAAACGTACGTGCAAAATGAAAATGGCAAAATGTCACCTACGTACATCAAGGGAGCAGATATTGCGAATTCTCCTCTTGTACCGCAAAATTTGAAAGACATTGCGACAGCTGTAAAAGAAACGCAGACAAAAGAAAAGCAACAGGAAACACCGCAAAAATCCATCACGAAACAGCGTTCTCCTTTTAGCCGAGCAAGGTTGAATGAGACTGCACAGGAAATTCGGAAATCTGAATAAAAGAACTCAACGGAAAAGTCGCAGCAGCGGAAAAAAGACGATATGTCGTTGTGAGGATTTTATTAAGCTTTACTTAGTAAGCAAGAAAGGAGCGAGCGTAATGACCCTATCGATTATTTCGCAGGATGGAGCGTTTTTCAACTACACGAATGCCGTTTCCTGTATAACCTGCGGAAAGTATGAGAATAAAAGCGGATACGGCTTTATGATCTACTTAAACGGCGATACGGAAAACTGTATTGTTGTTGCGGAGTATGACAGCGAAGAAAGGTTCAACGAAGTCAGAGATAACTTTGAAAAGTGGCTTCGTGAGAACATTGACGCTGTATTTGCGTTTCCGTCATGAGCAACGATTTTGAATAACAAAATGAGGAGGTGCTGCTATGGCAAGTGATGAAGCATATTTAGAACGACTGCTCCAGTCCGGCGGTACGAATGCAGAATATCTGTCGCTTCTGGAAGAGACGGCGGAGGCTATGGGCGTGTCCTACACCACGCTGCAATCCCGTCCGGTGGAAGTGCAAATCATGCTCACGAAGACATACGTAAACAATTGGGGTGCAGGACGTGAGGTGTTGCAGGAGGAACTGCAAAATATCACGAATTTGAGTTTTTCCGCTGAAAATCAGTTGGAAGAAAGCCAAATGACACGAACAGTGGAAAAATCCACAGCATCGGATGATACGAAGCGACAACAGGAGCGAGCGGAACGGGAACGTGCGGCAGAAGTAGAACGCCAGACAAGGCAACGAGAAATGCATCGTCAGGCAAGACGTGTTCTGTTCTCACAGGAATTACTGCGACGAAAAGCCGAACGAATTCGACGGAAATCTCGTCAAAAACAACAAGAAAAGGAAGAACCGGAAATCACATCGGAACGAACCAGAAAAAATTAATCTCATAACTTTTTGCCCACTGGGCGAAAAGTTCATACGAAAAGGAAAATTATCATGGAAATGGAAAATAACGTAGAATCGGTAGAAAACACAGTGGAAAGTACTGCCATCGATGTAGAAAAACAAGCAAAATTCCAGACGGAATCGAAAGAACGGATGGCGAAGATTTGCACGCAAATCGGTTATTTGGAGAAAATCGCATCGAAACGCAGCGTGGACTACACACGGGAAAATGTAGAGCGAATGTTCGCCTATCTTGAAAAGCAACTTGCTGACTGTAAGGCAGTATTTTTGCGGCGGTTTGAAACGGAAGAGGATGAAAAGAATTTTGATTTTGAGTTTTAATATTTAGGAGCTAGATTTATGTAGCGAAAGAAAATCATTGCGTTTTCCGTTTCTATTATTATTTTGTGTGGTCTTGGTGTGGGAATTTCAGTACAGGCGAAAAGTGAAGCCGAACAATCGAAACAGACGGATTCTATCACAACTGCGGTTCTGACGGAATCTACTACAACAACGGAAACCATGACAGAAACGACAGCCACAACTTCTCTGACAACTACAATGAAAACAAAAAATGCGACGACTACAGCATCAACGACACCGACCACAACTACCACATTAACGACAGAAACCACCACCACTACCGCAGCAATTCCTACGTTACAGGCAAGTAATTTACAGGTATCTACCATATCCGTATCTTGCCTAAAAGCAACGTGGAATAGTGAAGAAAATCGGGATTATACGGTAACTTGTACACCATTGTCAGATGATACCGGATATGTAGAAAATATATCTTTTGTGTTTTCTGGAAATTCCGTGTGTTACATCACCGGACTTCGTGAAAATGCAGCGTATTCGATTGCCATTGAGCCGATATTGCACGATGGAGAATCAGCAAATGTGAAAATCATAACCGTATATGCCAAAACAGAAACGGTGGAAGTCATCGAAGAATTTGAACAGGAGGACGGCTGGACAAACTGTTTTACATACGAAAAAGCAAGCGGTCTGACTGCAAATCCCTCCTATTCAGCGATTGCTGGAGCGGAAGAAGACGTTGTTACCGATACGGGCATTATGCGTAATGCTTATGGCGATTATTGCTATGCAATGGGAACGTTTTATGGTTACTGCGGCGACCGATTACTAGTGACACTGGAAAATGGCATTCAATTTACAGTAAAAATATGCGACAGCAAAGGTGATAGACGGTATCACACATATGGTTCATCTGGAAAGAGTGTCATTGAATTTATCGTTGCTGATAACAGCGTACCAAGTTGTGTCAGCTTTACCGGAAATTACGGTTATTACAATTGGAGCGGACTGAATCTAACGGCAAATATTCAGTCGATACAAAAAATCAATTATGGCGATACGGTGACATATTGAGGGAGGAAAATAACATGGAAGAAAAAAATCATTTTGAAATGACAAGCGAAGAAATGCACACCACAGAAGAAGAATTCGCCCCTGATGAGATGGAAAAATGGATGTTTCCAGAGGAAGAAGAGAAGATTTCAGAAGAAATTCCTTTAGCACATTTTGAGGAAAAAGGGCGTGTACAGGATGTACAAAAAACGAAGGAAAAACCTGTCATTCGAGAGCAAATGAAACCGCCGAATGCATCGGAGATAAAGCTGAAAAACGTAGAAGAATCCACGAAATTCTATGAAGCATCATCACACGAAAAACTATTGCCGTTTTTAAATGCAAAGGCGTCCTACCACGAAAGCCAACTGGAAACGCTTTCAGAAAAGCGAAATACACGGGTGATGGAGCTGGAGAAGAATCAGATGAAAATACAGAAGCTGACAGCAAAAGCGGAAAAATACGAAGATATGCAGCGATTCTTGGGAACAGTCGCTGGAAAATTTCCGCCTGCGAAAGCGATGATGGAACAACTGCAAAGGAAAACACAGAAAATCCGCAGCGTGAAATTGCCGAAGCGACAGGAAAAGGCGGAAAAACACCGAACACGCATTGCAGCAATCGACCGAAAATCTATGAAAATCGGGCATAAATTAGACCGTTCAGTTGCGCTAAGCGATACGATAAAAAGCTTTGACTTAACGAAAAATCGCCGTCAGGCGTTTGCAGAGAGTCTGAATCGTTTAAATCGGAGTACAAGAGACTGCTCGCAAGACAAATTGGATGTACAGACAAGAAAACTGGTACAAGCAAAACAGGCGTATGCGGAATTGGGACACGAACAAAAATTCTCACTTTTGGAAAAGATACAAGAACGACAGGAAAAGTGCAATCAATTGCAAGCTCGAGTGGACAAGCTAAATACGAAAATTGACTTCACGAAGCGGCGAGACAACACCATCGATGTAATTTCTGCCAAGACGGAGAAAATTTTAGGTGAATCAAGTCAGGACGACAAGATGGATATTCCATCGGTATCGGAGAAAATCTGCGTTACCGGAGCGGAAACGGTACGGAAAATGGAACAGGTGCAAACGGCGGAAAAAGTGACTGCAAAACCAAATACAAAAGAAGTGCAGAATCCGGATTTGTATAACGCACTTTCTGCCAAAGAACGTTATACCCAGCGTATGAACGAGAACTTTGCAAGGGAAACAGCTGCACGTTTGCAAAGAGCCGGAGTCGAATATTCGGCAGTATTTGATGGAAAAAATCCGCTGTCACCATTCGACAAGCGGATTACAAAAAGGCTGGAAAGCTGTTTCCGTCACCATTTAGCCGTATGGCAGAAAAGAAATCTGCACAAGCAGTCCATGAAAATGAACGGAAAAATCCGCAGGAAAAGACGCAGCAGCGAAAAAAAGATGAGGTGGCGTTGTAAATTTCAGCGTGTATAATGTCCCTTACACGCAACGATGAGAATAGCATCCTGTTCCGGCTTATATACCAATCGATTTACCGCATCAATGCGACGACTCCAGTATCCGGATAAATCGCCTTTTAGTGGTTCGGGTTTACCAATTCCATCGAATTGGCTTCGCTGAATATCTTGAATCAATGCATTGATTCACTTTAAGGTCTTTTTGTCTTGTGTTTGCCAATAGAGGTAATCGTTCCACGCATCTTCATCCCATTTTAGTTTCATTCGCTATCTACCTCAATCAACTCATGTTCTACAAGCGGTCGTGTACCGTTCTCAATACCGTCAATAATTTTGGCAAGATAATGCATATTGCTTTCGGAATAAAACGGGTCGGGGTCAGCTGTGATTTCAAATGGGATTCGACGTTCTTTTCCGACTTTCATTGCAAATATCGTAAATGCCGTCGTCATGCTCATGCCCATGTCTTTACAAGCCTGTTCCATTTTATTTTTGATGTCCTCATCTATTCTAAAATTCACCATAGTTTGTGCCATTTGAAAAACCTCCTTTTATTGATAGCTTCTATCCATATTATATCGCATTGTAAAGCATTTGTCAATAGATTGCTTTACAAAATCCAAGAAAGGAAGTGACTCCATGCCGAAAAAAACAAAAGCGGAATACTACCATGCAAATCGTGTGAATTTGCCGGAATTTTTGCAGCAAAATGGTTTTGAATTGAAAAAGGAAGGACAGCATGAATATCGCTGGAGAGGCATTTTAGGTGCAAGCGTCAGTATTAAAGATAATGCAGAGGGCGAAATCGGACTCTGGAATCAGTGGAGCATGGAACGTGGCGGCACAAACATCGATTTTGTAATGCAGTTCCTCGGCAAGACAAAAGAAGAAGCTGTGGATATGCTAAATGATGATGCTGTATTTGACAAAAATTTCGTACCGCCAAAAGAGGCGTATACATCACTTTCAGAACCCGAAAAAATTGCAAACCATCAAAATCAGTGTCGATTCTAACAGCAATCGAGTGAAAGCCTATCTTTCTCAAACAAGAGGATTGCAGTTTCCATTTGTGAATCGGTTAATACAATCCGGCAAAATCGTTCAAGAAAAAAACACCGGAAATGTGTGCTTTTTGATACAAGACAGCAACGGAAAAGCCATTGGTGCAGAGAAAGTCGGCACGTCCACTTATCAGAAATTCAAAGGTATTGCAACAGGTTCAGCATCAGGTCATGGGTTCGAAATTTGCTGTGGGAAGGGTGAAAAGCTTCTGTTTTTTGAAAGTGCCATCGATGCATTGTCCTTTGCACAAATGCATGCAAAAAAACTCAATAATCACAGGCTTGTTTCCATGATGGGCATAAAACCGTCGATTGTGACAGCGACAATGCAGCGGTACAAAATCCCACCGGAGAGGGTCTGGATTTGTTCGGATAATGATGACGCAGGAAACGAATTTACAAGAAGATTGAAAGCGGAATATCCGGAAATGCATCGATTGAAAACGCCGGAGCGTTTTAAGGATTGGAACGACCAGCTGCGAAGCATCGAGAAGGTGCAGGAAAAACGGCATCAATTGCCACCACCTTATGACGGTGCGAGAGCAAGGAAAGCCGCAAAAGCCGTGGCAGAATCGGAAAAGCAAATGCCACACAGGAGTCAGGAGAAAACATATGCATTGGAGTAAACCAATTTTATTTGGAAATTACACATTGGATTGGCATTTTCTGTTGCTCATCATTTGCTGTGTGATTGGGTGTTGGATACTCACCAAGGCATACCAAAATCGACGGCAAAAATCAAAGGACAAGGCACTTTGTCGGAAAAATATGCACGCTATTGATCACATGACCGGAGAGGAATTTGAAGCTCTTTTGGCAGCACAGTTCCGGCAAAAAGGTTTTCGTGCAGAGACAACACCGAAGTCAAAGGACTATGGTGCAGACCTTGTGATGCGACGGGAGAAAAAGAAAATCGTCGTTCAAGCGAAGCGTTATTCCGGCAAGGTTGGCATCAAGGCAGTACAGGAAATCGTTGCTGCAAGAGAATATTACGATGCAGATTTGGCAGTGGTTTGTACCAACAGTTTCTTTACAAGCTCCGCCAAAAATCTGGCGAAAAAATGTCATGTTGTACTTATCGACAGAGAGCGATTCTGTCGGGATTTTCAGAAAGCAGGGAGTGATAAGCAATGAGCGAAACAAGGGAGAAAAAGAAGTTATTTCGTCACGGAAATTCCTATTGGAATCAAACGACGGACAATGCAGAAAAGGCAGTGCTGCGAATGCCGTTAGAAACGTTTCGACAGAAGCGACAACAATTAGATTCCAGCGGTATGAACTATTACGCATATGTTCGGGACGACAATGTACACTTAGCGTTTTTGGAACAGGAAAAAGAAAAAATGCGCTTTGTTTTGGGGGAAGAACGCTTACAAACGGAAAAACCTGTGCGAGCATACACACCACCACAAAAGAATATTTTCGGAACGATTGCATTCAAATACATCGCTCAAAAAAACTACCTCTACGGCAGCAAACAGGAGCAATTGAAGCTTGCGGAGAAGCTGCAAGCGGCAGGTATTCCATTCTCGGGTATTGCGTATAATGACAAGCGCACGACGGTGACGGTAAGCCGAAAAAGCCTCGAAGCTGCGAGAGAATTACAGCAACAGGCAAAAACGGAGGTTGCGGAATTAGAAGCGCAAGCGAGAACATAGGCAGCAGAAAATGTGATGATTTCGGTGCGTTTAGAGGACAGAGAAAAAGTTGACGAAATGAAAAAAGAAACGCAAAAACAGCGTGCGGATACGATAAAACAGATACAGGAGCAATCGCCAAAGGAACAGGTGAAAATGCATAGTCCCTTTGGCATTGGGGAAAATCGCTTAAATCTGTTTGACACCATCGAACCGGATTGGGAAATCGATAGTCCCCTATTTGTTGACCCCGATTTGGATGAAGAATTTTTAGCGGAACAACAGCAAAAAGAAACTGTTTCGCAAGAGAAATCCTTTGCGGAACAGGTGGATGCGTCGCTAAACGGAGAATTGCCGTTTTATACTGCCTTGAAAGTATGTGATACACCAGATATTTTATTATAAGTTGGCTGTGAGCCATTACCAATGCTCTATACGCAGAAGCATTTAAAGGATGCTTTAGCAGATAAGGAAATCAGCAATGTTCACAAACATGGGCTTAAAAAAGAGCAATTAAAAAGACTTCCAGAATTGCTTGCATCTCCGGTTATGATTTATGATTCACTTTCTAGAAGTGACAGTATTATTGCAGTAACTTCAGAGATTGATAAAGATAACTTACCGATAATTGTAAGTATTAAACCTAATGGACGTGGACGGTACGATTTGGAAACGATTGACTCGAACTTTATCACTAGCGTTCACGGTCGTGAAAACTTTATTGCACAATTTACTCGTGCTGTTGAACAAAATAGTATGCTTTTCTGTAATAAAGAGAAAAGTCAAAAGTTATTTGAAAGATAGGGGCTACAATTGCCCGAATTAACAAATACTCTTGACTTCAATCATATTATACACCAATCCCACAACATTGTCAAGGAATTTTCGGAAAAAATTTCAGAGAATGCGGAAATATCACAGCCGACACCGGCAGAAGAATCGACGGAAAAATTTGTGCATTTCGGTTTACTTGGAAATGGCATTACAGCTTACGATGTATCGAAAATAAACCCTGAAACAAATGACTATCCGATTGTTGCCCATATTGAGGGCAACGGCAAGATGACAACCTATGAACCATATTATTCGCAGTTGTCAGAACAAGACAAGAACTCGATAGCGAATGAAGCTGCAAGGCAAAAAGAAGTATTTCAATCAAAATGGGATGGCTTGACACCAGAGCAGCAATATTCACGTATTTATGATGCAGGACTTAGTCTGACTGGTGATGCTTTTCATGCGTTTTTGGACGATAATGCGTCTATGGAGGATAAAATTGCGAAATATACACGAAGCTTGATTTTTGAAGATGAGCCTTTCCCTATGCCAGAGCCAATGGAAGAAAAAGAAAATGATAAAAAAAAGTGAGCTTTTCGCTCAGGCAGAAATATCACAGCTGACACCGGCAGAAGAATCAACACCAGTGACTACTAAAGAGAAACCATCAGTAGAACTGCCGGAGATTCAAAATCTCAGCCAGATGAAGAAGAAATTGAAGCCGGGTATGCGGTATGAAATTCTGTCCCATTGGAAGCCGGAGCGTGTCGGTGAAATTCGGGAAATCACGTCTGTTAGTACAGTAGGATTTGTTACACAAAATATCGACGAAACCGGTGAACGAAATGGAAAGCATATTCATGCAGATTTTGCAGATTTTCTGAAAGCAAAAAACTGGAATTTTGAAGATGGTGTGTATACACAACTGAGAAATAACGGCTATCAGGTGTTTTCATTTCGTCTGATTGACCCAGCGGATACACTGGAAAAAGTGGCACAGAAGCCGGAAAAAGAAGCGGCGTTCCGACAAGCAATGCTCGAAGCAAATCAGGAAAACTTACGGAATTGCGATGAAAACGAATTGATGGAAAAGCTTGCATTTCGCATTACAGGCTTTGGTCTAGATAGAATTTCTTATCACTTATTTGAAAAAGAATATATTGACAAATATATGCCGTTGAATAGAAGCTATGGTCTTGGTGACATAACGGATGAAAGATTACATGAACTCGCAAGAGATTTTCAAAACGGAACGGATATTCGTGCAGAACTTGCGAAAGAAATATTTCCGGATGGCACATTTGTTATCCTAGAAGACAACAGCATTCCTGCCCATACTGTCCATATGCGCATTCATTTTGAAAAAAATGAGTCAGGCGAATTGAGTGCATATGTGGAAGATGAAAAAAATTCTGACAAAGAACCAGTATACAAACGAAATTTCACGTTTGAATCACTGGGAAGTACAATTTTAAAAGTTGCTGAAAAGAGTTTTCATGAGGATGAAGCATGGGCAAAAAAAGAGGGATATTCCAGCATTTCTGCATGGAGGGACTTTGATTCAATCCTTCCGAAAAATCCGAAATATTACGCAGCGCATTTTGTGGAACATGAAGAAGAAAAAACGCTTACACCGGAAAAGAACACGCCAGAAGCGACACCAGCCACTCCGCAAACCTATACCTATTACAGCACACAGCGACCACTTATGCCGGGTACATTCCCTAAAAAACAAGCTGCACAGGATATTGTCAATTTCGATGAAAAAAAATATTGCGAGGAAATTGGACGTGAAGCTTGGGGATATGTGACGTACAATGAACCACTTTCAGCGCAGGAACAAGAAAACTATGAACTTGTTTCGGAAAAAGAAGAACAAGAAATCGAACCGAAGGTATCTGACCTGCCTTTCAAAGTTGGCGATGAAATTACGTACGCAGGACACGGTAACAATGAGGAGCAAGAATGGACAGTCGAAAATATTGAAGCGGACAGAATCACGCTTACTCGTGAAACAGGTAATATTGTGATGCCGATAGAAAGTGTCAATACATTTCTCTCGGAAGTCATTGAATATGTCAACAGTCACACGGGTGTTGAGAATTTGGAACAGGTTGATACAGTTGAAAGGACGACAGCGAACAAATCGCCAGTCAATGATGTGCAGGAAAAAGCAGTAGAGCAGCTTCATTCTGACGAAGGTATTAAGGCAACAGACTTTATGGCTGCTATGGGTGTAAATGTTGTAAATATGGATGAGCCGGAGAAAGTCGTTGCAAATATACTCCCTACCATTACTTGTGAATGGAGCGAGAGTGGTGCATTTGAGGACGGTAGAACTTATTCTATCGCAGAATTTGACCGTAGGATGCGTGAAGCAGATGAAACCTTTGTCACTGGAAGAAATGCAGCTATTGCACATTACGGTTCAGAAAAAGCATGGGACGATGCAGAATTGTATGGTGATAAAAACGATTATAAACCTTTTATCGGCTATCGTAAAGTGAAGTTTACACTGACCATGCCCAACGGTGATACCTACACGGAACGACAGGATGTCGGTGATAACATTGGCGGTGTTATTGACTTCTTGAAACAGTATGCGAAGTATCAAGAAAATGATGTACTTCCCATTCTGGAAGAAGCCATTCGTGCGAAAAATCCGGAATATTACGCAGCACATTTTGTGGAACATGAAGAAGAAAAAACGCTTACACCGGAAAAGAACACACCAGAAGCGACACCAGCCACTCCGCAAACATATACCTATTACAGCACACAGCGACCACTCATGCTGGGTACATTCCCGAAAAAACAAGCTGCACAGAATATTGTCAATTTCGATGAAAAAAAAATACTGCGAGGAAATTGGACGTGAAGCTTGGGGATATGTGATGTGCAATGAACCACTTACTGCGCAGGAACAAGAAAATTATGAACTTGTTTCGGCAGATGTTCAAGAGAAAAATACAGCAAGAGAAGCAACATCCGAAAAGAAAAATGATGTGAAATCCTTCGAACAAGAATATCACTTGCTTTCGAGACTGCAATCTGATTGTGACTACTTTCTTAGCAATGGTGCAGGGCATGAAAAGCACTTGTGGGCTGGAAATGTGGAAGAACAAATTGCGAAAATGCATGAACTGTGAGATGATTTCCCAGATGATAAAAAACCGGAATGGTTGTCGAAAGAGGAAATTGACGACTATGGTAAAAAGATGCTTGCTGTCAAGAATGGCGAAATTGAAATTCCATCGCTATATACTGTACCTACAAAAGAAAAGCCAACACCGATAACGGCTAAATCAACTGAAGAAATTTTCGCTGAAAATAACATTTCAGCGGATAATTCACCATTTCAAGTTTTGCCCGAAGTTGAAGCGGAGCTTTTAGAAAAGCGTACTCATGCACTTGACCAAAAAGAGGTTGACAAATCAACTTCTGAAACGACAGGTCAAAAAACAAGCAAAAAGAAAACAAACGAAAATGAAGGGCAAATGAGCTTGTTTGGCGAAAATCAGACAAAGGAATCTGAACCGTTAGAGCCGATAAAGCTAAATTCTATCACGATTGACTTAACTCCGAAAAATGAACAGGAAAAAGTACAGCCGACAAAACAAGAAGCTACTTTCAAAATTAAAAATGAATCCCTCGGCGAAGGAGGCACAAAAACAAAATTTAAGGCGAATATCGCAGCTATTGAAACGTTGAAAGCTATCGAATCCGAACATTGTACGGCGACAATGGAAGAAAAACAAATCATGTCTCAATATGTCGGCTGGGGCAGCTTGGCAAATGCTTTTGACGAGAGCAAATCAAAATGGGCAAGCGAATTTGCACAGTTGAAAAGCTTGCTCACCAAAGAAGAATACGACAGTGCAAGAGCCTCTACACTGGATGCATTCTACACCTCGCCTACCGTCATTGACGGCATTTATTCCGCACTGGAAAGCTTTAATTTTAAGGGCGGTAATGTCTTAGAACCTTCCTGTGGTGTCGGCAATTTTATCGGCAGAATGCCAGAGAAAATGCGTGAGAATTCCAAAGTCTACGGTGTGGAACTGGACAGTCTGACCGGACGACTTGCAAAGGCAATTTATCCGGAGGCTGATATTCAAGTCAAAGGATTTGAAAAAACAGCATTTCAAAACGGCTGTTTTGATGTAGCGGTCGGCAATGTACCATTTGGTGATTTAGGATTTACTGACAAGCAATACGGCACACACAAACTGCATGACTTTTTCTTTGCACAAACGCTCGACAAAGTCAAAGAGGGCGGTATTGTGGCATTTGTTACATCGATGGGAACGCTGGATAAACAAGACGACAGCTTTCGAAAACAGCTTGCCGAAAAAGCTGACCTCATTGGCACAATTCGCTTGCCGAACACGGCTTTTAAGGCAAATGCCAATACAGAAGTGACTTCCGATATTATCTTCTTAAAAAAGCGCAGCAAACCGCCGAAAGAATTGCCCGACTGGGTGAACCTCGGCAAGATGGAGAATGGTCTAAGCGTGAATAAATACTTTGTTGACCATCCTGAAATGGTTTTAGGTGACATTGTAGACGGAAACAAGCTTTATGGCAAGCGAAGCGGTACAATGGTGACAGCGCATGAGGGTGCTGACTTGAAAACAGAACTGCAAGAAGCAGTATCAAAGTTATCTGCACAGATTTCGAATGTAAAAACAAATGAAGTCTACAAACATTCGATTGAAGTAGACTTGACAAATGCAGAAAAAGATACGTATTTCAAAGATAAATCCGGCAGCATCGGCTTTTTGGATACAGACGGTCGCATCACGGAAAAATACGAACCAAAACAAGCGCAGAATCAGCGAATTTCAGCATATATTGCACTTCGTGACTGTTTGCGAGAGCTTATGACGGCACAGGAACAGGATAAACCGGATACAGAAATTCATGGATTGCAGAAGCAACTGAACACGCTGTATGACAATTTTTACGAAACATATGGACTTTTGCACAGTAGCCGAAATAGACAAATATTGGGAAAAGATAACTATTACAATCTCTCTACATCTCTGGAATCGGAATTTGACAAAGACAAGCTGACAAAGAAGTCAAATATTTTTACTGAACGGACGATTTTACCACATAAACCCGTGGAACACGTGGAAACAGCACTTGAAGCATTGACACTTTCCATGTCTGAAAAAGGCAAGGTTGACATGGAATATATGCAAAACTTGACAGAAATGACGAAGAAGGAGCTTGCTTCAGAGCTAAAAGGCAAGATTTATCCCGTTCCAACCAGAGAAGAATATCAGACGGCAAGCGAGTATTTGTCGGGGGATATTTATAAATAATTGGAGCAAGCGGAAAGTGCTGCAAAAAGTGATGTGCGTTTTGAAGAAAACGTTGCTGCCTTAGAAGCCGCAATTCCAACTCCGTTAAAAGTGGCAGAAATTGATGTACAGATTGGTGCAAGATGGATTGACCCGAAATTCTACAATGAATTTATGTACGAAACATTTGGAACACCTGTTGGATTTACCCAAGCACATTATGAACAGGAGCTGCAATGGAATGAAAGTCGTCCTGCATGGTTTCAAAAAAAGGCAGAGAAAATCCCGAAATCCATTGCCGTTGAATATTCGCCGGCAACCGACACCTATGGAATTTCATGCAAAACCAAAGACAAAAACAACGTTGCAAGCTACAGCACCTATGGCACGAAGCGTAAATCCGCCTATTCGATTATGGAGGATTTACTTAATCAAAAAACGACGAAGGTTTATGATACCGTACTTGACGAAAAAGGCAAACCGAAGCCTGTTTTGAATGCACAGGAAACGAAGCTTGCACAACAGAAAGCAGAGAAGTTGCAAGATGCGTTTTCCAACTGGATTTTTGACAAACAGGAACAACGAGAGGAACTTGTACCACGGTACAATCGGTTATTCAACTGCATTCGTCCGAGAGAATTTGATGGCAGCAACCTGATATTTCCAAATATGAACGCTACAATACAATTGCGACCGCACCAAAAAGATGCCATTGCCCATTCTCTGTTTGGCGGCAATACACTTCTTGCCCATGCAGTTGGTGCTGGAAAGACCTATGAGATGATAGCGTCTGCGATGGAAAAGAAACGATTAGGTATCTGTACAAAATCGCTGATTTGCGTGCCAAATCACTTAATGGAACAAATCGGCAGCGACTTTATGAAGCTCTATCCCACAGCGAAAATTCTTGTGGCAACGAAGAAAGATTTCACAAAGGCGAAGCGGCAGGAATTGTTCGGCAAAATTGCGACAGGAAACTATGATGCAGTCATTATCGGACATTCGCAGCTTAAAATGATACCCATGTCGAAAGAACGACAAATCGCCACTTTACAGGCGGAACGAGATGAACTGTATGCGTCGATTGCGGATGAAAAGGCAAATAGAGATGGAAAAAGTTTTACAGTAAAGCAAGCGGAAAAGCTAATAAAGAGCTTGGATAAACAGTTAAATGACTTGAAAACAAATCATCAAGACGAGATGATTACGTTTGAACAAATGGGCATTGATAATCTCATCTTGGACGAAGCCCACGAGTTCAAAAATCTGATGACCGTTTCCAAACTAGAAAACGTGTCGGGAATTTCATCAGTAAAAAGCCAGAAAGCACAAGACTTGTTGCTGAAATGTCGCTATCTGGATGAAAAGACAGGCGGCAAGGGCATCATATTTGCGACAGGTACACCCATGTTCAACTCCATCACAGAACTACACACCATGATGCGCTATTTGCAGCATGATTTCTTGCAAGAAAAGGGATTAGAGGGATTCGACCAGTGGATTAGCACATTCGGCAAAAAGAAATCCGACTTTGAACTTGCACCTGCAGGAAATACGTTTAAATTCCGCACCAGAATGTCATTCCAAGGTGTACCGGAGCTGATGGCAATGTTCAAGGAATGTGCAGATATTCGCACGGAAGATATGCTTGATTTGGAAGTTCCAAACTGCAAGACTGAAATTATCAATTGTGAACCGACTGAATTACAGCAAAATTTGATGGAAGAACTTGCAGACCGTGCAGATAAAATTCAAGGCGGTAGCGTTGACCCCCGGGAAGACAATATGCTGAAAATTACGTCTGACGGACGTAAAGTCGGACTCGACCCACGACTTGTTAGTCCATCTTTTGAGGATAATTCGGACACGAAACTGAATCAATGTGTGGAAAATGTTTTCCGGATTTGGGACGAAACCGCACCACAAAAATCGACACAACTGATATTCTGTGATTTGAGTACGCCAAAGCGGACGACAGCGGCGAACGATGCAGAAAAGCAAGCGGATACAGACGAAGTGAGCGTTAGCGAACTGGATTCTCTGGAAGAATCGAGCGATTTCTGCATTTACGATGACGTCAAGCAAAAGCTCATGCAAAAAGGCATTCTCGAACATGAAATTGCATATATCCATGATGCAAAAACGGAGCAGCAAAAATCAGAACTGTTCAGCAAAGTGCGTGAGGGAAAAGTACGTGTGCTTCTCGGCTCAACCGCAAAAATGAGAATTGGTACAAACGTACAGGACAAACTCATTGCACTTCACGATTTGGACGTGCCGTGGCGACCAGCGGATATGACACAACGGCTCGGACGCATGGTACGGCAAGGTAACGAAAATAAAGATGTACAGCTTTATCGATATGTCACCAAAGGCAGTTTTGATGCATACAGTTATCAGTTGTTGGAGCAAAAACAGCGCATGATTTCGCAGATTATGACCTCGAAAGAACCGGCGAGAACTTGTTCAGACGTTGACCAAGAAGCACTCAGCTATGCAGAAATCAAGACGCTTTGTACAGGAGACAAACGCATCAAAGAAAAAATGGTACTGGATAAGGAAGTAACAGAACTGAAAATTCAGGACAGAGATTATCGAAATACACGGCATGAAATGGAAGATTTACTTAAAACAAAATCGGAACAAAAAGCACGCCATACGGATGTTTTTTCAGAATTGAAAGCGGATGAAGCACACATTGCCGAACTGTCCAAAGACGAGAAAACAGGCTATCCGATATTTAAAATGACAATTAACGGCACAGAATACACGGACAAAAAAGAAGCGGCAAAAGCGTTTGCAGAATTTGCGCCAAAGGCAATTTTCCAAGCGGAGGCAAAAGGCAGAAAAAGCGCAGTTATCGGCGATTTCCAAGGTTTTGCAATGGAGATACAGAAGGTGGATATGACAACAGGGAAATCGCTGTTTGACACAGAAATCGGAACGAGAATTGTATTCAAAGGCGTACACACCTATCCATCGAAGCCGGTGCAGTTAAAAACTGCAAATGCTGGACTCATGAATCGGATGGAACAAATGTTGTTTACACAGGAGAAGCGTATTGCACAGGTGCAGGATGCCATCGCAAAATGCGAGGCGCAAATAGAAAACGCAAAGAAAATTTTAGCGCAGCCGAAAACGTTTCCGAAAGCGGCGGAATTACAATCGAAACAGGAAAGGCTTGATATTCTGACAAGAGAGATACAAGCGGCGGCTGTACAGAAGGCACAGGAAAAACGAGGGAAAGCACGGACAAGTTTATTTGACAATGTAAAAATGAGCCGACAGGCAAATCTTGAAAAAAAACAAGCAGAACCGATAATAGCCGTGAAAAAAATCGAAAAAAACAGGAACAAATTGAATAATGCACTTTCCCACCGTATTTTGCCTCTGCCTACAATCTGCCGAGGCAATCGGGTGGGCTTGACGATTGGAACTGCGATGTGTTATATTGGAGGCAGCAAATGAAGCGAAAAAGACAGAATCAGAAAAATCAAAATTTAGAGGATATGCTGGAAGTTCTCGTGCCATTTGACAATTATTTTTTGAAAAATCACGATGCACAGGCAAAGCTTGCGTTAAAGACATTTTTCGAGCCTGAAAATCGACGGTACAGATTGGTTCAATGTACATACCGACGAAAAAATCACACCTGTTTCTGATTTTCGGTTTGCTGCTGTCTTTACTTTAGCGAAAATGCGGTATGAAATGATACAGAGTGAGGAAACAGACCATGTGTTATGATAACAGAAAGGAAAAAAATGAACCAGAATGAATATGAAAAAATCTTTTTCAACCGTGCGGAGAAAATCGGCGAAGAAGAAATACACTGTGAGAATTGTACTGAATCCGTTGTATTTTTGCTGCGTGACAGGAATCATACATTCTCCATTGGACTAAAGACCGTTTTGGAATGCTTGGTGTTTGCCATTCAAAACGGCGACTTGCCGAAGTTGCCATTGGAATGGCTTACGCTGGTTGACCATGCGTATGATACGAATTTTTATGATATGGAAGATATTTCTTATTATGATTATGATGCGTATTGTGAAAGGAAGAAACAGAATTTATATGAAGCACTTTAAAACAGCAGTGAAACGGACGGCAAAACAATATGAAATTACGCTTGATAATTTTCAGAAAGTTACAGAGTGTCAGTATCCGTTTGAACAGCGTGGGACACAGGGACAAATTTGTTTTTATGGAATTTGCCCATCATGCTTGAATCCAATTCAACTGATTGGAATTTTACATCAAATTAAAACCGCACCATATGGAAAGCATACCGAAAAAAACATCTCAGGCTTTCCGGTGTGGAAACAGGAAAAATACGAATACTGCCCATTTTCAGTGAAAAACGATAGACGTATACCGGATGATGACGCAAGACTGGAGCAACCGGATGCAAGTTCGATAGAGTTGTATAACTTGATAAAATTACAGTTTGACCGCATTGTGTATGTGATTGAAAATGCATTGTGCATTCGCTGTTCCAAATACTTTTGGGAAAAGGTACTACAACAATTTCTTATCAACAGAGGCTGTCAATATCCTTGGTTGACAGAAGCGAATTTGCCATATATCTTTGCGTATATCGGTATGCGGCAACAACGACTTTATATGCAAAAAATACGAGTGAATTCCGACTTGTATCATGCGTTAAAAAAACATCCCAATGTAGACTTTGTAGCTACAGATGATGCTGCGTATGTGCGATTGTCACAAAAAAGTGGTTTTTTATCCTTGACATTACGATTTTACAAACACAAACAAAAAGCAAGTGATGGCGAAGTGTTGCAAGAATCCATGCAATTTTGCGTTGACGATATGCAAACAGGACAGGTTGTTTTTGAAACGTGCATTTCATTTGATTCGTTCTTGTTCATGAACCTCGTTTTGAACGAAAAAAATGAATCAAAACGGCAACATTGGCTTTTGAAAATTGCTGAGGAGCATATGCCGACAATTGAAAAAACGAGTGAAGACTCTGAAGCGGATTTCTGAAAAATTCCTTCAAAAACTGTTGACAAATTCGAAGAAGTAGGGTATAATATAGTTGGTGATAAGCTTCGTCTTATCGTATGGAGGTTTTTAACTTCTGTAAAAAGCGGTGAGTCCTACCATGAGTGGAAACGATAAAAGCAGTGAGTCCTACCGTAAGTGGAAACGATAAAAGCAGTGAGTCCTACTGTGAGTGGAATCTATTTGATAAAAAAGGCTGCGGACAAAACCGTAGCCTTTTTCTATGAAGGAGGCTATATTTTGACACAAAAAAGATTATCATTTTATCAAATTGATATAAAATATGTTCGTGACTTAGCACAAAAAGATGATGCAGTGCGCTCTGTTTCACCACAAATTTTAAAAGAGCGCCGACCTTTTGTAGGAATCATTATTATTCTGGATGATAAAAAATATTGTGTTCCATTAAGCTCACCGAAGCCAAAACATGAAAAGATGAAAAATGATAGAGATTTTACAAGAATCGTAGTTGACGGAAAAATAATCGGTGTTTTGAATTTTAATAGTATGATACCCGTAGACGACCGTGTCATAAAATGTTTAGATTTACATATTACAAGCAAGGATACAATGGAAAACAGACATTACAAAACAATGTGTATCAAGCAGTTAAATTGGTGTCAAAAGAATCAAAATTCGATAGTCACCAAAGCAAACAAATTATATCGTCTTGTCACTGAAACGCCGGAGAAAAATCGTAATCTAACGCACCGTTGCTGCGATTTTCAGAAGCTTGAAACTATTCTTGCCCGATATTTATCGAAACAGCAACTTTGTTCATGAATTTCGTTTTGAATAAGAATTTGAACAGATTATGACTAAAAATAAAGCCACATAAGGAGTACCACCATGACCGAAAAAGACCAGAAAAAAGCTGCGCAAGCATTTGCTGCATATTGGAAGGACAAAGGCTATGAGAAAGGCGAGTCGCAGAAGTTTTGGATAGACTTATTAGAACACGTCTACGGCGTGGAAAATATTGCCGAATTTATCAGCTTCGAAGACCAAGTGAAGCTCGACCACACGTCGTTCATCGACGGTTACATCGAAAGCACACACGTCATGATAGAGCAGAAAAGCCTCGATAAGAACTTACGCACGGGCATTAAGCAGTCGGATGGTTCCATCCTCTCGCCGTTCCAACAGGCAAAGCGATATGCTGCCGAACTCCCTTACTCGAAGTGTCCTCGTTGGATTATCACTTGCAATTTCTCGGAATTTCTCGTATATGACATGGAGAAACCCAATGCTGAGCCGGAACAGATATTCTTAAAAGATTTACCAAAAGAGTATTACCGACTTAGTTTCCTCGTGGAAACAGAAAACCAGAACCTCAAGAAAGAAATGGAAATTTCTCTCAAAGTTGGGGAACTGGTGGGCAAGCTCTACGAAGCCATTTTAAGGCAATATAAAAATCCAGACAATCCCGAAACGCTGAAAAGCTTGAATGTGCTTTGCGTGCGGTTGGTGTTCTGTCTGTATGCAGAAGATGCAGGTATTTTCGGAAAACATGAAATGTTTGGAAATTATCTCAAGCAATTTCAGCCAAAACAAATCCGAGAAGAAATTATCAAATTATTCTATGTACTCAACACAAAACCGGAAGACCGTGACCCATATATGGACGAGGATTTGGCAGAATTCCCTTATGTGAACGGTGGTCTTTTTGCAGACGAGAACATTGAAATCCCACGGTTTACGGAAGAAATTGTAAATTTACTCATCGAGAATGCCAGCGAAAGTTTCGATTGGTCGGAGATTTCGCCGACAATTTTTGGGGCAGTGTTCGAATCCACGTTAAACCCCGAAACACGTCGCAGTGGTGGTATGCACTACACTTCAATCGAGAACATTCACAAGGTCATCGACCCACTATTTCTGGACGAGTTAAAAGCCGAATTTCAACGCATCTGCGAGACAAAAGTGCATAAAACCAAAGTCGCAAAGCTGGAAAATTTCCGGGATAAGCTGTCCAATTTGACGTTTCTAGACACTGCTTGCGGTTCGGGAAATTTCTTGACAGAAACGTATATCTCTCTGCGACGGTTGGAAAATGACGTATTACGGGAGATTTATGACGGTCAAATGCTCATCGGCGGTGAAGGGGAATTTAACCCTATCAAAATCAGCATCAACCAATTTTACGGCATTGAAATCAATGATTTTGCAGTGACAGTGGCAAAAACTGCCCTCTGGATTGCGGAAAGTCAGATGATGCACGAAACCGAGGAGATTATTCAGAGCAACATCGAATTTTTGCCATTAAAAACCAACGCCACCATTGTGGAGGGCAATGCCCTTCAAGTGGATTGGAAAAGTGTGGTGTCAAAAGAAAAATTGTCCTATATCATGGGCAATCCGCTGTTTGTGGGATATTCTTTGCAATCAAAGGAACAGAAAAGCGATATTTTGTCGATTTATGTCGATGAAACCGGCAAGCCGTATAAAACGGCAGGTAAAATTAATTATGTGGCAGGGTGGTACTTCAAGGCAGCTCAGATGATGCAACAAACAAGCGTCAGAGCGGCTTTTGTGTCGACAAATTCCATTACACAGGGCGAACAGGTCGCAGGCGTTTGGAAGCCGATTTTCGAACGCTTCGGCGTGCATATTGACTTTGCGCACAGAACGTTTCGTTGGGACAGCGAAGCGAGTTTGAAAGCCCATGTGCATTGCGTAATTGTGGGATTCAGCACAGCACCGAGCGACAAAGAACGGCTGTTATTCGATAATGACACGATGAAAAAAGTGGAGAATATTAATGCTTATCTTGTTGAGGGCGATAATGTTTTTATTGAAAGCAGAAAAAAGCCTCTTTGTGATGTGCCAGCGATTTGTAAGGGATTTTAGGCTACAGATAACGGCTTTTTAATTTTAAATGAAAGAACTTTTAAAAGATGAACCTAAATCAGGAAAATGGATTAGACCATATTCAATGGGAGTAGAATTTATTCATAATATCCCACGTTTTTGTCTTTGGCTTGTAGATATAATACCTAACGAACTTAGGCAACTTTCTTAAATTAAAAAAAGAGTTGCTGCTTGTAAAGAATGGCGTTGTGCAGCGACTAAAACAGGAGATGCATATAAACTCAGAGATACCCCTCATCTGTTTAGACCATGTAAGCAATTTCAAGACACCTCATATATTGCAGTTCCTCTTGTTTCGTCATCTCAACGAAAGTATATGCCTATGGATTTTATACACAATGGAATGATTCCGGGAAATAATCTTTTTTGTATATTTGACGCATCATTATTTCATTTCGGGATTCTTATGTCAAATGTACATATGGCATGGATAAGAGCTGTAGGAGGACAATTAAAGAGTGATTGGAGATACTCAAAAGACATCGTCTACAACAACTTCCTATGGTGCACCCCCACAGATGCCCAAAAAGCCAAAATCGAACAGACCGCCCAGGCGATTCTTGACGCAAGAGCGAAATTTCCCGACAGCTCCCTCGCAGACCTCTACGACGGACTCACCATGCCGCCGGAGCTGCGCAAGGCTCATCAGGCGAACGACTTTGCCGTGATGGTTGCCTATGGCTTCGACCGGAAGATTACCGAGAGCGAGTGCGTGGCGGAACTAATGCGACGGTATCGGGAACTGGTAGGAGAATAATTTTTTCAAAATGGCTTGACAAGGTGTTTCAGACGTGGTATAATACAAATAACTACAAAGGTTATAATGTCGCATGATGACATACAAACGAACTCCCCAGGAGTCACACCTCCCAGGGGGTTCTTTTTTTGTTGGGCTTGTCGGTGCCTAGTTTCTGTCAAGCCACTTGCTAATCTGGTCACCAACCAGACAAGCCATAACAGAAACTACAAAGGTTATAATGTAATGCATGATTTCCACCTCCTCCCTGCGGAAGAGACCGACAGTGACAGTATAGCATATTTAGGGCATTTTGTCAAATTTCGATGTATCGGGATATGAGAAATTTTTTTCAAAAAAGGCTTGATAAGGTATTTCAGACGTGGTATACTATACTTAGTAAATAGAGTACATTTACTTAGCAAACTATGTAAAGGAGAAATTTTTATGAAGTCTAATTCCAATATGGTTACTTGCTCGTTCGTTATGGATAGGGACGTTTATAACGCATTTAAAAGCATTGTAAGCAGACAAGGACAAAATGTTAAGGGTAGTATTGTAAGTTATATGCAAAGCGTTATTCGGTATGATACGCCGAATTTTGATACAATTTTAGCGATTCAGGAAGTAGAAGCTTTGAAAAAAGACCCAAACAAAAAGGTCTACAATTCGTTTAATGAAGTGTTGGAGGAACTGGAAGACGATGAATAACGAACCGAAGTACGGAATTGTTCTCACTTCAATATTCAAGAAAGACTTGAAATTAGCTAAGAAACGAGGTTATGACGTATCTTTACTCAGCAAAGTAATTGACACACTAGTAATGGGGCAGCCATTAACCAAGAAGTACAAAGACCATAGTCTGATAGGAAACTATAAGGGGTGCAAGGAATGTCACATAACGCCCGATTAGTTGCTTATCTATAAAATTTCAGAAAATGAGCTTATCCTTTATCTTACCAGAACAGGAACACACAGTGATTTGTTCTAATTTGCTTGTTATTAAGTATAATACAAGTAACCCCCCGAGAGTTGCCGCTCTCGGGGGGTTGCTTTTTATTGTTTAGAAGCCTATTCTTTCATTCCTCCTGCAATTCCGGAATATCATCCAATTTTTTCTCCTTATCGAGCTTGTCCATATATTCCCATACGGCGGTGGTAATAAATTCATTTAAGCTTATATCGAGATGTTTTGCAATCGCCTGATACATTGCCTTGTGTCCGATTGGCATATAATAAGTGAATCGGTCGTAGTTCTGGTCACGGTATTTCGTATTTCTCCGTCCACGCATTGTCTTAAAACAAGCAGCGCAATATTTACTGCGGTTGGAGTCGCTTTCAAATTCTTTACCGCAATTTTTACAAGTAATGGTATATTTCATGGAATAGCCTCCTTCAAAATATTAATGACGTCATAATTTATTATACCACGTCATTTTTACTGTGTCAAGCACACGCAAAAATATCGTTATACTGCACAGAGTTGTTAAAAAAACTTTGTGCAGTATTTTTTGAAAAACCCTTGACAACGATGACGTCATTGTGTTATACTATTTTTAGTAAAACACATTTGATTGCAGTCGATTTAAAATTCTTAATTTGTTTACATTATATATATATATATATATATATATATATTAAAAATAAAATGGGGAGGTAACGCAAATGCGTACAATCATTGCAATCGCCAATCAAAAAGGCGGCGTCGGGAAAACGACAACCGCATTCAACCTTGGAGCAGCATTGACACAAGCTGAAAAGAAAGTTTTGCTGGTGGACTTCGACCCACAGGCGAACCTGTCGGAATATCTCGGCTTCTCTGGTGGCTCACCAACCATGACAAATCTCGTCACGGAGATAATTCTGAAAGGCACGGTGACTGAGGGCAGCGTACAAGCTGCAATTCGTCACCATGAGAATTTGAAACTTGACTACATTCCTGCGGATATCAATCTTGCTAATGCGGAAATGCAAATGCTGAATGCACTGTCCCGTGAAACGATTTTGAAGCGGATTCTGGCAAGCATTTCAGAAGATTACGACTATATTCTCATCGATTGTCTCCCCTCGCTGGGACTATTGCTCATCAACGCACTGACCGCAGCACAGCAAATGCTCATTCCCGTACAGACGCAGAAGTTTGCACTAGACGGCTTAACGGCATTGATGCAACTGTATGGACAAATACAGGCAACCATCAATCCGAAATTAAAGCTTCTAGAAATTTTGCCCACGATGGCAGACTGTACCACAGTCAGCCGAAATGCACTGGAACATTTGCAGGAAAGCTACACGGGAAAAATCATGCGGACAAGCATTCATAAATCCGTGGAGGCGGCGAAATCATCGGAGAGTGGAAAGGCACTTTGTCAGGGACGCCATCGATTGGGCGAAGAATACACGGCACTAGCACAGGAGGTGATAGAATATGACAACAGCCTTTGATTTGGGAGCAATGCTCGGCGGTGGACAGATGCAGATTCGAGAAATTTCATGCGACAGCTTGCAGCCATATCACAACCACAAGTTCACGCTTTACACGGGTGAACGACTGGATGATATGGTGGAGAGTATTCGTGAAAATGGTGTTCTTAGTCCGATTGTTGTACAATCACTTCAAAATGGCACGTATGAAATTTTAATCGGACATAACCGTTGGAATGCGGCGAAACTTGCAGGACGTTCTACCGTTCCAGCAATTGTAAAAGAGGGACTTTCTGAATCAGAAGCAGAAATGTATGTGATAGAATCGAACCTCATGCAGCGTGGATTTGAAAATCTCGCCATCAGCGAACAAGCTGCCGTTATTGCACAACGACACAGCGAGATGTTTTCCCAAGGTAAGCGCAGCGACATTGTACGGGAATTGCAAATGCTAGAGCATTTGGACGCAGATGAGGAAAAACCAACTTCTTGCCCAATGGGCGAAAAGTTACATTGAATTGGAGGAATACATATGAAAGCGACAAAATGGATTGCAGCGACACTGGCTATGGTTACTGGAATGACCAGTATACTCGCATCGTTTCCGGTATATGCGGAAAGCGATGAACCGACTTTGAATAATGATGGCTATTATGAAATTTCAACAGCAGAGGAACTGGAGTGGTTTGCCGAAGAAGTGAACTCCGGCAACAACGCCATCAATGGCATTCTGACGGCGGATATTGTCTACAACGATGATTTGCTTGACGATGATTTGAATCTAAATTCCGGCGATTGAAACGAGTGGACACCAATTGGAACGTACGGAATCATTATCGAAAACGGCGTTACGACTCAACATACTGACGGCGGATACACATATGACGGAGAGTTTGATGGGAATGGTTACACCATTTGTGGATTGTATCGAACGGATGACGACGGCATTTATTACGACAATTTCGGCTTGTTTGGCTGCATCGGAGAAAATGGCTATGTGCATGATGTGATTGTTACAGACAGCTATTTTGGATTCGAAGAAGTCGGTTCAGTTGGCTTTATTTGCGGAAAATATACATCGATAATAAGTTGTACTGTAACCAATAGCCGTGCTGAAATCGAAATAAGTGGCTATCTTGGCGGCGTTTGTGGTTACGGTTCAGAACTTGGAATTGACCGAATAGAAAATTGCATTTTGCATTGCGATACTACAAAAAGTATGGGTGGCATTTTGGGATATGGACATAAAACAGGATTCGTTAACATCAACTCATGCAGTGTACAAAACTGTACCATCATAAGCGACAGTGCAAATTATCTTGGCGGTATCTATGGTTATGCAAGTTCTTCTATCAAATATACGGATAGAGTTACAGACTGCACCATTGAAAACAGTGAAATTTCTGGAACAGACAGCATTGCAGTTGGTGGTATTTGTGGATATATCAAGGGTGGTGTTGCAGGTTCAAACAATTCAGAAATCACGGACAGAACAACAGAACGCATTGTCTTTTGTGCTTATTCTGAATTATCCGATTGTACTGTGACAGGCAGTACACTTCTCGGAGACGGTTATCTCGGCGGCATTGTAGGCGAGGGAGAAATTCTCACGAGCATTTCCGATTGTACGGTTACAGATACGGTTTTGGATACCTTCACCGCAGGGACAGGTTGTATTTCCGGCGGTATTGCAGGCTATTTTGACGGCACGACAATGGACAATTGCAATATTACAATTGAAACACTGGACAGCATTATTTCTAACTGTACGGTGGAAAATGCAACTGTCACGACAGATTATGCAGGCGGAATTTGCGGAGAACTGGGTGAGTTTGCAATAATCAGTGATTGCGACAATACAAACGATTTGGAGGGTTACACCTGTGGCGGTATTGCATGGAAATCCGCAGGTGAAATCCAAAACTGTACAAACGCCGGAGAAATGCACGGCATAAAAGGCGGAAACGGCAGTATCGCAGCAATTTCTACTGGTGTAATTTCAGCGTGTGAAAATAGCGGTGATATAAATTATACATCCAGCGGCGGCATTACAGGTACGTCTTCCAGCGTGATTTCAGCGTGCAGAAATAGCGGAACGATTTTGAAAGGAAACAGCGGCGGTATCGTGGGAACGAACAGCGGCAGTATCATCAGCTGTTACAACATCGGCACAATAACAAACAGTACAAGCAGCAGCATATGCTATGAAAACAATGGAGAAATTTCCAATTGTTATGGACTGGACAGTGTAGCAGCAACTCAGATTGTAACAGACAATGGCACAACAGCAGATACGGATGCAAAATCTGATGAATCCTTTGCAAGCGGTGAAGTTTGTTGGCGGCTGAATCAGGGTGTAGACGCATGGGGACAGGAAATCGGCGTAGATGCGTACCCAATTTTAGACGGCATGACAGTATATCAAGCTTCTTTTCAACCGACTTTCGCAGACGAATTTGAAGCTTATGACAATGGAACAGTTGCCGAACCGGAGGAATACGCAAACGACACAGAAAATACCTATCGCTATCGAATGTTAAACACTGTAAGTGGAACATTAGGGAGCATTATCACATTGCCTTACGACCGCACAGAGGATATGCTGATTTATGTACAGCGTGCCAGAAATATTGAAGTGACATCCGACAGTTTAATCTATACAGGAACATATGGCGAATACTTTGAAGCGGATTTATCAGATGAAATTACAGATTTCGACGAACTGGAAAGTATCGCATTTTCGGCAGATTCTTTGCCGGAGGGATTGGAACTGGACAGCGAAACAGGTATCATTTCCGGCACACCAACGACCGCCCCGGGAGAGGTGAATCCGGAAGGGAGTTTGGAATACTACATTTTGCAGTGTTTTCTGGATGAACAATATGGCACATATGACATGGTGTCTGATTGGTCAAATTATCACAGTATTCGGTATGCATGGCAAGATTATCACGAAGAATATACCATGTATTGGGATTATGAGGACGACGAGGAGACGGGCGAATTCACCATTCGTTCTTACGACCCTAAAACAGACGAATACGGTGATACGCTTTACACGTTTGAGCTGATTGATGGAATGTGGAACATGATTGATACAAACAGCAACAGCGTTCTTACCTTTGAACCGCACGGTGGAGATGGCAGCTATAGTGCCTTAGTGGATGCGCTGGAGAACAGTGAAATCGATATGGAATACGACATCAATGGCTACGTAAACAACGGCGACAGCATCCTCTATGAGGGAGATGATGACCAGTCGGAAAATGACCAATCTTCTTCCGCAAGCAGTACGACAGTCAACGATAACTATTCCGGCAGTCGTGTCACCGGAACAGCTGCAGAAGCCTCTGCAAGTAATGAATCGTCCGAAATCACTGAGGAGACTGTATCAGAATCGGAAGAAACCAGCCATACGGCAGTGTATGTTGTCGGTGGCGTTGTAGTGGTAGGCGTAATCACCGGATATGTGATTTACAAGAAAAAGAAGTAGGAGGAAAAAAAGATGTTACTACAAAGCAGAAAAAGAATTTTCGACGAAAACGGAAAGGCAGTGTCAATTTGTGAATTTGACACGGACAGAATTTTTGTGAGAAGTTATGATAATGACAGCATGAAGCAATCGCTATTACAGTTCGGTGCAATTGAAGAAGAAGATATGGCAAACAAGTGGTGCAAACACTATTTTTCATCCGAAGCGATGCGGTATCATGTGCATTATGTCATGGAACACAACCCTGAAAAAATCGAGTCTCTTGTCGATGAAAACAATATTTTCGCTTACCTGTGGAAATTGGACGAACATGTTTTTGAAGCGGTAGAAGCACAAGTAGAACGCTTGTGTGAAAATGCCGAAGATTTGCAAGTGGCAAAGAAGAAAGGCGATTTTTTGCAAATTGCAAGAATCAAAAAAATGTTGGATATGCAAGCGAGAGAGGTGGTATATCCTGCCTTGGTGTATCGTGCGTGAAAGACGTGAAATGTTTCGTGCATAAGAATAAGCAGACTTCAGATTTTCGAGGTCTGCTTTTCTATTATGGAGATATACCAGTCTCATCCTTTTTTAGCTCTGCGAGCATAAGTGCTTCAAGTTTTTCTATATTTGGGAATACAACTTTCTTTCCTCTCTTATATAATTGGTATGCTCTTTTCACTCTGGACTCAACTTCACGACGAACATTTTCTTTTACTGGGATTGGATTTCCATTTCTGGTGTGTATATGGTCTAGATATTTCTCCGTAATAGGAAACATATTTTGTATGAGAAAAACTGATTTTCTTCCGTCGAAAGAACCTATGTATATACCTAGTGATTTTCCATAGTGACTTTTTTGTTTTTTCACGATTACTTGATATTTTTCTACTTTTGAACTCAACGGAACGACCCAAAGTAAGGAGGTTTTTTCATCTTTCAAGCAATAAAACGTAGGTCTAAAATTCCCATTTTCCTTATTTTTCATTAGCTTGTCATCATTTGCTTTTTCAAAATAACCGTCTTTAATATGATATACATATCCCTTTTTATATTCCATATTTTATCTCTTTTCACTTTCATAGAAAAGTCCCACCACATAACAATGAGATGGGACGTTATTTTCAAGCCGTTTATTTTATTAGACGCCAACGGTGGGCGAACAATATTTTCGAACCGTTTATTTTATATAGACGCCAACGGTGAGCGAACAATATTTTCAAAACAAGTTTTCTTTTCAGCTGTTACCAGCCTATTCAGGCTTTGGCTCACTTGCAACCTTATTAAATTAGCTCCACCTAGGACACCCCTGACCGTGGACTAAGCTTCATCACTTAGTAACTCGCTACGACTATGAAGTTTCGTCGAATTACCCAGCAACTCATGTTACCTGCCTAACAGATTTCTCTGTCGCTAATATTATTATACCCGATACCGCCAGATTTGTCAATCCTTTTTCGAAAAAATTTTGGCTTCACTGCTTTCTCCTAGCGTTCTTATCATCATACACGGTGAATTGTTACTTGCAAGAAACGGCAATACTGACTTTTATAAGTCACTGAAAAACATTTGTTGCCACTAGAATAAGAAGTAATTATAAACATTATTACTATTTAGTTGATTTTATAATTGTAAATAAGTTGGAATAAAGCAACAACAAATATTTGATAATTTATGATGTTTAAAATATTTAGAATAAAAAGAGCGACATAATATCAAATGCAAAATAAGAAAACAGTGAAATGGATTATATACCATTGTATTTATGGAATAAATATAAATATATTCTGCTATTCCTCTAAATTTATAATTGTGAATGATATAGTAAATAAAGGGAAAACGAAAATTATTTAAAAAAACATTTCGGATATATGGAAAAACAGACTTCGAGTTTTCGAAGTCTGCTTATTTATAAGGATATGTCATTTTTGGTTTTCTCCTTTTCTTTCGGTGGATTCTGACGTTCGGCTTCACGAATTTCCCGTGCGGTTTTCGAGAGTGCTTTTCTATTAAATAGAACATGAGTTTCCATAACCTTTTTCTGCGTCTTTTTCAATTGCACCTTTTCTGGAACAATTTCTGCCCATTCCTTAACCTGTGGAGGACGTTGTTTTGGCTTATTCGATGTAACTTGTGTACGAGTGCGAGAATGAGAACTACGTTTTTGTGCAGATGCTTGTGGTTTCTTCGGTTTGAAATAGGAAAGAAAATGTCGAAATGCACGCTTTATTTTCTGGAAAAAATCAGAAAATGAAAAACGAAATTTTGGACGGTCGAGCGTAATAACAGGTGAGACTGGCAGAGGAACAAATTCGATTTTCTTGATGTTCGTTTCAACTTCACGTGCAGCAGTAGACGACTCGGCTTCGAGTTGTTTCTTGTAGGAAGGTGCGATGTAGAGTTCCGTTTTTTCGTGTGTTATACAATTTATTTTGGTTTTTTGGAGAACAGAACATAGTGTATGTCCTTGTGCATAATCTACTTTTTCCAATGACAAGCCGAAACAAGAACAACCTACATATGAACTTTGTTTCTCATTATTTTCAACAGCAAGGTAATATTGTCGTCCATCTTTACTTGCATTTTTTATAAGAAAATTGAAATTAATTGAGGTTCTGTTCTTTTGACTAGAATTATATTTATAAAAATTTGTTTTTTTATCATCCAAAATGGATTCTAATGATACTAAACAATCTATTCTATCTTGTATTGTGTCATAATAAACACTTTTTTTAAATAGCGTATCCGGATATGTGCCATTGATAATCTTATCAAATACTTCTTCTTTATTGATTTTAGCGAACTGTAATTCGCCTATGTCTGTAAGTTTATGTAATCCGCAAAGATGAAAAAATCTGGATTTTGGAAAACTGAAATTCAGAGAAGTTAGAGAAGAATGCCTGTTCTTTACAATGATAAAGTCATATTCGAAATTTAATAATTTTTTTATATGCTTTTGCTGCATCTGAAATGTTCATAAATGGAATCCTTTACATTTTTTTACAATAAATTAGCCTCACCACAGGCGAGGCTAATATTTATACACAGTTTTCTTTCAACATTTAAAGTCTACACCAACCTACGGATGAACAGTGTCAACCTTTCAACGGTTCAGTCAGACAGCAAAGTTGGTCCGCCCCCTGACCTCATCACCTTACAGACCGCCACGACTATGAAGTTTACGTCGGTTCTGATAAAGGACTCGTGTCCTCTGCATAACAGGTTACCCTGTTTCTAATATTATTATATCCGATACCGCCGGATTTGTCAACACTTTTTTCGAAAAAAATTTTGGCTTCACTGCTTTCTCCTAGCGTTCTTATCATCATACACGATGAATTGTCACTTGCAAGAAACGGCAATACTGACTTTTATAAGTCGCTGAAAAACATATGTTGCCACTAGAATAAGAAGTAATTATAAACATTATTACTATTTAGTTGATTTTATAATTGTAAATAAGTTGGAATAAAGCAACAACAAATATTTGATAATTTATGATGTTTAAAATATTTAGAATAAAAAGAGCGACATAATATCAAATGCAAAATAAGAAAACAGTGAAATGGATTATATACCATTGTATTTATGGAATAAATATAAATATATTCTGCTATTCCTCTAAATTTATAATTGTGAATGATATAGTAAATAAAGGGAAAACGAAAATTATTTAAAAAAACATTTCGGATATATGGAAAAACAGACTTCGAGTTTTCGAAGTCTGCTTATTTATAAGGATATGTCATTTTTGGTTTTCTCCTTTTCTTTCGGTGGATTCTGACGTTCGGCTTCACGAATTTCCCGTGCGGTTTTCGAGAGTGCTTTTCTATTAAATAGAACATGAGTTTCCATAACCTTTTTCTGCGTCTTTTTCAATTGCACCTTTTCTGGAACAATTTCTGCCCATTCCTTAACCTGTGGAGGACGTTGTTTTGGCTTATTCGATGTAACTTGTGTACGAGTGCGAGAATGAGAACTACGTTTTTGTGCAGATGCTTGTGGTTTCTTCGGTTTGAAATAGGAAAGAAAATGTCGAAATGCACGCTTTATTTTCTGGAAAAAATCAGAAAATGAAAAACGAAATTTTGGACGGTCGAGCGTAATAACAGGTGAGACTGGCAGAGGAGCAAACTCGATTTTCTTGATGTTCGTTTTAACATCGTGTGCGGCTGTAGACGACTCGGCTTCGAGTTGCTTTTTGTAAGAAGGTGCGATGTAAAGTTGCTCTTCTTCTTTCGTTTTGATGTTGATTTTGGTTTTTTGGAGGATGTAGTATGCGGTGTGTCCTTTCGCATAATCGTCATCATTTAATGTTCTTCCGAAGCAGGAACAGCCACAGTATGACCCTTGCTTTTGGCTATCTTCAATTGTTAAATAATAATGATGTCCATTCTGGTCAGTATATTTTATTAGGAAATCAAAATTGATTAAGGTTGATTTTCTCTTAATATGATTAAATTTGAATACAGAATTGCTATTATCCAAAATATCATCTAGCATTTCCAAGCATTCAATTCTGTCCTTGATATTATCGTAATAAGCACTCTGTTCAAATAGTGAATCAGAGTATGTACCGTCTATAATTTTATCAATAACATTTTTTCTGTTTTTATATGAATTCAACATATTTATATCTGTTAACTTATGAAGACCACAAAGATGAGAAAAACCGTCTTTTTCAAAATTAAAAGATACATTGACAGGAGACGAATGCTTGTTGCGAACTAATATGATTCTGTATTCATAGTCTGTTAATTTAGAATAAATTTCTGCCGCTTTTTTTATGCCCATTTTAAGCACGCCCATTCATATAGCATTAACAAATAAGCCCTGCGTATGCAGGGCTTACATTATACACACTTTTCTTTCGATTTTAAAATCTACACCAACTCACGGATTGCTGTGCAAACCTTGGTCAGGTTCAGTTAGACAGCGTAGTTGGTCCGCCCCCTAACCTCATCACCCTACAAAACCGCCACGACTATGAAGTTTACGTCGGTTCTGATAAAGGACTCGTGTCCTTTGCATAACAGGTCTCCCTGTTTCTAATATTATTATACCCGATACCACCGGATTTGTCAACACTTTTTCGAAAAAATTTTTGGCTTATCGTCTATCTGTCATTGTAGCGAAAAGAACGCTTGCGTCGTATTTCGTCAATTCATCCCACACAATGTCCTCTTGTTTTTTGGAAGGCAGCTTTCTTCGTAAAGCGGATTTTTACTTTTTAGTCGCTGGTTTTGTTCCCCAATTCATGACACGATTGTAATCCCACAGATTTTGCGAATCACTAAAGTCCTTTTTCAAAAAACGATAAACTGAATTTAAGGTAGTTTGTGTTGGAATAGATGTAAATTTTCGAACTGATTTACGATTTTCGAAGAAAATAACATCACTATTACCGGCTAAATCCGGTGCAGTAACAACAACTTGTGCATTCTTTCCAAATTGATAATTACAACTTAGATGTCCGTCAGCATGAATCACATAGTTGATACTATGGGTATCATAATTTTCTTGAAATAATTCGACTCGATGAAGATTTAATTTCCATCCCGTCCGAATTTCTTCCTCGATTTCCTGCACTCGACTTTCCACTTCGGTCAGCAAAATGCCTTCTTCCGAATCGGCTTCTTCCATTACCTTATCCACGATTTCGCCTTGCAAGCCGAACAAATCTGTTGGCGTACAGATATCCAGCTTTCCAGTTACGCCCACACAGTCTAGCAACACTAATTCTTTTTTGCCCTCGTGCATCCGCAGCCCTTTGCCCACCATCTGCGTATAAAGGCTCGCATTTCTCATAGGACGTGCAATAATTATTGTTTCAATCAATGACATATCCGTTCCTTCGGTGAATACCATGCAATTCACAAGGCAGGGAATTTTTCGTTCTGTAAAATCACGAATGATGGAATCCCGATTTTCTGTCTTTGCCGTAACCACCACTGCACTTGGAATTTCCGCAGCGATATTCTCTGCGTGTTTTATCGAAGTCGCAAAAATTAGCGTTTGCCCAACCGCATATTTTTCATATGCTTCTGCAATTGCTTTGTTCTGATTTTCAATGTTCATTGCTTTTTCAAGGTCTTGCATATTCAAATCATCCGCTTGTTTTTTCACCTTGCTGATGTCATAACCAATGTCCACTTGAAAGCAGCGAATGTCTGAGAGGTAGTGATTCTGAATGCCCCATTTCAAATTGCGTTCAAAAAGTACCTTGCTATAGATTTCGCCAAGCTTCACGTTGTCAGCACAGTTTGGTGTTGCCGTAAAGCCAATGTGCAGTCGTGGTTGAAAGTAATCGTAAATTTGACGGTAGGAGGGTGCAACAGCATGATGTGCTTCGTCCGTGATAATCATGTCGAAATCATCTGGCTGAAAATCCTCCAATCGACGTACAAGGGATTGCACGCTTGCGGAAACCACTTCTTCGTCGTTAGAATGCACTTCTGCCTTCTCTACGCCAAAGGAACAGTCATAATATTTTTGCGGTTGATATACCAGTTCCTCTCGATGGGACAGTAACAGCACTCGTCCTTTTCGTACAATCTGAGAAAATACAACGGTCTTACCAAGTCCTGTTGCCATCACAACAAGATACGAACCAGATTCCTGTGCATTAATTTTTTCCAATGCCTCTTTTTGATAATCACGCAATTTTAATTCCAACGTCTCTTCTCCTTTCAAAAGCGCAATTTCTTTTCTATTGTTATTATTTTATCATATTCCCAGAGAGTAAGCAAGTACTCGCCGATAAACTTTACGCCAATGTTTCCTCCTCTCGTGTCGAATTTTTCTCTGCCAATTTTAAATAATCTGAAATTGTCTGTCTTGCCTTGTCTAAGTCTTTGATTTGTTTTGAAATCGTTTTGTATTCCTGATTGAACGTTTTTCGCTGTTCCAAAAGTTCAGAAAGTTTTTCAGTCAATTCTTTTTCTGACGGCACATCATTTGAGTTCGGATAAAGTTTTTGTAAGGCGTCGGATGCTGTTTTGTATTTCTGTAAATCAGCAGTATGCGTCTCAGCGTATTTCTTTTTCTGTCGTTCTGACTGTATCGCTTTATATTCCTTATAAATCGGTCTGTACTTTTTATATTACCGTAAATTTTTTAGTACATCTGACACAGCATCGATTTCATGTTGTGTATTGTTTAGCTGATTGACTAATAGCATCCGTTTTTGAAAGTTGTTGATAGACTTGCTTTCCAATTCATCTGTATTGCTCACACCTAAGTTCGTCAGAAGGTTTATCATCTCCGAAGCATTCTTCATATTCTGAATATTCGCCCAGTTCGACAAGCCTTTTGCATTTCGAAATTTCTCCTGCGTGGTATCGATGACAGAAGTGCGCTGTTTCTGTGATTCACCATTTCGGAACATCTGAAACTGTGCAATGCGTTTTTTCAACTGTAGCGTTTCGTAGTACCAACCGATTGTTCTCGCCCGACTCCAACGTTCCTGCCCGTCCATCCGAAATTTCAAATCAATTTTGTGTTCTGGATTGTAATCGACTTCAATATTTTTCGCTCTGATTTTTTCCAAGAAATCTTCAAAGCTGTCGCTCTCCATGATGCAGTCATCCAGAGCAAATTTCAATTGTGTTTTCCATGATAGTCCTTGTCGATTCATATCCCATTCGTAATGGCTTTTGCCTTTGCTTTTTTCTGCTTCGGTTTCCGGAATAACAGACAAACCATGTTCTTCACAAATGGTATCACTTAACGTGCGGAGATTTTTCCATGAATCTTTTTTTCGGTTCTCCAAAGTTTCAAACGTTTTCCCATTTTCCATATTCGTATTATTGAAGACCACATGGCAGTGAATGTGCTGCCTGTCCGTATGTACTGCCAGAACATATTGATACGCATCACCCAAAAATTTTTCGCAAAGTTCTTTTCCAATTTCAAACGCTTGCTCTGGTGTAACTTCGCCCGGTTTAAAACTCTGTATCAGATGCTGTGCCAAAACAGAACTGCGACCTGTTCCCATAGATTGCTGCACCGTCAGAAAATCCTCTGCTGCTTCGTCCGCATCCAACGAACAGCCATGCGAGAAAACAAACAATCCATTTTCTGTTTTCTTTTCGTTTGTGATATAAGCTAAGGTTCTAACTGGTGTACACTTGATTGCATGAAGTTTAGTTGCCGCCAAATCTCATTCACCTCTTTTTTTATTTCCTTCCAGTCCTCATCGTAGATAGTGTTTTCAATATTGACACGTTTTGCAATTTGGTTGATGTTGTTGGAAATGGCGGAAACCAATTTTCGCATTTCCGTAAGGTCACTCATATCGATTTTAATGATGCCACCACGAAGACAAAGTCGTCGCACCAACTGACTCATGGTTTCACATTCTGCATTTTTCATTTTCTGACAAAGATACGCATACTCTTTTTCCGATACTCTAAATTTTACGATACGGTTTCTGTTGTTTTCCATCGTTGATTTTCCTCCTGTTTTTTCAAAAAAGTTTCGATTGTGTTTTTTGTAAATCGAATGATTATAATTTTCATGTTCTCATTTTTAAAACGTAATAAACAAATATACATTTGAAACATTGTCAGTTTTGTCAAATTGATTTTTTAAAAAATCGGACGATTGCAATTTTCATATTCACACTTTCGAAATATAATTTGGCAATATACATTTTAGATTTTTTTGATTTTATCGAATTGATTTTTTTCAAAACTGAACGGTTTTGAAATTTTCGGGGTCTTAGGGGCATCCCCTAACAAGCTGCGGATTTTTGAAAATCCGGCATTTTGTAGCACAAAATGCAGTGCTTGCTGTTTTGAATTCGCCGATTTTCGGCGAACAAAAATTTCGGGATTGCATCCCGACTTTTTTCTGAAAAGAAAAAATTTTCTAGGGACAAAAAAACTTCCCTCTATTATTATAAGGGAAGGAAATTACGGTTTTTTTGCACTTGCACTCGATGATTCATAAAAAGTTTACAATTGAAAAGTTGCGAGAATGTACTATGTATGATAAAATGAAATTAGATTATATCCAGTTTGTTTGCATGACATGGTGTATCGGAGGAACGATTATGAATATGCAAACAAAGGACGAAGCAGTGTGGCTTTATCAAAAAAGACTGCGCCAGTTTCAGCGTGATGAACGAAAGAAATTCAAGAAGCATGAAGTTCTATACTTCGGTTCGGAAAACGATTACTTTTTCTCTGAGGCAGTTTATGCAAATTGGGTGCGTGAACAGCAACAGAAAAAATCTTATCAGCCTCTGTATGAATCATTGGAAAAATTGAAAAAGAATTTTCCGATAGGGTACAAGATGATTGATGATTATTTCTTGAATGAGAATTGGTTACTCCTACGTGAGATTTCTGAAAAATATGAAATACCTTTATATACGTGTCAGAGGTATATCAAAAAAAGTTTGTCACTCTTGAGAAAATATTTGGAACAATAATTCGATAACTCGGTGGTTCGACATCGGCACGGAGTTTGTAAACATTTTCTGAACATTTGCAGAAAAGTGCGAAAAACGTTCTTTTTCTTTCCCTTATAATTATAGAGGGGCATTTACAGAGAAATATCGATGCAGTTCCAAAAATTGAAACTTGAAACTTGAATACTTAGAGAAACATCCCCTTTGTACATTCGTAAGTTTGAAATTTTCTTCCAAGCTATTGTCGGCAAACGGATTTTATGGTATAATCATATTTGAGATTATATCGTCTGTTTGCATCATTAGAATTGGAGGAAAAAATTATGCAAACAGCAAAAATGACTGCGATGTATATGCGGCTGTCGCAAGATGATGAACTGAAAGGTGAATCGAACAGTATCATCAATCAACGAAAACTTCTGGACGACTTCGCCATTCAACATGGCTTTGAAAATACAAAGTCGTATGTGGATGACGGAATTTCCGGAACGACCTTTGACCGTCCCGGCTTTCAAGAAATGATGCGTGACGTCAATGCTGGATTAATCGGAACAGTGCTTGTGAAAGACCTGTCTCGATTCGGAAGAGATTATGTCATGGTCGGTTACTACTTGGAAATTGTCTTTCGGCAATTTGATGTACAGTTGATTTCTGTCACAGAAAACGTGAATACGAAAACTGGAGTTGGGTTGGACTTGATACCGTTCAGCAATTTGATGAACGAGTGGTACGCTAGAGACATTTCCAAAAAACAAAAAGCGGCTATTCAGAGTAAAGGCAATTCTGGAATGAGAACTTGCAACCTTGTTCCATTTGGATACAAGAAAGATGCTGATAAGCAGTGGATTGTGGACGACGAAGCAGCGGAAGTGGTGCGAAAGATTTTCTATCTTTTTGTGGAGGAAAATCGTGGTATACAGTATATTATACATTATTTGTATGCCAATAAAATTTTGACACCGAAAGCTTATCGTGACGGAGTAAATACAGTAAAATATCCGTATACTTGGAATACACATGTAGTCTCACAGATTCTTGACCGACAAGAATATTGCGGTGATACAGTGAACTTTAAGACGGAGAAACCGTCGTTCAAATCGAAAAAAGTTGTGCAGAGGAATCCAGAGGATTATAAAATCTTCTCGAATACCCATGAAGCAATCATTGACCGTGAAACTTTTGCTAGAGCAAAAGCAAAACGAGAAAAAAGAAAACGCTACACACATTCTGATGAGCGTGCGCTGTTTGAAAAAATTTTGTTTTGTGGGGATTGCAGTGGTGTTATGTACATCAAACGGAAAATAGCTAATCCGAAAGCAAATTACTATATTTGTAGTGGCTACGGAAAACAGATACGGGAATGCACGTCGCATTACATTAAGGAAGACCAACTGACAAATCTTGTTTTGAAAAAGTTGCAAAAGCTGTTGGCGAAGTCCGATTCAGATTTTGAAAACCTGAAGAAGAATCTTTGCCATCAAACGATGCAGGACAATGCAAATCGTTTGACAAAGCTAGAGCAATCACTTTCAGAAATGCAACAGGAGAAAATAGAGTTGCAAGTTACGTTGGACAAACTTTACGCTGACAAAATCAGAGGTGATTTGCCGCAAGACATTTTTCTTCTTCTGGCAGAAAGCAATTCTGAGAAACGAAAGAGCTTACAAGAGCGAATGCACAAAACAATGGAACGTGCAGCAGACATTAAACAATCAAGTGCAAACGTCGGAAAATTTTTTTCAATGTTGTCGAAGTACAGTCTTGCGGATGCTGAAACGTTGGATTATAAAATGCTGTACGACTTGGTTGAACGTGTGGAAATCTACGACATTGACGATTGGCAAAAGGGAAAAGAAAAGCGTTACAGAATTGATGTCCATTTTTCTGGAATCGGTTTTGTTGACGTGGATTTGTTGGATTAATTTACTTCCCTAAGAATACTAATAGTGTGATGGAAATTGGAAAATGGGCTTTCGACGATTGCAAATCCCTAAAAGAAATCAACATCCCCACCAGCTTGATAAAAATCGAAGCGGGACTTTTCAAGGGCATTCTGCTCGAAAATATAGAACTTCCTAAAACGCTCACCGAAGTCGGAAAAGAAGCGTTTTACGGCACGAAATTCTTCTGTCTGACATCAGAGAATTACACGTTAACACTTCCCGTTCCCTCGAACCGCCACAAAATCGAAAACGACTCCTGCAACGAAAAAAATCCCCCAATTTATCATCGAAAAAGATCTCGACAAGAAGTGGGAGATTGTCGCCAGCATGAAGAAAGCGCCGCTCAAGCATATGCTCTCGGTCTTCATGGTTCTGGCGTATGATCACACAGCAGCGAAAACGTATCTAAAGCGCAGCATCAAAAAGGCGATGCAGACCTTTATTGATATGCAGGATGTCGACTTTGTTACGGATGTGTTGAGCCTTGGCTTTGTCACGATGAAAAATTTTGACGAGATCTTCGCTTATTTGAATGCAAAGCAAGAAGGCAGCTATACCGAAATGAAGATCGTGTTCCTCAACTATAAGCACGACCACATCGGCTATCAGACTGCTGCTGAGCGATTCAAGCTGTAAAGTAGAAAAGCACAATGGAAGAAATTACAAATCAACAGAAGTATGAGAACTACATCGTTTGAAATGTTTACGGATCATGCACGCATTTCCTTTTTGCGCAAAATGTGCAATCAGTATACGATTTGTCTTTGTAACATCTATATTGTCTGTCACAATTTATGACAAATATCACAATACCATTTCCATTGTCCAATTCACACGCCATCGCCCACGTCTAATTTTCGTAATATCCAAACGTATAGATTGATTCATTTTCTATAAAATCTCTTTCATCCGTTGTTAAATATCGATAAATATGATCATCTTCTCTCCAATCCAGTCTCCAGTTATCATATTCACCGCTGCTTTCTGTTCCAATAAGCAGCTCTTGCGTTTCTCGTTCCATCGGAAAAAATACATAAATCCGTGCGTGCGAATATTCTTCGGTCTTTGCTTGCATATGCAGCCGCACCTGTACACCGTCTATACTGGTAAAGGTCGCATTACTATATGTCCCAGGCACAAGTTCCCGAGGTGCGTCCTCTGTGGTTGCGGAGATTGCAAATAATCTTGACGGCCATACGAACTCCATATCATAGATGCTTAGGTGATCATACTTCTGATAACTTGACTCTCGCTCTTCCGAAGGATCCTTCCAGAAAACTTCCTTTCGATATTGCCGGATCGCATAAGGAGAGTTTTCGGAGCTGTCTACTTGATAACGTCCTTTTACATAATCTGTAAATGAAAATGTTAGATTGTAATTTTTTCAAATACTGTTAAATCAATATTCGAAAGATCGGTCGGTGTTTCTTCATACGAAACTGTAACTGTAAATTCATAATCTCCGTTTAAAAGTGCATCTAGTGTGTCTTCTCCCGCACGATAATAATTTCTTGAAAAGCCCTCGTTTCCATTGTACCAATTATAGGAAGCCTTCCAACCCCTAAAATCATAGAAATCGCATATCTCCTGTAGCTTCATCCACATCACTCTTGTGATTTCATCACACGCCTGATCCTCATAGTAACTGCCGGTATCCACATTATAGACAATGTGGTATTCCTGTCCGTCATCTTCATAAGTCATACGAACGGCTGGAGATGCATAGGTTGTCACGAAAAGATCATATGAAGATCTCGTGACATTCTCAAACGATTTTGAAACCGCACCCGGATAATGTTCGCTAAGATATTGCGTCAGATATGGTTTCGCTTCGTTTATATATTCGTTTGCCTTTTGTTTTTCCTCCTGAGATATGCAGCCAGTAAACAGCGATAAAAATGCCAGGATCAGCATGAAGCACGCTTTGATTTTATGCTTTTTCATAATCTTATTTACCTTTTTTATTTATTCGATCATATGTTTGTGAATCGTTTACAATCACTCCTCAATTGCAAGCTTCACCCTGCAAACCTTTTCACTGCAAAATGCCACGCCGTACTTTAGCACTTTTTTGTAATACTGTTGCTTAAGATTTGCCACATAATTTTTATCTGCAATCTGCTTCATCGCCCTGTCGCAAGCCGCATCTAAATCGCCGAAATCTTTTGCAATTTTCACTTCAATTACTATGGCAACCGTTCTTCTCTGAAACTCGCAGATTGTAATATCTGTTCTGCCTTTGCCGTTTTCACGATTGGATTCTACACGATAGCCACGCTTCCCAAGCAGAAGACCAGCTAAAAATCCGTGATAAAAGCTCTCATAGTTGTCCTGATAACTAATGCTGGAAACGAGCCATTTGTTCACTTCATTTTCAAAGCTTTCTGCATCACCATTTATGACAGCTTTGAATAAATCATCCGTTCCGTTTGTTCGAATTTTTTCGTCAAACCATTGCATAATCATCCGCTTATACACTGTGCCAACTTCACGGTTCGGAATTACCATTTTCGCATAAATAAGATCGCCCTCCAGATGCATTGAAATTGGCTTCAGATATCCCGTGAACAGGAGGAAACTCCAGATATAATCCGTATTGATGTTGATATTGCGGTACGTGATATCCTCA
>JAJQEI010000046.1 GCA_021201755.1 Ruminococcus sp. | reverse complement strand
GTGACCACATGGCAAGCCGAATCAAAGGCATCACAGTCGAAATTGGCGGAGATACCACGAAACTGCAAACTGCGCTAAAAAATGTGAATGCGAATATCCAAAGCACCCAGACGCAGTTAAAGGATGTAGAAAAACTCCTAAAACTCGATCCGACGAATACAGAACTGTTGACACAAAAGCAGAAGCTTTTGACGGATGCCGTGGGTGTAACCTCCAATAAATTAGAGGTTCTCAAAACGGCAGCCCAGCAAGCGGAAACACAGTTGGAACAAGGGAACATTTCACAGCAGCAGTTCGATGCACTGGAACGTGAAATTGCGGCAACCGCCACTTCCATGGGACAGTATAACTTGAAACTAACTGAGTCAAACTCCGCTTCCTCAAAACTGAAAAGTACCATTGCATCCCAGGAATCGCAGCTTTCTGCTTTGGAACAGGAATACACAGACCTTGTTTTAACGCAGGGCAAAGATTCCACCGCTGCAAAGGATTTGGCGGCAAAGTATACAAAACTTAGCACAGAACTTTCCGACAACAAACAGAAGCTGTCACAGGCGCAGTCGGCTACTTCTTCTATGACCTCTGCAACGACAAAGGCAAAGACGCCGTTAGAATCTTTGAAAGATACCATTTCCAAGCAAGAATCGGAACTCTCAAAACTTTCGACGGAATACCAGAACGCTTGTCTGCAATATGGGAAGAATTCGACACAGGCACAAAGTCTGGCAGCAAAAATAAAGACACTCTCTTCGGAGCATCAAAGCTGTACCAAACAGCTATCCGGTATGGAAAGTGAAGCGAAGAAGCTGACCACAACAGAGCAAAGTTTGACGCAAAAGCTGTCCTCACAAAAACAGGACTTGACAAAGCTAAAGCAGGAATACGTAAACGCTGCTGCACAATACAGAAAAAACTCCAGCGAAGCCAAATCACTGGAACAGCAAATCAAAACCCTATCCGGTCAGATTGCATCGGAAGAAAAAGCAGTGGACAAAGCGACTGCGGCAGCAGACAGTTTCGACAAAAGCATGGATGCCGCAGGCAATAGTGCCAAAGAAGCAGGAGATAAGGCAGCGGATAGTGAAAGTAGATTCTTCAAACTATCCTTCCACTCTTGGAACGGGACTGGTCAAAAGTGCAGAAGTGGGCATCAAAGCATTTGAAGCATATACCGCAGCAGTTGCCGGTCTTGTAACCGCAGTGGCATCCTTTTCTCTTTCCACCTATGCGGATTTTGAAAGTCAGATGTCGACTGTAAAAGCCTTGATGTCCGGCTCTTGTGACAGCACGGAAGAATTGGACACCGCAATGGATAGCCTGACCGAAAAGGCACAGGAACTCGGTTCTACTACGGCATTTACTTCCACCGAAGTGGGGGAAGCGATGGACACCCCGAACCGAGTTTGGATTCTGTTCGAGGTGAGGGGCGTGCAGCAATAGGATTTGAACGCTGTAATATATGGCAATGGCAGGCTGGTCAGTGGATGATACTTTGAACAGTGTCTCAGCAGTTATGGATTTAGCGGCAGCGTCCGGTGAAGACCTGGCGACTGTTTCCGACATTGTCACTGATTCTATGACAGCTCTTGGTATTGCAGCCGATGGTGAATATGCGGATGGAATTTCCAATGCCTCACACTATGCCGATGTGCTTGCAGCAACTGCTACCTCAGCAAATACAGATGTATCAACTTTGGGCGAAAGCTTCAAATACTGTGCGCCAATTGCAGGAACACTGGGTGCTTCTGCGGAGGACTTGTCTATTGCATTGGGACTTATGGCAAACTCCGTTATCAAAGGCAGTCAGGCGGAAAATTCTCTCAAGAACGCACTGGTCAATATGTCAAAGCCGACAGAGGCATAGGCAGCAGCGATGGAAAGCCTTGGATTGAAATCACCAATGCAGATGGTTCGTACAAATCTCTGCAGGAGATTATGGACGTTCTCCGGAGTACAATGGGAGCAGTCAATGTAGACTTGGTAGATGCCGAGGGCAATGTGTGCGAATATGATGACATCATCGCCGATTTGAGTCAAACAGAAGAGGGACTGACACAAGCAGAGCAGCTAAAAAATGCGCCGTGAGCGCAGCGAGGAAGTGCCCTTGGGGTGCGGCTACTATCTTCAGAAAGCAGAACCTTGCAGGAATGCTTGCCATCATCAATGCAATAGACGAGGATTATCAAAGTCTGACAGACAGTATCTACAATTGCAGTGGCGCAGCATCCGAGATGGCGGAAATCAAACTGGATAACCTAAAAGGCTCTGTGACATTGCTGTCTTCCGCTGCAGAAGGTGCTGCCATTTCCATTGGGGAAAAGCTTGCACCTGCGGCAAATACAGCCGTGCAGTCGCTGACGGATATTGTGAATGTTTTCAACGAAGGTGGCTTAACTGCTGCTTTGTAGCATGTGGGAGAACTTGTTTCTGAACTCGCCGGAACGATAACATCGAAGCTGCCGGAAATCTTACCGGATCTTTTACAAGGGTTCAATCAGATTTTTGTTACGCTGTTTCAGTCCCTGGGGACGCTATTGCCGCCCATGATTGAAACGGTTCTGCCCATTCTGGTACAGTCCTTTTTGGACCTATTGACAAGTCTGGCTACAGAGATTTCCACCATGCTTCGCAATCACGTAGGGAAGGTCACGGTGAAGATTGATGGTATTCTCTTTTCCTGAAAATAACAATCCCTGTCCAATTATTTTGGGCAAGGATTATTGTAGAACAATTTCAGTTTATAATTTTTCTAGCAATTCTTTTCGCTTGACTTCAAATTCTTCTTGGGTAATCAAGCCGTTTTCTAGCATTTTCTTGAGGGAATTTAGCTTTTCCATGGTATCGTTTCCGGTTGACTGTGTAGGTGCAGCTGTTGGCGCAGGCGCAGGATTGTGGAAGGTCTTTTTCTTAACCTCTTCGATTTTTTCCATGGCAACTCGGGCAAATTCGTCGGCGTTTTGGACGTAGTGGAATTTGATAAGACCACGGTTGGAGCTGATGAGAAGTGTCTTGCCGCCATAAAGCTTATCCATCAGTCCGTGGGAAACCATGACGTTATCCAAGTGGTCGAGGGGCAACTGTAAGCTCTTTTTGCCGAATAGAGTTTTCAATTGTCCTTTGATTTGCCCTTCTTCGAGACAGAGGGAGCAGCGTGAGGCGATGAATTTAATGAAATAAAAATAAATAATCGGAGATAAGCAACAGATAATCGCAGGCAAACTATACAGTAATCCATAGAAAAATGCAGGTATAGCGTAATCACATCCGCCATCAACCTCAAAAAATGCAACTCTCGGATGATAAAATGTGCCAATATATTTACCTTTATAGTAACTGTCATATGTAGAATGAGGTATGGTTCCCAAAAGAAACAAAATTGCAAATATTATACCAATCCAAATCAAATATTTGTTGAAACAAGATTGAAATCTTGCTCGATAAATCACATTATTATTCATATATATTTTCCTTCTTTCTTTTTTTAATAGTTTTATTCTTCTTGCCTTTTTGGGACTGATTTAATGCACGAACATCATTGACAGGCATATTAAAAAACTTAATCCACTGTAATAAGGTGCTTTCCTTCAGTCGAATTTGCGAACGGATTTCTCCGTTTCTCTCTGACTGGAAATAGTAAACCGGTTTACCATTGTTGTTATTCACAGAAAACGAACCATATGCAAGAGCATTGCGGATTGCGTAAAAAACACTTCTTGTTACGCCTATGTTCGTATTTTCATTAAAGCATATCAGCTCAAAATGTTCGTCTTTTTGACTGCTTGTATGTATAATATCTTCCACTTTATCTTCCACGCTTTTATTTTCTTTTTTAGGGTCTACAACAAAATCAGGAGCAATCCCTTTCTTCATTACATTCCATAACGCAGTTAAGTTACTTCCTTTCCAATCTTTTTGCTCAAATGTTTTTCCTTGTTCTGAAATACGCCTTTTTTTCTCCTGCCGTTCGAATCTTTTCCGGAAGGTATTGAAACTGGGCATTCAATCAAATAAAACTGTAGGATTTGCAAAAAGTTGGGATTCTCAATTGGAACGGAAGTCCCTTTTCTCCACCATTTAGACATTTGGCATAACCTCCGTATTTTCAGGATTTACCATGCGCATCGTATGCACCAGTTCCTTCACCAAACGCTTCTCCACACCCTGTCAACCCACCAACCATTGAAGCCAATAATCTAACTGAAGTCAGCACCGCCAAAATCTTTTTCTTCATCATGATTTTCTCC
>JAJQEI010000010.1 GCA_021201755.1 Ruminococcus sp. | reverse complement strand
AAGCACTGCACACCCCTCACCTCGAACAGAATCCAAACTCGGTTCGGGGTGTCCATTGGTATCTGGACATCCGCAGGAATTGCTGCAACGGGTCAGGTGATTTTTAACGAAGAAACAGCCAAGTCGGGGTACTACTTAAAAATTACTTATCAGGAAGATGGTGAAATCAATTTTTACCTAATTTTCATCTGTTTTTTTTTATCACATTAATAGTGTAAAATAATCTTGTATTCGGTCGGATTTGTGCAGATTGTATAGGATGCACGAAAATTCGGCGAATATGGAAAATTTTGTGAGGACGGCGTGAAAATGGCTGTTCGGAAATGGAGTTATTATGTAGATCTGTCCAAATTGTGAAAGTGCGAATCCCGATGAGTCAAATGTGTGCGATTGCGGATATCGCCATAATGTCATTGCAAATCCAAATGTCAATTTTCAAAGACCGAAGATGTTTTGTCGGCATTGTGGAGCAGAAATTGAAGCTGGTGCAGCTATATGTGTAAAATGTGGTTTTGCAACTGGAATGGGAGAATATAACGGTGTACAAAACGGATACAATCAGATGAATAATTCGACATCATTGGAAAATAGCCCTGCAAATGGTGGTTTTGTATTTCTGTCCATATTGATTCCGCTTGTAGGCATTATTTTGGGGATTGTTGATATGTGTCAAGGAAGAAAACACGCTGGTAAGGTTTATCTAATCACAGCACTTATTACTTGGGCAGTATCTTTTTTAATTCTTTTACCATTTTACACTGTACTCTTAGATGAACTCTTCTGATTTTTAATTCTATAAGATAGGGAGGAAAAATATGTCAGTAAATACGAATTCTTCAATTGAATTGCAAAAAGAATATACATCAACTATATCTTCTTCGGAAAAAGAAAATATACCAACATCAAAAGCACCATTCACAATTACGATTCATATGCAAAAGCAATTTTATCTAATGAATCCAGCATTACATATAGTTATTGTTGATACAATTTCATAACAAACAATGCAATATGAAATAAAAAGAGGTGATTCAGTACAAATCCCGGTATATCCAGGCGTACATAATATTAAGTTTACTTCGTCTTTTCGAAGCAATTCTTTAACGATTAATGTCCAAGAAAATGTTTACGTAGAGGTTGGCTTTAATCGTATGACTGGTCACTTAGACGCAAAGCAAGTCAGCGAAAGAGATTTGATAGATACGCATAATGCTTCATACAATATATTAACAATTTTAGGTTTTTTGTGTGCATTGCTATCTATTATACTTGTTAAATTCACATCAAACGCAATAATTATGAGCGTTATCGCCATTATTCTTAGCATAATCGGCATGTGTTTGTCAAAAAACAGTGGAGAAAATAAAAAAGCGCGAGATCTTGGAATATCTAGTATGTTCATTGGCTTCTTAACGATAATTTTATCTGGCTTTTTTTAATGATATTCAACAAATAATATGAAGTCTTTCTAAAAAATTTATAATTTTCTTATCGGCACTTTCTGAGAAAACCCTCGAATATCCCATCGCCTATGATATCGAAGAAACGAACAGCTTAAAGGTGGCTGACACGATTGCGAATGCTTTTTGTAGTGTGTTAGAGAATGCAGGTTACACAGCCATGATTTACTCGTCCAAGTCCATGCTTGACAGCTATTTTTCTGCTGAAACCAAAGCAAAATATGCAATCTGGGTGGCACAGTGGGTATCCGCTTGCAGTTATGCCGGAACCTATCAGCTTTGGCAATACAGCAATACCGGCAGCGTGGATGGAATTTCGGGAAATGTAGATTTGGATTATGCCGTGAGCGATTTCTCGACAACTAAAAACAATTCTTCAACAAATACATTGGAACAGATTTTAGAACACATAGCAAGTATTGATGAGAAACTTGGGTAGACAGACAAATCCCTTTCATCGGAGCAAAATTTCCGATGAAAGGGATTTTTGAATAGAACTTATTCTTCTTCTAATTTCACCCGACAAACCTTTTCGCTGCAAAATGCCACGCCGTATTTTAGCACTTTTTTGTAGCCGTTCTGCTTCATATTCGACACATAGCATTTATCCTCGATTTGCTGCATTGCCATATTACAGGCATTATCCAAATCCATAAAACTCTTGGCAATTTTTACTTCAATCACCACGGCAAACGTTCTTTTTCGGTACTCACAAATTGTGATATCTGTTCTGCCTTTTCCGTTTTCACGATTAGATTCCACACGGTAGCCGCGTCTGCCCATAAGCAGTCCTGCAAGAAAGCCATGGTAAAAGCTTTCATAATTGTCGTGGTAACTGATGGACTCATCTAGCCAATTATTTACTTCTTCTTCGAAGCCTTCGGCGTTTCCATCGATGATTGCCTTGAATAAATCGTCTGTGCCGTTTGTACGGATTTTCTCATCAAACCACTGCATAATCGTAGTTTGATATACGGTCTGAACCTCCACATTTGGAATGACAAGTTCAGCATAGGTTAGAATATTCTTCTTAAACAAACGAATCGGCTTTAGATAACCCGTGAACAGGAGGAAGCTCCAGATATAATCTGTATTGATGTTGATATTACGGTACGTGATATCTTCGTAAATTGGCTTCGATAGCGACTCGCCATTCATGAGTGCTTCGATTTGACTGTGTGTTTCTTCGTTGCCATTTATGACAAGTTCATGGATAATGTCGTTAGAGCTGGTGTCGCTCCAGTAGGACTGCGATGGACACTCCTCATCACTGACAGCAGATTGCACATATTTCAGTATACTCCACGGATTGTAAATCTCTGTTTTTCCAAAACGATATCCATCGTACCATTCCTTCATTTCCGGTAATTTAGCTTGTATGCCAAAATCATCTGCAATTTTCTCCACTTCTTGCTGCGTAAATCCAAAACAATGAGAAAAATCATTATTTATAACGGTATACACGTTTAGGTTATTCAGCCCTGTAAAAATGCTCTCTTTTGAGACTCGCAAACAACCTGTCAGTACACCAAATTCTAAATATGGATTTGTCTTTAATGCACTTTCGAAGACCGAGCGAATCAAATCTACCATCTTGTCATAGAATCCACGAAAATGGGATGATTCGAGTGGTACATCGTATTCATCAATAAGAATAATGACTTTCTTCTGATATGCAGCATACAGGCAATCGGATAAAGTACGAATCGCATACAAATAGTGAGAATCATCTGCTTTTCTGCTCATAATTTCTTGATAGTCTGATCTGTCTTCTTCCGATAGAAAAGGTAAAATTTTCTGATGATTTTTGAACTCATCGGAAATTATTTTTTTGAAAAGAAGAAAAGAATCAGAAAAATTCCCCTGTTTCATGCTCTTCAGCGACAGCGAAATCACCGGATACTGTCCTTGATGCTGCATATATTTCTCGCCGGCTTGAGAAATGTTCAGACCATCGAATAGATATGCGTTATTCTCATCTGTCTTTTCGAAGAATCGCTGGAGCATACTCATGTTGAGCGTTTTCCCAAAACGTCTGGGACGAGTGAACAAATTCACCTTTGCATTGTTATCCAATAACTCTTGAATCATGCCTGTTTTGTCTACATAATAGCTGCCTTTATCGATAATTTCCTTGAAATCCTCTACACCGATTGGGATTGGTTTGAATTCCTTCATGTGATCTTGCCTCGCTTTCCACGGGATTTCTACTAATTTTAGTATACCATACTTTCAGAAGAATTGCAAGGAGAATTTGCACCACAAGAAAATAAATAAACTTATGAAGCGATTCATACCCTTGGAGAAAAATTTTCTCTAAGGGGCATTTTCCTCACTCAAATCAGGTTGTTTTTTCCGGTATATATATGGAGGAAAACTTCTCATTTTAATCTACGAAGGGAGAAAATCCTATGACCCACACAGAAAAAGAAGAAATCAAGGCACGCCGAGTGGCAGGGCAAAGCTATGCTGCAATTGCGGATGCATTGGGACTGCGCAAGGATCAGGTATCCGCTTTTTGCAGACGATATATCCAAAAGGACATTTGCCTAAACTGTAGTAAGCTACTCACGCAAATCAAGGGAAGAAAACCGATAAAATTCTGCAATGCTGACTGCCGGACAGGATGGTGGAACAGTCATCCGTCCGCTGTCCATCGGAAGGCTTACTATAATTTTATCTGCAAATGCTGCGGAAAGGAGTTCATGGCATATGGCAACGCAAAACGCAAATACTGCTCTCACGCATGCTACATCCAAGTTCGATTTTCAAAATGAACTGCAATGCAAGCATCAACTTCTTCCGCTCCATGCGAAAAAAGGGCATTCTCAGCGAGGAAGAATGCATCATAATTGATACAAAACTCTGCAAAAAATTCACAGTTTGTCCATTGCTTTTTGAGGGCTTGTATGCCATAATAAAAATGTATAAGTGTGCGAAGAATGGAGGTGCTACTGATGAAGAAAAACAAGCTGGTTGCGCCTGTTTTGAAATGGGTCGGT
>JAJQEI010000004.1:3025-28245 GCA_021201755.1 Ruminococcus sp. | reverse complement strand
TTAACTAATTCGTTTTTTTTTAACTTTTTTTTTTTTAAATTTTTTCCCTGTGTATTTTTTGGGGCTCCCCTTTTTATTTTATTATATCTTCTATATAAAAAAAAAAAAAAAAAAAACGAAAGTTTGATGAAAATCACTCTCGATTTTATCACAAGTTTATCACAAATGAATTTGCATAAAAAACACGTAGAAGACAACCTTCTACGTGTTTTCCATTTCTATGGTCGAGGTGACAGGATTCGAACCTGCGGCATCTTGCTCCCAAAGCAAGCACTCTACCAAGCTGAGTTACACCTCGCCGTGTTTCACCAACTTTATTAGTATAGCACATTTCGAAAGCTTTGTCAATGCTTTTTTGAAAAAAATTTTTTCAGTTGTTTGGTGAACCATATGATTCGGTAAAATCTCCATTCGCCCCTTGATTTTTTTGAAAGGGTATGATATACTAAAGAAGATACCACAAAAGCGAAAACAGGGAGGTACTATTTTTATGGCGAAAAAGAATCAAAAGCTAGTGGCGGAAATCACTTCAATGCATGAGGATTTCGCAAAATGGTATACAGATGTTGTGAAAAAAGCGGAACTCATCTCCTATACAAGTGTGAAAGGCTGTATGGTAATTCGCCCCTACGGCTACGCAATCTGGGAAAATATACAACGAATTCTGGACAAGATGTTCAAGGAAACTGGTCACGAGAATGTTAATATGCCTATGTTTATTCCGGAGAGCTTGCTCCAAAAAGAAAAGGATCATGTAGAGGGGTTTGCTCCAGAGGTAGCTTGGGTGACATACGGCGGAAACGAAAAGCTGGAGGAACGACTTTGCGTACGTCCGACCTCAGAAACCCTGTTCTGTGAACACTATGCCGACATCGTCCACAGCTATCGGGATTTGCCGAAATTATACAATCAATGGGTTAGCGTGGTGCGCTGGGAAAAAACCACTCGTCCATTTCTTCGCTCTCGGGAATTTCTCTGGCAGGAGGGACACACCATCCATGCGACTGCCGAGGAGGCAATCGAAGAAACCGAACGAATGCTGCATATCTATGCAGATTTTTGTGAAAATTCCTTGGCAATGCCTGTGATTCAGGGGATGAAAACCGATAGTGACAAGTTTGCAGGTGCTATTTCGACTTATTGTATTGAAGCACTGATGCACGACGGAAAAGCACTGCAAGCAGGAACGTCCCACTATTTTGGCGATGGTTTTGCAAAGGCGTTCGATATTACATATACGGATAAGGACAATCAACAGCAATATCCCCATCAAACCAGCTGGGGTGTTACTATACGGCTGATTGGTGCCATTATCATGACCCACGGCGACGACAGCGGTTTGGTGCTGCCGCCAGACGTCGCACCCATTCAGGCGGTAATCGTTCCTGCGGCGCAGCACAAACCTGGCGTTTTGGAAAAGGCACGAGAACTGTTGCAGCAACTGGAAACTGCCGGAATCCGTGCCAAGCTGGACGATAGCGATAATTCATCCGGATGGAAATTTGCACAGTATGAGATGAAAGGCGTGCCGGTTCGGGTAGAAATCGGTCCCCGTGATATTGAAAATGGACAGTGTGTGCTTGTCCCTCGAGTTGGCGGCGAAAAGCGGATCGTACCGCTGGACACTTCTCTTGGAGAAGCAGTCAAAATGATGTTACAAGAAGTACGGGATAATATGTACCAAAAGGCACTGGAAAATCGAGAAGCACATACTTATTCTTGTACAACCCTGGACGAAATCACAAAGACACTGGAAGAAAAAGGGGACGGTTTTGTCAAAGCAATGTGGTGTGGAGATGAAGCTTGTGAAGATAAGGTCAAGGAACTGACCAGCGTTGGCTCTCGTTGTATTCCGGATGTCCAAGAACAGCTGTCCGACGTATGCATTTGCTGCGGTAAGCCAGCGAAAAAAATGCTTTATTGGGGAAAAGCATATTGATGTATAGGCATTTTATCAAAATTCGAGAGAGAAACAGCATGGAAATTTAGTCGTGTTGCCGAATCCAATAAAATGTTGCACTCGATTGTATTTTCTTTATTTCCGGTTTGTAAACATTTTATTTTTCTCTTGACAAGTAGGGTTGCATGAGCTATAATATATATTTTTTCTTAAAAATTTTTTTCATATATCCCCTTACGAAAATACCCACCTGCTCCCTTAGATGGGTATTTTCATTTTCAATCATCTTGCAATCAAAAAGCTATTGTACCTTTTATATGATAAAGATACAGCAGCTTTTGTATGTGCGTTTTATAAAATTATTCTACCGGTATAATCCAACCGAATTCGTCTGGAATTTTGCCCCATTGTATACCGGTTAGCGTATCATAAATCATCTGAGAAATCGGACCGATTTTATTGTTGTTGATAATCATCACTTTTTCGCCCCACTTCAAGTGTCCTACCGGCGAAATAACTGCGGCAGTACCTGTGCCAAAAACCTCCGTCAGCTTTCCTGCATCATAGGCATCTGCAATTTCCTGCATAGTAATCCGGCGTTCTACAACCGAAATGCCTTTCTTTTTGCAAACCTCCAGTGCCGACTTTCGTGTGATACCCGACAAAATCGAGCCGGTCTCCAAAGACGGTGTTACTACTTCTCCATCGATGACGAAGCAGATGTTCATTGCACCAACTTCTTCGATATATTTCTGCTCCACGCCGTCCAGCCATAACACTTGGGAATAGCCTTGTTTTTCAGCATCATCCTGACTGTGCAGAGAAGCCGCATAGTTGCCGCCGGTCTTTGCGTATCCTGTACCACCACGTACTGTGCGGACGTATTGGTTTTCTACGTAGATATTTACCGGATCCAGACCAGAAGTGTAATATGGACCGGAGGGAGAGAGGATAATCATGAACAGATAGTGCTTTCCCGGGTGAACGCCCAAATGTGCATCAGTGGCAAAGGTAAACGGACGGATATAGAGAGATGCACCGTCTGTGTGGGGCACCCAATCTTTTTCGACAGACACCAATTCTTTCAAGCATTCCAAACAAACATCTTCTGGCAGCTGCGGAATGACCATACGTTCGTGTGAGCGATTCATTCGGCGGAAATTTTCTTCCGGTCGGAATAGTTGAACGCCGCCGTCTGCACGACGATATGCTTTTAGACCTTCAAAGACGGTCTGTCCATAGTGCAGGCACTGCGCAGCCGGACTGATTGTAATATCACCAAAAGGAATAATTTCTGGATCATGCCAACCTTGTCCCTTGTCATAGGGCATAACCAGCATATGGTCTGTAAAGATATGACCAAAGCTTAGGTTGTTCTCGTCCTGCGGCTTTTCCTTCAGTGTAGTTGCCAAATGTTTCTTGATTTCCATGACAAGATACCTTCTTTTATGTAAGATTTTTCTGTCAGACAAGCTCCCTGATCAAGCTCGCCCAACCGTTCACTACTATTATATCACATATTTCGATTTTTGGGAATAGTTTTTTGCAAACTTTTTGAAAGGTTTTCATTTGATTTTTTTCGTGTTTTGATTTTTCCCAAAAAAAGTGCTCTTATCCTTTACGGACAAGAACACTTTTTTGATTGATAGGAAACAGAAAATTTATCTTCGATTAATCTGCATAAACGGAATCGACACCTAAATATTCTTCCAGTGTGAGACCGAGTTCTGTAATTTCCGTTGCAACTTCTACGCCGACATAGCGAATGTGCCACGGTTCATACTTATAGCCGGTAATATCTTCTTTGCCTTCCAGATAGCGAATAATAAAACCATACTCTGCGCAATGTTCCGCCAGCCAAACTGCCTCATCGGTATCGCCGAATGCGTCGTCGATGGTGTTACAGTCTATGACATAGCCAGACTGATGTTCCGAATAACCTGGATGTGCAGAAAACATATCTGTCATTTCACTGCCGTAGAGCTCGCTGTAGTTGTTATAGATTTCTACCTGATAAGCATAATCCCGATAGCTGGAGCCAATGTATAAGTTCAGTCCCTCTTCGGCGGCATCCGCTTTCATCTGTTCAAATGCTTCTGCCACTTCGTCATATAAGCCTGGATCATAGCTCTCTGGTACACAGTAGCTTTTGTTTACGATTAAAATGCTGTCGATATACGTGCAGCCGTCTACTTCTTCTAAGTGACGAACCGTAACTGCAGTATCATGAGAAACAGACGCATTGCCCTTTACCGCAACTGTTACCGTACAGGTTCCTTTCTTCACACCGGTGATCACACCGGACGCATCTACCGTTGCGATGCTTTCGTCATCACTGCTCCAGGTCAGGTCTGAGGCATCTGCCGTGCCTGTTGTAGACATATTCACAGAAACAGTTGCCGAATTTCCCTCCAGAATTGCCAAAAAATCACTTTCCACTTTCAACTCTAGGATATTCTCATTCGTTGCTTCACTGTCGCCTGCGGTTGTTGCACCTGTTGTAGTGGAACTGCCTGTAGTCGTTCCCTCCGCAGATGCAATATTATCATCAGGTACAATACTGGTGGTTTTGTCCTCGCTAAAAAAGAGCAGCCGCACCGAAAAACCTAATATAATAAATAAGAGATACAATACAATTAAAATAACTCCATTTCTCGAGAAGCGCTGCCAAGTGCTTTCTCTCCTACGTCGTTGTGCCATATAAAAACCCTTTCTACTTCTGGTTTTTCCTGTAGTCTCATCGGCTACAGGTTTTCCGACTTTTTCTCCAAATTGTAATCTTTTCGTTGAATTGAGAACGATTTTCTTACAAAGTGGTTACATCTTCTATATTATAGCACACTTTTTTCTGCCTGTCATGTGACATTTTCACCAAATATTTTTGTGAAAATCTATTCTATTTTTTCTTATTTGTGCATTATGCCAAAAAAACAGGGTGTTTTTTCGAGAAGTTGCACAAAATTTGATGGAGGACGGATTTCCTTCTTGATTTATTGAAAAAAATGTATTATAATAAATATAATAATAATGAAGTGCGTAAGAAAGCATATCAGAAAGATGAAACAACAAAAGAGTGTCTCATTTGTGCTTCTCTTGAAAAAGGAGGTCTTTTATTTGCGTAAAAAAAATAGAATATTATCTGTTCTGACAGCAGTTGTACTCGGCATAACCGGTGCCTGCGTTGGCAGTGCAGTGCAAACGATAGAAGTCGATGCTGTTGACTCCATTGAATTATCTTATGATTGGGATACGGTGGATATTGCGGGCGGTGGTTTTGTTTCCGGCATTATCACCGGCGATGATCAGATGTATGCCAGAACGGATGTAGGCGGTGCGTATCGCTATGATTATGACACAGGCGAGTGGGTACAGCTTCTGGATTTTATCACGGAGGAGGATCGGGGATACCTCAGTGTCGATGCTATGTGTGTTGACCCAAATGACGACGACATTCTTTACTTACTCTGTGGCTGTGCATATTTCAGTGGTGCACGTACGGCGATTTTTCGCTCTTATGATGCTGGCGAAACGTTTGATATCATTGAAGTTACAGATTTGATTCAAGTACACGGAAACGGTTACGGCAGACAGTGCGGCGAAGCGATTGCTGTTGATCCGGATAATCCGAATATTATTTATTGCGGCGGTGATGCGGCGTATGGCTCGTCCGGATTGATTATGAGTGAGGACGGCGGCGATACGTGGACTTCGGTAGATGGCTATAGCGATTTGGGATTTTTTACGGAGTCCATCAATTGGCCTACTTGGGAATCTCGTATTTGTAAAGTCAACACCACGGCGGAATATGGAAGCCAAAACGGCGTCAGCAGTATTGCAATCGTAGACGGAAAAGTCTATGTAGGCACCTCAATGACCGGCAGCGGTAACATGGCTGTGGCTGATGTTGGCTCGGACGACTTTGAAGTGCTGAGCGATGATTTGCCTACATCTTATTATACTTCGAGAATTAACGTAGATGCAGACGGAAACTTATTGATTTCTTATATTGCAGGATTAGCGTTTGACGGTAGTGCTGGTGGTACATATAAGTATAACACTACAACTGGCGAAGTTACAGATATTTCACCGTGTTCCAATAGTATTGGTGCGGTATTCAGCGATCCCAACAATTCGGACTATTTGATTGCGACTACCTGTGGCGTTTGGTACTCCCAACTGTGGTATGCAGACGCTTGGAATGATGATGCAGTATGTTGGGGCGACCGACTGTTCAAATCGATGGACGGCGGTGAAACCTGGACGAGTATGACCGCAGGAAACGAATCTTATTGGAGTGGACCGCTGGAGGCGGCATATCTCCAGGATGGCGGACATAGTTGGATTCAAAACAAGGCGATTCACTGGAGCGGTGCAGTGGTATTCGATCCACGCAACAGCGGCAAAATGTTTGTTACCTCCGGTAACGGCGTGTTTGCTTGCGATAATGTCTGGGCGGATATTCCGGAAACCTATTTCGCAGCGGATGGCATTGAAGAAGTCGTTTGTCTCGATTTCACCAGTTCTACTAATGGCAACAGCTATTCTGCTATCGGCGACTATGATGGCTTTATTCACACGACAGACGGCGATGCTATTCAATATAGTCCTACGATGGACACCATTGCGGAAAATTCTTCAACTGGAGCAATTGCTTATTGCCCTACGAATTCGGATATTATGGTGCGCTGTTCTGAAAGTGGAAGCGGTGCATTCTACTCTACCGATGCTGGTTCAACTTGGACACAGCTTTCCGGCGGACTTTCTGCTGCGACTGCGGCAATTAACGAACTTGAAGATGGTTCCTATCGGATTTATATGTCTGCCAGTGGCAAGATTTCTTACACAGATGACTTCGGTGCTACGTGGAATACCTCGACCATTAGCGGGGATAGTCCCAGCAGCGACCTTTGGGTGACGTCGGATGCGGAAAATCTGCAATATGTTTATGCTTATGGCTATTATTATAATGCTTACTATTTTTATAGTAAATTTTCTGCTGACATTTCAGATGCACGTTATCTTTTGATGGTCAGTGATGATTACGGTGAGACCTTTACGGCACAGACCATTTGTCAGTATGACGAATGCGACAGTGCTTATCGGATTGCGTATCTAGACGAGGGAACAATTGCTATTGCTGCCGGCTGGTACGGTGCATATCTTGTCACAGATTATGGACAAACAGTCACAAAGATGGACAGTGTTTATTATTGTAAGACGATGGGCTATGGTATTGGTGAAAACGAGGGCGATCCAAACGCACTTTATATGTATGGAAGACCAACTTCGTCCGATCCAGAAGGCATCTATCGTTCTACCGATTGCGGTGAAACATGGCTGCTCATCAACGAAAACCATCTTTATGGTGGTACAGGCAACGGCAACTTCTTGGTTGGCGATATGACCACATTCGGCAAAGTATATATGTCTACCGTTGGATGCGGTATTGTTGTGGGAACATCTTCCGGCAGTGAAGATCCGACTCCTGCAACTTCCACAACGACGACGACTACTTCTACAACGACAACCACAACGACAACGACGACAATCACGACGACAATAACAACCACATCGTCTATCGATCAAACGATGACAACATCAGAAACTACTGGCACAGACGAAACGACAACAGAGTCTACAGAGACGACGACTACTACGACCATGACTACGTCGGAAAGTGGTACGGAGACAGAAGCTTCTACCACGAGTAGTTCTGATGGCAATGGTGCGAGTATGTATGGTGACGTCAATTTAGACGGTACTGTCACCTTGGCGGATATTGTGCTGCTAAGTAAGGCAAATGCCGAAAATGTTGAGTTGAATGCGGAAGCGAAAGCGAACGCAGACGTGGATCTGATCAATGGCGTGGATAGCAGCGATGCACTAATTATATTGCGCTTTTTGGTGCAGTTGATTGATGCACTGCCCTATGTGGATTAATTCTTTTTTGACAGCAACATTCCATATATAGACAAAAATACCTGTGTGTGATTTCATGCATGGGTATTTTTGCTGATAAATTTCGGCTTCATCGAAATAGTATAATTTTAGACTGTTGATTTTTTCTTTTAATTCTGTTATAATGCTTCATAGAACTTATCGAAAGGAGTTTTTTATGTATCATTATTTCTCTTCTCTTATTTTGACGACTTCTGTCGAAGAGAATGTAGACGTTGCCACCGGTGTGCAAAACGTTGTGGAGACTGTCAGCAGTGAGGTGGAACAAACGACAACGATTCTCTCTAGTATCTTTCAGTCAATTGTATCTGTACTTCCCTCTATTCTCTTTGCACTTGCCTTTTTCTTGGTGGGGATGTTCTTCATCAAACAGTTGATGCGAATTGTAAGGCGTACTCTGGACAAGTCTAATATGGATGGCATCATGGCAAGCTTTATTTGCTCCATCATCAAAATTGCCCTCTACGTGCTTCTGTCTGTGATTGTACTATCTCTATTGGACGTTCCTATGGACTCTATTGTTGCAGTCATTGCTTCTATGGGAGTTGCCATCAGCCTAGCACTCAAAGACAGTCTATCGAATCTCGCAGGCGGATTTATTGTCCTGTTTTCCAAACCGCTGAAGGAGGGCGATACCATTGAAGTGAACGGTACTGTAGGGAAAGTGGAATCTATTAGCATTCTTTATACTCGAATGGTCACGGCGGATAATACCACGGTTTACATACCAAACGGTGTCATATCCAGTGAAAAAATTATCAACTACACCACAAAAGATATACGGCGTGTGGATCTTTCCTTTGGTATTGCCTATGAAAATGATATCGATAAGGCACGAGAAATTATCTTAGATGAAATCAAGTCCACGCCAGAGGCATTCCTCGATCCTGAACCGAAAGTTTATGTGGCGGCATATGAAGACAGTGCTATTACGCTACAAATGCAAGTATGGACGAAAAGTGAAAATTATTGGCCGATTCACTATCGGCTGTTGGAGACCGTGAAAAAGGCATTTGATCGGAACGATATTTCTATTCCATATCCGCAAGTGGACATTCACGTTGCACCAGAAACCGCAGAAATTGTCAAAAAGAACGACAAATCGTCTTAATTTGAGGGGAATATGGGGAATTACTCGAAATGTTGCACCCGATTGTATTTACTTTATTTCGGATTTGTAAACTTTTTAATTTTCTCTTGACAGATGGGGTTGCATCAGGTATAATATATATTTTTTCTTAAAAAATTTTTTTATAAAAATCCCCTTACGAAAACGCCCGTCTTGTTTCCTTTGACAGGTGTTTTCATGTCTTGAAAAAATGTGAAAATCGCATATACGCATATAAAAGGGCAGCCGATTCAACTACGAATCGACTGCCCTTTTTATTCAAATCGCATCAGTGTAAAATAGTTCGATTTTCCAATGCTTTATACAGCGTTACCTCATCCGCATATTCTAGCGTTCCGCCCACGGGTAAACCAAAGGCGAGACGAGTCACCTTTACGCCCAGTGGCTCCAGAAGCTGTGCTAAGTACATCGCCGTAGCATCGCCCTCTACAGTAGGGTTTGTTGCCATAATCACTTCCTGTATGCTGCCTTTTGAAATCCGTGAAAGCAGTTCTCGAATGTGTAGATTTTCTGGCGTGACGCCATCAATTGGAGAAATCAGTCCGTGCAGGACGTGGTAGACGCCGTGATATTCTCCCGAACGCTCCAGTGCTGAAACATCCTTTGGACTTTCCACCACACAGATGGTAGTCTGATCTCGTTCTTCATCACTGCAAATGGGACAAACCTCCAGCTCCGTCAAGTTCTGACAACATGAACAAAAGTGAATATCACGTTTTGCCGAAAGGAGCGCATCTACAAACGACTGTACTTCGGCGTCAGAACGAGAAATCACAGAATATGCCAAGCGATGTGCCGTTTTTATACCAATACCCGGCAGCCTTGCGAATTCCTCTGCCAGCAATTCCAATGGAAGTGCATAATATCCAGCCATATGCCCTTAAAACAGTCCCGATAAGGAAACGCCGCCGGTCACTTTGCTCATTTCCGTTTCTGTGACATCCTCCACCTGACCAATTGCCTCGTTTACTGCACTAATAATCAAATCCTGAAGCATTTCGATGTCTTCCGGATCTACCACTTCCGGCTTGATTTCCAAGCTCTCGATGGTTTTCTTTCCGCTGACGGTAACGCTTACTGCGCCGCCACCGGAGGTTGCAGTAAAGGAACGTGCCTCAATATCCTCCTGTAATGCGGAAATATCATCCTGCATCTTCTGTGCCTGTCGAATCATAGCGTTCATATTTTGTGCACCGCCTTGATTCTGTTTTGATAGTCTTGCTTTCATGAGAAAAAACTTCCTTTCGTTATTTCATTTCTTTATTATCACTTTGATTTCGAGAAAATTCTCACAAAGTCGATTTCGGTATAATTTCGGGTGCCTATTCTACCTCTGTATCCAAATGCATCGCCTGTGCCTTTTCCACTAGGGATTGTGCTTTTGAACCGCTTGATTGTTCCGGTTCGCTGCATTTGGCACGAATGTTATAATCCACGCCGAGGAATTGCTTTACCGTTTCACGCAGCGATAGAGCATTTTCCTTGTTCTTGAGCAGCGTCAAGAAAAATCGATTTTTCGCTACAATCAACATGGTATTTCCAGCAGTAAATGCGCTTGATTCCGCCAGACTTCCTGACACGCCGGGATTGACCTTTTGGTACGCCTCCAAAATTTCCAGCCAGTTTTGCACCGGTGTAAAGTCTGATGCACGCAATGGCTTCGTCTTTTCGCCATCAGCAGTCGGTGCTGCACCGGCGGTGTCGTTTGGCTGTGGCGGACTTTGAGAAGGTGTTAGCTGCGGGACAGGCTGTGTAATATAATTTGGCATCGTCAGTTGTAACAGCGTCATTTCCAATTCTACACGCTTTCCAATGCCGTGCTGCATTTGCTCTCGGCAATCTTGCAGCGTAGAAATTTGCGACAAAATATCATTTAGTGTTGATTTGGATGAAAGTTCCTGTAGTTTCGGAACCTCGTCCGGCAAACAGGTCAGCAATTCTGCTTGTCCCATTTGTACTTTCAATAGCATCATATTTCGCAGCTGTTCCAAAAGTTCGTCACACAATCGAACCATATCTTTTGATTGGTCGTAAAGCGTGCCAGTTTCCGCCAAGGCTCTTGCACCGTCTTTGGATTGTATCGCTTCAATGATGGTGAACACGCTGTCCCGTCCGGCAACGCCGGCAGTTTGTGTGACGGAAGATGCTGTGATTTCCTCGCCTACAGATGCGCACTGGTCTAATAGTGACAGTGCGTCACGCATACCGCCATCAGAAAGGTGTGCAATCAACTGTGCAGCCTCTGGTGTTAAAGAAAACTGTTCCGCCTTTGCAATTTCTGTGAGACGTACCGCAATATCTGCCGTGCGAATGCGATGAAAGTCATATCGTTGACAGCGAGAAATGATGGTCGCCGGAACTTTATGTACTTCTGTGGTTGCCAAAATAAACTTCACATATTCCGGTGGTTCTTCCATTACTTTCAGCAATGCACCCCACGCACTGGAGGATAACATATGCACCTCATCAATGATATATACTTTATAACGACATCGTTCGGGCAAATAGACTGTACCTTCTCGTAAATCTCGAATGTTTTCGACACTGTTGTTAGAAGCAGCATCAATTTCTACAATGTCGTTCAGGACGCCACGCTCAGCATCCAGACAGTTTTCACAAGCGAGACAGGGATTTCCGTCTGCCTGTGGATGCTGGCAGTTTACTGCCTTAGCTAAAATGCGGGCACAGGTTGTTTTTCCTGTTCCTCGTGATCCGGTGAAAAGATAAGCGTGTGCTGTCTTTTGTTCACGCAGCTGGTTTTGCAGTGCAATCGTAACATGAGGTTGCGAAATGACATCCTCAAATGAACGAGGACGCCATTTACGATATAAAGCCTGATACAAAGCACTCACGCCCTTTCGTAATCCTCACAAAAAATCCGGAACATAGGTGTACGGGCTGCCTGCAACACACATCACAGCCGCTTAATGCTGCTCGGTTCCCCGCCTGACATGGTTCACGGTGCTTTGTCGCACAGGACCCGCACACCTATATTCCGGAATGGTTGTTATTGCAAAATCGAAAGATTCTGACCTTTCCTTTTAGAATATTTTCTATTATACCACATTTTCAAAAAAAATGCAAGTGTTTTTTCAAAAAATATTTTCAGCAAATTTGACAATTTCTACAGCTAATTTTCTACTTTCGAAATATACTTTTTTCACAAAAAAACTTGACATTTCAGTTTGAAAGTAGTAAAATAATTATGTAGTCTATGACAATACTGTCATAGAATCGGACGATAAGGAGAAATTGGTAATTTCTTAGCAATTATGTAAGACAAAAAATTCCAGGAGGGACAAAAATGGCAATTTTAACCTGTAAAGTATGCGGCGAAAATTTAGATGCTGCATCTGGCGTGACTGTCTGCGAATGCGTGCATTGTAGAACAGTGCAGGCACTGCCTAAAACAGACAGCGAAGTGATGGCGAATCTATTCAATCGTGCCAACAATCTGCGTTTAAAATTTGAATTTGACAAGGCACAAGAGATTTATGAAAAATTAATGACATCTGATGGCAGCGATCCGGAGGCGTATTGGGGTTCTTTGCTCTGTGAATTTGGAGTGGAGTACCGAAAAGATCCAAATGCAGAAAAAAATACACTCGTTGTCTGCCACCGTTTCCAGCGTGCGCCGATTTTGACGAATGATAAATATCACACGGCACTGAAATATGCCGACGAAGCACAACGATCTCTATATGAGAAAAAGGCGATGCAGCTTGCGCATATGCAGCAGGACGCACTGGACATTGTGGAGCAGCAGCCGGAATATGAGGTTTTCCTCTGTTGTAAGGCGGAAGATCGTGTTACGAAAGCACCCGCAGAGGACAGCATACTGGCGAGGGATATTTATCATCAACTACAAAAAGAAAATTTCACAGTGTTTTATGCACCGCTGACGCTGGAGGGGAAAACGTTTTCGTCGCCGGAACCGTATATTTATGGTGCATTGCAAAGTGCAAAGGTATTTCTCGCTGTGGGAACACAGCCGGAAAATTTTAACGATGTCTGGATGAAAAACGATTGGAGCAGATTCCTACAGCTTGCTGCAGTGGATCAGAATAAGCAGCTCATTCCTTGTTATCGAGACATGAACGCTTATGATTTGCCGGAAGCGTTTGCGCAGTTACAAGCGCAGGATATGGCAAGGTTGGGGTTTATAAACGACTTGATTCGGGAAATCCGTCAGATGAAAGCAGTGTCGGATCAAACGGTGATGCGTTCGGCAGTAGAAGTATCGTTGCCAACTGTATTTTCACCGGAGAGTCAGAATGCAGAAGAGCGTTTGAAATATTGGATGGATGAGAAAAAACGGTTGGAAGAAAAAGAAGACGATATTTATCAAAAAATTCATGATTTTCAACCGAGCGCAGCACAGCACACGGATGAAATTGCAGATTGCGAAAGCAAGATAACAGAAATCAACAGCTATGAGGAGAATCGATCGGAAATTAAGCGACGTGTGTCGTTATTAGAGCATTATCGAGATGCTTTGGGATTTTTTGACAAGGATAAAAAACGTAAGCTACAAGGTGAAATTGACCAACTGGACGGAATTCTGAAAAATATCGACGTGGAATTTTCGACGCTGGCAAAGAAGCGGGAAACGCTGCAAGCAGAGGTGGATCGACTGGAAGAGGAAGAACGTAAGCGACAAAATAAAGAACGACAGGAATTTGAAGCAGTGATGCTGAAAGAACTGCGGCATATTCAAGAAGAAAAAGAACTTGCAATGAAAAACGTCTTTGAAATCACACGTATGACTGGTGCGATACAAGAGGGCGATATCATTACTTTTGGAAGCTATCATGGAAAGGCAATCGACTGGCTCGTACTAGAGATTATGGATAATAAAATGTTCCTGATTAGCTGTGAAATCCTCTCTAGTAAGCCCTATCATATTGCGAGAGAGGATGTGACGTGGGAGACGTGTTCGCTGCGGAAGTGGTTGAATAAGTCGTTTCTCAACGAGGCATTTTCCGAAGAGGAGCGCAATCGTATTTCTGTGACCACGCTGGAAAATCCGGACAATGTGGAGTATAACGTACATGGTGGAAACGATACAGAGGATCAGTTGTTCTTACTGGGCATGAACGATATGAAGTATATAGACGCACAACAGCGTAGTGTAAAGGGATGGTGGTGGCTGCGGTCGCCTGGTTGTACCCAATGCCGTGCTGCTGCGGTGAACACCACCGGAGAGTTTGATCCGTTTGGCGGAAATGTACACAGCGGTCGTGGTGTAAGACCTGCGTGCTGGATTGATTTGCACTGACTTTGAAAAAATGGGTGCGCTGCAATTTGCGGCGCACTTTTATTTGTTTCCAAATAAAAACCCCACGCATTGCATTTCTGCATTACGTGGGGTTTTTCATATTAAAAATTCGGGAATCCATTCAAAATCTTGCCGTGTGCTTGTCCGCAATGCAGCAAGTCTTGAAAGCGTGTTTTACTTATTTTTAATTGCAGCCTGTGCAGCAGCGAGTCTTGCGATCGGCACACGGAACGGTGAGCAGGAAACATAGTCCAGACCGATTTCGTGGCAGAATTCAACAGAGGACGGATCGCCGCCGTGTTCGCCGCAGATACCACAGTGGAGAGACGGATTTTCTGGCTTGCCGAGATCGATTGCCATCTTCATCAGCTTGCCAACGCCAGTCTGATCCAGCTTTGCGAACGGGTCGTTTTCGAAGATCTTCGCATCATAGTATGCACCTAAGAACTTACCCGCATCATCACGAGAGAAGCCGTAGGTCATCTGTGTCAGATCGTTTGTGCCGAAGCAGAAGAAGTCAGCTTCCTTTGCAATTTCGTCTGCGGTCAGTGCGGCTCTCGGAATTTCGATCATGGTACCAACCTCGTACGTCAGATCGCTGCCAGCAGCTGCGATTTCTGCATCAGCAGTTTCAACAACGACTTTTTTAACAAACTTCAATTCCTTGACGTCGCCAACCAGCGGAATCATGATTTCCGGTTTTATAGTCCAATCTGGGTGTTTTGCCTTTACATTGATGGCAGCCTTGATGACAGCCTTTGTCTGCATCTTTGCGATTTCTGGATAGGTAACAGCCAGACGGCAGCCACGGTGACCCATCATCGGGTTGAACTCGTGAAGCAAAGCGATAATTGCCTTGATGTCTTCTACGCTCTTGCCCTGTGCGTCAGCCAGCTTTTTGATATCCTCTTCTTCCGTCGGTACGAATTCGTGGAGCGGCGGATCCAAGAAACGGATGGTAACCGGATTACCTTCCAGTGCTTCATACAATGCTTCAAAGTCGCTCTGCTGCATTGGTTCAATCTTTGCCAGTGCAGCTTCTCTCTGCTCTACCGTATCAGAACAAATCATCTCACGGAATGCAGCGATTCTCTCCGGATCGAAGAACATATGCTCCGTACGGCAAAGACCAATGCCCTCTGCTCCCAGTTCACGAGCTTTCTTTGCGTCTGCCGGTGTATCTGCATTCGTACGAACCTTCATGGTTCTGTACTTGTCAGCCCAGCCCATAACTCTGCCGAATGTGCCAGCGATAGAAGCATCTACAGTTGGGATAATACCTTCATAAATGTTACCAGTAGAGCCATCGATAGAGATATAGTCGCCTTCAGCGAATGTCTTGCCAGCCAATTCGAACTTCTTGTTCTCTTCGTCCATCTTAATATCGCCACAGCCGGATACACAGCAAGTACCCATACCACGAGCAACAACGGCAGCGTGAGAAGTCATACCGCCACGAACAGTCAGGATACCTTGAGAAGCTTTCATACCGGTGATATCTTCCGGAGAAGTTTCCAGACGAACCAAAATAACCTTTTCGTCCTTTGCGTTCCAAGCTTCTGCATCGTTAGCGGTGAAGACAACCTTTCCGCAAGCAGCACCTGGCGATGCGCCCAAGCCCTTGCTCAGTGGAGTTGCTGCTTTCAGTGCAGCTGCATCAAACTGCGGGTGCAGCAGGGTATCTAAGTTTCTCGGGTCGATCATCAGGACAGCTTCCTCTTCGGTCTTATGTCCCTCGTCCACTAAGTCGCAGGCAATTTGTAATGCAGCCTGTGCAGTTCTCTTTCCGTTCCGGCACTGGAGCATATACAGCTTCTTGTTTTCTACGGTGAATTCCATATCCTGCATATCGTGATAGTGATTTTCCAGCGTATCGCAAACTTGGATAAATTCTGCATAAGCTTCTGGGAATTCCTCTTGCATCTGTGCGATTGGCATCGGCGTACGAACACCGGCAACAACGTCCTCGCCCTGTGCGTTGATCAGGAATTCACCCATTAGCTTCTTTTCGCCAGTAGCCGGATCACGTGTAAATGCAACACCTGTACCGGATTCATTGTTTAGGTTACCGAATACCATCGGCATAACGTTTACAGCAGTACCCCAGCTATACGGGATATCGTTGTCACGGCGGTATACGTTTGCTCTCGGGTTATCCCAGCTGCGGAATACGGCTTCGATTGCCAGCTTTAGTTGTTCTACCGGATCAGACGGGAATTCTTCGCCCAGCTGATTCTTATATTCTGCCTTGAACTGTTCTGCCAGTGTCTTGAGATCCTCGGCGGTCAGGTCAACGTCATACTGTACGCCTTTTTCTTCTTTCATCTTGTCGATGAGCTGTTCAAAGTATTTCTTGCTGACTTCCATAACAACGTCGGAGAACATCTGAATGAAACGTCTGTAGGAGTCGTATACGAAACGTTCAAAAGCAGGATCCGGATTGCCCTTGATCATAGCAGCAACAACATCGTCGTTCAGACCTAAGTTTAAGATGGTGTCCATCATGCCCGGCATAGAAGCACGTGCGCCAGAACGAACGGAAACGAGAAGCGGATTTTTTAAATCGCCGAACTTCTTGCCGTTCAGCTCTTCCATCTTCTTAACGCCATCCATAGCTTGTGCCATGATTTCGTCGTTAATTTTCTTACCGTCCTCGTAATACTGTGTACAAGCTTCTGTGGTAATTGTGAAGCCTTGGGGTACAGGAAGACCGATGCTTGTCATTTCGGCAAGGTTTGCGCCCTTTCCGCCAAGGAGATTGCGCATGGTCATGTCGCCTTCACTGAACATATAAACCCATTTGTTTGCCATTGGTAACTACCTCCAATATTATTAGTGCGAATGTTCCGGTTTCCGTAGGACATTCTTCCTCAAAAAAGGGACAGGTAGAAATGACGCACACGGAGGAAAAATTTAGCATTTTTTCCGTTTTCAACCGGTTAAATCTATTATACCACACTTCTCAAAAAAATACTATACACTTTTTCAAAAAAATTGTCCTTTTTTTTTTGTGTAACTTGTACAAAAATCACAATAGAAAAAAAATTTTGAAAAAAGACTTTCTTTTTTCAAAAAATTTGCTATAATAAAAATAAGTATCATTTCTTGCGTAAGAGTGTAGAACTGCTGCTATAGAGATAGCGAAACGATTGAAATTTATCTCTAAAAGTGGCAGGTGAAATTGCCATCTTTGTCGGTATGCGGTCAATCCACGTGTACTCATGTACAGAATTCACACGATGTGAGAATATAGCGTGCGAACGGAAACGAACATCAATTATCATTTATCATTTCCTATAATGAAGCATATACAGGAGGATACAAAATCATGATGAATCAAGTAGTAATTTTAGCTGGCGGACATGGCAACCGAATGAAGGTTGCAATTCCGAAGCCGATGTTGTCAGTATTAGACGTGCCAATGCTCGGCTGGGTCATTCGGGCTTGTGAGTCGACTGGACTTAGCCGTATCTGCGTGGTAACCGGTTATAAGGCGAAAATGGTCGAGATTTATTTGGGTAACCGTTGCCGGACGGTATTGCAGGAGGAACAGCTCGGCACGGGTCATGCAGTGATGCAGGCGGAGGGATTCTTAAAGGAATTTGACGACGGTAACACGTTAGTTCTTTGTGGTGATGCACCGTTTATGGACAGCGAAACCATTTCCAATGCGTTGAAATTTCACATCCAACAGGAAAATGCTGTGACAGTTGTGACGGCAGATTTAGATAACCCTACTGGATACGGCAGAATCTTACGCCGTGGCAGTGGCATTGCTGCAATTGTGGAGGAAAAAGATGCAACAGAAGCACAGCGAAAGGTACGAGAAGTGAATTCTGGCGCATACTGGTTTCAGACGAAGGCATTGTTGGAATTGCTCAGTGGTTTGTCACAGTCGAATGCACAGGGGGAATATTATCTGACGGATACGGTTGGACTAGCGTTGGAGAAAGGCTGGACAGCCGGAGCATATCGTGCAGAAAATCCAGATGTGGTCTTGGGCGCAAATACCCGAAAGGACTTGTTACATTTGAATGAAGTGGCACGGCAGCGTGTACTGGAATGGCATATGGACAATGGCATCAGCTTTGTTTGTACGGACGGCGTTATCATTGGCAACAAGGTAGAAATTGGCGCAGAAACGACAATCCTGCCGGGAACCATTCTCCGTGGGAAAACCAAAATTGGTAATCATTGTACCATTGGACCGAATTGTATTCTGGAAAATTGCACCATTGGTGATCATGTCACCTTGAATTCCGTACAAGCATACGATGCTGTTGTGGAAGACGCAGTTAAGGCGGGACCGTTTGTGCATCTCCGTCCTGGCACACATTTGAAGAATGGTGTCAAGATTGGCGATTTCGTAGAAGTGAAGAATTCCACCGTAGGCGAACAGACGGCAATTGCACACCTTACCTACGTAGGGGATAGCGATGTGGGGAAGAAAGTCAACTTTGGCTGTGGTACAGTGACGGTTAACTATGATGGCATGGTGAAAAACCGCTGCGAAATCGGCGACGGCTGCTTTATCGGTTGTAATACGAATTTGATTGCACCAGTGAAGCTGGGAAAAGGTGCGTATACGGCAGCTGGTTCAACTGTGACGAAAGACGTGCCGGAATATGCCTTGGCAGTGGAGAGAGCGGATTTGAAACTAAAAGAGGACTATAGCAAAAAGAAACTCCGCAATCGATTGTTCCCTGGGGACGATGAATAACCATGGATATTATGGACATTTTTCGCAAGATTGAGTCCGGCTCAAGTGATCGCTTGCACGGAAAAATCTCTTGGGTTATTGCTGGTCTTGGAAATCCCGGATTAGAATATGAGGGGACACGGCACAACACTGGCTTCTGGGCGGTGGACGAACTGGCGCAACAAAGTGGCGTACAGCTGACGAAGATGCAATTTCGAGCAAGCTGTGGAGAAGTGATGCTGGGTGAAAATCGCTGTTTGCTGATGAAACCGACCACCTATATGAACAATAGTGGGGAAGCGGTGGCGAAAGCGGTACAGTTTTATAAAATTCCGCCGGAACAAGTTTTGGTGTTTTATGATGATATTACCTTGCAGCCGGGGAAAATGCGAATCCGCCTGAAGGGTAGTGCCGGCGGGCATAACGGCATGAAGAGTATCATTGCATTCCTTGGGACGGAGGATTTTCCACGAGTGCGCTTGGGCGTAGGGCAAAAGCCTAACTCGCAATATGATTTGGCGGAGTGGGTGTTGTCGAAATTCAGCTTGGCGGAACGAGAAGCTATACAGGCGATTTTGCCGAATGCTGCCGAAGCAGCAAAGCTTATTGTACAGGGTAATGGCAGCGAAGCGATGAACCGGTTTAATTAGGAATAGAATCACTGTACTCTTATAAGATGCTTTGACGCATATTAGAATGATGCAGTGATGACCGAACATATCAGAATAAGAGGTAGGAAATCGAATCTTGCCTCTTGTTTTCATCGAATAAGGAGAGAGGAGGATTTCATGCGTTTTTTTCCGGATACATTTTCCAAGCTGTCTGCCTATCGGGAACTTGTACAGGCGTGGCAGGACAGTGTAACGCCGGTTTCGTTAACTGGCGTTTCTCGTGTGCATAAGGCACATTTGCTGACGGCGTTTTGCGAAGATTGTAAGCCGTTTCTTGTTGTCACAGCCGATGAAGCGGAGGCACGTCGCATTTGCGACGATATAAACACTATGACTGATGAGACGACGGCATGGATTTTTTCTGCAAAAGAATTGGTACTCACCCCGACGGAGGGCGTTACCACGGCGTACGAACACAGTCGCCTTGCAGCACTGACTGCCTTGCGACAGGGAAAGTGCCGTATTTTAATCGCAAGTGGGGAGAGCTTATTACAGCCGACGATTGCACTGACGGAGTTGAAATCATACACCATAGAGATTCACGGTGATGACACGGTAGACCTACAGGCGATGATGCAAAAGCTTGCTGCTATGGGTTATGTTCGCAGCGACAGCGTCGATGGTGCAGGACAATTTTCCGTACGGGGAGATATTCTGGATATTTTTCCGGTGCAAATGACTGCGCCGGTTCGTATGGAACTTTGGGACGATACCGTTGATAGCTTGTATCTGTTCGATCCGGAGACCCAGCGGCGTACAACGCCGCTAGATGCCATCGAGATTCCACCGGCACGGGAGTTCCTCTATGATTCGTCTGATTTGGCGAAAAAAATCCGTCGGCATGGAAAAAATCTCCGTGGGAAACACGCCGACCTTGCACGGGAAAAGCTTTACCGAGATGCAGAGCAAATCGACGGCGGCATATTTCCGAACCACTTGGGCAAATATGCACCCCTTTATGCCGTGGATAATCCGCCTATGGTTTACGATTATCCCTTTGGTGCAGTCGTGTTTTGTGAGTACAGCGGTATTCTGGATGCACAGCGAACGGTGTTGGCACAATATCAGGAGGATGTGAAGCTGTTGCTGGAGGACGGCAGCCTCTGTCGAGGACTAGACGGCTATTATCAGTCTCAAGCGACTGTTTCTGCAGCGTTGAAAGGACGATTTCAGCTTTACCTTTCAAATTTTCTTCAAAACGGTGAACATATCGCTTTTCAAAAGCTCATCCATGTGGATGCGATGCAAAATGCACCGTGGGGTGGGGAATTGCGTGGACTTGCCGAGGATTTAAAAGAATACGCTGCCGGTGGATACTGTACTATGCTCTGTGCAGGCAGCGAAAAGACTTTGCCTATTTTACAAAAGGATTTAAGCGAGAGTGGGTTTTCGTGCAAAATTGCAGCACCAGATAGCCAGTGGGAAAAGGGAACGGTCTATCTGCGCAGCGGCAGTCTTTTCGGCGGTTTTTCTTATCCGGAAATCAAAACGGCGTTGATTACTCAGACGAAAACCCAGCGCAGTTCTAAAAAAAGGCGTTCTCGCAGACAGGGAGAAGAAATTCATGCACTGTCAGACATTCAGTCCGGCGATTTGGTGGTACACGCTCTCCACGGAATCGGTAGATTCCAAGGCATCCGTAAGCTGGAATTAGAGGGCGTGACGAAGGACTATATCACAATTCAGTATGCCGGAAAGGAAAACCTCTATGTTCCTGTGACACAGCTGGATTTGGTGTCGAAATATATTGGTGCAAGAGATGATAGCGGCGTCAGACTCAATCGCCTGTCTTCGCCGGAGTGGCAAAAAACCCGAAAAAATGTCCGAAAGGCAGCCAAGAATCTCGCAGATCAACTGATCAAGCTCTATGCCAAGCGAGAAAAAACAAAAGGTTTTGCGTTCTATTCGGACGACGAAATCCAGTATGAATTTGAAGAACGTTTTCCTTATTTGGAGACAGAGGATCAGCTGATTTGTACCGAGGAAATCAAACGAGATATGGAACTCCCTCGCCCGATGGATCGCTTGCTCTGCGGCGACGTGGGATTCGGAAAAACCGAAGTGGCACTGCGTGCGGCGATGAAGTGCGTCATGAGTGGGAAACAGTGCGCCATTTTAGTACCCACGACCGTTCTTGCCATGCAGCACTATCAAATGGCACTGCGCCGCTTTGAACACTTTCCCGTAACCGTGGAGATGCTGTCTCGTTTTGTGTCGGCAAAGCGGCAAAAAGAAATTGTTCGAGACTTAAAAAGTGGAAAAGTGGATATTGTCATTGGCACACATCGCCTTGTACAGAAAGACATCGAATTTCATGCGCTGGGACTTGCGATCGTGGACGAGGAGCAGCGTTTTGGCGTAGCACACAAAGAAAAATTCAAGGAGATGTTCGCAGGCGTGGATATGCTGACCCTGTCCGCTACGCCCATTCCCCGTACGCTGAATATGGCGATGAGCGGCATTCGGGATATGTCCGTGATTTCTCAGCCGCCGGAAGATCGCTATCCGGTGCAGACCTATGTCATGGAATACAATGAACCGATGATGATACAGGCGATTCGGCGAGAGCTAAAGCGTGGCGGTCAGGTGTACTACATCCATAACCGTGTGGAAACCATCGACTTTGTGGTGAATCGGCTGCAAAAGCAGCTCCCCGAGGCACGGATTTTGGCAGCGCATGGGAGAATGACCGAGGTACAAATGTCTAAAATATGGCAGCAGCTAATGGAACACGAAGCGGACGTTCTCGTGTGTACGACGATTATCGAAACTGGTGTGGACATTCCCAATGTAAACACACTCATTGTAGAAAATGCCGACCGTTTTGGACTCAGCCAGATGTATCAGCTGCGAGGCCGTGTGGGACGTTCCAACCGCCGTGCATACGCCTATTTCACATTTCAGCGAGATAAGGTTTTGCGGGAGGAATCCGCCAAGCGTCTGGCGGCAATGCGGGAGTTTACGCAGTTTGGCAGCGGTTTTCACATCGCCATGCGTGACTTAGAAATTCGTGGTGCTGGCAGTATTCTGGGCGGCAGTCAGCACGGTCACATGGAGTCAGTAGGATATGAAATGTACCTCCAGATTTTAAACGAAGCGGTTGCGGAGGCAAAGGGAGAACCGATACAAAAGACGGCAGAGTGTACCGTCGATATTCAAATGGACGCCCACATTTCGGAACGTTATATCGAGAGCCTGAGCCAGCGTCTGGACATTTATCGAAAAATTGTCGCTGTGAAAACGGATGCGGACGAAACCGACCTGATTGATGAACTGATTGACCGCTACGGCGAACCGCCAAAAGAAGTTTTGGGACTGATTACCGTTTCACGGCTGCGCAACCGTGCGGCGCAGCTTGGCATTACAGAGGTGAGCCAGCGAGGGAACATGATGATTTTCTACTTGTCTTATCCGACGCCGGAAATGATCGGTGCGCTATCACGTCGCTATCGGGACAGAGTGGCATTCGGCAGTGTGGGAAAGCCAAATCTTAGCGTACGCCTAGAAAAGGAAATTCCTGTGGAACTTTTGGGTGAAGTTTTGGATACGCTGGGAAAAGCAGCGAAAACCTTGTAGAAAGTTCGTCGAAATCACCGAAAAAAAAACTCAGATTTGGGCATTTTGCATATAGACAAAAGCGAAAAACTGTGATATAATAATTTTTAAATGATAAGCGCAGTATATAATTTTATAGGATTTCCATAATACAATTTTAAACTGCGACAGAATTTTAGGAGGAGATTATAATGAAGACTTTAAAGAAAATTACGGCAGTCGTTGCAGCTGCTGCGGTTGCAGGACTTTCTGTAGCAATGATGGGTACAGGAATGAAAGCTAGTGCGGCTTCGGAAGTTGCACAAGCGTATTTTGAGGGTGGCTTTGGCACGGAATCCTATTGGGGACCAAACAATTCTAGTTCAACTAGTACTGGTGTAGAAGTTACATCAGTTACTGGTGATGGTACTTATGTTGTGAATTGGTTGATTGGTGAGGACGGCACAGACACTGGTGATAATTGGTTCTTAATGATCGCTGTTGTGCCCTCAGGTACAACAGAAAATGTAACAACAGATACATTTCCAAATTTGTCTATTTCGTTAGATTCATTAGAAGTAAATGGTTCAAGTGTGTCAATTTCACCAGATTCAACAAATTACGATTTAGCCTATTATGAAGGTGATGCAGGCTATGCAAGAATTTATTTGCATGATGATTGGACAGGTACAAGTCGTACAGAGCTGCTTGATGATATGACATTTGAGGGTAGTTCTACTATTACCGCAACTTTTAGCATTTTAGGCTTAGATGAAGTTACAGGTGGTTCGGCAGATGATGGCGAAACAAGCGAGGACGAAAGCATCTCCGACAGTGATGAAAGCTCGTCCAGCTCTTCGGATTCTTCTTCAGATGATGAAGATGATGATGACAGCAGCAGCTCTTCATCATCTTCCGGTTCGTCCAGTTCTTCTGGATCCTCCTCGAATAAGTCGAGTTCCAGCGGATCGACTTCATCTTCTTCCGACAACGACATCACATCTGAAACCGGTGACTTCGGGATTGCCGCAATTGCGCTTAGTGCAGTCGCAGCAGCGGCTTTAGGTATTGGTGCTGTGACCATTAAAAAGCGGAAGTAAGTTTTAATTTAGACAATTCCATTTTTTCATTTTTACCCCTATATAAAATGCGACACAGCACTTGTCTTTTTGATAGGTGCTGTGTCGCATTATAAGGAGAATTACCATGCAAATAAAACAAAAGTGTACAGTGGGAATCGTTCTGTTTTGTCTTATGATGTTTTTGATGCTGTGCTGTGGTATGGCGCAGTCTCACGCTGTTTTTGCCGAAGAGGCGGTAGAAACTGCCACCGGCGTCACAACCTTAGACACGGATTACGGTTGGGTTTCCGCAGACGGCACATGGCGTTATTACGATACTAACGGTGAAGCGGTTGTGGACGTACAGGAAATTGACGGTCAGTGGTATTTGTTTGACTACGAGGGCGAATTAAAAACCGGTTGGCGGACTGTGAACGGCGTGCGGCGGTATTATGACCCTGCCACCCACGAAATTTTAACCGGCTGGATTGCAGTGAACGGCTATCGCTACTACGCCGACGCAGAAAACGGAAAATATACGGGAGAATTTACCGACGAAAACGGCATTACTTATTTGCTCCGTGAAGACGGCACGCAGGCATTGGGTTTGTGTACGCTATCCGACGGCAGTGTCTCCTACTATGAAACAGACGGCACACCGATTACGGGATTCTTCCAAATCAAGAATAGTACTTATTACTTTGATGAAAATTATCACATGGTCACCGGTTGGTACGTCATCGATAATCAGACCTATTATTTTAGCAGCAGCAGAGCGATGCGAACGGGTTTTCAAACCATCGATGGAACGACGTATTATTTCAATAGCAGCGGTGTAATGCAAACGGGATTCCAGACGATTAATGGCAGTATGTATTATTTCAACAGCAGTGGTGTGATGCAGACAGGCTTCTAGACGATTAACGGCAGTATGTATTATTTTAGCAGCAGCGGTATGATGCAAACTGGATTCCAGACCATCAGTGGCAG
>JAJQEI010000004.1:0-2925 GCA_021201755.1 Ruminococcus sp. | reverse complement strand
CATCAGTGGCAGTACGTATTATTTTAACAGTAGTGGCGTGATGCAAACGGGATTCCAGACCATCAGTGGCAGTACGTATTATTTTAACAGTAGTGGCGTTATGTTGACCGGCTGTCAGACCATCAGTGGAAATCTCTATTATTTCTATAGTACCGGCGTGCTACTCGTGAATGACGAGGTGGAAATTGACGGTACAACCTATACTGCCGATAACAACGGTGTTTTGACAGTATATTCCGGTTATACGGCAATTATGGGGACGGCACGTGCCACTGTCGAGCAGATGCAAGCCTATATTTTATCTGTAAATCCAGACGTGGCGCAGAGTGTTTTGGATATGATTCCTTATTACATCAGCGAGGGCGAAGCGGAGGGTATCCGTGGCGATATTGCTTTTGCCATGTCTTGTTTAGAAACAGGAAACTTTACTTTTTCCGGTTCTGCCGTGACATTATCCCAGAACAATTTCTGCGGTTTGGGCGTTACATATAACGGCTCAAAAGGCTGCTCGTTCGATACGCCGCAACTCGGTATTCGTGCGCAAATCCAGCACCTGAAAGCCTATGCCTCTACTGATGCGCTGAATCTGGATGTGGTAGATCCACGTTTCTCTTATGTCACGAGAGGCTGCGCTCCCTACGTGGAGTGGCTCGGGCAACAAGAGAATCCAAACGGTTACGGTTGGGCGAGTGGCGCAAACTACGGTTCGAAAATTCTCAGCATTTTAAAAGCGATATTATCGATGTAGATACAGAAAAACGCAGGGTAATCCATCTGGAATACCCTGCGTTTTTTTAGCTTGTAGAATTAGTGGTTTCTGTGGCGACAGGCGTTGTTGTACGCTCTGCCACACCGGTTTGAAATGTCGAGAAGCTGAAAATAGCATCCATATTGTCCATCTCGAATCCAACCAGTTCGCCGTCTTGTGTTAGCGTCAGTGTATAAGGGTTTCCCTCCGAGTCGCCCTCTACGACAACATAATCGTCCACGGCTTTTCCATCGATTTTCTCTTGTTGCGCCAAGGTGTCTACCACCTGTATCAGGTGGAGCAGCATCGATTTTGTGGGCATTGCCGATTGTGGTACGGAAAAGGCGAATCCCTGATAAGAAGCGGTGATGTCACTGCCAGAAAATTCCAGCACCACTCCCGCCAAAGACGATGGTTCCGTAAAATCAACGCTCCATTCGCCCTCGCCGAAGCGTGTGATTTCGCCCGCACCCTCTAGGTCGTCAATTATCATCGTCATTTCTACGGTAAAGCTGTCGCTAAGGCTTTGTGCTGCGCTCGTTTCACCGTTGCTGCCGGAACAGCCGGTTTGCAGCACAAGATTTCCCAAAAGCACGATACCAACGATAACCGTTCCTGATTTCATAAGCAGTTCCTCCTTGGAAATGGACAGGGAACAGCTTGGAAACGGTGTCAGTTCTTGTCACGCAAATGCTCGAGCCTTAAAAAAGCCGTCGGCAGTTGTGCCAACAAATCCGTGGGGAGCATCGCCTGTTCGGAGTGTGTCGCAGCTGCCAGATCGCCTGCCAATCCGTGGAGATAGACGCCCATACAAGCGGCATTCCATGACGAAATGTTCCCCTGTACCATCAGACCTGCAATCATGCCAGCCAGAACGTCGCCACTGCCGCCACGGCTCATGCCAGGATTCTCCGTGGGATTGCGTATCATACGATTCGGTTGTGCAACCAGCGTTCCCGCTCCCTTGAGTACCAGCGTGATCGGATGTGCTGTTACGAATTGTTGTGCAGTTTCGATGCGGCTGTGCTGAATTTCACCGATGGATTTGCCACAGAGCCTTGCCATTTCGCCGGGATGGGGCGTAAAAATCCAATCTGTCCCTGTCTGTCTGTCTATATCTATGCGATCAGCAATGCAGTTTAGACCATCTGCATCGAAGAGAAGAGGTTTTGATTGTGAGGCAGTTTGCGAAATAATCCAGTCGATGAGCTTGCGTGTTTCATTTGTGACACCCAGTCCACAACCGAGGAGAATACCGCTTGATTTTTCTAGGTGCGGCAGCAATGCTTCATGATTTGGTTTGTCTAAAAGAAACCCATTCTCGTCTGTTTTCAGTGACAGCCACATCACCTCAGGAATTGCTGCTGCGAGACGCATGGGGTTTTCCGGTGCCGTTGCAACGGTAACCAGCCCTGCACCACTGCGGATGGCACCCATAGCGGATAGAAGACACGCACCAGGCATATTGCGGCTGCCGGTGATACAGAGGAGACGACCAAAATTTCCTTTTTGCGCATCACGTTGTCGCCTTGGCAGCATGGAAACGAGTTGTTCCAGTGTTAATGTTTGGATCGTTTGTTGCATAAAAGCCACTCCTTTCGAACGTAAAAAATTTACGAAACTTTCTCATAAATAATATGTATTTACGGAATGTCTGTGATATAATGTACCGTAATGCAGATATTTTGTTGCAATACGAGTGAAGAGAGAGGAGGATTTTTGTATGAATCCGGGAAGTGGAAAAGCGACGGCATCGCTCGTGTTAGGGATTATTTCCCTAATTGGAATATGCAGTCCGATTATTGGTGTCGTTTGTGGCATTGTTGCGATTGTACTGTCCAGAATGTCCGTAAAAGAATCTCAAGCGTTGGGATTTCCAGCAGATGGAAAAGCAAAAGCAGGTTTGATTTTGGGTATTATTGGTATTGCAATTGGCGTTGTCAATTATATTGTAACCTTACTACTCTATGGTTCAAAGGGCTTGTTTGATTATGGGGAGGAGTCCAGTTCGGATAGCTCCAGTGAAGTTTCCGGCTATGCTGCAAGCTTCAAATATCTTTTGCGAGGATAATCACATAATCAGGAATAGAATAATAGAAAAAGCTGTCTAAAAAATTTTTGGATGGCTTTTTTATTGCTTCCGAATTCATATAATATTCAAAAAAAAAAAAAAAAAA
>JAJQEI010000039.1 GCA_021201755.1 Ruminococcus sp. | reverse complement strand
AAGTGACACCCTAAAGGGTTTTGTTAAATTGTATCAAAGATGAGGTGGAGATAGACCCCGCTTGCGGTTCGGGGAACTTCTTGACAGAAACGTATATTTCTCTGCGACGACTGGAAAATGATGTGTTACGGGAGATTTACGGCGGTCAAATGCTCATCGGTGGCGAGGGAGAATTTAACCCCATCAAAATCAGTATTAACCAATTCTACGGCATCGAAATCAACGATTTTGCGGTGACGGTGGCAAAAACTGCCCTCTAGATTGCGGAAAGTCAAATGATGCACGAAACCGAGGAGATTATTCAAAGCAACATCGAATTTTTACCATTAAAAACCAACGCCACCATTGTGGAGGGCAATGCCCTTCGAGTGGATTGGGAAAGTATTGTGCCGAAGGAGAAGCTCAGCTATATTATGGGCAATCCGCCGTTTGTGGGATATTCTTTCGTCTGGAAGCCGATTTTCGAACGCTTCGGCGTGCATATTGATTTTGCGCACAGAATATTCCGTTGGGACAGCGAGGCAAGTCTGAAAGCCCATGTGCATTGCGTGATTGTAGGATTTAGTTTTGCGCCAAATATATTTGTACAAAGACGTACTAAACCCATTTGTAATGTTCCTCCTGTTTATCGTGGAAATCAACCTACAGATGGTGGAAATTTAATTATTGAGGAAGATGAGTACGAAGATTTCATAGCAAAAGAACCTAAAGCAGAAAAATATATAAAAAGATTTATGATGGGGAATAAATTTATTAATAACAAAAAAAGGTACTGTCTTTGGCTTGTGAATGCGTCACCAAAGGAATTAAATTCAATGCCTTACGTAATGGAACGAATTCGAAAAGTAAAAGAAATGCGTGAAAAAAGCACATTTGAGCCTACACGAAAAATGGCTTTAACGCCATATAAATTTAGAGAAGAAATTAATCCAGACACGTTTATTGCTATACCAAAGGTATCGTCTGAAAAAAGAAAATATATACCTACAGGTTATTTGGATAGCAACACAATACCTGGAGATAAATTATTCATTGTGCAAAACGCCACCCTCTACCATTTCGGCGTTCTCACCTCTAATGTCCACATGGCATGGACGAGAGCAGTTTGTGGGCGCTTGAAAAGTGATTACAGTTATTCCAACACCATCATCTACAACAACTTCCCATGGTGCACCCCCACAGACGCCCAAAAAGCCAAAATCGAACAGACCGCACAGGCGATTCTTGACGCTCGGGCGAACTATCCTGACAGCTCCCTCGCCGACCTCTACGATGAACTCACCATGCCGCCAGAGCTGCGCAAAGCCCATCAGGCGAACGACTGCGCCGTCATGGAGGTGTATGGCTTCTGGGGCAAGCTCAATAGCGAAAGCGCATGCATGGCGGAGTTGATGAGGAGGTATCAGGAACTTACGAAGGAGGAGGAGCATGAAACCATAAGCATCTAAAACACATGTTGACGATGTTGATATTATTGCTGTAATACCCAGCGATATTATTTTTTAGTTTCATGGCTGCCTCTGAAAAGCAAATTATTCCTTCACAAAATGCAAAATCTTAGACTGATAATCTCCCCAAAGACCACCGATGTTTATACTACACTGCATAAGTGCCACTCCTGATAACTTTTTGTCAGGAGTAGTTTCCTCAAAATAGTAGGCATCGGGATGCAGACCCTTTAGCTTTATCGTGCGTGAACGTTCGTTAGGTCTGCCTATTACCTGGACGAACGCAAAGAGTGCTTCACTCTTATCCTTCGCTACAAACATCCAAGCATCCCACATATTATCCTCGAACATATTGCCAATACGATAGTGATCTCCTGTGCGTATAAGTGTGTTGTACTTGTTAAATTCCTCAATCTGTGCGGGAATTGCATCTCTGTCTTGCTGCGAAATTTTGGTCACGTCAAGCTCATATCCAAACGTACCAACCATTGCAACGTGTCCTCTTGTGGTGAATGGCGTACTTCTTCCTACTGTATGATTCGGACTGTAAGAAACATGCGCACCCATTGCCGAACAGGGATAACACATGGATGTTCCATACTGTATCTTTAGACGCTCAATCGCATCGGTATCATCTGAACACCAAATCTGAGGTGAGAAGTAAAGCATACCGGGATCAAAGCGTGCGCCACCACCTGAGCAATTTTCTAAAAGAATATGAGGATACTCTGTGGTTAGTCTGTCCATCAGGTCATATACGCTCAGAACATATCTGTGCCAAAGTTCACGCTGACGCTCACGAGGAAGTGCATTAAAAGCTACTTCTGTAAGCTGACGATTCATATCTCACTTTATATATTCGATATTTGTGCTATCAAGAATCTTTTTCATCATGCCATAGACGTAATCTCTTACATCCTTGCGTGAATAATCAAGAACATACTGCGCACGGCAAAGTGTTAGCTCTCTTCCCTTTACTTGAATTGCCCAATCGGGATGCGCTCTGTACAGCTCAGAATCGGGAGAAATTATCTCCGGCTCAAACCAAATACCAAACTTCATATCAAGTGAATTTACTCGTTCAACAAGTGCTTTAAGGCCTTCCTTTATTTTATTCTCATTAACAAACCAGTCTCCAAGAGAGGAGTTGTCAGCATTTCTGTGACCAAACCAGCCATTATCCATAACTAACATCTCAATGCCAAGCTTTGAAGCCTGCTCTGCAATTTGGTAAAGTTTCTCAGCATTAAAATCAAAGTATGTAGCCTCCCAGTTGTTTATAAGAATCAGACGGTGCTTATCCTTGTATTTGCCACGGATCAGATTGTTTCTGTAAAGGTCGTGAAAAATGCGTGACATCTTACCAAGTCCGCTGTCAGAATAGACCATCACAACCTCAGGTGCGGTAAAGCACTCATCAGGCTCTATCAGTCATTCGAAGTCACAGCTGTTTATGCCCATAAGATAACGTGTCTTTTTGTGCTGGGTAACCTCCGCCTCGGATACAAAATTACCCGAATATACAAAGTTAAAGCCATAAACTTCGCCGCTGTCTTCATCTGCATTATGTGTACAAAGAGCAGTAAAAGGATTACTTTGATGAGAAGACTCTCCACGCATTGAGTCTACAAGCTGCTTACCGCGATGAAGTCTGCATCTTTCCACAGCCCTCTCTCTTGCCCACGAACCATTTAGTGTGATCATATCCATCTTGTCATCGTTAAATTCGACACAGGTTGAATATATGCGTGTAAGCTTAACATTATCTGAACCCGCATTCTTAACCCTTACTGAACGGGTAATTACATCTAGTTTTTCAAAGGCTGTATAGACTAGCGTAACCTCAAGTCCTGCCGGTTTATCCTCCATCACGACCTCAAGTGTTTGAGCTTCATTATCACTGTTCGTAAAGGTCGCCGGAAGTCCCTCAAGTTTCGGCTTTCCATTATATATCTTGTGCGACTTGTAACGCAGATCACAGGTTGAGGCACCGTTTTTATCCATAATGCTAATTGCATGCTTACGATAATCGCCTATTCCAAATACCGGATACTCCATAGGAAGTGTATTCATGAATGAGGTGCGGTCATGATCATTCGTTTTAGGAGTAAAGGGATTCTCATCAAGACGCAGAAGATAGGTCAGATCATTATCCGGCAAGCTTTTACCAAAGTAGATATGCGCTAAATAGCCATATGACACAACCTGCAGCATATAGCAGGTGTTGTTTGCTGTGAGCTTAAAGCTTCGTTTTTTTTCGTTGTAGGTTATTGGCATAGTTTAATCCTCCAATATGTTATTTGCAAAGATTTACTTAACCACACTGTAAATTATTTTTTGTAAGGCTTCGGCGTGACGCCTTTGCCACAGATAAAGGTAAGCTCGACCTGTTCATAGAGACAATCACTTAATGCTATATAAGACGGACGGAAAAATTTCGGAGCAACTCCGATGATCTTTTGGATTTTTTCATGAGTAAATAGCAAGGACTAAAATCTGCGCTACGCACACTATTGACTCGTCCAGTATTACCGTGCTGTATACCAATTACAGCAGGAATGAATAATTATATTCGTTAACAATCTATTCATTTGAGCTCTTTCCCTGCATTGTTTTTTCTCCTTCATAGATTATTTTTCACGCTGCGTTGTTCAGTTGCAAGCAGCGCTTTTTTCATTTCAAGTCCGCCTGCATAGCCCACCAAACTGCCATCGCCGCCGATGACTCTGTGACAGGGAATAACGAGCATCAGCGGATTTTTATTGTTTGCCATACCGACCGCTCTGCTTGCATTTGGGCAACCGATTACATGGGCAATTTGCTTATAAGTTCTTGTTTCACCGTAGGAAATATTCAGAAGTGCTGTCCATACTTTCTTTTGGAAGTCTGTTCCCTCAAACCTATATGCAATTTCAAAAGCACTTCTTCTCCCAGTCAGAAACTCTTCTGCCTGGCGATACACAATATCACTGAATTCTGAGCGATTGCTAACCATTTTCGGGGTTATTTCTCTTGAAACAGGCGTACACCGTAATCTATATAATACATCATCTTTATATTCCATCTCAATCGTACCAAAAGCATATTCTGTGTGTATCATTTCAAATAACCTCCCGACTTTTCCAATAATCCTTCAACATATACCCTGCTGAAAATGAAGCAAACCTTACTTTCCAAGCTATGCGTTTATCTCTATTTTACACCTTTTCCTTCGAAAAGTCAATGCTGTGCCGTGCGTGCTGTAGTTCTAAACAAATAACGCAGAATATGGTATGATAAATCTATGAGAAAAGCAAAAGGAGTAGCGAGGTGAAAATGTTGCGAATGCGGAAAAACAGAAAATCAGAGAGAATCTTCTCCGAATCCGATTATACCCTGAGTCTATAATA
>JAJQEI010000016.1:82543-82718 GCA_021201755.1 Ruminococcus sp. | reverse complement strand
GTTCCCATTCCGAACACAGCAGTTAAGCTCTTTTGCGCCTACGATACTTCAGGGGTGACCCTGTGGGAAAATTGGTCGATGCCGACTTGATATGTTGTTGAAAGCACTTATTCTTTATGAATTTGTGCTTTTTTATTTTTATATATAAAATGGAATAAAATAGAAATTAATTCAT
>JAJQEI010000016.1:0-82443 GCA_021201755.1 Ruminococcus sp. | reverse complement strand
ATTATTATTATTATTATTATTATTATTATTATTATTATTATTATTATTATTATTATTACGGAAAAATTAACAAAATCAACCTTGAAAGGATCAAAATAATACTGTAAAATAAAATGGTAAGGTATTTTTATGAAATTAGTAATCATTGACAACACGTTCTGTCGTATTCTGTTCCAAATTCGGCAGAAAGGCAGCACCTATTATTCAAAACCACACAGATTCTGTTCCAATTTGTCTGCCTAAGCGTGCAATGTGACTGGATTTTGAAAATATCTTTACGTGACTGAATGATAACGCAAGAAAGGATGATTTTATGAAGAGTAGAAAACTTTGTATGCGTCTTGCCGGCTGTGTGCTGGCGGCAACTGTGGCGACACAGACTTCAGCACTGCCTGTGATCGCTGAAGCAGACACGGAAATGGAAAATGCTGGTGCAAGTGCTACAGATATTGTGACAGGTGATGTGAATCTAGATGGCACGTTGAATCAAACAGATGTTGCGATGTTGCAACAATATCTGTTGGGGAATTTATCTATGACTCTGACACAGAATCAAGTGGCCGACTGCAATGGCGATGAGATTGTGAATGGATTTGATTTGGCACTGCTTCGCCAAACGCTGTTGGGCGTATCACAACAAACGCAATCTGAGATCACTTATCGTGTGGATTATGAATCCATGGAGTTTTACGTAGATCTTGCACTGTCAATGGGCGGCGACTGTGTGGATTTGTCAGAATTCGCAAATTTTGGCGAATTTGTCATAACATCTACTGATGAATTGTATGATACTTTTGTTGAAAAATATGCATTTACGGAATATTTATTCTCGTCTTATTATGATGAAGCGTTTTTTGAAAATAATGTGTTGCTTTTGAATATGAGTTATAGTTATGACGGTGCCGTAGAAATTGTCGAGCCTTACCTGAGTGATAATGGTGATACGCTGACGATTCCTTATTGGACGGATTCGTCTAATCCTGTTTATGATGATGATGATGCATTGTATCTGATGCAAGCAATCGTTCCAAAGGAATTGTACACTTTTGATACTGTTGTTTGGGATTACAATGGTGCAGTTCCTTCCACGGAAACGACGCCAGTCTACGCAATTGATGCCATTGAAGCAACAACTAGCTTTTACCAATTTATTTACCCGAAATACTGGTCTACAATGCCTTCTTCTTCGTCGAGAATATTGGCAAAATCGGTGGATGATCTGCAATCTTATCTGGAGAAATTCGCAAGCGAAACGGATATAGAAACTTATTTGGCGAAGTATGACGAAGCGTTTTTTGAGGAAAATACCTTGGCATTGGCAGCGGTTTATCAAAGCTGTGGCGAAGAAATTCAATATCAACTAGATGGTGCACAGGAAAGTGCATCTGGCAAACTCTTGTATTTGTATTATAGCGATACTTATGAAGAAGGTGTAACCTACGCTGATGTGCAAACACCTCTGTTGATTCAAGTGATATTGCCAAGAGAGGAATATCCGATTTCTTCTGTTTCTTGGGAGTATACAAATAATCACGAAAATTTCGAAATTTTACAAGTCATTGAAGTGGATATGTATAGTAAAGATACCCCTAAAACCATTCGTGGACTGTTTAAAGCGGAATGCAGTGGTGATATCCGAACAAAGGCTACTATGAGAAATGTTTATGGTATCGATTGGATGACCACAAATCATACCATACGAGTGGGTGCACCGGTGGATATTGAGTTTGACGATGACGTATCCAATCCACGGTTTACCATTTAATATGACGATACTGCCTTGGAGGAATCTGGTGTATCGGAAGAAGATTTGGTTGTTCTCTACTATTGTAATGATGGCTTTCAATGGTTTCCGGAAATTCCTGCAATTCAGTGGGATACCGAAAACAACATGATTACATTCCAGACACTTACCACATTATCACTGGAATATTTACCAGGTATTTATCTATTAGCAGAGGATTCTTAAAAATATTTCGCTGGAATGTGATGACGGAAAGAAAATCCCTTGTGGCAAAGAAGTGCTGCAAGGGATTTGAATTTGGAAAAAGTTTTTCACAATACAAAAAACCGATGGGAAAGGAGAGGAGACCCATCGGTTTTTTGGAGTCGCTTTGTGCATAAAAGCAATGCGATTCACTGTTAAGAATATGGTAACGCACAGTACTCAATCTTCTACGATATAACGACCGGAATTATCGCAGAACGAGAGCTGTACGGAATTATTGGGCCGTTTCTATACAGAAACGGGAAGCTTTGCTGCACATTTTGTTGTTACAAAATGCGGCTTTCGAAAAAATATACTTTGAAATATCTTTCGCATATATCAATTCTATCTATGATTACAGTATACCTGCTGCTTGTGTCAATCCCGTGATAATCCTTGGGAATTTTTCTGAAAAGGAAATGTGGGACTGAAGAAGAAACGAAAATATTTTTTCAAGGAACATTAAAAGTGCATGGATAGAACCGGTGCGTGAAGAAAGAAAAAAACGAAAAAAATTCTTGCATTTCGAGAAAAACTATGGTATAATAATTGAGATAACGCAAGAATGACAGCTGTGTGTATCAAAGTCGATGCTATTGCGTGATTTTTGAAATCCCCTTAGGAAAGGTTGGTCTAGGTTGTCCAGTACGGAAATTTCAAATATGCAAATGGTACTACCGGAATCGCTGCAAACGCAGCTGCAAAGCTATCTGTTTGCACAAGGTACAACGCCTTGCGCCTATGTTCATAGTTTTGGTTGTCAACTGAATGTTTCAGATGGAGAGCGGATTCGTGGCGTATTGCAGCAAATCGGATATACGTTAACGAATCACTATGAAGATGCGGATTTGATTTTATTTAATACCTGTGCTGTCCGTGGCAGTGCAGAGGATCGCTTGTATGGTGTTTTGGGTAATGTGAAACGCTATAAAAGGGAAAATCCGAATTTGATTTTGGTGTTATGTGGCTGCATGGCGTCTGAAACACATACAGCGGAATTTGTCCGTACGCATTATCCTTATGTGGACATTCTCTTTGGAACGGCATCGCTTTCTCGTTTCCCGAAGCTGTTGCTGGAGCATTTTCAAGGAGAAAAATTTGCTTTTGATATAGGCGAATATGACGATATGTACGAAGGATTATCGCCGTCACGGGAGCATCCTTTTCAGGCGTCTGTTCCTGTTATGTTTGGTTGTAATAATTTTTGTACCTATTGTATTGTACCTTATGTACGTGGTCGGGAACGTAGCCGAAAGCCGGATCAAATTATCCGTGAAGTGCGTGAATTGATTCAGCATGGATACAAAGAAATTATGCTTTTGGGACAAAATGTAAATTCCTATGGAAATGATCTGGATACGTCAGTGACATTCGCTTGGCTATTGCAGCAGATTGACGAAATTCCCGGTGATTTTGTAATTCGTTTTTTGTCATCGCATCCGAAAGATGCAACGCCAGATTTGTTGGATACCATCTTGAATGAAAAAAAAATTGGGAAGCATTTACATCTTCCAGTGCAGAGTGGCAGCGATGATGTGTTGCGTCGCATGAATCGACAATATACCACGAAAAAATATTTGGAGATTGTGGATTATCTTCGCTCTCGTAACTCGGATTTTTCTTTGACGACCGATTTGATTGTGGGATTTCCCAACGAAACAGAAATAGATTTTGCAGGAACGCTGGATTTGGTACGTCGTGTGAAGTATGATAATATTTATACGTTTATTTATTCGAAACGTCGAGGGACAAAAGCAGCAGAAATGGAAGACAAAATCTCTTCCAAAGAGAAACATGACCGAATGGAGCAACTGCTTCTTTTACAGCGTGAAGTAGCAACAGAACATTATCGTCGTTTTTTAGGACGAACACTTCGTGTTTTGGTAGAAGGTAAATCCAAACGAGACGGCTGGCTTATTGGTAAGGATTTGGCATTCATTATTGTGGAGTTTTCCGGGGAGGAATCTTTAATTGGCACGTTTGTAGATGTGAAGGTTACGAAAATTCATAATTGGGCTGTTGAAGGAGAACTTCAGTAAAGGAGAAAATGTGAACGAGAAAAACGAGAAAATCGATGCAGTAGAACAAGCAGTGCGCAGTCTGGGACAGGTGCTACAGGCGGATGTTCGCTATCAAAAATATATAACAGCGAAGCAGGAAAGCGATAATGATGTGGTGTTGCAAGAACTGCTACAGACATTTCAATATGTGCAGATGCAATATCAACAAGAAAAATCGAGATTGTCGGAAATACAAAATGCAGAAAAAATAGCAGAATTAGAGTCAAAAGCGAGTATTCTCTATTCTGAAATTCGAGAAAATCCTCATATGATGACACTTGAAGCAGCACAATTGGCGTGGGACGAAATGGTACAAATGGTCTATGGGATTTTATCTCGCTGCATTTCTGGTGAGGTCCCTGAAACCTGTTCTAAGGCGGCGAAGTCGGGTTGCAGTGGCTGTCATGGTTGTGCATAATATGATTTGAAAAAAAGGTGGTGATTTCCTATGTGTCTGTCAGAAATCTCAAAAGAAAAACTTTCTCCAGGTATGCGGCAGTATGTGGAGGTAAAAGAACAAAATCCCGACTGCATTTTATTTTTCCGATTGGGCGATTTTTATGAAATGTTTTTCGATGATGCGATTTTAGTATCACGAGAATTAGAGCTTACCCTTACCGGAAAGGAATGTGGCTTGGAGGAACGTGCTCCCATGTGTGGCGTGCCATACCATAGTGTAGATATTTATTTAAAACGTCTGGTGGACAAGGGATATAAAATCGCTATCTGTGAGCAATTATCTGATCCTGCCACCTCCAAAGGATTGGTCGATCGAGATGTCGTTCGAATTGTAACACCTGGAACACTGATTGACAGCACAATGTTGGAAGATGATGCTAACAATTTTATCGGCTGTCTTTATGAAGACGAAGCGGGCAGTGCAATGGTCTTTTCTGATTTGTCTACCGGTGAGATGATTCTGGCATCGCTGTCTCAAGAGGGCGACAACTTAACGACCGAAATTTTAGATATGCTCTCCCGGTATATGCCATCAGAATTGTTATTAAATAAAAAAGCGATGGAGCGAAAAAGCATTATAGATTTTATAAAAATCCGCTTACAGTGTACCATCACGCTACGAGAGGATAGCTGCTTTGAAGCAGATACGAAGATGATTTGTGAACAATTTCATGTGGATTCTATAGAGATGCTTTGTATTACGAAAATACCAGAGGAAAAAACAGTCAGTGCTATGTTGGATTATATTCGAGAGACACAAAAAAATAGCATTGCATGGTTTGTTTCATTAGAAATTGTGGATAACGCATCTGTCATGGGATTGGATATTAGCGCACGACGGAATTTAGAACTAACTGAAATGCTGCGTCATAAAGAGCGAAAAGGTTCACTTTACTGGCTTTTAGATGATGCAAAAACAGCTATGGGGAAGCGACTTTTGAAAGTTTGGATTGAGCAGCCATTGGTGCAGCCGGTGAAAATTATGGCACGTTTGGATGCAGTAGGATCGTTTGTAGATAATAGCATTGTCTTGATGGAAGTACGGGATATTTTAGATAGTGTCTATGACCTAGAGCGGCTGATGACACGAGTGATTTATCAAAAGGCAACGCCTCGTGATTTAAAGGCATTGTCTGCCACAGCACTTCAGCTGCCGGCACTGAAGGAGCAACTGAAGCTGCTCTCTTCTTCAAAGTTGCTCACGACTTTGAATCAACAAATTTCTACGTTGAAACGTGTTGCGACACTGATTGAAAATGCCATTGTCGATGAACCGCCAATTTCCATGAAAGATGGTGGCGTGATTAAGCCACATTTTAACGAGGAACTGGATCGTTATCGTACGCTGATAAATGGCGGAAAGGATACGCTTAATCAAATTCTGGAACGAGAAAGAAATCGAACCAGCATCAAAGGACTGAAAATTGGGAATAATCGAATGTACGGTTATTATTTTGAGGTCACTCGTTCCTACTATGATTTAGTGCCATCGGATTATATTCGTAAGCAAACATTGACGAATTGCGAACGATTTATTACTGAAGAATTAAAAAATGTGGAAGACGACGTCATTAATGCCAAAGAAAAAGCACTTCGTTTGGAGGAAAACATCTTTTCAGAGATAAGGGAAGTGTTAGCGTCGATGTTGAAAAGCGTTCAGGAGACGGCTGGCGCAGTGGCACAGGTGGATGTGTTAGCATCATTGGCGAACGTAGCAATTGCCAATGATTATGTCAAACCAGAAATTGCTGTAGATGGAAAAATTCAAATTACTGCCGGTCGTCATCCGGTTGTGGAACAAATGCTGACAGATGAAGGCTTTGTCCCGAATGATACGTATTTAGATGAAAAGGCACAGCGGATGCTGATTATTACTGGACCGAATATGTCTGGAAAATCGACGTATATGCGGCAGGTTGCACTGATTGTTCTGATGGCGCAGATTGGTTCTTTTGTTCCGGCACAGTATGCGAGAATTTCTGTAGTGGACAAAATTTTCACCCGAATAGGTGCATCAGACGATTTAACAGCCGGAGAAAGTACATTTATGGTAGAGATGAAAGAGGTTTCTGATATTCTTCACAATGCGACAAAAAATAGCCTTATAATTTTGGATGAGGTAGGACGTGGTACTTCCACGCTGGATGGGGTCAGTATCGCACGTGCTGTGGCAGAGTATATTGCCGGAAAGAAAATCGGGTGTAAGACTTTATTTGCAACGCATTATCATGAATTGTTGGATTTGGAGCAGAAATTAGAGGGCGTGAAGAATTATAGCGTGGCGGTGAAAAAACATGGGGATACGATTCGATTTCTTCGAAAGATTGTGCCGGGTGATGTAGATGACAGTTATGGCATAGCTGTAGCAAAATTGGCTGGACTGCCTGATAAGGTGGTACAGCGTGCGAAACAGCTTTTGGCGGAAATGGAATCGGAAATGATAAAGCCGAAAAAAACAGATGATAATGCTCAAATTAGTTTTGCACAGGTGCAACAGGATCAAGTGATTTCGACTTTACAGAAAACGCATGTTCCGGAGCTGTCAGATGCGGAATGTCGGGAACTGTTGAGTGATTTGGCACAGATGCTGCAATGATATTTCAAAAATGGAGGTGGCGTAGGCAATGTTGCATATTAGCGTATTAAAGAAGGAAATTTCTGAACTGATTGCGGCTGGAGAAGTTATCGAGCGACCTGCTTCAGTCGTGAAAGAACTGGTGGAAAATTCCATCGATGCTGGAGCAAAGCATATTACAGTGGAGATTAAGCATGGTGGAACATCATATATGCGGATTGTAGACGATGGTTGTGGCATGGCATCAGATGAAGTCCCTTTGGCATTTCTCCGACACGCCACCAGTAAAATTAGCCAGAAAGAAGATTTGAACCAAATTTTCACCTTGGGATTTCGAGGTGAGGCATTGGCGTCTGTAGCGGCAGTTGCAAAAGTGACGGTGATGACAAAGCGGAAAGAGAACGATTTTGGGACAAGTTTTTCCATTGCTGGTAGTGTCCCAGGAGAAGTAGAACAAACCGGATGCCCAGATGGTACTACTTTGATGATTCGAGATTTATTTTATAACGTGCCTGTACGACAAAAGTTTATGAAACGGGATGTAACAGAGGCAAATGCTGTAAGTCAAATTGTCCAGAAGATTGCGCTATCTCATCCGGAAATTGCATTTCGTATGATTCGAGATAATCGTACGGAATTTCGTACCGATGGGAACGGTAGCTTATATGCGGCGATTTACGCCATTTTGGGAAAGGAATTTGCACACGATTTGATACCAGTGGAATATGTCAATGAACTCTATCGTGTTAGCGGTTTTGTGGGAAAGCCACTGTATTCCAGAGCCAATCGTACATTTCAAAATTTCTTTGTCAATGGTCGCTATGTTCGTTCTCGACAGTGTAGCGTGGCACTAGAAAATGCATATCAGAATCTGATTATGGTTGGAAAGTTTCCCACTTGTGTTTTGATGTTGGAAGTACCGCCATTGCAAATTGATGTGAACATTCATCCAACGAAAGCAGAAGTGCGGTTTTCACAGGAAAAGGCAGTGATGGATTTCCTATATTTTGCTGTAAAAAATGCATTGATGGAAAATGGATTGGTGTATGATTTTCAAATGGAACGTGTTCCGCAAAAGGATTGGACGACACCGTCAGAACCACAGTATGTGTCACAGCCACTTCCGGAAACATCTGAGACACTTGATTCTGTGCAACCAGTGGAAACGTCTGTCGATACGTCGGCATCCGCATCGGCTTCTCCCCTGATTGCCACACAGACAGCTTTTTCTGTGAAACAGCCGCAGACGGATTTGAAGCAGCCGGATGTACCGACAGCAAGCATATCGGAGGATACAGATTTTACTTCGATTCCAGAGTTGGACACGGGAAAATATCAGTTCCTAAATCATGCATCTTTTCAGGCACGAGAGTCATCTGAATCGGACAAATTTCAACAGCTTACAGCGAATACTTCCGTTGATGAAGCAGAGCAGGTTTCGGAATCTCATAGTAAAATCGAAGTACTCGGGGAGGTTTTTCAAAATTATATTTTGGCGGAATGTGGAGAAGAGAATAAGCTTTTGATTTTCGATAAGCACGCTGCACATGAGCGCATAATTTTTGAGCAGCTTCAATCGGGTGCATCTAAGCAGACGAGTCAGATGCTATTGCGACCGGTGGAAACACTTTTGTCTATGGATGAATTCTCTGCGGTGCAAGAAAACGTTGCACGGCTAGAAGAAATGGGATTCCTTTTTGATTGTACGAAACCGCCGAAGCTTTATACCACCGCAGTACCAAGCTTCATCCTAGATATGAACTTGAATGAGGTGATTTCTGAAATTGCACAAAATCTCATGTTAGGGAAACAAGATCCGCAGCTTCATTCCTTCCAGAATATGCTACATTCTATCGCCTGTAAGTCTGCTATTCGAAGCGGCGATCGTTCAGATATGCAGGAGTTGCAAAGATTGGCACAAGAAGTGTGGGAAAATGAAAATATTCGTCACTGTCCACATGGCAGACCAGTTATGTTCGTCATTCGAAAATATGACTTAGAAAAACAATTTCGAAGGGTATGATAAATGGAACAGACAGAAAAAATTCCCCTGTTGGCAGTGGTTGGACCGACAGCAACTGGAAAAACGGCACTGGGTGTAATGCTGGCAAAAGCTTATGATGGAGAGGTGGTTTCTTCGGATTCCATGCAGATTTATCAGGGACTTGATATTGCAACAGCAAAGCCAACGCCGGAGGAACAGCAAAATATTCCGCACCACTTGATCAGCTGTATTCCCATAGAAGCCAATTTCAGTTTGGCAGATTATTTGGAAATAGCGAAGCCACTGATTGCTAAAATTCATCATCGAAAGCGATTGCCAATTGTGGTTGGTGGGACAGGACTCTATGTTTCTTCATTGTTGTCCAATGTACAGCTTACGGAAACGTCACAAGATCCTGTACTTCGACAGAAACTTTTGCAATTTGCAGCGAAGTATGGCAACATGGCATTGCACGACAGATTGAAAATACTTGATCCGGATGCTGCTGTTGAAATTCATCCGAATAATTTGGTACGTGTGATGCGTGCAATAGAGGTTTGCGTTTGCTCTGGCAAAACTTTCACCCAGTGTAAGGCTGAGAGCCATTGTGTGGAAAGTCCCTATACGTCACTGATGATTGGTCTAACGTACGAGAATCGTGAAATTCTCTATGAACGTATTAACAATCGTGTGGATGAGATGATAGAAAATGGACTATTAGAGGAAACATATGCCGTATATCAAAATACAGATCTGCGTACGGCATATCACGCAATTGGCTATAAAGAATTGATTCCTTATTTTGAAAATCGTGCGTCACTTGAGGCTTGTATCGAGAAAATCAAGCAAGAAACACGCCATTATGCCAAGCGTCAATTGACATGGTTTCGCAAAATTCCTTCGATTCAGTGGATAATTCTCAGCAAATCTGACAAGAAAACAGAAATTTTTGAAAAATGCCAAAAAATTATAGCCAAATCCAATTTCATGTGTTATAATATAAAGTAAGCTATTGTATCAAGACAGATATGTAACAATAGTGAGATTGAGTTAGAAGCTCAAATAAATAAAAGGAGACGTTTTTTATGAATAAATTGTTGAATCTACAGGATGTGTTTTTGAACCAAGCAAGGAAGGAAAAAATTTTTTGTATATTCTTCTTGACGAATGGATATCAGTTCCGTGGTATTGTAAAAGGCTTTGATAGTTATGTTGTCATTTTGGATTATGACGGAAAACAAAATCTTGTGTATAAACACGCAATTTCAACCATCGCACCGGTTCGACCAATTTCTTTGCTGGATAATGAAACCAAGGTCGAAGAGGACTAAATCGGGTGATAAGCTATGGCATTAAAATCCGGAAGTAAAATGACAAATGTTTTGCTTGTCTTGTTATCTGTATCTGTGATTTCTACTGTTGCTATAATTGTGTATCATTTCTTCGACACCAGCTATGAAACAGAAACTGCAATTCGTGCAACTGCAAATGAATCAAAGGTTTTTGATGGAGTATATATTCGAGATGAATCCATCTTGAAATACAGCGGTTCTGGTGCAGTGAGTTATCTCATTTCAGATGGCGGAAAGGCTGCAGTTGGTGATGTTATTGCGGAAGTTTACGAAGATGAGTCAGATATTGAAGTGGGTCAACAGATTGAAGCGTTGCAGCAGCAACTGGATATCTTAGAGCGTATTTCTAATGTGGGTACGCTGGAACAGGCACAGCCGGAGGATTTGTCTCGTCAGATTACAGAATATTATAAGGATATTGTGTATAGCAAGGATGACAGTGATTTCACTGTTTTGGAAGAAGCGCAACAACAGTTTTTGGAGGCATACAGTACATATCAGATCGTTATCTCCAATGGAGTTGTTTCTTTTGCAGATCAGATTTCTAATTTGAACATGCAAATTTCCACTTTACAGGCGAAGCAAAGCGATCCAATCGGGACAGTAACGGCGTCGGATTCCTGTTATTTTGTGAGTCAGACAGATGGCTATGAGTCGATTCTGACGCCGGATTCGTTAGATGATTTGACATCTATGGATTTAGAAGAGATTATTGATGCTTGTGAATCCGATAGCAGTGAGACTAATGTGGATGAAAATGCCATTGGAAAGACGATTTCTGAATATAATTGGTATATGGTGGGCATGATTGATAATAGTGACTTGAAATATCAAGTGGGCGACACCGTAACACTTCGTATCATTAGTAGCTCTGCAGAGAGTACTGCAACGATTGAAGCACTAAACACTTTTTCTGATACAGATGAAGTAATGGTGGTGCTGTACTGTGAAAATATGTCCTCCGATTTTGTACAAAATCGTGTGGATCATGTGGAGATGGTACTTGGAGAATATAAGGGTATTAAAGTTCCGAGAGATGCAATTCGAGTGCAGTCTGTAGAAGAAACGATTATCAATGAAGAGACTGGCGAAACAACGACAGAAGAAGTAAATGCTCGAGGAGTTTACGTGGAAGATGGTGAAGAAATCGTATTTCGATGTTTGGACGTAATCTATGAAAGTGATGACTATGTTTTGTCGAGCTTGAATGCAGATGATGGCTATTTGATGTTATATGATTCCATTATTGTAGAAGGGATTGATGCAATTGGAAACTAGTTTTGCATATATCGATGAGAATTATCGGCGGATTGTCTATGAAATTGAAGAGGCTAAGGCAAAATATCGAAAGCCAGATGATGAGGTTACGCTAATGGCGGTAACAAAGACTGTTTCACCGGAAAATGTGAACCATGCGATTGGCTGTGGCATTTCTGTATTGGGTGAAAATCGTGTGCAGGAGTATCTTTCGAAAAAAGAATTTTACCTGCCACAGGCACAAGTGCATTTTATTGGACATTTGCAAACGAATAAGGTGAAATATATTATCGAAGATATGAAGCTTATTCACTCAGTAGACAGTGTAAAGCTTGCGGCGGAAATTGACCGTCATGCAGCACGAGCGAAAAAGAAGCAAGATATTCTTATTGAAGTGAACATCGGTGGCGAAGCCTCAAAAAGTGGTGTGCAGCCAAGCGAATTGGAACATCTTTTGGAAGAAATCTCAAAAATGCCCCATATTCAGGTAAAAGGACTGATGACAATCCCTCCTGCAACAGGAAATGAAAAATTTTTTGCACAAATGCAGGCGATTTTTCTTGACATTTCGGCAAAAAACATGGATAATATAGATATGGAGATTTTATCGATGGGAATGTCCGGCGATTACGCTACTGCCATTCGATATGGCTCCACCCTTGTCCGAATTGGCACAGCTCTTTTCGGGGCAAGAAATTATCAATAAAAGCTTTTATATAGGGACTTGATCCCTTTCAGCACAAACACAAATCAAATGTGAAACTGTGTAAGTGAAAAAAGAGTCATGCCGTTACCGCACATTGAAACGGTAAGACTTTAAATATTAACTTGTGCGGAGAATGGAGAGTATCATGAACGTAATGGACAGCTTGAAGAATTTCTTTATGCCGGCTGACGAAGATGAAATGGAAACCCCCAAAGCACCTGCGACACCGATCGAGCCAAGCGGCTCTGCAACTTCTGCTGCTTCTGCTGCATCTTCTACTACCAGCTATTCCAGAGTTTCTTCCGGAACGTCTTCCTATGAAGACAGCCAAGCCCGTCAAAATGAACGTTATGCAACCATCAAGGCAACGGCGCAATTTCAAGTGGTTTTGGTGAAGGCTACAACCTATACTGCAGATTCGAAGAAGGTGGCAGATTACCTGATGCAAAACAAAACGGTTGTTTTGAATTTGGAAGATATTGATGATGTGGAAAAGCGTCGGATTATCGATTTCGTCGTTGGTGCCGCATATGCGATGCATGGACGGATTCGTCCGATTGCGAATCAGACATTTTTGATTATTCCGCAAAATGTTGGCTTCGACGGTGACGATATTGTCGGCGAGCTACAGGGCAGCGGCTTGGTATAATTTTTGTATGAGCAATCGTGTCGATGAAGATGCACAGCAGCTATATTTGGCACACTGGCGTGATTTGGCACAGCGAAGTTACCGAGATGGACGACCCTATTTTACGATGTTTTTGCCACAAGAAGATTTCTTTTTGGCAGAAAAAATTGCAAGTTCTTGTGGTGTTTCTTGTGTAGCATGGGGTGGTGCAAAAGACACGGATCGGGTGCTGTTTGGTTTTTCACCATTTCCGATAGCGGCTGACATATTTCCCATTACTTGTTTGACTTGTCGTTACCCAATAGATGCAGACGTTTATCATCGTGACTTTTTGGGTGCGCTGATGGCGTGTAATCTTGAACGGAAGATTATCGGTGATATTTTGATTTCGCCTGGGTTGGCGCAGATTTTTGTCTGTCAACAGGCAGTACCGGTGATTTTACAGGAGCTACGATAAGTGGGACGGGTTGGCATCTCTATGACAGATGAAGAGTCTGTATGCCTTTCGGTACAGCAAAAATTTCAGACACTTTCTGGAACAGTTGCTTCCTTTCGTATAGATGCGATTACTGCTTTTGTGACGCATCTTAGTCGAGAAAAAGCGACACAGCTCATTCGACAAGGTCGATTCAAGCGATATCATACTACAATTAAAACTCCTTCTGTGTTATTGCAGGCGGGTGATGTGTTTTCTTTGCAAGGCTATGGAAAATTTCGGCTGGATGAGGTAGATGGCATGACTCGAAAAGGGAGACATCATATCACGATTTTAAAATACCAATGAGAGGAGATACCCCTATGATTAGTGCAAATGAAATTCATGAACTCCGGTTTGAAAAAGCTGCCTTTGGCTATAAGCAGGAGGACATTGACGAATTTCTGAACCGATTGGAAGAAGAAGTAGACGAGGCACAGTGTGAATTGGAGGATAAGGACAGCAAGATTCAGGTTTTAGCTGATAAAATCCGAGAATATATGCGTGATGAAGATGCACTGAAAGATGCGCTGTTTGGAGCGCAGAAGGAAGGTCATCGTGTTATTGCCGAAGCCAATGAAAAAGCAGAAGAAATCATCGCAAAGGCGAAAGAAAAGGCTGATGCAATGATGGATGAAGTGACGGTGCAGCATGATGCTTTGATTGAAAAGAATGAGGCTGAAATTGAAGCTGAACATCAAAAGCTGGCAGACGCTAGAAAACAGGTTGCAGATTTTAAAAAGGCTCTTTTTGATATGTATAAAGATCATTTAAATATGCTGTCTGCAATGCCGGAGGAAGACGATTTGACTTTTGGTGTTTCGGATTCGGAATCCAATGTGAAATCGGAAGTCAGTGTAGACTCTTCTGATACATCTGATATTTTCTCGTCGAAAAAATTTTCTGCAAAGGCAATCCAAGGCGCATATGATTCTCGTTTTGGTGATTTGCAAGATGATGACGAAGATTGAATAATTATGGCAGCCGCTAGCAATCCGCTGCAGGAAACTTTTAGCGGCTGCTTTTGTGGTATTGCGGTTGTAAAAAAATCATCGCAGTGACTGTTTGTATTTTAGGGAAAGGAGCGGCTTTTCGTCGAAAGTGGCAAAGCCGGATTCATGCTATGGCACAAGATTATAATAAAACCATCAATTTACCGAAGACAGATTTTCCGATGCGAGGAAATTTGCCAAAGCGGGAACCAGAAATGCTTGAAAAATGGGAGTCGGGAAACCTGTATGAGCAAATCATGGAAAAGAATACAGGGAAGCCCTTGTATATTCTTCATGATGGACCACCATATGCCAATGGCGAGATTCATCTTGGTACGGCACTAAATAAGACGCTGAAGGATATCATCGTCAAATATAAAAACATGAGTGGCTTTTGTGCACCTTATGTGCCTGGCTGGGATACACACGGTTTGCCAATTGAATTGAAGGCAATAAAGTCAATTGGCGTAGAAAATGGTGCGATTTCTCCCGCAGCGTTGCGAAAGCACTGCAAGGATTTCGCTATGAAGCACGTAGCAAATCAGATGAAACAGTTTAAGCGGCTGGGTACACTCGGATATTATAGCGATCCCTACTTGACACTGAAGCCGGAATATGAAGCACGACAGGTAGAGATTTTTGGAGAAATGGCAAAGCGTGGCTATATGTATAAGGGCTTGAAGCCAGTTTATTGGTGTTCGGATTGCAATACGGCACTTGCAGAAGCAGAGATTGAATATGAAAATGATCCGTGTTATTCCATTTATGTAAAGTTTCAGGTGACGGACGACAAGGGACTGTTTGAAAAGTTGGGAATCGCCAAAGAACAGGTCTATTTCGTTATCTGGACAACCACTACTTGGACGATTCCGGGTAATCTTGCCATCTGTGTTGGACCAGCGTATGAGTATACGCTTGTAAAGGTTGGTGAAGAATACTACTGCATGGCAAATGAACTGGTGGCGAAAACGATGCAGGCTGCCGGTATCACAGAGTACGAGACAGTCGGTATTTTCCAAGGGAGTGAATTGGAATATATCCAGACCAAGCACCCTTTATATGATCGTCCGTCTCCAGTAATTGTGGGCGATCATGTTACACTGGAAAGCGGTACAGGCTGCGTGCATACTGCACCTGGTTATGGCATAGAAGATTTTGAAGTTTGCAAGAATTATGACGAGATTGGTATTTTGGTATGCGTGGATGAAAAGGGGCGTCAAACTGCGGAAGCAGGTGAATTTGCAGGGTTGGATACAGATGAAGCAAATCGTGCCATCGCTGCAAAGCTGACGGAACTAGGTGTTATGCTGGCAACGCAGAAAATTGTTCACCAATATCCACATTGTTGGAGATGTCATAAGCCGATTATCTATCGTGCAACGGAACAGTGGTTCTGCTCGGTAAACGGCTTTAAGGATGAAGCAATTCGGGCAATTGAACAGGTACGCTGGATTCCAGAATGGGGTGAAGACCGCATTAAAGGTATGGTACGTGACCGTAGTGACTGGTGCATTTCTAGACAGCGCACATGGGGCGTACCGATCCCGATTATTTATTGTAAGGATTGTAAAAAGCCTATTGTCAACGATACGACAATCCATGATATTGCAGCACTTTTCCGTAAGGAAGGCGCAGATGCTTGGTGGACAAAGGATTTGTCTGAATTTTTATCGCCAGAGGTACAGTGTGCGTGTGGTTGTAAAGAATTTACAAAAGAATATGACATTATGGACGTTTGGTTTGACAGTGGTGTTTCCCATTCAGCGGTTATGGAGCAGTATGATTGTCTGCAATGGCCGGCAGATTTATATTTAGAGGGAGCAGACCAATATCGTGGTTGGTTTCAATCCTCTCTCTTGACATCTGTCGTCTATAAAGGAACGGCACCTTATAAGGCAGTTTGCACGCATGGCTGGGTCGTTGACGGTGAAGGCAAGAAAATGTCCAAATCGCTTGGAAACGGCATTGAACCGAATGAAATCATTCAGAAATATGGTGCAGATATTTTGCGGTTATGGGTTGCATCCTCGGACTATCACTCGGATATTCGGATTTCACCGGAAATTTTAGGACAGCTGTTCGATGCCTATAAGAAAATTCGCAATACTGCTCGGTATATTTTGGGGAATTTAGGCAACGGTGACGGGTTTCACCCTGACAGAGATAGTGTTTCGGACGATAAACTTCTAGAGCTTGACCACTGGGTTTTGTATCGATTAGATGATGTCATTGAAAAGATATACGAAGGCTATAAAGCGTTTGATTTCCATGTGGTATTCCACACGATTCATAATTTCTGTACAACGGATTTGTCTAACTTCTATTTGGATATTATCAAAGATCGCTTGTATTGTGAAGCGAAAGATAGCGTACAGCGTCGTGCAGCACAGACAACGATGTATCGGATTTTGCGTGCTGTAACATGCCTGATTGCACCGATCCTCTCTTTTACGGCAGAAGAAATTTGGCAGAATTTGCCACATTCTGCATCAGATAATCCAGCGAGTGTGTTCTTAAACGATATGCCGAAGAAAAGTGGTATGAAACCAAGCGAAGCGTTTGTGACGAAGTGGAATTTGATTTATCAGACGAGATTCGATGCCAATAAGGTGTTAGAAGAAAAGCGTAACGAAAAGTGTATTGGAAAGTCACTTGAAGCATCGCTTACGATTTCAGTTTCAGATGAAACACAGTTTGCAATTTTGTCGGAAGCAATAGATCTTTTGGCAACGGTTTTGATTGTATCCGAAGTTAAGGTGATAAAGGCGAATAATGGTGAAACGACTTATACGGTGACACGTGCGAGTGGCGAAAAGTGTGAACGTTGCTGGATGTATGTGCCATCAGTCGGTAAAAATGTAGAACATCCGACCTTGTGTGCACGGTGTGCCGCAGTGATTGAAGCGTATTAAACCAGTATATGATGGATGAATTGAAAGAAACAAAAATCAAATCAAAGCCATCTGCTGCTCGTCTGATATGTTCCGGTATTTGTATCGTTGTAATTGTTGTATTGGATCAATTGTTAAAATATTGGGCAATTACCGATTTAAAGCCAAAGGGCACAATGGATTTTTTAAAAATTGGTAGTCTGGATATATTAGGCTTTTGTTACCTAGAAAATACTGGTGCGGTGTTTGGAAGCTTCGATGGAATGCGTTGGATATTGATTGCAGTGACTGCTGTATTGTGTATCGGATGTATCTATCTTTTGATACGATATTCTAGGAATGCAAAGCTCCTGCTCACGTCTTTGACGCTGATTGTCGGCGGTGGATTTGGTAACATGATTGATCGAATTTTTCGGAATGGTCATGTGGTTGACTATATTGAAGTGCGATTGTTTCATTTTGCAATTTTTAACTTTGCGGATTGTTGTGTGGTGATTGGTGTGGCACTTTTGACGATTTATTTGTTGTTTCATCCGGAACAGCGAAAGCCAAAAGTACAGACGAAGCCAGAGGATGAAAGTCATGCCTGAGGTTTTGCATTTTACTGTACCGCCGGAAGCGAATGGAGAGCGACTGGATAAATGGCTTATCATGCAAAAAACACTGGAGCTGACACGTTCTGGTTTACAACGGATTATGGAACAAGATAGTGTACTGTGTAACAGTAGAATAGCATCGAAAAATGTTCGGCTACATGGTGGCGAGCAGGTAACAGTGACACTGCCAGAACCAGAGCAGCTGGAGTTACAGTCAGAACCAATTCCGTTGGATATTGTTTATGAGGATGCGGATTTGCTGGTGGTAAATAAGCCGAAAGGTATGGTAGTACATCCGGCACCCGGACATACGACTGGTACGTTGGTACACGCCCTGCTTTATTATTGTGGTGATCAGCTGTCTGGCATCAATGGCGTGATTCGACCGGGAATTGTACACCGGATTGATCGCTATACCAGTGGATTGCTTATTGTGGCGAAAAATGATACGGCACATCAAAGCTTGGCAAAACAGATAGCGGCGCACAGCTTTACGAGAGAATATCGGGCAGTTGCGTTGGGACGTTTTCGAGAGCCAACCGGTACAATTGATGCATCGATTGGACGCCATTCGGTAGACCGGAAGAAAATGTGTGTGACACAAAAAAATGCAAAATCAGCAATAACACACTATGCAGTGTTACAGCAGTATGATAAAGCAGCATATTTACGGTTACAGCTTGAAACGGGACGAACCCATCAGATACGAGTGCATCTGGCATATATTGGGCATCCGGTTTTGGGCGACGATGTCTATGGGAAAGCGTATCCTGGATTGGACGGACAGTGTTTGCACGCTGCAAAAATTGGATTTGTACACCCTGTTACGAGAAAATATCTTGAATTTGAAAGTCCATTACCGGATTATTTCAAGCAGATTTTGATGAAATTATCTAGAAGTCAGAGAATGTAAAGGAGAAAAGTTGTTTATTTTTAGAAATAACAAGTTTCTTATTTTAAAGGTCGTAACTTCTGATAAGGGGGGGCTTTTATGGGACGTTATACAAATTTCTTGTTGCTTACTGATTTGGATGGTACACTTTTACCGCAAAATAAATTGCTTTCTTCTGTGGATTTGATGGCAATTCGTCAATTTCGGTCAGAGGGCGGAAAATTTTCAATTGCTACTGGTAGGACACTACAGGCAGCACAACGATATTTGGATGCCTTGGAACTGGATACACCGGTAATTTTGTTTAATGGTGCAGCAATTTATGATCCGGCGATGAAGTCGATGTTGAACACGGTGACGCTGCCATCAGCGGCGGTGGAAGTGACGAGACTTGTTTTAGATACATTTCCCGATGTATCGGCGGAAATTCTCTGTGTTGACAACACTTATGTCCCTCGTATGACGTTTTATGAACAGGAACATCTGCGAATTTGTCAGGTAGAGCCGGTGTGTGAAGCGTTTGACGAATTGCCACATGGTGGCTGGTTGAAGGTGTTATTTGCTATGGCACCAGAACGTATGGCAGATGTCGCATCGTTTTTCCACGAAAAGCAAATCGACTTTGCGGATTTTGTACAGTCTGAAGCACACTTTTATGAAATGCTACCAAAGAGTACAACCAAGGGTAGTGCACTCCAAAAGCTGCGAAGAATGCCCCTATTTCGGAATATGCAAGTTGTGGCGGTAGGAGATTTCGATAATGATTTAGAGATGCTGCAGACAGCAGACATCAGCGTTTGTCCGTCCAATGCACAGCCTTGTGTGCAGGCTGTGGCAGACTTGCGGCTAACAGCATCATGCGATACGGGTGCAATTGCAGAGCTGATTGATAAATTATAATATATATGACGGAGGTTTTACAGAATGGATGAATTGACCAAAAAGCAGCTCCAAGCAGCTGCCTGCCGTGTTCGAATGGGCGTGGTAGAGGGCACATATCACGCAAAATCGGGACATCCCGGTGGCTCTCTGTCCATTTGTGACGTATTGACTTATTTGTATTTTGCCAAGCTACACGTGGATCCGAAGCAACCAGATATGCTGGATCGAGATCGTCTGGTACTGTCCAAGGGACACTGTGCACCGGCACTCTATTCCGTACTGGCTCAGCGTGGCTTTTTCCCAACGGAAGAGTTGCAGCATTTGCGGCACATTGGTGCATTATTGCAAGGACACCCGTGCATTCATATTCCAGGTGTGGATATGTCCAGTGGTTCTCTTGGACAAGGTATTTCGGCAGCGTGTGGCATGGCACTGGCGGCAAAAATTGACCATGCAGCGTATAAAGTGTATGCAATTTTAGGTGACGGCGAAATCGAAGAAGGACAAGTCTGGGAAGCAGCTATGTTTGCAAGTCAGTATCAATTAGACACGCTGGTGGCAATCGTGGACAATAACGGTTTACAAATTGACGGAAAGCTGTCTGATGTTTGTTCTCCTAAGCCAATTCCTGAGAAGTTTGAGGCGTTTGGTTGGCACGTGATCATTATGGATGCACATGATTTTGATTCTATCGATGCAGCATTTCAGGAGGCAGAAACGATTGTGAAAAAACCAGTTGCAATCATTCAAAAGAGTACAAAGGGCAAGGGCATTTCTTTTATGGAAAATCAAGTGGGCTGGCATGGAAAAGCACCGAATAAAGACGAGTATGAGAAAGCAATGGCAGAACTCAGCGCACAGCTGAATGAACTGGAGGGCTGAAACGATGGCAGAGATTCAAAAAAAAGCAACTCGTGAAAGCTATGGTGAAGCACTGCGAGATTTGGCGGAAAAATATCCGAAGCTGGTGGTACTGGATGCGGATTTGGCAGCAGCAACAAAAACCGGTATTTTCAAAAAAGCTTATCCGGAACGTTTTTTTGACTGTGGCATTGCTGAGGCAAATATGATGGGTGTAGCAGCAGGATTGGCGGCTTCTGGGAAAATTCCTTTTGCCAGCACATTTGCGATGTTTGCAGCAGGCAGAGCTTATGAAATCGTACGGAATTCAATCGGTTATCCGCACTTGAATGTAAAAATTGGTGCAACACACGCTGGTATTTCTGTTGGTGAAGATGGCGCAACACATCAATGCAACGAGGATATTGCTTTGATGCGCACAATTCCGGGTATGACGATTTTAAATCCGGCAGATGATGTCGAAGCAAAGGCAGCAGTAGAGGCAGCAATTCAATATGAAGGTCCAGTTTATTTGCGATTTGGGCGGCTAGCAGCTCCGATTTTTAATGATCCGCTCACGTATCGGTTTACCATTGGCAAAGGAATTACACTTCGTGATGGTGATGATTTAACACTGGTTGCAACAGGTCTGATGGTATCAGAGGCACTGAAAGCTGCGGAACAATTAGAGACAGAAGGCATTCATGCTCGGGTACTCAATATCCATACCATTAAACCATTAGATACTGAACTGATTACAAAGGCTGCGGCAGAAACCGGACTGCTTGTGACAGTAGAGGAGCATAGCATTATTGGTGGTCTCGGTGGTGCAGTATGCGAAGCTGTTGCAGAGAATCAACCGGTTCTGGTGGTACGCATTGGTGTAAAGGATATGTACGGGCATTCTGGTCCGGCAGTAGATTTATTGCAGGAGTTTGGACTGTGTGCAGACAATATTACAACAGTGGTAAAAAAGCGTTGGAAAAGAAGTAAATAAATAGCAAATGATATAAAAAAGGCAGCTGTTTTGGAGAAAAACAGTTGCCTTTTTGAAGAAGGCTATAAAATTGTCAGTAGCTCCGATAATGTTTTTTCCCGAAAGCAAGCGTTTCACCGTTTTTTATGATACAGGGGACACTCATAATTCGATATTGTTCTCGTATTTTCGGAAATCGGGAGACATCATAAATATCCGTTGTCACTTTTGGGTTTTGCAGTGCAATCAAACCAGCTGCTATTGCAGTGGATGGACACATAGAACATGATAATGTTACAGCTACCTCTAAATGCATTTTCTCGAGTGCAGAAATCTTTTCCAATTGGTCTGGTGTTATCTTTTGATCTGTTCCTACTGCATTGCAAATGGAAATAATAAACGTATTCCATTCGTGTCCACCGGGGACGCCATGGAATGTGAAACCCATTGGTGTTCCGTCCATTTCACAAAAAGAAATCGCCGGATAATTTTTCGTATCGCTCTCGTCGGACATAGGAATCACTTCCGTGTGCAGAAGATTAGAAAAGGTACAAAGGTTTTGTACAAGCTGTACTGCCTCTCGGGAGACTGTACTGTCATCAGAAAAAACACGCAGTAAGAGCATACGATTGAGTTGCTGAAACATTTGTTGCAGCTGTTCTGACATCGCTGCAGAAAAAAAGTTGTTTTTTCTGTGGAATTTCTGGTGTTCTTTTTATGCGGTACGGAAAATGCTGGAAGGGAAAGTTTTTCGTGCATTTTTGCAGCATATCGTGCCAATGAAGTTGCAGCAGCAGCACCATCTGAAACTGCTGTTACTACTTGACGCAGTTCTTTTTCGCATACGTCTCCTGCACCATAAACACCATCTATATTTGTCTGCTGTTGTCGGTTTGTCTGGAGATGACCAGATTCCGATAATGTCAATTTTTCTTGAAACAGCGACGTTTCTGGCGTAAAACCTACAAATACGAAAATTCCGAACGTATCTCTCTGCGGTGCATCATAGCGTGTTTCTTTACCAGTTTCTTTGTCTTGAAAAATTGCATAACGCAGCATGGAATCGCCGCCTACTTTTTGAATTTCTGTGTGATATTTCACTTGAATATTCGGGTGACGAATTACTTGTTCTGCTATCGCTTTATTACAGGAAAACTGTTTACTACGAATAAAAATTGTTACATGCTTGGCATATTTGGTGAGAAAAACTGCCTCTTGTGCAGCCGAATTTCCACCGCCTACGACAAAGACATTTTTTCCCATGAAAAATTCTCCATCGCACGTGGCACAATATGCCACACCATGACCACGGTATTCTGCTTTGCCTTGAAAACCAGCAGTTTTGGGTGTAGCACCAGTGGCAAAGATCACGCCAAGTGTCCGATATACGTTCTGTTTCATTTGAATTTTTTTTACGTTTCCATCTAATTCCACTTTTGTAACTTTTGACGATAAGAATTCTGCGCCGAAGTTTTCCGCCTGCTTTCGCATGGTTTCTGTTAGTGCATTACCGTCTGTACAGAGAATACCGGGATAATTTACCACATTTGTTGTAATTGCAATTTGTCCACCAATTCGTTCCTGTTCAATTACCAGCACTCGATATTTTGATCGAGCCAAGTAAATCGCAGCAGCTAGTTCTGCAGGACCGGCACCTACAATAATGCCATCATAGAAATTTTGTTCTGCCATCATAGCATACCTACTAGGTCAAGGCTTGGTTCCAGCGTCTTTTCGCCGGGTTGCCATTTTGCTGGACAAACCTGATTGCCATGTTCTGCTACAAATTGTGATGCTTGTACCCGACGAAACAGTTCGTCTGCGTTTCTGCCCACGTTTCCGGCTGTCACTTCATATGCTACAATTTTGCCTTTCGGATTCACAATAAAGCTGCCATGTTCTGCTGCACCTTCTGTGTCAATATAGACCTCGAATGCCTTTGCCAGCATACCCGTAGGGTCTGCCAGCATAGGAAATTCCAGCTTTTTGATTGTATCCGATGCATCTGCCCATGCTTTATGGACAAAGTGACTATCACAGGAAACTGCGTAAATTTCACAGTTAATTTCTCTGAACTTTGTATAATTATTTTCTAGATCTAAGAGTTCCGTTGGGCAAACAAACGTAAAGTCTGCCGGATAGAAAAAGAAAATGCTCTATTTTCCCAGTACATCGGATTTTGTCAGTTCTGAAAATACGCCATTTTGATAGACATTCACTCAGAATTTCTCGATTTCCTTTTGAATCATCGACATGATGTTTTTCTCCTGTCTCTATTTATTTTGGGATGCGGCTTGTGCTGCACCGTGTCCTTATTATTTCCGATGATACGGCAGATATCCAAATGCTTATAAAAAAAGGCTTGTCAAAACAGTGACAAGCCTTTTTTATGATATATCAAGCATTTTCGCCTAGGTGCATTTTAATTTTCGTTTTTGTCCGTGTTTTTGCACAAACGGAATAGCTGCTTTGCTGACAGGACAATTCCCAAAGCGTACATGACAATCTCTAGGATGCAGAGTATAACTTTTAATTTGCATAAAATGCATTTTTCTTTTTCTGTCATGTTATTTTCTCCTTTTGGATTGAAAACATTTTTCATTTGATTTATGCCTTGTTTACAGAGCCAAACAGAGTCATTTTTTCTTCTACCTTTGCCATGATTGCTTCATAACCTGGTAGTAACAGTTTTCTCGGGTCAAAACCCTTACCCTTCTGATCCTTGCCTTCTTCAATATACTTTCTGGTAGCTTCAGCAAATACCAGTTGACACTCCGTGTTTACGTTGATTTTTGCAACGCCCAAAGAAATTGCCTTTGTGATCTGGTCGTCCGGAATACCGGTACCACCGTGAAGAACAAGCGGCATATCGCCTACTGTAGCCTTAACTGCTTCTAGTGTTTCAAAGCTGAGTCCTTCCCAGTTGTCTGGATATACACCGTGAATGTTGCCGATACCAGCCGCCAAAATATCTACGCCTAAGTCTGCAATTGTTTTGCATTCCTGCGGATCTGCACATTCTCCTTTGCCAATGACGCCGTCTTCTTCGCCACCAATTGCGCCAACTTCAGCTTCGATAGACAGACCCAATTTGTGAGAAACTGACACCAATTCGCTTGTCTTCGCCAAATTTTCTTCAATCGGGAAGTGGGAACCGTCAAACATAATGGAGCTAAAGCCAGCTTTGATGCAGTCATAGCACTGATCGTAGGTTCCGTGATCTAGGTGCAATGCAACCGGAACAGTAATCCCTAGAGATTCATCCATTGCCTTTACCATATCAGCCACAACCTTGAATCCAGTCATGTATTTCCCAGCACCGCCGGATACGCCCAAAATAACTGGAGAATTCAGTTTTTGTGCAGTATTTAAGATTGCCTTTGTCCATTCCAGATTGTTGATGTTGAATTGACCGACTGCATACTTTCCCTTCATGGCTTTTTGCATCATGTCCTTTGCCGATACTAACATAATTACATTTCCTCCTGTGAAAAATTTACACAGCTTGTAAAGCTGTAGTGGGTATTTTAGAGCTTTTGGAGTGTTCCACAGCTCACTACTTTTATTATACCGCATTTCTTTTTAAAATGCAATGGTATTTCCAAATTTTTTTTGTTTTTCATAAAATAGAACAGTTTGCTAGATAATTTGTGTAATTTCCTTCGATGATTCTATGCAGCCATTTTTGAGCCATTTTCGAATCACGCCGTTTGTTCCAGTGTAGAGCATTTCATATAGATAGCGTGCCTGTGGAATATCTTGGCAGCGATTCGATCTCTGATATGACATATCAAATTTCTCCCACATGATACTTGAAAAATAATTCTCTGCATTGCCGCCATCTTGTTGATATAGAACCAGCACTGCTATACGATTGGCTTTAACGTATTCCAAGGTATGCTGCATTTGCATGAAGCCGTTGGATTCAGTTTCAAAAATCATCTCGATATGACCATAGATCTTTTCTTCAATATCGTCGAGCAATTCGTTGATATCCTTATAATATACATAAAATGTTGAGCAATTCACGTCTGCCAGTTCGCAGAGTTCCCGTACGGAAATGTGGCTTTTTGGCTTTTGTTGTAACAATGTGATGAGAGCATCTTGGAGGGCTTGTACTGTGCAACGTACACGTTTGTCTCGTTTTTGTGGCATAATTTCACCTCTTAAAATAAAAACCGACACTTTGTCGTATTTTGTCTTGTAATTTTGGAGTAAGTCTATTATAATATATTTGTAAAAAAATTGCAAGGAGTATCTTTTATCAGAAACGAGTAATTTAAAAAGTTTTATCTTTTCAATTTTTTCTATAATTTATAAAAAAATCGTAGTCTTATGAATGTTACTTGAAAATATGCAGAACGAAAGGAGCTTTTCTATATGGATATTCATCAATTTTTTCTCGGCAACGCCTTTGATGCGTACATATATTTTGGCGCACATTTAACAGAAAGTGGTGTTGTTTTTCGTACCCTTGTATCGAATGCCAAATCTGTCGAATTCATCTGGGAGGGAGATGACTGGACACCACGTCCTATGCAGCGAGTTCACGATGGCGGTATCTATGAAATCACTGTGTCGGATGCTGTTCCTGGACAGATGTATAAATATCGCATTACACCACAAAATTCAAATGCAGATATTATTGATCACTGTGATCCTTACGGCTTCGGTATGGAACTGCGTCCACAAAACGCTTCTATTATTCGAGATCTGTCTTGTTTCACTTTTCATGATGAGAACTGGATGAAAAAGAGAAGTGATCACAAGCATAGACCGGTGAATATTTATGAGGTGCATCTTGGCTCATGGATGACAAATCCAAATGACACGAATGGTTGGTATACTTACGAAGAAATTGCGCCAAAACTGGTACAATACGTGAAAGCACACGGTTATAACTACATCGAGTTTATGCCGTTGAGCGAACATCCGGCAGATTGTTCATGGGGATACCAAAGCACTGGTTTTTTTGCGCCAACTGCTCGCTATGGAACGGCATTAGGACTGATGCAGCTAGTGGATACTTGTCATCATGCTGGAATTGGTGTAATTCTCGACTTTGTACCGGTGCATTTCGCTGTGGATGGCTATGCGCTCAACCATTATGATGGTACTGCACTTTACGAGTATCCTGAAAAAGAGGACACCTACAGTGAGTGGGGCAGCTGTAATTTTATTCATGCACGTGGCGAGGTGCGCAGCTTTTTACAATCAAATGCTGCTTATTGGTTAGAAATTTTTCACTTTGACGGACTGCGTATGGATGCGGTCAGTCGACTGATTTATTGGGGTGGTGAGGAATATCGTGGTACAAATCCAGCTAGTCTACAATTTTTACAGCATATGAACCAGGGCTTACACCAACGCCAACCGGATGTCATGTTAATTGCGGAGGATTCTACGTGTTATCCTGGGGTAACAAAACCTGTAGAAAAAGGGGGACTTGGATTTGATTATAAATGGGATATGGGCTGGATGCATAATACATTGGACTTTTTCAAGATGCATCCTTGGGAATGCAAAAACCACTATCATCAATTGACGTTTTCCATGCAATATTTCTGGGATTCCAATTATTTATTGCCTTTGTCGCATGACGAAAATGTGCATGGAAAGGCAACGATTTTACAGAAAATGTTTGGTGATTATGATCAGAAATTCCCACAGGCACGGGCGTTATATTTATATATGTATGTCCACCCAGGAAAGAAATTGCTTTTTATGGGCAGTGAATTTGGACAGCTGCGAGAGTGGACAGAGGAACAAGAACAAGACTGGCAAATTTTATCCTATCCGATACACGATGCGTTCCACCATTATATGACAGAGTTAAATCGACTTTATTTAAGCGAACCTGCGTTATATGCCGAGGATTATGAAGATGGTTTTCGATGGTTGGATTGTCATCAAGAACAACGATGCATTTATGCAATAGAACGTCGAGCGCAAAACAGCCGACTCTTGGTTTTATTGCATTTGTCCGATGATGGAACGGCGCAGTATACTTTTTCTGTGCCATGTTGTCAGGGACTGGAGCCACTACTACACACAGAGTGGGAGCGATTCCACGGCACGGTAAAAGAATCTTACGAAATCTTGCATGGCGATTTCACTCGTGAGGGAATGCAATTTATAATGGACTTGCCATCGCATTCAGGAATTTGTCTGTGAATTTTGGAAAATCATTTATAAATAGAAAAAATCGCTTTTGACTCTATTTTGGAATCAAAAGCGATTGGTTTATGTGGTTTGATATTTTGAGATTAGTAATTGTTTATCATAGAAAAATCCATTTCTGAACTATCGTATGATGATCTAGAAACCGTGATCGACCATGTGTTATCACCGAAACAATACATATAAGTCGTATCATCATATAGATCTTTGAAATTTCCGTAATTGTCAAAAGAATCTTCTTCTTCGCCCACCACATTATAATAAATGCTATCCACTTTTTTCGAGCATGTTACAGAACTACCATCGAATTGATACCATGAAATACCACCTACACCTTGTTGTCCCCATTCTGTAACAAGCTGCTTATTATCTGTGTCTTCATAAAATGATGTATGAAATCCTGAAAAGCCACTACCAACTTTAGTTATACTGCTATTTTTGTATGTGTAAAAATCTATTACGTAATCGGCTTCACAAGTTCCATATTTCAAAATAAGTTCCGGCGTCCCGTCACTATTCATGTCATACAAAAGATACTCAACGTCATAATAGGACGAACTACTAAGACCATTACTGTCACATTCTTTAACCTTAGAAATATACGCATCTTTCCATCCAGATGCCGTTTCCGATGTGCTGCTTTCGCTGCTGGAAGAGGAAGAATTTAACGATTCGTAATATTCATGATAATCATCTATAAGGCTTTGGAACGGTTCACCAATAGAGCTGCTTTCTGTGTAGTTCCATGCATTATAAGAGTCTAGCAATCTCTGTTCTTTTTCGTCGTCGGATAGAGCTAGATACTCATCCACTGTCATCTTATCAACCGTCGTTTCATAATAGGTCAAATTCATGGCATCCATTGCTTCATCGATGTCGTAATATGTACTTGATGTGCTAGCACCATCCGTCATGACGTAAATTCCTTCTTCATAAGATTCAAAGCCCATAACGCCATAATAGTCATAGTCACCTGATAAATTGATATATCCGACACCTTCACCACTGGTAGAACCAGAATCCGTATAATATCGATATGTTCCTGTAGAATTACCACGATATAAATATATATAAGGGTCGTCGACATTAGGGCTTCCAATTTCAAATGAAAAGTTACAATATAAATCATTGTAAGACCTTGAAGCATCGTCATACATTTCAAATGTGGAGTCGTTCAAATAGTACACCATAAAATCTTTAATAATACCCTTACCGGCAGCATAAAGTCTGCACATCACGACAAAATCTGGTGTACCATCTATATCTGTATCATATCCACATTCATCTGCAAGTTCTTCCGCAGTTGCGAGATTTGCTTGCCATACAGATTCATTTTCTAAAACGGCTTGGACAATATCCGGCGCATCGCTTTCCGTCTCTGCCTCTGTTGTCACAGTAGTTTCCGCAGCTTTTGTTGTTGTGTTAGCGGTTGTGACATTTGTGATTGAGGCACGAGAGCTTGAACTTGTAGAATAATCGTAGTCATAGTCGACGTCGCACCCACTAAACGCTGTTGTCATCACTGCAGCCAGTGCAAGAACGGTGCAGATTTTTGTGTGATGCTTCTTTGAGTGTGAATCACGACTCTGTTTTGAATAAATCATATTTTTCCTCCAATAATCCTTGCCATTCGATTTCTAATACCCCGCTGAAGTAGAAATACACCGAAACGGCAATTTGTATTATTTTGACTTTATTTTTATTATATAATATTTTGGTAAAATTGTCAAGTGCTTTTTTATTTCCAAAAAAATTATGATAGATAAACTGAAACCACTATAACAGCGTCTCGATGCGTGCTAGTAGTTTTTCTTTGATCGTATCCACCGAAAGCAATGTTTCTTCTTCTAAACCAGCCTTCTTTTCCGTGCAAGGGATTATATGCCATCCTTGCTTTTCCGCAGCGTAAAACGCAGCACTCCGGCATTTTTCCAAATACGCCAAATCCGATTCGTGAATGTCACGCTTGCCGGAATTTGATGCATAGCGTTTTTGAAGAAGGTTCTGGGATATTTTCAGTGGTATTGACAGGAACAGCACCAAATCTGGTCTTGGCAATCCAAGCTGTTCATACTCGTAGATATCCAGCCATTGCAAAAATTCGTCCCACTGTGTTTGCGGGAGTTTACTCATCTGGTGAATGGCGTTAGAGGTTGTGTAGCGACTGGCAAGAATCCAATCACCGTTTTGATAATCTTTTTCCCAGTGGAGTTTATAATTGGCATAGCGGTCTACAGCGTAAAAGCTCGATGCTGCATAGGCATTGACGCCATTCGGTGTGGTAGAAAAATCGCCATTTAAATACATTCGTATCAGTTGACCTGAGGGACTACTGTAATCCGGAAAGCTAATGCCGTGGATTGATTTTCCATTTTTCCGAAGTTGTTTTAGAACTGCTTGAAATTGGGTAGACTTTCCACAACCGTCTAGTCCGTCTAGTACGATTAGCTTGCCACAGTTTTTTTTATTCTTGTTCACTTTGCAGCTCGCCTCGCATTTTTTTAAATTTTTCCCGTACCTCCTGTGCCTTGCCACAAGTCATTTTTCCTTCTGTGCAATTGCCACAAATACAGGACGGTCCGACGTTTTGAAACAAAATTGGCGACACTTGATAGCAAAGCCGGAACATTTCGTTTGCTACGGCTCGGATTTCCCATTGTGCCCGATTGCAGCAGCGCAGACGAAAAAAATTTCGCAGACTGCGGATGTTCATTGTCACAATCATTTTTGTTTCACAAGCGTTTGGGAGTATATAACGTGCATCTTCGATGGCTTTTTTTTCTGCACGATTGCGTGCGATTTTTTCAGAGAAACCTTGAGCCAAAAATTCTGGTATATATTTTGCTTCCAGTGCATCCGCCAGACGGTTATAGTTCTCTACAACTGATTGCATGGACGCTTCATAGATTTTCAATAATTCCGGCTCGCTTTCTATAGCAGGCGGAGTGATGTAGACGAAATTTTCCTGCCGGACATATCGTTGGCTTTGCACAGAAAACGATGCAATTCGATGACGTGTGATTTGCGCCAAAAATGAACGAGAGACACCTTCAATTCCAAATGTAAATGTGACGTGTTCTACTGGACTTTCGTGACCGTATCCGTCTAGCATTTGCACAAGTCCTTTCGCCCGTTCCAGCGAGATGGATTCCCGCAGGGACTCTATATCGGTGTCGGAATAACAAAGTCTTGCCGAAGCAGCGATTGTTTGTTCAGGATCTGGTGTGTGCGCAAGCAAAACAACTTTCATAGATGTAATGGCACTCCTTTTTATGAGATAAAAAGCAAAAATTATATCGATAATGCACTTATTATACCATATTTCTTTTGCGATGGAAAGCGATTCCTAGAAAAAAATTTTAGATATTTTGTAAAATTTGCATTTTGCCAAACTTTTTTGTATTTTCACTTGCGTTTTTTGAATGGCTGTGTTATAATAAATGAAGGATTGTAGGGATTATGCACACAACTTTTTGTATGCGATTTATTTTTTTCGTAAAAAGCGATGTGCTAAAATGGAAAAGGAGCCAAAGAATATCATGGATAATTTTGCAGAATACTTAGTAAAAAAATGGCCTGATTCCCAAGATCGCATGAAGCGCGCCGGAATTATAGTGGCGATTGTATTGCTTAGTGCAGTGTCAGTCTGGCTTTCATTGGTGATTAACTTGTTTATTTTGTTTATCACTGTTGCTATCATTTACGGTGGATATTATTTGCTCACTGGACTACGGGTAGAGTATGAGTATGCTGTGACAAATGACGAGCTTGACGTGGACAAGATTATTGATCAGCGAAAGCGTGTGCATTTGATTACCGTGAATATTGCTGCATTTGAAGTGTTTGGTTCTTATGATGACGATGTGGCAGATAAACCAGATGCTACGCTTGTGCTTTGTTCGGACAATACTGGCGAGGGTGCATATTATGCCGATTTGACCACGGAGGAGTATGGCGAAACACGGCTTGTATTTACTCCAAATAAGAAAATGATAGAGGCTATCCATGCTGCATTATCGCCACAGCTTCGGTTGCAATTGGATAAAGATGTCAGGGAGGCATAAAAGGCTGCGAATCGAAATAGGGAATGTGAATTGCTCTTATTTCACGATAGATGAAAGTGTGGGGAATAAAAAGATGGAACAAAATGATAAAATTTTGCTGCTATTGGCATATGTTGTTGGCATAAGCTTGATTTCGTTTATACTAATGGGTATAGACAAGCACCGTGCGAGAAAGAAAGCATGGCGTATTTCAGAGCGTACATTGTTTTTAGTAGCAATTTGCGGTGGTGGAATTGGTGGGACTTTAGGTATGTGAGCGTTTCGTCACAAAACAAGGCACTGGTATTTCCAATATGGGTTTCTACTGCTTGCTATGATTCAGATTCTCTTGATTGCCATTTTTATATGGCTGTGGCGCATTTGATGATTGGACGGGGCACTTAATTACTTTCATCCACAATCGTAATTTTCTATGAAAGCATGCGTATTTCATGTTGTAAGATGCATATGTTACCATGCTTTCCAACAGTGACAGGGAGGTACTATTGTCATGCAAAAAAAAATCCGTAAATTAATTGGCATTCTCACTGCTGCAGCATTAGGGTGTAGTGGCATATTTGCACAGAATGCGAAGCTCTATGCTTCTGGGGAAGAAGATGAAGCAGTGGAGTATGCTTATGATGCCGCAATCGAGGGGGCAGATCCGAGCAGTATTCAATTGGCTTATTTGACGCAGTGTGCTTTTTCAGAAATTTCTTCTGGACTTGAACAAGTGCTGTCTGCAACTTATCAAGAATTATTGGACGTCAATTTGTCTGGTGATTTGGATGCACAAGATGCTTATTTGTTGATGACATGGAGCGCAGATGTTTCCGCTACCGGCTTATTTCCAGCAGAGGCATCTGACTTTATTGCGTCATGGATTCAAGTTATGAATGTTACAGATATTACTCCGTTAGCGACCGCAACAACTACTACGACAACGACAACGACAACAACTACTACGACGACTACCACCACGACAACGACAACAACTACTACGACGACTACCACCACGACAACGACAATAACGACTACCACCGAGGCACTTACCGGTGCATGGGCATCGAAAAGCATCTATTATGGTGTAGATGTTTCGAAGTATCAAGGGAATGTGGACTGGGCAAAAGCCAAAGCAGATGGTGTTGAATTTGCGATTATCCGTGCCGGTTATGGCAAATATGCCAGCCAAGAAGATCCTTATTTTGACCAGAACATGAAAAATGCACAGGCAAACGGCATTGCTTGTGGTGCATATTGGTTCAGCTATGCCACAACCGTATCAGAGGCTGCACAGGAAGCTGCTGTATTCTCGCAGGTTATTGAGGGTTATCAGTTTGAATATCCATTGGTATTTGACATTGAAGCGGAATGTCAGCTGTCTTTGACCAAAACACAAATTTCCAATATCATCGAAACTTTTTGTAAGGCGATGGAGGATCAAGGATATTACATCTGTTTGTACAGCTATGCTAGCTTCTTAAACAACTACGTTAACCAGTCTGTTTTGGAAGAGTACGATATTTGGGTATCACATTTTGGTGTTAGCTCACCTTCGTATAGCAAGACTAGCTATGGTATTTGGCAATATACCAGTTCAGCATCGTACAACGGCATTTCCGGTAATGTAGATGGAGACTACAGTTACAAATATTATCCAAGCATTATGACGAATGCCGGTTTGAACGGGTTCTAAGTAAGATAAATTCTACATATGAAAAATCCTCTTGCAGATCTAATAACTGTAAGAGGATTTTTTCTTTTATGAGGAATAAAAATGTGTTTGTTTAGGATTTCTTTTTTGTCTCTTCTTCTGTGTCATCATCTGTTTCCTCATCGCTGTCATCTTCTCCAATTGCGTTTGACAATACGATTTTGCGATGTGTAACGATAAATGCACGAACTGTAGCAAAGACAAGGTAAACTACAACCAAAAGAACTTCGATAATCAACAGAGGATGCATCATACTGGAAATTGCGTTGGAACTTGTACTGGATAGAGAACTGCTTGCTGGAACGAGAACTTTATAAGAATCTGTCAAAACAATGGTTTCATAGTACTCATTGGAAGTAGCATTAACAGTATCAATAATATCGTTGATTTTGGTGAAAAGATCTTCTATTAGCGCATCAGCTTTTTCCATTTCGACTGAAGTAGCGACAGTACCTTTCTTGATTTTCGATAGTCTTGATTCATATTCGGAGATTTGTGCTTCATAACTAGATACTATGGATTGGGCACTGATTTTTTGTTCAATCAGGTTATCATATGCATCAGAAGTTTGTGTTAGCGTCGTAGAAGTATCATCATTAGAGTTCATTATCAAAATAGAATCCTTTTGGTAGTTTTCGATGGAATCTACGATAGTATCTAAATTTTTCTGTGCAGACTTAAGAGAACGAGTAGACGTTTCAATACAATATTCATAATAGGTGATCAAAGCGTCCTTATCATTCGTGATATTGTTTGCTTGGATATAGGAAGACAAATTTGGTACGTCTACTGTTTGTAGCATGTTAATTGATTTACTCAGGTCAAAAAAGCTGTAGCCGGTTTCAGATGACCGAAATCTCGATATGTCTTCATCAATCAGTGTGTCCACGTAGTTTTTTAACGATGTCAGCGTATTACTGAATATATCAATTATTTGTGCATAGTCATAATCGATATAATCAATGACAGTCAGTACTTGACCGAAAGCTTCGCTTGTATTATAAATTTGCATGAAATAGGTTTTGTAGTTGTTCAACATACTATTGAGAAAATTAGCAGCCTTAGAGCGTGATAATCCTGTTTGGGAATAATCAAATTCTATGATAAAGGTCGATGAATAATAAGAAACATTCATCAATTCTTGTGCCGAATTTATAGAGTAGTTTTCATAGAAAATACTCTTATAAGCAATGATTTCATCGATTGTATCACTAGGAATAACGCCGGAAACGCTAATGCTATTGCGAATCGTTTCTAACAAGGTAGAATCAATGCCCATTTCAGTGATTGTTGTCTGTATAACAGTGTCATTCTTGATAGAATTTCCATTGAACTCGTTTCCATTGGGGTCGAGCCCTAATTCAATGCCATCGTAATAGAATCCTACCATGGCGGTTAGCGGCATTGTGGAGCTGGCGCTTTTCCACAGGGATATACTAAACACGAGTGCGCTACATACCACTGCAAGAATCACCCATATTAAGAAATATTTTCGGATTTGTCGAAAAATTTCAACTACCGGTATTGTAATCGTATCCTCTTGTGCTTGCGAGACTGCGTCTTCCCGTTCTTTTATTTTCTCTTTTGTATTCATTTTAAAAGAAACACCTCATTCATAAAAATTCTGGTCTGTCACAAATTTTTGTGCGTCGACATAGATCGGTTAGATATACTTTAATATTATAACATATTTTTTATGCCTTGTAAACAGAAGAATTTTGAAAAAAACACTTTTCCATTGAATGAAAAAATAGCACTTTTCACAAAAATATGCGCATTTTCGAACATTTGCAAAGGATATGAATTTGTGGTATAATAAAAAGAAGTACATCGGGGTAAAAAATCACAGTGGGAATAGAGGAAATTAGATATATCAGATTTATATGTTGCGCTGTAAGGGAAATTCTATTTATACTGGCATTACCACTGATTTTTCACGGCGATTTCGACAGCACTGTGGTGCAGAATCTGGTGGAGCGAAATATACACGCAGTCATCCACCGGAGGAAGTTCTTTGTGTATGGGAAACCGAAACACGTTCGAATGCACAAAAATTGGAATATCGTTTGAAGCACTTGACACATAAGCAAAAAGAAGATTTAATCGCAATTCCCTCTCGGCTGGCAACACTGTTTCCAGAACTAGGAGATAATTTCCGCTTGAAGTGTATTCATGCGTTACTATGAAAATATATTTCTGTTGCGCTTTGGCGATAAATATTGTCTAGAGAAATCGCTTTAATTTCCTCGATTTTAGCATATTTTGCGCTTCCTTGTGACCTTGTTTTGCTGCTTTTTGATACCAATACACAGCTATTTTATAGTCTTGTTTGATGCCATTCCCATAGTAATAACATTCGCCGAGAAAATATTGTCCATTTGCGTGCCCTTGATTTGCCGCTTTCCAAAACCATCGTTCCGCTGCACTAAAATTTTGAATCAGTCCTTTCCCAAAATAATAGCAATAGCCTAGGTTATATTGTCCGACAGCATCATCCTGTTCGGCGGCTTTTCGATAGCACATGGCAGCTTCGACTAGATTTTTCGCTACACCTTTTCCGTAATAGTAGCAATAACCAAGTTTATTCTGTGTATCTGCATCTGCATTTTGTGCTACATCGGCTTTTAACTGTAAGAATACCTCTGTTGGACTGGATTTGCCTTGTGATATTTTTAAATTTTCTGGTTGTGCATCCTGCTCTTTTTCTATCGATGCAACCGTTTCTAAAGGCTTCAACATATCCTTTTCTTCTTTTTGTTTAATTGACGTAGTGTGATATGCATTGATAGATTTTTCACTGCCTTTTTGTTCTTGTTTATCAGAATCGCATGAGTTCGCTTGTTTTATGGTATCCTTTTTCTCTTCATGATTTACCGTTGATTATCGCACATATGTTCCAGTTTTTTTAATAACTCCGGCAGTGACGTATGACTTTTCCGCCAAAGCTCGTTTAGCTGCGATATTAACAGCTGCTCCATTTTCTTTTGCATTGCTGGATTTTTTTGCAATGTGTCGGCAAAGTTCAATTTTTCCCATAAATTCAGCTGAAAGGTTTTGATAATTTTTGTACGTTCCTCTTTGGACAACAAGTAGAAACTGAGAAAAGTGTCTTTTGTTTGCATATGTACCCCTCGATTTCAAGTGAAACTTTCCTTTATTATAACATTTTATTTCGGAAAATGCAAGTGTGATTTAAAGTTACGCATAGTGTAGGGAACTTCGTCTGCATTGTCGTTATAATTTGATATTTTAATGTTTTCTATCGAAAAATATTTGTTATTTTTTTGTAAAACATCGAAATTTTCAAGAATATTTCAAGAATCATCGCTATAATTAAAAATATAGGAACAACGCCTCAGTTACTCATTTCAAGTAACTCTGAATGATTGAAATTGAAAGGAGCCCTATGTATGCGTAAGTATCAAAAGAAAATTTTCGCTTGTATCTTGTCCACAGTGCTACTCTGCCAAAGTGCAGTGTGCGTTTCAGTTTATGCTGCCCCCCGGTGATGATGGTGGCGGCAGTAGTAGCGGCAGTGGCGGAGGCGGAAGTAGTAGTTCCTCCGGTTACACGGGTACAGCTGCAACGACTATCTCCTCTGACGGTACTTATTCTGGAACATCTTATGATTCTTCCACGTCTGACGAAAATGCATTGTTGATTGATGGTGCAACTGTTACATTGGAGGATATTACGGTTGACACAGAAGCTGGTGATTTCTATGGCATGAATGCCGCTATTTTGGCACTAAATGGTGCAAACGTAACCATTAGTGGTGCAGATGTTACGACAAATGCTTCTGGTGGCAACGGTGTCTATAACTATGGCGAAAGCGTTATCACAATTTCTAATTCTACCATCAGCACCTCTCAAAACAATTCTGGTGGTATTATGGTTACCGGTGGTGGCACATTGTATGCCTACGATTTGGATGTTACAACCCAAGGAAGTTCCGCAGCAGCAATTCGTTCTGACCGTGGCGGTGGAACCATTGTTGTAGATGGTGGTATTTATACCACATATGGGTATAATTCACCTGCGGTTTACTCCACAGCGGATATCACTGTTTCTAATGCAGAACTCACAGCAAACAATTCTGAAGCAATTGTTGTGGAAGGTGATAACTCTGTCACGTTGGAAAATTGCGACGTTTATGGCAATATGGACGATGAAAAGGGCACAAGCTCTGATGAAAATGTCCACACTATTTTTATTTATCAATCCCAATCCGGCGATGCTGACGAGGGTACCTCCTCTTTCTCTATGAAAGGTGGTACACTGACTAGCAACAACGGTGATGTGATTCACGTAACCAATACGGCTTGCACAATCTATTTGTCAAGTGTAGAGATTACAAACAATGAAACTGCTGACGGATACTATTTCCTCAGCGTATTGGGAAATGATGCTAGTCATGGATGGGGTACAGCTGGTTCAAACGGCGGTAATGTAGAATTTATCGCTGATGGTCAAGTATTTGAGGGTGACATTGTAGTAGATACCATTTCTACATTGGATATGACTCTGGAAAATGGCAGTTATTTCACTGGTACAATCAATATTGTAGAGAACGCAGAAGGTGGAACGGCAGTATCGAATAACGCTGTAGTTACCATTGATGAAACAAGTACATGGGAATTGACCGGTGACTGCACTATTACATCACTAGAAAATTATGGCACAATCATTTATAATGGTTATACCATTACTCTGGCAGATGGTACAGTATTGTCTGAAGATAGCACTTCGACGACAACAACAACTACTACAACTGTAACAGACGATAATGAGACAACGACAACGACGGCAACAATGGATGCAACATCTGATTCGAACGATACAACAGTAACAAGTGAAGATGATAGACCGACACCTCCGGATTCTACTTCGGACAGCACAGACTCCACAGATACAACTGAAACCACAACAACAGCAAGCGGCACGTCAGATTCGGACAACTTGAGCAGTGAAACGACTATGACAACAAATGACAGACCAACACCACCGGATCCCACTTCGGACAGCACGGATTCTTCAGATACAACCAAAACCACAACAACAGACAGTACATTAGATTCGGACGACTCGAGCAGTGAAACGACTACGACAACGGATGACAGACCAACACCGCCGGATTCTACTACGGATGACACCAATTCTACAGATTCCTCAGAGACAACAACTACCAACTCGGGTATGGATTCTACCACTGAGACAGGTTCTGGTACGACGTCTATAACAACGATGACGACAACAACTTCAACCACAGCTGATGATAAAGATAGTTTTGCAACGACAATTGGCGATGTCAATTTAGACGGTACGGTTAGTCTGGCTGATGTTATAAAATTGAATAAATATGTTTCTGGCAGCGTGTCACTGACTGATGAGGCTTGGTATAATGCTGATGTAAATGAAAGCAACAGTGTAGATGGAGACGATGCATTGATATTGCTCAAGTTCCAAGTACAACTCATTGATGCATTACCGTATACAGAATAAATCTAATCTTTTTTAGACTTTAGCGGAAATGTGATTATTCCGATTTTTCCGGATCGTCCAAGTGAACTTGTGCCGGTGTATCTGCTTCTGGAGTGTCTGTTTCAACGGACGATGCTGCCTCAACATCGTCTTCTTCTGTGTCACAGGCACAGCAGCTAGATTCCGCAGCTTGAACGGCTGTTTCTTCGTCTATATCTGCATCTTCATCTGGGATTTCATCGTATTCTGTAATCCAATCGTCTTCTTCCGATTGTATGATTTTCTTATCCCGTGCTTTTTTTAGTGCAGCAATTGTAGCAATAGAAGCAGTTACAGCGGTTACAACCAGTGCAGCAATTAGTTTTCCTTTCATGATTCACCCGATTCTTCGTACCATTGGCTTTTTGTGCCGACTGCGGTACGAGGAGCAGCAGACACACAATAAAATACACCTTTGATATAATTATAGTATATCATAGTTTTCGGTAAAAATCAAGTTATTTTTCTAATATTTTATGCAAATTCACAGGATTATAAATTCCCTGTCATATGCATCAAAACAGAAAGTGCTGTAACCGGTGCGGTTTCACAGCGAAGAATCCGATTTCCTAGCCAAATGCGTTCTGCACCCGCTTCCTGAATCTGCTGTGCTTCGTCTTGCGTAAAGCCACCTTCACTGCCAACGATGATAGAAATATCAGTTTTTCCCTCAAGGGAAATTTCTGAAAAGTGTTTTCCACCATTTTCGTACAAGAGCAGGTTGCAGCTATTGAGCTGTAGCTCTTTACACATTTCGTCGATGGTTATCAGCTTTGTCACCTGTGGAATAATTCCACGGCCGGATTGTTTTGCAGCCGCTTTTGCGATTTTTTGTAGGCGAAATAGTTTTCGGTCAAAATCGACTGCATTAGGACGTGAGATACAATTTTGTGTTAAAATCGGAACAATTCGCACAGCACCCAATTCTACTGCTTTTTGGATGATGTGTACCAGCTTGTCTGCTTTTGGCACAGCTTGATACAATGTTACCGAGATACTAGACTCTGCAACGCTAGGTAAAGAGGATAAAACGGTGAGTCGTACCTCTTTTGGTGTAATGGATGTGATTTGGCATGCATAATCTATTCCATAGGCGGACACTGTCAACGGATCGCCAACCTGCATTCGCAAAGACAAACCAATGTGTCTTGCGTCTAGACCGGTAATCGTTACTTCTGATCCGTCGACTTCATCAACGAAAAATTTGAGCATAACAGCATCTCCTTGGTGTATTTAACTTGTGATGGGTAATGAAATGATTTTTTGCAGCGATTTCTGTTTTTCAAAAATACACTTTTTTTTATTCTATCATAGGAAAAATAACTCCATATTGACTTATTGTAAATTTAGTATAAATATCAAGGGATTATTTTTTTCATGTAGGACTATTTCCTGCTGCAAGCTCGGCAGCATATTTTTGGATGTAGTAAGCGTCGAGACTGTTGATCATATTGTTTCCGTCTACGTCTGCTGCTAGATATTGTAGTTGTGTCAGCGTAGTGGCGTTTCCAGCCGCAAGTTCTGAAAATTCCACTTGGGCGAGATATGCGTCTATTGTTGTAATTGTACCGTCTTGATTGACATCCCCTTTACTGTAGCTAGTGTCTGCAATACCACTGGTCGTATAATACACAGTCAATGTATCACCACAGCTGAGAATTTGCACGTTTTCCAATTGGTAGCCATTTTCATCGGCATTGGCATCACCTTCGAGATTTTCTACTGTATCACTCCAAATGTCATAGCAAATTGTACCGTCATCATCGATGCGCAAGGAATTATTGGCAGGCGTATCAACGAGAGATAGTGTGTCGGTTTGACCTGTGATGCGGCGAATTTCTATAGATGTGATTGATATAGACAAACTGCAATTATCCGCAAAGCTGTCGCTTTCTGCTGAAAAATCGTCTGGCAAGTAAGCATAGGCATTGATATTGGCTTTGAGCGTTAGTGAGTGGATGACGTTGCTTTCTTCACTGAAAGTAACTGAAACGTAATCATCGCCGTCATCTGAAAATGTTGTCGTCATGATATTCATATCACCAGGAATTTCTTGGGTCTCTGCTCCGGTTTCTATGCCTAAATATGCAAGATATGGCGGTTCAGAAGTAGAGATTGGTTGACCATCGGCATCATAGCGAACAGCTGCATATACCTGTAGTGTTTGGGTGAAAATTCCGGCAGTGAGTATCACAGCGGAAAAGGGTGTAAATCATTTTTTCATATAAAAGCCTCCTTTTATTTTATAAAAATATGACTGCTACAGCAAGGCAACCACAGCAGTCATATTCTGATTTTTTATTTATGTGATTTTGTAGTCACTTTAGCCAGCTAATACATCTTCCCATGTGGGATTCATATCTGCAGAAGTTTGTGCAAAGTATACCTGAATGTAGTAAGCATCACGTATAGTGATTTCTCCGTCTTCGTTTATGTCAGCAGCAGTTTTTTGTGCATCTGTGAAAGAAGCATCCTTACCTGCAGAAATGTTTGTAAATTCCACCTGAACGATGTATGCATCCTGAACATCGATGTCGCCGTCGCCATCTACATCGCCCATATCATTTGCGTATTCTGCACCAGAGATAGTGAAAATAACTTCGATGCTTGTAGTAATCGTAGTTTCGCTTGCTAAGTCAGCAACGCCTGTACCAGCCCAATCGTCGTGGAGATAGATTCTTGTAACACCAGCACCGGATTCATAATAAGCAGTGTCAATTGCATTGTCACTTACGGTGTAATCCGAAATCGCCACGCCATCTACCTTCACTTCATCCAATGTAACAACAAGATCTGTAAATGTATCGGTAGTAAAGTTTTCGATACCATTTACAGGAGAGATAACCACTGCTAAGAATTCAACAGTATCTGTGCCTCCGTTTGCCAGATCCCAAGTTACAGTATAAGTACCATCACCAGTAATGTAGGTTGTTGTTGGAGCATTTCCGGTGTTGGAATCACTGTCGGCACCCCAATAGTATTCTGCGCCAATGTTACCTAAGAAATAAGCTTCTGCAATTGCATCAGACGGTACGTCTGAATCAGTTGTATCACCATTGTCACCATTGCTATCACCGTTGTCGTCATCAGCATCAGTGCCGCTAACAGTGAAGTTTACAACGATTACATCACCAGTGTTAATGCCGGTATCATCTGCAAATTCGAACTTAGTTTCATCGTCAGATGTGCTTCCGCCCAAATCTGTGATATTGGGTGATTGCCATATATTCCAGATATTTACACGAATGGTGGAACCGTCGTCATTGGTACGGAACGCACCATCTGAAGGACCGGTGTATTCAATCGTATCTGTCTCACCACTGGTGCGTTGAATTTCAATAGAATCAATTGCAATGTATGCAATACATCCTTCCGGAATACCGTAGTTACCTGCGGATGCGCCCTCTTCCGCATAATCAAATGCATTGATATCTGTTGTCAGAATCATACATTCAATAGAACCGGAGCCCATGTTTGCTGTTGCAGTAACAGAATAAGAACCGTCGCCAGTAATATCGGCAGCAGTCAGGTATTCTGAATCAGCGTCCCAAAAAGAGTCAGCGCCTGCCTGATAACATAGGTATGCAGTACCAATTGACTCATCTGCCGCATCAGCAAAAAATGAAGTCAGGGAAAGCGATGCTACAACAGTTGCGGTTATAGCAATTCCGATGATCGCCACAATAATCTTCTTGCATTTCATAAAATATTTCCTCCTAGAAATGATTATTTTAGTACATTTTTATTTTTGAATGAATTGAATGAACGGTATTTGTATTATAATAAAAATAAAAAATAACTATAGTTTTATTATTATTAAAAAAATGCAATTTGTCAATAGTTATTTTTTAAAAAAATATCATTATAATTTAAAAAAATATCATTATAAATAAATTTTGCAAAATAGACAAGCCTAAGATATATTTGCCATATTTTGCGCAATTTGATATATTATTTCAACCAGAATATGGAATATACTGAATGAGTTGCACCTGAAACTTCAACAGTACGAGTGCATCATTGCCATCAATGCTATTGCTTCCATCACAATCCGCATTTGTGGTAGCAGAGGTGTTTAACTCAATGACAGATGCTACTGCTTTGTTTAACATTACCACATCCGCCAAGGTGACAGAGCCGTCTAAGTTTACATCTCCACAAAGCATTGTGGCATCACTATCAGAGGTTTGTGTGCTGTCCGTATCAGCAGTAGATTCCGTTGCTGTTTCTGTAGTAGTTGTTGTGGTTTCTTCGGTTGTTGTTGTTTCCGTTGTAGTAGTTGTAGTCACATCAGATACTGTTGTGCCATCCGGCTCTACACCCCAAATCAACGTATCACCATCGTACATAGTAATGTACTGCGTCTCTGCTACATCTTGCTGTACAAGCCCTTCATAGGAATAGTCGTTGTCTGCACTCCAGTAGCTTGTGCCACTTGGTGCTGCAATACGGAACTGTACTTCCGCTTGATGTTCAGATTGTCCAGTTGGCATAATTTTAGCATCATCCTCAAACGTGATCTTAACATAATAGATATTGCCGTCATATTGAATCGGGTCAGATATTGTACAATCATATTCCACATAATTAAGTGACACCGTTAAATCATCAACAGTTGCGTCAGCTTCTAATACTTCGCTGATGTCAAAATAATAGTTGACAGAAATGGAATGTAGAATTCTTGCCGGCCATGCAGAGTGATTGGTTGCCTGTAATTTGATTTCAGTATAGGTATCGCTTGCCTGATTGATACACGCTTCCACATAGAATTCTGTCCACTTCGGTGTTTCTTCCTCTGGGAAATTATCATCTGTAGAACCGCCATATTTGGAGACCATTGCACAAAGGGCTGCGGTATAACCAGCATTATAGTCAATTGCAACCTCATTGCATTGATAGTTATCGATTTTATCTTCATACGTGCCGTTAGAATCCTGCGGACCGCCAACCAATGCACCATAAAGCGTATGTGCGTGTTCTTTTTCTGTGCCGATGGTTGTCCATTGGTCATCCCAGATACCACTAGAAGTCCGATGGTGATAGTTTTGCGGATAGTCATCACCCATGCCGACGACATAACTGAAATTATCATCGTTGTCACCAAAGCAATAGTTCATGGTGCTATCTGCAAATTCCGTGTATTTCTCGTAATATGTGGTATCATCTGCAAACAATTCGTCTGCTGCCACATATGCCAAAAATGCAGTTGTTGTTGCATGGCGCAAACTGCCCCAGTTGGTCAGCCATGCTAAACCGTCTGACGTATAGCTGATTTGCTTTCCGTCGTAACCAGTTGTCCAATACTCCAGATGCTTTTGAAACTGTGTTTTCCAAGTGGAATCGCCAGTGTTGATGGCATAGAGCAATGTTGCACCTTGCTGTACATCATCCCAACAATGTCCCCATGTGTATTTCAGCTCGGTTGACTGACTTTCTGTGCCTAAATTTGCAATATAGTCGCTTTCGCACAGATCCAGATAGGATTGTTCTCCTGTTGCCATATACAACCAATTTGCTGCATAAAACAGATCATCCCAGAACGTAGAGATGCTATAATAAGACGTTTCCGCTTCATCGCCTCCAATCGCACGGTTTTCATCGGCACGTTCAAAACAAGCAATTGCATGATCTAGATAATATTCTGCTCGTTCGGCATCTGTGTCTTTAAAGCAAAGGTAGCCTGCCGCCAAAGATGCTGCCATTTGTGCTTCAATGCAACTGTTGTTGCAAGTATAATAAGGACGTTTTGTCTCACCGCTCTGCAGTTCATATTTTGCCATATACACTTCAGCAGAGCCCCACCAAATGTGATCAAATGAGCCATCGCCAATCATATAGACGACCTTATCACCCAAGTCGCATTCTGCCACATAATCTAGTGCCCAGCCTAAGTTGTTCAAATACTCCTCCGTTTCACCAATTGCATCTACGCCATCTTGGTATTCCAGATAGCCCCATGCCATCATAGTGGCAGAGTAAGCGTTGGTCAACGTAAATTTCAAATGATCGCCTGCATCATACCAGCCGCCTTCAATGTAATCATTAGTCATACTGTCAGAACGCCAAGAAACTTCATTCCAGTCGGGCAATTCTCCAGATTGTTGTACTTCGTAGAAGAACATTGACTTTTGGAGTGCTTCGCCATAGTTGTAGCTGCTGTCTTCAGCAATTGCTGTGGATTCTGGCATAGATACTGCCGTCCCAGTAAAGACGAGTACTGCTGCTGAAATTGCAGCAATCCATCGTTTCATAAAAATAACCTCCTTGTTAGAAGTCAAAAGACTCCGAAATGTTATATTCATATTATAGCACAAGTGCAGGAAAAAGTCAAGCATTTTGTACAAAAGTACTGTTTTAATGTGGGATGAAGGGAGAAATTATACAAAAAATCGTCGTTTGCAGTTGATTCGTAAACGATGATTTTGCAATACATTTCACTTTGCTAAAGGCTATATCAAAAATTCACCTAAACACGCTTGACAAAACGCACCTTTTTTTGTTATACTATTTGTTATACTAAAAGTAGGAAAAGTTTGTTATACTAAAAGTAGGAAAAGTGAGAATTCTGAAAAAATAATTTCTCACGAATTGAAATCGAATAAAAAGGTGGAATTTGCAATGCGATTTAAAAAAGATTTTCTATGGGGTGCCGCTTCTGCTTCTTATCAGGTGGAGGGAGCGTATTTGGAGGATGGCAAGGGTCTCAATATTTGGGATGCATATACCCAAGATGGTGGGCACGTTATGCACGGTGAAAATGGCAACGTGGCTTGTGATCACTATCACCGATTTCGAGAAGACGTGGCTATTATGAAAAGTCTTGGCATTAAAGACTACCGATTGTCTTTGAGTTGGAGTCGGATTTTACCGAATGGTATAGGAAAAGTCAATGAAAAGGGTTTGCAGTTTTATTCAGATCTCGTGGACGAACTGCTTGCTGCCGGTATTGAACCATTGATAACCTTGTTCCATTGGGACTATCCTTTGGCACTGCATCACAAAGGCGGTTGGCTCAATCGAGAGAGTGTCGATTGGTTCGCAACATATACAAAAATAGTGGTAGATGCACTGTCTGATCGTGTGCAATATTGGATGACCATCAATGAACCACAGGTGTTTATTGGAAATGGCTATGAAAATGGCAGCTTTGCACCGTTTTTGAAATTGCCACAAGCAGAAGTGGCGAGGATGTGCCACCATGTGCTGTTGTCACATGGAAAAGCCGTACAGGTGATTCGGGAAAATGCCAAAAAGTCACCAAAAATTGGTTTCGCAATGGTGACACCTTGTTATACGCCAAAGAGTGAAGCACCGAACGACGTCGAGCAAGCTAGACAGAAGAGCTTCGCTTTTGATTCGACTAGCATTGCTTTTAATAATGCATGGTGGGCAGATCCAATTTTTTTTGGAAAATATCCGGAGGATGCAGTTCAAATACTGGGAAACAAGATGCCGGAAATTTTGGATGGCGATATGGAAATGATTTCTCAGCCACTGGACTTTTACGGAGTGAATATCTATGAAAGTCGTGCAAATTATGCATCGAAAACGTATGCAGAAAACACTTACCTTGGTTGTCCACGAACACAAATGGGGTGGCCGATCACACCGGAGGCACTCTATTGGAGTCTGAAGTTTCTGTATGAACGGTATGGGAAGCCAATTTTGATTACTGAAAATGGTATTGCTGTGACTGATTGGGTGCAGCTAGATGGTAAGGTGCATGACCCACAGCGAATGGACTACATGAAACAGTATCTGAGAGAATTGTATCGTGCAATGCAGAATGGTATTCCAGTTATCGGGTATACCTACTGGTCTATTATGGATAATTTTGAATGGGCGAGTGGCTATGACAAACGGTTTGGTTTGGTTTATGTGAATTATCAAACGCAGGAACGTACCATAAAAGACAGTGGCTATTTCTACCGTGATGTCATCGCAAGTGATGGGAAAGTGGTTTTTGCGGATTCGTAAGTGAAAATTGGAGTACTTTCTATGACAATGAAAAAACATTCTATATTAGCACTATTATGCAGCAGTGTACTATTTTGTGTGGCTTGTGACGATTTTGCCAATACATCGATAGTTGAAGAAACAATGTGTGTGGAACTTTCAGCCTTTGATTATGCTGCGGAAATGGGAATCGGTATTAATCTCGGGAACACTATGGAGGCATATTGGGAAGACAGTTCTAACAGTACGACTGGAGCGCAGACCATTGGCAGCAATACTCCGCAGGACTATGAAACCTGTTGGGGTGCAATAGAAACAACGCAGGAAATTATCGATGGAATGAAGGCAGCTGGCTTTCAAACGGTTCGTGTGCCGGTTTATTGGGGAAACATGATGGAGGACGACGGCACATATACGATTTCGGAAGAATACTTTGATCGTGTGGGAGAAATTATTGATTATTGCTGTGCCGATGATATGTATGTGGTTATCAATATGCATCACTACGATGAATTTCTGATTACGAATCACGACAAAGAAGAGGTTATATCAGCTGTAGGTACTTTGTGGACGCAAATTGCAGAGCGTTATGCAGATTATTCTGACTATCTTATTTTCGAAGGATTTAACGAAAATTTAGGCTCTCAGCAAGAAAGTGATAGCTATACGGATGATGAATTATACGACTATGTGAATGAGATGAATCAGACCTTTGTAGATGCCGTGCGCAGTACCGGTGGCAATAATGCCGAGCGACTGCTTATCGTCTCCGGCTATTGGACGAATATCGACAAGACGACAGATGCACGTTTTCAAATACCAGAGGACAGTGTAGAAGATCGTCTGATGGTTTCAGTACATTACATTGACAACGGCTATTATTGGTCCAACCAAATTGGCGGATCTGATTGGCTCAATTATAGTCAGGCACAGTGTGATTTGCTAAAGCAGGCATTCACGGATCAAGGTATTCCGGTTTTTGTCGGGGAATGCACATCAATTTACGATGCAGAGCGATTTTCCAAGGACGCTATTTATATGGATTCCACTGACTGCTTGGAACAAATGCTGCAGTTGATTGACGAATACGGTTTTGTACCAGTGTTGTGGGATGTGTGTGATAATTTCTACTCTCGTAGCGAATGCAAAATTGCATCAGACAGTGATGCACAGTTAATTGCGTCGGCAGGAGAAGCGTAATGCGAGTAAAAAACGATATGTACAACAAATTGAATGGAAAGCGAAGATTCATCGTTATACATAATAAGCGTACAGATATCAGAACTGGGACTTAGGTTGGTACAGAGTCCAGTAGAAGGCAATCTCCAACATTATTGCTGGATTGCTTGGTAGACTTCGATAAATTATTATAAATCGCTTACTAAAATTGATTTTCGTAAAAATCGTATTGGAACAGTTGACAATTTTTTTAAATAGTGCTATAATAAAATTATAGTATTTGTTGCAGATGAGATGACTCTCATTTGACACTTAGCGAAAGGATGCATGAAAAATGCGTAAATTTATGAAAAGAACTGGCTGTGCTGTCGTAGCATTGGCTATGTGTGCGGGATTGATGCAGTCTGTACAGTCAACGTTGTCTGTGAGTGCCGCTGATGTGATTTTCCAAGCAGAATGTGAAGATTTGGAGCTATCTGGTGGCGGTAGTCCAACAGTATGGACGGATGTCTATGGGGCATTGTCCTCCGGCTACTCTGGGGAGGGATTCGTTTATTTGACAGGAGAAACGCTTTCTTTTACAGTAGAAGCACCGGAAGAGGGTATGTATGAAATCCTTTTTGATTATGCCCAGATTTTGGATACCGACGGCAGAATGCAGACAATTTCTATCAACGGAACGGATTATACCTTTGTTATGCCTTATAGCGATACGTTCCAGGAGCTGGATATCGGACGTTATCGCTTACAGGAGGGTGAAAATACCATTGAAATTAAGCCGGTTTATGGGTATGGCTGCTATGATACCATTACCATTCAAACGGCTGAGTCTGTTGACTTAACAGTATCTTCAGATACGTGTGATCCAGATGCCACAAGTGAAACCAAGTCGCTGATGAATTATCTCACTAGTGTCTATGGCGAACATATTATCTCCGGACAGCAGGAGATCTACGGTGGTGGTCATGATGGAAACTATGAACAGGAATTTGAATACCTCTACGATTTGTCCGGTGAGTATCCGGCAATTCGTGGCTTTGATTTTATGAACTACAATCCGTTGTATGGCTGGGAAGACGGTACGACAGAACGTATTATCGAATGGGTTAATGAACGTGGTGGTATCGCAACAGCTTCGTGGCATATCAATTTGCCGAAAGATTTTGATAGCTATGAAATCGGCGATACATTGGATTGGACGGATTGTTCTTATGGCGTAAACAGTACATTCAGTGTAGAGAATGCTGTGGTAGATGGCACAAAAGAAAATCAATATCTGGATACCATTATCGAAGATTTGGCAGAGCAGCTGACGATTTTGCAAGACAACAATGTGCCGATTATTCTGCGTCCATTCCACGAGGCTGAAGGAAACGGTGGATTAGATGGCAGTGGTGCATGGTTCTGGTGGGCACAGGATGGTGCAGAAGCGTATAAGGCATTGTGGCAATATTTCTATGATGCTTTGACGGAGGATTATGAACTTTATAACATTATTTGGGAACAAAACCTTTATGCTTGGTCAGACGATTCTGCGCAGTGGTATGTAGGCGATGACTATGTAGACATTGTCGGCTATGATAAGTATAATACTACCTATAATCGACACGATGGTTTAACCAGTGGTCCAAATGAAGATGCGGAAAGCAAGATTTTCTATTCGTTGGTGGATTATGTGGACGGCAACAAGATGGTGTCCATGCCGGAAAATGATACAGTTCCGAGTCTGACGAATTTGCAGATAGAAGAAGCAGGGTGGCTGTACTTCTGTATCTGGTATGACAACGATGGAGACAGTAATTTTGTTTCTAGCGATAGTTATCAGAATGCAGATACGCTGAAAGAAATGTATCAGAGTGATTATTGCATTACGTTGAGTGAATTGCCAGCAGATTTATATAATAATTCTGGTTATACGACAACAACTACTGTAACAGATGAAACAACGGAATCCACCGAAACGGAAACGACAACGTTAGGAGTAGAAACAACAGATACAGATATAACAAGCGATACTGATTCAACGGAATCTATTATCAGTTCAGATACAACATCGGATACGGTCTCAACTGAAGATAGTACTACAATATCTGAAACAACAACAGAATCGGACGTAAGTGAAACGACGGAGGAAACCACTACGGAAACTACGGAGTCCGAAACTACGGCTACATCCGACGGCAATGTTACTGGTGATGTTATGTGTGGCGATATCAACCTAGATGGAAATGTTACTTTGGCGGATGTTGTCTTGCTCAACAAGTCGATTGCAGGCAGCGTGGATTTGTCAACGGATGCAATTGCGAATTCTGATTGTGATGGTAGTGGAGTATTGGGCGCAGAGGATGCGTTGGTGCTACTACGATTCCTTGTACAGCTGGTTGATACTTTGCCTTACACAGGATAGGTGAAAGCACTTTTATTAGATCCATAAAAATTTAAAAGTCATTCCCACTGAAAAAATGAAGTGAGAATGACTTTTTTCATGATTCTGATTTTTTTAACTGCCATGCTTCTCGCTGCTTTCGTTGTAGTTCATATTTTCGTTTTGTTGCAAGACCGCCTCTGATATGACGTTCTTGTTTATTTTGTTCGAGTACTGCTTTCGCCTGTGCGTATAATTCAGGCTGGATTTGTTCCAAACGTTCGCTGATGTCCTTATATACCGTACTTTTCAATACACCAAACCACTCCGCAGCGGCACGTACGGTAGCTTTTTCTTGCACAATATATTTCCCCAAAATCACCGCCCGTGTTTCGGATTGTTCTCTCATATTTCTCTCTCCCATTTATAAATGTACATGGGAACAGAACGTCGTACAATCTGTTCTGCGTATAGCTTATGCGAGAGGTTGAAAAACGAGAACAAAGGAGATAGTTTCACAAAAAAAAATTGCCAGCAAAAAGAACACGAAAAAAATCGAATGAAGTTCTTGCATATTGCTACAAATCGTGGTATAATAAAAATAGAGTGCATAAGCTGTTTTGAAACAGTTCATGATAAATGAAGTGGCTTTGACAGCAAAAAGAGTGTAAAGAACAAATATTTGACTGTGCAAGAGAAAGGAAGAAATTGGATATGCCTCGTATCATTCCATTCTGTTTTTTTGCCACAGCACTTGCTGCTGTGACATTTTTTTCCGGATGTACGTTGCCTTTTCAGAGTAGTGACGGCGATGGTTCCGGTTATACGTTTACGTTCAGTATTGACAGCAATCCGAAAACGCTAGATCCACAATCTGCTACGGATTCTGCTTCAATGACAATTATCCGAAATTTATATGAAGGGTTATTTGAAATGAACGAGGAAGGAAATCTGCAATACGCTGCTGCCAAAAGCGTTGCGGTGTCTTCAGATGGTCTTGTCTATACGGTAATATTAAATGATGATTATTACTGGTACTACGACAAAAACGGAGACGATGTGATAGATGACGGAGAAACGTGGTCTTTGACGGCTGCAGACTATGTCTATGCATTTCAGCGAATGTTCAATCCGGAGACACAGTCGCCTTATCGGGAAACTTTTGCCTGTCTTGAAAATGCACAGGCGATTATCGATGGTACGGCGGATTACACAGAAATTGGTGTTCGTGCAGTCAGCGACACACAATTGCAATTTATATTGGACTATGCCAATACACGATTTTTATCTTTATTATCGACTACCGCCGCAATGCCCTGCAGTGAAAAATTTTTTCAGCAGACAAAAGGCCGTTATGGGTTAGATCAATCTTCCGTAGCTTCCTGCGGTGCATTTTATTTGCGGCTTTGGTTTTATGACAGTTATGGCAGCGATAATTTGATTTATATGCGGCGTAATTCTGCCAATACTGATGCACGTAGTGTTTATCCCACGGAATTGACGGTTCACATTCGCAATTCACAGCAGAGTGTTGCAGATGATTTGACTTCCAGTGAATCGGATTTGATTATGACGTCGATTTATAGTACGGATTATGAAAATGAAGATAATTATGTCGTTAACGAAAGTGAAGCGACTACGCTAGGTTTGATATTTAATCCGAACAGCAATGTCTTTTCCAATCAAAAAATTCGGCGTGCGTTGTCCATTGGCATCGATCGCAGCAGCATTGGTGAAAATTCAGATGGAGATTTGACCGGTACTTCTGGAATTATTGCTCCTGCGGTCTATTGGAATGGTACGAACTATCGGGAATCTTATCCGGAGACGGTTATCACATATGATGAAGCAACTGCGGTACAGTATATGCAAGTAGGAATGGCAGAACTGGGCATTGAATCACTGGATTCTACGAAAATTCTCATGTGTCGCACATTGATGGATTGTGAGAATTTGCATGATATTATTCAGACATGGCAAGATATTTTCGGATTTTATATTGGCATTGAAGAGGTGACAGAAAGTGAATATTGGGAGCGAATTTCAGATGGAGATTATACCATTGCAGTGTACGGTATCACCGGTTCATCTAACGATCCGGCGTCTGTGTTGGAGCAATTTGCTTCTGGAAATGTGTTTCAATATGTGGACGAAGAAGTAGATCAGCAAATTATTGCTTTGGGGAAGTGTCAAACAGATTCAGAACTATTGGAACAATGCGCTGCGCTGGAACAAGAGATTTTAAACGACGATTGGTTTATTCCGATATTCTATAAAAAACAATATTGTATCGCCAGTGCAGGCAATACAGACTTAAATTTTGATCCATTCGCACAGACGCTGAATTTGCGTAGTGCCAAGCATTTTGGATAATGATTTTCAATTTCTAGATATTTCCTTGCACTGTTTTTGTTTTGCTGCATACAATAACAGTAGCAGCAGATCCATGGAGTCACTGCTTTGGCATAGATGCCGCCTGTGAGAAAATCACACGGATACGGCAAAATCCACTTGAAAAAGCTTTTGCCTTTCCAAGTGGATTTTTTTCGTTTAATTTATTCCGTCAAATTCGAGATAAGTGTTGGGAACATTTCCTAGAATCATAGTTTCAGCAATGAGGTATTGAAAAGATACTTCTACTATCGTTTTTGAAAATGGGATTGCTGCTTGAATTTCCGCTGTCACTTCTGCATAAATGGTGTGGCTGGCTTGATTAATACCGACTGACTCGACGGAGCTGACCAGTATCACTGAAGCATTTCCGATGGGCATCAAATGTACCGAAATGTGAGGACCATGCTCCGCAAGGATCTATACGTCTGTGGCAGTTCCAAGAGAGAAATTCAGCATTGCATCCCGGCAATTGTCCAATCGAGTTTGTACAGCGGATAATAACGTTGCTTGCAGTGCGTTAACTTGTACTGCGTTTGTTTCCACCGCTGTTACACTGCCGTTGGAATCGTAGAAAATCTGTGTGAAATCGTTGTTCTGTATATTGTTGTTTTTCAATACATCAGAAATTGTATATGCCAAAAGTGCTGATGCATAGCGTTTTGTTTCGCTTTGGCAGACAGCACACAAATTAGGACGAATGGCACGATCCATATGAATGAGCAATCCAAGGAGAATGGTTGTAATCACAAGAAAAATGAGGAGGGAGCGAAATTGTTTACGACGTCCTGTATAAGCTTGTCGGCGCATAAATTAGTTCCTTTCCCAAAACAGGCGGCAAAAAGCCGCCTGTGTTTTTATGGTGCATTACTCCAGTGTACTGCGATCCGTGATATAGTCGATTTCTGTTTCACTGTCACAGCCACATTCTTTTGTATGCGTCGTATTGATGGCATCGATGGGTAACCCACTGGTGGTAAATTCCTCCGCAGGGAAGCGAATTTTGTCGAATACGGCGCAGGGTGATTCCGTGTCTGCATGGCATTCTTTTATGGGAATCGTATACGCATATGTGGGTACGAGAACGGTGACCGGTCGGAACAATTCTACTACGGAGAAAAGTCCCAGCGTCATGATTACAGTGCGAGTTGGCGCAGTATTTTCTGTTATGCAGACTGTGCCAATTCGTGCCTCTAGGGTGATTGGATCTACTACCTGTACTGCCGCTGTAGGCAGATTGACTGTTTCGCAGCAAGCATTGGTGTCGCCTAAGTGACCACCGTTGCTGAAGAAAGTTTTGGTGTTGCTTTCACCACCATAGAGAATTACATTTTTGTTGGTATAAGCAGTACCGGTCAAGAGAACAGGACTACTACAAGAACGTTCGTACGCCATTAGCTCTACACGAAACGTATACGTTAGATCGATGGAATAAAAGCCTCGGTTAAATGGAACAGGTTCGATAGTCATACAAATATCTGAAACTCGAACGCAGCGGCTCTTTACCATAGTGATATTGGACGGCAGTTCACCACCGTCCATGATAATTTGCACATTGGAAAAGCAATCCCGATCGCTGCAGCTGTCAAAGACACGCTGCACTTTTATTGGCGTATTGGCACAAGATTCCGACTGAAATTGACTCATAGAAAAACCTCCTTGACGTGAAGTACCAATTAGTCAAAGGCAATACTTTCACTGCCTTTGCTTCTCTATAGTGTATTCACGAGAGACGGAAAATGTGCTAATATTATCCTTTCCAGTTGTTACGGTGCATAGGGACTTTATCCGCCCCCATACGCTTGAGATTTTCTTCTACAGTGCGATCATCCGCTTTTTTGATGAGATTTTCACGATCACGTTTAAATTTGGTTACGTCTAAGTGACGGCTCGGGCCGCCCACGCAGCCACCATCGCACGCCATACCCTCAATGAAATCGCCTGAAAAGCGTCCCATCTTTAGCATCAGCAGCGCACGCTTGCACGCATCGGTTCCATTGCAGCGTTCTACTTGTACCTCGTCTGTGATGCCTTGTTCTTTCATACATTCCAGAACTGCATTGGTTACGCCGCCACTGTTACCGAACCATTTTCCAAATGTACTTGCTTCTTGGCGTGTTTCTGTTGCTTCTTTAATTGTGATACCTTTTGCACGAATTACCGCACGAATCTCGCCAAAGGTCATAGCAAAGTCAGCACTGCCGGGAATTTTTTGGTCGTTGACTTCACTCTTCTTTGCAATACATGGACCGATAAACAGAGTCAATGCTTCTGGATCTTGTTGTTTGATCCAACGAGAAACGCCAGCCATAGGGGAAACGGTAGTAGAGATATTGTCAGCTAGATCTGGATAATGCAGTCGAATCAGGTTGACAAATGCGGGACAACAAGATGTTGTAAGCTTCTTTCCTTTTTGTTTTGCTTCCGCCCATTCTGCCGCTTCAGAGTAAGCTGTCAGGTCACCGCCTAATCCGACTTCAACTAGATCGACGAATCCTACTTCTTTTAATGCTTTACGCCAGCTTTCAAACGTAATGTTTTCGCCGAATTGTCCTTCGGCAGAAGGTGCCATCATGGCATAGACGTGTTTTCCATTGACAATCGCCTGACAGACCTCCACGATATTGGATTTCGAGCTAATTGCACCGAATGGGCAGCTGTGAATACACTTTCCGCATTGGATGCACTTGTTTTCATCTATCATACAAATACCATTTTCGTCTGTGGAGATTGCACCCACAGGGCAGCTCCGTTTACAGGGACGAATCAGGTCTGCAATAGCATTATAAGGACAAGCTGATGCACATTTTCCGCACTCTCGACATTTGGAAGGATCAATATGGGCACGGTTGACACCAATGCTGATGGCACCGAAATTGCAGGATTGTTGGCAGGCTTTTCCCATGCACTTTTGGCAGTTGTCTGTTACCACGTATCGAGAAATTGGACAGCCCTCGCAGGCGGCTTGAATCACCTGTACCGTCAGATTGTTTTTTGCACCCTGTGGGTTCTTGTTTTCTGCCAATCGCACTCTTTGCCGTGTGATTTCCCGTTCTTTATAGATGCAACAACGATATTGTGCTTTGGGTCCGGGCATCAGCCGAAGGGGAAGATCTTCTTTCTCTTTTTCATATCGTCCGGCAAAAACGAGCTTTGCCACCTCGCAAAGCGTATCGTGTTTAATTTGTATAATAATTCCGTCATTTGTTACCATAATTTATAAACCTCCTGTTGATTCAAATTTGAGTCGACAATGGATATCATACTTATTATATCATAAAACGCATTTATTGTAAAGTACAGGACAATTTTTTTTGGAAAAAAGAAGTATGTTCTTGCATTTTTATTTTTTTTTGTGCTATAATTTGAATCAACAATTATAGGAATGGGGGAGCGTTATGCCAAGTATTGATTATGGTACAGATTCTATGGCGTGGGTGCGTGCACTTTCCCATGCTAGTGATGCCGAATTATATGCTTTGATTCAAACACCGATGTATGATGCCATGCTTTTTCGTCATGCAGATGCGGTGCGACGCATATACTATGGTACGGACGTTTACATTCGAGGACTGATTGAATTTACAAATTATTGCAGAAATGACTGCTACTACTGTGGAATTCGCCGTAGTAATGGAATGGTTCATCGTTATCGTCTGACAAAAGCGGAAATTTTAACTTGTTGTAAAGATGGTTATGCTCTGGGATTTCGTACGTTTGTGTTACAAGGCGGAGAAGATATGGCTTATACTGATAAAACACTGTGTGAAATTGTTTCTACCATTCGAGAGCATTTTCCGAATTGTGCGATTACGTTGTCTTTGGGGGAACGTACGAGGGAGAGCTATCGATTACTTTATCGAGCCGGAGCAAATCGTTATTTACTTCGCCATGAAACAGCTGATGATGCCCATTATCGTAGACTGCACCCAAAGGAGATGTCCCTTGCACATCGAAAGTCATGTCTTTTTCAATTGAAAGAGATTGGCTATCAAGTTGGTGCAGGATTTCTTGTGGGTTCTCCATTTCAAACGGCAAAGGAACTGGTTTCTGACTTGCGTTTTTTACAGCAGTTACAACCAGATATGATTGGTATTGGTCCGTTTATTCCGCATTCTAATACGCCATTTTGGGATTATTCTGGTGGCAGTTTAATACTGACGCTTCGAATGCTAGCGATTTTGCGGCTGATGTTTCCGTATGTGCTACTTCCGGCAACGACTGCCTTAGGGACGATTCACCCACAGGGTCGAGAACTTGGACTAAAGGTGGGTGCAAACGTAGTAATGCCGAACCTGTCGCCAACTGGCGTGCGGAGAAAATATGAACTTTATGACAATAAGATCTGTACTGGTGAGGAATCGGCACAATGTCGCAGTTGTCTGGAACAGCGTGTGGAAGCAGCAGGGTATCACGTTGTTACTGATGTAGGAGATATGCGGCGAAGGAAGTTGACAAAATAGTCAAAAAAATATACAATATCTTCTTGTAATATTCATAAAGGTGTTGTATAATAAAAAATGTATATCTGTTGATGTTTTACGGAATCTTGTGAATGCAGCGCAATTTTTTCTGCATTTTTATGGAAAGGAACTATTTTTATGACGACTGCTGAAGTGATTGAAAAAATTCGGGAAGGTTTAACTGGTGAATATAGTGTCGATATGGTCTATCTGGAGGCAGAGGCCGATCGCTATCGCCCTATGAAAAATGGACGAGAAATCGAAAATGCCATTGCCGATTTGGCATTTGAAATTATGCCGGAAGATAAACGGGCATTGCTGAATAAAATGATGTACCTAGACGGAAAGCGTCTGGATACGGTTTTCGCCGAGGCACAGAAGTTAGCAAACGAAAAAAAGACGGAAGAGTCGTTTCGCTTGACGGAGGCGTTGTATACCAAAATCCGTATGAACTATCGAGAAACGGAATCTGAAGTGTATCTTAGCTTACGAAACACACTGGAGCATCAACTTTATCTTTATTTTTACCAGCCTTCAAAAAAGCTAGTGCGTCCGGTATTTGATTTGTCTCAGATGATATTACTTCACGGGTACAATTTATTAGAATTGCGCCGTGCGGAAGAAGCCGTCAAAGTTATCGGAGACGCCATTCGCTATAACCCGATGAATACAGATGCTTATTTTGAATTAGCAGAGTGCTATAAGATACTCCGGCAACCAGAGCAGCTGCTTTCAGTGACGAAAGAAACATTGGAAATCGCAGTAACACCAGTGCAAATTTCACGGTGTTATTGCAACCTAGGATATTATGCGGTAGAAGTGAAGGATTATGACCGTGCAGTGTGCTTTTACTATGAGAGTGAGATTTATGCGGATAATCCCTTTGTTACGGGAGAGTTGCATCACATCTACACGATTACAAAGAAAAAGATTGTACCACCGACACGAGACGAAGTAAATGCAGCATTTGCACATTATGATATGAAGTCCGGTGCCAATCAAGAGGTTGTTGGCATTATTTCGGCATTGGCAAAAGAAGCAATCGAAAATAAGGATTTGTCTGCGATTCGGTTCTACTTGCATATGCAGTACGGTTTGACAAATGATTCGGAAATCAAAGAAATGATGGATCGTTACGACACGATTGCAAAAGAGCGTGGAAAGAAGAAATAAAAGCGTCTGACAAGACTTGTAAAGTTAGTTTCAGAGTCATAGAAGACATATATCTGACGAAAGTGGTGATGATTCCCACTTTGTAAAAAGTAAAATAATCGTTCAAGTTAATAGCTTGGACGATTATTTTTTACTAAGATTGATTTTCGTGCGAATGTCAAAGGGCAAGCATATTTTTTCAGGATAAACATACACTAAGATATCACAAATTTTGATATCAAGGAGGTCAAAATGAACCAATTTTTACCTAAAGGAAGCCGACTGCATACTCATGAAAATATTGCAGCACTACATAGTGTAGCGGCAATGAAGGCGGCAATGAACGCTGGGACAATTTTAGAAGCAAGGGCGATTCTCTGCGATAGTTCACATAATCTGTTAGTACAGCTTCCATGTATGCAGGGGATTATTCCACGGGAAGAGGGAGCAATTGGAATTGCAGATGGAACCACACGTGATATTGCACTAATTGCTAAGGCGGGAAAGCCGGTTTGTTTTCGCATTCTTCGAATAGAAATGAGAAATGGACAGCAGACAGCAATTTTATCTAGACGTATTGTACAAGAATCCTGTTGGGAGGAATATTTATCCAAATATAAATCGGGAGATATTTTGCCGGCAGTGGTTACACATTTGGAGAGATTTGGAGCTTTTGTGGATATTGGATGTGGAATTCCGTCGATGCTTCCCATTCACACAATATCGGTTTCTAGAATTATGCATCCAAAAGATCGCTTTGTAGTCGGTCAACCTATTCAGGTGGTGGTACAGCAAGTAGAGCTTAGACGAATTCATTTGACGCATCGAGAACTGCTTGGTACATGGGAGGAAAATGCTGCACTTTTTTCTGCCGGACAGACCGTAGTTGGAATGATACGTTCTGTCGAATCTTATGGGATTTTTGTAGAATTGACGCCTAATCTCGCAGGACTTGCCGAACCACGGTCAGATGTTTCAGTAGGACAGTGTGCGAGTGTGTATATCAAGTCGATTATTCCTCAAAAGATGAAAGTTAAGTTGGTTTTGATTGACGCATTTGAAAACACAGAGCCACCAATGCCATTGCGTTATTTTGTTCATTCAAAGCACATAAATAAATGGCGATATGCGCCAAAGGATTCGATGCGTATCATTGAAACGATATTTTGAGGGTATTTCTCTTGATTTGGAAAAGAGCAACGGTTGGATCAGTAACCTTTTTAGAATTTTTATAGCGTTTTGCGTTCTGCGGAATTACGATTACCTAAAATACCATAATTTTTTATTTTCGTGCAAAAAAACACGAAGAAAATACCTATGATAGATTTTGCAAAATGCGCTATAATACTCATGCAGGCGATAGATTTTTATAATCTATCACTTGCAGGAAATTGAAATAACGATAGAAAAGGAGAAAATGTTATGAAGGGTGAATTTACGCAAAAGGGCAAAGAGGCAATGGAACGGTTCAAGATGGAATCTGCCAGTGAAGTTGGCGTAACACTGAAGCAAGGTTACAATGGCGACCTGACCGCAAGAGAAGCGGGTAGTATTGGCGGACAGATGGTCAAGAAAATGATCGACTCCTATAAGATGCAGTAGAATCAAAGATTCTGTTTGTGAATCTGTAGAAAAAGCGACACCGCATGGCAAAACGAAAGCCTTGCGGTGTCTTTTTCTATATTTGTAAGGCGAGGAGGCAGTAAGTTTAGAAATTACTGTTTTTGTAACGTTGAATGAATTTTTTTATTTTAGAAATTTTAAAAAAAAAGATTTATACTTGACAAATAAACGCAGTCCTTGTATAATAATAGAAAAGATGTTTTAAAAAATCTGGAAATGCACATCAACTTAATACACTAACATATACACATAGGGGTGGTATAAATGATTTGTCAACAGTGTAGAAGACAAATTTTAAAAGGCTCGTCTTTTTGCGAGTTTTGTGGCTCTGCGGCACCTGTAAATGGTCAGGCGTATGATCAAAATTACGCAAATATGCAAGCGAATGGACAGTGGCAAGGAAATGGAAACCAGAATTACCCAAATTCGCAGCAGCAGGCAGACTTGGATTGGAATAGTAATAATATGGCAGGACAGCCGGTACAGGTAGCACAGCCTTCCGAGTCAAAAAATTCTGTGATGATTATAGTTGTGAGCATTTTGGCGACAGTTGTTGCTGTTTCGATTGCAATGATTTGCTTCCTTTATTTTCGTGATGACAGCAATAGTGTAGCTGATCCATATAGCTACAATAGTGCAAGCGTCAACAGTAGCTGGACATCGGCACATATTACCTGTTCTACAACATATCTCTACTATGAGGCTTCTACTGATACAAAGCCGCCGGAGACCAGATGTTTGTATCAAGACGATAACATCGAATACTTAGGTACAGTTGGCAATTTCTACTATGCTCGTACAGATGATGGCAGCGGAGGTTATATGTACGGTTATGTCCAGACAAAATATGTAGCAGATGGTGCTGGTATGTATGCTTGGACTTATGTTGTTGTAAATCAAGACAGCGCAAATGTTTGCAGCTTGCCCTCGAAAAATACGGACAGTAATATCATCGGTACGGTTTATTCCGGCGCAACATTTTCTGTTTATTCTTATGATGGCTATTGGTTCAAAATTGATTATAACGGGACAGTGGGATATATCAGTCATAAGATGGTAACCGGCGGTTAAGTGAGATAAAAATATATTGTATACGAGAAGCAGAATTGGAAGAACTATTTGCAGAGTCTTTTCATGGCAAAATCATGGACTTTATCTGAACCTGTATCGTTATGAATCCCAGTGTGAATGCACTGGAATTTTCTTGTATATGCGGAGATAGTGAATAGCAAATGAAATGTGCTATTTTTTTTCGATGCACTTTGTAATGTTGTCTTTATATTTGCTTGAGGTTTTCTTAATATGCTCACCAATGATTTCAGAAATATCAGATACTGTGATAAATGCAGTTCCATTATAGCGATCGACAATTCGACGCAATTCCATGATTTCCAGTCGTGTCATCACACAATACATCATATCTTTTTTTCACTGATGAAACCACGTGCATCTAAAATTGTCATGGTACGTCCGAGCTTTTCATAGATTTCCGCTGCGATTGCTGCGCCGTCGTTGCAAATAATAATCGTCTGTTTTGCTTCATTAAATCCAGTCTCTACCATATCGATTAATTTCGATGCAATGATATAGGTCAAGAATTATAACATCGTACGATCAATGCCGAACATAAAACCAGCAACAGAAAAGATAATGAGGTTGATGATTAAAATAATTTGCCCCACAGAAATAGGAAGTCGTTTATTTAAGAGCATTGCCAATAGCTCAGTACCATCCATACAGGCTCCTCCTTTGATTACCAGTTCTACACCTATGCCTAGTAAAATTCCGCCAAAGGCAATAGAAAGGAGTTCATCATCTGTGACAGGTTCGACATCATGTAAAAACCAAGTGCATATAGTAAGTAAAACCATAGCATAAAGATAAGAACCGGCGAATCGCAGACCAAGCATACGCCAACTCATGATGACAAAAGGTGCATTTAATAGAAAAGTTAAAATACCGAGTAGAATATCCGTTTTGTAGTTGATCATCAATGCAATGCCAGTTAAGCCGCCATCTAGTACCTGATTCGGTATTAAAAACATTTCTAGTGCAACACTGTAAATGATAACGCCTATTGTGATTATTAAAAAATGATATCCAATGGCAAGTCACTGATTGTTTTGCATAGCGTTTCACCGTTCCTTTCCCATCTTAATAGAGATTCCTAATGATATTTATATTATACCATAAAAAAGGAAATTGTAAATATGCCATTCACTGCAGCACGAAAGAATGTGAATTCGAATATCCAGAATACATACTCTGACTGCATCTGGGGCGAACATGGGAGGTGGCATTCTTTGTTACTTGTTACACTTTTATTTTTACATATGTTTAAAAATATTGTTGAAAGTAACGAATATGATAATGATGCTTGACAAAGGTATCGTGAAGTGCTATAATAAAAATATAAGTTGCTAACAAGAATAGCTATTTTAATAGCTTTTTTTATTAGCTTTCTAGGCATCAAAGCGACAAAATAATAAATTTTAGGTGATTGTCTGAACACAAGAAGGTTATATGGATTATCATGAATTAGCATGTGAACTGTTAGATATACGAGGCAGTCAACCACAAATTCAATATGATCAAATGATATCGAAGCTGCTAAAGGTTGACGTACACGTATTAAATTATCTTAAAGTACATCAGTATGATGAAAAAGAAGTATATCCTAAAAATCTTAGTGATGCGTTGGCGATTAGTACTGTATGAGTTGCTGCGATTTTAAATCACATGGAAGAAAAAGGGTTGATTTGGCGGATACCGGATCTGCATGACAACCGCTAGATAATTGTTTTGCTAAGCGAAAAAGGAAAGGCATTGTTAGAAGAAAGCTTTCAAAAATTCCTAGACTATGTGGAAAATGTTTTAGAACGGATAGGTGAAGACAATGCTCGTGAATATGTTCGGTTACAGTAAAAGCTTAACCGTGTGTTAGTGGAGGATAAGACAAAATGGCAAAATACTAGAAAGGAATTGTTATGAAATACGCTGTGGTTTATTATTCAGAAACGGGAAATACGCAAAAGGTGGCAGAAGCGATTTACGATGCATTACCACTTGGAGAAAAGATGCTTTATCAGATAAAAGATTTACAAACTGCCCCAGAAGCGGATGTTTATTTTGTTGGGTTTAGTATTCGTAACAATACCTGTGGCATTGAAACCATGAACTTTTTAGACCAAATCGAAGGCGGAAAGGTGGCACTTTTTGCAACTTGTGGATTTTATCCAGCAGATGGCTATCGAGAACAATTGGAACATCGTCTTTTCGTATGGCTGCCGGAACGAGCAAAATACTTGGGGATGTTCTTATGTCAAGGACGTATTCAAGATGCTCAAGCCGATAGGATAAAACAGAATATGCCTAAAGCAGAAAAGCAGCTGATAGAAATGTTTATAGAGGGACAGGGACATCCGGATGAAGCAGATATGATGGCAGCGAAGGAATTTTCGGAAAAAATACAAAAAAACGCTGCAGAGGAAACTATCTCTGGTATGAATCCGTTTTATTGTTGATTTTTGATAAATATATGATAGGAGATGTATTTTCATGCAAGAGAAAAATACGACATTGGAAAACGCATTGTCAACACCGAATGAAAAAAAAGCACTTCATCTATTTCCGAGAGAGAGATTCGATATAGAGCGGCTCTTCAACCGCATGGAAGTTACAGATTATATGATGATGTGGCTCTTGGGAAAACAGATGGAATCTCCAGAGGATAATCATAAATTTTATTTAAAAGATATTACAGTAGCTTTTGATTTGCCACAACATACTGTGACGAATATTGTGCGAAATTTGCAGGATAAGAGTATGGTGACGTGGAAACACGACGGTAACGGCGAAGAGGGAACATATATCCAAGTGACGGAAAATGGTATGCAGGCAATCAAGGATCAGTACAGTCAATTAGAACAGTCGTTTTCAGATGTTATACATCAATTTGGAGAAGAACGGTTTTTTCATATGCTGCGTGAATTGGCAGAGTTTGAGGAATTGCTCCATGGTGAGTTGAAAAAGGAGGATACCGTCTATGCCTAAATCACGAATGCAAGAATTTTTTAACGAGAAGGCAGTGCTGTGTGAAAAAAATGATACAATTCCCAATATTCTTTTTCAAGAATACGGTGTGAATCGTGGATTGCGGGATCAGTCAGGAAAAGGTGTCCTTACAGGGCTGACTCGAATTTCGGATATTATATCTTATCGTCAAGTTGGTGGGGTACGGGAATCTTGTGCTGGCGAGTTATGGTATCGTGGTTATCCTATAAAATCATTGATAGCACAGCGAAACAGTGTGTTTGGCTTTGAAAAGACGGCATATCTATTGTTGTTTGGAGAAATGCCATCAGAACAGGAGTTACAGGAATTCTGTCGTATTTTGGGACAATTTCGGACACTTCCGGCAAATTTCGTCCGTGATGTTATTATGAAGGCACCGACAAAGGATATCATGAATTCCATGACAAAGAGTATCTTAACATTGGCGTCCTACGATTCAACCGTGGGGGATGATAGCTTGATGGCGTCGATTCAACAGTGCTTCCGCTTGATTGCAACATTTCCACTTTTGGCGACGTATGGATATCACGCTTATAATCACTATGAAAATTACGATAGTATGTATATTCATCAGCCAGATCCGGAAAAATCAACGGCAGAAAACTTCTTGGCACTATTGCGTCCGGACGGAAAATATACGGCATTGGAAGCAGATGTATTAGATGTAGCTCTGATGCTGCATATGGAGCATGGTGGCGGCAATAATTCGACATTTACAACTCGTGTGGTGACATCATCCGGTTCGGACACTTATTCTACAATTGCTGCGGCGATGTCCTCGTTGAAAGGCGCAAAACATGGTGGAGCAAATATCAAGGTAATGCAGATGATGCAGAATATTCGGGAAAATGTTTCCGACTGGTTAGACAGAGACGCTGTACGAGCTTATTTGGATCAAATTTTAGAAAAACAAGTTTTTGACAAAAAAGGTTTGATTTATGGTATTGGACATGCTGTTTATAGCATCTCTGACCCGAGAGAACAAGTGTTAAAATCTTATGTAGAAGAACTCGCCGTAGAAAAGGGCAAGGAAACAGAATTACAGCTTTATCGATATGTAGAAGAGCTTGCGCCGGAGTTAATTGCGAAAAAAAGACATATTTTCAAAGGCGTTAGTCCAAATGTGGATTTTTACAGTGGATTTGTCTATGATATGTTGGGAATTCCGGTGGAGCTTTATACGCCATTGTTCGCCATCGCCAGAGTCGTAGGCTGGTGTGCCCATCGTTTGGAAGAACTTATCAATGCCGGAAAAATTGTCCGGCCATCATATAAAAGCGTCATGACAAAAGCACAGGAGCATGAATAAGGACGCTTCCTTAAAATAACATTTTGATCTCCCTGATAAAATAGAAAGAACCGATGTACTTGAAAAAGGCTGCATCGGTTCTTTTTATGATTTAAATTTTGGAATATTTGCGATGTCATCACAGATAAAAGTCATCTTTTTCCGACCATACGCAGAGTAGATTTGGTAAAAGTGTTCTTTATCTTCGTACATACGCTGCTCAGCTTGTTGCACAATATCCTCTAACCGTTTTTTTTCGGCATTTTCATAGGCACATCCCATTGTTGCAACAGAGACATCCATTTTTTGAATGGTATCGTGCAGCTGATCCGCTTGTATTTGGAAATCTTTTTCGGAAATATTTTGTAGAATCACCATAAACTCATCGTCACTGATGCGGTAGGAATGTTCCAGTTCAAATCGATTTGCCAAAAGCTGCGCAAAATCTTGAATATAACGATCGCCTTCTGTGTGTCCATATGTGTCGTTGATGTATTTGAGACGATTCAAGTCAGCGAAGATAATTCCAACTGAATTTTCACAACCGTCGCTGTATTTGTCGCAAAGTCGATTGTAATATAGTCGGTTTCGCAATCCCGTCGCACCGTCATGGTAGCAATAATGTTCCAATTCCTGTTGATGCATTACCTCATTGATGTAGTCATCGTTGATGTCACGGATGTAGAGCATGACAATTTGGTTATCGTCAGTGTATTCCAAGGCAGGAATAATTTCCATACTAACCCAACAAAATTGCGCATTAGTCTTTCGACGGTAGCGACAGCGCAGAAATTTTGTTCCATGACGTAATTCTTTTTGCATTTCATCCATTTCTGTAAAGCAATCATAATTGGCACGATCTTCTGCATGAACATAACCCTGATCGGCAAAAATGCGCCACCAATCGGTGATATGTTTTGTATGAACCACTGCATGATTTAGCTCGTCATCTTTGACCTTGATGATTTCATAAGTGTCTAGTGTCAAATTTACTTTGAGGATTTTATAGAAGCTTGTAGCAAAAATAACCATAGATTCTGCCATAGATTCTGTTTCACTGTCTGTAGGCTTCCACGTAATCAGATACCAAGGATTTTCCTTGGAAAAATCTTTTGGAATCGAAATACGGCAGGTTAACCATAGATATTGATCACCGATATGGTAGATATCTGTGTGTACTGATTTGGTTTCACCGCTTTTTTGCAGCTGTTTCAAAAAGGCGGACTTCGAGTGAAAGATAATGTTTTCCGCAGCGTCTGGTGTCCGCATTTGTTTGGCAACAATTTGTTCTGCATATGCATCTATGGTTTTGATACCAAGCTTATCCGGGTCTTCTTCCAGAGGGCATTTTCGTAAAAACTGGAATTCACCAGTATTATTGTTTACTTTGATCACCTTGACAAAATCGCTGAAGTATGTATCCATGATAAAATCAACATTATTTTTCATGCTTTTCGCCTCTTTTCGTAGAGATATACAAAAGCGTTTTTATTATTATAGCACAAGGAAAATAAATTGTCAATTTGATTTGAAAAATTTTTATGAAAAAGAAATCAAAAGGGTGTGAAAGCAATCCTCGTTTCTGGGAGATTTTTTATGCTAGTTTAGATTTTTGCTGCGAGACGTTCACTGTATTCATTTTGAAAGTGTGCAAAAGTACCGTCGTCCAGAGCATCCCGAATTTTTTCCAACAAAGTATTGTAAAAATACAAATTGTGTGTCACCGCCAGACGTCCTGCCAGCTGCTCCTTTGCTTTGAACAGGTGACGGATATAAGCACGGGAAAAATTGCGGCATACCGGACAGTCACATTTGGAGTCGAGTGGTTGTGCATTGGTTTCGTAATCAGCGTTTGTAATATGTAAAATTCCATCCCAAGTGAAAATCGTACCGTGGCGTGCGTTACGACTGGGTATGATACAGTCAAACATATCGATACCACGAGCCACACCTTCGATAATATTTGACGGTGTCCCGACGCCCATTAAGTAGCGTGGTTTCTCTTTTGGCATAAACGGTTCGATCTGTTCAATAATGTGGTACATGACCTCTGTCGGTTCGCCTACCGCCAATCCGCCAATGGCATAGCCATCCAGTCCCATAGCTGCGATTTCACGCATATGTGAAATCCGAATGGCATCGAATGTACCGCCTTGATTGATGCCGAACAACAATTGATGTGAGTTCAGCGTGGTATCTAGGTTGTTTAGTCGAGCCATTTCCACTTGGCATCGTTCCAGCCACCGTGTTGTTCTGGCACAAGAGTTTTGTACATATTCCAGTGGCGATGGATTTTCAACACATTCATCAAATGCCATTGCAATGGTGGAACCTAAATTTGATTGAATCTGCATACTTTCTTCTGGTCCCATAAAAATTCGACGCCCGTCAATGTGAGATTGAAAATAGACGCCTTCCTCCCGAATGCGGCGCAGCTTTGCCAGAGAGAACACTTGAAATCCACCGCTATCTGTGAGAATCGGTTTATGCCAGTTTATAAATTTGTGGAGTCCGCCCATTTGCCGGACGATTTTATCCCCCGGTCGCAAGTGTAAGTGATATGTGTTGCATAATTCAACCTGACACTTTAAGCTCGCCAAATCCAAGGAGGACACGCCGCCTTTGATAGCACCGGCTGTTCCTACATTCATAAAAAAAGGCGTCTGAATGGTTCCATGAACTGTTTCAAAAACGCCACGTCGTGCGTGATTCTCGACTTTTTGCAGTGTAAACATTCGTATTTGTTCCTCCATGAGATATTCCCCTTGCTATGGTACAGCAAGGGGATTTTCTTTTATTTTCTGAGCTTCTAAATCAATGCTTTTGGGAGTTAGGGCATAATTTTGCCGTTTTTAGTTCGATTCTGTGGTGTTTTTTAGATGGAGAAGCAATTGATTTTTAAGGACTGATAGAGATAATCTTATTGTGTATTGTCGCTTGCCACGTCATATTGTTCGCCGTTATTATCGTTTCCCTCATCAGCGGAAGGTGTATTTGCTGCAGCGGAATCAGTCTGTGCCGCTTCTGTTGCAACGATGCTGTCAGAGCTACTAGAGCTACTGGAACTACTGGAATAATAGGAATTATTGCTAGACGAGCTATAACTATTATAAGAATTATAGGAATTAGAAGATGCATTTGCAGAACTAGACGCATCGGCACTGGAAGAATCATATACATCTGAAACGGTTTCTGTTGTAGTAGTGGTAGTCGTTGTCGTACTCGTCGTTGTTTCTGTGACAATCAGCGCATCTGTTGTACCGTTTGCAGAACTACTCATATGAATCGGACAGATCATCAAAAAAGTTAAAATCAGTAACGTGAGTACTAAAAAGCACCCACAAGTAATCAGTGTCAACTTTGTGTTGCGAGATAGGCTTGAAAAAAAAATTCATGTGAAAAATCCCTTCTAAAAACAATGTCGATTGGAGATAATGATTTATCAAATTTATTTATATAAAATTTATAATATAAATTTAGTATAGTACATTCTTGTCGGATTGTCAAGAAAAAGCGAAAAAAACAACAAATCAGATAAATATAATGGAGAAAAAAGCTAAATTTTTGTGCAATATAATAAAAAAGCATAAAATGGCTTGCTTTTTTAGAAAGTATGTATTACAATGAACATTGTTATGTGGTATATTTTCAAATGTGATTTTTATAATTTATCTTCTAGCTTCTAACTGGAGAGTTATCGAAGTGGTCATAACGAGCCGCACTCGAAATGCGGTTGCCCTTATTTGGCACGTGGGTTCGAATCCCACACTCTCCGCCAAATCTAAAAGCTTCAAGAATGCATACAATCTCGGAGATTCATCGAAATTGTGTGTTTTTTCTATTTTTCGGTTTAATTTTTTGCTCTCCAATTTGCCTTAAAAAGCAAACACGATGCAACACGAAATGGGAGTACTTTTAGAAATAATCAATTAACAATTCCCTCCGGAATTTATTCCATTTGATTTTCCAACCTTCCAAGGTTCTTTCACCTTCTGATTCTGAATTCTGAATTTGTTTTAATCAAACGGTTGACTTTTTTAGAAGATATATTATAATGAATATCATAATCTTATTTTATTTTGTATCTTTTTTTGCATATCAGGAGGAATATCTATGGGTTCAACAACACAAAATCATTCCGGCAGTCGTTCGGGGTCACAGACACCGAAGAGTCGTACGGCTGTTCAAATTACTTCTCCTTGGAAGTGGACACTTCCTGGAAAAATTTTGACGGTGTTGATTTGTATTCTGCCGTTTATCACGCTTTCCGTAACAGCACCGATAACGGATGCTTCTCGAACTGCTTATTTTATAGGATCGTCCGATTATCAGGACTTTGAACAGCTTTGTCGGGAGGTCTTTTTATGGGGAATCGCAGTTTTTGCACTGGTCTATTTTATCTATGAGCGACTGTGTCTGAAACCAAGACGAGAAATGCCTCTATCGAAAATGATGCTCACCATATTCGGCTGTATGGGTGGTTATTTGCTGCTCGGACTTCTTTCTACAATTTTTTCCGATTATCCTCTCGAGGCGTGGATTGGAAACTATGGCTTATATGAGGGCTATCTGGCTCTGCTGGCGTACGGGATTGTCTTTGCGGCAGCGTGGTTTTGGTGCGATCGAGACGAAGTCATTGAGTTTGTCAAAAAATCTCTTGTGGTTTTGGCTTTTGTCCTCGGAATCTTGGCGATTTTAGAAAACACTTTTGGTGTTTGTTATTATAATCTTTCGTTGATTCAAACTCTCTCCCAACTGACGGGAAAAGTATCTGCAACAGATAGTGCCGTTTTAACCTTCGGTAACGCAGATTATCTGGGACTGTATTATGCTATGCTTCTGCCAGTTCTGTGTGGTACGATTACGATGGATTTGAAAACCAGTACGCTTTTGATACGAATTGCGGTGACGGTTTTACTCACTATGGCTCTCCTTTTGACCCATGTATCCAACGCAATTCTGTTTGGATTTGGTACGATGGCGGTATACCTGCTGGTGCGGCTGCTGCGCAGCAATTGGATGCGTGTTGGAAAATATATTGTCACTATCGTGGCAGTGGTTGCGGTCGTTGTGGGTAGCTGCAGATTTGTCAATACCCGAAGCGGCGATACGCTGACGGAAAAACTGGAACATACGATTGTGGGTGTCGATGCAGAGAATACGTTCCGTCTGTTAGAAGTACACGTGGACGGAAACACCTTGACGCTGGAAAATGCGGATACCGTGCTGAAGGTAACGGCAGAATCGGAATCGCTGTCTGCGTCGGATTTGACTTTTGTTTGCAATGGGACAACCGTGACACCACAGGAGTCGATAGACGGGGTGCTTTCCTTTGCGGAAGATGCGTTGGAATATTGTCAAGTGGAGATAACCTCTATCGGCTTGGCGTTTGATTTGGGTTATCAGTTACAAGAGGGTGACGGTGCAAAGCTCGAAACGATTCGCACTTCTGACGGCTGGCAAGTGGTTGGGATTGGCAATACAATTTTAGACGACGTTCCTCAAGTGAGCGACAGTCGCTGGCTTCAGACGAAATATACTTATTTAAATGGCAGAGTTTTTGTTTGGGCAAATACGATTTCGGAATTGGATGACTGTATTTTTCTTGGGCATGGAACAAGTACGTCTATTTATTATCTGGAACAAAACGATTTGCCTGCACTATTGAATATTTTTGGACAGTATGCCCTGTTTAATAAACCACACAACTGGTACTTACAGATGGCACAGGATACTGGTGTGCTTTCCGCCGTACTCGTCATTGTGGCGTTGACCGTGTTCTTTTTCTGTGGCATTCGTCTGTTCCGAAAGAAGTATGTATGGAATCCGTGGCAAATGGGTCTGTGGTTTGGACTCTTGGCATACGCATTCTGTGGTGTGATGAACGATAGTATGATTTATCATGCACCCATGTTCTGGTTCTTGTTTGGTATCGCATTGCGTGGTATGGCAAAACCGAAAATGGCAGAAAACGTCGAATCAGAAAAGCGGTGAATCTATAATTTCCATAATCTCGATTGTAAACTTTTTATGAACGTAAAACAGAAGCTGGAAAAAGCACGGAAATTCCGTGCTTTTTATTTTTTAAGTGGAAACAAAAAAATTAAAAAAACACTTGACAAGTGCATGAGAATCGTGTATAATATATATTGTTGTTGCGAGTGAGACGGAGGAAAGATGAAAAGTTTTAACGGCTCTGTTTCTTTTTGTGGCGTAAAGAGGAATGTGGAAGCTTAGCTCAGCTGGGAGAGCATCTGCCTTACAAGCAGAGGGTCATAGGTTCGAGCCCTATAGTTTCCACCATATGGTCTGGTAGTTCAGTTGGTTAGAACGCCGCCCTGTCACGGCGGAGGTCAGGGGTTCGAATCCCCTTCAGATCGCCAAACTTTCTTTCGAGAAAGTTTTTTTCTGGTTTGGTACAGAAAATGTCTGGCTTGTTTATTAATTATGTGATGGAAATGCGTGTGACACGCATATCGTTTGCGGATTTAGCTCATCTGGTAGAGCGTCACTTTGCCAAGGTGGAGGTAGCGAGTTCGAGTCTTGTAATCTGCTCCATGTGGCGCTATAGCCAAGTGGTAAGGCAAGGGTCTGCAACACCCTGATCTCCGGTTCAAATCCGGATGGCGCCTCCATATAAGAGAACGCAAGAGAGCGTTCTCTTTTTTTTTTCGATTTATCATCAGGGCGAGAAGACGTGTGACTTCCTGCACTATGGAACACACGTCGAAGCGGAGGAGATTTATGGTGATTTATTTGATTGATTACGAAAATGTATATATTGATGGGCTGACCGGACTGGAAAAGCTGTCGAAGAGTGATGAAGTGATTATTTTCTATACCCAGAACCGCTGTGGGCTGACTTTTGAACTCCATCGGCGATTGATTTCCTGTCAGGCGACGCTGCAGCTGATGGAGGTTATGGCGATTTCGACACGAAAAAACACCGTGAAAAATGCATTGGACTTACAGCTATCGATGTATATTGGCTATCTGGTGGGCAGACGACCGCAAGTGCCATTGTATATTATCAGCAAGGACACAGATTTTGATTTAGACTTGACCTTTTTTGAACAGTACTTGCAGGAGAGTCATACGACCTTGGCGATTTGTTCCAGCATTGAAAATGCACTCAATGGTGTGGAACAATTGAATACCAGTCGGATTTTGAAGCAAGCAGAATCGGAATCAGAAATGGAAACAGAGACTGCATCCAATACAGAAGCGACACCATCTCGGAAAGAACGTTCTGCACCCAAAGGAAAGAAAAATGGTTCTGTAGTATTATTTCCGAAAGAGCTGCAAACGAGTGTCAGGGAGCTGCTTGCACTGGATGATCAAAAGGTGGTTAATCGTATTTGTGCAATCGTGACAGCGTCTGAAGATCTGTTGACGCTGAACAATCTCCTCTCTCGCTATTACCACGATGGGAAACAGGTGAAAAATATATATCATAAGCTGAAACCCGCTTTTGCGTCTCTGCGAGAAAATGCTGTGCCGCAAAAATAATCCATACATAAAAAAGGCTATTGCATCATATATGCAGTAGCCTTTTGATATATCAATGATATCTATAATGTATAAATATTTTACGCTTCGTAAAACGGCGTCTTTCCTTCGATTGCCTTTTTCCCCATGGGAGAATCTATTGGTGCAACAACGCAAGTACCATGATCCTTTGCAATCTTTGCGACAGCATCTGCAATCTCCTTGAGCTTCTCCTTGTCGTCAACGTCGAGGATAATCAGGTGTCCCTCGGTGTCATTCGTCTTGACACCGGACAGGTATGCACAGTTTACATCAGAAATGGTTTTTAGGTAATTGCTCAGATCCTGCAGCATATCGAAAGGAATTACCTTTAATTCCGTTAGTTCCAACCGTGGCATAATTTTCAGAACCTGATCTTTCATAAACGCCAGTCCTAGAGTAAACGGGTCAATGACAATGCCAGAAGCCGAGTTTTTCGGACTCGAGAGCATATCTGTATATTGTGCCAACGTCAGCGGAACGCCACAACATTTTTCTGGTGCAGAAGTCCATTTCTGCAATTCAGACAGGCTGGAGAAAATCGGCAGGAATTTTTTGTCTCCCTGATTAATCATTACGAATTCTGCTTTTGCTGTCACTTTTTCGCCGGATTTTACCGTTTTCGGTAAGTCATGCATGATGGCAGGCGCAACAAACTTCCCTGTACGCAGTGCTTGGAAGACGGCGTTTTGTGCCTCTGGGGAGTTTTCTTGCCGCAGACGTCCAGCCGCTTGTACCAAATCTGGATTGGATAATTTTTCTGTGCCAAAGAGACCTAGGATTTTGGTATTCGCTTTCCCGCTATTATTTGCTATGTTATTTGTTGGAACAGGAACGCCCTTGAGTTCTGCCATTTTATCACGGGTGATGACAATGCTCGCTTCTGCTGGATTGATGAGAATGCCACGGATGTCCACGTTTTGTTTCAATAGAATATCGCAATATTGATCGAAGGACAGCACCATCGTATCTTCGTCCGGCTCATTTTTCCACTTCAAAAATTCCAGCCAATCCGTGAAAGCGGGAAAGAATTTTTCCCCGTTTTTGTTGGAAACAGCCATAAGAGAAGCCTGAAGTTGACGCTGACCGTTTTCGTCTGGCGTAATATCTTCGAGAGAGCCCTGCAGTGCAATAGGGGCAATAAGCTTTGCCGCCTGAACGGCATCCAGCATAGCTTTTTCCGTCGTAGGGTTTTGCTTTTGCTTAAATGCAGCCATAGCAGCAGTCAGGTCCGGGTTTTTTACAGTAGGTTTTTTCAGTTGTGCCAATGGAGTTCACCTCATAAAAGAATTTATCCCAAGGAAACGAATCAGCGTCGCAAAATTCGGGATATATATTCAGTATACCATAAAAGAAACAGGAATGCAAGTGTATTTTTAAAAAAGATTGTTTGCATTCGTCATTCGTGCAATTTTTCGGCGTTTTTGTTGTCTTTGCTTTTTTAAGAGTTGCGCTGTCCTATATTATTCGCCATACTTTAGCGCATCACTTTTGGGGATTCGTCCAATTTTTATCATTTGTAAAATCGAAACCAAAGCATAGCAAGCGATGCTGATTACCGCCATTTTTATATAACACGTATCTGATACGATAAATGGAACATAACCGGTCATCATTGTGTAGAGATAGAATTCAAATATCCATCGCAGCATAATATCAATCAGTGGTATAGAGATGAAAAGTGATGCCACTACCACAATGGATGTGGCAAGAATATAAAGTCCGCCAATTTCAAAATTTGAAAAGCCTAAAATTTTTGTCATAGAAATAGACATGGCATTTTTTTCAATAATCTGCTTACTCATAAGAAACATCAACAAAACAAATAGTAAGATTCTTGTGCTTCCAAAAATCTCCATCATTTCTCCCATAGACACTGTTAATTGGTCAGAGGTCTTGGTCAAATCGGAAATTGTAATGACAGAAGCAATTGCATCTTCCTCAATATCTGTTATTTCTTGATTGCTAAAATATCCCGTAAAATAAGTTTCACTTTCTTCAAATGTTTTGTCATATGACTCTTTTGGCATGAATATCGCCATGCCAGAATGATAATCATAAATTCTACCTATTAAGAACGTATAACGTTTCTTTTCATTATAAGGGTCTTTTAATTCTATCGTATCGCCGACAGCCAAATCGAATTTTTCCGCCACTGTACTTGCGATTGCTACTGTTTCGGCAGAAAGTTTTGTTGAGATATAGTTGCTGTCTGATACAATCCCATAAACTGAAATTGTATCTTTCATATAAGTTTCATCGGTTGTTTTCAAGAAAGTCAAACAATATTGCTCTGCTTCCTCGTTTGCAGTTTCCACTTGTTCCGCTAAAATATATTGATAATCACAAATACGATCAGCTATAATTAACGCTTTATAATCTTCTAGTAACGGATTAAACATCGTTCCGAATACGAGTAATGTACCACCAATGAAAACACCGAAAAAGAGCGTAATATAATGGGAAATATTTTGAAAGAGAATTCGCAGACGAAATCTATGCAAAAAAGGAATTTGGGTGGGCAGACAAAAAGATTTCTTTTTCTTGTGTGTCGTCAAATCACGTCGCAAAAATTGCAGTGGTGTCAGGCGCAGTTTTCGCATAAGGATAAATAGATTAACAAGTACCATCATCACAAGTGGTATAATTGTCGTTAGCCAAGAGGCTTCGGCATTCCATAAGGTTTTATAGGCAGCTAAGCTATAGCTTCCATAATAAACATCAACGAAAAAACGACTGCCCACAGTATAACCGAGGATATTCCCGATAACCGCAGCAATCAGACTAATCAAAACCGGAAGAATCATATAATGGGTTAGGATTTCACGTTTGGTATAACCTGTAGCCCGCAGTGTTCCAATTACACCTGCTTCGACTGTAATGGTACTGCTCGTTGTAATCGCAAAAACAAATGCCAAAATTGCTGTAATGATATAGTCAATCATCAAAATCATTGCTTTGTCACTGCCCATATCGTCACCGGTAAAATTGATAGCCTGGTTGAGATAACGTGGCAAATAGTCTGTTATACAAAGTATTTGTGTATCGTTTGCACCAGTTGTCAGAATCTGGGTATTATAATCGGTCAGAACGGTTTCTATAGCGTCGATCAAATCGTCTGATTTTGCCTTTGCTGTTTCTGTATCTGTCCGCTCTATCAATTTCGGATAAAGCCAGGCATAATTGTAGCAGATATGCGTAGAATCAAAGACCGACCATCCGGACTCGGACATAACTGCAATTGAAAAGTTGATGGAATCGAACATCATATCCGAATTGTTTTCATACAGACAACTGTAATCCGGAGATGCAATCAATCCGGATACCTGAAGTGTTTTGTCTTTGAGCGTAATGGAATCTCCTACTGCAATGTTATTATTCTCTGCAAACATTCGATTGAGTGCAATTTCATTCTCGGCAACAGGCATTTCTCCAGACATCAGGCACAACAAATTCACCTCTCTCTGTGCTGTAGACCCGAATGTTCTTTTCGCTGTTTTGAAGATTTTCCTCAAAATAATATAAGGGATAAATCGAAATATCACCCGATTCTTCGAGTGTTGTCAAGACAGTATCTGGTGCTTCTCTGTCCAAGGAAAGCTGACCGTCTTCGATTTTTTGATCGACAAAGCCATTGTTATAAATTTCTGCAAAGCTGTTGTCCACCACAAGAAAGCCGGAAACCAGACTAATTAAGAGAAGCATAAACAGGAAGATTACAAGATATTTTCCAATATCATGCCGAAATTCTCGTATAATACGCTTGTTCAACGGATTTTTCATTTATAATCACCTCTTACCATTCTAATGCGTCAACGGAAACCTTGTTGTTATTTTGCAAATCTTTTCGAACCTGACCATCTCGAAGCTTTATAATTCTGTCTGTCATATGCTGAATTACTTCGTTGTGGGTTACCATGATGACTGTTGTACCATATGTTTGATTGACAGAGGCAATCAGATTCAAAATTTCTTTCGATGTTTTATAATCTAATGCACCCGTGGGTTCATCGCACAAAAGAATATCCGGATTTTTAACAAGTGCCCTGCCGATAGAAGCACGCTGCTGCTGACCGCCGGAAAGTTGATTCGGCAGCTTATGCCGATGTTCATAAAGTCCCAGCTTTTGGAGAACCTCGTCTACAGGCAAAGGCTTATCGCTCAGATAAGCACCTGTTTCCACATTTTCCTTGATGTTCAAGTTAGAGATCAGGTTATACTGCTGAAAAACATAACCCAAATGCTTCCGGCGATATCGGCACAGTTTTCGCTCATTCATTTCCGCAGTTTTTTCGCCGTCTATGGCGATATAGCTTGCGTCTGCACTGTCGATTTCACCGATAATATTCAAAAGCGTAGATTTTCCGCAACCAGAAGGTCCAAGCAAAATGCAGAACGTACCTCGTTCCAGCGAAATGTCAATTCCGTGCAGCATGTCCACACGACTTTCACCTTCTCCAAAATGCTTCTTGATACCTTTGATTTCAATAAACATATTTATCCATCTCCTTATTGTTTCAAAAACGTATTTTTAGTTAGTTTATACTAACTAAAAAACAGTATATCACATAGGAAGTGAATTGTCAAGGGGAAATTTTCAAGGCAGCAACGTGAAGAATATGGACGTGCGATGCCAAAGTAGAACTTGTTTTATTTTGTTTTGTATGGAACAGACAAAAATTTTGAACTACTATGAAATGGTGCAGTTGTGTTAGAATAGTCATAGAATCGATATTCGAGTTGGATAGACAAGATTTTTCTAAAAAAATGCTTGACAAGTGATGCAGAATCAGTTATAATAAAAAAAATAATAGCTTTTCTGAATGGTTCTGCGTTCGGATGGTATTACACGAAAATGGAAGACTGTGGAGGTAATGCGTTTGCAAGCCAAAGGAATCAAACAAATTTGTGACAATCGTGTGGCTAGGCACGAATATTTTATCTTGGAACGCTATGAAGCTGGTATTTCTCTACAAGGTAATGAAGTAAAGTCGATTCGTCAGGGACACGTCAATTTAAAGGACGCATGGTGTGATATTACAAATGGAGAACTTTTTATTAAGGGAATGCACATTTCTCCCTACGAGAAGGACGGACTATTTCGTACAGACCCCATGCGTGTGCGGAAGCTTTTGATGCACAGCCGAGAAATTGATCGGATGTTTGGAAAGGTCAAACAAGATGGACTGACGTTGATTCCGTTGTCCTTGTACTTTAAAAATTCTCGGGTGAAAGTGGAAGTCGGTTTATGTAAAGGTAAAAAGCTCTATAACAAGCGACAAACTGCTGCAAATCGAGATGCAAGTCGACAAATACAACGTGCCATAAAAGATAAGAATGCTTTTTAGCAGCTAGCCAGTATCCATGTGTTTTCTAATTTTCCAATTGGGGGCCGTAACGGTTTCGACGGGGACAGAGAAGCATGAGAAGCGAGCAGAGATTGCTGCATCTCTTTAAACAGCGGCACGTTTAAAATTAAACGCTAAAAAGAACTTTACTGTAAGCTTTAACAAGAGCCTGCAGGTAGCTGCCTGAGTCAGCTACTGTCGCCCGTAAGATGACCATGACTTATGCTGCGGCATGATTGCAGTGGTGAACGTTTCGGCGGCATGGTTACACCGCAGAAATGTATTTGACCTACTATGCATTTCAGCCTGTTTGTCGGCGGACGTGCATGGGAAACAATGTAGATAAACTACGCTCGTAGAAACTTGTGTGGATTTATTTTCGGACAGGAGTTCAATTCTCCTCGGCTCCACCAAAATTATCGCTGGTTGAACACCCGGGAGCACGGTTTTCGTGTTCCTCAACGGTATCGCACTGGTGTTTAGATTAGAAGAAGCAAAGAGGTCTTGAGCCTATTTGCTTCACCCCGTAAATAAGAAGAGGACGGTATAAATCCGCCCTCTTTTTATGTGCCTCAGGAAAATTGCAAGTGCTTTTCAGATACATAGCTGATACACGTACCATCAAGAGCTTTAACGTCCCAGTGGTCTGGTACGCCCCAGATTTCAGTTGCTATAACGACGGTACCTTTTGCGATTTTCCTTGTCTGCGGTAAATTCTCAATACCCATTACCGCGACGGCTTTTCTGCTTTGCCGTTTCATGCTTTGTATACCTCCTTCTTCAGAAGCTCCCAGAAGCTCCAGAATTGAGTTTTCTCTTTCGGGTAGGTAAATCTAAGCTCAAAGTCCAAAAACTCGATACGGGTCAAATCAGGCTTGTTCTGGCTCGTTCTGGACTTTCCACGCCAGTGCTTGCCCGCAACAAGAGCAGTATGGTGAGTATATGCGGTAGCTCCCTATTGCCTGTTTGCAGCAAGGACAGAGGATATAATAGCTTCCGTCGGGTCTGAAATAATATAAAGGTCTTTCAGGTACTTGCTTCTGCAGCGTGGCGTCTAAAAGTGCGACGTGCTTCTCGACCTCAGTCATATCACATTTTTCCAAAAATCCACCTTACCCAAACGGGTATTCAAAACCGGTGCAAAACGCCGAGCGTATTTTCTGTGCTTCCTGTTTTGTCATTTCTCTGGCCTCCTGTTACGGTGTTGTGATATACACTACGATTGCCTTTGTCCACGGCAGGTTTTCATAATACGACCTGCGCTCGCTTTCCTTCTCAGGCAGCGCTTCCCATTCTTCCGTAGACAAATAGCGCTCCAATACGTCAAACACATCATCGTCACTCTTAAATGCGATATAGTCGTTGATTACGATATACTCATCAACCATTGACTTGCCCCAGCTTCCTGCGTAATAGCCATAGTCGTCACCCATAATTTCGGCGTCAACCATAGGCACAATAGGCAGCTCAGGATTTTCCTGTACAAGCTTCAGTAGCGTCTGTATGTACTCCTGCTGAATCTCATTTTCTGTTTTCATGAGTCAAAAACCTCCTTATTTTGAAACGACATGACACTTATCCTCGCCATAAACGACGTTTAGCTTGCTGCCATTATCTCAGTCAACCATAATACAACCTATGTCGTCGACGCCTGTTACCGTTCCTTTTGTACCGATAGGCGGCGCTTGTACGTCGTCCATTTCATCAAGCTGTACTCGGCAGCCCGCGGGTACTGCTGCCTTATCTTTTTTACTAGTTCCTGATTCGGTATGCGCATACGATAAAACCTCCTTATTCAATCCTGTGAAGCTCCCAGACAAGCCGTATCGAGTTTTAAGACTTCAAGCGGGTAAATCTAAGCCCTAAAATAAAAGCTCGATATGGGTCAAAATAAGCTTGTCTGGGCTCGTCCTCTTACGTGCTCGCACCCTCGATAGGTCCGCCTGTGCCGAGTGAGTCTATAACGCTTTGCAGCGAGTCGGTTTCTCCCGACTCCAACGCTTCGGTCAAGACCGCAAGTATTTCGTCCATTTCCGCAGCAGAGTATATGTAAACTCTGCCCTCGTAGTCGTCCGATACCTGAAAAGCCAAAAGTGTAGGGCTCTCCAAGTTAATCCACTCAATCACGCCGTCGTCATTGAAGTATACGGTAGCGTCGGCCCAAAATTCATAGTAGCCGTTGCTATCGGTCTCTACGTCTACGACAACGCTCTCAGCGGCTATCTCGCCTGTAGGAATAACGGCCACAGCCTCGCCCTCGTTCTCGCTCGCGCAACCCGTACACATTAAAGCAAGCGTCGCGCAAAGCATAAATGCCAAAATTTTCTTCATTCAAAAAGTCCTCCTTTTTATGTTTTCTCTGCCTGAGGCATAGGCTCGGCAGGGAATTTTCTGATTAAGCTAATCATGCCGAAGATAAGCGTATCGGGATTGAACATTTTCTCGGGACTATCGACAATATCGCAGTACCGAAGCCCACCTAAATACTTCAGCAGCTCCCATTTATTGATATACTCGTTTGCTGGGTCCATAAAGTCCTCCTTTAATCCTCTGAATTTACCTCGCCGCTCGCCATCATAGATAAAATGCCGTTCAGCTCGTTTTGTAGGTACCTGAGTGCGTCGTGTGCGAGGCTGTCAAGCTCCTTGCAGGTGAAACGTTTGCAGTCATACGCCGACTTGAAATACCGCTGTACAGGGTATGCCCATTCATAATCAAAGAGAATACAGCCCGTCAGCTCAAAACACTTTTCAGAAACGTCCTTAAACTCGGCGGCATTCGGGAAGTGCTCAAGCTTTTTGGCGCAGGTCGTATGCAAACCTTTTACCAAAGAACAAACCTTGCGCACTTTGGAATAGCTGTATGTAGCCTTTTCACATACCATTAAAGGGTCACCTCCAAGCCGAGCATTCTCTGGCACTTACGGATAAACAGCTTTTCGCAAGTGCCGCTTTCCTGCTTGCCGTACCTCTTTGTACGCTCGCCTAAAGCGGTGAACGCATACACGCGAGCCTCGTCAATCTGCTCATCGCTCAGACGCGCCATTGTTTCCTCACCAAGAGCCTTAACTCCATAGTCCCTAAAAATTACATCGATATTGTTCAGCATTACTTTGCCCTCCTTAAAAACTGACAGCACTCGGCAAATTCGTGTCTTGCCTCATATTCAGGATTGATAAAACGGGAAACGCTAAAACCTGCGCAATGCGCATCCATCTCAACGTCGTACCAACCGCCATGCACATAAGTAGTACGGATGATAATCACGTCAGCTTTTGTGCTCTTGAGGTACGCATATAAATTGCTGATTACATGAGTCTCGGTCATTTTGAAGCGCCTCCTTATTTACCAAAAGTAAGCCTGAGAATGTCGTTATCCTCGATTGTCTTGTCCTGATTCTCAATCTCAAAAAGCAGGTCCCGCAGCTCTTTAACTGTCATCTGCTGATTGTCAACCTCGGTAAGTACCTGTCTAAGCTCTCTGTACGTCATGTTTTTGCCCTCCAAAATCGTATTTGTCTAAGGCTTTATCCTCTTGACATTATTTATTATGCCGTGTTTCGTCGAATTTGTATGCCGACGAAGCGCTCAGACTTTTACTGATTTTAGTGATACCGTTCTATGCGGTTTTACTGGTGGCAGTAAAAAAGGGTCAAGACTCAGACTTCTTGTACTGTTCGAGGCACTTCCTGCGATAGGCTTCTTTGGAGACGGCCTTGCAGTAGTCGCTGTTTTCCCTGTAATACTTGCGGCTGTACTTCGCCGCCTTTTCGGGGTGGGCCGCAAGCCATGCGCAGTCGCGTTCGTACTTGACCTTTGCTCTGCACGCAGGCGAGCAATACTTTTTTGTGCGGGAAGTAACGTCAATCGGCTTTCCACAAACCTGACATATTTTTATAGGTAATCACCCCTCAATAATGATGTAGTTTCTGGAGCTCCCAGAAGCTCCATATTTGAGTTTTCTTTTTTGGCCGATAAATCTAAGCCCAAAGCCCGAAAACTCGATATGGCTCAAAATAGGCTTATTCTGGCTCGTTCTGGGCTTGCTTATTCCTGCTCGGTATCATCGG
>JAJQEI010000012.1 GCA_021201755.1 Ruminococcus sp. | reverse complement strand
TTCTTTGCAATGACTGTGTCGATGAACAGACTGTTACCTGTGAACACTGTGGGGACGTGATTTGGTCATGCAACAGCGTTAGTGATGGCAATATAGAGCTTTGTCAAGAGTGCTTCGACAGGCACTATCGCCGCTGCGAAAGTTGTGACAGAATTGTCAACGAAAATGACACCTATTGGGAAAATGACTTGCCGTATTGCTGCGGTTGCTATGAGGAAATTTGTGACGAAGAAATTGAGGATTACGATTACAAACCCGATCCAATTTTCTACGGCAATGGCAATCGATTTTTTGGCGTAGAATTGGAAATCGATGAGGGCGGTAAGGACAACGACAATGCAAGGCAGCTGAAGGATTTGGCAAATTACCGTGACGAACGCATCTATATCAAGTCAGATGGCTCTCTTAATTATGGAATGGAAATAGTATCTCATCCCATGACATTGGAATATCATTTACGTGAAATGAATTGGGAAAGCCTGTTGGAAGAAGCAATTGAAATGGGATATTTATCGCACCACACCTCAACCTGTGGACTGCATGTTCATGTGAATCGAAATGCATTTGGTGAGAACCAGTCGGAACAGGAAAAAGCCATTGAAAAGATTCTATTTTTCGTGGAAAAACACTGGTCGGAGGTTTTTCAGTTCAGTCGTAGAAATGGCTATACAGTCGATTTTTGTACGCCTGCGTTTGAACATTTTTTTAAAATTTGACATAAAAACTTGACTTGCTCCTTCTGATATGGTATATTAATTGTTGTTTACGAGTACAAATCGGAACTTGGAGGTATAGAATATTGGCACATATAATATGGTGTGGAAATAAAAAATGGGATGAAGTTTTTAATGGCGACCAGCCGTGGGATAAAGAAATTTCAGAAAAAGACATATCTGAAAAAGCTGTTTTTCTTGACAGCCCGGATGATATTGTTAGGGCATCTGTTCCGTATATGCTTCTTCCATGCATAATATGTTTTGCCGCTGTTCTGATAAAAAAAGAGCTGTCGGATGTGTTTATTTTCAACGTTTGGTTTATGCCACTTTCGTTTTTAATTGGGTTTATTACAGCCATGCCTTTGCATGAACTATTTCATGCTATCTGCTATCCAAAGGGCGAAAGTGTTTACATAGGAGTTTCGATGAAACAACTTCGCACATTTGCCGCTTCTTCCGCTGCCATGAGCAGAGAAAGATATATTTTGATGTCATTAGCACCTTCTGTCTTGGGCGTAATTCCATTGGTAATTTTCCTTACCTGTCCGATAACAATGAAATGGCTGATTACAATTTGTATAGTGCCAATGTTTATGGGATTGATTTCGCCTGCACCTGATTATATGGACGTGATTCTTCTTTTAAAAAAAGTTCCAAAGTGTGCAATTATTCAACCTGTAGAAAATGACTTGGTTTGGTATGAATAATCATATAACTTCCAAATTATCCCCAGAACTTAACACATTTTTAATCCAAGAGCGACTACACAGCCGCTCTTTTTTTGCATCTATTTCGAGATAAAATGGATCAATGCCAATCGCAACCCCTATGTTCCTTGCAGATGTAGCTTGTGGTATGGAAATTATTGTACTTTTGAGGAATGGAATGAAGTGATTTTTAGAAATTGACTTCAGTCGATTTTCCTTTTGGGAGGTGATAAGATGTAAAGAATTTATGAACGGACAGACATATGTCCTGCACGATATGTATAATGAAATTAGTCGAAATCAGGGCAGACAATCGGAATGGAAAAATCCAGCAAATTCGTAATATCTACCTGTAAAACCTCGGATAGAATGACGAGTTCCATATCCGTGACAAAATGCTGACCATTTTCGATTCGGCGAATGAAATGGTGGTCGACATCATATCCAGCGAGCTGCAGTTCCCTTGCAAGCCTGCGCTGTGACCACCCCTTTTCATGCCGAAGCTTGGTTAAATTTTGTCCGCAGATGTTGTTGCGCCCGTTTTGGGCTTTGAGTTTGAACACAAAAGCCCTCCTTTCTCAATTATATCTTAGAATTTTTGCGGATTCGCCAAAAAGTTGGTGAATAGTGCTTGACATTTCTTCTATTATATGATGTAATTGGTGTGAAAATGGGTTATTGTGTTTATCAAATGGAAAAAAAAGATTAGATAGTTTGTATAAGCAGGAGGTTTTTTTTAAAATGGGCACAATTTGTCATTCATGTGGAAGAAGAAATCAGGAAAGCAGAAAAATATGTCAGTTTTGTGGAAGTGAGTTATTTCCTTCAAGAGTTGAATCAAACGTTATTTCATCTGGTAATATTGCATATGGCTATGATGAGCTAATTCCAATAGAAGTCAATCATACACATCGTGATGCACTTGATAAATATGATTATTTAACCGCTGCCGGAACAGGTGTTGTTGCAGGACTAATAGATGTTTTCCTTGTTAGATCTCCTAAAAACAGTAAACTTGTGGATTGGACTGACGGGCAAGTAGTAGATAATTATGTGAAATCGTTTGCAAAGCTAACAGGGTGGGAATCTGATAATAATGTTAAAAGTGCAATTAGTCATTTAGAGAGAAAATTTTCAGTAAATTATGATCAGAGACACACTGGTGATATTGGCGGAATTTTCAAGATGAGCGCAAAAAATCACCATATGAAATCAGTGGCGCATTCTCCTGATATAATTGGATTGTTTTTCTCTATTTTAAACCAGATTACAGGAACATCTTCTTTTTTTGCAAACGGAAAGCTTATTACAGTTTCCTCGTCAACACAAGAATTGATAGGTGGAAATTTTATTTCTAAAATTTTCTGTGGCTTTGTAAACTGGTTTGGTCATCTTATGTCTGATATTGCTGGCTCTTCTGATGCAAAAGGCCGTGGAACAGGAATTGTTGCGCCATTTTATGAATTATTAGAATTATGTAAATTCAATAACAGCGATTATGGCGACTTGGCAACGATTGCAACAAAAGCGTTTGAGCAAGGATATGATGCAAGATTTGCTCTTACAACATCAATTCCTGTATTAATCAGTGACCTTTTAACCCGTTTTATATGGGGATTAAGAAATTATTTTCAATATAAAAGACCGATAAAAGAATGCATTCCGACCGAAGAGCATAGTGATTTGCGCATTATGTTGCTTATCAGCAACGCTTGCCTTTGTAGCATAGATGTAGCTGATGAGGCCATAAGGTCAAAATTTATAGATCCGGTAACATTTGTGGTACACTTGAATCTTGCTGCATGGATCAAAATTGCTGTTCGAGGCGTCAAAGAAATTGCAAACCGGTGTCGACATAAAGAAGAATACAAATACAGTGATAACACTTCCAATGATTTCAATATTGATGACGAAGACAGGGAGATTTTCCTTAATCCATCGTGGAGACAATTCATCGGTGCTTCATCAGTAGAAAGTCTTATTTCGTCATTTAGATTTTATCACAATGCAAAATGGGAAAGAAAAGCAAACAGATGCCTTGCTTATGCAATTGTACTTGCAACAAGTGAAGAAATAGATACTAAGAAAATGATAAATACTTATTTCAGTAATAATGGCTCAGCTGAATTTTTGAGCAATGCATTCAAAGTTGGTTGGTATTGTTCACCAAATTATTATATGGTAAAAAAATACAGAACAGGAAATTATACATATGAGTTTGTAGAAATTGTATAAAAGCAAAAAAAATACTGTGATTTGCTTAAAGTTAGGTGATAAAGCTTGCTCCAATGCATACAATGAAATGCTGAAAAATGGTGATAGAATTGATACTGCGGAAAAAAATTGGCGATAAAATTCTCGAAGAGGCTGAAAAGGCTGTATTGGAAATGTTGAAGAATATGTAATTGAATTGCTCGGATTTTTTGAAAATTCAAGATAATAATAACCGAAAAATTTAAGTATATATTATAATCCCGATAGGACATATTTAGTATCCTATCGGGAATTTTTTATTTACAGGAGGCTACGATGAAAGATGTTAAAATAAAAGTAACATTTAGCATTGAAAAAGCAAAAAGACAAATTGAACCGACAGAACAGGAACTTTTCGCAAAACAGCCGAATCCTGTTTTTATCGAAAAAAAAGGATGAGAATTTACAATCTATGGTAATCGAAATGAAATATAACGGAAAATCCTGATAGAACATTAAGTTTCTATCAGGATTTTTTGTATGCGCAGGATACGATGATCTTAGATCAATAAGATGGAATTTATTTGTCTAATCTACTTTTATCAATTTAGATCATCTTAGTTTTTTAATCTTTTCTTTTTCACCGCAATGCCAATAAAAGTGGTGAACTTCCTAATAATAGATTCATAATGAACGCTGTCCGCTTTTGCAAATGAATGCTCTTGTTTCAACCATTCTGTCCAAGCTAGTTCTGTGTTGGACAGTTCCCATACATTAACGAATTCTATCTCATCTTTCGTGCCGATGATGTTTTTCCACCATGCACAACTATGAAATAGACTAGATTCATCGCCCAACCAGTCCTTCAGTAACACTTCCTGCTGACCTTCGAATTCCTCTTTTATACCGGGAATTGCAATCAACACATAACCTCCACATTTTACAAAAGGCAATATTTTCTCAGCGAAAAAGTCCTCTTTACCTGCAAAATAGTGATAGGCATCGATGCTGATAATTGCATCAAATATTTCCAATTCAAAGGACAGACAATTAGCATCCTCATAGCTTGGAATTAAAATTCCATTCATGTCCCACTCATTAAAACGAGAAATGTTTTCCTCAGTAGTTACCCAAAAGTTATTGGCATAAATGGTCGCACCTGTTTCGTTAGCAATAAACAGACTTGTAATACCTTTTCCACAACCTAAATCTAGTATCTTATTTTCTCTGCTGAATGTAAGAGGATAAGCAGTCAAAAGTTCATCAAGGATTCTGATGCAGTTAGGTCCCATAAGAAAATCAGGGGTAAAAAATTTTGTGTACTTGTCGCTGTTTGTGATAATAAAGTTATTCAATGTAGTTTTCTCCTAAAGTAATTCATTATTTTTACGAACCTTTCGGAGACGTTGGAGCGTATTCAAGCCTCCGGACTTGATACCGACTCCTTATTCATATTCATTTTATTCAAACAAGAATCTCCTTTTTGTGGTTTGTTGCTTTTAATCAGCATAAAAATTATAACATAAGAAAAGGCATTTGTCAAGGCTAAATGAAAAATCAAAATCAAGCTGAATTCCATGTGGTTACTGTCTGAAATTCGGTATTCCGATGTAGGATTGGGCGTAGTGGATGATTTTACAGAAACAATCTCAGTACAGCGCAGTGATTTGTATGCGC
>JAJQEI010000047.1:54583-83763 GCA_021201755.1 Ruminococcus sp. | reverse complement strand
CCAGACCCAAGTCAGTGATAAAGTCACGTTCGTCAACGGACAGATAGTATCCTACCGATGCAGTCACGGTAACCTCTAACACCGGCTCTTCGATTGTTGTCGTGGTTTCGGTTGTGGACTCGGTTGTACTTTCAGTCGTACTCTCTGTCGTGCTTTCAGTTGTGGATTCTGTCGTGCTTTCAGTTGTGGATTCTGTCGTGCTTTCGGTTGTGGACTCAGTCGTTGTTGTAGACTCAGTTGTAGTCGTTGTTTCATCAGACGAATCTGTGGTAGATTCATCTGGAACAACTACGATAACACGGAGGTAACCATCTTCCAGCGTTACATACTCTTCGAAAATATCTTTACCAGTCAAACCAATATCATCCAAGTATTCAAAACGTTTTCTATAAACAGTTGTACCGCCTGCATCGCCAGCATCAGTACCCTGTTCTGCCCAAGTCATCGGGAATTCGTAATACGTATTGCCATCTTCATCTGTCTGCAACGTCAAACCATATTCCTTAGCGATAGAAATAACTGTATCGTTATCCGGAATAGAGAATGTCAAATCTAACAGTTCGCCATCTGTCGAGGTAGGTGTGCAAGCAGTCGATCCTGCCAATAAGAATATAATCTTACCTTCGTTCTCCAGCTTTTCGGTGTTAACCAGCCATGTACCAGCCATATTAGCATATACACCGTTATTTGCTACAGAAGCATCCAATGCGCCAAACTGTCCGTAATACGGCCAGCAGTATTCCATGTCATAGGTCAACAGAGCCTGTGTTGCTTTAGGCAGCTCGATCATAGCCTGATAACCATAAGAGGTAACGGCATTTGTGATGCTTGCCAGATAGATAACACCCTGATCGCCAGCTGTAACGGTCTTCTTCTCCAGTGCCCATACGGACTCATCGCCAGGACGTATGGTTGTGGTTGTGGTAGTCGTTGTAGCTTCCGTTGTGCTTTCTGTTGTTTCAGTTGTCGTTGTTGTAGACTCGGTTGTTGTTGTTGTAGTGGTGGACTCGGTTGTCGTAGTTGTATCTTCAGTCGAAGTAGTTGTCTCTGTAGTTGTTACATAAATATTGATTGCACCGTCAACCAGATTGATGTCATCCTTGATATCGGTTACGCCGTCATTCAGGATATAGCTATAACGGTTGATGTCTACCAATGTAGCAACGCCATTTACCATAGTAGTACCCTGATCAGCAACGTTTTCTGTCCAATAAATCGGGAATGAATAATACGTGTTACCGTCTACGTCTGTCTGCAATTCCAGATCATATTCCTCCGCAACAGAAATTACAGTTTCCTCATCTGCAATGGTGAACCAGAATTCGATCAGTGTCGAACCATCTACCGGTACTGCAGATGTGCCTGCACTTGCTAGAGCGAACAGGAACAAGCTTTGATCTTCGTACTTCTCCATATTCGTCAAGCCGGTGCTGCTTGCTTCAAAGGTATATGCATCACCAAAGGAAACGATGTTTTCCATACCAAGGCCCAGGTAGTCAGAGATAATTGCCTTCGTCTCATCCGGGAAGTTCAGACCACCTGCAACGCCCTGTGCAGCCAGACCATCTTCTACTGTCAGGCAGTAAGACAAATAATCTGTACCAGCATCCACATAAGCTGTGTCAGCAATCCATGTCGGATATTCATCTACAGTCACTTCTACATTCACATAAACATTGATTGCACCGTCAACCAGATTGATGTCATCCTTGATATCGGTTACGCCGTCATTCAGGATATAGCTATAACGGTTGATGTCTACCAATGTAGCAACGCCATTTACCATAGTAGTACCCTGATCAGCAACGTTTTCTGTCCAATAAATCGGGAATGAATAATACGTGTTACCGTCTACGTCTGTCTGCAATTCCAGATCATATTCCTCCGCAACAGAAATTACAGTTTCCTCATCTGCAATGGTGAACCAGAATTCGATCAGTGTCGAACCATCTACCGGTACTGCAGATGTGCCTGCACTTGCTAGAGCGAACAGGAACAAGCTTTGATCTTCGTACTTCTCCATATTCGTCAAGCCGGTGCTGCTTGCTTCAAAGGTATATGCATCACCAAAGGAAACGATGTTTTCCATACCAAGGCCCAGGTAGTCAGAGATAATTGCCTTCGTCTCATCCGGGAAGTTCAGACCACCTGCAACGCCCTGTGCAGCCAGACCATCTTCTACTGTCAGGCAGTAAGACAAATAATCTGTACCAGCATCCACATAAGCTGTGTCAGCAATCCATGTCGGATACTCGCTGTCACCGACAACAATCTTGACATAGTTGGTTTCCAAAGTTTCATCCTGCGGCAGAGCGTAGCCTTCGCTTATTGTGCTGCCGCCCAATTTTGTGCACATATCCGGGTGACTTGTGTTCGCTGTCATATCAGCCTTCAATGAATCGAAGTCAGAAGCTGTGTGCAGTGTGCAGATCTCCTTGTTTTCATCACGAGAAGCGATCTGTACATAGTAAATACCATCTTCCGTACCCTGCGGAATGACAACATCAAACCACATGAACGGCAGTGCTGTGGAATCGCCCAGTGCAAATGTCGTAACATCTGCATAGTCCATCCAGAAATAATAGTCGTTTGTATCCGGAACACACTCCATGCCATTGTATGTAACAGTACGTGTGTTGGAGAAGCACGGCAGACTTACAGTAGCCGACATCTCTACATAGTTTGCGGCAACACTTGTGCCCTGATAAATGTAAGTATACTCGATGTATGCTACGCCGTCATCATCATACTGTACATCACAAACCTGTGTCTTTGTTGAAAGTGCAGAAGTGTCGCCTTTACCGCCATCATATGCAATATAATCATCAGCACTCTCAAAGTACGTATAAGTGAACTGTACCTGATCCGTTCCTACATACTGCAATTCAGCACCGAAAATCTTATCACAAGCAACTGCCTTTGTTGCAGTCATGCACTTACAGTCTGTATACAACATTGTCATACCGCTGTCCAACAAGTTTGCCAAGCAGTAGGCGGTTGTGGAGGAAGTCGGATCAAAGACATTTTTATAATAAATGTTAGAGTCAACCGTTCCGCCATCTTCCAGCTTTGCACCATCTGTCGTTGCCCAGTTGATGGTAGCATTGTTGATGAAGTTGTCCGACGACCACTCTTCAGAGTCGATGTACAAATTCATCGTTCTGGAAACGTTACTTGTAGCAACATCTTCTGAAGAAATATAAACCGTATTTTCACCGGTCTCTGCATCCTCCAGAATGAAGGTATAAGGTGTTCCGCCATTTGCAGTCTGCGATGAATTAATCAGCGCATCTACAGGCAGCGCACTGAGCGGCAATGTAGAAATTGCCATCAATGCTGCAACGCCGGCGGATAATACCCGTTTCGTGCGTTTTTTCATGTTATTCTTCCCTTTCCTTTCCGACATTTGTCAGAAAATACATTGTGATGAATTTCTTTCGAATACACTAAAAAAATCAATGCTATAAGAACACAGCGATTGCTTGCCGCAACCCCATAACAATCGGCTTCTTTTAGGTATTCCTATAGTCAAGAGGTATTATGCCTCCTCGGCGTGCCACCCCTCGAATATACTTTGTTCAATCAATTTTCGAGTGAAATCGAAAAGTCATTCGTCCTACACCCAATTTCTGTTACTTGTTGCTTAGCCCGCATAAGGTAACATATCGACAAGCTGTACCAAAAACTTCAGCAGAGCCAAGGAATCACTTGCATCGATGCTGTTCAGCTCGTCGCCATTGCAGTTTGCGTTTGCCTTTGCCTTGCCGTTCAAATCAACAGCACCTGCGACTACCTTATTCAAAACAACCACGTCAGCCAATGTTACGTTTCCGTCTAGGTTTACGTCGCCAACCAACGAAGCATCAGGACTTGCAGTAACCGTTGTGCTTGTTGTTGTTGCTTTCGTGGTAGATGCGGTAGTTCCGTCACTGCTTATAGTGGTATCGCCACCCTGCGTTGTCGTAGTCGTTGTTGAACCCTGACCGCCATCTGTCGTTGTTGTCGTCGTTGTACTGCTCGAAGTGCCAACAGTGACAGAACCAGATTCTGTTTCAACGTTGTACTCCGCATAGTCTGTTCCGTAGACATAACCCACCAAAATGGATGAATTTGCTTCGCCGGAACCATCATATGTTTCACGAGAAACTGCTGCAAAGTCGATCGGTGTCACGGTACCGTCAGCTACGCCGCTATTTACTGTACCAGTAATTGTCAAGATAACACCATCTGTTGAAATCCAAGCATCCGACGTCAAGCCCGTTGACCAGGTTACATCGATTTCGCCGTCCAAAATGTTTGCGTCAAAAACCGGTACCTCCGTTGTAGTCGTATCGCCTGATGTATCTGTATTTGCCGAATCGCCGATACTCACATCGCTAATCGTCAAAACGCTGGAATCATAAGTCAGTGCAAAATCCAGTACATTTACTTTAGTAGACGGAATATCCGTCAGAGAGACCTCTACAGTAAATGAATCTCCCGCTGCCGATACTACTTCATTTGATGCCGACAGCGTTACCGTGGCATCTGCGGCAGAAGCACCTATGGAAACTGCAGCGGCAACCAGCGTCGTAAACGCCAATACACCGGCAATTGTCCTTTTTGCCTTCATTGTTATCCTCCTCAGATTACTACTGTATCCAGACGGTATTCCGAGCCGAACAAACACAGTAAAAATAATGTTTGGTCAAAATTCCGTACAGAAAAGCTCCTCAGATCTTCTGCTGTTCCAATTATCATTATTATAGAATATTCCATCAGAAATGTCAATAGACTTCCTACATTTTTGTTTAAACTGAACGAATTAAATACCGCAGAATTGTATAATATCCCAAACAACAGGATATCGCCAACCCTTATTGATATCTTTTCCAATTCAGTTTTTCGCTTCGGACAAATCTATAAAACGTTATCAGATCCACTTTCTCAGATTTGGCTCGGACACCATTCCGACGAAACCTGTCTATGCTCCATTTGTGCATAGGTTCGTCCATTCCATCGCCTAAGGGGGATTTTTTTAAAGTCATCGGCAAAACCGAATTTTTCAAAAAAGAGCGAACGGCTGAACCAACCTATCCATTCTACCGCTGCGCAGGCATACGCAACAAAAGTATTTATTATAATTATACTCTAAACTCGAGAAATTGTAAAGAGATTTCAAAGATTTTTGGTACAATTGCATAAAACAAGTCCGGATTTTTCAGCGTTTTGCACAATATTTTTTCGATTTTTTTGCAACATTTTGAAAAACTGCGTTTTTAATCCGAATTTGAAAAATGTGTAAGTTTATTATAACCTTTTTCAATATTTTTCATAAATTTTATACGTACATATCATGACTTAAAATTAAAATTTCAGTCACACTTCAAAAGAACTGCCTTGACAAACTCGTCACAGCAGCCTTTTTTATATCATATATATTGCGAACAAATTTTTTATTTTACCAATGGATCAAACCAATTTAATGATCACCATTTCAGCGGCATCGCCCCGGCGAGGGCCGATTTTGATAATTTGTGTATAGCCGCCCTCCCGATCTGCATAGGTCGGGGCAATTTCATCGAAAAGCTTCTTCACGACGCTTTCCTTTGTCACATATGCCATAACCTGACGCTTTGCGTGCAAATCTGGTATCTTTGCGATCGTAATCATTTTTTCAGTCATAGCACGGACTTCTTTTGCACGTGTGACAGTCGTTTCAATCTGACCGTTTTCCAGCAGATATGTTACCATTCCACGCAGCATTGCCTTTCTATGATCCGTCGGTCTGCCCAGTTTTCTGGTACCCGGCATTGTCCTTCACTCCTTTACTCTTTACGGCGGCACAAGACTAATTTTTCAGCCTATGAAGCTGCCGCACTTCCTCAGTCTTCTTCGCTGGCAAGATCGAAGCCCAGTGACTGGAGCTTCTCCCGCACTTCGTCGAAGGATTTCTTTCCGAGGTTACGCACCTTCAGCATTTCTTCCTCTGATTTATTGATCAGATCGCCCACGGTATTGATACCGGCACGCTTTAAGCAGTTAAACGACCGTACTGACATATCAAGTTCCTCAATGGTCATCTCCAGGATTTTTTCCTTGCCCTTATCATTCTTTTCGACCAAAACATCTTGAATGCAGTCTTCGTCTGAAAGATCCACAAATAGCTTGAGATGCTCGTTGAGGAGATTGGCAGCCTGTGAGAGGGCTTCTTTCGCAGAAATTGTACCATTGGTCCAGACTTCCAATGTCAGCTTATTATAGTCTGTCACCTGTCCCAGACGGGTATCGTCCACCTGATAATTTACTTTTAGCACAGGGGTATAGATACTATCTACTGCGATGACATCAATGGAAGCGTCCATCATCTGCTTATTCCGTTCTGCAGAAACATAGCCTCTGCCCCGATCGATGACAATCTCCATATACAATTTTGCGCCTTTGCCCAGCGTAGCGATATGCATACCGGGATCGAGGATATTTACCTCAGAGTCTGCCTTAATATCAGCGGCAGTTACTTCACATTCACCATCTGCCTCAATAGAGAGGGTTTTCGGACCATCACCATAGAGCTTCACCGTCAAGCCTTTTAAACTCAGGATAATCTCTGTGACATCTTCCTTTACTCCGGGAATGGTGCTAAGTTCGTGGTGTACGCCATCTATCTTCACAGAGCTTACGGCTACACCCGGCAAGGAAGAGAGCAGCACACGCCGCAGGGCATTTCCCAGCGTAATGCCATAGCCACGTTCTAGTGGTGCTAACACAAACTTACCATATTTGCCATCTTTCCGCAGTTCCACTGTGTCAAGTTCCGGCTTTTCAATCTTCTCCAGCATAAAAACACCCTCCTATGCCTGGTCGCATCGTCTGTGGTTTCTTCCAATCGCAAGCAGTATTTGTTGCAGAGACGTTTTTTTCTCCGCCACACTGCCCGTGATTCCCGTTTCGGCGAGACGATTACTTTGAATACAGCTCGACAATCAAGTGTGCTGCTACTTCATAATCCAAGTCATCCGGTGTTGCAAGGCGAGTCACCTTTGCGGAGAAGTTCTTCTTATCGGACTCCAACCATACTGGCACCGTACGGCTTGCGATCTGTTCCACTACATCCTTGAACTTTTCGCTGCTGCAGCTTTTTTCCGAAAGCGCAATCACGTCGCCCGGCTTTACCCGATAGGACGGAATGTCTACTGGCTTTCCATTTACGGTAAAGTGTCGATGTGTGACGAGTTGTCTTGCTTCCCGACGAGTTAACGAAAGACCCATACGGAATACGACGCTGTCCAGACGAGATTCCAGGCAAGCAATCAGGTTGTCACCTGTCTTACCCTCCATCTTTGCGGAAATCTCAAACAAATGATAGAACTGCTTTTCGCCGACGCCATAAATGAACTTCAGCTTCTGCTTTTCTTTCAACTGCATCCCATATTCTGAAACCTTTCTCCGGTTATTTGCACCCGAATTCCGGTTTGATTGTTTTCCAATGCCCATAACCATCGGGCTAATGCCCAGATAGCGGCATCTCTTAAGAATCGGTTCTCTGCTTACTGCCATAATAGATTACACCTCCTGTTTCGCTCAGACACGACGGCGCTTCGGCGGTCGACAGCCGTTGTGTGGAATTGGGGTTACGTCTTTGATCATCCGAATCTCCAGACCTACTGTCTGCAACGCACGGATTGCAGCTTCTCTGCCAGAACCAGGACCTTTGACATAAACCTCAACCGTCTTCAGACCGTGCTCCATGGCTGCCTTTGCAGCGGTTTCTGCCGCTGTCTGTGCGGCAAACGAGGTAGACTTTCTGGATCCACGAAATCCCAGTCCGCCAGAGCTTGCCCAAGAAATTGCATTGCCCTGGGTGTCTGTAATGGTCACAATGGTATTGTTAAACGTAGACTGAATATGCACCGCACCGTTTTCGATATTCTTCCGCTCTCTCCGGCGACGGATTGCAACCTTCTTGCCTTTCTGCTGTGCCAAACGAAACCCCTCCTTACTTCTTCTTGTTTGCAATGGTCTTTACCGGACCCTTGCGTGTTCTTGCATTTGTCTTGGTACGCTGACCTCTTACCGGCAGACCCTTGCGGTGCCGTACGCCACGGTAACAGCCGATTTCTACCAATCGTTTGATGTTCAGCGCAACCTCACGGCGAAGGTCGCCCTCAACCGTAATATTCTTGTCGATATAATCACGCAGCTTTGCCACGTCACCTTCCGAAAGATCCTTCACTCTCGTATCCGGATTTACGCCGGTTTCTTCCAGGATCACTTTCGCCGTGCTGTGACCGATTCCGTAGATATAAGTGAGGCCGATTTCAACCCGCTTATTCTTCGGAAGGTCTACACCTGAAATTCTTGCCATTCTTCCTGCACCTCCAAATGTTAAATCCGATGGCTCAGCCCTGACGCTGTTTGTGCTTCGGATTTTCGCAGATTACCATTACTTTGCCTTTACGCTTGATCACCTTGCATTTTTCGCATATCGGCTTTACAGAAGGTCTTACTTTCATTGCTACTGTCCTCCTTCTCCAAACGACAGCATACAGCGGCATTTTGGAAACGCCCTTGTCACGCTGCCATCGCCGTCTGTTTCAGTTTCTTATCTTTACTTGACTCTCCAAGTGATTCTGCCCTTGGTCAGATCAAAGGGTGACATTTCCACCGTAACTTTATCCCCCGGTACGATGCGGATATAATTGACCCGCAGCTTTCCCGAAAGGTGCGCCAAAATCACGTGTTTATTTTGAAGCTCTACACGAAACTGCGCATTGGGAAGAGACTCCCTAACGATTCCTTCGACCTCGATTACGTCTTGCTTCGACAAATTCACTACCTCCCTAATTCGGGCAACCCGACAGTTTCTTCGAAATCATCGGTCTGATATTGTTTCAACACATTTCTAAGCTGTTTGTTCGTAATGCCCTCCAGGTTCAAAACTTGTTTTGTCCCCTGTAGATGCCGCACATTTTTTCGCTTTGGCTTTTCGATTTTCCGCCGCTTCCCATCTGCGATTTCCGCAAGCCCGTTCTGTAGTGACAGAACGACGAAATAGCCGCCCTGATCCCGTCCGGCTTTCGCACGAACCACCAAACCTTTTGTCAGTTCCATTTGACACGGAGCCTCCTTTTGTTTAGGGACGGGTCAAAATCAAGGGTTCGTCCTGTGTTACTGCAATTTCGTGTTCAAAATGCGCTGCAAGAGAGCCGCTCTTCGTCACGACGGTCCAACCATCCCGAAGCACACGCACATCGTCACCTCTGCCATTGATCATCGGTTCGATGCAAAAAGTCATACCACGACGCAACCGCATTCCATGCCCAGGCTTTCCAAAGTTCGGTACCTCTGGATCTTCGTGCATTTCATGTCCAATTCCATGCCCGCAATAGTTCCGAACGATACCATAGCCACGAGATGCACAATAGTCCTCTACGGTATGAGAAACATCTCCCAAGCGTGCGCCTTCTTTCGCAACTGCAATCGCCGCATAAAGGCTATCCTGCGTCACTTTTAACAAATCAGCCGCCTCTTGTGAAATATTGCCCACCGCAAACGTATATGCCGTATCCCCGACAAATCCGTTCAAGGTTGCGCCTACATCTACGCTGACGACGTCGCCTTCGTGAATGATGCGCTTCGGACTGGGAATTCCGTGAATCACTTCGTCATTTATCGAAATGCACGCACTCGCAGGAAATCCGCCGTATCCGAGAAAGGTCGGCACGGCACCGCAGCCGACAATATAGTCGTGAATCGACTTGTCTAACTGTTTGGTTGTCATACCGGGGTGTATGATTTTTCCGGCATACTCCAACGCACAGGCGGCAACTCTGCCGGCCTCCCGCAATTTTAAAAGATCTGACTTGGACTTGATTGTAACACTCATTTTGCGCCCACTGCCTTCAAAGTCAACGCAGTCGTCTCTGCAACTTCTTCCTGCCCGACGACAGTCTCAAGCTTGCCCTGATTTTCATAATAGGACTTCAGTGGCTCCGTTGTCTCATGATAAGTTGCCAGACGCTTCAATACAGTTTCCAGCATATCGTCCTTACGGATGATCGTCTTTCCACCGCACTTATCGCAAATGCCATCTTGTTTTGATGGTTTATATTCGATATGATAGGTAGCACCGCAGCTCTCGCAAACTCTTCTGCCTGAAACTCTCGCCTGAATCGTTTTGTCTGGTACAAAGATTTCTAAAACCTTGTCGATTTTCACGCCCATCTCGTCCAGTGCTTCCGCCTGCGGTACGCTCCGTGGAAATCCATCTAAGATGAAGCCGTCTTTACAGTCGTCCTGCGCAATCCGCTCTTTCAGAATACCGATGACGATATCGTCTGAAACGAGTGCGCCGCTGTCCATTGCTGCTTTTGCCTTTACACCATATTCTGTTCCATTGGCAACAGCCTCACGCAACATATTTCCGGTAGAAATCTGCGGAATCAAAAGTGTTTCTGAAATCACTTCGGCTTGTGTGCCTTTTCCTGCACCAGGTGCGCCCAATAAAATGAGATTCATGCTATTACCCTCCTTATTCTAAGAAGCCCTTATGATGACGCATCATCATTTCAGACTCTAATGTACGAACCGTTTCCAGTGCTACGCTGACTACGATCAAAACAGTTGTACCGCCCATTGCCAGCGAGCTTAAGTTACCGTCGATCCATGTCATCGCAATCGGCAGAATTGCAATAATACCCAAGAAGAACGCACCCACCAATGTGATTTTCGACAATACTCTCTGGATATAATCCGAAGTGGGCTTTCCGGGGCGAATTCCGGGGATACCGCCGTTGTTCTGACGGAGATTGTTGGCAATTTCGACTGGGTTATACTGCATAGAAACATAGAAATAGTTAAATGCAATAATCAATACGAAGTATACAACTGCATATGTCCAAGACGTTGTGTTAAAGAAATTAATAAAGCCATTATAGAACTTCTGCCAGAATCCAGTTGGATCGGTATAAGTCGACTTAAACAACTCAATGGTACTCGGCAGCGACATAAAGGACATTGCAAAAATGATTGGCATAACGCCGCTCATGCAAACCTTAATCGGAATATGGGTCGATTGACCGCCATACTGTTTTCTGCCAACCACACGCTTTGCATACTGAATCGGAATCCGGCGTTCTGCTGCATTCATGAATACGATAAAAGCAATCATGATGATGAACAATACCAGAACTGCCAAGGATTCAAAAAAGTACTGCTGTGGTTCGTTGAGTGTCAATTCCCAGAGAGTACCTGCCATAGACGGGAACCGTGCAAGAATACCGGCAAACAAGATCATGGAGATACCGTTTCCGATTCCCTTGTCATTGATCCGGTTGCCCATCCATACGACGATAGACGTACCTGCAATAAAGGACAAAACGATAATGAATCCAATAAATACATTTGCTTCGGTAGAGCCACCGTCAATAACTGCATCCATGGAATTTTTCAGCGTCAGGTAATACGCATAGGACATGAATGCCGACAATGCCAGAGAAATAGCAGCTGTAATTCTGTTCAGCTTTTTCTGTCCTTCTTCGCCCTCGTCCCGCATTCGTTCCAGTGGAGGAATCGCATATGTCAGGAGCTGCATGATGATGGAGGCATTGATATACGGTGTGATGGATAACGAGAAGACGGTAGCCTGTGACAGTGCACCACCGGTGATGATGTTCAAATATTCCAAAAAGTTACCACTAGTTGCATTTTCTTCCATCCAGGTGCTGACTGTCGAGGTGTCCAGGAACGGTACCACAACAGCACTACCCAAACGGAATACGAGGAGCATCAGTAAAGTGTAAAGGATTTTTTTACGAATTTCCGGAATGCCCATGGCATCCCTTAATGTCTTAAACACTTATACCACCTCTGCTTTTCCGCCAGCCTTTTCAATTTTTTCAGCTGCACTCTTGGTAAACTTTGCAGCTTTTACAGTTAGCTTGGTTGTCAGTTCGCCGTCGCTTAAAATCTTGACGCCGTCGCAGGTTTTCTTGATGATACCTGCTGCCTTCAACAGCTCTGCATCAACGACCGTGTCGCCTTTGAACCGATTCAAAACGGATACATTAACGATTGCGTATTCTTTTGCGAAGATATTGTTGAAACCTCTCTTCGGAATACGTCTGGTCAGCGGCATCTGTCCGCCTTCAAAACCAATTCGAATGCCGCCACCGCTACGAGCCTTTTGACCCTTATGACCTTTGCCGGCGGTTTTGCCGTTTCCAGAACCGTGACCACGTCCGATTCTCTTGACCTCTCGGGTAGAGCCCGGTGCCGGAGATAATTCGTGAAGCTTCATTGTGATTGCACCTCCTTAAGTTTTGCTGTTCAGCCTTCTGTAACCTCGATGAGGTGAGAAATTTTTTGAATCTTGCCGAGGGTCACTTCATTGTCCGGCTGTACGGTGGTGTCACCGATTTTCTTCAGTCCCAGTGAATGTGCCGTTGCAATCTGGTCATCCTTCCGACCAATCAGGCTCTTCACAAGTTTGATGTTCTTTGCCATTTCGTACCCTCCTTATTTGTAGATTTCTTGAATTGTCTTGTTTCTCTTTGCTGCAACTTCTGCCGCTGTTGTGCAGGAAGCCAAACCATTGATAGTCGCCCGAACCACGTTGCACGGGTTATTCGAACGCAGCGACTTCGTACGGATATCGGTAATGCCTGCAATCTCGATGACAGCACGCACCGGACCGCCTGCGATAACGCCGGTACCAGGAGCAGCCGGCTTCATCAGGACTTCGCCTGCGCCGAACTTTCCGATAATCTCATGAGGAATTGTGGTGCCCTTCAGTGGAACCTGAATCAGATTCTTCTTGGCATCCTCCAGACCCTTACGGATAGCGTCCGGAACTTCACCAGACTTTCCAAGTCCAAAGCCAACGATACCATGACCGTCGCCAATGACAACGAGCGCAGCGAACTTCATGATACGACCACCTTTTACGGTTTTCGATACCCGATTGATAGAAACCACTCTCTCCAGCAGTTCCAAGCCTTGCGGATCAATTTTAGCCAAAGTAATACCTCCCTTGTTTAGAACTGCAAGCCGTTTTCACGGGCACTGTCTGCCAGTTCCTTTACTCTGCCGTGATATAAATAACCGTCTCTGTCAAAGACAACTGTTGTAATATTCTTTTCCTGCGCACGCTTTGCGATCATTTTGCCGACTTTTTTTGCACCGTCAACGTTACCGCCTGCGCCTTCAAAATCCTTATCCAGGCTAGAAGCTGATGCAAGCGTCACACCATTGACGTCGTCAATCAACTGTGCATATATATGCTTTGCAGAGCGGAATACGCTTAGGCGAGGGCGCTGCGGAGTACCGGAGATCTTCGACCGAACTCTTGCGTGTCTTTTCGCTCTGGCTTTCTTACTGTCCACCTTTTTAATCATAGCAGTTTACTCCTTTCTCACTTACTTCTTGCCCTTGCCGGCTTTACCTTCCTTGCGGATGATACGCTCGTCAACATAGTGAATGCCCATCCCTTTATAGGGTTCCGGCGGACGCTTCTCACGAACCTCTGCTGCAAACTGACCGACTTTCTGCTTATCAATACCGCTGACGACAACTGTATTCGGCTGCGGTACGTCCAGCTTAATATCATCGGTTTCGCTGACAATTACCTGATGAGAATAACCCAGGTTCATGACCACATCCTTACCCTTCTTTACGGCACGATAGCCGACACCTTCAATAATCAGGGTCTTGGAATAGCCGTTTGTCACGCCTTCCACCATATTTGCCAACAGTGTTCTTGTCAAACCGTGCAGCGAACGATATGTCTTATCGTCCGACGGACGTGTGACCGTAATTACGCCATCCTGTACGTCAATGCCTAAATCCTTTGAAAATTGTCTGGACAGTGTACCCTTTGCACCCTTGACGGTGACGAAATTGTCTTCGCACTTGACTTCCACGTCGGCAGGAACACTAATGGGTTTTCTTCCGATTCTTGACATTTTTGTGTCCTCCTTACCAAACGAATGCTAAGACTTCGCCGCCGACATTCAGCTCACGAGCCTCCTTGTCTGTCATAATGCCCTTTGAGGTAGAAACAATTGCAATGCCCAGTCCCTTCCGAACCTTCGGCATATCCGCACAGCTGGAATAAATCCGCAAACCGGGCTTTGAAACCCGACGCAGTCCAGTGATAACCGGCGAGCGATTGTCCGTATATTTCAGTGTGATGCGGATCACGCCCTGCTTCCCATCTTCAATGACTTGAAAGCCCTTGATATAGCCCTCATCCAACAAAATCTGAGTGATGGCCTTCTTCACATTAGAAGTAGGAACGTCGACTGTGGCGTGCCGTGCGGAACTCGCATTACGAATTCTTGTCAGAATGTCTGCTATTGTATCTGTAATCTGCATGCCAATGACCTCCTTTTCGTAAAACTCCTCTTTACCAGCTTGCCTTCTTCACGCCCGGGATCTTCCCCTCATGTGCCAAGTTACGGAAGCATACACGGCAAATGCCGAATTTCCGTAAATAAGCGTGGGGCCTTCCGCAAATCTTACAACGAGTGTAAGCACGTGTGGAATACTTGGGAGTTCTCTGTTGTTTTAATTTCATTGCCTTTTTTGCCATGATTTTATCCTCCCTGAATTACTTTGCAAACGGTGCGCCGAGCAGTGTCAACAGTTCTTTTGCCTCTTCATCGGTTTCTGCCGTGGTGATGAAATTGATGTCCATACCACGAACCTTATCGATCTTATCATATTCGATTTCCAGGAAGATCAGCTGCTCTTTGATACCGGTGGAATAGTTTCCTTTTCCATCAAAAGAGTTCGGGTTAATTCCATGGAAGTCACGGACACGGGGGAAGCTGACGTTGAAGAGCTTATAAACAAACTCATACATCTTTTCGCCCCGCAGCGTAACCTTTACGCCAATGGGCATACCTTCACGGAGCTTAAAGTTTGCAACGGATTTCTTGGCACGGCATACCACCGGCTGCTGACCAGTGATGGCTGCGAGATCCGTCTTAATTGCATCGATGACCTTTGCGTTCTCCTTGGCTTCGCCTGCTGCTACATTCACAACCACCTTGTTGAGCTTCGGAATTTGCATGACATTCTCATAGCCGAACTTCTTCATCATGGCAGGAGCAACGGTGCTGTTATAATAATCTTTTAACGTAGACATATCGTTTCTCCTTTACTCAAAAGATTTTCCGCACTTCTTGCAGACACGGAGCTTTTTGCCGTCATTATCATAGGTGTGACCAACTCTTGTAGGCTCGTCACACTTCGGGCATACTAGCTGTACCTTGTCGGCATAGAGTGCTGCTTCGGTATTTATGATACCGCCGACCTGACCCATACGGGTAGGCTTTACGTGCTTTGTCACGATATTAAAGCCTTCAACGATGACTTTTCCTTCTTTCGGGCTAACGGCTATGACCTTTCCGGTCTTTCTGCCCTTTTCTTTTTTCTCCGGATCATTGTACTGATACTTGTCCTTGCCGGTTAGCAGGATAACAGTGTCACCGGTTTTTACATGAACTTTCGCCATCTGGACACCTCCAAGTCTTACAGTACTTCCGGTGCAAGGCTTAAGATCTTCATATAATCCTTTTCACGAAGCTCTCTTGCCACCGGCCCAAAAATACGAGTACCTCTGGGGTTCTTATCGTCACGAATGATTACCGCAACGTTTTCATCAAAGCGGATATAGGTCCCGTCTTCTCTGTGCAGACCCTTTACCGAGCGAACGATCACTGCCTTAACCACATCGCCCTTCTTTACAACGCCGCCGGGTGTTGCTTTTTTAACAGATGCAACTACGACATCGCCGATATTTGCATATCTTCTGCGTGTGCCGCCCAGAACTCTGATGCACATCAATTCTTTCGCACCGGTGTTATCCGCAACCTTTAAATAAGACTGCATCTGAATCACAGCGAGTTCCTCCTTTCAAAAAGCGATTTTATTCCTGTTCCATTTTTTGGAAACAATCAAAAATGCCTCTTGGTTTCTTCACAATTGATTTTTCAGACAAAAGCTTCTTTTACTTTGCCTTCTCGATGATTTCTACGACACGCCATCTTTTATCCTTTGATAGCGGGCGAGTTTCCATCACTTCGACCCGATCGCCGACTTTACACATATTGTTTTCATCGTGTGCCTTCAGGCGAACGGTTCTCTTGACGATCTTCTTATACAGCGGATGCTTCACATTATCGACAATTGCTACAACAACAGTCTTATCCATCTTATCGCTGACAACCTGACCGACTCTGGTTTTTCTCAAATTTCTCTCAGCCATAAAGTTGCTCCTCCTTACTGTTGTGCGGACAGCTCTGCTGTACGGAGAGCAGTCTTTACACGGGCAATATCCTTCTTGACAGCTTTGATGCGAGCCGTGTTCTCCAGCTGATTTGCAGCTAGCTGAAAGCGAAGTGCGAACAGCTCTTCTTTCAGATCACCCAGTTTTGCGTTCAGCTCATCTACCGGCATACTGTTTACTTCTGATGCTTTCACGATTGCTCGCCTCCTTCTTCCACCTTGACAAATTTACATTTAATTGGCAGCTTGTGCATTGCCAGACGCATTGCCTCTCGTGCAGTTTCTTCCGGCACGCCGGCAATTTCGAACATCACTCTGCCTGGCTTTACAACTGCTACCCAATATTCCGGAGCACCTTTACCAGAACCCATACGAGTACCGGCTGGCTTTTTGGTCACCGGCTTATCCGGAAAAATTTTAATCCAAACCTGACCACCACGCTTGATATAACGTGTCATAGCGATACGGGCAGCTTCAATTTGATTCGAAGTGATCCATGCCGGCTCGAGTGCCTGCAACCCATATTCACCATACGTTACAGTGTTGCCTCTGGTTGCCTGACCCGTCATACGACCTCTGTGGACACGACGATATTTTTCTCTCTTCGGAAGTAGCATTATCGGTTACCTCCTTCTCTTCTGGCATCACGACGATTTCCGCCATTGTTTCTGCGGTCGCCATTTCCACGACGATCCCGACGGCGTCTGTCGTCCCGATCGCCACGATCGTTGTTGCGAGATCTTCTCTCGACCTTCTCTCTCTGTGCGGTAGCCTTTGCAGCGTCGCCTTTCAAGATTTCGCCCTTATAGATCCAGACTTTCACACCGATTTTACCATACGTGGTATTTGCTTCTGCGAAGCCATAGTCAATATCTGCACGAATGGTTTGCAGTGGGATTGTTCCCTCGTGGTAGCTCTCCGAACGAGCAATTTCTGCACCGCCGAGTCTGCCGGAAACCTTTGTCTTAATACCCTTTGCACCTGCACGCATCGTTCTGCCGATCGACTGTTTCATTGTACGGCGGAACGAGATACGATTTTCCAGGTTAGCGGCAATCTTTTCTGCCACGAGCTGTGCGTCCATATCCGGCTGTTTTACTTCTACGATATTTACATATACCTGCTTCCCCAGCATTTTTTCCAGCTGTGTCCGCAGCTTTTCGATTTCAACACCGCCTCTGCCGATTACGACGCCCGGCTTTGCGCTGTGGATATGAATTCTCACTTTATCTGCGAATCGTTCGATTTCGATTCTCGGAACACCTGCAGCATACAGGTTTTTCTTGATGAACTTTCGAATATTATAATCTTCTACCAGCAAATCGCCGAAGTCAGACTTATTCGCAAACCAGCGGGAATCCCAATCCTTGATAATACCGACACGGAGACCATGTGGATTCACCTTTTGGCCCATAACTCAACCTCCTACTGGATTATTCCTCTTCTTTCAAAACAATCGTAATGTGCGATGTTCTCTTCAATATGCGATAGGCTCTTCCCTGTGCACGTGGCATAATCCGTTTCATCGTGGGACCCGGTGTAACATAACATTCTGCTACATAGAGGGAGCCCGGATTCATACTGTGATTATTTTCTGCATTTGCAATAGCGGAATTCAGAAGCTTTTCCAGAATTGGACTGGCAGCTTTCGGAGTGAGTTCCAGAGTCGCCAGTGCAATATCGACAGGCTTATTCCGAATCAGGTCTAAAACAACCTGAACCTTTTGAGGGGAAATTCTCGCATTTTGAAGCTTTGCTCTTGCTTCCATGTGAACGCCTCCTTCCGCTTACTTCTTACTGTTATTGGATGTCTTCGAACCTGCGTGTCTCTTAAAGGTACGTGTCGGTGCAAATTCACCCAGCTTGTGTCCTACCATATCTTCTGTAATATAAACCGGAACGTGCTTACGACCGTCATGCACAGCAATGGTATGACCGACAAAATCCGGAAAAATCGTAGAAGAACGGCTCCAAGTTTTCAGCACCTTCTTCTCGCCGGAATCGTTCATTGCCTGTACACGCTTCAGGAGGACTTCCTGAACATAAGGTCCCTTTTTAATACTTCTGCTCATAAAAACGTGCCTCCTTTCTCTTATTTGCCGTTACGACGCTTTACAATATATTTATCAGACGCCTTGTGCTTTTTCCGTGTCTTATAGCCCAATGTCGGCTTGCCCCAAGGGGTAACAGGACCCGGACGTCCGATCGGGGATTTACCCTCACCACCGCCGTGCGGGTGGTCGTTCGGGTTCATAACAGAACCTCTGACCGTCGGTCTCCAGCCCTTGTTCCGCATCCGACCAGCTTTTCCGTAGTGTACATTTTCATGGTCGAGGTTTGAAACCTGACCAATCGATGCACGACAGGTAATCAGTACACGACGCATTTCGCCGGAAGGCAGACGAACGAGTGCAAAACCGCCCTCTTTGCCCATGAGCTGTGCCATGTTTCCTGCACTTCTCACCAGCTGTGCGCCCTTTCCGGGATAAAGCTCAATTGCATGAATAAACGTACCGACCGGAATATCCTTCATTTCCAATGCATTGCCCGGCTTGATATCTGCATCTGTGCCAGAACGAACGGTGTCGCCCACTTTCAGACCGTCTGGAGCCAGAATATAGCGTTTTTCGCCATCTTCATACTGCACCAATGCGATAAAAGCACTGCGGTTCGGGTCATATTCCAGAGTCAGGACATTGGCGTTCATGCCGTCCTTGTTCCGCTTAAAATCGATCACACGATATTTTCTGCGGTTTCCGCCGCCTCTGTGACGAACGGTAATACGACCGTAGCTGTTTCTGCCGGAATTTTTTTTCATCGGTTCCAGCAGGCTTTTCTCCGGCTTTACTTTCGACAACCCGGAATAATCTGTTACCGTCATGTTTCTGCGTGACGGGGTCGTCGGCTTATAGCTCTTGATAGCCATTCGTTTCACTCCTTAATGCCATGATTTGCGGGAGCATCACTCCCATACGTGAAGCAGCCTTTTAGAACATACCGTCGAAGAATTCGATGGTGCCCTTCCGCTTCTTTCCGTCCCGATCCGGTGACGGTTCCGGATTGATGGTAATAATTGCCTTTTTATAGTCCGGACGCTTGCCCTTAAAACGGCCCATACGTTTTGTATGTCCAGTGCAATTTAAGGTATTCACCTTGACAACTTCCACCTGAAACAGTGCTTCTGCTGCCTGTGCAATTTCGATCTTGTTTGCGTTTTTGGCAACCTTAAAGGTGTATTTACTTTCAGCCATGCTGTCCACGCTGCGTTCAGTGATTACCGGTTTCAGAATAATATCCTGCAGTGCTTTCACTTTGCATACACCTCCTCAATTTTCGAAACAGCATCCTTCGATACGATAAACTTATCGTAATTCAGAATGTCATATACATTTAGGGTGTTAACTGCGGCAGTTTTAACGCCTGGGATATTTGCGGCACTCTTCACAACTTTTTGATCCGTTGTCGCAGTCACCAGAAGTGCTTTTCCAGTAACGTTCAGTGCCTCCAGCATTTTTACGACTGGCTTTGTCTTATAACCCTCTAGTTCCAAGCTATCCAAAACAATCATGTTTTCGTTCTGTGCCTTTGAAGACAGTGCCGACTTCATTGCCAGACGGCGTGTCTTTTTCGTCAAACTGTAGCGATAACTTCTCGGCTTCGGTCCCAGTGCTACACCACCATGTGTCCATTGTGGCGCACGAATAGAGCCTTGTCTCGCATGACCCGTACCCTTTTGACGCCATGGCTTTCTGCCGCCGCCACGAACCTCAGTCCGTGTCAGAGTGGACTGCGTACCCTGCCGCTGATTTGCTAAATAATTGACAACTGCTGCGTGCATCACAGCTTCATTCGGCGTAATTCCGAAAACTGCATCTGAAAGCTCGATTTCAGATACCTGCTGGCCTGCCTGATCCATTACTGCAATTTTTGCCATTGCGTTTTCCTCCTTCCTTACGCCTTTACGCTGTCGGTGATGACAACAATTCCGCCCTTCGCACCAGGAACTGCGCCCTTGATTGCGATGAGATTATTTTCACTATCGACTTTTACGATTTCCAGATTCTGTATGGTAACCTTTTCTGCACCCATGTGACCTGCCATGCCCTTGCCTTTATAAATACGGGACGGAGATGAACAAGCACCCATTGAGCCTGCCTGACGGTGAACCGGGCCTGTACCGTGGGTTTCTTTCAGGCGGTGTTGATTGTGCCGCTTGATAGCACCCGCAAAGCCCTTACCCTTGCTTGTACCGCTCACATCGACGCTGTCGCCAACTGCAAACGTGTCAGCTTTGATCACATCGCCTACGTTTAAGGCAGCACAATCTACCAAGCGAAATTCTTTTAGGGTTTTCTTCGGTGCAACGTCAGCCTTTGTGAAGTGTCCCTGTTGCGGCTTGTTTAGGTGCTTTGTAGTAACCTCGCCAAAGCCCAGCTGAACCGATTCATAGCCGTCTTTTTCAATCGTTTTCTTCTGAATAACAACACAAGGACCAGCTTCTACAACGGTTACCGGAATGACTTTGCCGGTTTCGTCGAAGATCTGCGTCATGCCGACCTTCTTGCCGATAATTGCTTTTTGCATTTCAATTTCCTCCTAATGGTTATTGGTTGGCGGTATTTCCGTCAACATGACCAGCAGCTTCTTTTGCTGCGTGGGTGGAGCGTTTCTTACTTCAGCTCCATGACAACATCTACGCCAGTAGGAATCTCCAGCTTTTGTAGTGCGTCTGTCGTCTTCTGTGTCGGACAAATGACATCAATCAATCTCTTGTGGGTACGACGCTCAAACTGTTCACGGCTATCCTTATATTTGTGTGTTGCACGTAGGATGGTGATAATCTCCTTATCGGTCGGTAGTGGAATCGGACCGGAAACCTGTGAACCACTTCTCTTTGCAGCCTCAACAATTCTCTGCGCAGCTGCATCTACAGTTGCGTGCTCATAGCCCTTGATCTTGATTCTGATTTTCTCGCTTGCTGCCATTTTCCTCGCCTCCTTTTCGTTTAGGGGACACGGAACAGCTTTCACTGTTCCTCAGGACTTCCACGCCACCGGGTGTTTCCACCTCGTGACATAAAAAAACTCGAAAACTGTTGCTTCCGAGCCAGTACAGACAGTCAGATACCCTCACACGGCACAAAAATCTGCCATGACGCATGGTACACAGACTGTGTCATATCCTGATTCGCCCGGTTTAAAATCGGACATACTCCATGAAAATTCCCCGACATACCGCCGGCAACCTTTCACTTCAACGCATATCTAAGGGTCTCCTCCTCCTTTTGGAGGCGACCCATTGCAATCAAGCTTATCTATTATATCACACTTCCTCTTGAATTGCAAGTCTTTTGGTGAAATTTAGTTGTAAATTTTTTGTGAATTATAGTGGTCGTGTATTTTTTCGATGTGCTTGTTCGCAGCATTTTCACCGCAGCGTACTGTTTTAATTTTTTTATTTTAATTGTTATCTGCCCAAGCTTTCAGCTCCGCTGCGTCTGCATCAGCAGAAAACCGTCTGCCTTCCTTTAAAATCGATCCCTCGCAGGAGGCTTTCAGCTCCTCGTTTGTCCGTCCCATTCCGCTGCTTCCAGAGGTCGCAAATGGAATAATTGTCTTTCCCGACAGGTCATACTGCTCCAGAAATGTGTTGATAATCGTCGGTGCAACGTACCACCATATCGGAAAGCCAATGTAAATCTTGTCGTAATCGTCCATATTCTCCACGTGATTTGCAATTGGCGGACGAAAAGACTTTTCATTCATTTCTACGCTGCTGCGGCTGTCCTTATCTCTCCAGTCCAGATCCGCTTCAGAATAGGGGGTTACCGGCTGAATTCGATGCAAATCCACTCCAATCGCCCCCGCAAGGCGTTCCGCCAGAGCTGCGGTCACACCGCTTGCTGAAAAATAAGCTACCAATGTTTTCTTTGCCATAATCATATCCTCACTTTCTATCATTATCCGGATTTCACAAAATCCGCAAGAAACAACAAACCGTACAAAAACTGCCGGCAGTTCTATACGGTTTTGCTCAAATATCCTAAAATTGATTTATCAGCTATTATACGTCTCTAAAATTTCGTCTATAACAGAAGACCACTCGTCACGAATTACTGCCCATGAGTCCTTTTCGCCGTTCAGCAAAGCGGAGGTGATATTGTCCATGATACCTCTCGTTTCATAGGTGTATTCGCCATCGCCGTACATTCTGCTGCCCATGCCATAGCCCCAGTCGAAAGCAGCCGTGATGTTGCTTGGATCTTTGTATTCCTGCAATGCGTCATACTGTTCTTCAGTAACATAAGATTTCAGCTTTCCCTGTGCATTATATTCCGGAATAATCGCCTTGTCCTTTGCATCGTCCTGATATTCATCCAACATTGCCGCCAAACGCTCACACTTAATGTACGCTGCTACTGCGTCGCCCTTGTCGGAGCCCTTTACGAGCATCTTCGCTGCAAAGTTGACGTTCAGATAATACTCATCCGCATCCGGATAGGTCGGGAACGGTACGATCATCAAGTCGCCTTCTTCAACGATACCGTCATCGTTGATCTCCGGATCGGAGTCATTTTGTATGTTGGATTCGCCCAATGCCCAGTCCGCCATTGCGAAGAACAACGTAGAACCATCGCTCTGCAAATAGCCATGCCATTCCGAATCGTAAAGGCTCAGGCTCATGATTTCTTCCATCAGATTCTCTGCTTCTTCGATCGCAGGGCTATTGATATTATTCGTAAAGGTAGTCCCGTCATAAGAAATTACTGTTTCTCCGGTAGACTGGATAATCGCCTGACCGAACCACCCGTTAATGCCATAGCGAGTTTCCCCATCGGCGGCATTGGAAACAAAGGTCTGCATCATATCCAGAAAGACATCCCAATTCCACTCGCCGTCTTCATACAGCTCATATGGATCGTCCAGACCGTTTTCTTCACAAAGCGAACGACTGTATGTAATCAGCAGCGGATCAGACAGACAATACGGTACTACATAGTGCTGTCCATTGTATTCAAACATATCGATGACGTCAGACATATCATCCCAGATTTCGTCGTCCAAATCGAGATAATCATCCAGTGGCTGATACTGGTCTTTCATCACGCCATTCGGTACAGCATCCCACTCATAAGGGAACATATCCACCGAATCACCGCCAAGAATCCGACTCGCCAAGGTGTCAAACTTGGTATCTGACGTACAAGAAACGTATTCAATCGACGCCCCATAATAATCTTCGAACAGCGTCAGTGCAACGCTTCTGTCCTGATTATTGGTCGGGTTGATATCATAGTCCGCCAGCCAATAAATGGACTGTCCGCTGATATCCGGATCATCTTCCACATACTGCTCAATCAGACTCGTGTCAACTTCGACATCGTCCTCTTCTTTATAAGCAGAGTTGTCTGAAGAAGATTCCGCCGTGGTGGAGTCAGAGCTATCGCCGCAGGCAGTACAAACGCCTACCATTGTCAGTGCCATCAACGCAGCCAATAACCATGTTAGCTTTTTCATAAGAAAAGCCTCCTTTTCATTATTTCAAAATTCGTGTCAAAAGCTTCTGCTTTCTACGTGCAATGCGATTTTATTGTATTATAGCACAATTTTTTCGTCATGTCAAGTATATTTTCGTTTTCTATTCTAAAAATTTGCACACAAATTTTTCCGATTCTCCCTCAAAAGAAAACGAACCAAGGATTTCATCAGAAATCATCACATAATTTTCACATAATATGCAAATAACTGTTTGACAAATCTTCTAAAATCCTGTATACTAGAAACAGTATTTCGAAGGAGGCAATATCTTTGAAAAGTTATCGATTTTACGTAAAACCAAAATCACGGCTGCTTTGGATTGCGACAGCACTCTCACTGCTAACCACAGTAAACACGATTTATTCTCTTGTAAAAATAGAATCCTATAGTAATTATTATGACCACTGGATTATGCTGGTGGCAGACATTTTGCTCTGTCTCAGTTGCGGATTTTTGGCGAGAAAACGCTCTGAATTTCTACTGCTGCCCGTCGGACTATTGACATTTGTCGCCTGTCTGTCCCCGACCTTGACACACTGGATGATTGTGGTACTCTTTTTTATTCTGCTGCTGCTGTTGCTTCTGCGTCTGCCCAAGTGGATGCGAATCCCCTTTCGGATTATCGCCGTGGAAGCGACTGCCATAGGGATTTATGAATTATTGGTGCCAGTACTCGACCGCATCCAAAGGCTCAGCGACCAAGGAAAGCTGACAACCGACTATCTTGTTCGCTATATCATACAAACCATTGGCGGCGATACACTCGTGCTGTTGATTTTCCTCATACTGACATTCGCCCTTGTCCCGCATGAGCTGCCCGGCTGGCAAGACGAAAAAGATGATTATGACCGTATCTGGGAATAAAAAGCGATTTTATTCAAAATATTATATATAAATCATAAGGAGGGGAATTCACTTGGCTGCAAATCACGACGAAAAAAAAGAAACCGACAGCACACGCTCTTCCAGAAGAAGACGAAGACAAAATTGGATTAACAAAGAATGGACAGTTACCATCATCTTTAGTGGAACGGTTCTGCTTTTGCTTGCGGTAATATTAAACCAATACGAACTATTCACTAACTTAATTTCTTACATCTTTAACGTACTCCGTCCGATTCTCATCGGACTTGTCATTGCATTTGTTCTATATAAACCCATAAATCGGATTGAAAATTTTTTACAGAGATTTCGGAAAAAAATGCCCCGTATACCGATTGTTGCATTGTCAGTCATAAGCGTATATCTCATCATGTTGATTTTGCTCGTTGTCATTATCTGGATTGTTATTCCGTCGTTTATCGAAAGCATCACAGATTTTGCAGATAATATCATGGTATATTATTACAAATTCGTCAGCTTCTTGAATAGCGACCGTGGAGAACAGCTGCAAAAAATCCTGACAGACAACAATTTCGACTTATCTTCCCTGCGTTCCACCTTAACCGATTTGACTATCTATATTCCAACTGCCATTGGAATGCTCAATACATGGGTAATGAGTTTAATTGGTGGTATCGTTGATTTCTGCATCGGCTTTATTTTCTCCATCTACGTCCTTGCAGGCAGGCATAAGCTGAAAGCACAGGGAAAAACGATTTGTCGGCACTTCCTACCCCAAAAACAATACCGCCGCCTGGTACACTACGGAAATCTCACGTTTAACACTTTCTCCAACTATGTCAACGGACAGCTGACTGATGCATTCATCTTAGGACTTTTGATTTTCATCATTATGAGCATTGGCGGCTTGGAGTATCCTATGATGATTGCCGCTATCTTGGGTATCACAAACATGATACCCTACGTGGGACCGTGGATTGGTACGATCCCCTGCGCACTAATTCTGCTGATAATAAATCCTTGGCACGCTGTGGCATTTGTCATCATTGTCATCATTGCACAACAAATAGACAATAACCTGATTTATCCGAGAGTGGTTGGTTCTTCCGTGGGACTGCCCGCCCTTTGGGTACTCTTCGCCATTACCGTAGGCGGCAGACTGTTCGGTATCATGGGCATGATTGTAGGCGTTCCGGTGATGTCTATCATCTACACGGTCATCAAAGAAAAAACTGCCCCCGATTCAGAAAATGCGAAAACGAAAAAGAAATCTTCTTTCTCTCTGCGGCAGTCTTTCCAAAAAGTACAGACGAAATGGAAAAACATAAAGGAATCCCACGAAAACGACGACTCAGACGAAACAGACGAAAAATAAGATAGCGATATAATGTGAAAAAATAAGAAACTGTGTGTACACTTGAACTTGTACACACAGTTTCTTATTGAAATAGAAAAGTTCAGAAAATCAAAGATTGTTAAAGTAGGAAGCGATGTCAGTGGAATTGATAGAATACATATCGTCGTACGAAGGAGACCATACCATAGAACTAATATTATACTCTGCATATTTTTCGTTATATTCTGCTTCTGTCACTTCAACATCATCAATCAGATACTTTTGTATGCTAGGATAATAATTATCTGATGTTAGATATACTTCTCTTACTGCTTTTCCGCCAGATATTGAATAAACGTCATTATATGCCACACCAAAATTACAATACCAAGAATCAAACAAATTTTCTCCCTCTAAATAACAAATTTGCCCCCAGCCACCAAATGCATAAACCGTGTTACCAAGATATTTACTCGTACCTGATAAAACGACAACTTTATTATGAGAAAATGTTGCAATACAAGCACCAGCAGCATGAATTCCGCTCCAAGTGTAAATCAATTCCGGAATATCGTCTTCATCTATATAAATAGTAGAAAAATGTACATCATCACCAGACATATAATCCAAATACGCTCCACTTTCCAGAAATTCTGTATAAGCCGTTCTCCAGTCGGATTTTGCGATCAGGCTTTCCCAGCTTGTGGAATTGCCGGCGGAAGCTTCAGCATAATAGCACTGTATCAGATAGGCGTCTTGTACTGTAATCGTATCATCTCCGTCTACGTCGCCAGCACTCTTCTGATCATCCATAAAAGTAGAACCGTTTCCAGCCGAAACATTGGCATATTCTACCTGCGTCAAATAGGCATCCTGTACCGTAATTTCTCCGTCATCGTCAATGTCTCCCAACGTATACGCCGAAGCAATGATACCCACCTATGCAGCCACAATTGCCCCTGCACACAATCCCGCAACAATCTTTTTCATAATCTTTTCTCCTTTTTATCTTTCCAAAATCTGGCTTCTATCTGGTCCATTACCAATCATTACGACTTTACACTCGCAAACTTCTTCCAACCGTGCGATATACTTTTTGCACGCCTCCGGCAGTTCGTTATAGCTCTTACAGCCGGTGATATCTTCGTCAAAGCCTTCGAATTCTTCATACACCGGCGCACAGTCTGCCAGCGACTCCAGCGCAGGTGGAAAGTCCTTCAGAATCGTGCCGTCCGGCTTTTGATAGCCGACGCACATTTTCAGCGTACCAATGCCGCTGAGGGTATCCAGCTTATTAATTGCCAAACCGTCCAAACCGTTGGTGCGTACCGAATGACGAACAATCACTGCATCAAACCAACCGGTTCTTCTCGGTCTGCCGGTGATAGTGCCAAACTCGTCGCCCTTGCTGCGGATAGTCTCGCCCACTTCGTCCTCCAGCTCCGTCGGGAATGGTCCCTTTCCCACACGGGTGGTATAGGCTTTCGCTACGCCAATAATATTCGTAATCATCTTCGGTCCGACACCTGCTCCAATACAAGCACCAGCCGAAATCGGGTGAGAAGAGGTAACATATGGATATGTCCCAAAATCGATGTCCAACAGCGTCGCCTGTGCTCCCTCAAACATGATTGTCTTTCCTGCCTTGTTCGCCTCATAGGTCAAGACCGAAACGTCGTCCACGTACTTCGCCAGACGCTTCCCATAGCCAATATATTCATCAATCACTGCATCCAGATCGAATGCTTCGCCACCATACACCGCTGTAATAATCTTGTTTTTGAGCGTACCTGTGGTACGGGCTTTTTCTCGGAAAATCTCCGGATGTACCAAATCATAAACACGCAGTCCACAGCGTTCATACTTGTCCATATAGGTCGGACCAATCCCACGCTTTGTGGTTCCAATGTCACTGTTTCCACGGAATTGTTCGGACAGTCCGTCCAGTGCAATATGCCAAGGCATCACCACGTGCGCACGAGGATCAATGCGTAAATTTGCGGTAGAAACGCCTCGTTTTTCCAGACCATCCAGCTCGGACGTAAAGTCCTTCGGGTCTAGTACCACGCCGGCACCAATAAGACACAGTGTATCCGGATAGAGAATTCCGGACGGAATCAGGTGCAGCTTATACACCTCTCCGCCATTTACCACCGTATGACCGGCATTATTTCCGCCTGTGGCTCTCACCACCACATCGGCACGAGATGCCATAATATCAATAATTTTCCCTTTTCCCTCATCGCCCCACTGCGAACCGACTACAATATTTGCAGGCATGATTGTTCCTCCTATTCCAGCCGGAAATATTCGCCAGCTTTCAACTTACCTTTCTATTATAACAGAGTTCTCATAGAAATGCAATAGAATTTCACGGATTTTTTCGAAAAAACAAACAAAGGCAATGTCCATGTCGAAAAAGCACATGACATTGCCTCTATTCTTTTCCGTTTATATATACACAATCTTATTCACGCAGCGTCTCCCATTCCACTGGCGAGCCTGCTGCGGCGGATGCATAGTACACCTGTATCAAATAAGCATCTTGTATGGTAATCGTATCGTTCAAATCCACATCGCCCACATAATTTTGTTTTCCAGTAAACGAACCATCGCTTCCTGCTGCAATTTCTGCATATTCCACCATTGTCAAATAAGCGTCCTGTACGTTGACCTCTCCGTTGCTGTCCACATCACCCAGAAGTGCCGAAATTTCCAGTGTCATGACTGCGCTGGGTTCTCCGCCGAACGCATAGACAAAGATCGTTACACTGCCATTTTCAAGAATAGTTATATTCCCCTGTCCATCCACTTCCGCAACCGCACTGTCGGAAGACAGCCAGAAAAGTGTCCCAGTGTAGTTGGTTTTATACGTCAGTGTCAGCGTATTGGTGGGGGTAGAGGTCGTCCTCGTCCGGCTCGTCGAGGGATAAATAAAATTTCTCCGTTTCTGTCGTTGCCGTAGTAGTTGTTATTGTTGTGGCAGTCGTCGTTGTCGTTTGTAGTAGTAGCCTCTGTAGTCGTTGTTGTCGTTGTCGTTGCAGTGGTAGTGGTCGTCGTGGTTGTCGTCGTTGGCTTTTCCGTTGTGGTGGTCGTCGTGGTTATCGTTGTAGTCGTCTACGCAAATGAGGTGGTAGTCTGCGTGAGAGTGGAGGTCGTCGTCGTAAAATAAGAGGGGCGAGGCGGAGGAGACG
>JAJQEI010000047.1:0-54573 GCA_021201755.1 Ruminococcus sp. | reverse complement strand
TGGTTGTCTTGGTCTTGTTTGACGTCGTTGGCTTTGCGGTGGCGGTTGTCGTCGTTGGTTTCGTTGTCGTCGTTGGCTCATCTGTTGTGGTTGTCGTCGTGGTTGTCGTTGTCGTCGTCGGCTCATCTGTTGTGGTAGTCGTCGTGGTAGTGGTTGTAGACGTGAACGTCAGTGTCATTATCGTCGTGGAAGACGTAAACGTCAGCGACATCCTTGAAGTGGTTGTACCAACGGTTGTAGCGGTAGTTATGGTGGTGGTTGGCTCGTCCGTGGTTGTCATTGTGATCGTTGTCGTTGTTGTCGTCGTCGACTCTTCTGTCGTGGTCGTCGTTGTCGTCGTCGTAGTGGTTTCCTCTGTAATATACGTACCCAGCACAAGTTCCTTTGATACTGCCACACGCAAATAACCGTTCTACAATGTCACCGCATCTGAGAAGACGTCATTTCCGTCTGCGTCTAAGTAGGCAAAAACATTGCTTTCTGCTTCTATCACTTCTCCCGTTTCTGCATCGATAGAAGTCTTGACAATCGTGTTCGAATCTGCCCATGTGACAGGGAATTCATAATAATATGTATCGCTGTCGCTTCGATAGATACAGTCCAGATCATACTGCTGTGCAATTTCTGCGACAGTTTCCTCATCTGGAATTTGCAGTGTCAGCTGCACAAGCATTCCATCGCTCTTTTCCGGCACCTATGCCTCCTGTGCATTCAGGGAAAAGGAAATATCGCCGCCGCTCATGTACTGTTCCAGATTCATCTGCGCATACACGTCTCCGTTCTCCAGCATATTCGCCCCACTGTTCCATCCGCTTTCCAAAAGCTCCAGCATTGCATCAGGCAGCGACAGCGTACCCAACAGTCCTAGGGATTCCCCAGCACCAGAAATCAAAATATCGTACGTCACGCTATCATCACCGGAAGAAACATAGGCTTTCGACAGTGACCAGGTAGACGGATTTTTATACTGTGTTGTGGTCGTCTCTGTCATCGTCTCCGACGTTGTCGTGGTGGTGGTCGTAGTTTCTTCTGTTGTGGTGGTTGTTGTCGTTGCCTTGGTAGTAGTCGTGGTGGTTGCCTCGGTGGTCGTGGTAGTCTCTTCCGTAGTCGTTGTCGTTTCCTCGGTTGTCGTCGTCTCTTCGGTGGTGGTTGTTGTTTCCTCTGTCGTTGTTGTGGCAGTCGGTTTCGGATTATGATTAAAGAGGATACGAATCGCCCCATCGGTCAGCGTAATTTCATCCGAAACGTCTTCGCCGTCCTCCGTCACGTAGGAAAACCGATTCCTTTCAACTTCATAGATGACGTTTCCATCTTCATCTGTGACATCTCCCGTATCCGTCCCTCGCTCCATCCAAGTTATCGGAAAATCATAGTACCAATAACCGTCTTCGTCTTCCTGTATCTCCACGCCATATGTCATCGCAACGGCAACCACCTGTGCCTCCTCTGGTATTGTGAACGTCAGGTTGAGAAGCTCGCCGTCCGCCGCAGTCGGTTCTACGACGGTATCGCTCCACAGTCCAAAATATATAATATGGCTCGGTCGGACTTTCGTCAATACGCCGTCCATATTGGCATACAAATTCATTTTGTCATAGACGCCGTCGCCAGAATAAATGGCGTCCTCGCCCAGCGTCCAGCCGTCCTCCAGCAGCTGTGCCGTTTCATCCGGAAAATAAATTGTCCCCTCCAAACCGCAGGATGCAATGGCGTTGGAAATCTGTACGGAATAGGTCACCTCTTGTCCGCACACCACCTCTTGTATGGGGAGTTCTAATTCCGTCACCTCCGGATCTCCATTGGTATACACACGAATATAGCCGTCGACTAGGGTTAAGCTTTCAGTAATATCACCATAGGACGTGATATAGCCGAAATAAGATATTTCAGTTGTCGCCGTTCTAATTGGAACCCATGTCGTTCCGGTGTGAGTCGCATCTTTATCTACCCATTGCACCGGAAAGTCATAATAAGTCGTTCCAAACGCATCCATTTGTTCCTCCATCTCGTATTTCTCCGCTACTTCTCGAATTGTCTCTTCATCCGCAATTTCCCACCAGATATTCAGCATTGCACTGCCGTCCTCTTTTGCAATTGTTCCAGTGGTATATATAGTATACAAAAACAAACCATCCGTTTCAAATTTTTCTGTATTTACCATGAGAGAGGACGACGAATAATTACTTTCATAAATGAAATCGCCAATCACATCATAATATGCGGGACTTAAAATTTCCCGGGTTTCTTTAGGGAAATACAATGTGCCTAGCACTGCTGAAGCGGCAACGCCGTTTTCTTCCGTTATCGTCAAATATTCGCATTCAGAACCCGGCGTGACATACAAGTTTTCAATGGTCCAGATAGGCGAATCGGTCGTCGTGGTGTCGGTCGCCACGGGAGTATCTTCGTCAGAAACGAGGACAGGAGAAATTTGCAGCTGCGCTGAGATTGCCTTCACAAGAGATGCAGGCATTTGAAAAAGGCAAAGCGCACCCACAAGCAGCACGACAAGGCAGCGACGCAGCCGCCGTTTTGGATTCACAAGATGTGTTTTCGGTTCTCTCTTTTTTCTAACGTCCCATTTTTCATGGCAAATTTCCTCCTGTATAATACCACAGCATTGGAGATGGATAAAAGCAAACGCACCATCTCAAAATAAAATGATAATTATTTTTATTATATCACTTCGTCAAGGAAAATGCAACCTTTTTTTATGAAACTTGTATGAAATTCATGTTGTTTTGAACACAGGTATGTATTTACACTGGAAAAAATCGTGAATGCTACCTTTCGCTGATACGCCTCCGTTTCCAAAAGTGCCGCCTCCTCCGGATTCGACAAGAAGCCGCACTCTACCATCACCGTCGGGTTCTCGCTAAAATAGCACAAATACAGCTCCTTTCCGCACAGCTTCACCTCTCTGGTATTCTCCGGCTGTAGCTGGGTGACAAACGCCTCCTGCATCGTCTGCGCCAGTCTGCCCGATTCGCTGACATTGTCCGAATAGAACATCTGCGCTCCCGAATAGGACGAATCTGTAAACTGATTCTGATGAATTGAAATACAAATCGCATTTTCATATTCGTTAAACAGTGCCAATCGATTGTCCATATCAGAGCTTTTCTGGTTGGCGATTCCCTCGATGCCATCATCGTGAATGCTCGTGTCCGTGTCCCATGTCACCTCTACCGAATACCCTTCCATTTCCAAGAGGTCACGCAAATATAACAGGATATTCAGGTTAATCCCCCTTTTCCGGCACACCATTCACAGAAGAACAGCCGCCATCTATGCTGTCGTGTCCTGCATCCAAAACAATCACCGGCGTTTCCTCCTCCGGCGCAATGGTAGAAACCGCCTTTTGAATTTTCGTGCCGCCGAAATATACCACCGTACCCACAACGGCACAAACCGTCACCATGATACCAAACCGTTTCCCCACAATTTTCCATGTCATCTTTCGAATCGCTCCCTTCCGTTTTTTCACAGTATATGCGGCTATCGGCAACTTCTATGCAAAAATGGCAGCCGTTTTTTCGACTGCCATACTCCAATTATTTTCGATATTGTATTTCTTCCAGCCGCACGCCCTTGCGTACAACCGTATAAGTCACCCATACCGTCACAAAGGGCAGAAGATTCATCATCGCTAAGAATATCGTCTCCCCCCAAGAGAGTGCCGCTGCGATGACGTCCATGCTGCAAAGGTTACACAGCTGTAAAAAAGGTGCATCCAACAGCTTATACCAGCGGTAATACCCTGCCGGAACAACACCCGCCTTCGCCAGAATGAGGACAATTCCCAAAAGCAGTGGAATCAGTGTCACTGCTCCGCCGTAAAAACAGCGAATTCCAATTGAACTCGGAACGCTGATTTTTCGATCCATCTCCGCCCGATTGTAGGCATAATTGATGCAAAGGCAGACGAAAATTCCCATCGTACAAATACAACTAACAATGCGCCAAATCGTACCGCCCAGTGCAGACAACGTCAATGCTAAAAAAAGGCAGAGTATCTCTGCAAAAAAATACATACCAATGCCTTTAGCGAAATTTTTTCCCATAACATCACCTTTTCTATCCTGATGTATAAAGTCGCTGTATGCGGTCAAACTAGCTGTAAACCCTATAGAAAGGAGCATTCCCATGAATCCGGAAGAAGAACGTGCCAGACAAAATTATGAGGCGGAGATGAAAATCTATACGCCTCGTGTCCTACAGGAAAAGGACAGCCAGACCGTGTTGGAACACGCACCCATTCGCATTTATGAGCGACCATTCAAGCCGAACCAACCGAAAAGTCCCCTAGGATAGGGTCAGGATAAACCAAAAGCAAGAACAAGAACAGGTTTCTTGATTCTTGCTTTTTTAGAAAATTGATCCTTATACAGCGTCGCCTTATGCATTTTGGATACAGTCCTGACACGTACCGTATAATACTGTCTTGGTGTGGTCAATGACAAAGCCATGATGTTCCAATAAATGTTCCCCAAGCTGATTCAAATAATCACAGCTGACGTGAAACAGCTTTCCACACTTAACACACTTCAAATGAAAATGCTCTTGGCACACCGTATGCTGCGTCCCAATGAACTGATAACAAGCACTGGACTTTTCATCCAAAATATACTTTCGAACCAGTCCCTCAGAAACCATCTGTTCTAGGTTTCGGTAAACCGTGGCAGTGCCTACCGGCGTACCGGTATCCTGTAAATGGCGTACCAGTTCTGCCACGGTTATGTGTCCGCCGCCACAAGTGCGGAAGTATTCCAGAATATATTCCCGCTGCTTCGTCTTATATGCCACACCATTTCCCTCTTTTCGGTTCCTGTCACAGGCAGCACCCGTACATTATTCCACAATCGTCACACGACGAATTACCTGCGGCGTCAACGGCTTGTCGTTATAATCCGTCTCTGTTTCTGCAATTTCATCCACAGCGTCCATACCGGAAACAACCTTTCCAAATGCAGCGTACTGTCCGTCCAGATGGGGTGCATCTGCGTGCATGATGAAAAACTGCAAACCTGCGGAGTTCGGATTCATCGAGCGTGCCATCGAGAGAACGCCACGGGTATGCTTCAAGTCGTTCTTCACGCCGTTTGATGAAAATTCACCCTTGATTTGCCACCCGGATCCCCCTGTACCAGTGCCATTCGGACAGCCACCTTGAATCATAAATCCCGGAATGACCCGATGAAAGGTCAGACCATCATAAAAGCCGGATTTGACAAGCTTTTCAAAATTTTCACAAGAAATCGGCGCAATATTCGGATAAAGCTCAATTTCGATTTTCTTTCCGTTTTCCAGTTCCATGACTACCATTTTGGTTTCCTCCATTTTTTAGGCAACACCGCCATTATCGGTTTCGTATTCCTGTCAGCATATAAGCAGAAAAATCATTTGTCAGCTGTAGTAAACTCCAGAAATCCGTATGATTTTTCACACATTGACATAACAACGCTACCGCAACCTACATCATCGTGGTTTGTATGGTGAGCAGTAAAATTTTCTTCACGGCTGACTCCTTTCTGAAAATTGAATTTCTCAAATTTTCGATTTTCGGATTCTTCTCAGTTTCAAAAAATACTTATTTATTATAACACATTTCTTTTCAAAATGCAACCATTATTTTTTCTTTGTCATCAAATTGTAATTCCTGTATTGCAAAATTCACTGGACAAATCTGGGGTTTTATGCTATATTAAAATTATCGTGTGGGATTTCACACGATAGTTTTGATAGTTTTGGAAGAGGAGAAAACGAAAATGAAACACTATGTCATTGCAATTACAAGACAGTTTGGAAGCCGTGGAAGAGATATTGGCATTCGCACGGCGGAGATTCTGGGACTTCCCATGTATGACCGAAACATTCTGGAAAAAGAAGCGGAAAAACGAGACGAAACTTTAAACTCTCTGGTTCAGTTTAGCAAAAATGGTATCACCGGCTACAACAAAATGAAATATCCCTTGGGTATTGGCAGCGAACTGAAACAAGCCCGAATGTATGAGATGCAAAGCAAGCTCGTTCTGGAACACGCCGAGAAGGAGAGCTGCGTGATTATCGGCAGATGTGCAGACTATATTTTACGAGAACGGGAGAACGTCATTCGCTGTTATATTTTTGCGCCCTATCAGGCACGCATTGCCAACAGCATTTATGTCCTCGGGACAACGACCGCAGAACCACAGCGTATCATCGAAGAAGTCGACAAGACCCGTGCGGAATATTACCGCTCGCACACCGGCTGTGAAGTGAACAACACTCGCTATCGGGATTTGTTCCTGAACAGCAATCTCTTAGGCGTAGAGGGAACGGCACAGCTTTTAGCGGAGGCTGCCAGACGGAAATTCCGCCTCTCCCCACCAGCGGATGATATGGAGTGTGGAAAATGACGTGTTACCTATTTTTCGACATTGACGGTACACTTGTGACAGAAGACGGATACTGTCCCTCGTCCGCCGTAGACGCCATTCGCAGCGTACGCCAAACTGGCGGAAAAACGTTCATCAACACCGGTCGTACGGCGATGAACGTAGACGCTTCTCTCCGAGAAATCGGCTTTGACGGATACATTTATGGCTGTGGGACAGAAATGGAACTGGACGGAAAAACTCTGTTTCACGTTACTCAGACGAAAGCGTGCTGTGCAAAAATCGTCTCTCTCACGAGAGCCTGTGATGTGGCAGTATTGTATGAACACAGCCGTGGCATTTTTTATGACAGCAAAACTAGGATGCTGCCGGGACTGGAGTCCCTCCTCGATATCTATGCTAGGAAACAAACTGTTTGTACTGACATTGTGAAAAAAAGCACCTGGGAGATGGACAAGTTCGTCATCTGGTACGACGAGAAAAGCGACCTTCTTGGATTCCAGACGGGGATTCAAAGTGCATTCGACTTCATCGACCGTGGAAACGGTTTTGCAGAAATGGTGCCGTGTGGATACTCTAAAGCCAAAGCCATGGCACAACTTCTCACACAATTTGGGGCAAAACAGGAAGAAGTCTACGCCTTTGGCGACAGCCTAAACGACCGCTCGATGTTGGAACTCGCAGGAACGGGCGTTGCCATGGGCGACCCGTCGCTCCTCCACCCCTATGCCGACTATATCACCGCACCCCTCTGTGCAGACGGTCTGGCGAAAGCCATGACGCATTTTGGATTGATTTGACAGGTCAACAATAATCACAATAACCGTCCGACAAATTGAAATGGATCGGACGGTTATCTCTGTTTTCACGTTTCAAAGACACTGTTCTGTAACTTTCCCTGTTCAAAAAACACGTCCAGGTTTTCCAGCGTCACTTGTGCAATATTGTGGAGTGCTTCTGTAGTCAAAAACGCCTGATGCGAAGTCAACACTACGTTCGGCATAGATACCAACAGCGACAAAAGCGTGTCACGCTGTACCACCTCGGAACGATCCTCGAAGAAAAAGTCCGTTTCTTCTTCATAGACGTCCAGTCCAGCACCGGCAATCTTTCCACTTTTTAAGGCCTTTAACAGTGCACCACTTTCCACCAGCTGTCCACGAGAGGTGTTCAACAGATAAACACCATCTTTCATCTGTGCAATCGTTTCACGGTTAATGAGATGATTCGTCTGCTCCGTCAAAGGACAGTGCAGGGAGATAATGTCGCTCTTTTGGAATAGTTCCTCCAGCGACACATAGGGGAAATCCACATCCTTTGCAGGATAACGGTCATATGCGAGAATGTCCATGCCAAATCCACGACAAATCTGTATCAGAATACGACCGATTTTCCCCGTACCAATGACACCCATCGTTCTGCCGTGGAGGTCAAATCCCACCAGTCCATTCAGAGAAAAATTAAAGTCACGAGTGCGGGCATAAGCCTTGTGCAGTTTTCGATTCAAGGTCAGAAGCAACCCTATCGTAAACTCCGCCACAGCATAGGGGGAATACCCCGACACACGCACCACCGGAATCTTTCCCATCGCCGCCGAGCGATCCACGTTGTTATACCCTACACAGCGCATCGCAATGATGGCGGTATCCATTTGGTACAACGCATCAATCACCACCGCATCCAGCGTATTATTGACAAAAGGAATCACTGCCTGACACCCTTATGCCAACGAAACCGTGTCCATCGTGAGCTTCGGTTCATAATACTTGATCTGATAGTGTGTTCAGCTTGTCAAACCAAGTTCGGTCATAGGGCTTTGCGTCAAATAATGCAATCTTTTTCATGGGGAAACTCCTTTTTCCAGCGGACTGTACGTAAAAGCGTACGTCACGATTTTTTTGTAGGAAAAATTCTCGGCTTTAAAACTCGATTATACGCCGTCGGGAAAATGCCAATCAAATAATCATAGCTGACGAACATGACGTTTGCAATGCCGAGTAAGATATATCCGCCATATTTTCCGTATTTCCCCAGAGAATCCCACAACTCGTCTGCACCGAGCAGATAAATGGAACCATAGAAAAATACCAATACCGCAGCATTAAATATCGCCATGCGGATGAGAAACGCTAATGGCGGACAGTGTAGTCGTTTTAGTATAGGACAAAGAAGGGGATAATATCCAAAGAACAAGATAAAAACAAGGGAAGCGTCTTTATTTGGTGTAACAAAAATCGACAGCAAGCCAACGGAAATATAGGTCATCAATCCCCAGTGTGGACTGGTTTCCAATGCCATAATATAAATCAAACCGCTCGTCGCCATTGGGAGCAACAGATAAAGCATCGGAATGACACCGGTTAAAAACATACACATCATACACATCGACGCAATAATTCCACCAAGGGCAATGCGATAACTATAAGATTGAGCGGAATATTTTTTCTCCATAAAAGCACCTCGTTTCTTGCATACAAAATGGAGCGTTAAACATACAGTATCTGAAATTTTTCGTTCTGAATTCTCTCTCGAAAAGTCCTTGACAGGCAAGAGAAAAAGTAATATAGTAGATTAAGTAAAAAAAACACGCTACAGAAAATACTGGGTCGCACGATGTTTCGTGTTTTCTACATTTCTTCTATTATATTTAGTATTATACCAGATTATAAAAGAAAAGTCAAGGAGATTTTTCTTTAACACAAAGAATTCGCAAAGAAGAAAAAGTCACAGACGATATGAACTACAGTTTACAAGCAATTATAAAGAAAAGCGGAAAGAGACTTCCCCTGTTAGCATTAATCCAAAAGATATATATATACTGGAGTGATTTCATGAAACGTTATAAAAATCCATTGCTGACGCCGCAAGAGCGTGCCGAGGCATTGGTAGACGAAATGACCGTCGAGGAACAAATCGGTCAGCTCAAATACGATGCCGAGCCAATCGAGCGGCTGGGGATTCCTGCCTATAACTGGTGGAACGAAGGTCTTCACGGCCTCGCTCGTTCCGGCACAGCCACCGTATTCCCACAGGCAATCGGTCTCGCCGCTATGTTTGATACTGCACTGGTGCAACAGTGTGCCGACATCACGGCGACAGAAGCACGTGCCAAATCGGGCGAAATCGCCAAAAAACACGGCGACCACGATATCTACAAGGGTCTGACTATCTGGTCACCCAATATCAATATTTTCCGTGACCCACGCTGGGGACGGGGACACGAAACCTATGGCGAAGACCCGTTTTTAACTGCAGAACTGGGAAAAGCTTTTGTCCGTGGCTTACAAGGGGATAAACGTACATTGAAAACTGCCGCTTGTGCAAAACACTTTGCCGCACACAGCGGACCGGAAGCCATTCGCCACGGCTTTGACGCTGTTGTCTCCCCAAAGGATCTGGAAGAAACTTATCTCCCTGCGTTTGAAGCACTAGTGACAGAAGCACACGTGGAGGGAGTGATGGGTGCATACAACCGACTGAATGGCGTGCCAACTTGTGCAAATCCCATGCTACAGGAAAAGCTTCAGGCTTGGGGGTTTGACGGCTATTTCGTATCCGACTGTTGGGCGATTCAAGACTTTCATCAGTTCCACCACGTTACCACTCGTCCAGAAGAATCTGCGGCACTCGCCATTCAATCCGGCTGTGATTTAAACTGCGGCTGTACCTATCAGAGACTCCTAAATGCCCTAAAAGAGGGACTTCTAGACAAGGAAAGCGTCCGGCGAGCCTGTGTCCATGTGATGCGCACACGCATTCGTCTAGGGATGTTCGACCCTGATACGCCTTACGACAACATTCCCTACGAAGTTGTCGCCTCCCCTGCCCACAAAGCCGTTTCCCTCGCCTGTGCAGAAAAATCTATGGTTCTCCTTCGAAACAATGGCGTTTTGCCCTTGTCACGAGACAGTGTCCAAACCATTGCGGTCATTGGACCCAACAGCGACAGCCGCCTCGCTCTGGAGGGAAACTACTGCGGTACAGCCGACCGTTATGTGACATTTCTCGAAGGAATACAGAACACTTTTCCAGGACGTATCCTTTATGCCCAAGGCTGTCACCTCTATCGAGACAGAGTATCTAATCTGGCACAAGCCGGCGACCGCTACGCTGAGGCAATCACTGCCGTCGAGCACGCAGATGTCGTCATTCTCTGTCTCGGTCTCGACGCCACAATGGAGGGCGAAGAAGGTGATACGGGAAACGAGTTTTCTTCTGGCGATAAAACCGATTTACGATTGCCGGAACCGCAGCGGATATTATTGGAAAAAATCGTTCACATCGGAAAACCCGTTGTCGCCGTGGTTGCCGCAGGCAGTGCGATTTCTTTGGAGCAACAGGTCGACGCACACCTCCACGTCTGGTATTCGGGAGAACAGGGCGGAACTGCACTGGCAAAAATCCTGTTCGGAGACACCGCTCCTACGGGAAAGCTGCCGGTGACGTTCTACGAAGATGCCGAAAAGCTCTCTGCCTTCACAGACTACTCCATGAAAAATCGTACCTATCGCTATGTCAAGGACAACGTAGCATATCCCTTTGGATTTGGTCTCACCTATGGAAGGCTTCACTGTACGAAATTCACCTCCACGGCAGAGGGTTATTGCGTACAGGTGGAAAATCACGGTATGCAAACCGTCACCGACGTGGTACAGCTTTACATCAAGGACGACTGTCCCGAAGCTGTCCCCAATCACAGCTTATGCGGCTTTCAGCGTGTAACGGTTTCGCCGGGAGAAACTGTCACCTGTACCTTCCAGATTCCCCCACGTACTTTCACAGCTGTGGACGACGAAGGCAACCGCAAACGCTTTGGCAGCCACTTCACCCTATTCGCTGGTACGTGTCAGCCGGATGCGCTGAGCGAACGTCTCAGCGGCACAAAATGTCTGTCGCTTTCGATTTCCATGACATAACGCATACAAAAAGCCACTGTATATCATGACCCATACAGTGGCTTTTTTCATTTTATAGTACTGCCAAAAAGCAGTCTCCCATTAGTCTTTCTTTTCGTCGATATAAGTTACAATATCGCCAATCATTTTGATGTTCTCCAAGTCTTCATCGCTAATCTTTACACCAAACTTTTCTTCGACCTCCATTGCCAGGTCTACCAAATCCAGCGAGTCTGCGCCCAAGTCATCCTGAATGGATGCCTCCAAGGTAACTTTATCGTCTTCTACGCCCAATTGATCCGTAACTAGTTCTTTCAGTTCTTCAAAGATTTCTTCTTTTGTCATGTTTTTTTCCTCCAATTTTTTTCGCTTTTCTTTTCCAAGCGATAGATTCATGATTATTTTCCAAATCGATTGCTCTACAAAAGCATCGAGTTCATACGCCCTCTGTAAAAGCACCGATTTTTCTAAACTTAGTATACCGTTCTTTTTGCAAAACGTCAATAGGTTTTTGCAATTTTTCTGTTAACGTTTCTACCAAATATTCTTTCAGATTTTCTGCAATTTTGTCTATATCGCACTGTGCGCCGCCCTCCGGCTCTGGAATGATCGCTTCTGCGACACCAAATCGCACCATATCTTCCGCCGTAATTTGTAAAACTTCACAAGCCTCTTGTTCCCGAGAAGCATCTTTCCATAAAATGGACGCTGCTCCACGAGGCGAAATCACCGAATAAAGCGCATTTTCCAACATTGCCAAATCATCACACACACCCAGTGCCAATGCACCGCCGCTGCCCGCTTCGCCCAGTACCACAGACAAAATCGTCGTCTTCAGCGTCATAAACTCCGCTAGGTTCCGTGCGATTGCCTCACCCTGACCACGTTCCTCCGCCTCAACGCCGCAAAACGCACCAGGGGTATCAATCAAGCAGATCATCGGACGGTGAAACTTCTCCGCCTGATGTGCCAGCCGTAGTGCCTTTCGATAGCCCTCCGGATGGGGCATTGCAAAGTTGGATTCCTTATTTTCCTTCAAATTCCTGCCCTTTACCTGTGCGATTACCGTCACAGGTGTTCCATTCAAGCGACCGATTCCGCCTAATATTGCGCCATCATCGCCATAGCCACGGTCTCCGTGCAGTTCGTAGAAGTCCGTGAAAATCCGTGGGATATAGTCCCTGACTGTCGGACGGTCCTTGTCTCGGATGAGCATCTGTCGTTCCCAGGCGGTGCGTTTGGATTGTTCCTCTTGATATACTTCCATCTCACACACCTCCCGTTTCTTCTTTTTCGTACCCGTGCAGTTTTAACAGGTGAGACAGGGTACTGCGCATATTGCGCCGCTCCACAATCAAATCCACAAACCCTTTTTCCTGTAAAAACTCTGCCGATTGAAAATCGTCCGGCAAACGCTGTTTAATCGTCCCCTCGATGACACGCCGTCCCGCAAAGCCAATCACCACTTTTGGTTCTGCCAGAATCATGTCTCCCAGGGACGCAAAAGACGCCGTCACACCGCCGGTGGTCGGATCTGTCATAACGCTTAAATAGAGCAAACCCGCTTCGCTGTGCTTCGCCACTGCGCCGGAGGTTTTCGCCATCTGCATCAGTGACAAAATCCCCTCCTGCATTCTCGCACCGCCGGAAGCGGTAAACGCCACCACCGGCAAACCCTTTTCTGTCGCACGTTCAAACGCACGGGTTATCTTTTCTCCTGCGACGCTGCCCATAGACGCCATCATAAAATGAGAATCCATGACAATCATCACCGTACGTGAGCCTTTTACGGTACATTCTCCCGTAATCACGCCGTCATGCAGTCCCGTAACCGCCTTTAAGTTTTCCACCTTTTGTGCATATCCCGGGAATTCCAATGGGTCGACGCTCTCCATATCCGCATCGTATTCCACGAAAGAATCTCGATCCACCGTCATACGCAGCCGTTCGCTCGCCGTCAATCTCGCATGGTAGTTACAGTTGGGGCAGACCTTGTTTTGCTCTTGAAATTTCGACTCCTGCACAGTCTGCTGGCATCGAGGACACTTGAACACAGGTTCTCTTTCTTCCGGCGTATCATCATTGAATCGTTTGGTCACATTCTTAAATAGATCCTCTAACGCCATAATAGTTTCTCACCTAACCTTCTCTTTGTTCTCTTGGGGTTATTTCTTCGTTTTGTTCTCGTCCAAAAATTTTTCCAAAAATGTATTGTCATATGCTCCCGCTTGAAACGCCTTATTTTTGATGAGCTTCAGTTGAAAATCAATGTTTGTATCAATACCGTCTACGATAAATTCCGACAACGCCCAGCGCATTTTCATAATCGCACATTCTCTCGTGGGAGCGTGTACAATCAGCTTCGCAATCATCGAGTCGTAATAAGGCGGAATCGTATACCCTTGGTATACGGCACTATCCACCCGAATCCCGGGGCCGCCCGGAATGTGCAGCAGCTGAATCGTCCCTGGGGAGGGACGAAAGTCCTGTTCTGGATTTTCGGCATTAATCCGACACTCAATGGCGTGTCCCTTGACTTCAATATCCTCCTGTGTAAACGGTAAAGGCTTTCCCTGTACCACGAGAAGTTGGGTCTGTACCAGATCCACACCCGTCACCCACTCCGTCACCGGATGTTCCACTTGAATACGGGTGTTCATCTCCATAAAGTAAAAGTTTCGGTCGTCATCCACCAAAAATTCAATCGTTCCTGCATTATAATAGCCACACGCCATCGCCGCACGCACTGCCGCCTCCTGCATCGCCTGACGCAGCTCCGGTGTCATCAAAGGACTCGGACTCTCCTCGATCACTTTTTGATTGCGCCGCTGCATACTACAGTCACGCTCTCCCAGCGCAACCGTGTTTCCCTGTTTGTCGGCGATAATCTGAATCTCTACATGGTGTGGGCCAACAATCAGCTTTTCCAAATAAACATCGTCGTTCCCGAAAAACAACCGTGCTTCCTCTTTCGCCAAAAGCATCTGTTCTTCCAGCTGTTCCTCGCTGTCCACACGGCGAATGCCTCTGCCGCCGCCGCCTGCGGATGCTTTCACCAGCACCGGATAACCAATTTCTGCGGCAATTTTCTTTGCCGCTTCCACGCTACCCACTACTCCATCCGATCCAGGGATGACTGGAACGCCAGCTTTTTTCATCGTCTCTTTCGCACGTGCCTTATCGCCGAGCATCGCAATCGATTCCGGCGAGGGTCCGATAAATATAATACCATTGTCGAGACAAAGCTGTGCAAATTCTGCACTCTCCGACAGAAAGCCAAATCCCGGATGTAACGCCTGTGCGCCGGTATTTTCACAAGCGGCAATCAATGCCGCCTGATTCAGATAACTCTTCTGAACAGAAGCCGGACCGATACAAACCGATTCATCTGCAATTTCTGCGTGCAATGCCGAGCGGTCTGCCGTCGAATAAACTGTCACACACTGCAAGCCCATTTCTCGGCAAGCCCGAATAATGCGCACGGCAATTTCGCCACGGTTTGCAATTAAAACTTTTTTCATACTCTGCATTCTGCCGCCTTACTGCTCTACAGCAAACTTGATTTCACAGCTGACAGCACGCTTGCCGTCTACCGTTGCCTCCGCCTTTCCGACGCCTATGGGGCCACGCTGCGCAATAATTTCTACCTTTAAATCCAGCACATCGCCCGGTACGACCTGTCGCCGGAACTTCGCCTTATCTATACCGGCAAAAAGAGCAATTTTCCCCTTGAATTCCGGCTGTGACAGAATACACACCGCTCCAGCCTGTGCTAGCATCTCAATCATCAGCACACCCGGCGTTACTGGCTTTTCTGGGAAATGTCCCTTGAACCAAAAATCGTCTTCCTTGATATATTTCCGTGCCACCACACGCTGTCCCATTTCCATTTCCAATACTTCGTCAATGAGTAAAAACGGGGCACGGTGGGGAATAATTTCCTTGATTTGCTCTTGATTGAATAATACCTCTGCCATAATCTGGTTCCTCCTTCTTTTGTACTTTTGTGTTATCGCATCCTTATGAAAGCCGCATCAGTGGCTGGTCATACTCTACGGCATCGCCATTTTTCACGAGAATCTCTTCTACGACGCCATCCACGTCGCTGGTCACCTCGTTCATCAGCTTCATGGACTCGATAATCAGTACCACGTCGCCTTTCTTCACCGTATCGCCCACCTGTACAAACGGCGGCTGATCTGGCGAGGGTGCCGCATAAAACGTTCCCACAATGGGAGCCTGAATGAATTTTCCGGTCGCCGTCGGTTCCGTCGCAGACGGTGTCGGTTGTGGCGTCGTCTCAGGTGGCTGTCCATTGGGTGCGCCAGTTCCCCACTGTGAAGGCATCCCGTTGTTCATTGGAGGAGGCGGCGGCATTTCCCCTGGATGGGGCGGATGATGATGTGGCGGCGGCGGACATTTCTTGTCCTTAATCGTAATCGACTTCTCACCGTCTGTGATGGTGATTTCGTCAAGCTTTTTCTGCTCCACAATTTCCGCCAACTGCTCAACCGCTTTCAAATCTATCTCATAAATTTTATCGCTCATTCCGATTTGCTCCTTTCTGCTTCACACGCCTTGAAGCAGAGTGTGGCATTGTGACCGCCAAATCCCAGCGAATTCGACAGTGCGGCTTTCACCGGCATCTCTACCGGACCATCGACACAATAGTCCAAATCGCATTCAGGATCCGGCGTCGTATAACCAATAGTCTGGTGAATGAAACCGTCTCGAATGGACAATGCCGACACAATTGCTTCTACCGCTCCTGTACCGCCCAGCATATGTCCCGTCATAGACTTCGTGGAATTGATTTTCACCTTGTGCGCCTGCTCCTCCCCCAAGGCGATTTTAATCGCAGTGGTTTCATACTTATCGTTTAAACCGGTCGCCGTACCGTGAGCATTGATATAAGTGATATTCTCCGGCTGTAACCCAGCCTCCTGATAAGCCGCTACCATACCTCTCGCTGAAGCTTCGCATTCCGGCGAAGGAGCCGTCATGTGGTAAGCATCACAGGTTGCACCATAGCCGGCGATTTCCGCATAAATCTTTGCACCCCGTGCTTTTGCGTGTCCATATTCCTCCAACACCAAAATTCCGCAGCCCTCACCCAATACGAAACCGCTGCGATTTTTGTCGAACGGAATGGACGCTTTTGTCGGATCCGGTTCTTTTGTCAGTGCTTTCATGGTCTTAAAGCCACCCAGTGTAAACTCATCGATGGTCGCTTCTGAACCACCGCAAATGCACACGTCCAAATAGCCGTCTTTCACCTTGCGGAACGCTTCTCCAATGGCATGGGTTGCAGAGGCACAGGCAGTCGTGGTACAGAAGTTATCTCCCTTGAATCCGGTACGCATGGCAACTTCACCAGCTGCCATATTAGAAATCATCACCGGCACAAAAAACGGGGAAATCCAATTCGGCCCCTTTTCCAGATACAGTGCGTGCTGTTTCTCTGTCATCGGCAATCCGCCAATTCCACAGCCAATAATCGTCCCCAGACGATAAGGGTCTAAATCTTTAAAATCGCTGCCGCAGTCGTCCATCGCCTGCACGGCGGACGCCACTGCAAACTGTGTGAACCGCTCCATATGGCGCAGCTTCTTTTTCTCAAAATAATCCTCCGGATGAAAATCCCGTATGATACCAGCCACACTGACTTCCACTTCTGTGGTATCAAACATATCGATTTTGGAAATACCTAAAGTTCCCTTTTTCACATTTTCCCAAAACGTATCGATCGTGCATCCCAACGGGTTCACTGTTCCCATACCGGTAATTACAACTCGTTTCATCTGATTACTCCTTTTTTAATCACATCATCAATCCGCCGGAAATCTCAATTACCTGACCCGTAACGTAGCTTGCGTCATCCGAACACAAAAACGAAACCACGCTTGCCACCTCTGACGGCTCTGCATAGCGTTTCATCGCCACAAGCTCCAGCATCTTCTTCCGCTGTTCTTCTGTTAAGGCGTCCGTCATCGGCGTTTTAATAAAGCCCGGTGCAACGGCGTTCACGGTGACATTCCTCGAACCAAGCTCTTTCGCCGCCGTCTTCGTCATGCCGATAATTGCCGCCTTGGATGCCGAATAGTTCACCTGTCCCGGATTGCCGTAGAGTCCTGCCACTGAGGCGAGACTGACAATTCTGCCGCTGCGCTGGCGCATCATCACTGTTCCCACCAGTTTCAGCATATGAAAAATGCTCTTCTGATTGACTGCAATCACTGCGTCATACTGTTCCTCGCTCATTCGTACAAGCAGACCGTCTTTCGTAATGCCCGCATTATTCACCAATGCGTCAATCGTACCAAAGCGTGTTTTCACCGCCTTGACCATTTCTTCACACTGGTCATAACTGGAAACGTCCGCTGCAAAAAGTTCCGCTTCCACGCCCAAGTCTCGGCATTCTGCGGCAACCTTTTCTGCATTTGCCTTGTCACCGTCGCTGGGATAGTGGTTGATTGCGATATGATAGCCATCCTTGGCAAGTCGTGTGGCGATGCACGCTCCAATGCCTTGTGATGCGCCTGTAATCAATGCTGTAGCCATCGTATTTTCTTCCTTTCAGTTTTTCTGAATTTATCTTTATGCGATTCTTGCCGCTTTCTTCCGTTTTTTTTCTTCGTACATCTTCTTGTCCGCTGCTGTGATCAACTCGCTCAGCGTATCCTCTTCAGACACCGCCGTCACATACCAGCCAATACTAGCATCTACTTCGTACGCCTTTCCAGAAATGCTGTTATATTTTTTTAGTCCTTTGTGGATGGCGTCGGACAACGCCTGCGCCTGTTCTTCGCTGTAATTCGTCGCAAAGACAATAAACTCATCACCGCCAAATCGTGCAGAAACTTCGCCGTTTTTACAGCTCTTTTTAATCGCACATGACAATTGGTATAATGCGTTGTCGCCCTCCTCGTGACTAAACGCATCGTTAACATATTTCAGTCCGTCCATGTCGATAAACATCATCATACAAGTTCGGTTTTCTGCCTGACAAGTTTCAAAAACATCTGCCGTATATTTATCAAACCCATTGCGGTTATTGATACCACAAAGAGAATCCTTGATATAAAGTGCATTCACCTCTGCCAGTGCCTGATCCAAATGTTCCTTTTTCTGAATATTTTCCAGCGCATTCGCCACGTTCATCACCCACGTATGAATCAGCGGATTTTCGATATTGAAATGCGCTCCGCAGAAAATACAGTAACCAAAACACTGATCCCGAAAATGCAGGGGTATCATGTAATAGAGCGTAGGCGTATCATATTTCAGCTCACAGTCCGGCAGCATCTGCTTCGACGGAAACGACGGTAAGTCCGTAAATATACCGTTCGTCAGAGCCAGCGGTACTTGCATCGTCTCTGCATAGCCGTGGGATGTATAGTTTTCTGCAAAATAAACCTTTTGTCCATCCGCCGTCTTTTCAATGCGCTGATCGTTCCAGCCCTCATTCAAACAAAGATAAAATCGATCGTATCCGAATTCTTTCACGAAAATCTTCAAATTTTCCAGACTTTGCGCAAAGCTTTCACTCTCCGCCAAAACATAAGACATTCTCGTTATAAAGGGAACGTTCACCTGATAATAGTTCAGCTGTTGATAGACGTTCTTCCGAAACGTTCTCTCATCCTTGTCCACCTCGTCCTTATTCTCCGCATGACAACCGCAACCGCAGCTTTGGCGCAGCTCCATTTTCGTTTTTAAGATATTGCTGTGCGGCGTATCCGGCTTTGCCTCCAACACGGTTTTGCACGCATAATAGCCCGTCTGAAACAGTGGACGGGAAACAGACGTAATCGCAGGAAAAAAATTTCGTGCGGCATAAATGTTGTCAAATCCGGTCACTATAATATCCTCCGGCACTCGAATTCCATGCTCATTCAGTACCAGAATCGTGGCAAGTGCCGTCACATCATTGGCGCAGATGATAGCGTCCGGCTGTACTTCATTATGCGCTAAAAAATAATTTATACCGTCTGCAGCATCGCAGCTGCAAAAGCTGCCATAATAGATGAGATTCGGGTCGATTTCTAAGCCAGCCTCCCGCATAACAGATTCATAAGCATAATACCGCTGAATACACTCCGGATTGCTCTCCGGACCAGAGATATACGCCACTTTTTTACAGTGATGGTCGTAGACAATGTGCCGGATAATATTCTGCATGGCGTTAAAATTATCAATTCCCACATAATAAAAACGGGAGTCTAAATCATTATCCACGCAGATGACCGGCACTCGACACCGCCACAGATTCTTCACAATTTCTGTGACAAAAACAGAATCTGAAATGGTGTTAATGAGCAAAATCACACCGTCAAAGTCGTTGTACTGGCAAAGGCTGTAAATGTTATACTCCCCTACATCGTGATGCTCGCTGCAAAGCGTTCCGGCGAACGCCACAAAATGAACAACGTGTACACCGTGTTCTTCTGCATAGGCATGAATTCCTTTTAAAATTGTATTTTGATATTCTTCGTCAATGCCGGATACAATGACTGCCACTTTTCGTAAAGCTGTTTTTGATTTCATTAGATTTTCTCCATTTCTGTCATATGGCACTGTTTTTCGCTGTGGATTATTTTTGCAAGAGTACCTCCGCCTGCTGCCACATCTCTTCGATAACATCTTTACATGGTTTCACTTCGTGTACCATGCCCGCAATCAGTCCGCACAGGAACGAACCCTCATCGACGTTTCCGTCTACCACTGCCTTTCGCAGAGATCCCACTGTCATTGCTTCAAAGTCTTCCGGCGGACAGGCCTGTTTTTCCATCGTCTGCAGCTTCTTTGTATATTTTGTCTTAATACCACGACAAGGACTGCCCGAATAAAAGCCTGTAATTTGATTGTCAGTATCTTTCGCCTTTAAAACCAGTTTCTTATATTTCGGATGAATCTGACACTCGTCCGTCGCTAAGAACCGTGTTCCCACCTGAACGCCCTCTGCGCCCAACATGAACGCTGCGGCAATTCCTCTGCCATCCGCAATACCGCCTGCGCCAATCACCGGAATATCTACAGCGTCCACCACCTGTGGCACAAGACACATCGTGGTATTCATGCCAATGTGACCACCGGACTCCATTCCCTCTGCCACCAGCGCATCCGCACCAGCACGCTCCATGCGCTTTGCCAGCGCAACAGACGGTACCACCGGAATCACTTTTATTCCAGCGGCTTTCCATGCGTCCATATATTTTCCCGGGTTGCCTGCGCCGGTGGTGACAATCGGCACGCCTTCATCAATGACCAACTGTGCCAAATCGTCGGCATTGGGACTTATCAGCATAATATTCACGCCAAAAGGCTTATCTGTTTTGGATTTACAGATGCGAATTTGTTCTCTCAAATAGTCAATCGGTGCGCTGCCGCCTGCAATCAGTCCCATACCGCCTGCGTTGGAAACTGCTGCCGCAAGAGTGCTTTCCGCAACCCATGCCATACCCCCTTGTATCATGGGGTATTTACAGCCGAGCAACTTTGTGATTCTTGTTTCTATCATATATAATCCTCCTGATAAATCGTGATAATGAAATGACCGCTTTTTCTCTCATTCCAGTTTTCAATCAATATTCCATAATCAGTGCCGCATAGGTAAGTCCAGCACCAAAGCCTACGAGACAAACCTTTTCGCCTCGCTGAATTTCCCCCTCTCGAATCGCTTCATCAAACGCAATAGGAATCGACGCACTAGACGTATTACCGTGATAGGCGATATTCGTGACAACTTTTTCCATCGGCTGTTTCAAATTCTTCATTGCCGTTTCAATAATCCGCATATTTGCCTGATGGGGAACGATCTTGTTCAAATCGTTTAAGTCGAATCCGATTTTTTCCGCTGCCTTTTCCACCGCAATCGCTAGAGCATGGGTAGCGAACTTATAGACCTCTCTGCCGTCTTGCAGCATGGTGTGTTCCCAATCCGTCGGACCTGCGCCAATGCCGTCGTCATATTCCGCCAGTCGCTCCTGCTTGACAAAAGGAGATTTTGGCAATGCGCTATGGGCATAGAAATACTTTGCTCCCGTACCGTTTGCACCCAAGAAACTGGTGTACAGGGCGTTTTCCGCATAAGAAATCACAGCCGCCGCTGCACCATCGCCAAATAAAATACAAGAAGAACGGTCACTGTAGTTGGTGATTTTGGACAAGCTTTCGTTTGCCACGATGAGGGCATACTTCATGGATCTGTCCGTCTGCAAAAATCGATGTGCCGTGTCCATGGCATAGACAAAACCGGAACAAGCGGCATTCAAGTCGAAACAAGCGGCGTTCACCGTCCCCACTTCACGCTGTACAATACAGGACATCGATGGCGTGCAATATTCCGGTGTAATGGTGGTATCAATCAAAAGTCCGATTTCTTTCGGGTCAATTCCAGCCGCTTCGATGGCACGCTCTGCCGCCTTTGCGCCCATATACCATGTTGGCTCGCCGTCCGAAATGTGGCGTGTGCTGATCCCCGTACGGGTGCGAATCCATTCGTCGTCCGTTTCTACGATTTTTGCCATATCATCATTGGTCACTTGAAAATCCGGTGTATAACTGCCAGTTCCCAAAACATGAATACCCATGAAAAAAATTCCTCCGTTTCTCTTGCCTAAAACGCCGTTTTGTGTTATAATAATAGAAAGCGTGCAGAAAAGACTGCCAAAACTTACTGTTTTGGACGTACTGCCGCCGTTGAAATCATTCACGGCAAAAAATACATTCCCGCTTGCACAGGATACACTTTTTATTATAAAATATTTTTTCAAATTTTGCAATGATTCTCACGATTTTTTCCCAGATGTGCCGACGAAATACTATTTTTTGCACAAATTTTTATTTGTGGTATTGTGTAAAGTTGTACAATATCACGAGAAAGGTTGGATAAATATGGGTACAATTGCACTCTTTTCTGGTCAGGGTTCGCAATACGAACGTATGGGACTGGAGCTGTTGGAACAGGACGACAGCTTAAAATCGATTTATGATACCGCCAAAGAGGCGTTGGGATTTGACTTATATGACATTATCGCAAATGCAGATGCAAAGACGCTCAGCCGTACTATTTATGCACAGCCGGCAATTATGGCGACATCTCTCGTGTGCCTAGAAGCGGCGAAAAAGCGTGGCTTCACCTATGACGCTGTCGCAGGACACTCGCTGGGTGAATATGCCGCTCTGGTGGCATCGGGTATGCTCTCCATGGAAACGGGATTTCAAGTCATTCAGGCACGTGCGGAGGCGATGGAGGCGGCTGCAAGTGCGGCAGATGGTGCCATGTACGCCATCTTAAAACTAACGCCGAAGGAAGTGGAACAGATTTGCGAAGAGACAGAAGGGTATGTCATTCCTGCAAACTACAACTCCAGCGTGCAGACGGTCATCGCAGGCGATCGGGACGCTGTCGAACGTGCGGCGGAAACCTGCAAATCAAGAAAAGCCCGTGCCGTACCGCTCGCTGTAGCAAGCGCATTCCACACCAGACTAATGCAGCCTGCGGCAGACGCCTTCTACGGAAAAATTCAGAATGTTGCTTTCCAGTCACCAAACGTGGCGTTCTACTCGAATGTTTTGGGCGACGTCCGCACGGACTTTTCGGATATGCCAACTGCTCTTGCAAAGCACATCGTTTCGCCGGTACGTTTTACAGATGAGCTTCTAGCAATGCAGAAAAATGGCATCGACACTTTTGTAGAATTCGGTCCGGGCAAAGTACTGACGAAACTGGTGAAAAAGACGTTGAAGGATGTCACAGCGAAAAACTGTGAAAACCGAGAAACGCTGGAAGGAGTATTAGCTTAATGGAAAAATATACACTGATTGGACACCCACTGGGACACTCTATGTCCCCCTTTATTCATGAGCGGCTGTTTGCCATGTCTGGCAAAGAAGCGGAATATTCTCTGACGAATATTGCACCGGAAAATCTCACCGAAAAAAAAGCTTTTTTACGAGATTTGAAGGGATTCAACATTACAATCCCCCACAAGATGGCGATCATTCCCTTAGTAGACAAACTAGACGATAGTGCAAAACGCTACAACTCCGTTAACTGTGTCGCCAATGTAGATGGTCAGCTTGTGGGATATAACACAGACTGTGACGGCTTTACCATGTCCGTCAAGGACTATCCCATGGATGGAAAAGTTCTACTCATCGGCTGTGGCGGTGTCGGACGTATGATGGCAACAGAAGCGTTGCGCAGTAGTGCAGACTTAACCATCGGAATCATCCCACAAGACGAACAGCTCGTAAAGCAATTTCTCGCAGAGGTGCGGGAAACCATGCCGGAAGCGAACGTGCAGTATCGCTTAACCACAGAAATCCAAGATAGCTTTGATGTGATTCTAAACGCTTCTCCAGTGGGTATGTTCCCCAAGATAAACGCTTGTCCCGTACCGGATATCCTGATTGAAAAAGCCTCACATTTCTTTGACGTTGTCTACAATCCCACGGAAACACTGCTGCTGCAAAAGGCGAAATCCCTCGGGAAAGTGGCAAAGGGCGGTGCGGCAATGCTGGTATTACAGGCAGTGCGTGCCCACGAAATCTGGTACGGTGGCAGCTTTACGCAGACACAAATCAACTCGATTATTCGGGATATGGAAGTGGAAATCGACAAGCAAAATAAAGAAGCAAAAGGAGCATGAAAATGACTATTTTTTTATGCGGCTTTATGGGCTGCGGAAAAACAACTGTAGGCAAACTCCTTGCAAAAAAGCTAGGACTGCCTCTGATTGATACGGACGCTTTCCTTGTGGAACAAGAGGGCAAAAGCATTCCGGAAATTTTCGCAGAGAATAGCGAACCCTATTTTCGGGAAAAAGAAGCAGCAGCAATTCGTACACTGCGTAAAAAGTCGGCAGTCATTTCCTGTGGCGGCGGTGCAATGCTGCGACAAGACAGTGCGGAGGCTGCGAAAGAAACCGGAAAGGTTGTACTGCTGGACATCCCTTTTGAAGTGTGCTATGAACGAATTCAAGACGACACCAATCGACCAATTGTACAGCAAAACACAAAAGAACAGCTAGAAGCGATTTTCAACGAGCGTGCGACGATTTATCGTGCAAACGCTTCTTTCAGCGTGTCTGCGGACGGCTCTCCGCTTGAGGTGGCAGAACGAATTATAAAGGCAGTGAAAGCGTAAAAAAATTCGCAGACCCCCTTGACAAGCCGGCGAAAGTATGCTATGATAATTATGGTAAAAGGCACACCGTTCCACGAACGGTTTGCTCCCGTAAATGACGAAATCAATAGCCGCCAAGGGTTTGCAAGACTAGGCGGCTATTCCGTTATCTATGAAAAATAACATACAAAAGTGATGTGTATCCAACCAGAAATAATCCAATCTGGATAATTTGATCAACTGTTATATATCCCATTCATAAACCACTCCTTTCCAGGAGTTGGATTAGACCGCTTTTTCGCTTCTCGTTATGCCTTTCGTTTCTTATTATAGCATATTCTGTTTGTAGCATATTCTGTCAGATGCTGTCAAGAAAAAACACTCTGTTTTCAACCAGAGCGTTTTTATGTTATCCGTCCCTTATTCTTTTTCCCGTCTTGTCGCAGCGTTATCGAACTTCCGTACACGCAGCGTGATTCCCAGCCTCTGCGCCAGTTGTTTCGCCGCTGCCATCTCATCCGGCGGCAAAATATCCACCACCGTCAACATCACCTGTGGCACATACGCCTTACAGTCCAGTGCATACTTTTGCATCGCATCAAAAGCGACTTCCCCGAATTTGGGTCTTGTCACGTCCAGATACGCCTGTTTCGTCCCAGCGTTTAAGCTAATAGAGACCGTATCCACCAAACCCTCCAATTCGCTCGCCGTAGAGCGACCATAATGCAAATCCACCAAGCCGTTGGTATTCAGACGAATCGAACCTACACCATGCTGACGCAACCACTGTGCCGTCTCTTTGAGGACCTCAAGCCGCTCGGTTGGCTCACCGAAGCCACAGAACATCACTTCTTTATATAGCGTAAAATCCACCTGTTCCAATGCTGCAAAAATCTCTGCCTGCGTTGGCTCATGTTCCAGCCACAGTGGATCGGAACCATATACGCCGTTGCCCATCGTGCGAATACAAAAAGTACAAGCGCAAGAACAACGATTGGTCAGATTCAAATATAGATTATTCCCCACTTCGTAGAAAATCGTCATTGCCTTTTCTCTTTCCATGAAATGCCCCCCTTTTATTTATGATACTTCGCTCCGGCTAAGATCTGATAGCCACGATAAATTTGTTCGAGCAACATGAGTCGTGCTAGCTGATGGGGAAACATCATTGCGGACATAGACAGCCGTAAATTCGCACGGTGTTTCACACTGTTTGCCAAGCCATAAGAACTGCCGATACAAAACGTCACATTGCCGCCGTCATATTCCACTGCTGCGTGTTCCAGCGTTTGTGCAAACTTGTAACTATCCAGCTGTTTCCCCTCAATACACATTGCCACATAGTATCCACGCATTCGTTTACGCAGCATTTCCCCTTCTTTTTCTAAAGCCTGAGAAATTTCCCGTTCCCCTGGATTTTGCGGCAGCGACACCGGCTCCAGTTTACAAAACCGAGAAAGACGCTTTTCATACTCTGCGCACCACTTGCGGAGATAATCCTCCTTGCACTTTCCCAGTGCCAGAATCTGTATCGTCTGCACGAAAAATCACCGCCTGTTCCAGTCGAATTCCAAAAAAGCACACAAAAACCAAAAAACAGAAGCTATCGATTCTCCGCTCTGTTCTCTGGCTTCTAAATTTCTGTTCTCGAATAATAGCTTACATAGCCTCTTTCATTTCCACTTTGGCAACTGGATCAGAAACTTTTTCAATATCTGCCCCCACTTCACGCAGCTTTGCGTCCAAATTGGAATAACCACGTTCAATATGGTAAATGTCTTCGATTTCCGTAATTCCCCTTGCCGCAAGTCCTGCGATAATCAGTGCCGCTCCTGCACGCAAGTCGCACGCTTTCACCGGTGCGCCAGTCAAACGACCAACGCCCTCCACGACGGCAACCTTTCCATCGACAGAAATATCTGCACCCATACGGCGCAGCTCATCAACATAGCAGAATCGCTGTTCCCAAACGCCTTCGGTAATAATGCTCGTCCCCTCTGCAAGGGTCAAAAGCGTCGTGATTTGCGGCTGCATATCCGTAGGAAATCCTGGATGTGGCATCGTTTTCACATTTGTCCGCACCAACGGTCCATCCACCCATATACGAATGCTGTCGTCAAACTCTTCAATATTCACACCGATTTTCCGCATCTTGCTGGAAATGGGTTCCAAATGTTTTGGGATAATATTTTTTACGAGAACGTCGCCGCCGGTTGCCGCTGCGGCAATCATAAACGTACCCGCTTCAATTTGGTCTGGAATGACCGAATATACGGCACCGTGGAGATGAGACACCCCACGAATCTTGATAACGTCCGTACCTGCACCCATAATATCTGCGCCCATCGAATTGAGAAAGTTTGCGAGATCCACAATATGCGGCTCTTTTGCAGCATTTTCAATCACAGTCAATCCCGTAGCACGCACAGCAGCAAGCATGGCGTTCATTGTTGCACCAACCGATACCACGTCTAAGTAAATTTGGCTTCCGGTCAGCTGATCTGCCACCAGATCCACCATGCCGTGTTCAATACTGCACTTTGCATCCAAAGCGGAAAACGCTTTTAAGTGTTGGTCAATCGGGCGGTCTCCCAGTGGACATCCACCAGGCATCGAAACCCTCGCTTTTCCATACCGACCGAGCAATGCGCCCAAAAAGTAATAAGACGCCCGCATTTTCCGTGCACTCTCATAGGGAACGCAATAATTCTGCAATCCGGTTGCGTTAATCCGCACCGTCGTTTTATTGAGATATTCCACCTGCGCACCCATCTCATAGAGAATTCGCAGGCTAATGGTTACATCGCTGATATTCGGCACATTCTCCAGAATACACGGCTCATCACATAGCAAAACGGCTGGAATCAGTGCAACCGCTGCATTCTTTGCGCCGCTGACTTCAATCTCTCCCAACAGGCGATGCCCGCCGTGAATGACAAATTTATCCAAGTTCGTCTCTCCTTTGTCTGTTCGCCATTTCTCCCGAAACGCTTTCGGAGGTGGCGACAATCGGGTTTCATGGAATATGCACGTAAACATATCCTCCCCAGATCTATTACTGGCAGCAGCACATTTTTCTATTTCTTTTTTTGAAGCACTGCGCCTAAAAACACAAAATTTTTCATGACACTTTTTCAAAGAACATTTTAACACAACACCGCAGCAAACACAATTGCTTCTGCTTATTTTGCTTGCGATCTTTCTTATTATACACGAAAAATCGCCGTTTGTAAAGTCAAAAACAAGATTTTTTTTCGTTCTTTGGAAACTTTGTCAGGATTGGTGGATAGTTACCCCATGTATTTGTATGCATTTCATAAAAAACAAACATCTTTTAGGTAACTTTACAGATTATTTTTCCAATCTCCATAAGTACCAATTTCGATAGAAGTAATCTTAATGTCCTCTTCAGGTGCTGTATATTCATTTTCGCCGCTGGCGGCTTTTAGGGCGACCCCGGTGATTTCTTCAATCACCGCCAGACTCTCTTCTCCATACGCCTGTGCAAAAATTGTCATCTGCTGAGAATAATTCGGAATCCCACCCAGTTCCAAAAATGCGTCGCTGATATTCTGTGCGCTTTCCGAAACGTCATCTAATTCTTCTATGGTATCATCATCAAACTCGATGGTATTACAAACCACAAATCGTGTGCCGCAATAGCTTATCATATCTCCAGTGAGCCGATCCCAAAAATTCCCGTCCTGTGACACCACAGGTGCGCAAAACGCCCCACGGAATGGCCACAAGTTTCCGCTGGTTTCTAATTCGACAGTTTCATACGTGTCACTGTCCACAGAACCGTCTGCATGGGATGTACCTGCTTCAAAATAGACGCCGGATTCCACTTGAAAAACATAGGTGTCGTCATAATAGCCGGACTCTGCCAATTCTGTGAACTGTGCCACATATTCCGGCGCTTCGTCTGGATAAAGCTCTGCCACAATATCACCCAATGTGGTATGCACGCACATTGCGGGAGCGTCGTCCTCCGGTTCATCCAATTGAATCAACGTGATGGAATCCGTATTTAGGTAGCCATTCGTCTCCGACTGTAAATAAGATGAACAGGAAAAAAGTCCGAAGCAAATGAGGAACATGATGAGTACCAAAATAAATATTCTTGTGATTCCTTTTTTATATTTTCTCAGTGCCATAATTGCCTTCTTTCTACCGCATTTTTTTAACTTCCGTGCCCTGTCTTGTTTCCTGGATAGAATAGCCAAGTGCCATAATTTTCTCTCGCAGCACATCCGCTGTAGCGAAATCTTTTGCCTGACGTGCTTTCGCACGCTGTTCCACAAGTTCCATTACTTGCAGTGAAATATCGCTATCCTGTTTCGGATCATACAGAAGTCCCATAATCCCCGTCAACTCGCTGAACAGCTTTGCGCCAGCTTCCAGCAGTTCCTTGGGCGTCGATGCATCTACGCTCCACCGGTTCAAATCCCGTACCAATTCAAAAACCGCCGCCATACCATCTGCTGTGTTTAGGTCGTCGTCCATAGCTGTGATAAACTGCGTCTTCCGCTTTTCCAGAAGTGCCATATCTTCTGAAGAAACCGTGCCGGATTGCGCCGATTCAATCACACGGCTTAGTGTATCTCTACAAGTATACAGTCGATCCAAGGAAGCTTTACAAGCATCCAGCAAGTCCTTACAGTAATTAATCGGACTGCGATAGTGTGCCTGTACCATCATATAGCGGATGACTTCATAGCCATACTGCTCTGCCACTTCTCTTACGGTAAAAAAGTTCCCCAAGGATTTCGACATTTTTTTGCTGTCGATATTGATATAACCGTTGTGCATCCAGTAGTGGACAAAGGGCTTTTCGTTTGCTGCCTCCGCCTGTGCAATTTCGTTTTCATGATGTGAAAAAATCAAATCCTGTCCGCCGCAGTGCAAATCAAACGTTTCGCCGAGATAATGACACGACATCGCCGAACACTCGATATGCCAGCCGGGTCTGCCGTTCCCCCAAGGGGACTCCCAGTACGGCTCGCCAGGTTTTGCCGCTTTCCAGACGGCGAAATCCAATGGATTCTCTTTTTCCTCTCCCACTTCAATGCGTGCGCCTGCCTGTAGTGCTTCCATCGGCTGACCAGACAGCTTCCCATATTCCGGAAAGCTGTCCGTACGGAAATAAACATCCCCGTTCGGTGCGGCATAAGCGTGCCCCTTATCCACCAGTCGCTGTACCAAATCGATAATCAAATCCATGCTCTCCGTCACACGAGGATGCACATCCGCATCCATGACATTTAATCCATGGGCATCGGTCTTGTATTCTGCAATAAAACGTTCTGCCAATTCTGCCGCCGTCACGCCGGTTTCATTTGCTGTGCGAATAATCTTGTCGTCTACGTCGGTAAAATTTTGCACATAAGTGACTTGATAGCCACGATATTGCAAATACCGCCGCAAAACATCGAAGGCACAAATGGGTCGTGCGTTTCCAATGTGGATATAATTATAAACCGTAGGTCCACAGGCATAAATGCGTATGTGGTTTTCCTCTATGGGAATAAGAGGTACCTTTTTTCGGGTCAAAGTATCATAAATCTGCATTTTGATTTTCTCCTTCCAAAAATGTTTGCAAAGCGGCTAAACTCGGATAAACACCAGCTGTCAATGGCAAAATTTCTTCTGTCGGCGGTAATAAATCAGGAATCATAATCGCCTGCATACCGGCATCATGTGCTGAACGGATTCCGTTATAGGAATCCTCGATGGCAATCGCCAAGGATGGTGATACATCCAGTGCTGCACACGCTTTTTGATAAATCTCCGGATGCGGCTTGCTATGATGTACTTGATCACCGCCAATGATTTTACAAAACTTTTTCTCCAAATCAAAGATCGCAAGTTCTCGCTGAATCATCGCCTTCCGAGTGGAGGATGCAATGGCTGTTGAAATATGATGCAGTTCCAAAAAATCCAAGATTTCCCGCACACCGGACTTTAGCACCAGATTTCCAGCTTCTACATTTTCCCAGAATTTTTGAGACATTTCCGCCTTGTAGGTATCATACGGAAAATCCGCTCCATAAAACGTCAAAAACATCTGCTTCGAAGCCGCAGCATTCGCACCCAAACAGCGATGGCAAATTTCTGCAACGTGCGGTATTCCATGCGCCTGTGCCACCATTTCCCATGACTGTATCACAAGTGATTCAGAGTCAAACAGCACGCCGTCCATATCAAAAACAACACAGCGATAGTCCATTCTCATTCACTTCCCTTTTCAGCGGATGACACCGTGAGATTTTCTGCGGTATCCTGTTCTAAATCATCTAGCTCTTCCCGCAAGCATTTTACCGTTCGTTTGAGCATTGTAATATCTTCCATCGTCAAATCCGGCACATGAATCTGATCCAGATCCTGCGTCACACGCTGTCCCTCGCATCGTGCCACCCGAGCCGGTACGCCGACCGCCGTGCAATTGTCCGGAATATCTTTCAACACCACCGCATTTGCGGCAACTTTCACATTATCTCCCAAAGTAATCGGGCCTAGTACCTTTGCGCCTGCTCCCACCATCACGTTATCGCCCAGGGTCGGATGTCGCTTTCCCTTATCCTTTCCCGTACCGCCTAGAGTTACGCCTTGATATAGGAGACAGTTGTCGCCAATAATCGTCGTTTTGCCGATTACAACACCCATCCCGTGGTCAATAAAGAGACCCTTTCCGATTTGCGCTCCCGGATGAATTTCAATTCCGGTCGTGTGTCTGGCACGCTGTGAAATAATACGGGCAATGGTGTATAGCTTATGTTGATAAAACCAATGGGCACGGCGATATTTCCGTACGGCTTTTAAGCCGGAATAGGTCAGCAGAATTTCTAAACTATTTCTCGCCGCAGGGTCTTTTTCCTTTACGATTGCAATATCTTCCCGAAGCTGTCGAAACATTGTTATCACCTCAAATCATAAAAAAACTCTGCAAATGTATTTGGATACATTTACAGAGGCGATAATTCTTTTACCACGGTTCCACTCTGATTTTTACTCAGGACGCAGTTGCTGCATCATGCCGTAACGAGGCAAAACGGATATGGATACTTTGCATCATGATCGGCTGCTTGCCACAACAAGACGGTTCTCCATACCAACTAACAGCCGCACTTCACCCCACAGACAGACACCGTTCCACCGACCCGATGCTCTCTGTACTGCCCTCATGAGGATACTCTAACTGCTCCGTTGTTCTTTAAATATTTCATTTTCTATTGCATTCTATTATATGCGATTTTTTTTCTTTTGTCAATAGGGAATCCAAAATTTTTGTTTTCTTTTCACCACTTCTTCTGTCCTCGAATAAGATGAAAGCAGCGGATGCCGTGTGTATAGCCCCCGAAAAAGCGGGTATACTATCGCTAAACGGTATCCATCACAGACATAAAAAGGAGGATTTCATTTTGGTCAAACGTGGTGAAATTTATTATGCAGATTTAAGTCCAGTGGTCGGGTCAGAACAAGGCAGCATTCGACCGGTACTTATTGTCCAGAACGACATTGGCAACCGGCACAGCCCGACAGTGATTGCGGCAGCAATCACAAGCCGCAGAGACAAGGCGAAGCTCCCCACACATATCGACGTACAGGCGACTGGATGCGGTCTGACAAAAGACAGCGTGGTATTATTGGAACAAATCCGCACGCTAGACAAACGTCGCTTAAAAGACCGTATGGGGACGCTGGACGCTCCATCCATGACGAAAGTCGACCACGCACTGGAAGTCAGCTTCGGTCTTTCCGCCGAATGAGCATAAGTACGAAAGCCATAAAACGTCCTCTGTTTTTCGATAGGGGACGTTTGTGATGCACAAACCATGTTTTCACATACTAGCTTTTGCTACGTTCAATGCAGCAGCGGCAAGATGCTGCGCCGCTGCATAAGAATCCAGTTGATAACACTGCTGCCGCAGATGCGCCGCACCATGTAGTCCTGCCAGAAACCAAGAAGCTTGTTTTCGTACCTCTCGTATTGCGATTTCTTCTGGTTTTTCCGACTGTTCTAAGACAAGCCGAATATATTTCAGCATAACCGTCATGCGCTCTTCCGGCGTAGGTGGGTCTATGCTTTCTCCGTGCATCGCAGCAATCACTTCTCGAAACAGAAACGGATTTCCATAAGTACCTCTGCCAATCATGACCATATCGCAGCCGGTTTCAGCGTACATACGCAGACAATCCGCAGCCGTCCGCACGTCGCCATTCCCCACCACTGGAATTTTCACTGCCTGTTTTACCGCAGAAATCCCCGTCCAATCCGCTGCGCCACGATAAAGCTGTTCCCGTGTTCTGCCATGTACTGTAATAGCATCTGCTCCCGCATCCTCCATCCCTTGGGCAAACGTCACGGCGTTTCGATGTGTCTCGTCCCAACCTAAGCGAATTTTCACCGTCACCGGAACGTCCGATTCTCGCACTGCTGCACGGACAATCTCTGCCGCAGTCGAAATATCCTGCATCAGCGCACTGCCTGCACCGGTGGAAACCACCTTGCGTACCGGACAGCCCATATTCAAGTCAATCCAGTCCGGCTGAAACTGCTGCACCATGGCGACAGCACGTCCTACAAATTCCGGTTCGCCGCCAAAAAGTTGAATTCCCATCGGCCGCTCTTCATCTGTAATCACACAAAGCTGCGCAGATGCCACTTGTTCCGAAAGCCGTTCTCCCGCTTTTAAGGTCAGGCAGCCATAATAAAGTCCTTTCGCCGAAACCATCTCGCTGACTACGCCTGCCGCTCCGAACGAGCGACAAAGCTGACGGTATCCCCTGTCTGCAACGCCCACCATCGGTGCCAACATACAAGTTCTTGACATCTGAACCTGCCGCTTTTTTCCAAACCCAAATAGCTGTGTCTCTACCATCTTTCCCGTTCCTTTCCGCTGTATCCGCTATCCCAGCATATTTTTTTATTATACGATATTTGTAAAAAAATGTCAATAAAGGCAGATGCCCTTTTGCAACACTGCCACTTCTTGCCACCCGATTTTGTTTACGAATTTTTCTTGACAAATACCACAAAATATGATAAAATTAGAAGTAATAGATTTTTCATCCTAACATTTGTGTAACTTTTCGTCCCCTTATCGTGGAGGAAAATCAACAAAACTTACAAACCGTCACATTACTGCTGTACCACAGCAGAAAGGAACGATTCCATAACAAAAGATGCTATGCTTCATTCCGATAAAATTCAACAAATGATTCGACAATACAAAAAAGACATGGAGATGATTGATTGCCTTTCCGATAAAGCACAATTCCAGTACCAGATTGATCAGGAATTATATGTCAAATACGAAGTCAAGCGTGGCCTCCGTGACTTAGACGGAAAGGGCGTCCGTGCGGGGCTGACGACAATCAGCAAAATCAACGCAAGCCGCATGGAAAATGGAAAAGAACTGCGTATTCCCGGTGAACTGTATTATCGTGGCATTCCTATTGAACAGCTGGTAGACAGATTCGTCCGGCACGATCGATTTGGATTTGAAGAAATTGTCTATTTACTCATTATGTGGAAACTTCCCACAAAAGAAGAATTGAACCAGTTTTACGATCTGCTGGCGAATTATCGTCTCTTGCCTAATCACTTCAACAGCGGCGTGATTATGAAAATGCCCAGCGATAATATTATGAATACGATGGCAAAGTGTGTCTTGGCTCTTCACGCCTATGACCCGAAGCCGGACGACACCAGCATTCCCAACGTGATGCGCCAGTGTTTACAGCTTGTGGCACAATTCTCCTCATTGGCGGTATTCGGCTATCAAGCCTCTATGTACTTCCGTAACGACAAAAGTATATTCATTCAAAAACCAGATCCGAATTTGACCATTGCAGAAAATATTCTCTATATGATACGGCCGGATGGAAAATATAGCCGTCTGGAAGCAAAACTTCTGGATTTGTGTCTTGTGCTACACGCAGAACACGGCGGCGGCAATAACTCCGCTTTTACGGTACACGTCGTGTCTTCCTCTGGAACAGATACCTATGCTACCATTGCGGCGGCACTTGGCGCACTAAAAGGTCCGAAACATGGCGGAGCAAACATCAAAGTCGTTCAGATGTTCGAAGATCTCAAGCAGCACTGCCCCGATTGGAAAGACGAGGAGGCACTGCGCCGCTATCTGACACAAGTGCTGCGTGGTGAGGCGTTTGACCACACCGGTCTCATCTACGGCATGGGGCACGCAATTTATTCCATCTCCGATCCCCGTGCAGTAATTTTAAAATCCTTCGTAGAACAACTTTCATCTGAAAAAGGCTGCCATGCAGAATATGAACTCTATGCCACGGTAGAACGCCTAGCAGGAGAAATCATTGCGCAAAATCGAAAGATTTATAAAGGCGTCTGCGCAAATGTAGACTTCTACAGCAGTTTTGTATATCATATGTTAGGACTGCCGACAGAACTGTATACCCCCATTTTCGCCATTGCACGTATTGCAGGCTGGTCGGCACATCGCATTGAAGAACTGATTAACTGTAAAAAAATCATTTGTCCTGCGTATTTGTCTGTTGCACAGGATCAGGAATATGTTCCAATGGAATATCGCTCGGTAAATTCTGACTGACAGTAGGAGTGTCACTTATGTGTTTGCTCGTTGCAGAAGATGAACCACGGCTGCGAAAGGCTCTCATTCATCTGCTAGAAAATAATAAATTTATGGCGGACGGCGTTGCAACCGGTGTCGACGCCCTAGAATATGCCAAAACGAACAACTACGATGGCATGATTCTGGACATTATGCTACCGGAAATGGATGGTATCTGTGTCCTAAAAACGCTGCGGAATAAGGGGATCACCACGCCTGTGATGTTTCTCACAGCCCGAACAGAGGTGGAACAGCGTGTGGAGGGACTGGACGCAGGCGCAGACGACTATCTGGCAAAGCCATTTTCTACGTCGGAACTTCTTGCACGGGTTCGTGCCATGCTCCGCCGGAAAGACAATTATGTACCAGATCTTCTGACGTGGAATCACCTCGTACTTAACCGCTCCACCTATGAGCTGAACTATCAAGAGGAAACACGACTACTCGGTGGAAAAGAATTTCAAATTATGGAAATGCTGATGCAGCAACCGAATTTTATCATCTCTTCAGAACAGTTTCTCTCCCACATCTGGGGATGGGACAGCAACGTAGAGGTCAGCGTGGTTTGGGTGCATATCTCCAATTTGCGAAAGAAAATCAGTGCCATTCATGCACCGGTAGAAATCCGCTATATCCGAAATGCAGGCTATCTTTTGGAGTCTCGGAATGATTTATAAACTGCGAAAAAAAATTCATTCAGATTTGTACCCTTTCTTTTGGTCTTGTTTTGCTCCTAATGTTGGCTTTTTTGTTAATTTCTCACTTTGTGCAAAACAATCACCTCGTAGATCGCTTAACGGATGTCATTGCAGAAAACGATGGTACGCTGCCCTCGTTCCATCAATCGACGGACGAAGAACAGCCACCAGAAGATTGGCAGCAAGCTCCACAGGAAAATGACAAGATTTTTAATGCGGAAACGGCTTTCACCACACGCTTTTTCGTAGTGACGCTATCCGATACCGATACGCCGGAATCCACAGACCTCAGCCATATCTCCAGTATCACAGAAGAAACCGCAAAAGCATATGCAGAAAAAGCCGTCAATCGTGGACGAGAACGAGGATGGATTTTCGTTTATCGCTATAAAATCTTTGAAACATCACAAGGGGACAAAGCAATTGTCTTTGTCAACGGCAGCTTGACACAAGCTATGTCTAATTCCAATATGATTTCCACAATACTCATATTTCTCGTTACCAGCGGTGTCATTCTGACACTGATTATACTTTTTTCCAGATGGGCAGTCAAACCAATAGCGGAAAGCTATGAAAAGCAAAAGCAGTTTATTATAGACGCCAATCACGAATTGAAAACACCATTGACACTCATTCTCACAGATTTGGACATTGCGGAATCGGAAGTAGTACAAAACGAATGGCTCGATGACATTCGTACGGAGGGACAGCGTATGAGTACACTCGTCAATCAGCTTGTTGTCCTAAGCCGCATGGACGAAGCTCGTCCACAGGAAAATGATACGTCGTTTTGTTTCAGCGACGCTGCCGCAGACACCGTCTCAGAATTTCAAACTATGGCAAAACAACGTCATATTACCTTGACCACGGAGATGACAGAATCCCTCCATTTTTTGGGTGATGAAGCGGAACTGCGTCGGCTCGTGGCGATTTTACTAGATAATGCGGTAAAATACTGTGACGAAAAGGGTATGATTTCTGTCACATTAAAAAAATTAAAGGGCAAGCGGCATATTCTATTCACCGTCGAAAACAGCTTTCAAGCAGTGCAGTCGCTGGAATTAGAACGCCTGTTCGACCGCTTTTATCGTGCCGACAAGGCACGCACCTCCGGCAATGGTTATGGCATCGGACTTTCCATCGCAAAATCCATTGTAGAAAAATATGGCGGTGAAATTCACGTACACGCCGTAAAAAATCGCGCAATTTGTTTTACCTTTCGGTTATAGCAGCCAAACAGATTCGGGCAGCGTCTCCGACAATGCCGATATCGTACAGCACGCTATCACAAATGCATCGACCTGATAGCATCGAAATTGATAGCCGGAGAGATTTGTCACAACTGCGTCGCCTTCTAAAGAAAAACAGACGGTTTGCAGCGGATAGGAAATCCCAATGCCAAGAGCTTTGACATAGCTTTCCTTCAGTGTCCACAACCGAAAAAACATCTCGTCTGGGTAGGGGGACTTTTCCACAAGTTCCTGTTCTGCTGTGGAAAACGACCGCAGCAGCACCCGTTCTCGTAACAGTCGGACAGCTTCTACGTCCACACCCAGCGGTGATTCTCCAATCCCACAGACGGCGAGTCCAGAACTATGACTCAAATTAAAATGCATTTTCGGATACGCCGGAAAATATGGCTTGCCATGCTCCCCCCGTGCAATTTCGGGGAGCGGCATTTCAAAAGTCATCCCAACGACCTGTTCCAACAATGCATATGCTACTTTGTGTTCCAGCAACTTATCTCCCGCCGGAATTTTTTTTGCATATATCTCCATCGATTTCACCTCCAAAAAAGGCAGGATTTTTGCAATCCTACCTTTTTATTTCATTACAATTTATTTCAAGTTCACAAAAAAACTTAACCCATCACTACTGTAACAGTGTGCGACTTTCCATCGCCAAATACCGGCAACACATTGCCATCAATTGCCGTCCCATCCACTGTAACAGAAGCGATACCCTTGCATACATGATTCGGGTTTTGGACGGTGACGTCATAAATTGCGCCACGATATTGTCTGGAAATCGTGAAACCATCCCACGTATGAGGAATAGACGGGTCAATCTTCAAACCGTCCCAATCTGGAATCACACCCAGAATATACTGAGAAACAGCAACGAAATTCCATGCGGCAGTACCAGTCAGCCAGCTGTTCTTTGCTTCGCCATGCCATTTTGCATCCTTTCCGGCAATCATCTGTGCATAAACATACGGCTCAGTGCGGTGGAGGTCGGAATATTTCTCTTCCCGATACGCCGGTGCAATCTTGCTGTAATATTCATACGCCTTATCGCCATGTCCGACAAATGCTTCAGCGCAGATAATCCATGCGTTGTTGTGGCAGAAAATACCAGCATTTTCTTTATAGCCGCCCGGATAGGTGGAAATTTCACCGTATTCGATGTAATATTTGGTGAATGCAGGCTGATTCAGGCTTAAACCATGCTCGGAATTGAGCCACTTGTCAACGCTTTCCAGTGCTTTCAGGTCTGCACCTGTCTCCTTACCGCAGCCGCCCATAACAGCAAAGCCCTGAGGTTCGATGAAGATCTTGCCCTCTTCACATTCGTGTGAACCCATTTTCTTCCCGAAATCATCATAAGCACGCAGGAACCATTCGCCGTCCCAGCCAGATTCCATGATATTCTTCTTCATGGTATCGATAGCTGCCTGTGCCTTTTCTGCACCGGCAGTATCCTCACGCTTTTGGCACATTGCCACATATTCCGGTCCAGCATAAGTAAACAGTGCTGCAACCATCACGGATTCTGCAACCTTGGAATACTTCTCTTCGCCATATTTCGGAGAAGTGGAGGTTTGGAAAGACTCACCCGGCTCATCGGAGAAACAAGACAGATTAATACAGTCGTTCCAGTCGGCACGCATTGCCAGCGGCAGTCCGTGAGGACCTACGTTTTCGACTACATGGAAAAAGCTCTTTTCCAAATGATCCATCATGGTCTTTGCCTTGGATTCGTCATTATCATAAGGTACCATCTCGTCTAGAATGGTATAATCGCCAGTTTCTTTGATGTATGCTGCAACGGAGAGAATCATCCACAGCGGATCGTCGGAGAAATCGCCGCCGATTTCATTGTTGCCCTTTTTGGTAAGTGGCTGATACTGGTGATAGCAGCCGCCGTCCTCTAGCTGCGTGGACGCCAAGTCTATCAGACGCTCTCTGCCACGGTCCGGAATCTGATGCACAAATCCCAGTAAATCCTGATTGGAGTCACGGAAGCCCATACCACGACCGATACCGCTTTCAAAGTAAGATGCGCTACGGGACATATTGAAAGTTACCATGCACTGATACTGATTCCAGATATTTACCATGCGATTCATCTTGTCGTCCGGTGTCTTGACGGTATATTTCGACAAAAGATTATCCCACATTTCTTTTAGTTCCTGAAGTCCAGCAGCAACCTTTTCTGGTGTGTCGTACTGTTCCATCATCGCATAGGCACGAGATTTGTTCATGCTGCCATCGGCATTCCACTTTTCATCCTTCGGATTTTCTACATAGCCGAGGATGAAAATCAACTGCTTAGATTCGCCCGGTTTGAGAGTGATTTCTTTATAGTGCGAAGCAATGGGCGACCAGCCATCTGCCACAGAGTCTGAAGCCTTTCCTGCGGTGACAACTTGTGGATTTTCAAAACCATTATAAAGTCCAATAAAGCTTTCTCTATCGGTGTCGTAGCCATCAATGGTATCGTTTACAGTATAGAAAGCGAAGTGATTGCGACGTTCTTTATATTCCGTTTTATGAAAAATCATAGAACCCTCAATTTCCACTTCACCGGTATTGTAGTTGCGTTGGAAATTTGTGGAGTCATCCTGTGCGTTCCACAGACACCATTCCACAAAGGAAAACAGCGAAATGGTTTTCGGCGCAGTTCCCTCGTTTTTGAGAACTAGGCTTTGAATTTCACCGTTATAATTCTGCGGCACAAAGAAAGTGACTTCTGCCGAAACGTCGTTTTTCTTGCCAGAAATAATGGTATAGCCCATACCATGACGGCAAGTGTAAGTATCTAATTCTGTTTTTACCGGCGACCAGCCAGGCGACCAGATGGTTTCACCATCTTTGATGTAAAAATAACGACCGCCCATATCCACCGGCACGTTGTTATATCGATAACGAGTGATGCGACGCAGACGAGCATCTTTGTAGAAGTGATAGCCGCCGGCGGTGTTGGAAATCAGAGAAAAAAATTCCTGTGTTCCCAAATAATTGATCCAAGGATAGGGGGTTTTCGGGTTCTGAATGACGTATTCTTTATTTGTATCATCAAAGTAGCCAAATTTCATATTAAAAACTCCTTTTTGTTTTTGTTGATTTGTATCATAGACAGAAGTCACACATTACGAGCTGTGCTTCTGTATTTCTTAGCATTTTCATTATAACATGAAACCAAAAAAATTACAAGACCTTTTTTTCATTTTTTTGAAAAATCACTGAAAAACTTTTTCTCATCTTGTCTTGACACCAAGTTCATCCGCCGGTCACAGCAAATTTATACAATCCATCAGAATTTTTATTTTTCATTGACAGTTTTTGTCGACTGTGATATAATAAAAAACGTGCTGAAAGGCACATTTCATAAGAGCGTTACTGAAGCGGATGTATCTTCATACATATCGGCGGTCAAATCCTGCTCCCGACCATCTCCGTTCCAATACGTAGATGGGGATAAGGGGGTGTTGCATATGACATGGATGGAGTTTTTAACTTTATGCAGTGTTATTTGCCAGATTCTATTAATCGTGCAAAATTGCAATAATAAAAGGAAATAACCGCCTCACTTCCAGACAAGGCAGTTATTTCTAATAACTATACTTTGGAAGCTAACCGCATTTCGGTACGCTCTTTCTATATCTATTATACCCGAAACGTCTCCGCTTGTCAAGAGGAAATGTGAAATTCAAATTCATTGTTCCAGCCGTTTTTTCAGCTTTTCAAAAAAACTTTGTCGCCGCACCTGATTCTTTTCCTCCAGAGAGTCGTCGAATTTCCGAAGTAATTCTTTTTGCTGCTTCGTGAGTCGCTTTGGTACTTCCACTACAACAGTCACGTACTGATCGCCGTAGCTCTCTCTGCCTAAGTATTTCACGCCCTCGCCACGCAGCCGGAATTTTGTGCCGCTCTGCGTACCCTCGGGAATTTCATACTCTACTTTACCCTTGATTGTCGGCATAGTGATTTTATCTCCCAGAACCGCCTGTGCATAGGTAATCGGAATTTCGCAGTTAATGTCGTTCCCGTTGCGCACGAACAGTTCATGAGAGCGAACCGTAATGAAAACCATCAAGTCACCAGTGCCGCCGCCGTTGATACCAGCATCGCCTTGACCACTGATACGGAGTGCCTGCCCACTGTCAATCCCTGCGGGAATGGACAGTTCCATTTCCTTTTGCATGCGAAATCTTCCGCTACCACGGCACTTGCTACAAGGGTTCGTGATAATTTTTCCCTTTCCGCCGCAGTGTGAACAAACCCTAGTAGAGGACATCATGCCAAAAACGGTTTTTTGGTTGATTTGGACAGAGCCTCTGCCGTTACAATCCGGACAGGGGTTTGTGGTCATGGAACCATCTGTACCAGTTCCGCCGCACTGGGGACATTTTTCCATATGGTTAATTTTGATGTGTTTCTTTGCACCGGCGCAAGCTTCCATAAAATCAATGGTAATAGACGCATTCACATCTCCCCCACGTTTGGGGGCATTTGCACTCGCCGCAGCACTTCTGCCGCTGCCAAACCCAAAGCCACCGCCGCTGAATCCGCCGAAGATGCTGTCGAAAATATCGCCTACATCCCCAAAACCGTTGAATCCGCTTCCGCCATCGCTGTTATAAGTCGGGTCAACGCCGGCATGACCGAACTGATCATATCTGGAACGTTTTTCTGAATCGGACAAAACTTCATACGCTTCATTTACTTCCTTGAATTTCTCCACCGCTTCTTTATCGCCTGGGTGCAGGTCTGGGTGGTATTTTCGTGCCATCATCTTAAACGCTTTTTTAATTTCATCTTCCGATGCGCCCTTCTGGAGACCCAGCACTTCATAATAATCCCGTTTTTCCGCCATACAATACGTCCTCCTTTTCTACTTGTTTAGTACAATACGGAACGGGCATACAGCTTCTATTCAAACTGCGCCCATTCCGTGATTGCACTTTATTTTTTCGTGTGTTTATACTTCCTTAAAATCTGCATCCACAACGCCGTCGTCGTTTCCACCGTTGTTTGTATTGCCTGCATCGCCACCGAAGCCTACACCCGAGTTCCCGTCAAATCCTGTGCCACCCATATTATTCGGGTCACCGCCTGCCTGACTGTAGAGCTTGGAGGATACGCTGTAGAATATCTGCTGGAGTGCATCAGACTTTGCCTTGATTGCATCTGTATCATTGCCGCCCAGTGCCGTCTTCAAATCTGCAATTTTACTTTCCAAATCAGATTTGTCCGCTGGATCAATCTTTCCGTCCAGTTCCTTCAACGAATTTTCACACTGGAATACCAGACTCTCCGCATTATTCTTGGTGTCAACGTCTTCCCGACGCTTCTTATCTTCTTCTGCAAACTGCTCTGCTTCCTTGACCGCTTTGTCGATATCCTCTTTGGACATATTGGTAGACGCTGTAATCTTAATATCCTGTTCCTTCCCTGTGCCCAAATCCTTTGCGGTAACGTGTACGATACCATTTTGGTCGATATCGAAAGTTACTTCAATCTGTGGTACGCCTCTCGGTGCTGGTGTAATGCCGTCCAGACGGAATGTACCCAGTTGTTTATTATCTCTTGCAAATTCCCGTTCGCCTTGTAACACCACAATATCAACAGCTGACTGGTTATCGGCAGCCGTGGAGAAAATCTGGCTCTTCTTAGTCGGGATCGTCGTATTCCGCTCGATAATCTTTGTGCAGACACCACCCATGGTTTCCAGTCCCAAAGACAGCGGTGTAACGTCCAGCAGCAACAAGCCATCTTTGATGTCGTTGCTCAATACGCCACCTTGATATGCTGCGCCCAGTGCCACGCATTCGTCCGGATTGATGCCCTTAAACAATTCTTTCCCCAGCTTTTTCCGCACTGCCTCTTGTACAGCCGGAATTCTTGACGAACCGCCAACCATCAGTATCTTGTGCAAATCCGATGCGGATAAGCCGCTGTCTGATAATGCCTGTTGTACCGGCCCCATCGTTGCATCTACAAGATCCTTCGTCAATTCATTGAACTTTGCCACTGTCAGATTCATATCCAAGTGCTTTGCACCGGATGCGTCCGCCGTAATAAACGGAATGTTGATATTCGTGGTAGTCGTAGAGGACAACTCAATCTTTGCCTTTTCTGCGGCATCTTTCAGACGCTGTACTGCCATCTTATCCGTGGACAAATCAATGCCTTCGTTTTTCTTGAACTCCTGTACCATCCAGTTAATAATCCGCTGGTCAAAGTCATCACCACCCAGACGGTTATTTCCTGCCGTCGCCAGAACCTGCTGCACGCCGTCGCCCATCTCAATGATGGATACATCGAACGTACCGCCGCCTAAGTCATAAACCATAATGGTCTGCTCTTCGCCCTTATCGATTCCGTAGGAAAGTGCTGCAGCAGTCGGCTCATTGATAATACGTCTTACATTCAAGCCTGCAATCTGACCTGCATCCTTGGTTGCCTGCCGCTGAGAGTCGGTGAAATATGCCGGTACGGTAATAACCGCTTCATTCACCGATTCGCCCAAATAAGCTTCTGCATCCGTCTTCAGCTTTTGCAGAATCATTGCCGAAATTTCCTGTGGTGTATATTTTTTTCCGTCAATATCTACCCGATAATCGCTTCCCATATGCCGCTTTATCGAAGAAATCGTACGCTCCGGATTGGCAATTGCCTGCCGCTTTGCCGTCTGTCCTACCAGACGTTCACCGGTTTTGGAGAATCCCACAACAGACGGCGTCGTTCTCGCACCCTCTGTGTTTGCAATAACCACTGCTTGACCGCCCTCTACAACAGCAACACAAGAGTTTGTTGTACCCAAATCAATACCAATAACTTTTCCCATGATAAATCTTCCTTCCTCATCAAAGATTTTTAAATTAGAGATTTTTAAATTGTTTTCAAAAGTGCCTTGTCACAATCACAGGCAGCTGCTTTTTCGTCTTCTACTCCTGCATCCATGCAGCTGTCAGAAACAAAGCATTTTTTATCAATTTTATGGTTTACTGTTTCATAAAAGACCTCTGCTAGACTGCCACTGCCACCATTGCGGGGCGGATCAGTCGGTCGCCAAGCTTATATCCTTTTTGGAATACCTCGCAGACCGTATCGCTTTCTTTTTCGCTGTCGTCCACCTGTTTGATGGCATTGTGTACGTTTGGGTCAAACGCCTCACCCAGCGCAGGAATTTCTTCCACGCCCAGCTTCTCGAATACCTTTTGCAGCTGCGCAAACGTCATCTCGATACCCTTTTTATAATTCTCATCGGCACAAGTCGCTTCCAGTGCCCGTTCAAAGCTGTCCATAACGTCCAGCAGTCCCTTGGCGCAGTCCACCTTTGCATCGCCATAGATTTTCTTTTTCTCTTCCGTGGTACGATTGCGGTAATTTTGATATTCCGCCGCCAACCGCAAATAACTATCCTTTTGGTCTTCTAGACTCGCTTGTAACTTCACCAGCTCGTCTTTCTTTTCCTTTTTCTTTTTCTTCTTATCGTCCTTTTTTTCGCTCGTCTCTTCCGCCGTCTTTTCTACAGTATCCGTAGAATCTACAGTGTCACAATCGTTTTTATCGGGCGATTCTTGCGGCTGCTGTGTCGTTTCCGAAGCGTTCGTTTCTACATCCGTTTTCGATGCTTTTTCCACCTCTGTTTCCACAGCTTTCGCCGTTTCCTTTTCCTCCATCAAATGTACTTCCTTTCTCTCTTCCATTTTTGCCTTGTGGCAGCTATGACTTCTTCTCCGGAAGTCCCAGCTCCTCAAGCGGTTCTTCTTCTGTAATCAAATGGCTGATTTTATCGGTGAAATACTTAATATACGGAATAATCTTCGCATAATCGATACGCACCGGTCCAATCACACCAAGCAATCCTGCCGTATGATCGCCCTTTTGATATTTCGATACGATCATACTGGAATTTCCAATGACGAATCCATCCTCTTCGCTGAACAATACTCGAATGCCCTGGAACGAATCGTCTAGCAAGTCGAACAGTTCCTGTTGGTGCATCATCATCTGTACAATTTCTGCTTTATCCAGCTCGTCATAGGAAAACAGATTTTGTTCCCCTATCACATAACACTCGGACTTTTGTAAATCCTTAGACATTTCACAGATACCCTCCACCAAAGGACTGAGAATCATCATATAAGTCCCCAGTGCAACCACCAGCTGTTCCATCTTCTCGTCAGACAATTCTGAAATCGATATTCCCTCCAAATTTTCTTCCATGAAGTGCCGGAAAAATTCCATATGTTTATGAGTCAAATCAAACTGTAACCGACAAGCACGGTTTTTAATTTTTCCGTCCGAGGTAATCAACAGCACCACATACATTCGCTTTCCTGTAGGAATCACCTCCACCTTTGTAATCACAGAGTATTTCGGTGTAAAGTTCGAAACCACAGTCGCACACTGGGTAATCTGTGCCAGTGCCGTAGTGACACTCTGTAAAATCAAGCCCTCAGTCAGTTTTGACTCATCGCCAAGCATCTCGTCCAGCCACTCTCGTTCTTCCACCGATAAGGCGTTTTCCTGTCCCAACAGCTCGATATACTTTCGATAACCGGCAAAAGTGGGAACCCGTCCTGCGGAAGTGTGGGGTTGTTTCAAAAAGCCCAGTTCCTCTAACACTGCCATATCATTTCGAACCGTCGCCGCAGATACTGAAATTTCCGGCAGCTTTGAAATGGTCTTTGAACCAACCGGCTCGCCAGTGCGAATGTACATATCCACTACCACAGATAAAACCTTGCATTTTCGTGCATCCACGTTCGTCCCCTCCATTCTGGCAGATTCTTGTTTTAAGTGTTAGCACTCTTTATCCTCGAGTGCTAATATAAATTTACCATGATTTTTCCCTCTTGTCAAGAGGGAATTTCAAATTTTGTAGCTTTCCATAATGAAACTGATTAAAAAAAATATTATTTTATTTAATTTGACGAATGCTAAAAAATGAAATTTCAAAGAACTTGCATTTGTCAATCAAATCGTGTAAAATAGTCTATCGGATGCATACAATGAAGTTGCGTTCAAATCCTTAAATTTTTATTTTTCACATTTTTCAGAAAGGAATGATTTTTTTTAAAACCTATTTTCGCCCTTAGCACACTGACCGCTTTTGTTTTGTCTTGGAACGCCCTTTCGCTGCCATCAGCGGCGGAGCAGGTGACAGAAGCGACGCTTTATCAAAAATTCACCACATCATATGGTACGCCAAACAGCACGCAGTACGGCGATTTTGACGACGATGGAGTACTGGATGCCTACATGACGCTTTTTGTAGATGATGGCAGTTTGGGTCATGCATATGGCTATAGGGTATATGAAACCTATTTCGTCACAAGCAGCACGATCGAACTGGTGCAGGAATATGACACTGGAGACTGGGGATATGTTCCCACAAAAACAGATTATCTCTTTTTCTCCTGTAGTGGAGAATGCTTTCAAATCATCCTGAATTTCTACCTCACCGGAAATTACTTTTATCAAACAACCGCCATCATCGAACACGTGAATAATAATAACAGCACTTCTGCTGTGAATATTCATTACTGCGATTTGTCCAACGCTTCTTATTGCACACTGATAAACATAGGCCCGGATGTTGATGTAGAAAGCTATGCGGCAATTCCATACAGCGAATGCGACCTGGAACATTTATGTAAGATAACCAGTAATGGCATCGTCTTACAATATTGCTATGACCTAACGGATTCACTCTATGCTTCCAGCAACCTACTGGCGGATACCACTTATGGCTCCGGTGTCATTCCCTTCACCTATGACACTACATCTAATACTTTTGTACAGACCGCTCTAGAAACTGGAGACCTAAACGGCGATGAAAATATTACAGTACAGGATGCTTATTTATGCCAAAAGGCATTCGCCAACGCATCCGCTGGAAAGGACAACGGATTATCTACCATTCAAGAAGCCATTGCTGATGTCAACGGTGACAATACAATTAACGTGCAGGACGCTTATGTCATCCAACAGTATTATGCGATAATCGCAGTGGGAAATACCATATCGTGGACTGATTTACTGTAAGTCATCTGAAATCAATCATGATAAATCATGCAATTTTCATGAAACTTTACAAACCACTCCTTGCAATTTTTAAAATAATATGTTATAATCAATTTGTAAAATCATATTTGGAATCTGGAGGTGAAAACAATGACAAAACGTGAGGAATTTATTGCTGTCTATCAAGAGCATATCACACGACAGGGCGCATCTCGCCTTCTGGAATGGCTGGATTCCGATAGCAGCGATTTTTTTACTGCTCCCTCCAGCACACGCTACCACGGCGCATTTGAAGGGGGTCTTGTACAGCATAGTCTGAACGTGTACGAATGCTTGAAGGATTATCTCGCCCGACCTCGCACAAAGGATCTCTACAACATGGAATACACTGACGAAACCGTTGCAATCGTCGCACTGCTCCACGACCTCTGTAAGGTGAATTTTTATGCGACCGATTTTCGTAACGTCAAGAATGAATACGGCAGTTGGGAAAAAGTCCCCTACTATACCATTCGAGATCAGATGCCCTATGGACACGGGGAGAAATCCGTGTACATGATTCAAGGGTTTATGCGCCTGACACGAGAAGAGGCGTTCGCCATCCGTTATCACATGGGCTTTTCGGGAAACGAGGACAAAAACAGCGTGGGAAGAGCGTTAAAAATGTTTCCCCTCGCTTTGGCTGTGAGCGTAGCGGATATGGAAGCATCCTATTATTTGGAAGGGACACCGACAAAGTAGGGAATTTTTGAAAAATTGAAGCATGATGGAGGAAGTTGATTATGAATTGGTACGAGAATGCAATTATTTATCACGTCTACCCTTTGGGATTCTGCGGTGCGTCGAAATATAACGAGGGCGGCGAGCCAGTGAACCGGCTGGAAAAAATTCTGGACTGGATTCCCCATTTTAAAGAACTGGGCGTAGACGCCGTCTATTTTGGCCCGATTTTTGAGTCCGTGGAACACGGCTATGATACCACTGATTATCGAGTGATTGACCGCAGACTTGGCACAAACGAGATGTTCGCCCACATCTGCGACGAGCTGCATCAAAACGGCATTCGTGTCATCCTAGATGGTGTGTTTAACCATGTGGGACGAAACTTTTGGGCATTTCAAGACGTACAGGAAAAAGGACAGGCGTCCGAATACTGCGACTGGTTCGCAGGACTCAATTTCGGCGGACAGAGTCCCTGTGACGATCCGTTCTGGTATGAGGGCTGGAACGGCTTCTACAATCTAGTGAAGCTGAATTTGAAAAACTGGCACGTTTGCGATTATCTGATAGAAGCAGTAGGACAGTGGATCGACGAGTTCCACATCGACGGTATTCGCTTTGATGCGGCAGACTGTGTGGACTTTGACTTTTTCCGCCGGATACACAACTTCTGTAAAGAACGCAATCCGGAATTCTGGCTCATGGGCGAGATTATCCACGGCGACTATAAACGCTGGGCAAATCCAGAAATGTTGGACAGCGTCACGAATTATGAGTGTTATAAGGGGATTTATTCCTCCCACAACGACAAGAACTATTTTGAAATCAACTATAGCATCAATCGGCAGTTCGGCAACGGCGGCATTTATCAGGGAACAGCCCTGTATAACTTCGTGGACAACCACGACGTGAACCGGCTGGCGAGTACGCTGAATGACCAGCGGAATTTGCCACTGTGCTATACGCTGCTCTATAGTATGCCCGGGATTCCGTCAATTTATTATGGCAGCGAATACGGCGTACAGGGACGCCACGAGAACAACTCCGACGACGGCTTAAGACCGTGCCTAGAACTGGACGAGCTGAACCGCAGCGGAAATCTGGATTTGTATCGGCATCTGGTGAAGCTCGGCAGAATCTATCGGGCATATCCTGCCATGCGCACAGGCAGCTATCGCACCGTAGAAGTTCGCAATCAACAGCTATTGTTCGCAAAGGAACAGGACGGCAGAACCGTTTATGTTGCCCTGAATCTGGACGATAACCAGAGCGAATTTTATTTTAATACAAATGTACCGTCGCTGGTGGACGTGGTCGACGGTCAGCCGATTCCGGTGGAAAACGGCAACGCACATATTGTGCTAAAACCACACAGCCAAATGATTCTGGTAGAGGACGATATTGTCAACCAGATTGAAACGGAACGTCAGGAAATTCAAGTGCCCACGCCGACGCCGCTCCAGACGGGCGCACGCTATCAGGACAGCTTAGACGGCGAAGTCTATGTACTCTTACAGACGGCGGCAAGACACGCTGAAACCGGCGAAGAACTGGTAATTTATCGGAAAGAATCAGACGACAGCATCTGGGCATTGCCGAAATCCGTCTTTACCGGCACAACACATGACAATCAATCGAGATTTCAAGTTATAGATTAAATCTCAGTGCATATTATTCCAAAAGAACCCCAGCTGCCGAGTGAGGCAGCTGGGGTTTTCGCTTTATGACACGATTTCTGATTTAAAAATCATCCGGTAAATAGTCACCTAGTGTAAACTGTTGGGTTGTACTGTCATAGATAAGTTCGATGTATTTATAGCCAAGCCCGCCAGATGAATAATCTAACTCACCCGTATAGTAAACACCATCTTTTTCCCAAAAGCAATAGATTTCTCTAGATATATCTAGTTCGTATGGCGTTCCGTTTTTTACGCTATATAGAAGTGCTTGTGAACCTAAACCACCGGATTCAGTAGCACACGTGAAAAAGCCTTTTCCTTCACATTCTGTATAAGACGAACTATAAATATACCCATGAAGAAAATCCCCGGGCATTTGCGTCACTGCACCGCTGGAATCGATGAAATAAACAGCAATCAAAGTTGTATAGCCTAATTCTTCGCCACCAATTACAGCAAACGCTTCTTTCTGTCCGTCGCCGTCATAGTCCACATACTCCCATCCGACGATATCGCCATACGCAGCAATGCTGTCCTTTAATTCACTCTCTGTTTTGGCACTCGATGTTTCAGACGCCGAAGTATCTTCAGTCGCATCATCTCTCAGCTCGTCAACCACATCTGCCAGCGGCTGTTCGACAGAGTCATCTTCAGTATAGCTCCATGCGTTGTAGGATTCTGTCAAGACAGCAAGCTTTTCTTCGTCAGACATAGTGTCGTAATAGCCGTCCCGATCGGCAGAGGATACCGAACACGGGATTGTCTGTACGGTGGTTTGATAAGGCGTTAAGTTGGCGAAGTAGGCGTCGTAGTCACTCAACATTTCTGAAAGCGATACCGTATCATCACCGAAATAATAGGTATACGAACCATCACTTGCAACTTTAATGGTCACAACAGTATTTTTTTGATATGATGCATCACTTAAAAATTCTAATTCTTCTAAATAATACTGTTTTTCTCTTGCTACGTCATCTATGCTTGAATTTAAATATATAAATTCTCCAGTATCGCTGTTTTTGTAAAGTTGACAAGGGAAACCATCGTATTCATCCTCAAGACCGACCCAAAAGGCAAATCCACCCATACAAACCAATTCATCATCTACATAATTATAAATAAGAAAATCATGACTATATATACTGGTTCCATCAAACGAAGTCACACCTCCTATATAGCCACCAACGATAAATTCCACATCGCCGTCCATATCCATATCTTGAAACCAGCAATCGTTGTAGCCATCAATGATGGTTTCGCCGTTTATTGTATCAAGCCATAAATCTTCATTGTCTAAAACAGCTTGAACAATATCAGGAACTTCCGCAGACGCTGTTAAAACGATTGTATCTACTAAAGTATCCAGTTTCGTTTCCACATTCAAAACATCGTCACTCTCATAATCATCATAGCCGTTCGCCGTCACTTTGAGCTTGTAATTCCCCACATCACACGTGATTTCATACGAACCGTCTGCTCCGGTGGTCGCCGTCTGATTGGCGAGAATGTCGCTCAAGGTAGAAACTGCCGTAACTGTTGCACCCTCGATCGGGTTTCCAGATTCGTCCGTGACTATGCCGGAGAGCGTGCCGTTCGTGTCCTCCTCTTCGATTCCTAAAGAAGCTTTCGCTTCGACGGTTAGGGTGACGAGGGTGGCGTTTTTATCACCGTAAACATCAAATTCGGCTGGTGCATCTTTTTTTTCTTGGACTACCACTTGGAAATCAATTCCTTCATAAGCTCCAAAATACGTATTTGCATATTTGAGCCAAAATTCATAATCGTTTTCTTCCCATATTTCTTTTGCAAAATCAAGCGATTTCTGCACTGTGTTTCCATATAGCAATGAATAAACAAAAGCATCACAGGTATAGAAATTATATGTAATCAACACAGAGTCATTGGCACCAATAATAGCTTTTGCGCCACATTCATAAAGAATTTTTACCAAATCATCATTTTTATAGCCAAGGCAACTTCTAATCCAGATAATCGAATTTTCTAATGTATTGCCGTAGCTATTCCCTTTCCCATAATAATAAGTAAAAAAACTAGGAAAAATCCAATAATTACATTCCCCACTCGTTGTACTCACCATAGCAATTCGCTCAGAATCCAAATCGTCGTATAGTGCCTGCGTTTCTGAATGGTTTTTTATATAATTCTCTGCTGAAAAATCACTATAGTTTACGTCCTCTAATAAACAAAGCATTGGTATATTTCCATAAGTAAAATTCCCATGTTCTTAAATTGCTATAAAATCATAACCAGATAATTCTGTCCAAAAATCTGCAACTGTACATTCTGCATCAATATCTGTTTTCAAATTTTCAGCATTCCACACTTCTTGTTCTTCATAAAGAAATTTTAAATATCTATAATAACTATCGTTTTCGTCATTTTTACCAGCCCCATACATAATCAAAGCAGACAGATCAGTTTCTTCATAGGGATATTCTATCGTATCATCAAATGTTACATAAGGATCATATGAATCAAAATCTGCCACGCCATCATCATCAAATTCCATATAAGAGGAATCTGTTCCAGCATAATATGGACTAAACTCTTCCAACATCACCCCACCATATGCACCATTTGAATATGAAAAGCAGAATAGTGCATCATCTTCTTGATAAGATATCGAAACGGCTTCAATTTCTCCATCTAATTCCAATTCATCCAGAACTTCCTGAATAATTTCCTGTCACTCTGTCAATTCTGCATTTTGAAAATTTTCATCTACAATAGCATTATGTATTGTATCATTAGCTACCGAATACACATCCTCATATCCAGTAATCAAAGCTAGAATCTCATCCTTAAACACGAAAACGCCTGCGCACGCACCGAGAAGAATCGCAGCGGAGGTCAGCAGTGCCACGAGGCGGTAGTGCTTTTTCTTTTTCGGCGGCTTCGGCGTGGGTGTAGGTGTGGGCATAGGAGTAGGTATGGGCGTCGGGGTCGGCTGAGGCGTAATCCGTCTGATTCCCGTCCCACATCTGGGGCAGAATTTTCCATTTTCGTTAACCGTTGCGCCACATTTTCTACAAAACATACATAATCCCTCCAATAGGTCTGATAAAATAACATCCATCTTTATTCTACACTTTTTTTCGCCAATTATCAAGAATTTTGTGGAATTTTTGAGTTTTTGCGAAACGCCGCCCATACCTCAGTGGTACAGGCGGCGTCTTTTTTTATTTTTTCTAATACTTACATCGCAAGAATCTTGTCCCAAGTGGGGCTAGTTCCTGCGGCAGATTGTGCGTAGTACTGTTGGATGTAGTAGGCATCCTGTACGGTGATATTCCCATCTCCGTCCACATCTGCGACAATCATCTGTGCATCCGTCAAGCCGTAGCCTTTCCCTGCGGCAGCGTTCGCAAAAGCACACTGACAGAGATAAGCGTCCTAAACAGTGATTTCACTGTCGCCGTCGAGGTCGCCGGTGGAAAGGGCAGGTGTTTCACCTAGAGAAACAAAAGTATATCCGTATGTTTCGGCATACGTTTCAGCGGTAGAACCATCATAACCGTAGATAACGCCGTTGTAATAACAATAATCGCCACTATAATAACCGTCATCATCGTAAACATCTTCCCAGCCATTACAAATTGTCGAAGCGGAATCGTAAATCTCACAGTCGGGATTTAAAAATGTGATGCTGGTGAGACTGTAGCAACACTCAAACGCCTCAGACCCAATGCTTATCACGCTATCGAGAATCGTAATGTCGGTGAGACTAGTGCAGTAATAAAACGCCCCATTCCCAATACTTGTCACACTGTCCGATATAACAACAGAAGTTAAATTTTCACACCAACCAAAAGCATCACTACCAATGCTCGTCACGCTGTCTGGAATCGTAATGTCGGTGAGACTGTAACAATACTCAAACGCCATACCCCCAATATTTGTCACACCGTCTGGAATAACGACAGAAGTTAAATACTCACAACTATAAAACGCACCTTCCCCAATGCTCGTCACGCTGTCTGGAATAGCATATTCTCCTTCTTTGCCCCAAGGACAACTAATCAGCGTCTCCAGATTTTTGTCAAATAAAACGCCGTCTATGCTGCTGTAAGTGGAATTATTATCGTCAACAATAATTGCGGTTAAGGAGTAGCAGCCATAAAACGGTTCCCACCCAATACTTGTCACGCTTTCCGGTATAACAACAGAAGTCAAATTTCCACTCCACTCAAAAGCATAATATCCAATACTTGTCATGCTGTCTGGAATGCTGACAGAAATTAAACTTTCACAATCATAAAATGCCGATTCTCCAATACTTGTCACCGTATATCCGTCAATCTCGCTGGGAATTTCTAGGTCGGCTGCACTTCCGTAATAATCGGTAATTTCAATCGTGCCGTCGTCCAGAATCATATATTTATATTCCGACAGCTGCCGTGTGACGTATAAATTCGCCTTGCCGCTATCAAATGCACCTACAGCGATATAATAAATCTCACCTGCATTTAACGTATACATCAATCTAAAGTTATAACCCTCGCCACCATCGTCATTGTATGCGATATATTCTCCTGCACTATCATACAAATAACAATATGTATCTAAATAACTTGTGCCATAGGTTGTATAAAATTTATAAATTCCTGTCTCTTCCGGAATAAACCGATACCATTTCATTTCTCCATCGAGAGAGATGTTATATTCTGTATCTAATTTCAAATCGTATTCATATTCTATCGTTTCTTCCGTCACATACAATATGACAGTACCCGTATCGCTTGTGTCATAGCCACGTACACCGATATAATAAATCTCACCTACTTCTAACGTTACGCTGATATAGAAGTTATTGTTATCGCCGCTGTCGTTGTCGCTTATGAGCAGTGTACCATCCGAATCATAAAGCTTTCCAACCATGTCCACGTCGCTTTCCGTATAGAACGTATAGCTTCCGGTTTCCTCCGGGATAAAGTAGAAATACTTTTCATTCGCCGAACCACCATCGACGTCAAAGCGATAAGCTTCGCCTGCATAGATCTGACTAGCCGTACTCATATCGGACGAGGGATCTAAGTCTGTCACGTCCGTTCCGGCGGGAACGTCAGTATCATCCACAACTTCGATATAGCCGCTGACCACGTTGGGAATAACGCTATTTATATCCCCTGCTATATTACCGCTATAATTATAAACTGTTGTTTCAATATAATAAA